>JAFRSD010000022.1 GCA_017427775.1 Lachnospiraceae bacterium | reverse complement strand
CCCTGAAAGAATACATAGATTACTACAACAACGAGCGGATTCAGGCGAAAACAAAATGGATGCCCCCTGCAAGATACAGGGAAGCATCCATGTGTTTCGGTTGATCATAGATAAAGTGTCCAGGATTCTGGGTACATATCAATTTCGGGGTGTTTTCCATTACTAAACAAAAAGTTTTATAAAATGCTATTTTTCTATTGCTTTTCAAAGCGGGACGTGTATAATAATAGTCGTTTGGTTTACTATTTGCACATTTTTTGTTTAGTATTCATAAACGGGAGGGTTCGGAATGGAAATCGGACATAAATTGAAGCAGATGCGTGTCCGCCAGAACTTAACACTGGAGGAACTGGCGAGCCGGTGTGAATTGACGAAGGGCTTTCTTTCCCAGGTGGAGAGAAATCTGACATCGCCGTCCATCGTTACTTTGAATGATATTCTCGAGGCACTCGGAAGTTCGCTCGGAGAGTTCTTCGGCGAAGAGAAGCAGGAGAAGATCGTATTTCACAAGAACGATTTCTTCGTGGATGAGAAGGATGATTACATTGTCAACTGGATCGTTCCGAATTCACAGAAGAATGAGATGGAGCCGATTCTTATAGAGATACCCCCGAAGAGCAGCTCATTTGTCGTAAACCCACATAACGGCGAGGAGTTCGGCTATGTGCTCGACGGAATTGTCACTCTTGACATCGGAGGGAAGGCGAGTACGGTCCGAAAGGGCGAGACGTTCTACCTGAAGGGCAGGGAAGACCATTCCATTTCCAATAAAGCAACCAAGACAGCAAAGGTACTGTGGATCTCCACACCGCCTATTTTCTGATAAACGGAGGAACAGCAATGAGTGACAATTTGAAAGCAAAACATGAGGCCGATAAGCCGAAGCTTCTGATCCAGTTCAAGAACATTGTTAAGAAGTTTGACGGCCAGCTCGTATTAAAGGGCATTGATCTTGACATTTATGAGAATGAATTTGTTACCCTGCTCGGTCCTTCCGGCTGCGGTAAGACGACGCTTCTTCGCATACTCGGCGGATTCCTTGAGCCCGACGAAGGCGAAGTAATCTTCGACGGACAGAGTATCGCGAATCTGCCGCCGTATAAGAGAGATCTCAATACGGTATTCCAGAAGTACGCGCTGTTCCCGCATATGAACGTTTTCGATAACGTTGCATTTGGCCTTAAGATCAAAAAAGAACCTAAGGATATCATCTATCAGAAGGTTACCCGTATGCTGAAACTGGTAGGTCTTGAGGATTTCGGAAAGCGCGGCGTGCATGAGATGTCCGGCGGACAGCAGCAGCGTGTCGCTATCGCGAGAGCACTTGTAAACGAACCGAAGGTTCTCCTTCTGGACGAGCCTCTCGGAGCGCTTGACGCAAAGCTCAGAAAGGGCATGCAGCGCGAGCTCAAGAAGATTCAGAAGGAAGTAGGAATCACATTCATCTTCGTAACGCATGACCAGGAAGAAGCACTGACGATGTCCGATAAGATCGTCATCATGAAGGACGGTAAGATCCAGCAGATCGGTTCTCCTACGGACATTTACAACGAGCCGGTGAACCGCTATGTTGCGAACTTCATCGGCGAAAGCAATATCGTTGACGGCGTGATGATCAAGGACCACAAGGTTATGTTCGAGGACCGTCAGTTTGACTGTGTTGACGCGGGATTCGGAACCAATGAGAAGGTTGACGTCGTGATCCGTCCCGAGGACCTTGACATCGTTCCGGTAAAGGAAGGTAAGCTACGCGGAATCGTACGTTCCACGCTCTTTAAGGGCGTTCATTACGAGACAGTAGTCGAGACCAAAGCCGGTACGAGCATTACCGTAGAAATGGTCGTTTCCGAGGATAAGCCTGTTGTAAACGAGGCTGCCGGCGAAATGATGAGCGCCAACGATTTCTATGTGGACGCGGACGACGTATCCGAGATGATCGAACATCCGGAAAATGCGGACGCTTTCATCATCGACCGTGCGGACGCCCAGGCATGGGATCCGACGAGTGACGAGCGTATTTCCATTACCCGCCTTGACTATGAACTGAGTATGAAGAACGGCCGCTATCCGGTTACGTTCCATACCGCTGCGGGCACAAGTGTCACCGCCGATATGATCGTACAGGAGGCGAATCGCTTTGTTGCGGAAGAGCACGGAGAGGAGATTTACGCGGTTAACTTCTTCAAAAAGGCCGATGAGATCGCGGAGAGTATCGCGCTTGAAACCGATCTGAAGATCTGGGCCAACGCGCAGGCATTTGACCTCGTTGACGGAAACCCTGTTGAGATCGTTTCGGTGGAATATGACTTTGACCCTGCCAATGTGGTTCCCGGTTCCTATCCGGTAACCTTTAAGACCCGTGGTTACGAGTACCGCGTGGATACGACCAAGGAGACCGAGGTCGGCGCAGTTGTCGGTCTGACCTTCGATCCGGAAGATCTCCATATCATGGAAAAGTCACAGAACGGCTGAGGCAGAAAGGGATAACATGAAACAGTTTCGAAGAATGACATATCCCTATATCGTATGGGCGCTCGTTCTGATCGTTGCGCCGATGCTGCTGATTCTTCTGTATGCGTTTACGACAAAGGGCAATGATGTCGTTACTACCAAATTTACGCTCGGCAACTTCGCCAAGTTCTTCAGTGACAAGCTGTTCCTTGAGATTCTGCTTCGTTCGCTGAAGGTTGCCGCAATTACAACAATCGTATGTCTGCTGCTCGGATATTATCCGGCGTATTATATCGCCAAATGCAGCGAGACCTTTAAGATGCGCTGGGTATTGATCATTACGTTCCCAACCTGGATCAACCTGCTGGTTCGTACCTATGCATGGATCGGAATTCTGGAGGATGACGGTATCATCAATACGGTGCTCGGCTGGATGGGGCTCGGACCTTACCATATGATGCATACGGAACTTGCCGTTATCATCGGTATGGTATATAACTTCATTCCGTTCATGATCCTGCAGATCTATACTTCGCTTACGAAGATGGACGGAAGCCTTTTAGAGGCCGCGAACGACCTCGGGGCGAACCGTTTCCAGAGTTTCTTACGTGTTACCTTGCCGCTTTCCCTTCCGGGTATCATCAGCGGTATCACGCTTGTATTCCTGCCTGCCGTATCGAGCTTCTGTATTCCGAACATGCTCGGCGGCGGACAGTACATGCTTGTCGGTAACGTTATTGAAAACTACTTCCTGCATTCCGGCGACTGGAACTTCGGAAGTGCGATTTCCCTGATCATGGCTATTATCATCATCTTCTCCATGTACATTACGAAGAAGGTTGATGTGACCGAGAAGAAGGAGGCGTAGTATGAAACCGAAGAAACGTATATTCGGAACCATTCTGATGGTCCTCCTCGTAATCTTTTTGTATGCGCCGATCGTGTATACGGTCGTATTTTCCTTCAACGACAGTAAGTCGCTGACGAAGTTCGCGGGCTTCTCGACCAGATGGTTCGAGAAGATGGCCAATGACCGTACGATGATCCAGGGTATCGTCTATACGGTTGTGATTGCCGTGATCGCAACGCTTGTTGCCACGATCGTCGGCACGCTGACCGCGATCGGACTTTCCAAATCACACAGAATCCTGCGGAGCTGCGTTGAACAGGTCAACGAGCTGCCGATGATGAACCCCGATATCGTTACGGCGATCGGACTGCTGATGTTCTTCAGCGCGCTGCATATCGAGAAGGGCTTTGTGACGTTGCTTTTAGCACACATCATGTTCTGTATTCCGTATGTGATCCTGAGCATCATGCCGAAGCTCAGAAGCCTTGACCCGAACCTTGCGGAAGCCGCGATGGACCTCGGCGCGACACCGATCCGCGCGCTTGTTTCGGTTATTATCCCGCAGGTTATGCCGGGTATCATCTCGGGCGCTTTGATCGCGTTTACGATGTCATTTGACGACTTCGTTATTTCGTATTTCGCGACCGGTAACGGCGTAAACAACATCTCCATCGTTGTTTACACGATGCGTAA
The DNA here is from genome assembly GCA_017427775.1 of Lachnospiraceae bacterium. Lineage (GTDB taxonomy): Bacteria > Bacillota > Clostridia > Lachnospirales > Lachnospiraceae > ISDg. The sequence continues at coordinate 29,357 of JAFRSD010000022.1, read as the reverse complement.
GAGAACCAACCCTTCGATCAACGCGCTTTCCACGGTTGTTATCGTTCTGATCACGACCGGACTGATCCTTTACAATATCTTCTCGGCTATTGGCGCAAAACGCCGCCAGCGCGAAGAGGAGCGCCTGAAGGCGCAGATGACGGAGTAATCCGCTTAATCGAACGAACCGGGGTATCCCTGTTCCCATATATGGAGGTAAGAAGAATGAAGAAAGTTATTGTTATGATTTCCGTTCTGGCTGTTGCATTGCTCGCACTGACCGGCTGCGGCGGCAAGAAAGAGAAGTTAAAGCTGTTCCTTCCGGGCGAGTATCTCGGGGAGAATGTCATCTCTGACTTTGAGAAAGAGTTCAATTGTAAGGTTATCGTAGAAAACTTTGATTCCAATGAGGCTATGTATACGAAGCTTCAGGCAGGAGACAAATACGATGTGCTGATCCCTTCCGATTACACGATCGAGCGTCTTCTCGCGGAAGATTATCTGCAGAAGCTCGACAAGGATGCCATCACCAACATCGGCAATCTTGCCGATCAGGTAAAGAACCTTTCCTTTGACCCGAACAATGATTATTCAATCCCCTATTTCTGGGGCACCGTAGGTATTGTATACAACAAGAAGACCGTTCCGTTGTCCGACCTTGAGGCAGAAGGCTTTGCCATCTTCAAAGACGCCAAATACAAGGACCGCGTTTACATGTATGACAGCGCGCGTGACGGCTTTATGATCGCCCTTAAGTCTCTCGGCTATTCCTGCAATACCGAGGATGAGGCACAGATCGAAGAGGCTTACAACTGGCTTATCGAGATGAACAAGACGACGAAGCCCATCTATGTTACCGATGAAGTTATCGATAATATGAAGGCTGCCCGTAAGGACCTTGCCATCGTTTACTCCGGCGACGCCGTTGACATCATCTGCGACAACCCGGATATGGGTTACTATACGCCTGAATGCGGCACCAACGTTTGGTATGATTCCATGGTTATCCCGAAGAATGCCGAGAATCCCAAGCTTGCAAACGAATTCATCAACTTCATGCTGAACTACGAGCAGTGCCTTGACGGTACCCAGACCGTTGGTTATGCTTCCCCGAACAAGAAGGTTCTCGAGGAGATGACCGCTGAGGACGGAGACTATGCGGACAACGAAGCTTACCTTCCCCGTACTTATGAGAAGGATGAGATCTTCCATGACAACGAGAAGCTGAGAAAGAAGCTTGCCGAGCTCTGGATCAAGGTTGTTGCGACGAACTAACAGTCCTGTCGGAAAGACAGTGAGACGGGCATTGTATTTGCCGTTATGAATTGAAGAAATCCCCTGTACTGTAAGGTGCAGGGGATTTTTATGTGATGCTCTTGACTTTTTATGTATCTGTGTATACAATCTTACTGTATGCCGAAACAGGCATGAAAGAAGGACAAAGGAAAAGTTATGGACGAGCAGGTATTTTCAAAAGAAAGCGCAGATAAATATTCCCTTCGGGGCATGGTTTTCACGAAGCTTCGTGAGGACATTCTTGCCGGCAAATACGAAGCCGGAGAGGAGTTAAAGGAAATCGCCATCGGTGAGGAGCTCGGCGTGAGCCGTACCCCCGTCCGTGAGGCTTTAAGACAGCTGGAACTGGAAGGTCTTGTAAAGATCATTCCGAACAAAGGCGCTTATGTTGCAGGCATTTCCAATAAGGACATCCACGACATCTACATGATCCGTTCTTACCTGGAAGGATTGTGCGCAAGATGGGCGTGCGAGAACATTACGGAAGAGCAGATCGACGAGATTGAGGAAGTTATCTATCTGGCAGATTTTCACGTAAAGAAGAAGCATTTCGACCAGATCGTTGAGCTGGACTCGAAGTTCCATGAGATGTTGTATGCATCGAGCGGCAGTAAGATCTTAGGGCATCTGCTTCGTGACTATCATCAGTATGTGCACAGCCTTCGTAAGATCACGCTTTCCGATCCGGAGCGTGCCGCGAACTCGAATGCGGAGCATCAGGCAATGCTTGAAGCCATCCGCAAGCGTGACGCGGATCTTGCCGAGAAGCTGGCGCATGAGCATATCATTCGTACGATCAGCAACATCAACAATCATAATCTGGCACAGGACAAGTAAAAAATTACCCCTTCTTTGCAGCGATGCAGAGAAAGGGTGTTTCTTTGTTTTCGGTAGCATTGGTATCAGAGACATGGTCCGACACCATTTGGTTATTTAAGGAATCAGCTTAGTTCTTCCCATTCGGTCATGGCCTCAAGGAGGGTTTCTTCGATCTTGGATTTCTCCTCGGTCAACTGGTTAAGTGCAAAGGAATTCGTGCAATTCTCGGGAGCCTGCATTGCCTCATCGATTTCGGCAAGCTTTGCTTCGTAACCGGCAATTATTTCTTCAAGCTTCGCGATCCGGTTTTTTATCTTGCGGTCCTGGGCGTCTTTTGCTTTCTGTTCCATCCAGCTTGCTTTATTGGCGGTCTGAGTGGGCTCGCTGGAAGCGGTAACGTTCGAGGAGGCGTTGAGGATCCCTGCAGCGGCTTCCTTACGGTCTTTCTGCTCGAGATAGGACTCGTAATTGCCCTCGTAGGAGATAATGGTCTCGTGTGTCAGATCGAGGATCCTGGTGGCTGTTTTATTGACAAAATAACGGTCGTGGGAGACGTAGAAGACCGTTCCTTCATAGCCGTTCAAAGCATCCTCGAGAATTTCCTTACTGGTGATATCGAGGTGGTTGGTCGGCTCGTCGAGAAGCAGGAAATTGGCTTCCGAAAGCATCAGTTTTACAAGGGAGAGACGTCCACGCTCGCCGCCCGACAGTGTCGGGATCGGTTTGAACACATCGTCACCGGTAAAGAGGAAAGAAGCGAGTGTGTTCCGGATCTCGGTATTGTTCATATCCGGATGGTCGTCGCTGATCTCTTCAAAGACGGTATTGTCCTCGTTAAAATTCTGCTGTTCCTGGTCGTAATAGCCGATGTAAACCTTGGCACCTTCCCGGATGGTTCCGGAGTCGGCAGGCATCAGACCGCGGATGATCTTGAGCATCGTCGTCTTGCCGGTTCCATTTTCCCCGAGAAGCGCGACGCGTTCGCCTTTCTTGATCAGAAAACTGATATCATGGAAGAGCGGATTGCCGGGAAATGACTTCGAAAGTCCGGTCACGGTTAACACGTCCTTGCCGCTTTCCACACACGGCACAAGATGAATCCGCATGCCCTGTTCCTCGTCCTGCGGTCTCTCGACGCGTTCAATCTTTTCGAGCATCTTTACGCGGCTTTCGGCACGCTTGATGGACTTTTCACGGTTGAAGGAGCGGAGTTTCGCAATCACTTCCTCCTGGTGCTTGATATAGGCCTGCTGGTTCATATACTGGCGTCTCTGCGCCTCACGGGCCTGGGCTTTCTTCTCGTAAAATGCGTCGTAATTGCCTTCGTACATCATGGACCGACCGAATTCAATCTCTACGACTCGGTTGACGATACGGTTAAGAAAGTACCGGTCATGGGATACAATCAGAACGGAGCCCTTATAAAGAGCAAGATAGTTCTCGAGCCAGGCAATGCTTGCCATATCGAGGTGGTTGGTAGGCTCATCGAGGATGATCAGTTCCGGAGACGAGAGAAGAAGCTTGCCGAGCGCGACCCTGGTCTTCTGGCCGCCGGAGAGAACCGAAACGGGCTTATTGAATTCCTCCTCGGTAAAACCGAGACCTTTGATAATACCGGTCACTTCGGAGCGGAGAGCATAGCCGTTCTCCTGCTCAAAGGTATGGTTAAGCCGTTCGTACTCTTTATACTTATTATCCAGTTCCGCACCGCTTAAGTGCTTCATTTCTTCTTCAATCTCGCGAAGGCGTGCCTCAATCTCCACAAGGTGTTCCTTCGCGGAAAGCACTTCTTCGTAGATGGTGCGGCTTCCGGAAAGGTCCTGGTGCTGGGAGAGGTAGCCGATGGTTGTCGTTTTGGCAATCGTAACCTCGCCCTCGTCCGCGGAGAGCTCCCCGAGGATGATCCGAAGAAGCGTCGTCTTGCCGGCACCGTTCCGTCCGATGAGCGCAACTTTGTCGTGCTCGTTCATATGGAAGCTGACGTTACTGAGAACGACCTCTTCGCCGAACGCTTTGCTTATATTGTTAACCTGTAAGATCATGTGTATAATTCCGTTTCCTAATCTGGCGCGTGCGCCTTATCTATTCTACTGGATTACGCCGGAAAATGCAACCGCTTCGCGCTTCTCCTTGACGGAGATGGTTCATTTTCTTATAATAGGCTTAATTAGGGTGTATTACAGAAAACGGGAGGCTTCTATGAGCGAGAGATTCGGAAACAGAGTCGTTACGGCAGAGCAGATGAAGTCGTTTGAGTCATCCTTTATCAATAATCACAGTATCTCGTCGGCGCTTCTGATGGAGCATGCCGCGCTGGCTGTTGTGAAGGAAACAGGCGCTGCGCAGAGAGTCCTGATTCTTGTCGGCGCCGGCAAGAACGGCGGCGACGCGGTTGCTGTCGGGCGGCTGCTTCTCGGCCGGGGTGTTTCGTGCGATTTTATGACGTTTTATACGAATCATAACTGCAGGGAGCTTGGCGAGCAGTGGGACATGCTGAAAGCGTACGGCTATCCGTATCAGCTTTATAACCATATCTCCAATGTTCCGGAATACGGCAAATACGACTGCATCATCGACGGTGTGTTTGGCATCGGCTTGAACCGGAATGTGTCCAATGATATCGCCGTGTGCTTCCGTAAGATCAACGGTCTTGCGGTGCGTCCCAGGGTGATTGCGGTGGATATGCCATCGGGTGTAGACGCGACCTGCGGAAAGGTGCTCGGAGGAGCACTTCAGGCGGATGTGACGGTCACATTTTCCTACCCGAAGAGCGGACTCCTGTTGTATCCCGGTCGCAAATACGCCGGTAAGGTGATTGTAGCGGATATTGGGCTTCCCGAGGTTGACGATATCCCTGAATATGTAACATTTGACGGGATTTCCGATTGCGGAATCCCGGAGCGCAGACCTGACGGAAACAAAGGCAGCTTCGGCAGGATTTCTCTTGTGGCGGGCTGTGATTCGATGCCCGGTGCGGCTGTCTTCGCAGCGAAAGCAATGTACCGGAGCGGCGCGGGACTGGTTCGCGTCGTCAGTACCGAACATGCGCTTTCCGTGCTTCACACAAACTGTCCTGAGGCGGTTTCGGCGACGCGGGAAGAGGTGTATGGTAACGCGAATCCGTTCGCGGGCTTCGACGATGTGATCGTGATCGGACCCGGGCTCGGAACCGACAGCGATGCTGAGAAACTTTTAGATCTTGCGATCCAGTACGGCAAGCGGCTTGTGTTGGATGCGGACGCACTGAATATTCTTGCGGCGCGGCTTGACGGGATGAGCATGGACCCCGAACACCGCTTGAACCTGTTAAATGACTGGCTCCCCGACGATACGATCATTACGCCGCATCCCGGTGAGATGAGCAGGCTTCTTAACATTTCGGTCGCGGAACTGAAGGAGGATCCGCTTGTTCTTGCCAAGATGATCCGCAAATACTGCGAGTTTGTATGGGTTTGGAAGGACGCCTGTTCGATGGTGATCGGACGGAACGGTTTCTACCTGAATCACAGCGGCAACGACGCGATGGCAACTGCAGGTAGCGGCGACGTTCTTGCAGGTGTGTGCGGCGCGATGGCTGCAACCAATATGCCGATGGAACGCGCGGCGAGCACGGCGGTGTTCGTGCACGGTCTTGCGGGCGACCTGTGCCGTGAGAAACTCGGCCGGTACGGAACCATGGCCGGAGATATTGCGGACGCCGTGGGAATGGTGCTGAAATGACCGGAATGCCGGACTGCGGATAAGACGGCGTAATCCGTTACGGATTATGCGTTATAAAGAAAAGGAGACCAGATGGAAGAAAACAAGGGACTTCTCGGAAAACTTCGGGAACTGATCCATAAACAGAAGACGGACGAGGAGACCGACGAAGAAATTCTCTCCATCGTTAACGATTACAAGGACCAGGGTGCGCTCGAAGAGGGCGAGGTCGAGATGATCTCGAACATCATGGAATTTGCCGATACGCAGGCAAAGGACATCATGACACACCGGAGCAAGATGGATGCCATTTCAAAGGACACTTCGATGGAGAAGGCACTTCATCACATGTTGCACTGTAACTATACGCGTTATCCGCTCTATGATACGACCAACGATAACATTATCGGCATTCTGTATCTGAAGGACGTAATGCTCGCGTATATGGAAGGAGACCGGAACACACCGCTTTCGGAGATCGCGCGTGCGCCTTTTTGCGTGCCTGAGACTCTGCCTCTTGACACACTTTTCGACGAGATGCAGCGCAAGAAGATCCATATGGCGGTAGTTATCGATGAATACGGCCAGACGTCGGGAATCGTCTGCATGGAGGATATCCTAGAGGAGATTGTCGGAGATATCCAGGACGAATACGACAAGGAAGAGGTCGTAGCGAAGAAGAAGGGTGACGCCCTGTTCGTAAAGGGCAGCATGCCGCTTGAGGAACTGATGGAGAAGCTTCCGGAGCTTGATGTGGCAGAGCATGACCGCGACAATTTCGAAACGCTGAACGGCCTTCTGACATCGCTCCTTGACCATATTCCGGCCGACAACGAAAAGGCCGTGATCCCATACGGTGGCTATGTGTTCGACATCCTTTCCTGCAAACACAAGATGGTTTACCAGGTGAAGATCACACCGCTTAAGAAAGAAGGAAAATGAGAAGGTTCCCCTTATGAAGATGTCGATTGTGTGTGTCGGAAAGATTAAAGAGCAGTTCTACCGGGACGCCCTCGCGGAATACGCGAAGCGGCTCAGCCGGTATGTAAGCTGGGAAATCGTTGAGGTTGCTGACGAGAAGACACTCGATAACGCCTCGCCGGCCGAAGAACGTCAGGTGCTTGCTACGGAAGGCGAGCGGATTCTCAAGCATATCAGTGATGACGCTTATAAGATTGCTTTATGTATTGACGGGATGAAGGCCGATTCGGTCGGATTTGCCCGCATGATTGAAAAGATCAAACTGGGCGGCTTCAGCCATATCCAGTTCATTATCGGCGGGTCGCTCGGACTGGCACCGGAGGTTATTAAGAAAGCGGACCGGAAGCTGAGCTTTTCCGATATGACGTTCCCGCACCAACTGATGCGTGTGATCCTATCGGAACAGGTCTACCGCGCGTGCCGCATCTCAAGCAACGAACCGTATCATAAATAAGTTTAGTGAGGAAATCATGTTCAGACCGTGTATCGATATTCATAACGGAAAAGTGAAGCAGATCGTCGGCGGATCCCTGAAAGACGCGGGTTCTTCGGCCGAAGAGAATTTCGTGTCGGAGCTTTCCGCTGCGGATTACGCAAGAATGTACCGCAATGACCGGTTAAAAGGCGGACACATTATTCTGCTTAACAAAGAGGGGACGGAGTATTTTCCGGCGACGAAAAGGCAGGCCATTGCGGCGCTTGAAACGTATCCGTTCGGGCTTCAGATTGGCGGCGGAATTAACAGCAGGAACGCCAAGGAATATATTGATCATGGAGCAAGTCATGTGATCGTAACGAGCTTTCTGTTTCCGGACGGAGAGTTTGACATAAAGCGCCTGCGGGAGATGTGTGACGCGGTCGGATGGGAGCATCTTGTGATCGATCTGAGCTGCAAGAAGGTCGGAAGAGATTACTACGTGGCGACCGACCGGTGGCAGCACATTACAAAGACCAAAGTGAATCTGACGCTTTTGAATGAACTTTCGGAGTACTGCGACGAGTTCCTGATCCACGGCGTGGACGTGGAAGGAAAGCGGCAGGGTCCGGACCTGACACTGATCAAGATGCTTTCAAAATGTAAGAAGAACTGCCGAATCACGTATGCCGGCGGAATCCGTTCGCTGGAGGATGTAAAGCAGATAGAAGAAATATCCGGAGGGCGGCTTGATTACACGATTGGTAGCGCGTTGTCGCTGTTCGGCGGGGACATCCCGTATGAAGCACTTGTGAATAGATAAGAGCATAAAGAAACTCCCCTGTGTTCCAGGGGAGTTGTTTTATCTTGCCGGCGTACCGGTCTGTTCGTATTTGGATAAGAGATCGTCGATGTCACCGGACTCTTTCACGAGCTGGCCGACATTCAGATTGTATTTCTTGCCTTTGGCTTCCATGAAGCGGTAAGCGATCATGAAAGTCGATTCATCAAACTGCGTGAAGTACTTCGCGTTGATTTCCCAGATTGCTTCGGCAACCGTGATTCCCGGGCGGGAGAGGATGTCGGAGAAGACCTGGTCGAAAGCGGCAAATACGATCTGCTCCTGCATGGAGAAATCCGAAGAAATCTGCTGGATCGGAAAAGCAAAGAGATAAGCCTTCAGCCACTGCAGGCCGGTTCCGAACCATTCGTAGATGGTTTCGTATTTGCGGTTCATGAAGCAGATCTCACGTGCCCAGTTCGTATTCATGTAGGAAGCGCTTACAATCTGCTCGATATCGTTCGCGGTAAGATTCAAGCCGTACTGGTCGCTGAACTTCTTGACAATCTTTCTGCGCTTTCTCGGAGCGGACGGAAGACCGTACGAATTGATCGTGTTGGTCGGTACTACCGTCTGCGGCATAACGGGATTACCGTAGTTCGTCATGTTCCTGTTGCCGTAAGTCGTGTACGGGTTCTGAAGGTTGCGGTAAGGGTTCGCGTACGGATTGACGTTGCCGGTGTTCTGGCGCTGGATCTGGCGAAGGTTATTGAGCATCTGCTGCTGCATCATCTGCTGTTGCTGCATGCGGCGGCGCTGCTGCGCGGAATATCCGCCGTTCGAGTACGGATTGCGGCTGCGGTTCCTTCGCGAGTTCGGATCGTTGCGCGACGAGATTGCAATGATAATGAATAATATGATTAACGGAAAAGGAAACAACATAATCGCCTTCTAATAAACCTGTCTTTTTAAGGTTTATTCTTTCTCAAAAGTTATCTGTATTATAGTTTATTCATTACGTTTTTGCAATTGTTTATTGATTAATTCATGATTAAAACACGATTAAAAGGGGCATTTTCTACTTGTTTAGTACAATACATTGTGATATACTTTTTAAGTATGGTAAGTGATTTGCCGTACCAAATATGAAGCATCTGAGGACAGGAAAATGTTAGACATCAGATTTGTCCGTGAGAATCCGGACGCAGTAAAAGACAACATTAAAAAGAAGTTCCAGGACAATAAGCTGGTTCTTGTCGATGAGGTCATCGAACTGGACCGCAAGAACCGCGCGGCCAAGCAGGAGGCCGACCAGCTCCGTTCAGACCGCAATAAGATCAGTAAGTCCATCGGCGCTTTGATGGCGCAGGGCAAGAAGGAAGAGGCCGAGGCCATGAAGGCTAAGGTTAACGAGTTCTCCGCACGCCTTGCTGAGCTTGAGAAACTCGAGGAGGAGTACTCCGCAGAGGTTAAGAAACGCATGATGGTTATTCCGAACATCATCGATCCGAGCGTTCCGATCGGTAAAGACGATTCCGAGAACGTTGAGATCCAGAGGTTCGGCGAGCCTGTTGTTCCGGATTTTGATATTCCTTATCACACCGAGATTATGGAGCGGTTCAACGGAATCGATCTGGATGCTGCCAGAAGAGTAGCCGGCAACGGTTTCTATTACCTGATGGGCGACATCGCAAGACTGCATTCCGCCGTTATCGCTTATGCAAGAGATTTCATGATTGACCGCGGCTTTACGTATGTGGTTCCGCCGTTTATGATCCACGGTGAAGTGGTAAGCGGCGTTATGAGCTTTGCCGAGATGGAGAACATGATGTATAAGATCGAGGGAGAGGATCTCTACCTGATCGGTACGAGTGAGCATTCCATGATCGGTAAGTTCATCGATACGATCACGCCTGAGGACAAGCTTCCGTTTACGCTTACGAGCTATTCTCCCTGCTTCCGTAAGGAAAAGGGCGCGCACGGCATCGAAGAGCGTGGCGTATACCGTATTCATCAGTTCGAGAAGCAGGAGATGATCGTCATCTGCAAACCCGAAGACAGCATGAAGTGGTATGACAAGCTCTGGCAGAACACGGTTGACCTGTTCCGTTCCATGGATATTCCGGTCCGCACGCTTGAGTGCTGCTCCGGTGATCTGGCCGATCTGAAGGTTAAGAGCTGTGACGTTGAGGCATGGTCTCCCCGTCAGAAAAAGTACTTTGAAGTTGGTTCCTGCAGCACCCTCGGTGACGCACAGGCACGCCGCCTGCAGATCCGCGTACAGGGTTCTGACGGTAACAAGTACTTTGCCCATACATTGAACAACACGGTTGTTGCTCCGCCCAGAATGCTCATCGCATTCCTTGAGAATAACCTCCAGGCTGACGGATCCGTTCGGATTCCCGAAGTGCTGAGACCGTATATGGGTGGAAAGACAGAACTCAGATAACGGTTGTTGAGCAATTGATTTTCTTTTGGATAAAAGGGGATGTCCGGATCGGACATCCCCTTTTTATACGTTTTGAGTCTTATTCTACAACTGTTTTATAGCTCAATGAATGGGATGATTGCAGTCGGAATTCTAAGAAGTCGTAAAATCTTCAATAGTAGAATCAAGCAAATTCTATACGGACCAATTTTTTACTTGAATATGCATCAGAATAACATGCTTTTTCTATACTTCGACCGTATTTTGCAAGATTATCTGTCTATTTATGTAGAATAAGAGAAAAATACTGCGCATTTTCGTATAAAATCGTGCAAAAAACCTTTATTTTTCTTGACTTTTGATGTATAATCAAAGGTGGATATTAATTTTCTCTGAAAGGAGAAGGGAGAACCCTTTATAAGAGCGTATATGAAGAAATCATTGATCAAAAGAATTACGGTATTTTTCCTCGCCCTGTGCATGGTATTGACAGAGGGCCATCTGTCATACCTCGGAAGCGCACTCGGCTTGGGGAAAGGAGTAGGAACAGCGTATGCGGAAGACGATGAATGGCTGAACGACGACGAGTATGTTCTGTATAATTTTGTTAAGGTTAACGAACTTAATCAATATGGCATTCTTCGTAGAACCTATATTAATACGTCATATGACTTAGACCATTATGTTTCCGGACTTTCTGGTGATGCTACAGGCAAAGACATTCCCGTTGATGAAATATTGGAAGCTGCTTCGTATGATTTCTCCGGTGAGATTCTTTACATTACGCACAACAGTGCACCGGCAACTTATGATGGCACATATATTTATATAGATGATCTGGACGATTATTTGGCTAACCCTTCAAACTATACGCAGGATACGATAAACGGTGTGTATTATGTTACCGGCGTTGAGCCAATTAAGGCCGTGAAAAAGAAGATTGGCGCGTCGGGGTATCATTATGTCACACCCGATAATGCGTTTAGTTTAGATCCTCGAAAGAGTTATCATCGTGATTATCATATTCAAACCATTAGGGGGATACCGTCAGAAGAAAATCTTTATAATTTCTTAAATGTAATTGGCGTTACAGGAAACAAAGATTATTTTCGTTTGACGCAGGCTTCAACAATTAATTATATTCCTGCGGAAGAAAACCTCAATTTTTCTCTCGAACCTAATAAGGATGTTTATGGTTTTCAGTTTTACCAGACAATTTGTCCTGAGGAGTATGATTTCTCCGATATTGTTTTAAAGGATAACAGCTCCGTATCATATATTTATAAGGATTCGAATTATCAACCTGCAGATGATTATTTTGAACCTTACTATAAGGTTACCGTCAAGAAAATTACTGTATTGGACAAAATTCATAATGATGCAGATTGGTTTGAAGACGAAGCAGGTTGGGTTGGCGGAGGCAATCACTCTGATTGGGATGGATTAACGAACGATTCCGTAGTGTATCATCGGGATTATGAGGCGAAACTTTACAAATCATCGAAAAAAGCTAAGGTGGTTTGGAAGAATTCTAATGGGACCACGCTTGAAACGGATAACGGTGTAGTTGGTGGTACGATTCCGTCTTATGATGGTGCTGAGCCCACAAAACCTGCAGATGATCTTTACGAATATGTATGGGACGGCTGGTCGGACGGAACCAATACTTATGGTAAAGACGAACAGCTTCCGAAGATTTCTTCAACGGATACAATCACATATACTGCCGTATATCGTGCTATACCTAAATATGTGACTTTAACCGGATATGAAGGAACATATGATAAGCAGAGCCATTCGATTACTGTAGAAATTGAGGATGGCGTTGAGGCAACTGTAGAATACAGCGTTAAGGATAATGCTGAGAGTGCGACCTGGTCTGCATGGTCGACTACTGCACCTGAGGAGACTGATGTATGCGACAAGCTTGTTCGTGTACGCGTGACATCCAACGAAATCACTGGAGAGGTTGAGAATCCGGTTGCCCTTAAGATTACGAAGGCAACTGCTGCGGTTACTATTACCGGACATAATAACACAACTGCTTATGACGGAGAATCGCACAGTGTGTCCGATTATGATTTTAGTAGCACAAATCCGATCTACACGCAGGATGATTTTTCCTTCAACGGAACTGCTGAAGCATCACGTACTGATGTCGGGACCACCAACATGGGACTCGCCGGAGATCAGTTTACTAATACAAATGATAACTTCGAGAATGTTGCATTTTCCGTTACGGATGGTTTCCAGACAATCACGGAATATGAGAATGAAATCGTTGTAACGATTAACGGACACAATAGTACTACGGACTATGATGGAGAAGAACATAGTGTGTCCGGATATGAGGTGTCCATCAATAATAATCTTTATACTGCGGAAGACTTTACGTTTAGCGGAACGGCAGAAGCGAAGCGTACTGATGCCGGAACTACCAGCATGGGTCTTACTGCATCCATGTTTACGAATAACAATGCGAACTTTGATAATGATAAGATTACCTTTAATGTAATTGATGGTTATCAGAAGATCGACCCGATTAATGTAACGGTAACGATTACCGGTAATAATAGTACGGATGATTATGATGGCGAGGAGCATACCGTAACCGGTTATACTGCCGCTGCCAACTCGACTCTTTATAATGTAAATTCTGATATCACATTTACGGGGACCGCTGAGGCTTCTCGGACAGATTTCGGAACCACAAACATGGGCCTTACTTCTGGCATGTTTGCTAATAACAATCCGAACTTTGGTACAGTAACATTTGAAGTTACTGATGGTTATCAGACGATTGATAAGATTGATGTAACGGTAACGATTACCGGAGCAAACAACGCGTGTGATTATGATGGGGCAGAGCATAGCGTGTCCGGATACACTGCAGTATTCAGCAGTCCGCTTTATACGGAAGCTGACTTTACATTTAGCGGAACGGCAGAAGCTGCTCGTACCAATGCCGGAACAACCAACATGGGTCTTGCTGCAGATCAGTTTACCAATACGAATACTAACTTCAACACGGTAACGTTTAATGTTACTGATGGCTATCAGACAATTAATCCGATTTCAGGTGTAACGGTAACGATTACCGGACACTATGAGGCTGTGGACTATGACGGAGAAACGCATAGTGTGTCCGGTTATGATGTAGAGATTGATAATGCCCTTTATACCGAGAATGACTTTACATTTAGCGGAACTAATCTTATAAATCGTACCGATGCTGGAACGACCAACATGGACCTTACTGTCGATCAGTTCACCAATACGAATGATAACTTTGAGGAAGTTACATTTGTGATTGCTGCTGATGGCTATCTGACGATTAATCCGATCAATGTCACGGTAACAATTACCGGACGCAATAATACTACAGATTATGATGGTGATTCGCATAGTGTATCCGGCTATGATGTGGAGATTAGTAGTGACCTTTATACGGAAGCTGACTTTACATTTGGCGGAAGTGCTACGGCGGCTCGTACCGATGCCGGAACCACCAACATGGGGCTAGCTGCAGATCAGTTTACCAATACGAATACAAACTTCGCTACGGTAACGTTTGATGTAACCGATGGTTATCAGACAATCAATCCAATTGATGTAACGGTAACGATTACCGGAGCAAACAACGCCTGTGCTTATGACGGCGCGGAGCATACTGTAACCGGTTATACCGCTACTGCTGATTCTGATCTTTATGATGTAGATAATGATTTCGTATTCAGTGGGACCGCACAGGCCGCTCGTACCGAGGCCGGAACAACCAACATGGGTCTCGCGGCAGATCAGTTTGCAAATACGAATGCGAACTTTGGTACGGTAACGTTTAACGTTACTGATGGTTATCAAACAATTAATACGATTGACGTAACGGTAACGATTACCGGACACAATAATACAACGGATTATGATGGTAATTTGCATAGTGTGTCCGGCTATGAAGTAGAGATTAGTAATGACCTTTATACTGAGGCAGACTTTACATTTAGCGGAACTGCGGAAGCCTCTCGTACCGATGCCGGAACCTCCAACATGGGTCTGGATGAGGATCAGTTTGCCAATATTAATCAAAACTTCGGTACGGTAACATTTAACGTGACCGACGGTTATCAGAAGATTAATCCCATTGATGTTACGGTTACGATTACCGGACATTACAATTCTGCAGTCTATGACGGCATCGACCATACTGTAAATGGCTATGATGTAGAGTTCAGCAATTCCTTATATACGGGAGATTGCTTTACTTTCTCCGGAGAAGCCACTGCAACACAGCAGAATGTCGGTAAGGCAGATATGGGTCTGGCTTCTGAACAGTTTACTAACGTCAGTGATAACTTTGATAACGTAACGTTTGTAGTTACTGACGGATATCAGAAGATTACGCAGCTGAGTGTTACTGTGACGATTACCGGACACACTGATACGCTGCCTTATGACGGAAATCCTCACAGTGTTGAAGGATTTGATTTTGAATCGACTTCAGAATTGTTCTCGATTGCTGATGTCACCATAGATATGGATCCTGTCATGGTTACAGGAACAGATGCCGGCACTTATCCTTTGGGATTAACCGAAGATACCTTTAGAGCAGAAAGTCCGAACTATGATGTTACGTTTAACGTAACGGATGCTCAGCTGGTGATTAATCCTGTTGCAATCACGATAAAAGCGGAGAATCAGGAAAAAGTATATGATAATGATTCCTCGACTGATCCTGAACTTGCCATAAAAGAAATAACAGGCTTGCCTGAACACGGTGTTGAACCTGTTTACACGCTGAGCCGCGAACCGGGACAGGATGTAAACGATTATCTTATCACAGTTACGGTTGACGCAGAAGCAGAGGCCAATAAGAATTATACAATTTCCACTGAAGATGGAACCTTCAGCATTACTCCTGCTGCAATTACAATTAAGGCAGATGATCAGACGAAGGTTTACGATAACAATCCTGGAACTGATCCTGAACTTACCGCAACGGTAACAGGACGACCTGATAATGGTGATGCTCTTTCTTACAGTCTTACCCGTGTGGATGGTCAGGATGTCGCTGATTATGTGATTACCGCTTCCGCACAGGAAGGTGCAAATCCGAACTATACCATTACCTTTGAGGATGGTACGTTCACAATTACGCCTGCTGCAATCACAATCACGGCAGATGATACGACGAAGGTATATGATAATGACGAAACTACTGATCCGGAACTTACGGCAACGGTAACTGGAAAGCCTGCGAATGGTGTACTGCCCACATACAGTTTAAACCGTGCAGAGGGTCAGGATGTTGATGAGTATACGATTACCGTTACTGCAGAAGCAAATGCTAATC
The DNA here is from genome assembly GCA_017427775.1 of Lachnospiraceae bacterium. GTDB lineage: Bacteria > Bacillota > Clostridia > Lachnospirales > Lachnospiraceae > ISDg. The sequence goes on along the minus strand of JAFRSD010000022.1, from coordinate 13,612 downwards.
CGAACTATACAATAACTGTTGAGGATGGTATTTTTGAGATTACTCCTGTTGAGATTACGATCAAAGCGGATAATCAGTCGAAGGTATATGATAATGACACTTTAACGGATCCTGAACTTACCGCAACGGTAACAGGAGTACCTGCACATGGTGTTGCACCTGTTTACTCCCTTAGCCGTGCTGAGGGTCAGGATGTAAATGATTATGCAATCACTGTAACAGCAGAAGCAGCTTCCAACCCGAACTATACAATAACGGTTCAGCCCGGTACATTTTCCATCACAAAGCCGGAAGGCATTGTTGTTGAGATTACCGGTAACTCGGACACGTTTACTTATGACGGAGATGAGCATACCGTAAGCGGATATGAAGTAACTTCAATCAGTAATTCTCTTTATACGGAAGCAGATATCGAATTTGGCCGCGAGGGCGGAATTTCGGTTACTCGTACGGATGCCGGATCATCGCCTTTGGGACTTACTAAAGGGGACTTCCGCAATACCAACAACAACTTTGATGTAACATTTGTTGTGGCGGATGGCAGCATCACGATCGATAAGGCTGAAATCACAATTACAGCTGACGATAATTCCAAGACATATGATAAGAACTCGAGTTCTGATCCTGATCTTACGGCAACGGTAGATGGTGTACCTTCGCATGGTGTTGCTCCCGTTTACTCGCTGAGCCGTGAACCGGGCCAGAATGCTGATACCTATGTAATTACTGTTAATGTCGTTGAGGATGAAAATCCGAACTACAGTATTACGACGGTACCCGGAACGTTCACAATCGAACCCGCAACCTTGACAATTACGGTAGAGAATAAGTCTAAGGTTTATGATAACAATCCTTCTACCGACCCGGAACTTACCGGTAGTGTCGATGGACTTGTTGAGGGTGACACTTATGTACCCACGTTCTATCGTGATCCTGTAGATCCGAATGCCGCTCAGGAAGTTGGAACATATAATATTTATGTTGATCTTGATGTCGAACTTGATAACTATATTATTGCTGAGGATTATCAGTTTGGAACATTTACGATTACTGCTGCACCGGTAACCATTAAGGCAGTGAATAAGGAGAAGACATACGATAATGATGCGGATAATGATCCTATTCTTACCGCTGAGGTTACAGGTGTTCCGGATAATTGTGATGTTCCGATTTACAATTTGACTCGTGCAGAGGGACAGAATGTTGGATCCTACGACATTAGCGTAGAGGTTCCTGATGCTGAGGTTTATTCGAATTACACTATAACTACTGAAGGAGGCACCTTCAAGATTAACCCTGCAGCAATCACGATTACTGCAGTTAATCAGACGAAGCAGTATGATAATAATACATCCACCGATCCCGCGTTTACCGCGACGGTAGATAATGTGCCTGCGAAGGGCGTTGCTCCTGTTTATGAGGTGAATTGTGATCATGAGCAGAATGTGGGAGAGTACGATATCATTGTATCTGCTGATGCGGAGGACAATCCGAACTACACGTTAACGTTGGTTGACGGAACTTACAAGATCACGAAAGGTGATTCCGTAACGGTTACCATTACCGGTAACTCTGAAACGGTTACTTATGACGGTAATGAGCACATTGTAAGCGGATATGTAGTAACAGATATTAGTAATAATCTATATTCGGTAGCAGATTTCGAATTTGGTCCTACGGCCGAAATATCTGCTAGTCGTACGGATGTAGGAACAACTGATTTGGGACTTACCAAAGATAACTTCCACAATACGAATAACAACTTTGATGTAACATTTGAAGTGACTGATGGAAGTATCACGATTAATCCGAAGGCAATCACTATCAAGGCTGAGGACAAGACCAAGGTATACGATAATGATTCCACGACTGATCCTGAACTTACCATAGAAGCTATAGCGGGATTACCTGAAAATGGTGTTGCACCTGTTTACTCGCTTTCCCGTGAAGCAGGCCAGGATGTAAACGGTTATACGATCACGGTTACGGTTGACGCTGAAGCCAATCCGAACTATACGATTTCTACTGAAGACGGAATCTTCAGTATTACGCCTGCCGAGATTACGATCAAAGCAGATAGTAAGGAAAAGACTTACGATAACGATGCGTCCACCGATCCTGCGCTTACCGCTGAGGTTAGCGGAGTTCCCGAGAACGGTGTTGCTCCGACTTACACCTTAGCTCGTGCTGAGGGCCAGGATGCAGACGAATACGAGATTGGTGTTCTTGTGGTGGCGGATGATAATCCGAACTATACGATCAATACAATCGGCGCAATATTCAAGATTAATAAAGCGGTGGTTACGATCGTTCCGGAGAATAAGTCCAAGGAATACGATAATGATCCCAATTCGGATCCGCAGCTTACCGCAACGGTTTCCGGTCTTATTGGAAACGATACGATCACATATAATTTGGAACGTGTCGGCGGTCAGGACGTCAGAGAGTATCAGATCTCTGTGCTGATTGGCGACGATTATCAGAACTACGATATCGAAACCGAACACGGTACTTTCACGATCACGAAGAGGGCTATTACGATCAAGGCCGATAATAAGACTAAGGTGTATGATAATGCCACGACTACTGATCCGGCACTTACCGCTACGGTAACCGGACTTCCGGAGAACGGTGTTCAGCTTGTATACTCCCTTAGCCGTGAAGAGGGTCAGGATGTTGGTAATTATGCGATCACGGTTACCGCGCGGAGCGATGACAATCCCTTCTATACGATCACGACGGAAAGTGGTGTATTCTCCATCACTGAGGCTGAGGTTGTTGTTAAGATTGCCGGACACACTGACACGCAGACTTATGACGGCATCGAACACACCGTGAGCGGATATGATGTAACGTCGATCAGCAATAGTCTTTATGATGAGGCAGATTTCACTTGCGGTCTCGATAATGGAGGTACGGCTTCCGGTAAGAATGTTGGAACAACATCTATGGGACTTACCGCAGGTAACTTCCGCAATACCAATAATAACTTTACAGTTACGTTTGAAGTGACGGACGGCGGAATCACGATCAATCCCAGGGATATTACAATTAAGGCTGTTGATAAGACCAAGACTTATGATAAGAACCCGAATACTGATCCTGAACTTACTGCAACCGTAACGAATGCTGTGGATGGAGATGAGATTGTTTACAGCCTGAGTCGTGTAGCAGGACAGGATGTTGATTCCTATGAGATCACGGTAACGGTAAATGAGTCCGATAATCCGAACTATAATGTGACGACGGAATCCGGTTGGTTCTCCATTGAACCCGCAACCTTGTCCTTTAAGATTGACGATAAGTTCAAGGTATACGATAACGATCCTTCTACAGATCCGGAACTTACCGGTAGTGTAATCGGATTGGTTGATGGCGACACATATGTGCTTACGCTCTATCGTGAACCTGAGGATCAGGATGTTGGAACATATTATATTTATGTTGCAATCAATGAAATCGGGAACTACTCATTTGATGAAGAATATGAACCCGGTAAATTTACGATTACTCCTGCAACGGTAACGATTAAAGCAGATAATAAGACCAAGACTTACGATAACGATGCGGCGACCGATCCCGAGCTTTCCGCTACGGTTGAGGGAACGATCGGAGAGGACGAGATTGGTTACATTCTCTCCCGCGAGGCAGGTCAGGACGCAGGTGAATACGTAATTAGCGTAGAAACGCTTGCAGCCGAAGAGTATTCGAATTATACAATTACTACCGAAAACGGAACCTTCACAATCGAAAAGGCTGAAATTACGATCGCGGCAGATGACAAGTCGAAGGATTATGACAATGATTCTTCCACGGATCCGGTGCTCAGCGCTCAGGTTACCGGAGTTCCGGTGAAAGGAGTTGCTCCTGTATACGATTTGAAGTGTGAGGCAGGCCAGAACGCAGGAACCTATACGATTACTGCTTACGAAGAGAATGAGGGTTCGAATAAGAACTATAAGATTACATTTGTCGATGGTACCTTTACGATCAATGCTGTCGATGTAACGGTTACGCCGAAAGATGTTCATAAGGATTATGACAATGATCCTTCAACGGATCCTGCTCTTACAGCAGATGTAATAGGAACTGTCGGAACCGAAACAATCAGTTATACGCTTACTCGTGAGGAAGGCCAGGATGCCGGCGATTATGTGATTTCCGGTTCTGCAGAAGAAGACGCGAATCCGAACTACAATGTTACCTTTGAAACCGGTACGTTTTCTATCTACGAGAAGGCAATCACGATTAAAGCTGAAGATAAGTCTAAGGTTTACGACAACGATGCATCGTCCGATCCTGAGCTTACGGCAAATGTAACCGGACTTCCTGCAAATGGCGTACAGCCTGTTTACAGCGTAAGCCGTGAGGAAGGCCAGGATGCAGGTGAATATGTGATTACCGTTTCCGCAGAGGAAGCTGCTAATCCGAACTACGACATTACTTTTGAAGGCGGAATCTTTAAGATCAAGAAGAAGGATCTGACTGTATCCGCACAGGATAAGGAGAAGACATACGATAACGATGCTTCGACGGATCCTGAACTTACGGTTGTATTTGACGGACTTGTTGAAGGCGATACGGTTAATGTCCTGGTCAACCGCGAGGAAGGACAGGATGTCGGAGAGTATCCGATTCATGTAGCAGTAGCTGAAACCGCGAACTACAATGTAACAACGGAAGACGGCACGTTTAATATCAAGGCTGCTGAGATTACCATCAAAGCAGACAATAAGACGAAGACTTACGACAACGATACCGCAACGGATCCTGAACTTACCGCAATGGTAACGGGACTTCCCGATAATGGCGTACAGCCTGTTTACAGTGTAAGCCGCACAGCAGGCCAGGATGCAGGAGATTACACGATTACCGTTTCCGCTGAGGAAACTGCTAATCCGAACTACACGGTAACGTTTGAGACCGGTACGTTCAAGATCACGCCTGCAGAGATCACGATTAAGGCTGAGGATAAGACGAAGCCTTATGATAACAATCCTGCTACAGATCCTGAGCTTACAGCAAAGGCAACCGGCGTACCTGCAAAGGGTGTTGCACCTGTTTACAGCGTAAGCCGTGCAGCTGGTCAGGATGTCGGTGAGTATACGATTACCGCTTCCGCTGAGGCAACTGCTAATCCGAACTACGAAGTAACATTTGAAACCGGAACGTTTAAGATCACTCCGATCGATGTGACGGTAGAGATTACCGGACACAACGGCAGCGCTGCTTATGACAATACAAAGCACACTGTAAGCGGATATGATGTAACATTCAGTAACGACCTTTACACCGAAGCAGATTTCACCTTCAAGGGAACTGCAGAGGCTAATCGTACGGTTGTCGGAATGTCGAACATGGGTCTTACGCCCGATATGTTCGAGAACAATAGCGAGAACTTCGACAAGGTAACATTTGTTATCGCTGCAGACGGTTATCAGGAGATCGTGAAGGCTAACGTTACTGTAACGATCGTTGGTAAGTTTGATGTTCAGCCTTATAAGAACATCGAATACACCGTGACCGGTTATACCGCGACGACGGAATGCGAGTTCTATGATGTTGATAATGATTTCACATTTGACGGAACCGCTGAAGCGAAGCGCACGGATGCCGGTACGACCGATATGGGTCTCAAGGCCGATATGTTTACGAACACCAATGAGAACGTAGATGTAACATTTGACGTAACGGATGGTTATATCCGGGTTGCTGAAGCTGACGAAGTAATTGTTAAGATTAAAGGCCATAAGTTCGAAGGCTCTTATGATTCGACCGAGAAGAGCGCAACGGGTTATGATGTAGAAATCTCGAGCGACCTTTACACAGAAGACGATATCGTCTTCAACGGTAATGCAGAGGTTTCCGGCAAGAATGCAGGCAAATCCTACATGGGTCTCGATGCAGACCAGTTTACGAACAATAATCCGAACTTCAAGAAGGTTACCTTCATTGTTGAAGAAGACGGTTATGTAGACATTGTTCCTGCTGAGATTACCGTAACGGCTGATGATATTACAATCACGGAAGGTGATTCCGAGCCACAGCTTACCATTTCGGCTGATCTGTTCGGAGATGACACGATTGATTTCGAGATTACTCGTGAAGAAGGCAATACACCCGGCGAGTATATCATTACCGTAACCGGTGCAGAGGATCAGGGTAATTACCATATCACTTCCTTCATAAGCGGTAAGTTTACGATTGAAGTAAAGGTATTCTACTATCTGAAGGCTCCGACCGATCTGACCTGGATGCACAATACTCTGACCGTTAAGGAATTCGAGTTTGCAAGAAACGTAGATGACCACACGACGATTGAGCATTCGGCAGGTTTCCGAGTTGACGGAAGCGATGTTCCCGCAGGAGCATACACCGTCCGCGCCGGCAGCGTTATCATCTCGCTCAAGCCCGAATATCTGCAGACGCTGGCAATCGGTAAGCACACGATTGAAGCACTGTTCGATGACGGCGAAAGCGTAACGGTTGAATTCACGATCGTTGAGCAGAAGGATGTAAATCCTTCCACCGGTGATGAGTTCGAGGCCGGCAAACTGATGATGATCATGCTTGGTTCCGCTGCATGCTTCATCGTTCTTCTCCTCAAGAGACGTAAGGAAGAGGAAGCAGAAGCGTAAGAGGTTAACGTAATCACTAAGAAACGTTATCAGAAAATGTTAAAAGGGCTGTCCTTTGGGACGGCCCTTTTTCAACCGGAAGACACAAAAAAGGATGTCGGAATTCCGACATCCTTTTTCAAATTATCGTTGTGATCTAATCTCTTAGAACTTGCCTGCGGTAGCAGCTTCCTCAACGGAAACGGCAACAGCAACGGTAGCGCCAACCATCGGGTTGTTACCCATACCGATCAGACCCATCATCTCTACGTGAGCCGGAACGGAAGAGGAACCTGCGAACTGCGCGTCACTGTGCATACGGCCGAGCGTATCGGTGAAACCATAGGAAGCAGGGCCAGCAGCCATGTTATCGGGATGAAGCGTACGTCCGGTACCACCGCCGGAAGCAACGGAGAAGTACTTCTTACCTGCCTCGGTGCGCTCCTTCTTGTAGGTACCTGCAACCGGATGCTGGAAACGGGTCGGGTTCGTGGAGTTACCGGTAATGGAAACGTCTACGTTCTCCTTCCACATGATCGCTACGCCTTCCGGAACGGAGTTAGCGCCGTAGCAGTTAACCTTTGCACGAAGACCTTCGGAATAAGCGGTTCTGCTGATTTCCTTAACGGTGTTGGTGTAAGGATCGTACTCGGTTTCGACAAATGTGAAGCCGTTGATACGGGAGATGATCTTAGCAGCGTCCTTGCCAAGACCGTTCAGGATAACACGAAGGGGCTTCTTACGTACTTTGTTAGCCTTCTCTGCGATACCGATAGCGCCTTCAGCAGCTGCGAAAGACTCGTGACCTGCAAGGAAAGCGAAGCAGTCGGTGTCCTCTTCGAGGAGCATCTTGCCGAGGTTACCATGACCGAGACCAACCTTACGGGTGTCGGCTACGGAACCGGGAATACAGAATGCCTGAAGGCCTTCGCCGATTGCTGCAGCAGCATCAGCAGCCTTGCGGCAGCCCTTCTTGATTGCGATAGCAGCGCCTACAGTGTAAGCCCAGCAAGCATTCTCAAAGCAGATCGGCTGAATCTTCTTAACCTGATCATAAACATTGAGGCCTGCGTCCTTGGTAATCTTTTCTGCCTCTTCGATGGAGGAGATGCCATAGCTGTTCAATACGGAATTGATCGTGTCAATTCTTCTCTCATAAGATTCAAATAATGCCATTGTCGTTTCCTCCTACTTCTCTAACTCTTTATCGGTTCTGGGATCGATGATCTTAACCGCATCGGCAACACGACCGTACTGACCGCAAGCCTTCGCATAAGCGGTGTTCGGATCGTCGCCCTTCTTGATGAAGTCGGTCATCTTGCCGAGCGAAACGAACTTGTAACCGATAATTTCGTTGTTAGCGTCAAGTGCGATACCGGTAACATAGCCTTCAGCCATCTCAAGGTAACGGGGACCCTTCTTCAGAGTGCCGTACATCGTACCAACCTGAGAGCGGAGACCTTTACCGAGATCCTCAAGACCTGCGCCTACCGGAAGACCGTCTTCGGAGAAAGCGCTCTGGGAACGACCGTATACGATCTGCAGGAACAGCTCTCTCATAGCGGTGTTGATCGCATCGCATACAAGGTCGGTGTTCAGTGCTTCGAGAACGGTGAGACCCGGAAGAATTTCGGATGCCATAGCGGCAGAGTGGGTCATTCCGGAGCAGCCGATCGTCTCAACGAGAGCTTCCTGAATGATACCTTCCTTAATGTTCAGAGACAGCTTGCAGGCGCCCTGCTGAGGAGCACACCAGCCTACGCCGTGAGTGAAACCGGAGATGTCCTTTACTTCCTTCGCCTGAATCCACTTAGCTTCTTCAGGGATGGGGGCACAACCGTGATGCACGCCCTGTGCAACCGTACACATTTTTTCTACTTCCTGAGAATAAATCATACGAGTAAAACTCCTTTCATCTGAGAAAATTCATCGCCTCATATTTTAGCATATTGCTGCGGAAAATACCATATGAATATTACTGTTTTTTTATCCTTTTCGGCCCGATTTATAAGTGGAATTTCACATGAAATTGTGGTAATATAATTCCATGCTGCCGGAAAATGTGCCGGCGGTCTCTAAAGACAGGGGAAACAGCATGGCGGAAACGGACGAAACGAAAAGAAACGATACGGTATCGGACGACTTTCTCGAAGAGACGGACGAGGCTTCCGTGCGGCCTGAAAAGGCTTCGAAGAAGGGAAAGAACCGGATTTATGATGTTCTGCTCGTCGTATTTGCCCTGATCTTTTTCTATTGCGCGTTCCAGCTGATTTCGTATTATGTGAAGGGAGCCCGCTATAAGAAGGAGATGAGCCGCCTGAGTGAAGAGATCGGCGGCGGTATCTCGCAGAACGAAGAGGATCTTGCGGAATCGCTCCGTATGAACCGCGACCGCCTTGTATTTCCCGATGAAGAGGAGCATGAGCTTGTAGCGTATGTGTCGAGCTTCACGGAGGAGATTACCGATACATGGCGCGAGCAGTATTCCGTTCTGGTCGGAAAGAACCGTGACTGCATCGGCTATATCGAGATCCCCGACACGACGATGTCTTATCCGGTCATGTTCTGTCCATCGCAATATGATTATTATCTGAACCGGAATCTTGATAAGAAGAATGACGTCCGCGGACTGCCGTTTATGGACGGCGCGACCAAGATCGGACTGAGCCGCAATTACATTCTGTACGGCCATGATATGCGTGACGGGACCTCGTTCGGTCTGCTCCGGAAGTATAAGGACAAGGCCTACGCGGAGGAGCATCCGTACGTCTATTTCAATACCGCGATCAGCACCGGCGTGTATCAGGTTATGTATGTGTGCCGGTCGAAGATTTACGCGAAGGACGACAAAGTTTTCAAATATTACCAGTACGGCGGCGTTCTTTCCGAGGAACAGTTTAACACCTACGTGAAAGAGATGCGCTCGCGTGCGCTTTATACATGCGGCTTTGACGCGGTCTGGGGCGACGAGCTCCTGTCGCTGTCAACCTGCGACCATTATGTCGAGGACGGCCGCCTGATCATTGTTTGTAAGAGAGTAAAGTAAGGATTATTATGGCAGTTACTGTTATGCGTCCGGTGCAGCCGGAGGGAATCGAGAGAGTCGTTATCATCGGCGACCTGAACGGAAATGATGAAGCCTTTACCCGTCTGCTTGCCAAGATCGGCTATACGAAGAAGGATGCGCTCTTTATCCTCGGCAATCTTGTCGAAGAGGGCCCTGACAGTCTTCGTACGCTTCGTCATGTCATGGAACTGGCGGCGACCAATCCCGTTTATACGGTTCTCGGCGACCGCGACATCATCTGTAAGGAACTGCTTCGAAACGACCGTAATGAGGAGCTTCTGCGGTATGTTCTTTCACGGAAAAGCGGACTCATTTACGATATGTGCGTGAACAGCAACATCGAGTTGAAGCCGGATACGAACATGTTCTTCGTAAAGCAGTCGCTGCGGGTACTGTACGAGAGAGAAATCGCATTTGTCTGCGCCATGCCGCACATTATCGAGACGGAACACTTCCTGTTCGCGCATGCACAGATCCTTCCGGGGCGGCTTGAGGATATGAATCCGAACGAGGTGATCCGTGCCGACGCGTTTCTTGATAAGGGCTTTTCCTTTGACAAATACGTCTTCGTCGGATACTGGCCGGTGATGCTTTACAACCGTTTCCGCCGCGATTCTAACCCGTATATCGTGCATAAGAGAAGGATCGTGTGCATGAACGGCGGCATCTCGCAGAAACGTGACGGGCAGCTGAACGCCGTGATCATGCGTGAGCCCGACATCCGTAAGGCGGAGTTCGTCTACGAGGATACGCTTCCGAAGGCAAAGGTGATGAACAGCCAGCCGGCGGGAGAATACAGCCATTCGATCACAGCGGCCGATAATGTCGTGATACCGCTTCGCGTGGTGGACGATTTTACGTATTGCAAGCAGGATAAAACCGACCGGAATTTCTGGATCCCGACGTCGTTTCTTACGAAAAAGGACGGCGTAACCTATTCGGATGACATCACGGATTACCAGATTCCCGTAACGCTCGGGGATGTTGTGTCGGTGATCGCCGCCACAAGCCGCGGATATCTGATCAAGAAGGACGGTATTACCGGCTGGTATTACGGAATGATGGATACGTCCGGCACATTTGCCGGCTGATAAGGAGTAAATCGATTCATGGATGTTGCACTTACCCTTGCCAATCAGGTGTTTATCATGTTCCTGATCATGCTGATTGGCTTCTGTCTGTACCATTTCCGCTTTGTTGCGGAGAAGACGGCCGATGACATGACGACGGTACTTTTATACATCGTAACGCCGGCGCTGATCCTAAAGACGTATCAGGAGGAGTATTCGGCCGAGAAGGCAAGAAATCTGCTTGTGGCGCTTGGCGTAGCAGCGCTTGCGATGTGCCTCGGCATTATCGTTTCGTTTCTTGCAAGGATTAAAAGTGAGAAGAACCGTGCCGATGTCGAACAGTTCGCGGCCTGCTTCCCGAACAACGGCTTCATGGGAATCCCGCTTGTTGTTTCGGTTGCCGGGACGACGGGCGTGTTCTTCAGCAATACTTATCTGATGATGTTCCAGCTTGCCGTCTGGACGTTCGGCGTAGCCATCCTGCAGAAGGCAAATGGCATCAAATTCACGCCGAAGACGGTTCTAAAGCTGTTCGCGAATCCGACGGTCATCAGCGTATTTGTCGGATTATTCTGTTATTTCGTGCAGATCCGGTTCCCGAAGCCGGTGACCGAGACGTGTAATTACCTGTCGAACATGAATACGCCGCTTGCGATGCTTGTAGCGGGAATGCTGATTGCGAAGGTGGATATCCTGAAAAGTTTCCGAAGACTCAGGAATTACTATATCGTATTTCTGCGGCTGATCCTGTTCCCGTGCATCCTGATCTTAGTGTTCCGGTATCTGCCGGCGTCGTATGAGATCAAGCAGTATATTATGATCGTTACGGCGTGCCCTACGGCGACCAATACGATTCTATTCGCGAAGAAATTCAACCGCGATGTCGAGACGGCTTCGCATATCTTCGGACTCTCGACGCTTCTAAGTATCGTGACGATCCCGCTGATCCTGTATCTGTACAGCGTTGTCGTGACACCATAGAAATGCCGGACGGGTATCCGTTCGATGCGAACATCGGGAAGGTAAAATACCCGCGAGGGGTGTTTGATAAAAGCAGTGTAATGAGGAGGATAAAACTATGGCTATGGGCAAGATGCCGGAAGTCATCCGTAAGGGAAACGGACGCTTCTGGAAAGCGGAATATGACACATTCCGCGTGAAGGTGTATGTGCCGGACAATGATCTGCGCGGTGACGTGATCAATTATGGCTTCGGCGCGCCTTATCTGATCGTACTCGAGGAAAAGGAGCAGAGCCCCGATGCGGCGATTGCCTGGGCGGAGCAGAGCGGACTCGCGAAGATTGCAGCTTCCTATGACAGCAGTGTCGTATTTGTCTACCCGACCGCGGAGGGCGGCTGGAGCGGCGCCGACGTTTCGCTTTATCAGGAACTGATCGCCAATTCGAAGATTCATCAGTACTTTAAGGACGGCTGTGTAACGATGCGCAACCGCTTTACCGGTGAATGGGCGGGATTCTTTATTCGCGGCGCGATATTCCGCACTTATGTTTACGGTTTCGGCGCTTCGGCTGACTATATCGGAAAGTACCTCCTGCAGACCGTTAACGGCGAGTTTCTGTGGGGACCCGGCGAGATCACGCCTGCCTGCTGCATCCTGAACGGCGCAACGGCCGTGCCGGATGTCAAGAGAAGCGATATTCCCGTAATCTCGATTGGTAACGGCGCGGATGTAAACATGGCGCTCTCGAGAGGCTGTAAGAAGGTGCTTGTGAAAGCGCAGGCGGACTATACGGACGATTTTAAGAGCTTCTTGATAAAATACAGGAGATGGTGCGGAAACACGGAAAATGAGCCGAATCTTGAAGAACTCGGCATGATCCGTGAGGAATGCGTTGAGGTTCTTCCGACATCCAAAGATAATATGGGTGATGACAAGGGGACAACAGAGCATGAGGTCGGTTACCTTGCTTACTACAATAAGGGACTCCTTGATAACGGACCGGTTCCGATGCTGATCGCATTTCACGGCGGCGGAGATTCCGCCATGTATATTTCGAATGTTTCCGGCTGGTATTCGGTAGCGCACAAGCATAATTTCCTGCTGATTGCGATCGAGAACCATCTGAACAGCACGGCGACCGAGATGGTAGCGCTGATTGAAAAGCTTAAGAAGAAATATCCGGTAGACGCAAGCCGTATCTATGCGAGCGGATTCTCGATGGGCGGCTGCAAATCCTGGGATCTCTATCAGGAGTATCCGGGTGTATTTGCCGGACTTGCGCCGATGGATGCAACTTTTGAAGTAGGAGATAACTCTTACGGCCAGAAGGCTCCCTGTGAGATTAACAAGAACGTTCCGGTACCCGTTTTCTATGCGGGCGGCGAGATCACGCCTCTTCCGGAACTTCCTTTCCAGGCGCACAAGTGCTGGGACCGCATCCGGTATCTGTTCGAAGTAAACCGTGTGAAGAATCCTTATGCGGTAACCTTTGAGAATCAGGAAGCGTGGGAGAATAAAATCTGGGGTGTTAACGGAGACCGGACCGATCATTTCGATGATCCGTCACGCGGAAGTGTTCTGACCGTTGAATACTTCGACAGTACCGACGGCGTATGCCGCACGGCTCTCGGAAGTATCAGCGGACAGGGACATGAGTGCAGAGTGCATACGTGCGAGCATGCATGGCTGTTCTTGAGCAAATTTACAAGATAGAAGAGATAGGCAAAGAAAAATCCGCTGAGAGATCAGCGGATTTTTTTCAGACTGAAGACAAAGTCCGAGGCACAGACCGCCTCGGACTTATCTTTTTTTGTTGGTTAAAAAGTGCCGAAAAGCCTTATATTTACTGGCTTTTCGGCACTTTTTGTGGTATAATGGAAGTATCAAATCCGAGGGG
>JAFRSD010000021.1 GCA_017427775.1 Lachnospiraceae bacterium | reverse complement strand
CGGGGCAGCTTTTACACTGTATGAATGGTCAGAAAAAGAAGGAAAGTATATCGTTTCCAAGGATTATAAGATTTCTGAATACGGAGCTTCCGGCAAGTATCGTATCTACGATATGAATAGTGTTCGCGTAGAGATGATTATCACGGACGACAACCGAGGGCGAGTTAAGGTCATCGAAACCAAGGCACCTCCCGGCTACTCCAACATCGATCCGACAACGAACCAGCCGTATACATGGGAGCATACTTTTAGAAAAGACGGGGAAACGGAAACATTAACTATCGATGCGAAGAATACCGGACTTCCGGTCGGATTCAATGTAGTAAAGAAGGGAACAGACGGACCGCTCCTGTCGGGTGCAGAGTTTACGCTGTATTCCGATGAGGCATGCACAGCAGTTGCCAAGGATCTGAATAACAAGTCGGTGTTTACATTCGGAAGCGATGGAAAGATGAACATCCAGTTCCGCTTATCATCCAACGCGCAGACATACTACCTAAAGGAAACCAAAGCCCCGGGCGGATATATAAAGAGTGACAGTGTTTTCAGGATCACAGTGACGGCAGCTTCCGACGGAAGAATCGTTGTTGCCGAGAAGAAAGCGGGAGCAGCATCGTTTACAAACATCAGCGAGATCTCTGCGGAAAATGCAAAGCAGCTGACGAAGGGAGAAGTCGAAGTGAAGAATACTCCGGAAACAGGCGGGTTGACCATCACGAAGAAGACCAACACGGCAGTCGACGTGAAAGAAGTCTACTGGTTTTATATCACCGGTCCTGGCTACACCGCATGGAAGTCCATCACCCTCCAGCCCGGACAGAGTTCCGCATCGGTTACGATTCCAAACCTTACCGTAGGGGAATACACCGTGCTCGAAGTCGAAAAGGACGGGGATACCAAGTCCGTATCGGAAACCAGAGCTGTGCCGTACTCCGCTGTCGGAGAAGGAAAGGTCACGGTCGTGTCCGGCACAACGGTCAATAAGACCATCACCAACATGATCACAACGGTCAGGATTAAGAAGACCGCAAAGTAATGAACCAATCAAAGAAAAAGGAGAAATCACAAAAGTAAGGCCTTCCCTGAGACACTGAAAAACAGTGTTGTCAGGGGAGAACTTTACATAAATATGGACTATGCATATGCCTTCTGTCGATTTTGGCCTTTTTGATCCTGATCCGGAAGTCCGGGGCTAAGCCTTCCAAGGTGGTGCCGGTGCGGGAGCAGGAGTTTAAAAACTTGTTCGGTATCAAAGGCTTCCGCAGGGACTTCGTGGAAACAGAGGGCGGCACCATCGCCTTCTTCCGCATCATGCCGAACAACCTGACCGTCCTTCCCGAAGCAGTCATCGAGTACCAGATCGAGCAGATGAAGCAGCTTCTGCAGAATGAGGATGATCTGTCGGTCTTCTGTACCGACGGATCCGAGATCGGCGAGGAGAATGTCCGCTTCTTCAAAAAGCGTATTGCGGAAGAAAAGAGGACGGAGATCAAAGCTATTCTTCAGGCGGATATGGAAAGCTTTGAGGCGAGACACCGCCAGAGGACGTCGCTGAAGCAGTTCTTTATCCTTCTGACCATGGATTCTTCGTGGACAGACGAGATGCTGTATACCAGAGCGGCGGAGATCGGCAAGAAGCTGCATGAACACGGTTTTGCCAACTCGATACTGGAGCAGTCCGGAATCCGGCATCTTCTCGGGATCTATTTCTCCGGTTCCATGTATGCGGAACAGTGGAAGGAAGAGGACTTCTATGAATACGTAACAAGAGACCGGGTGAAAGAAGAGAGGAAGAAAGAACCGGAGAAAGAAAAAGAAGAGAACGAGCTCGATAAGCCCTATCGCGGTGAATGGAATTATCCGCCCGTGCCTACGGCAGCCAAACAGAAGCTCGCAGAGAAGGCTCTTTCCGAGGTGGAACAGCGTGTCCGCGGGGAGCTCACGAAGAAAGAACAAAAACGGGTATGGAAGTCAGAGAAAAAAGAAAAGAAACGGAAAGAAACCATCCGGAAGGAAGCAGAGGCAAAGAAAGAGATTGACCGGAAAAAGCGGGAGAAGGAACGCCGGAAGGAGGAGTATGAATTCTCCCTGTTCTGGAAACGGGTGATGCCGGGCGTCGTTTCCTTCCGTTTGGATGAAGCCATTGTCGGGGATACGTTCCGGCATTACATGGCAATACGCGAGTATCAACCTTCAACAACCTCCCAGGCCATCCTCAAAGACATCGCGGGGTTGCAAGGCGTATCCCTGAAGATCTTCTATAAGCGGATCACGATGCTTGAGGAAGAAAAGCTGATTACGAGGGGCAGCCGCAGCACGGTTTATGAGAGCAACCGGGCGGAAAGCCTGTCCGCAGTGGTCGATGCCGGGGAGAATTTAAGCGACGTTTCCGAGATGTTCCGGACCATTCGGAAGGAACGGGAACGCATCCTGTACTGCTCGGTATTCCTTGAAATAAAGGCTTCTACTCGCGTAGAATTAGAAAACATCAAAGCCGACGTTCGGGCTTCTTTGATGGCGGACAAGATCATGGCGGATGAACTGACGCTTCAGCAGAAGGAAGGCATGCAGACGGTCAACCCGCTTGGCAGAAACCACTTCGGGCTTGACTATTGCAGACCTCTTCCGGCGGGAAGCGTGGCGAACCTGTATCCGTTTTCCTACTCCGGGAGACTGGATCCGCACGGCATCCGGATTGGACGGGCGGAGAACGGAACCGATGTCTATCTGGACCCTGACCGCCGTACCTTCGATGTCACGAACGGCAACATCGTCATCCTCGGATCGCCGGGACAGGGCAAGAGCTTTCTTACAAAGTTTCTCTCCGTCAACGTCATCGAGCAGGGCAAGAGACTGTTCCTTCTCGATCCGGAGGAGGAATACGAGTCCGTTGTCAAGAACATCGGCGGCACGTATATCGACTTCTTAAGCGGGCGCTACCACATCAACATCTTAGAGCCCAAACGCTGGACGATGGAAGAGGATCCGAAGAATGCGGAAAAGGAAATGACAAAGGACGCACCCGAGAGCTTCAACCAGGTCGGAAAGCCTCTTTCCATGCATATCTCTTTCCTGAAGGACTTCTTCCGGATCTATAAGCATTTTTCGAGGAAGGAGCTCGATGTCCTGGAGGTGCTGTTCCTTTGCTTTTACGAGAGCAAGGACATCAATGACGCCAATGCCGACCGGCTGCCGAGGGAAGCGTTTCCGACGATGTGCGAGTTCTATAAGTACGTGTATGAGATCTTCGACCGGCTCCGGAATACGGGACAGAAGGCGTATGAGATCGGGGATGACCCGGTTGAGAACGGACTGTTCCGCGTGGAGGAGATGCAGAGCATCCTGATCGGGATCTGTTCCATGTCGCAGGGACCGGACTCCGTGTTCTTTAACGGCGTTACCAACCTGCCGCAGGACGGTATCGTAGCTTTCGGCGTGAAAGGCCTGATGGAGTCCAATGCGGATGTGAAGGACGCGGTATTGTTTCATCTGCTTTCCTACATCTCTGATCAACTCCTGGTACAGAAGAATGCGGTCGGTGTGTTGGATGAGTTTTATCTCTTCCTGACAAGTCCGGTCGTAGTCGAGTATGTCCGGAACATGATGAAGCGGAACCGTAAGCGTGACAGCTTCCGGATCCTCACCAGTCAGAACGTGGAAGACTTCCTCTTGCCGGGAATCAAGGAATACACGAAACCGCTTCTGTCCATCCCGTCGCACCGGTTCCTGTTCTATCCGGGAAACGTGGAAGCAAACGAATACATGGATCTCCTGCAGCTCGAGGATTGCGAGTTTGAGGTCATCCGCACGGCATCCAAAGGCCGGTGTCTGTTCCAATGTGGTAACGAGCGGTACAAGCTGCTGGTGCAGGCTCCGGAGTATAAGGAGGCGCTGTTCGGAACGGAAGGAGGTCGGTAACCGTGAAACGGAAGATAATCTTCTTCCTTCTCAATCTGATCGGTGGAAAGAAGAACCAGGAGAACGAGGAGGAGAAAGGGGCAAGGAAAACCGGATGCGGGTGCCTTTTGGCGATCGCCTTTGCACCGTTCATTCCCATTCTGGTCTTCATCATCCTGATCGTCTGGATATCTTCCTCGCTGATGTCCTGCGCTGCGCCGGTAGTGCTGTCAGAGGTTTTCGGAGTTGAGATCACGGAAGAGGATGAAAAGATGCTCCGCGGGGAGTATGAAGAGGAAAAGAAACGGTATGGCGGTGTGGAAGAGTATTTCGAGCAGAAGAAGCTGCGGGATACCGCCCACTTGGCTCAAGCGTTCTACCTGCTCTATATGGGGCAGGTGCTTGCCAGACCGGACACATACCTTGACGATCTCGCGTACTGCTTTTCAGATGCGGTGAAGCTTCGGAACATAAAACGTATCAAGGAACGCTTCGGCATCAACATGACGGAAGAGGACATGGACGTTGTGATCGAGTATGCCAGGGATACCCATATCCCGACCACGAACTTCAGAACCTACAAGAACAACCTTGATCTTGCCAAATTCGCGAAGTACACCACGCAGAACTGGAAGTACCGGGAGAATACAGCCGGTGACATCCTTACCATCGACCAGATCTACAAGACCGATAACATCGATGACTGGTTTGCAATCGGATTCCGTACCGCTGATAATACCGGCATTTACAAGGCGTATCTGTGGCTGAACTATAAGACCGGCAATATCGAGCTGACAACCGCGAACACCCAGACCGTGCAGCGCTATTCGACTCCGGCACAGATCCTGAAGGCGAGTGATGAGCAGCTGCCGATCGAGGATGACGATTATGTCCGCTGTCCCGGACTCGGCGTGTATCGGAAGAAGGACAGCCAGATCGGGATTCTGACGGAGGAGGGAGTTGTCATAGCAACGCCGAAGGGGATCGAGGAGGTGGCATTTTCTGAAAAGGACTGGGATACAACGTTCTTCTTCCCCGATGTCGTCTATGAGAACAATGGCAGCTATCAGTTCTGTACCATCCATGTGACGGTGTATTCCCAGAAATACAGCCACGCAAATCTCGAACTGTTCGGCTACCACAACCACGTGGTTTTCCCGCTGTATTTTGTGGACGGTGTCGCAGAGGTGGAGGAAGACTTCGAAGTTCCTGACCAGAGGATTATCGCAACACTCTTTTGGGAGAGCAGCGGACTGAGGTATCCCTTTGTAGATCCGGAACCGGAATACGGTCAATACAAGGAATTTGGAATCACCAGAAAGGACGATTACATCACCATCACGTATGTGCTGGATTGACCGCGCCCGCTATACTCATCGCATAGCGGACATCTTATGCTCAAATAGCGGACATCTTATGCTCAAATATATCATTGACAATCGCTGTTTGATGAACTACAATTGAACAAAAAAGGGGAGGTGAACATTCATATGTTCAAACTTAAACGTTCTAAACTTTTATCGTTTTTCTGTCTTTGTGTTCTGTTTTTTAATTCTTTGGGAGTAGCACATGCGGGAACGGATAAGCCTAGCAGTACTTGGAATTGGTCTAATGGAAGTTATTCGTTTTGGAAATGTCAAGAAAAGTGCAGTCGTATAAACTCACAAAATTTCTTTGACGGTTATGCCGCCAGAGGCTGAGCCTCCAGCAGCTGTCTGTATACCATGGGAGGAAGCCCTCCCGGATTGGCCGTATATACCCTCTGT
>JAFRSD010000020.1 GCA_017427775.1 Lachnospiraceae bacterium | reverse complement strand
TTCTTCTCCGTAACCTCAATGTTTGAGACGCCTTGATTCTGGCCGACCAGCTCCTTGACTGTCTGTTTGCCGGAGGGCTTCACAGAGAGAGCGGCTTTGCTTTTGGTTTTTTCCTTCCGATAAGCAAGGTATTTGGAGATTGCCTGTTTCAGCACGTCCCCGGTGAGCTTGGCAGAACGAACCGCCAGCGTTACCGTCCTGTTTTCAACCTCTTCCTGCATAAAATCCCTCCTTTCAAGATGGAATTAAGGTTTATTTCGGAGCCCAGCCGACCACGAAATACAGGGTGAGAACAGTTTCTCCGATGATGGGACGAGATATGGCGGATATTACGGCATCATAGGTCAGAGGCAGCGCACTATCCGGCGCGATGATCCACTCGTATTCTGTGAGCGTGAGAACCGCAGTGTTATCGCCGCCGATTATTTCCGTAGCCGTGTTGTTTAGCATCAAGCCGATCTGTTTGCTGTCCACTTTTTCCGACGCCATGTTTCTGTTGTAAGGGACAACGCTCCAGCCGTTCTCACCGGAAACCCAAATATCTGTCACCATGACCGTTCCGGCAGAGTTGTTGAAGATCTGAGCGTTAGCGGCGGTAGTGACCGCGCCGGTTTCGGAAACGGCGATAGGAAGACAAGCGGGTACGGTTACCGAGAATCGCTGCACGAGCTGATAGCCGCAGTCGTCGCAGAGATAATCGCCGTCGTTGTCATGGTGCAAAGCGGTTTCAATGGCGGAAAAGCCGCAAATACAGCTTTTCTCCCGCTGGTGTTCCGTGTCGCTGATGGCAATCCAGTCGGAGAAGGCCAGTTCATGACCCTCCGTGACCGTTTCAAGAGCTCCGCACACAGAACAAAGCAGATACACTTCATGTTCGACGGTATTCAGGGAAGCCCGGGAGACCGCGTTGAAGCTGTGTTCCGTATGCTCGATCTCGGTTTCCGGTATCACCTCGATCTCAATATCCGTATCGGACGGCAGGACAGGTTCTTCCGAAAACGCCGGTTCTTCATCGGGGACTTCCTCTAAGTCGGAGGCAAAAGCGGTGGTGCTGAACAGGGACATCAGGAACAGAACAGCCAGAAGCATTGCTCCAAACGGTCTGCGTCTTGTTCTTGTCATGGCGTCCTCCTTAGTCAACGATTGAGATAGTGAAAATGACGCTGGCCGCGGGGACGTTCTCCGCGTTGGGCGCGTCGCCGGAAACTTTCGCAAAGTATTCCAGAAGCATAGAACCCTGCGCCGAGATCACGGGAAACGCGGAAGGAGTGATTGCAACGCTGCCGGAACCCTTGGTGCTGCATCCGTTGATTTTGAGCGCGATAGTCTTGGAACCGCTGAAGCTGTCATAGTTGCCGACCTTGTACGCCCCATCTGTGACCGAAAGGCCGGTGACCTGGACAGACCCGGTTTTGCTGTTGTTCGTGATCTTGGCGCTGTCCGCTACAACAACCTTGCCGTTGATAACGTAAATCGGGAGCGAAGCGGGCACGGTCACGTTCACGGAACGGTACTCATTGGAAACGGTGAGGGTGACCGGCACCGTCGCTGTGGTACTGCTGTCCGCAAAGGCCGTTACCGAGACCGAGAACATCAGGAGAAGCGAAAGGATCAATGCCATTACGGTTTTCTTCTTCATTTCTACTTCCTTTCCGCGGAGGGAAGGCGGGAAACCGCCATCCCTCCGCTGTTTTGTCTGTTGAGGTTCGCTTATTTCGCGTATTCCACAGCGTCCCACTCGACCACGAACACGACGGTGGCGACGGTGGCGCTGGTTACGGCGCTGGACAGGGGGGTAACGATAGCCGCGTAGTCGATATTGGCGTAGTTGCCGTTGGGATTGCCGACACCCGACATATAGCAGCCGACAATCGGGCCGTCGATCAGGAGCTGCGTGTCTTCATCATTAGTGGTGACACCCCAGGTGCTCCCGCCGACGCGGATAGCGAAGCCGAGCTTGTGAGAGTCAACCTTTTCCCACGCCAGAGAAGCCTTGTCGCCGTAAGCGGTCAGGTGCCAGCCGTTTGCCGCGGTAATGGTGACGTTCTTCACGCGAACCGGGCCATAGCTGTTGTTGACGATCTTGCAGCCGGTAGCGGTAACGACGGAACCGTCGTCGGACATAGCCATAGGCAGAGCGGTCGGGACGGTCACGCTGAGCTTGGTCGGCGCGATGTCGTCTTCACCGCCGCCGATGCCGCCGTTGGTGGTGGTCAGCTCGACCGGGGTGCTCCCGGTTCCGCCGGAAGTGTCGATTTCAGCAGCGAACGCGGTGACGCTGACGGCGAGGCTCAGGCAGAGGACGAGAATGAGAGAGAGAATTTTCTTCATTTTGATTACTCCTTTTCTGAAACCGCCTTAATGAAGGACGGTGAGTTGAATGATCGCGCCGGCGCAGCCGAGGTAATTGCCGGTATCGGGATCAACATTATAGAAAAGCGCCGTGCACTCGTAGGTGCCGGCACTCAGGACGGTATTGAGCTTTGCGGATTCGATCTTGCTTCCGACAGGGATCGCGCCGGACTTGTAAATCTGCTCATTCGTGTCGTTGCGGATGATCTCCACGACCTGCGGATAGCGGTTGACGCCCTCGTTGACGATCATCAGATTCCCAGCGGCAGACCCGTTCTCGAAAGAGGGCGAGGTATTCATGGAAATGTTTATCATTCCTTCCTCGACCTTTTCGTTGAGCCCTTCGACGATTGTATCGAGATCGGCTTCGTTCCAGCCGCCCTCGACCGCGTTGGAATCGTAGATGATGCCGGGATTGCTGGGCTCACTCCCATCCTGTTTGTCCGTGCCGGGCTTGCCGCTCTGCACGAAATACACGATAACCGCGATCACGAGAAGCACCGCGATAGCGATCAGAGCGTTCCGGGTGGTGGTGTTGCGCTTGTTGTTGCTTCCTTTGGTGGACATTTTATTCCTCCTGTGTTTTCAGTTTTCACGGTTGAGACAGCAAAAAAGCCGCGCTAAGGCGGCGTTCCCGAACAGAAGGGGAAACAATTCATTCAGCGTTCTCCGATAGAGTGGTCGGTTTTCATCGGGGCGGGCTTTGCGGGCTCCATCGGGATCGCCATGATGCGGGAGCCCAATTTGAGGAAGCTCTCCGGCTGATGAAACATGCTTTCGTATTTCTCAGTCAGCTCCTTCGGCAGAGAAGCGAAGTCTTCCTCTCCGAGACCGCACACAAAGAAAGGACCGGCGAGGATGTCCACGATCTGACCGTCCTCGTCCCTCAGAGCGCGGTTCAGAGCCGCTCCGTTCATCTTGCCTTCCTCGTCACAGACAATGGCCACGGGATCGTCGAAGGGATAGACGGCCTGGATATATCCGCCGACTGTTTTCTGGAGGGATTCCAGCTCGCCGGAAATGGAAACCATACGCGGATACTGACCGGGTTCGACCAGCAGAACATCCAGGGTCTTGTCGGATTGTGCTTTCTCCTGGGCGAGCTCCCGTTCCTTGGACACTTCAAACTCCACATCAATGAAGTTGTCCGCATCCAGAACATGATCTCCGGAGCGCCATTGATCGTTTACCATCTGCTCGGCTTCTTGGGCTGTCTCTGCCTGAACGGTTACGACCGCCTGGAGCTTTTCGGTGATGGTAACGTCAAACTCTTTCATGAGTTCCGTCCTTCCGGTTCGCCAGAGTCTCGCGCACTTCCGCGTTCAGGAGTTCGACCGCCGCCGCGATGATGGATTCGATGGCCTCGCGGTCAACGTCAGCAGGCAGACCTTCCACAGAGACGATAAGACCAGAGGGAGCGATTTCGTCAGGCTCAAAGTCTTCGATTTCGTCTTCGGCCTCATCATCGGGCAGATCGTCAGGGAAAATGCTGTCGAGCACGTCGTCGCCGAGGTGGATATGAAGATCGCCGGAAATGTTGAAGTTTACGTTATACATAGCTTGATTCTCCTTTTTAATGTTCATTTTGGCGCTGCCTTTTCTTCTGCCATGCTTCAAGCAG
>JAFRSD010000019.1 GCA_017427775.1 Lachnospiraceae bacterium | reverse complement strand
TTCTCGGGATCCTTAATCCCTTCCGGCGTCTCAAGCCACTGACCTTGACGATACAACTCAACACATTTTCTTTTAAACTCGTAGCTATAACGCATGAAAATACCCTCCTTACTGGTTGTCCAGTAAAGAGGGTACATATCAGCGATGCCGGGCTTAAAGTTTGTTTCGGGAGCTTTATTTCGAACTCATCTGGTAATCCACGTTGATAACGCAGAAATAATTCTTTCCGATCTTTTCGAAAACCGTGTTCATGATCGTCTTTTTGATCTCATCCGACTTTTCGGAAAGCCGGAACGGAAGGACGATGTCGAAGATCAGGTTGGTGTGCGTCGGACCGATCACGACACGGAAATCGTGCATGGACATTTCGGGATCGATCCCGGTAACGATTTCCTTCACCTGCGTCTTCAGGGCGGCCACATGCGGATCGTTGGTCACGACGGGATCCATATGGATCGTTGCCAGACAGGAAAGTTTCGTGCTGAGGGTGTACTCGAGGTTGTCTACGACGTCGTGGATCGCCAGAATGTCGCCCTCCGCGGGAACCTCCGCGTGAAGGGAGATGATGCGGCGGCCGGGGCCGTAATCGTGTACGATCAGGTCATGAAGTCCGAGGATTGCCGGGTCAAAACCGACCACGATGTCTTCGACGGACTTGACAAATTCGGGCTCCGGCGGTGCGCCGAGCAGCGGGTCGACGGTCTCCTTTGCCGCCTTAAAGCCGGCAACCAGGATGAAGAGTCCGACCAGAATACCGAACCAGCCGTCAAGCTTCCAGGAGAAGAAATGCTCGAGAAGCGTGGCGATCAGAACGGCCGTCGTCGCAAGACAGTCGCTCAGGCTGTCGGCAGCCGTGGCACGAAGGGTGGCGGAATCGATCTTTCCGCCGACGCGCCGGTTATAAAATGCCATGTAGCATTTGACGAGGATCGAGGCGATCAGAATGACAAGAACGACCGGCGACCAGTTGGTCGCTTCCGGGTGGCGGATCTTGCCGACCGATTCCTTGATCAGTTCATATGCCATGACCAGAATGACGCCCGAGATGATCAGTCCCGCAATGTATTCAACACGACCGTGGCCGTACGGATGCTCTGCGTCGGGCTTCTGCTCCGAAAGCCGGAAGGAAACGAGCGAAACGACCGAAGAACCGGCGTCCGAGAGGTTGTTGAATGCGTCGGCCGTGATGGCGATCGACGAACTGATCAGTCCTGCCGCGAGTTTCCCCGAGAAAAGGACCAGATTGAGGAAGATGCCCACCGCGCCGCACAGTTTCCCGTAAAAACCGCGTTTCCGGTCGTCCGGAAGCTGCTCCGCGCGGAACAGTTTTGCAAGTAATGTGATCATAATCATGCCTCATCGTTATACACTGATACCAATCATGCTACAACCATCGCGGGAACTTGTCAACGCAGTTTCGACACATGAATTTTCGGAAAGTGAATCATATTTCATAAGAAACGCGAAAATCCATGTAAAAAATCGGGAAAAAGTAACAAAAACTTGAGAAAAGTACTTGAAAAAATCGGTGGGTAAATGATACACTTATATTTATCATAAATGATGCTTATTATGTGTCGGGTTATGCATTCAGACAGGGGATTCGTATGGGAGAGAAGGCCGGGAACGGGTTGTTCACGAGGCGAAAGCCGGGGGGCAAGCTGTTTGCATTTTATGAACAGATAAAATCACAAGACCGGAATCCCGGGGACGTAATTCTTCAGTGTAAGCCGTATCGCAAGGCGGGGCTCTCGAAAGAGATCGTCGCGGAGATTGCCGGATATAAAGGAAAGCAGAAACCGTACACACTGCATGAGAACGCGGAACGCCTTTCGAAAGCGCTTCAGGCGGGGACGGAACGGTACGCGGATCTGACAGAGATGACGCAGCGGGGATATCTCCCCGGTGTGACCGCACTTCACATGTTGCGATCGTTCGCGTGGACTGCGGGTGATTATAAAAAGCGGATCGGACTGGAACTGGAGAATCTGTCCGAGAAGGAACTCACGGCGGTCGTAAAGTTCATTGCCGACACGGAGTTTCTGAATTACCGGGGCGGGTCGTTCTGCCCGGGGCTTTGCAGCTTCCCGGACAAGGACGTCGTATTTGTCCCCGAGATATTGATCCGCAGAGGGACGGCGCGATTCAAGCCATATGGGTATCCCGCATCGCTGAACCGTCTGCAGAAAGACCTGATCCGGCTGAAGCCGGTTATGGAAGGTATTGCGGTGGCGCTTTTCGCCGGAGTCGTGAGCGAAGAGAACCGCATGGTGTACAGCAGCGTACTTGCCGCATGGTGCACCCTGGCATCCGCTTCACGGGAACCGTTCCTGTTAAGCGAAGGACCGAAGCAATACCGAAAGAAGACTGCTTCCAAAAAGATTTCGGAACGCGCGTTGCCCGAAGTCACTCCCGAGGGGATCGGGAGATCGGTACCGAAAGAGGCGGTATTTGAAGCGGCTGATATCGTATATATCTCAAAACGACTATTAGAACTACAGGAGGAAGACATGGTGGCTAACAATGATCCCGGAAGAGAAAGAACGGTGGAAGAGCTGATTGCGGAGTTAATGGGATCCGCTACGCAGCCCAAGGCTCCCGAGCCTGCACCTGCCCCGGCTCCGGTTGAACCGGAATGGGAAGTGACTCCGAACGAGCCGGAGAATGATATTGAACCTGAATGGGAGGTTTCGTACGTAAGCCCTGCTTCCGCACCCGAGAAGCCCGTGATTCCGGCTCCCGCCCCGGTTGTAGAACCTGCTCCGGTCGTACCGGAACCGGTTGCTCCCGCTCCGGCTGTTGAACCCGCACCGGCACCTGCCGGCCCGGTTGTTCCGGATCCGAACTATGTTCCGCCGGAACCGTCCTATTTCTTTAACCAGTCTATTCTCGAGTCCTTGAATCAGGGCCAGGTTGTTGAGCCTGCTCCCGCACCGGCTGAACCTGCTGCGGCTCCCGAGCCCGCTCCGGCAGCTTCGGATTCGGATCCGATGTATTTCTTCAACCAGTCTATTCTCGAGTCCCTGAATCAGGGCCCGATCGCAGAGCCGATTGCTCCCGCACCCGCTCCGGTTGTTGAGCCCGCTCCGGCTCCGGTTGTACCGGAACCGGTCGCTGAACCCGCACCTGCTCCGGTCGTTGAGCCCGCACCCGCTCCGGAACCCGCTCCCGCGAAGCCGGTAAGCACGATTCCGAACATTGCGCCGAGCGGTGAGACGCCTGCAGCATCGACCTACGAGACCAATCAGGCATCCAAGGAAGAGATTGATGAGCATGAGGCAGCCGTAAGACGCCGTATGCGTGAGATTCTCGAGCAGAACAAGCGTAAGCAGCAGGAGAAGGACGAAGTCCGCAGACAGATGGAAGAGCGTCGTCTCGAAGTTGCAAGAAGACAGGAACAGAGACGTCAGGAGATTCTTGCCAAGAGAAAGGCCGATTACGAGCGCCTTTGCAATGAGCAGGAAGAGCTTCGTAAGGTAGTGGAAGAGAACAAGAACGCACTCATGGGAGAGCGTAAGCGTAAGCGTATCGATGCCCAGAAGAGAATCGACGATATCGAGGATATCATCCTGAAAGAATATCTCGACCTGAAGCGCGGTACGAACGATTATCATACCGGACTCACTCAGGAGCTGTAAGATTCCGTCACGAACGGATACCGATTCGCGTAAGGGCGAAAGGAGGAACTGCATATGGGTTTACTGGATAAGATCATGAATTCCATCTTCAACGAGACCAAGAAGGTTGTGGACAACGCTATCCCCGGCGGTAAGAAACCGGAAAGCGCTCCCGCGCAGCCGAAGCCCGCACAGCAGGCTCAGCAGACCGCGGCACCCGTGCAGGCTGCACCCGCTGCAGATCCGGACGCCGAGAGAATCTACGATGAAGACGGCAGTTATGTATTCAACGACACGTTCAATCGTGACACCGCCTATTTCCGCAACATCCTGTTTAAGAATTTCGGGGACTACGGTATTGAGGAGAACGTTTCCGTCAGCCGTTTCGATCCGAGCGCGCATCCGAAGTGCACGCCAGTGACGTTCCTTCTTACGAAGGACGGCCGGAAGTACGCTTTTTACGTGATCGCATTGAACAAGACCAACGGAATGCCTTACCGCGGGGCGAAGAAGGTACTCGATGCAGCGGGAATCCGTCATATTCATTGCATTCCCTGCTACAAAAACGAAGAGTCTTACGTTGTAAACCGTATTAAATCGATCCTGTAAGGGACCGACGCCGGAAAGCCGGCAGGAACAAGATGAAACAAGCGAATGCTTTTTCATAAAACATCGGATAGAGAAGAACGCATTTCAGATGCACCTGCAGGGGGCGCAGCATAACCCTTGTAAAGGTTTTGCAGGTAGCCGGTTATGTATCGCCCGGTATAGCAAAATTGCTATTTTAAAGCACTTCTTCTCTATCCGTATTTTATTGCCCAAAACCGCCCGGGATTGGGCAGGAGCGGATATGAAAGACCTTCTCAATATCGTCGGCGACCGCGAAGCGTGGGAACGATTCTACGATTACTGCGCCGCCAACGAGCACAATACGAAGAAAGATCTTGCGGACCTGCGGCAGTTTATCGACTGCGGCGGGTATCTTGCGTGGGATGAACGGTTTCGAAGCGGCGTGCCGTTCCCGGATGCGGAACGGTCGGTGCTCAATAAAAAAGGAACCGCCAAGAAGCGCGTCGTATATATGTTTCCGGGGGAGGCCGGGCTTCTTCTCAAGTTCTTTGCTTACGGTCTGCACGAGTACGATGATATTTTTCCGGACAATCTGTTCTCGTTCCGCCCGAACCGCGGCGTGAAAAAGGCCGTGGCGGATATTATGGCGGTGCCGGACCTCGCGGACCGGTATGTTTATAAACTCGATATCCATGACTATTTCAATTCGGTTGATGTGGAGCGGGTCATACCGCTCGCGAAGGATGTTCTCGGGGAGGAGCATCCGAGGTTCTTCGGATTTTTGTGTGATTTTCTGCGGAATCCGTATGTGACGGAGCAGGGGCGCCGGTTTGAGGAACGGAAAGGTATCATGGCAGGCAATCCGCTTTCCGCATTTCTCGCGAATCTCTATCTCGCAGAGATGGACAAGGCATTTGCGGAACGGGGCATTCCGTACGCGCGTTATTCGGACGACATCATCGTGTTCGGAAGCGACAGGGACGAGATTGAATCCTATCGGGAGGAGATTCTCGGATTTCTTGCCGAAAAGGATATGACCGTGAATCCCGCAAAGGTGTTCTACGCCGAACCCGGCGAGCCGTGGGATTTTCTGGGAATCACTTACCAAAACGGAACGATAGATGTGGCCAGGGCTTCGGTCGAGAAGCTGAAACATAAGATGAAGCGGAAGGCAAAGGCTTTGTACCGCTGGAAGGTGAAGAAGGGCGCGAGTGACGAGAAGGCGATCCGCGCATTTATCCGCCATTTCAACCGCAAACTGTATGATAATCCGGTGAAAAGCGAACTGACATGGTGCCGGTGGTTCTTCCCGGTGATTACGACCGATAAGAGCCTGAAGGAACTGGATGCGTACATGATCGGGAACATCCGCTTCCTTGTAACAGGCAAGCATACAAAGGCCAATTACAACCTTCGCTATGAGACGATCCGCGGCTACGGGTTCCGCAGTCTCGTGCACGCATACTACGAATTTGAAAAGACGGCCGGTTTGTGATATAATCAAATATTGGGGTGCGGCGGAAAATGTCGCGCGTAATACGGAGGGTTTATGAAATACGATGTAATCATTATCGGAGCCGGTCCTGCCGGTATCTTTACGGCAATCGAAATGATAAAAAAAGGATCCGATAAGAAGATCCTGATGATTGAGAAGGGAAAGCCGATTGAGAAGCGGAGCTGTCCGAAAGTGACGACCGGCCGGTGCATGAACTGCAAGCCATGTAACATTACGACCGGATTCTCGGGCGCGGGCGCATTTTCCGACGGAAAGCTCAGTTTGAGCCATGAAGTCGGCGGAGACCTTCCCGACCTGATCGGGGCGGATGTGGCGCAGGCGCTGATTGACTATACCGACGGAATCTATCTCGAATTCGGTGCCGACACGCATGTGGAAGGCGTCAGCGAGCCGCTTAAGGTCAGGGAAATCCGCCGCCGTGCGATTTCCGCTGGTCTCAAACTTGTGGACTGTCCGATCCGGCATCTCGGAACCGAGCGCGCGCAGATCCTGTACGGAAGCCTTGAGTTGTTTTTAAAGGAACACGGCGTGGACATCCTCTTCAACACCAACGTGGAGGATCTCGTGATCGAGGACCGGACCGCGAAGGGCGTTGTCATCAGCGACCGCGGCGAGCGTGTTACGATCGAAGGCGACAATGTTGTTGTCGCAACGGGACGCAGAGGCGCGGAGTGGCTGGAAAAGCTGTGCGCACGTTATGATATCGCGCATAAGCCCGGCACCGTAGATATCGGCGTCCGCGTTGAGGTGCGCAACGAGATCATGGAGGAGGTCAACAGCGTTCTCTATGAGTCCAAGCTGATCGGATATCCTTTGCCGTTCAAAAACAAAGTGCGGACATTCTGCCAGAATCCCGGCGGTTTCGTAAGCCAGGAGAACTATGACAACAATCTGGCCGTTGTAAACGGTCACTCCTATAAAGAACTGAAGTCCGACAACACGAACCTTTCAATCCTTTGCTCGCATAATTTCTCGGTACCGTTCAACAAACCGATCGAGTATGCGCAGAAGGTCGGCGAGCTCACGAATATGCTTGCGAACGGGCAGATCCTCGTGCAGCGCTACGGAGACATTCTGAACGGTAAGCGCACGTGGGATAAGGAACTCGCACAGGGCAATGTGCACCCGACGCTTCCGGATGCGGTGGCCGGCGACATTACCGCCGCGATGCCGTACCGCGCCATGGTAAACATCATCAATTTCATCCAGGCGGTCGACAACGTCGTTCCCGGTTTCGCATCGGAGGAGACGCTCCTCTACTCGCCCGAGCTGAAATTCTATTCGAATAAAGTCAAAATGGAACCCGACCTGACGACAAGCATTAAAGGGCTTTACTGTCTCGGTGATTCATCGGGCTGGACGAGAGGCCTTATGATGGCTTCCTCGATGGGCGTTCTGATGGGACGCAGACTGGTATAAATGTAGCGGCGGGACGCCCGCCATGAAGGAATACTTATGAACAAAGCTTTCCGCAACCGAACCGCATCGCTTCTCCTCGCGGCGCTCCTCCTTCTTTCGGAGGTGTGCGGCGTGTGGTTTGCGTGCGCCGGAACAGCGGAAGCGGCCGAGACGGAAACCAAAACAATCCCGAAGATCGAATCCATCCTCGGCGGCGGACCCGCGATCAGCGGTAAGGCCGGCGTAGTTATGGAAGTAAACTCGAACGCGGTTCTTTTTGCGAAAAATGCAACCGATTCCCTCCCGCCGATGAGCCTTACGAAGCTCCTGACCGCGCTTCTCGTGCTCGAGGACGGACGGCTCACCGATACCATCAGCTGCTCCTATTCCGCGATCAACAACATCGGTGCGAACGTTACCCGTGTCGGACTTGTTGTAAACGAGCGCATCGCGGCAATCGATCTGCTGAACGCGTCGCTTGTGGCGTCGGCCGACGAGGCAACGTACGCCCTCGGTGAGCATGTCGGCGGCAGCATGCGTAAGTTCCTGAAGAGCATGAATGAGCGCATACAGCAACTCGGCGCCGTAAACTCGAATTTCACAAGCTGTACCGGAACGGGCGGCTCCAAGCAGACAAGCTGCGCCTACGATATCGGTCTTGTGGCATGCAAACTCGGAACAAGAACCGACTTCCTGCAGATTGCCGGAGCCAAATGGTACCAGATTCCGCAGTCTAACCTGAAAGAGGCAAGAACAATCGCCCAGACGCATAAGTTTATCCGTCAGACGATGAAATATGACTATGCCATCGCCGGAAAGTCCGGCGGCAAAGCCGAAGACGGCACCTATTCTCTTTGCACTTATGCCGAGAAAGACGGCATGCGGCTTGTGGCGATCGTGCTCGGAAGCGCCTCGGATGAAAGCGCCTATGACGACACCATCACGATGTTAAGTTACGCGTTTGAAAATTATAAAAGCTACTCCATGCGGACGGCCGAGCGTATTTCCAATCCGGACTACGCGGGTTTCTTCGACGAGTGCCCGATGTTCACCGGCAAAGATTATTCGACGCTTTCCATTGCGACGGGCGCAACGATCGTGGTTCCGCTTGATACCGACCTTACAAAGCTTGAAAAACGCGTGGAATATTCCATCCCTGAGGACTATATACACGGGGAAAATGTGATCGGTTCGCTGATCTATTCCTACAACGGCGCGCTTGTCGGTCGGACGGATATCATATACTACAACGAGGAGTACCCATTTTCCCAGAAGGATTTCAACGCGGTATGGCCGAAGTTCCTGCTTCCGCCGTCCATGTTAAAGTCGACCGGCGGCGAGGGTACGGAGTCCGTTATTAAGATGTCGGGTGAGAAGAAGGCTACGCCAACGCCGACACCGCTTCCGAAGAGCATGGAGCGCTGGGAAGGACGGAGCAAGCAGGAGGCCGGCGTGCGCGGCGGCATTATCGGAATATCGATTTTCATTGTACTGCTTGTCGTGATTTACATTGTCGCGCCGATGATCGCGATGAGCCGCAGACCGAAGAATAAGTTACGAAGAAGATAAAGAAAATCCCGGGTAACGGAAGCCGTCGCCCGGGATTTTTATATGTCGGAAATGGTCAAAGTCTACTGTCCGTAGTAAGCGTTCTTGCCGTGCTTTCTTAAATAGTGCTTGTCGAGAAGCGCTTGCTGCATGCAGGGGGTGTCGCCGATCAGAAGGCTGCTGTGAAGCGCCATGAAAGCTACCTCTTCGAGTACAACCGAGTTATGAACTGCATTGTGCGGGTCGGTACCCCAGGTGAAAGGGCCGTGGGAACGGACCAGAACCGCGGGAATATCAACCGGATTCAGCTCGCGTTTCGCAAAAGTCTCAATGATAACGTTACCGGTCTCAAGCTCATACTGGCCGGCAATCTCCTCCTCGGTCATATAACGCGTGCACGGAATGTCGCCGTAGAAGTAATCGCCATGCGTCGTTCCTCCCGCAACAATATCACAGCCCGCCTGCGCGTAAGTGGTTGCGTAGCGGCTGTGCGTATGAACAACGCCGCCGATCTCGGGCCATGCCCGGTACAGAGCGAGGTGCGTAGGGGTATCGGAAGAGGGCTTCCACCGGCCTTCTACAACCTTGCCGTCAAGGTCAACTACGACCATGTCATCGACGGTCATGGTATCGTAGGAAACGCCGGAGGGCTTAATAACAACGAGCCCTTTCTCGCGGTCGATTCCGGAAACGTTGCCCCAGGTAAATGTGATCAAACCGTATTTCGGAAGGTCCAGGTTGGCCTTCAGAACTTCTTCTTTTAATTTCTCAAGCATGCTTATACCTCCTCAGTCATCAGGGAAAAATATCTTAGAAAGATCATTGGCCATATAGGCGGCCGGCGTTCCGAAGAAGTAGCGGTCCTTCGCGATGTGAAGGATCTTCGTGGACGGAACGATGGTTTTTGCGATGTCGTGCGAGATGACGATGATTGTCATATGATGCTCGCGGTTCAGTTCCGTAAGCGTTTCATAAAGCTCGGAAGTGGCAGCAGGGTCAAGACCCGCAACCGGCTCGTCAAGCATTAGGATCTCGTGCGCAGCGAGAAGCGCCCGCGCCAGCAATACTCGCTGTTGCTGTCCGCCGGAAAGGTCCCGGTAGCTCCGTTTCTTCAGATCACCGATATGCAGTTGTTCCATCACTTCCGCGGCGCGTTCCCGCTCCTCTTTCCGATAGAAAGGACGCAGGCCCGAACGCATCAGAAAACCGGACATAACAACCTCGGAAACCGTTGCCGGAAAATCCTTCTGTAAGGCTGTCTGCTGGGGAAGGTATCCGATACATCCGCTCCCGCGGCTGCAGTTGACCGTAATGCTTCCCGAAAGAGGCTTCACGAGGCCGAGCATCGTCTTCATAAGAGTGGATTTGCCGGAGCCGTTCTCACCGATAATGCTCAGGTAATCGCCGGGATAGATCTCGAAAGAGAGGTCTTTCACTACCGGCTGGTTCTCGTATCCGAGCGTCGCTTCGGAGCAGGTGAGGATCGGGCTGTGGCTGTCACAGCAGCAATCGTTGTTCATTCTTGTTCACCATCGCAATCATAATCCGCGAAAAGTCCGGGCGTAAGCCCTTCGAACACAATTCGCAAGTCATGCTTATTGTAGTTTAGACAGCCTGCTTTGTCAATGTTTGCGAAATGGCGGAAAATATTATTTCATATTGCAAAACGCAGAAAAATATAGTATAGTTACAGTAGCGTCGGTGTCAGTTGCGACGGAATTTTAACGAAATAGGAAGGATGAGAGAGATGTTTTGTACAAAGTGTGGCAAGCAGGTTCCGGATGGATCTGTGATTTGTCCTTATTGCGGTAGCCCGTTAGCAGCTCCTCAGGCAGCCCCCCAGGCCGCTCCTCAGGCAGCTCCTCAGGCAGGTCCTCAGGCAGTTGCGAATTACGCAAGTAATATTGTTAATGGCGCGAAGAAGGGTGATAAGAAGAGCCTTATTATCGCTATCGCAGCAGTTGTTGTTGTTATTCTTGCCGTTATCGGATGCATTAAGCTTTTCGGCGGAAAGAGCCCGAAGGGTATCGTAAAGGCAATGCTTAAGAAGCAGGAGTCCATTGAGAAAGAGGCTGAGAACTTCGAGAGCAAGTACTTCCTTTTCTCCAACAAGAAGGCGCTCAAGAAGCTCGACATGGACAAAGACGACGACGACGATAAGGATGTAAAGAGTTCTTGGAAGATTACAAAGGTTAAGAAGTTCGGCAAGAACGACGATGTTACCGACGGCGTTAAGGCATATGTTAAGGCGCAGAAGGGCGATGACGATGCTGTTAAGGGCGCAGCCCTCGTAGAAGTTACCACGACCGTTAAGATTGATGGTGATAAGGAAAAGGTTAAGACATACTACTGTCTTGCAAAAGTCGGCGGAAAGTGGTATTTGCTTACCTCTAACGGTAGAACGGCTGAAAACATCAACGATGCAGCTGAGTACTGGGAGAAGAAGGCTGACAACAAGAAGAAGAGCGACGATGACTGATCATCTGCTCAGAACAGTTTGAGATTATCCCCGGGGCGCGATGGCGTTCCGGGGTTTCTTTTCCGTAAATGAGGATTATATGAGTAAAAAAGATAAGAAAAGAAGCGTAGAACAGGCGCTGGCCCTCGAAAAGCAGGTGAAGGAAAGTGCCGAAATGAAGATCGACAGTCTCAGGAAGAAGGTTTTCATTGCAACGATTGCGCTGGTTGTTGTTGCCATCGGGGTCTATTTCCTTGTAAAGCTTGTCATCAACAATCCGAACCGCTCGGCAGCCGGTGCCGCCGAGCAGACCATCCGCTCGTCTGACGACATCATATTTGACGATTTCGTTAAGAGCACCATCTATAACGATAAGTGTAGTAAGGCAATGAAGCTCGACTTATTTGACGATCTGGAAGCGATTGAAAAAGGTTTTGAGGACTGGAAAGCTTCGGAGGCCGGCAACTACAAGGCAAAGTACGGAAAGACTGCGGTAACGGAATACGCTTCGGATACCGATATGTACAAGGATGTCATGGAGGATATCCTCGAAATGCACGCAGGCTGCGACATCACCGTTGTTGAGAAGGTTGCGATTGCAAAAATCCCCTATACATATTCTTATAATGACGGCTTTCCGGATGATACGGGGACCGAGACTTATGTTGTCTTGAAAGTGAAAGGCCGCTGGTATTGTCATCCCGGTCTGGAAGCACCTGAGGAGTAAGTGACAGGCGGAGTGATAGCTGACTTTTTGAGGGCGCGGCCGGACCGGCTGCGCCGCGTAAACGGCTGTTAAGCCTGAAAAAGCGCAAAAAAAAGCCCCCGCCCAACGAATCATGTCGTCAAATGGAGACCTTCTATGCACCTCCAGGGGCTCGAACCCTGGACACCCTGATTAAGAGTCAGGTGCTCTACCAACTGAGCTAGAGGTGCAACTATGCGATTGTTTCGCTGCGTTTTCGTGAACGCAAGTGTGATTATATTACAGGTTATCTGAAATTGCAAGAGGAAATTTGAGAAAAAATCAATTTTTTTATTCTTCTTGTTTTCGAGGCCTCAAGACCACACGATATATAGGGTTTCCAAGGGCGGAGAAGCGGTCTTCGTACTCGGTATGGAAGTTGCCTTCCTCGTAGGGGCTGTTATGAAGGTCATAAGTGACGTCTTCACAGTTCCAGCCGCAGGCCGCAGCGGTTTCGAGGGAATAATCGAAAAGCCCTCGGTTGTCGGTCTTGAACATGATGCAGCCGCCCGGCGCAAGGAACTGCTCATAGCGCGCAAGAAAACGGTCGGATGTAAGCCTGCGGTGTGCATGGCGGTCCTTCGGCCACGGGTCTGAGAAGTTCAGGTAGATCCGTTCCACTTCGCCCGGAGCGAATACATCAGTGATCTGTTCGGCGTCAAGCCGGAGGAAACGAAGGTTCGGCAGATCAAGCTCTGCCTGCTTCGTAAGCGCGCGAAGCAATACGCTCGAGTATTTTTCGATGCCGATATAAAAGATATCAGGATTGGCGGCAGCAAGTGCCGTCAGGAATTGTCCTTTGCCCATGCCGATTTCGATATGAATCGGCTTTTTATTTCCCAAGAATGCATGCCACTGCCCGCGGTGCTCTTCGGGAACTTGTATTATGTAAGGGTTTACCAGCATTTCCTCTCTGGCGCCCGGTATATTTCTGAGCCTCATGGTTTCCTCCGTAATGCGGAATCGATTATTGTATCGTCACCATTATAGCAAACGAAAGCGATAATGCAACGGCGGTTTTCATGAAAATGAGAAACATATTGCCCCGTCCGAATAAAGTTTTTTGCAATCCGCTGAATAGTATGTTACAATATAGTGTACGATTGCCATAATTATATTGGCATGATTGAGGAGTGTATATGAAAGAACCCAAGAACCAGAAGCGCGGCGGCGAGACGATCAGCCTTGCGGCGCTTACGAAAGTACGGCCGGTTCCTTTCGGTGACGTACGCAAATACTATCTCGCGGCGAAAGTCGGGACGGTTGTTCTGCTTGCGCTTTGTTTTCATGTGTCGGTAGCGGCGATCGCGCTCCGGACGGACAGCTGTGAACAGCTTTCAACGGCACTGATCGTCATGATGCTTCTTTCCGCGATAGCGGTTATTGTCGGTCACTATATGAGAAGCCTGCTTGGATACGGAATCTCTGCCGCGGCCGCGTTTCTCTTGATTCTTTTGCTTCAATTCGGTAACGGCGGCGCGCCGGTATCTCTTGTTTCGGACCTCCCGGAGTACGGCGAGGTGTTCCGCGACGGTGCGAAAAGCACCGAGTTCTGGATCTTATTGGCGAAAGTCGTCGCCGTTGTTCATCTGCTTCTCACAGTCCTCTTTATCCGTTCCACCCTCACCGTGACGGAAGAGCCCCCGCTTAAGGGGATGAATGTGCAGATCAAGCGCTTCATGGACTGGCTTGATAAAAACAACAATTCCCTCCCGCCGGGGCGAAGAGCGTCGGATTATTGGTTTGTGGCGATTAGCATGATTCTTTACATGCTTTTCGTTGTATATGATACCACTATGGGACAATATGACTATTATTCTTTGATTTGTTTCGCTGTCGGGGCGTTGCTGATTGCTTTACGTCAGACGGCACCCGGTGCGGCTTTTCTTGTGGCGTCGGCTTTAATTCGATGCTCAATGTATCAATTTCGTTTCGGAATGATCCAACCGGTGATTTCCTCATATTTGGGGCTCTGGGTGGCGTTTCTTTATTTGATCATCGAAGTTTCCAGAGAACACAATACCACTCCTGAAAAGATGGAACCTGATTGGATAACGAAGGCTTGTAATGTTTTGGGTTGGATTTCCGTTTCACTGGTTGTTGCATGCGTTTCCGTTCATGAGTTTCTAAATGCATATTCCGGCGATTATATGGGATATCAAAAAGACAGCCTTCCTTTGATAATCGGAATTCCGTTGCTGTCTTTTTTGGCGCTTTACACGCATAAATGGTATGGTTTCCTCTTTGGTGGCGTGTGCTATTGGTGGTTATGGGACACGTTAAATAATGCCACGCCGCTGTATGGTGGCGATTTGTTTCATTTTGACAGTGTAGAGCAGCACGGAACGATAGCTGCGAAGACCACTGACCGTATGATGTCATTTGTGAAGTGTCTTTCCATAATGTCTTTGGTATTGATCGGGATCTGTGTGGTAGTTGCTGTTATATTTGGTTTTACCGTGTTAAAGAGTTTATTGAAAAGGAGGGCGGAGCATGGAACAGAAAAAGAACAATCCCTGGATTGATGTCTTGATTATTCTGGGAATGATCACACTTGTATTCTTGTTCTGCCAGCCTATCGGACGAAAATGGAATGACGCTGAGAAGGAAATGTATACGGGGAGCGAAGGAACGTACTCTTACGATACGGATACATATTACTATATTCGGAAGGCAAAAGAGTTTACTGAGGGGGGCATTTCATCTATTACGCTTTTTAATTCCAGGGCGGAAGACCCTCTTATGACGCCGGTAAAAACAAACAGTAAAAGCCGTACTCCCAATCTGTTGAGTGCTGTGGCAGCCTTGATTTGGTTTGGTTTAAATGGAATAGGGATTCGAATAAGTATCTATCAGCTTGCGATCCATTTGTGCTCAGTCTTTCTGGCACTCTTCACAGTGCCGATATACCTGTTTTTAAAGAAGCGGATATCTCGGGCATCGAGTGCTCTTGGCGCATTAGTGGCGGCACTGGCACCTCCGTTTTTTAACCATTCCTGTTTCAGCGTTTTTGATACTGACGCGATGATTGGTCTGCTTGCAATCATTATTGTTCTGTCGGTTTTTGAATGTGTTCTTGCTAAGACAAAGAAATCAGCCATTGGTTACGGTCTGATTGCTAGTGCAGCGATACTTCTTTTGTATTTGTGCTGGCAGATGTTTTTTGTATATGTGTGCATTGCATTTGGAACGGCTGCGGTTGGTGTGCTGGTTACGTGCTTTCTGCGAAGAAAGGAGAAGAAAAAGGAATGCAACATTGTCATTCCCGGTATCTTTCTTGGAATTGCTGCTGTAATCAGCGCTATTGCCGGCGGGAGAATGTTTTATTCCACGATGATGAGTTTCCTGTCCCCGTCCAAAGGAAGTGCGGAACCTTGGCCGAGTGCAGCGGTATTTGTTTCGGAATTGGAAGGTGTGGCCCTAATCCGTTCGAAACATTTCTGGTATTGGTTTATTACAATCAGTAATGACTTTATGAGTTATATCGGCGGCTTAATGATGCTGCTTTTGCTTTCCTATTCACTGGTGGTTTTAGTGGGAAAAGGAGTCCTTTTTTTCAAGGGAAAAACGGAAGCGGACGGAGAGAGAGTATTCTTATATACCGCTATAGGGACGTGGTTTATGGGGGCGGCAGTGATGATTCTTTTCGGAATCCGTTATATGCAGTTTTTGATCTTACCTACGGCCTTGATTGTTGCCTTTGGTTTTGAAACAATACGGCGATGGATTCTTGCAAAGGATCGTGGGGTTTTCTTTCGAAGACTCGTCTATATGTTTTTGGCAATGGCTTTATTTGGGACGCTTGTTTTGGCAACGAAATGGAGCATTGCGGTTGCCGTGGCAATCCTTTTGGGAGGATTCTTTTTAGGTTGGATTAAAAATCCGCGGATTACCGTAGCGGCGCTTCTAATATCCGTTGTGGCAGGAAACGTAGAGAGCGCTTATTTAATCACAAAATATCAGAAGCCCGTGATTGAAAAACCCATTGAGTCTGCTATGATATGGGTTCGTGATAATACGCCCGAGGAAGCGGTAATTGCTGACTTTTGGAGTCTTGGGTATATTTATGAATACTATGGAGAACGAAGAGCAATAGCGGACGGCGGAACTTATGACGGAGAGTTTTTCTTCTGGCTTGCAACAATGATGGCGACCGATAACGCCAAGTTATCCTCAGGAATAGCAAGAATGCTCCAAAATTGCGGTGTTGACGGGTCTATGTATGTGAGCAATCTTTTGGGGAGCAACCGAAATGCAAGCATAGTGTTAAAGGAGATTCTTCCCACATCCAGAGCGCAGGCAGAAAGCATTCTTAAAGAGAAAGGCCTTTTTTCTGAGGATGAGATATCGAAAATCTTAACATATACACATCCGGAAAATGTCCCGGAAATCTATATGGTTGCAGATTATAGACTACTACGATCATGCTCTGCATTAAGTTATTACAGAGACTGGGATTTTTCTCAGAAAGAGTCATCAGAGGGGACGACAATGTTAGGCATGTTCTCTGTTGAAAAGCCGGCAGAGGGCGCGATAGCAAATTGCACCATGAGCAATTCGCGTGTGGCGAATGACTGGATGGTATACTTTAAGACGGTGGATGACAGTGTTAACGGTTGGATTGTTCGAGGCGATCAACCGTTCGATTGTGGACGAGTTATTTATGTGAAGGATGGGGTGAAGGTATATGACAGGCGGCTGACAGAGGCTGAAAACGGCAGAGCTTTCATGCCGGAGGAGGCGCTCATGATATTTGAAGAGGAAGGAAGACTTTCAGCTTTTGCATGTGAGATAAATATGCCGGATTCGATGCTTCTTCAGTTGTACTTTTTTAATGGGGAGGATCAAGATACTTTTATGAAGGTTTATGAGGCAGAGCATGTAGAGACCTTCACCGGAGACATATCTCAAATACAGCGAAAAATCGGGGCAGCAAATACAAAAGACAGCGCAGGGTGTGCAGTAAGTGTTTGGAAGATATCTGAGTAAATGTCTTATGAATCGCCATGTCTTGTAGGGAAAGGGTTAACGGAAAATGATTGAAGAAGGGCTTGTATCCATCATTATTCTATCTTACAAAAACCTGGAAGGGATTTTTGATACGTTGAATAGCGTGATGAAACAAGACTATTCTCTGATTGAAGTGATCTTCGCCGATGATGGTTCTCCGAACTTTGCTTCAGTGGAGGACAGAATTAAAACGTCAATTGCGGGTAGTTCTTTCAAGAGAGCGATTGTGTTGCACTCAACGGAGAATAAGGGTACCGTAAAGAATGTAAACGGCGCTCTTAAAGAAGCTAAAGGAGAGTTTATTAAACTGCTTGCCGCAGAAGATATGCTTGCCGGGACATCTGCAATTTCGGAATATGTATCGTTTGTCCGTGAAACTGGATCATTGCTGGTGTTCGGAGGAATGGTTGGAATCACACCGGAAGGAGAAATTCGGAAAAATCTTGTTTCGTGTGAATCAAACATTGATCTTTTAAAATCGTACGACGTAAAAAAACAGAGAGACAGGCTGTTCGCCAGAAATTATCTTCCTGCGCCGGCAGCATTTTTCAGAAGAGAAGTGTTTTCTCAATATGGCTTATTTGATGAAGACATTCGATTGATAGAAGACTACCCTTATTGGATAATGCTTTCGAATAATGGAGTAAAGTTCGGCTATCTCGATAAGACTGAAGCGATAGCCAGACTTTCCGGAGTTTCGAGCGCAGGGACATACAGCGAGATGTTTATGCAGGATATGATGGTAATATATAGGAAATATATATTTCCATATGATCAACGATACGGCGTTTTTCAAAAGCCATATAACTGCCTGAAACGAATGGGACTGCGGTTTTATATGGAGAAGGCGAGACTTCCGAAATATAAAGGGGCTCGCCGAATCGTGTACTATTTACTGTATTGGCCGTTTATCATGTACACGGGATGGATTAATTGGAAAAATGCAAGAAAGAACCGATAGTATTGGATGGAGAAGCAAGAATGCAAAGCAAACTGCTGTTGATTATTCCGGCATACAATGAACAGGAAAATATTGAACGCGTAGTTGAGGAGTTAAAGGCAAAGTATCCGCAATTTGATTATATCGTTGTTAACGATGGGTCGAAAGATAATACAGCCGAAATATGCCGTGCAAAAGGTTATCACTTGATGGACTATCCGATTAACCTTGGACTTGCGGGAGCTTTTCAAGGCGGCATGAAATATGCTGAGAAGAAGGATTATGCTTATGCGATGCAATACGACGGGGACGGGCAGCATGATCCGAAGTATATAGAAGAATTGCTGGAGGCAGCGGAAACCAGCCAGAGTGATATTGTTATCGGATCTCGTTTCGTCACGGATAAGAAACCTTGGACGGCGAGAATGATTGGGAGCCGGATTATAAGTGGGTGCATTAGAGTAACGACAGGAAAGAAGATATGTGATCCGACTTCCGGCATGAGAGTGTTTAGCCGGAGCATGATTAAAGTTTTGGCGAAACAGGTGAATTACGGGCCGGAGCCGGATACGCTGGCGTTTTTGCTTCGTTGCGGAGCGAAAGTAACGGAGCATCAGGTTTCCATGAAAGAAAGAATTGCCGGTGAGAGTTATCTGAAGTTCTGGTCCTCTGTTAAATATATGGCGCGAATGTGCTTATCAATTCTGATTGTTCAGTGGTTTCGAAAGAGGGTGTAGATATGCCGATTATTCTAAGAATCATGTTAATTGTAGGGTCTTTGGCAACCGGAATATATATTCGCGGAAAGCTTCGAAAGTCGCAGATGCAGATAGAGGATGTTATCTTCTGGCTGTTTTTTGCTGCGGCACTGATCTTCATGAGTGTGTTCCCGGAATTGATCGTTTGGTTTGCTGAATTGATTGGGATTGATTCTGCGGTTAATTTTGTCTTTTTGTGTGTGATTTTCCTTATGCTGATCCGTTGTTTTTCTTTATCGGTAAAGGTTTCGACTTTGGAAGTAAAGTTGAAAGAAC
Organism: Lachnospiraceae bacterium; assembly: GCA_017427775.1. Lineage (GTDB taxonomy): Bacteria > Bacillota > Clostridia > Lachnospirales > Lachnospiraceae > ISDg. The sequence goes on along the minus strand of JAFRSD010000019.1, from coordinate 87,128 downwards.
TAACGGAACGTCTTTCTGTAAAAGATGCCTTAATACAGGATGAAGAAAGGAAAGAAAGCGAATGAACAAGGAGAACGTGAATATTCCTTTTGTTTCATTTCGTCCGATGGAAAAGGAACTCGGCGAGGAACTGCGTGCGGCTTTTGACAGGGTTCTCGAGCGGAGCTGGTATATCGGAGGAACGGAGGGAAAGACCTTTGAAGAAAGCTTTTCCAAGTATTGCGGACGGAAATACTGCGTCGGTGTCGGAAACGGACTGGATGCAATAGTGCTGGCACTGAAGGCATTGGGAATTACATGCGGAGATGAGGTGTTGGTTCCGTCAAACACCTATATTGCGACAGCACTTGCGGTGACATATGTTGGGGCAAGACCGGTTTTTGTGGAACCGGACATACGTACATTTAACATGAATCCGTCTTTGATAGAGCAGGCAATCACGGATAAGACAAAGGCGATTATCCCGGTGCACCTGTATGGTCAGCCCTGTGAGATGAATGAAATAATGAGGATTGCCGACAAATACGGATTAAAAGTCGTGGAGGACTGTGCGCAAGCGCATGGTGCGACTTATCAGGGTAGAAAAGTCGGTACATTTGGTGATGTGGCTTGTTTCAGCTTTTATCCGGGGAAGAATCTCGGGGCTTTGGGCGATGCCGGAGCTATTGTCACTGACAATGAAGAGATGGCAGATATCATCAGAACACTTGGCAATTACGGCTCTGATTACAAATACCATCATATCCGTAAGGGACAGAACACACGGCTTGATGAGTTGCAGGCAGCCTTTTTATCTGTAAAGTTGCCCCATCTTGATCGGATGAATGAAGAACGCAGAAGAATAGCATATTGTTATACCGAAGGAATAAGGAACGACAAAGTAAAGACGCCCTATGTTATTCCTGATTGTTCTCCTGTTTGGCATATATATGCTGTCAGGTGTGATGAGCGTGATGCTTTGGAAATGCATTTGCGGGACAATGGGATTGTGACGAATAAGCATTATCCGATTCCGATGCATCTCCAGGAATGTTATAAAGATCTGCAAATCCCTGAAGGAAGCCTTCCGATAGCGGAAGAAATCAGCCGGACGGAACTAAGCCTCCCGATGTATTACGGACTTTCGGACAGAGAGGTACGATACATTATTGATACCATCAATGCGTTTTAACGAAGGAGAGACCTATGCATTTACGAAAGCTGGAAATGAAAGACGCGCCGTTCATGTTAGAGTGGATGCATGACAGGAGTATTACGGATTCGTTGCGGGCAGATTTTTCTTCGAAGACTCTTCAGGATGCTGAAACGTTCATTCTGAATGCGCACGAAGATAAAGAGAATATTCATCTTGCTGTAGCATCCGATGAAGACGAGTATATGGGAACGGTTAGCCTAAAACATATCGAGGACGGAAGCGCAGAATTCGCTATTGTTGTCAGAGCGGCAGCAATGAGAAGGGGATATGCCTGGTTCGGAATGGAAAGTATTCTTCAAAAAGCCTTTACCGAATATGGCTTGGAGAGCGTATATTGGAGCGTTTTAAGGGATAATCGGAGAGCTGTAAGATTCTATGATAAGCATTATTTTCATGAAGTTCTCGATGTCCCGCAACCGGTTCTCGCCAGATACGAAGGCATAGAGAATTTAAAGTGGTATTCGGTTCTTAAGGGTGATGAGTTTAATGTCAGGGAGTCCGTGGCCGGATGCAGGGTAATTCATATCAAGACGATTCCTACTGTAAACGCAGGTGAATTATCTTTTTTTGAAGCGACGAAGGAAATCCCGTTTGTAATAAAGCGAATCTATTACATTTCGAAAGTGCCGGAAGGAGTCAGAAGAGGATTCCATGCTCATAAGAAACTGAAGCAGATATTGTTCTGCCCGTATGGAAGAATCCAGATTGTGCTGGAGAATAAGGAGAAGCGCGAGGAGATTGAACTGTCAGATCCTTCCATAGGAGTTGTGATAGAAGAATGTACATGGAGAGAGATGCTTTGGCTTCAAAAGGATTCTGTTCTGTGTGTTGCGGCTTCAGAGTATTATCAGGTTGAAGACTATATCAGAGATTACGACGTGTTCTGTAAATTTGTCGGAAAATGAAACCGTTGTTTGAGAGGCAATAGTGGTGGCATCAAAGAATAAAGGAAAACTTTTTCTTATTATGGGCAAGAGTGCATCCGGTAAGGATACGCTTTATAAGGACATCGTTGCGCGTTTTCACGGAACGCTTAATACTGTTGTGCCTTATACCACCAGACCGATGCGCGCAGGGGAGGAAGAAGGACAGGAGTATCACTTCATTTCCGAAGAGCAGATGCGAGACATGGAAGCTTCCGGAAAGGTGATCGAGTCACGGTGCTATCAGACAGTATATGGCCCGTGGTATTACCTGACGGCCGACGACGGGCAGATTGATCTGAACCATGGCAGCAGTATCCTGATTGTGACACTTGAAGCTTATGCGCGCTTAAGAGAGTACTTCGGAGCGGAGGCTGTAGTTCCTTTATATATTGAAGTAGAGGACGGGCTTCGTCTTTCGCGTGCCGTAGAGCGTGAAAGAAGTCAGAAATGCCCCCGTTATGAAGAGTTATGCCGCAGGTTCCTTGCCGATTCGAAAGACTTCTCGGATGAACGGCTCCGGGAGCTTGGAATTACGCACCGTTATCAGAATGGCGATTATAACCGTGTTCTGGAAGAATTGTGTAAAATGATCCGAAAGGAATGCCGTTAAGCAGGAGGAACGTACATGCTGTCTTTTCGTGACATCATCGGTCACAAGAGTATAATCGAACATCTTCAGCAGGGTGTACAGACCGGCCAGATCGGACATGCATACATCTTTGAAGGCGATGACGGAATCGGAAAAAGGCTTACCGCAAGAACACTGGCAGCAGTCATGCAATGCCGTGAAGGTGGTGCGGAGCCGTGTGGAAGGTGCATCTCCTGCTTGCAGATGGAATCCGGCAATCAGCCTGATGTGATTTATGTCACGCATGAGAAAAGCGTAATCGGTGTAGATGATATTCGGACGCAGCTTTGTACACCGATGGAAATTAAGCCTTATGCGGGACCATATAAGATTTTCATTGTGGATGAAGCCGAGCGGATGAACGAACAGGCACAGAACGCACTGTTGAAAACACTTGAAGAACCGCCGGAATATGGTATGATACTGTTACTGACCAACAATCGTAACGCTTTTCTGCCGACGATTCTGTCGAGAGCGGTACTGCTTTCGTTCCTTCCCGTTGCGGAGCAGGAGCTGGTTCCGTTTCTGATGGAACGCGCACAGATACCCGATTACCGTGCAAGATTGGCTGCTGCATTGGCTGGAGGAAGTCCGGGACAGGCACTTTCTATTGCGTCATCGGAGGACTTTCGAAAACGGAAGGACAACGCAGTAAGCATTATGCAGGCCCTCCCCGACATGAGTGATGAGAGGATGGCCTTGACAGCGAAAAGTCTGGCCGGGAGCAAGGAAGAACTTGACGGAATCCTCGAATTGATGTTAGTTTGGATCCGGGATCTCCTTTTAGTAAAAGCGGCAGGCCGTAAAGCAACGCCGATGTTCTCACAGGAGGAGGCAACTCTGCAGGCCCAGGCAGAGCGAATCTCTTATGAAGGGATTAAAGGGCTTCAGAGAGAATTGCGGTTGTTTGAGGAGAAGAGAAGGGCCAATGTTACCGCAGAACCGGCGGTATGGCTCATGCTCCTTCATATGAAGGATTGTTTCCGCTGATTGGCGGAAATCTATATAGGATACAGAAAGGATAGACCAAAGGAATTATGGCAGAAATTATCGGAGTAAGGTTTCGGCCGGCCGGAAAGATATATTATTTTGATCCGGCGGGGCAGACCGTTGAAGTAGGAAACCATGTTATTGTTGAAACCGCCAGAGGCGTTGAATACGGTCAGGTTGTGCTCGGAAAGAGGGAGATCGAGGAGACGAAGGATTTGCCCCCGTTAAAACCGATCATTCGTCTTGCGACCCCGGAGGACGATGAACAGGTCCGCAAGAATTCTTCCCGCGAAACGGAGGCGCTTGCCGTATGCGCGGAGAAGGTGCGAAAGCACGGACTTGAAATGAAATTAATAGGCTGTGAGTTCACGTTTGACAACAGCAAGTTACTGTTTTATTTTACGGCGGACGGACGTGTGGACTTCCGGGAACTTGTAAAGGACCTGGCAACCGTATTCCATACGAGAATCGAGTTGCGGCAGGTGGGCGTTCGTGATGAGACGAAACTTCGCGGAGGCATCGGAATCTGCGGACGGGAGCTTTGCTGTCACACTTATCTTTCGGAGTTTATTCCGGTTTCCGTTAAGATGGCCAAGGAACAGAACCTATCCTTGAACCCGACGAAGATCAGCGGAAACTGCGGCCGCCTTATGTGCTGCCTGAAGCACGAGGAGGAAGCATATGAGTATCTGAACAGCCGTCTTCCGAATCTTGGGGACATGGTGCATACTCCCGATGGCCTTACCGGAGAAGTAACCGATCTCAATGTATTAAAGCAGAAAGTTAAAGTGATCGTACATGTTAATGGCGCAGACGGAGACGAGAAGGAAATCCGCGAATATAAGGCGGAGGAGCTGCGCTTTAAACCGAGAAAGCAGCGCCGCGAGTCCCGTGAGGATGCAGCTGCTGAGAAGGCATTGCGCGCTCTGGAGTAGAATATGGATGGATTAAAAGGGCAGGAACAACTGGTTGACCTTGAAAGAAACGGTCTCGTCCTGATTCAGGACCGAGGCCGGTTCTGTTTTGGTATGGATGCAGTATTGCTGTCCGGATTTGCCGAGATTAAGCGTGGAGAAACGGTGCTGGATCTCGGAACGGGGACAGGAATTCTTCCCCTGTTGCTGTCCGCCAAGACCGAGGCGTCACACCTGACGGGGCTTGAAATACAGCCGGAAAGTGCAGACATGGCGGCACGCAGTGTGCGTTTGAATGGGCTTTCGAATAGGATTGATATTATCGAAGGAGATATTAAAAATGCTGTCAAACTGTTCGGAAAAGCGTCTTTTGATGTGGTTGTATCCAATCCTCCGTATATGACAGGAGGACACGGAATCGTCAATCCATCGGACGCAAAGGCCATTGCGAGACATGAACTTTTGTGCAATTTCTCTGATGTTGCAAGTGCGGCTGCCGGGGTGTTGAAACCCGGCGGAAGGCTGTTTCTGGTTCATCGCCCGTTTCGGCTTGCGGAAATTATCTCGACGCTACTAAGCGTCGGACTGGAACCAAAGCGACTGAGGCTCGTGTATCCTTATGCGGATCGAGAACCCGACATGGTTCTCTTGATGTGTGTGAAAGGCGGGAAGCCCCGCTTAAAGGTCGAAAAACCGCTGATAATCTGGCAGAGCAAGGGCATTTATACCGAAGAAGTGGCGAATCTTTATGGGCTTTGACGGCTGTTTACAAAATGTTCATGATTTTTGACGGATAATATTGCACAAAATCTAGCTTCAAGAACAGTCCTTCTTCTGAAATGTTAACAAATTATTTACAAATTATAGACGCTAAGGCCCGAAAACACTGGCTTTGACCACAATATCTTGAAATCTGAAATTTGAAAACCACAAGACGAAAAAGAATATTAAGAGAAATGCTCAAAAAATCATTGTTTTGCCTTGCAATATTTTCCTGAAAGTGATATTCTCTAATTGTAGACAGAACTCTGATTTATGCGTTTGGGAGGCTTTACATGGCTGGCGAAATCTATCGTAAGAAGAAACGGCTTGGAGATATGCTCGTTTCCGAGCATGTTGTTACACCGGAGCAGATTGAACAGGCCATGGAGGTCCGGAAAACCAACGGCAAGCGTCTTGGTGAGACGCTCGTTGATCTTGGCTTTACTTCCGAGGAGAACATTACGAAGGCGCTCACAAGACAGTTGGGCGTTGAGATGGTCAGTCCTTCTACGATGAAGATTCCCGAGGACATCGTGAATCTTGTTAACCCGAATATTCTTAGAAAGTACATGGTTATGCCGTTTGCTTATGCATCCGGCAATACAAATATTCTTCGTGTCGCCATGTCGGATCCGATGGATATGGTTGCCATCGATGACCTGGCAATGGTTACCCACATGGATATCGAGCCGTACATTGCTACGACGCACGATATCATGATTTGTATCGATAAGTACTTCGGTAATGCGGAAGCGCTTGACGCTGCTGAGGCGTATGCTAAGGAGCGCGAATCGAAGAAGGTGGCAGGCGAAGACGAGGACGATGCAGATTCCGTTGCGGATTCCCCGATTGTTATCATGGTACGAAACATGATTGAGTCGGCGGCACGCCAGAGAGCATCCGATATTCACGTTGAAGCTTTGGAAACGAAAGTCCGTATCCGTTACCGAATCGACGGCGCGCTTTTTGAACAGATCACTTATGACATCGGAATGCTTCCGGCGATTATCGCCCGTTTGAAGATTATGGGCGGCATGGATATCTCCGAAAAGCGTAAACCGCAGGACGGACGTATCAGTATCGTGGTTGACCGTGTCGAGTATGATATCCGTGTTTCCGTTCTTCCGACCTATTACGGCGAGAAGTGCGTAATGCGACTTGCGCAGAAGACGGCACTTACCCGAAGCAAGAAGGATCTCGGTTTCGGCGAAGCCGAGATGAAGAAGTTCGACCACATTCTTTCGAACCCGCACGGCATCATTCTTGTTACCGGGCCTACCGGTTCCGGTAAATCAACAACGCTTTATACCGCGCTCAGCGAATTGAATAAAGAAGATGTTAACATTATCACGGTTGAGGATCCCGTAGAGGCGAATATCAACGGAATCAACCAGGTACATGTTAATGTAAAAGCGGGACTTACCTTTGCATCTGCGCTTCGTTCCATACTTCGTCAGGACCCCGACATTATCATGATCGGTGAGATTCGAGACGGTGAGACGGCACAGATCGCGGTACAGGCATCCATTACCGGACACTTGGTAGTAAGCACCTTGCATACCAATAGTTCCGCCGCAACGATCGCCCGACTCCTTGATATGGGTGTTGAGAGTTACCTGATTGCGGACTCCGTTGTGGGTGTTATCGCACAACGACTTGTACGCCGCCTCTGCCCGAAGTGCAGACAGGCGCGTTATGCCACCGAAGAGGAGAAGCGGACCATGGGAATCCGCCCGGACACTCCGAACGTGGTTCTGTACGAACCGGTAGGTTGTATGTACTGCAACCGCGGTTATAAAGGTCGTATCGGTGTTTACGAGATTATGGAAATTACCCCTCGCCTCAAGAAGATTATTTCGAACCGTGAGGATTCGGATATATTGAAACAGGCCGCTCTGGAAGAAGGAATGAGCACGCTCCGTATGAGCGCTGCGAGAACAGCACTCCAGGGTATCACATCTTACTCCGAGATGCTCAGAGTATCCTTCGAAAGCTAAAAGCGGCACAGCGCCGGTAATAAACAGGAAAGAGGAACGGACACAACATGAGAGAATTAGACGATATTTTGCAGGAAGCCGTCAACCGACATGCTTCGGACGTACATATTACTGCAGGCAGACCCGTTATATTCCGTATTGATGGAGATTTGAGACCGCTCGATACCGAGAAGCTCACTCCGGAAACGATCGAAGAGTTGGTTGTTCCGCTTTTTGCAGACAATGACCGTCTCGTGGAGATCATGGATAAGACCGGCGAGATTGACTTCGCCTACTCTCTGTACGGACGCGGACGTTTCCGTGTAAACGTATTCAAGCAGAGGGGAACGCTTGCGATGGTCATGCGACTCCTGCCGTTTAAGATTCCGGCACCGAGAGAGCTCGGGCTTCCCGCTGCGGTCCAGGAACTCTGTACCAGAAAGCGCGGACTCGTTCTTGTAACGGGAGCTACCGGTTCCGGTAAGTCGACGACGCTTGCCTCTCTCATTAATATGATTAATAAGACATATGCCAAGCATATCATCACGATTGAGGATCCTATCGAGTATCTTCATCGTCATGAGAAGTCCATCGTTAACCAACGAGAGATCGGTGATGATACCGAGACTTACTCGGGAGCTCTTAGAGCAGCACTTCGTGAAGACCCAGATGTAATCCTTGTTGGTGAGATGCGAGATCTTGAAACGATTCAGACCGCTATTACCGCAGCTGAGACCGGACATCTCGTATTCTCCACGCTTCATACGAACAGTGCGGCCGACACGATTAACCGTGTTATCGACGTATTCCCGCCGCATCAGCAGCAGCAGATCAGAGTACAGCTTGCGAGCGTTATTGAATGTGTTATCTCGCAGCAGTTGCTTCCGATTCAGACCGGCTCCGGCCGAGTTGCCGCTTTCGAAGTAATGATGGGAACAAGCGCCATTCGGAACCTGATTCGTGAAGGCAAGGCATTCCAGATTCCGTCCATGATCCAGACCAGCAAGAAGCAGGGTATGCAGTCCATGGATGACGCACTTTATAATCTGTATATCGGCGGTTTGATCAGTGCAGAGAACTGTTTGAACTACGCGCAGGATACAATCGCAATGAGCCGGAAGGTTACATTCTAACCGGCTGAAAGGAAAAGGAGGAATTACCGATGCCCGCATATGCATATGAGGCCGTCGACAAGATGGGCCGTAAGAAGAGGGGCAATATTGAAGCAACTTCGCCGGATAGAGCGCAGACAATGCTCAAAGGCGAGGGACTGATTCCCTTAAAGGTCAGCGAACAGTCTTTCTTAAATAAAGACGTGAATATCGGCGGAAGCGGTGTAAGCAAGCGCGATCTCAGCGTATTCTGCCGTCAGTTCGTATCTATCCTGAATGCCGGCGTTCCGATCGTAGATGCAATGGGCATGATGGAGGATCAGACCGAGAACAAGAACTTGAAGAAGGCTCTTGGAGAAGTAAAGACCAACATCGCAAAAGGTGAAAGTTTTGCTAATGCCTTGAGAGAGCGAAGCGACATATTCCCCTCCATGATGATTAACATGGTGGAAGCCGGTGAAGCATCCGGTAGTATTGACGTATCGCTAGATCGTATGGCTGCTCAGTTTGAGAAAGACACGAAGCTCTCTGCGATGATCAAAAAAGCGTTGATTTACCCGATTGTGGTTGTTGTTGTAGCTATCATCGTAATGGTTGTTATGATGGCCTTTGTTATTCCGAAGTTTATGGACATGTTCAAGGACATGGACACGAAGATGCCGGCCCTTACGCTTGCTGTTATGGGAGCTGCAGACTTCTTCAAGAATAACATAATTTTAATCATAGCTGTACTAATCGCGATAGTTATCGGGTTGAAGATATTCAGCGCATCCCAGACAGGAACGATAATGCTTGCTAACGCAGCGATCAAGATTCCTGCATTCAAGGACTTCACTGTTAAGACGTCGTCTTCTAGGCTTGCAAGAACACTTGCAACACTTACTTCGTCCGGTATTTCGATGATTGATGCGCTGGATATCAGCGCTAAGACGATGAGCAACTACGTATTCCGTCAGGCGGTTCTTGAGGCAAAGGAAGAGGTTAAGAAAGGTGTTCCGCTTTCCGAGCCTCTTAAGAGAGCCGGTATATTCCCCCCGATGGTTGTACATATGACCAAGATCGGTGAGGAAACCGGTGACATGGATTCGATGCTTACCAAGATGGCCGACTACTACGATGAAGAAGTAGAGAATGCAACACAGAATCTCCTTTCTGTTATGGAGCCTGTCATCATCTTGGTTATTGCCGTATTTGTTGGTATTCTTGTCGGCGCATGCGTAATGCCGATGCTCAGCCTGTACAAAGGTTTGGACAACATCTAATTATGAATTAAGCAACCGCCGGAATAGGGACGGCAGTTGTTTAAGATAGAAGGTTACGGAATGAGGAACCGCAACCGGATTTAGTAAACTAATATTATATGAAAATGGAGGAATGTTTCTATGAACAAGAACAAAGGTTTTTCACTCGTTGAGTTGATCGTTGTAGTAGCGATCATGGCAGTATTGGTTGGTATTTTGGCTCCGGCTTACCTGAGCTACGTTGAGAAGACTCGTCGTGGTACCGATGAGAACATGGCTGAAGAAGTTCGCCATACGATTGAAGTATCTGCGGCTGACATCTGTGTTTATGATGAGCTTAAGGCTGGTAACATCACCTTTACGTTCAGCAATGGAACAACGATTGCTACGATTGACACCTCTAAGTGTGCATTTACTGAGGCTATGAAAGATACCTATGCCGACAAGAAGTTCAACATTAAGTCCAAGAAGTACGGCAGCAAGTCTTACAAGGTTCAGGTTGGTGCAGCTGCTAACGATGGTGCTGCTCTTACCGTTACTGGTTCTTGGAACTAATTCAGGTCGCTCATTGAGCCTTTAAGGATTTCCTGTAAGGTGGTTCGAAAAGCATAGAATAGCACCTTCGGGTGCGAGCGAGTGCTGAAAGGCACAAAGATATGAAGTCCTGATTCCCTATCACGCAGGTGGGTTACCCCACCTGCGTGGGATAAAATATCTTAAGATTCTAGTCGTTATAGAGGAGAGCCGGAGATATGAAAAAAACAGATGCGGGCTTCTCCCTCGTAGAATTAGTTATTGTAATCGCGATTATGGCGGCGCTTGTTGGCATCATTACACCGGCATATATTAGTTATATAGAAAAGACGCGAATACAAAGGGATGAATCCGCAGCGGGTGAGATATATCGTGCTGCGGAAATTGTCGTCTATACCGGTGAGTATGACATCAGTGGACAGGTATTGGTTACCTTCAGTAGCGGCGGAATACAGCTAAATACAGCAATAGCGAATGCGACTGAGGTGGAGACAATTCTTAAGGAGCATTTTGGAAATCAATACCTAACGGCAAAACCAGTATCGAAGAAATACAAAAACAAGACCTACACGGTAACTATATTACCGCCTGACGGAGAGGAACTAATGCCGAAACTCTCTGCCGCTTGGTCTTAGAGGGGGCGGCCAATCCGATAATGAGGAATTGACCATATTATATGAGAAAATCGGGGTGAAGGTACGGTGGATGCCGCAGTCATAATTGTAATTTACGCATTCGTCTTCCTCTATGGTATTGTTATAGGAAGTTTTTTGAATGTATGCATCTACCGGATTCCCCTCGGGCAGAGTCTTTCTAAACAGAGATCTCACTGTATGACGTGCGGGTATCAGCTCCGTTGGTTTGATCTGATTCCGCTCTTCAGTTGGCTGTTTCTTCGCGGTAAGTGTCGTAAATGCGGCGCAAAGATTTCTCCGCAGTATCCGATTGTGGAGGCGACCAATGGGATTATCTATGTGCTGATTTTTCTGGTACACGGGTTTGAAGACCGAACATCGCTTTTAGAGAGCATACTGTACTGTTTGATGGCCTCTGCGCTTCTTGCGTTGAGTGTGATAGACTTTCGAACATTCATTATTCCGTTCGGATTTAATGTATTTATATTCTGTCTCGGGGCAGTGAATCTTATCTACCGGATATTCTTTGTGAAGAGTCCGGATATTTGGCTGTATATAATAGGTTTTTTTGTAACGAGCGTTATTGCGGGTCTTCTTTACTTATGTAAAGCGATGGGTGGGGGAGATGTAAAACTTCTCGCAGCATCCGGGTTTTTGATCGGGTGGAAGTTATCGTTACTTTCGTTCTTCGTTGGATGTATTATCGGAGCAATCATTCATCCGATCCGCATGAAGGTCTCAAAGCAGGGACGCACCTTGGCGATGGGTCCGTACCTTTCCGCAGGAATTCTTCTTGCGGTGTTGTGGGGATATAAGTTTATTGAATGGTACTGGCATTTTACCGGACTGGATAAAGTGTTCAGGTAAGAGGTACCGGCTAAGATTGAATATAACTGACGTTTCGTCAGATTATATAAAGTAGTAGGTTAATTAATGCGGCGTTCGTAAACAAGAGGATGCGGACAGTCACACGAAATTGATTAAGGGAAGGAAGAATTGCAAAGCAATTCGAAAGGGAACCAACATGGCAGGAAAAGTGCTATCAATGGAAATCGGCCAGGGCATGACGCGTGTTGTGGAGATTGACTACCAGGTAAAGTCTCCGAAGATTTATCATGCGTTCTCTCTTGAAACGCCGAAGGACATGGTGCAGGATGGTGTTATTACCAGAAACGAAGACTTCATCATTAACTTGAAGGCTGAACTGCGGAAACGGGATATCCGGACGGAGAGTCTTGTATTTACCGTAGCTTCCAGCCGAATCGCAAACCGTGAAGCACGGATACCGCTTTGTAAGCCGAAGCAGATCCTGCCTCTGATTACGGCTAATGCCGCGGATTATTTCCCGGTAGATATGAACCAGTATCACTTGGTTTATAACATTCTCGGAAAGACCGAGGAGGAAGGTGTTAAGCAGTATCGTCTTGCGCTCCTGGCAGTGCCGAACGATGTAACGACATCTTATATTGACCTCGCTCGCTCCCTTGGAATGCACATTCGGGCAATGGATTATGTCGGAAACAGCATCTTCCAGGTTGTACGTCAGGAAGTTGCTTCGGGCGTAAATGCAATCATTAAAATCGATGAGCATACTTCTCTTGTAACGATTGTAAAGAATGGAGAGATTATGCTTCAGCGTTCCGTTCCGCATGGTGTTAACGGCGCCATCGAGAACGTAACCGAGCTTGATGTATACGGCGAGAACCTCACCTACGCAGATGCTACGGTTGTATTTACGAAGGAGCGCTGCCTGCGTCGTTACCTGAATGTTGATGTAGACTATCAGGAGAAGGAAGATACTTCCGACGAGATGATGATGTCTCGTATCATGATTACCGAAAACCTTCGTTATTTCATCGGTAATGTGGGACGTATCCTTGAGTACTTTGTATCCCGTAATGATAATGCTGCAATTGAGAACGTATACCTCGTAGGTATCGGTGCCGATTTCGTCGGAATGGACGACCTCCTTTCGAACGAACTCGGTTACAAGGTTCAGAAGTATACCGGATTGGATAACATCCGTACAGGTTCTCCGAACTTCTCGGCTCTTGAGTCGATGCGTGTGTATGCGGCTGCAATCGGAGCATCCTATGCACCGTTACAGCTCCTTTCCGAAGATCTTCTGAAGGGCGAGAAGCAGACGTCTCTTGTATTACCGATTGCAATCTTCATCGCCTGTGTTGCAATTGCTGCAACGCTTTTCGTAGTTGGTAAGGTCAGTGTAGATGCTGCTAAAAAGAAGAATGAAGATCTTAAGGCAGAGGTTGATAGAAGTAAATACGTAGAGCAATTGAAGCAGGCATATGAAAAGGCGGTAACAACGCACAATGATATAGCGGCTCAATTGTCCGTGACGGGATCTAACGACAACCGCCTTCTGACACAGTTCATTAATGAACTGGAGCAGAAGATGCCGTCAGGATTTAAGACAATTCAGCTCACTGCAGATGTTGATACAGGTGTAACGCTGGATGTTGTATGTGCTTCCAAAGAAGAAGCGGCGACGGTATTCTTGCAGATTCGTGATTTTAAGACGATAATGGCCGTTTCGGCATCGGAGTTTGTTGAAACATACGGCTTGAGACCGGAATACGATGAGATCCTTGTGAAACTTCTTGAAAAGGAAATTCAGGAAGCGATTGCTAAGTATGAGGACAGAGCCGATCGCGATGGCTTCGTTCTGAATGATGAAGGCGAGAAGGTTCTTCTTGAGGATCTTGTAGAGGAGAAGAAGCAGGAGCTTCTTTCCGAGAAGAAGAATGAGAAGATTGTCCTCGGCCGTATCGTAAAAGAGATGGAAGATGAGGATTCAGGCAGAGAAAAGACATCCATTGATGAAGTAGATCCTGCGGACTTCTTCTATACTGAAGTAAAGTTTACAATTATTTGCGCTTATAATCCGGGATGTGATTCCGCCGAGTATTTGAGCGGCATCGAAGAAGCACTCGAAAAGGAAGAGAAAGAAAGAGAAGCCGAAGCCAAGAAGAAGGCTGAGGAAGAAAAGCAGCGTCAAGAGAATGCAAAGGAAGACGCTAAGAAGGATGACAAGAAGACTGATAAGAAGAAGGAGGAGAACTAATCATGACGATGAAAGTATCGAAAAGAGATATCACGATTCTTCTTATAGCACTTGGCGGAATTCTTGCCTTCTGCGTATTCCAGTTCTATTTCCGTAAGGCAATGGATGAGAAAAAGAATTATGACGCAGAGAGTGCGACACTTCAGGATCGATTAGAGAAGAACGTATATAATGTAGATGAAGACAAGCTTCGAAGCGAAATGTCCAAAATGGAAGATGAACTGCAAGAAGGAATCAAGGACGACAAGGGCAACGTAATTGTACGCGGCGCAAAGGAGTATCCTTCTGAGTATAAGTACGAAGACCTGATTCTGTATTTGAATGAGTGGCAGTTGCTTCCTTATGAGGAGATGTATAACTTCCCTAAATATGCTTTGACAGAAACCTTATATGATAAGAATATCAGTGGAACGATTAACTGGGATCAGTCGAATCATTCTGAGATTTCTACTTCCTATTGGTTTGGGCTGGCTGCAATCGATACCCTTTTTGGGACCAATTCCTACAAAGCATTTAAGGATATGATCAATAAGATCTATATTAATCCGGCTCCGAAGACGATCAAATCCATAACGGCTAAGATGGATGCGGCTAATGGATTCGTTAGTGGACATATGATGATTTATTTCTACAATGTTCAGAACGGAAAAAATGTGCCTGCGCCGATTACAACACCTCAGGTTACTTTAAAGGTTGAGAACATCTTTGGACCGACCAATACACCTACTCCGACGCCTACCCCGACGCCCAGACCGGGAAGGAACAACGAGAATAACAATTAAGGAAGGCAATCCTGATAAGGATTACCGCTTTATCCTATCCGGGGAGGCTCTCCCCGGTATGGATAAGGCCTCAATCGGAGACCTTAAGAGGAGATATGAAAAACAAAGCAGAAAGGATGGGAGAACCGTGAGAGATAACGAGAATAAGAAACGTAAGAATAAAGGTTTTACGCTCGTTGAGGTATTGGTTGCGGCAGCCATACTGAGCATATTGGTGCCGCCCATTTTGTCTTCATTTGTCGCGATTGCACGTGTTAACGCGAAATCGCGTCGTAAACTTTCAGCAACAACTATTGCGAATGGCGTTATGGAATCTGTTAAAGGGTTTGAACTGTCTCAGGTGGCAAGACAGTGTGATTTCCCTTCGAGTGGTTGTTATGTTGTTGCCGGTTTCTCGGGGACGGCCTCAGAGGTGTTGTTCTCAGACCTGACAACTACAACGCATTCCGTAACGCAGAATGGCTCGGAGTACAACTTTGACGGGCAGACGAGCGGGAATTATGCGTTTAAGTTTGTAGGCGTTGAGATGGATGGTACGACTTATGACGTATTGCTGACTTATCAGAAGAATGCCACTAATACGAAATCGGAAGTGGTTGTTGAAAAAACGGACGGATCTACCGAAACCAAAACAACGGAAGCAATACTTGGGGCGGTTGCCATTCGTGTTTTGACATATTATGATGTGGATATTAAAGTGTTCCGCGGGGGTCAAAGCATGACGTCAACGCCGCTTGTCCATATTACCGGTACTAAAGCTGACTACAACTAAATTGTTATATTGAAATAAACAGAAAGGAGAAACGCCGATGAAAAGATTGACTAGAGACAACAAAGGTATTGCGCTGATTACCGTTGTAATCGGTGTTATGTTCTGTCTCTTGCTTACATCGACAATGCTTCGAGTATCTTTGCTGGGATTACAGTCTAGAGAGGTTAATAAACAGGCCTCAGACAACTTCTATGATGCGGAAAGCGTTATCGATACGGTAAGGTTGAATTTACAGAACTATGCGGCTAAGGCATGGGCCGAGACAACTAATGGAGCAGATTCGGTGAACTTTGTTAAGAAGACTTATGAGCTTCTGACGGGAACACCATATCCGACGAGCGGTTCACTTACTCCCGCTAATAAATCCGGCGTTATCGCGAAACTTCAGGCGAACGCTATCGACGGCGGAACCATTTTGAGCATTGGGGATATTGAGTCTGTGATCGGAGCCAGCGGAAAGCTTGAGGGTATCACCATTAAGGATGTAGAGGTGAAGTATGAGCATCCAACCACCAAGATGGTTTCCTATGTAAAGACGGATATCACAATCAGTGCGCCGCTATATGCAAGTAAGAAGCGTTATCCCCTTGCAAGTTATTCTATGTTTGCCGGTTCCGGAGCAAATATTTATAAGGCGGCAACCGAGCATAATTCGAATGCAAACGAAAGTGGTTACTTGGAACAGGAAGGCTGTGTATACTTTGGTTGGCATACCTGGAACGGAGGAAATGCCGATGCTGTAGATATTACAGGGCGTCAGACGCTTATCCTTTCCGGCGATAATATCGTGATTAATGGGAATGTGATTATTAGAGGACATTCCTGCTTGCAGCTTACCAGTGTGGAAGGTCAGGATGTGGAGATTAGGGGCAGGATTCTGATTGGAAGCAATTCACATCTTGTCATCAGCGAGAAGACGAACCTCAAGTGCCAGGATATCTGTTTCTTTAATGGCGACGATGAGAATACTGTGAAGTCAAGTAATAACAACTATACTTCTCTGGCAAAGCATAACGCAAATCAGACGGCTAATTCGTCTTTTTCGTTTGAGACAACGAAAAAGATTAATAATGTAGATGTAACGTTAGCAGGACTTCCGTATGATTGGTATAACAAAGCATTGAGTACTAATCCGTATTACAATAGCGGTCATTCCATTGTATATGCGAAGATGAGATATAACGCTACTACCCATGAGCCGGAAGCAAGCGCTGTATATGATACAAACATTTCTAACGGAATAGTGACAGTAGTGGGCGCAGGTAATAAGACTCTTACTGCAGAAGGTCATATTTCAACTGCGATGAATACAAATGGTGAAGTAATCGATGAAGAGATGAAGGCGAAACCCAGAACCAATCAGTTTGTCAACTCGAACGGACAGACGGTTACCCTTAAGAATTTATACGATCCGTTCTTCCTTGATATGATCGATGGAGAGTATTTTGAAAAATTCTGTGATCTGGAGCCTACAAAAAATGGTAAGTGCGAATGCTATGTTTCGGGCGATCCCGTTTCCAGTGAGAGTATTAAAAATGGAAAATACCGTTGGAATGGAAACTCCTTGGATCCGGGTAGCGGAAATGTAAAAAGTAACTCCTCACAAAGAGAAATAACATACAACGGTGTTACTTTGAACGGAACAAACAATCCTAAGTTTTGGCTTGGTTTTACCTCTGTCGGAACAGCAATTCCGAATCCGGTCAATGTTTCGTCGCATCCGTTTGTCTTGGCGAAGGATAAAATCACAATCAATATGGATGTTGATGGCGCAGATTATTGTGGTATAGTAATTACATCAGCTAACGTCGAATTTAAGAAAGATACCGGATACTGTAGCGGAAAGTCGCTTCTGTTATTGGATACAAGTGCTGACAAGCACAATCTTGTAGCCTTTATGGATGAAGTCGGAAAGAGAATGAGCGGAACAGGAAACGTTCTAGAATCCGATTACAAGTATTTGATCTTTAACAATTTGTTTAATGGCGGCGTAGCCAGATTTACCAATACAAGCGGAAGCGGCGGCGGAACCGGATTTATCGCCGACGAAGAGCATAACAAAGAGTTGAATTTGATTGGAACCAGTAACTACGAGAAGAAGTAATATCAACGGCAACCAATGAGGAGAGGATTATATGAAAAAGAATCATGGTTTTACAATGGTTGAAGTAATGGTTACCGTTGCCATTATGGGAGTTCTCGCTTCCATCATTGGTATTACAATGGGGATCTTACTTGGCCAGAGAGTGAAGTCAATGGCTGCGGATACGAAGAGCGTATTTCAAAGCACACAGATTGTTGCACAAAGCCGGGATGACGCATACATAGAGTTGCGTCAGAATGGAAGTGATGCGACTGTAATTGCATATTCGGCCGCCGGTAAGGAAATCAACCGTGCAGAAGGACATAATGTTAAAATGTATGTGAAGATTGGTTCCGGCGCCGAGCAGTTAGTATCATCTACGATCGCAATTCATTTTGATCGTCAGACGGGCGGAATTAAACCGCAGACAAATGGCGGAAGTGATTATGTGACGCAGATTCGTATTACGAACGGAAAGAGAAGTGTTACTTTAAAAATTTCCAGACTTACAGGAAAAGTGACATACTGAAAGGAGGAGGCTTATGAAACGAAAGAAAAACCAAGGTTTTACGCTTGTTGAGTTACTTGTTTCCATTGCCGTACTCAGTATTGTTACACTTGGAATCGGCGGCTTGTTGAGACTTGCTGCCGAACAGTATTCTAACTCCACGAAGGAAACAGAAGTTCAGAACATCCTTCAGCAGGCAGTGGTTGCAGTGAGCAGTTCGATGGAAGACGCTGAATTGGGAGTGTTTTTCTCGGGTAATACGCTTACAGTGGCGAATAGAGAAAAGTATATAAAGTTTGAGAAGGTCGGAACTGTACTTTATTATGATGAGAAGGAATATGAAGATGCAGAAGATGACGATGAGAAGATTGATGAAGCTAAGAGCGCATCGGTAGGTCATGCACAGGAAAATGTTCTTGCGGATCATGTTAACACATTCTCGGTTGCTATCCCGGAAGTATTGCCTGATGGAAAGACGGGATTTGCGGTCTTATCAATAGCAATTCAGTTCCAGGAACGTCATAAGGATATCGTTCAGAATGTATTCTTCCGGAATTATTTAAGCGATGCATTTTCGGCCACAAGTACTGTTGCCTCGGCGGCAACACCAGTATATACTAGCAACAATTCCAGCAGCAACAACAATAACAATAATAACAACTCGAACAATAGTAACAATAACTCCAACACCAACAATAACAATACCGAGAATAATAATAACACTGAGAACAATAATAACACTGAGAATAATAACAACACCGAGAATAATAACAACACGAATAACAACAGCAACTCCAACACCAACACCAACAATAACAGCACCACTAATTCGCTCGGTGCAACGGTCACAACCGCTTCTTCGACCAACAGCTGGCCGGAGGGTGGAAATATGTGGTCTGATATTAAGTGGTCTCTTCCTAGCGGGACTCTAACGAGAGAAATCTATATTACATCGACAGAAAAGATTTTAGAAGCAAGATCCAACGGGAGTTGTGTAAAGGTAGATGATTACACGTATAAGGTTACTCTATCTGGTTGGAGTTGGAACAGCGGTGATTCAAAACCATACATTCAAATAAAAACAAAGAACGATATATTAACGTCGTCTGCGTATGAAATCTCATATAAGAAATATGAATGAGATAGATTAGGAAATATAATTTATAAGGAGCCTTTCACATGAAGAAGAATGCAGGTCTTTCGACAATTATGGTTACGGGCTTGGCAGCAGCCATCTCCATTTTTACTATGGTTATTTTGGTAGTAATTAAAGGAGCAGTCGGCGGTCCGTCGGGTTCTTCTGAACAAGCAAAGCTGGCTGAACAGAAAGCGGATTTAATTGGCCAGAAATTCACGGAATATGCCAACCAGGCAGATCTTGATGTGTTCTGGTACAGCAATACCAATGCAGTTATATTTGCCTCCAAGACAGACATTAAGGTAATGTGGAAGGAAGGTGCAAATATCCTCCATACCACAATTTCGTATGATACGAGTGCGTTCGATGAGGGTATTTCCGAGAATGACAATAAGATTGCTCAGGCCCGCGAGAAAACCAAGGAAATGATTGGTATGAAGGGAACACTGCTTGCTCCCGCAGTTAAGAGTTTCATGGTTTATGATTCGGATACCGAGTCCGGTAAGCTTACTCTGAAGATCGAGTATAAGGATTCTGAGAAGAAGACGCACGTACTTGAGAAAGAATATGTTGTTAAATGGACTGAGGGCGTAGAAGCAACCAAGCTCCTTAATCAGGGCAAATAAGAAGGCATCTAAATCAAGATACTATCGAGAAGGTATATAAAAATAACAGATCCCGCCGTTTCTTCGGAAACGGCGGGATTCTTATGTACAGATTTAAGGAATCTCCAAAGTCTAATAAAAGGGCATTCCAAATTAAAAACCGTGCGGCATGTGTCGAACAGCTTCCGGAGACGTTACCGAAGCAGTTAGCTCGGCCCAGGCTTCCTCACGGCACATGGAAGATTCCGCTTAGTGCTGCTGCATTCCTGCCCTGACACGGTTCACAGATTTCCATTGCGCGAGACCCAGACGTCTACACCACTTGCTTCGGGCTGCTCCCCGTCGGCGAGCCCTCGACATGCCATCACCCCTGCTATAGCGGATTTCAGGTGCAGGGCACCGCTATCTCCCCGGCTGCACGGCCTCCATAGTATACCTTTTTTTCGAAGAGTTGTCAACAATTGTGGATAAAGCACCCCGAAAACACAGTATAATGTGGGGAAATCGCAGAAAAACCTTGATAGAATGCGGCTTTGGTGGTATGATATATTAGAATTAGTATTTAAAATGCTATAAATGTATCCGGGCGTTTTCTCTTATCGCAATCAAGCGAACCGGGAGGGGAGTCTAACATGGCGATGTTATTGACAACAACGGCTAAAATCAATGCTTTGAAAGAGTTCATGAAGGAGGGAGATTATGATTCGGCAGTCGAAATTGCCGAGAAGATCCGGCCCGAGAAAGTCGGATCCGTTCGTGACCTTACCAGCATTGCAAATGCCTTTCTGAAGAAGCAGCGTTACGAGGATGCTAAGGATATTTATATCGAAATGCACAATCACGCACAGACGCACAAAGTTCTGGTTGGTTTGATTGAGCTTTGCTTAAAGACCAATTCTCCCGAGGAGGCGGAGATTTACATCCGCGAGTTCCGTAAGCAGGAACCTGATAACCCGGAGCGTTTGATCTATCGCTATCGCGTTGACGTGATGCTCGGCAAAGGACCCGAGTACCTGGTTAAGAGCCTCAGCAAATTAAAGGATGAGGATTACAGCGAGACCTGGGGTCTGGAGCTCGCAAAAGCATATTATAAGATGGAGGACTATAACAAGTGCGCACAGGAGTGTAAGGACATTCTCCTGTGGTTTGCCGGTTCTGAGGCAGCGAGCAAGGCACAGGTTCTCTTGAATGCCTGTGGGGAGAAGGGCGTCAAGGTTTCCATGCCTGCGCCTAAGCCTAAGAAGGAAGAGCCTGTTCCTGCAAAGATTGAAGAGGAGCCGGTGGAAGAAACGTCAAAGAAGGAAGACGAAGGATTCTTCGACCTGTCTGCAGCAATCGGTGAAGTGGTTTCCGAGACAATCGCCGAGGATGCCAAAGCCGAGAAAGAGGAGATCGTGGAGAATCCCGACGCGCAGTTTATGCCTTCCACTACGGAAGCAGCTGAGGTTAAAGGTGAATATGACGAGGCCGATCTGGAGGCCGTTGAGGAGATTAAGTTCAACTTCTCAGATATAGAGGATGAAGCAGACGAAACCGCAGACAATGTGACGGAAGCGGTTGGAGTTCATGCTGACGAGATTGCAGATAAGGTTGAGCAGGAAGTAGAGTCGGCCGATGATTTCGCCGCAGAACTTGCTGCATCCATAAAAGCAGCTGTTAATGACGATGCCGAGGAAGTTACTGCGGCTGACGACGCCGTAACTGAGCCGCAGGAATCCGAAGACGACACATTCTTTGAAGATGACACCTTCTTCGAAGATCAATCTGCAAAGGAAACGGCAAAGGAAATCGCTGAGGCTCCCGAGACGTCTGTTGAACAGGCTGAGGAAGTTGTAGAGGCAGCAGCCGAAAACTTAGAGGAAGCCGTTGAAGAGATTCCTGAAGACGTAACCGTTGATATTGATATTATTGCCCTTGCCGTTAAGAAGGCAAAGGAAGCCGATGATGACGATGACGACATCGTTCTGACGGATTACTATTCCGAAGAGGAATTGAAGGAAGCCGAGTGGGAGAAGGCAGTGAAGGCTGCCGAGCAGAAGAGCCGGAATTCCGCGATCAACACGGAAAAGTCCTTCTACATCCCGCCGTTAAAGTATAATACTCCCGAATCGATTCTTTCCGGTTCCGAGAAGGCTGCAGGTTCCGCAAGCGCATTTGACGGAATTCCGACCATCAGCGTTCCCGGAGCGAAGAGTGAGCCGGCGGACACCGTATACGACCGTGTTCCCGGACCCGCGGAAAGCGTTGTAAAGAAAGCCGATAAGGCGCCTGTGAAGTCTGAAGAGGACTTCCTCAAGGACGTTTCCGCATCGGTTGACAATATTCTTTCCGTTGATGCTGAGGAAGAGGACGGACAGATGACCTTCTTCTCCAAGTTCGACGCAGACGATTCGGTAACATTGAGCGGCAGCCGCAAGGACGATGACACGGACTTCGCGGACATTGCCGGAAGCATCGCCGATTCCGTAAAGGAAGAGATTGAGAATGGCGAGAAGGAGCCGGAAGTATCGGCGGCTCCGACCAAGCGCTTCGCCGAGGATTTTACGGCGCAGGCTTTGGACGCAGCGCTTCGTGACGATGACGAAGCGATTGAGCGGGCTCTCTACGGACTTCTTTCCGAGAAATAGGAAAGAGCATCCGATAAGATAGATGGAGGAAATGATATGGAGCAGTACGTTATCAACGGAGGCAAATCCCTTGCCGGCGAGGTCACCATCAGCGGTGCCAAGAATGCCGCGCTCGGTATTCTTGCCGGGGCGATCATCTGTGACGATTTCGTTACGATTGAAAACCTTCCGGATGTAAACGACACCAATATTCTTTTGGAGGCAATCGCAGCCATCGGGGCGGTGGTTGACCGTGTCGACAGACATACGGTCCGCATCAACGGAGCAACGATTAATACGGAGATGGTGGATTACGATTATATCCAGAAGATCCGTGCTTCTTACTATTTGCTCGGAGCCTTGCTCGCAAAACGCGGCAACGCAACCGTAGCAATGCCGGGCGGATGTGATATCGGTTCCCGCCCGATCGACCAGCATTTGAAGGGTTTTCGTGCGTTAGGGGCAAATGTTACAACCGAGAACGGTTTCGTACATGCCCAGGCAGATCACCTTCGTGCGAGCCACATCTTCCTTGATGTAGTCAGCGTCGGCGCAACGATCAATATCATGCTTGCGGCAACGATGGCCGAAGGCCAGACGATCATCGAGAACGTAGCGAAGGAGCCCCACATCGTAGATGTGGCCAACTTCCTTAACAGCCTCGGAGCCAACATCAAGGGCGCAGGTACTGACGTGATCCGTATTCGCGGCGTGCAGAAACTTCACGGCAACAGCTATTCGATCATTCCGGATCAGATCGAAGCAGGAACGTTCATGTGCCTGGCAGCCGCAACCAAGGGCGATGTTCTTTTGAAAAATGTTATTCCGAAGCACCTTGAGGCGATTACCGCCAAGCTCGTGGAGATTGGTGCCGAGGTTAACGAATACGATGATTCCGTTCGTGTATGCTGCAGCCGCAGACCTCACGCGAGCACGGTGAAGACCCGCGTATATCCCGGTTTCCCGACCGATATGCAGCCGCAGATGGCAGCACTCCTGATGTTCGGTGACGGAACAAGCTACATCAATGAGACGATCTTTGAGAACCGCTTCAAATATGTTGCGGAACTTCGTAAGATGGGAGCCAATATCAAAGTGGAAGGTTCCTCGATGGCTGTGATCGAAGGTATTGAAAAAGGTACCGCAGCCACACTGGATACGCCGGACCTCCGGGCCGGAGCGGCACTTACGATCGCGGCACTTGCGACGGAAGGACGCAGCGTTATACGCGACATCGAGTATATTGAACGCGGTTATGAGAGCTTCGATGAGAAACTCCGGGCTCTTGGTGCTTCGATTGAGAAGCAGCCCGTTCCCGCAGGACGCAGAAAGAGCAAATACGCATAATTGTATAAGAGACTGACCAATGTCGGAGGCGGTTGCTTCCGGCATTGTTTATCACAATAAGAGGAGAAATGAAATGGAAGAAAGAATCTTTACCTCCGAGTCCGTTACGGAGGGCCATCCCGATAAAATCTGCGATCAGATCAGTGACGCCATTCTCGACGAACTGATTCGCCAGGATCCGATGAGCCGTGTGGCATGTGAAACCTGTATCACGACCGGTCTTGTACTTGTTATGGGAGAGGTTACGAGCGAAGGTTATGTAGACATCCAGAAGGTTGTCAGAGATACCGTCCGCGAGATTGGTTATAACCGCGCAAAGTATGGATTTGACGCTGATACGTGCGGCGTGATCGTTGCTCTTGACGAGCAGTCCAAGGATATTGCTCTCGGCGTGGATAAGGCGCTTGAGGCGAAGAACGGCGAGATGGGCGAGGAGGACATCGCGGCAATCGGTGCCGGTGACCAGGGTCTGATGTTCGGTTATGCGACCAATGAGACGCCCGAATATATGCCGATGCCGATCAGCCTTGCACACAAGCTAACGAAGAAGCTTTCCGAGGTCCGTAAGAACGGCACGCTTCCTTATCTTCGTCCCGACGGAAAGTCGCAGGTTACCATTGAGTATGACGAGAACGGAAAGCCGTCTCGCGTAAATGCGGTCGTTGTTTCGTCTCAGCATGATCCCGATGTAACCCAGGAGCAGATTCATAAGGATATTAAGAAGTATGTTATCGATACGGTTATCCCCGCGGAGATGATGACTCCTTCCACCAAGATATTTATTAACCCGACCGGCCGCTTCGTTATCGGCGGACCGAACGGCGACTCCGGACTTACCGGTCGTAAGATTATCGTAGACACCTACGGCGGATACGCCCGTCACGGCGGCGGTGCATTTTCCGGAAAGGACTGCACGAAGGTTGACCGTTCCGCTTCCTACGCAGCCCGCTATGTTGCAAAGAATATTGTCGCAGCCGGTCTTGCGGAGAAGATTGAGATTCAGGTTTCCTACGCGATCGGTGTTGCAGAGCCCACTTCAATCTCCGTGGATACGTTCGGAACCGGTAAAGTATCCGATGACAAGATGGTTGAGATCATTCGCGCGAACTTTGATCTGAGACCTGCCGGTATTATTAAGATGCTCGATCTGCGCCGTCCGATTTACAAGCAGACTGCTGCATACGGACATTTCGGCCGCACCGATATTGATGTTACATGGGAGCGTCTTGATAAGGTTGATGTTTTGAAGAAATACCTCGCGTAAGATTGAGGTTTTTCGGGAAGATAGCATTTGCTTTTTTGTGCTGAAAAGTGTATAGTTAGTATAAAGAGGATGCGTCTATTATATGACGGAGGGTTGAAGTACCATGACGAATGGTTTCGTTCAGTCACTGCACGTAATCTTTGCTGCGACATCGCCTAACAAAGGCGTGTTAGATATGCTGATGATCGTTGTCAATATCCTGATCCTGATGCTGATCACCTCCCTGATTCTGTTCGTAGTCGGAAGGCGCCGGCAGCCGAAGATCGGTGAAAAGGACAACAGCAGCCTGAAGAAGTATGGAACAGTGCCGCCTGAATACGTAAACGGCAAGCCGCAGTTCGGAACAACATCTTTATTAAAGCCTTATCACAGTGAATACCCCGATGTGGTTATTCCGCAGGAAGGTGCCGAGAAGACATCGCTTCTCGGAGTTAATCCGCGAGGCATGGTTGTCATGCGGATGCGCACCGAGGAGGAATTCCTGGTGGACAAGGATGTTTACATGATGGGTAAAGAGCGGGTTCGTGTTGACTACTGCATCACATCTAACCCCGCGGTCAGCCGCACGCATGCTAAGCTGACCCGCAAAGACGGAAAGCTATATATTGAAGATATGAATGCCACGAACGGAACGTACGTGAACGGCGAGAGAATTCGCCCGGGCGAAGCCGTTCCGCTTGAAGTCGGAGACCGCTTCCGGCTCGCCGACGAGGAGTTCCAGGTTCGGTAGACTGCGGCATACATAATGAATACGATGGTACCGGAAGCGCTATGCACCCGGTACCTTTGTTTTTTTGAGAGGAATGAGTTATGAATCAGGGTATTCTTTCGGCCGTTGCGCCGACAAATGTAATGAAATACTTCGAGGAGATATGCTCCATCCCGCACGGATCCGGAAATATCGGGGCGATAAGCGAGTGGCTCGTCGGATTTGCCCGCGAGCAGGGACTTCGCTATGTGCAGGAGCCCTGTGGGAACGTGATCATATACGGCGACGCTGCGCCGGGGTATGAGAACGAGCCTGCAATCGCGCTCCAGGGACATATGGATATGGTCGCGGTAAAGGATGCGGACTGCACGATCGATATGGAGCGCGAGGGGCTTTCGCTCTTCATCGAGAACGGACTGATCGGTGCCCGCGGTACAACACTCGGCGGCGATGACGGTATTGCGATTGCCTATGGGCTGGCGGTTCTTTCCGACCGTTCTATCCCGCACCCGCCCATCATGCTTGTGGCGACGGTCAATGAGGAAACCGGGATGGACGGAGCCATTGCCATGGACCCGGCCAACCTGACGGCACGGCGTATTATCAACCTCGATTCCGAAGATGAGGGAATCTTCATTGCCGGATGTGCAGGCGGTGCCACGCTTCGCCTCCGGATGCCGTTAACACGCGGGAAGGCTGAGGGTAAGCTTTATGAGATTACCCTTAACGGACTTCAGGGAGGACATTCCGGGACGGAGATCTCGAAGAACCGTTCCAACGCGATTCTGCTTCTTGCGCGTGTTGTACGCGAATTGAAGAAGCAGGGCATAAGACTTGTTTCGATTAACGGCGGGACAAAGGATAACGCCATCCCGAACGCGGCAACAGCGGTTGTGGCAGCGGAAAAGGTGCCGGATATCACTCCGGTTTATTCGGAACTTAAGAATGCGTTGACCGGCAAGGAAGACGGACTTCAGATTACGGTGAAAGAATATGCGGAAGAGGTGTCCGGCGCGGCTGTCCTTTCCGAAGATTGTGAGGAGCGTCTTCTGAACCTGTTTACGTTACTTCCTTACGGACCGAAAGCGATGAGTACGCTTCCGGGGCTGGTTGAAACGTCCGACAATGTGGGAATTATCCGTGTTACCGCGGAGCAGGCGGAGATTGCGGTATCCGTACGAAGCCTGATCGAATCCGAGAAACAGGCTCTTTGCGAACAGATCGGACTACTGGCGGGGCTTTGCGGGGCAACCGTCTCCCGTAACAGCGAGTATCCGGGCTGGCAGTACCGCGCGGAGTCGGCCATTCGGGACAAGGCTGTTGCCGCTTATCGTGAGATGTACGGGTGCGAGCCGAAGGTGGAAACCATTCACGCAGGGCTTGAGTGCGGACTTCTGATCGACAAGATCCCGGACCTTGACGCCATCAGCATGGGGCCGCAGATGTATGACGTCCACACGACGAAGGAGCGGCTTTCGATCGAATCGGTTCAGAAGACCTGGGAGCTGCTGCTTCGAATCCTTGCGAAAAAGGATTGACAAGCCGCCCGTTTTCATGTATAACAATAATATAAGGTAATTGACATTTACCTCGAGAAAGAGATGTATGAGAACATTTCAAATATAGAGACAGGAGGAGAAGAATATGTTTGATGATGATTTTTTTGCAAAGACATCCGAGGCTCTGAATGGTTTCTTTGATTCCATTGAGAAGAGCATCAAGGGGCTGCAGAAGGAAGTGGATTCCGCAAAGGATAAGATGAAGGAGTCCGCCGAGAAAGCGAAAGCAGAGAACGAGAATGCATTCAAGGGCGATGACGTGAAGGAAGAGACCGCCAAGACGGAGGCTAAGGCAGACGAAACCGCAGCGAAGACCGAGGCTGCAGGTGAGGGTAAGAAGGAAGGAGAGGCTGCTAAGAAGCCTTTTGAAGACTTTATCAACAAGGCCCGTGATGCGGTAAACGGCATCAAGATCGGCGGAGCGTCCAAGGCGGGCGTCATTCCGTATTTCCGTGCGGATACCGCGGATACGGTGAATATCTTCTGCGAGCTGGCCGGCTGTGACCGCAGCAATGTGAAGCTGAATTACGAGAAGGATTCCATTCTTATCACTGCTAAGAAAGAGGCTCCGACAGTAGACGGAGCGGTACTTTTCACCGAGAACACCTGTTATGTCGGAAAGCTGGACCTGAAGGTTCGCGTAGGTAATCTCGACGCGAAGTCGATTCATGCATCCTACAAGGACGGCGTTCTGCGGATCACCGCGAAGCGTCCGCAGGAGAATGCGTCAAGCGGGATTAAGATTGATTAATCGACAATAAAAAGAAAGAGCATGTCCGACGGCAGCTACCGGATGGGTAGAAGACCGAAGGACATGCTCTTTTTGTTTGCGCACCGATTTGCGGAGGGATTTTGTTAGAAGACCGGCAGACTGCCGGGCCCGGGATGCCTATTTCACATAATAGAAATTGTCTGCGGGCATTGCACCGCCTACCGAAGCGGGGTTTGCATCGAAGAGAATCTGAAGATAAGCGGAAACGGCTTTCTTCATCTCGTCGTTCGTGTAGCATACGATGTTGCACTGCGGAATCGCTTTCTTGGCGATGGCGGCCTTGAAGATGTCGAAGTGCTCGACAAGCTCGGCGGCCTCGTCCACATTTGCCGTAGCGAAAGCGGTGCTTGCCTTGTATTCCTCAAGGAATACGTCAAATGCCTCCGCATTGTCCTTAAGCCATGCGGTGTTGGCAACGATCACGCCGGTAACAACAGTGGAATCGTTCAGCTTGTCCCACTCGGCCGTGATGTCAAGCGCAACGCGTACACTCGGAACTTTTGCCTGAACGGTTGCCACATAGGGCTGCGGGAGCATTGCAATCACTTCGCCGTCAGCGGCAGCGATACGTGCAGCGGCTTCGCTTGCCTCAGAAAGGAATGTGAGCGTTACATCCTTATCGGGATCGATGCCTGCGGACTTGAGGAGGTAGCGGAGCGTGTACTCGGGTGTCGTGCCTGCGCCGGTCGCGTAGATGGTCTTGCCCTTCAGGTCTGCAAGGGTCTGCACGCTGTCGCCGGTATCCACAATGTAAAGGACGCCGAGCGTGTTGACCGCACATACGGTAACGCCGCCCTTGGTCTTGTTATAAAGCGTCGAAGCAAGGTTACAGGGAACAGCGGCTACCGGAATCTCGCCTTTGATAATCTTCGCGGTAATCTCGTCGGCTGCGCCTGCAACGGTATATGTGTAGTTGTTCTTCGCGGTCTTGGCTTCCGCTTCGGACATGAGCTTTACCATACCGATCGCGGTGGGGCCTTTCAGAACAGCCACATTAATGTCTGCGGGCTTGTAAGGCTCGGGCGTAGGTGTTTCGGTCGGCTCGCCGGTAACGGGAGTCTCGGTCGGCTGCTCCGTGGGAGCTTCCGTGGGGGTCGGATCAGCCTTCTTGCTACAGCCGATCAGAAGCATTGCGGTAAGGCTTGCTAAAAGGATCAGGGATAATACTTTTTTCATGATATCACTCCGTTCTGTTATATTGTCATCATAGAGCCTGCGAAAGCGTTTCCGCAGACTTTTCGGCATAAAGAATAAACCGTCGTCCGGGTCGGAAAGCCTCCCCGTCGGAACCGTCTTATGCGAAGCGTCTTTGGAGTCGGCGCGACGGCCTTCTCCGCAGGATGCCTGTGATTCGCCAATAATCTACCATACGCGATAGTATTTGTCAAATGCTTTCCGCGGTGTTATACTGAATAAAACGCGGGCGCGCGAAGAATAGACGAAAATACCGGGAACGCCCGTTAAGGAATCAGTCAGACGGAGGTGCCGTATGAAGCTGTTGGAAGACCGCATCCGGGAGGAAGGCGTCGTAAAAGAAGGGAACATTCTGAAGGTTGATATGTTTCTGAACCATCAGATGGACGTTGTATTATTCCGGCAAATGGCGAAGGAATGGAAGCGCCGTTTTGCAGATGTCGGGGTGAATAAGATCCTGACCATCGAGGCATCCGGAATCGGTATTGCCTGCATTGCGGCCGAGGAGTTCGGTTGTAAGGTCGTATTTGCCAAGAAGACGCAGGGCAAGAATCTGGACGGCGATCTGCTGACGACACAGATTACTTCGTTCACGAAGGGACGCATTTTCGATGTTATCGTGGCGAAGAAATTTCTGGGACCGGAGGACCGGGTACTGATCATTGATGACTTCCTTGCAAACGGGTGCGCGCTTGAGGGACTTATTTCAATCGTGAAGGAATCCGGCGCGACGCTTGTCGGCTGCGGTATTGCGATCGAGAAAGGCTTCCAGGCAGGCGGAGACAAGATCCGCGGCATGGGCGTACGGCTCGAGTCGCTTGCGATCATAGAAAGCATGGAGAACGGACGACTTCAGTTCCGCGAAGACGGGACCTGAGAAAGAGCGAGGGGCGGCCGGATAGAAATTGAAAACGGTCGGCGACCGGGTAGAAAGCGAAAACGGGCGGAGGACCGCCTTCGAAGAATAGAAAGAAATCAAGGCGCTTCTTAGGAGGCGCCTTATTCAGGAGGATGCAATATGCGGTTTTTGATTCAACGGGTGACGGAAGCCTCGGTCACCGTGGACGGAAAAGTGATCGGTGAGATCGGCAAAGGATATCTCGTGCTGGTCGGCGTATGCGATACGGACACCGAGGCGGTTGCCGACGCGATGGTGAAGAAGCTTGCGGGGCTTCGGATTTTCGAGGACGAAAACGGAAAGACCAATCTTTCAATCCGTGATGTGGGCGGTTCGATGCTCGTTGTTTCGCAGTTTACGCTGTATGCGGACTGTAAGCACGGCAACAGGCCGTCCTTCACCAAGGCAGGCAATCCGCAGGAGGCGGAGCGCCTCTATGAATATGTCACGGCGAGAATCCGCGATGTAGAGGGAATCCCGGTTGAAACCGGAAGCTTCGGCGCGGACATGAAAGTTCGGCTGCTGAACGACGGACCGTTCACAATCTTTCTTGATTCCGCGGAGCTCGGCAAGGGTTGAGAAGATATTCCGGAGTGCCCGGATGATGGAATATTTTTACATTTTCTGGTTAAAAAATGTAAAGAAAAAGAAAAATGTGCAACATCATAGTTGTAAATAGAGTTTACATGTGGTATAATGCTTGAAGTTGGGGTTCCATGAACAAACACGGAGGTGTGAAACAATGTCTTTTGAAGTGCGTAATTTGGTCAAGTCCTACGGCGATAAGGTCGTGGTTGACCACCTGAATCTCAAAATGGATCGCCCGGGCGTATATGCGTTACTGGGTACGAACGGTGCCGGTAAAACGACATCCATCCGTATGATTCTCGGTATGCTGCAGAAGGATTCCGGAGATGTTCTTTTCGACGGAAAGGAAATGCAGCCGAAACAGATGAATATCGGCTATCTTGCTGAGGAAAGAGGACTTTATCCGAAGTATCCTATCATTGATCA
Source organism: Lachnospiraceae bacterium (assembly GCA_017427775.1). GTDB lineage: Bacteria > Bacillota > Clostridia > Lachnospirales > Lachnospiraceae > ISDg. Next base: position 55,882 of record JAFRSD010000019.1, on the reverse strand, counting down.
GTTGCTGTACTTTGCCCGCCTGAAGGGTGTTAAGCGCAGTGAGGCAATGAAGCGCATCAAACACTGGTCGACGCGTCTTGAACTGGATGAATATCTGTTCCCGCCGAAGAACTCGAAAGGCAAGGCTCCCAAGCCGAAGCTTGCGGACCAGCTCAGTAAAGGTAACCAGCAGAAGGTTCAGCTGATGGCGGCGCTGATCTCCGATCCGGAATTCCTGATCCTCGATGAGCCCATGAGCGGTCTTGATCCGGTTAATACCGACCTCTTCAAGGAAGTTATCCGTGAAGAGATTGCGAAGGACAAGTACGTTATCATGTCCAGCCACCAGATGCCTACCGTTGAGGAGTTCTGTACGGATATTACGATTCTTGATCACGGTAAGACGGTGCTTCAGGGTAACCTGGACGAGATCAAGAAGAGTTACGGACGAGTAAACCTCTTCGTTAAATGCGAGGGCGAAATTGAGGATCTGATTGCCGCAGCCGGTCTTCCGATCGTGGAGAAGCTTCCGAGCGAATACCACATCCGTGTTACCGGCGAAGAGCAGGCAATGCAGTTCCTTCGTACGCTGATCGATACGAATAATTCCGTTATCGGGCGTAAAATCACGATCATCCGGTTTGAACTTCGTGAGCCGAGCCTGCATGAGATTTTCGTAGAGAAGGTCGGCGGTAATACCGTTGCCGAGGAGGAAGGTGCGAATAATGAAAAAGAGTGAGTTTCGCGGATGGACCGATGTATTCCGCTTCACTCTTGTCGAAACCTGGAAGAACCGCTCGTTTTTGATCTTCATGATCATTATGTGGGTCATCTGCTTCTTTGCGGTTCCGGTGCTTTCCCTCTTAACGGGCGATAAGAAAGGCAAAGGCGACGAGGAATACAATATCGAGAACGCAACTCTTCAGAAGGTATATATTCTGGACGAGCTTGGGTTTACCGACGCCGGCTTCCGGTCGGATATTTTTAAAGAGAAAGAAGTCTTCAAGGATGTCGAAGTAGAGCGTGTGCTTTACGTTGCGATTTTGAACCTGGAAGGCGAGAAAGACGAGAAGACCTATAAGGATCTGTGCGAAAAGGTTAACAAAGAGCCTAACAGCGCGATCATCCATATTTATGCGGACTTGACAAGCGGCGTCGCATTTGACGTTGTTACCGCTATCGAGTCCAAGGTTAAAGACAAAGAGTGCGATTACATCGGCAGCCTCCTCGTCAAGGAGTTTGACGAGTTCAAGTACAAGATCACCGAGATGGGTGAGGAGCAGATCGCCGCTCTCGACTACAAATACGAAGTTGTTTCCCTGATGGAGCAGGACGATGGCACGTTTATCTCCGAGAAGCCTCATATTTCCGAGGCAAAGTACTGGGTGGTTTACGCGATCCTGTTCGTTATCATGATGATTGTTACGACTTCTTCGTCGCAGGTTGCCACTGCGGTTGCCATGGATAAGTCGACAAAGGTTATGGAATACCTTCTGACATCCATCCGTCCGATGGCGCTTGTATTCGGTAAAGTAGTTGCTTCGGTTGTTTCGACGGTTCTGCAGCTCAGCGTTTCCCTGATACTTGCTTTCGTTTCCAATATTTTAACGAAGCAGTTTACCGGAAGCGACTATCTGAAGACTAAGCTTCCGGAGGGCATTCTCAGCAATCTGACCCTTCCGAACCTGCTGATCGCTCTGGTAGGTGTGGCTTGCGGTGTTATGTTCTACGGATTTGTTGCAGGTCTGTGCGGCGCTATGGTCCGCAAGATGGAAGAGATGCAGGAGAGCATGAGCCTTCTTGTTATCCTCACGATCATAGGCGCATACCTCGGTATGTTCGCGTCCATGACGATGCAGAAGTCTCTGACGAATCCGCTGTTCTATGCGGCTATGTTTATCCCGCTTTCCGCTCCGTTCCTGCTTCCCGGTGTTTGCGTCATCGGTGCGGGCCCGCTGTGGATTCGGCTTGCTTCCCTCGCAATACTGATCGTTCTTGATGTTATTATCCTGTTCGTATCGGCTCGTGTATACGAGATCCTGATCATGTACAACGGCAATAAGATCAAGCTGAAGGATCTTGGCAAATTCTTAAAGCAGGCGAAAGGAGGTAAAACCGCATGAGACAGATGAAAGGTTTTCGCTCCGTATACCGCTTTACGATGAAGCAGTATGCAACCCGTAACGGGTTCCTGCGGGTTACGATCATATTTGCCCTCCTCCTGTTCATAGGCGGTGCGGCCCTGATCTACTTTACCGGAAAACCCAAGAGTGCGGAGTCCGATAAAGACAAGGATAAAGAGAAAGATATCAAGACGTGTACGGTTCTGGTTGTCAACAAGACCGGCCTCGAAGACATTCTTCCCGAAGAGGAAGAGGACGAAGAGGATGAGGACGCGACGCCTGATATCATCTACGTTTACAAAGATGCCGAAGGTACAGAGGAAGAGGCTTTCAAGGCGGCTTCCGATGACCCGGCCAATAAGACCATTATCGCGATCGTGGAAAAGGGAACGAATGATGACGGCGGCGTAAAATATGTAACCAGCCTGAAGATCCCGAAGAATTCCGAGATCGAAAAGGGCGAGGCAATGACGGCCGGAGATTTCATTTCCGACTCTGTCAGACTTGCCGTATATGAGTCCCTTCACATGACGGAAGAGGCAATTCAGTTTATCTCTCTCGAACCGGTTACGAGAACCGTATCTACGGACGAAGAGATCAGCATGCTGAATATGCTGATCAAGGGATTCCTTCCCGCGATCCTCGGCTTCGTTATGTACATGATGATCCTTCTTCACGGGCAGACGATCTGTAAGGAAGTATCAATTGAGAAGACGTCCAAACTGATGGAGACAATGCTTGTTTCGGTGGAACCGAACGCGCTGATCCTCGGAAAGACCGTGGCGCTTACCGTTATGGCGCTCGGACAGTTCTTTATATGGGTCGGCGGCGCGCTGCTCGGTCTTCTTGCCGGCGGCATTATCGGAAAAGCCCTTCACGGAAGCGAGTTCCACAATAAGCTTTCGAGCGTTCTCAGGTTCCTTCGGAACTTTATCGGCGAGAGCGCGCTTTCTCCGGCAGCCATCGTGATGAGCATTATCGTATTCTGTTTCGGTATATTCATCTACTTTGCGCTTGCAGCAATCGGCGGAAGCTTCGTATCGAAACCCGAGGAAACTTCTTCGGCCAACGGTGCTTTCATATTCCCGATGATCATCTTCTGGATGATCACCTATTTCGCATCGCTGTCCGGTGCCAAGGAAGTGCTCGCTGTATGCCGCTACGTTCCTTTCGCGGCTCCGTTCTGCGTTCCGGTTGATCTGCTGACCGGTAACCTGGGACTTCTCGGCGGACTGATCGTCAGCGTAGAGGTTGTTGCGGTCGGATTGCTCTTGATATTCCTTGCGGCGAGAATCTACCGCGGACTGATGCTTCATACCGGCCAGAAGCTCTCCCCGAAGCGTATCTGGGAGTTTATCTGCGGACGATAGGCATCGCATAAAGACATATAAAACGAAAGAAAAAACTCCGTTCGGCTGCGGCCGGACGGAGTTTTACTTTTCTCAGATTGTTTCGTGCCAGCAGTTTCGCTGCAAAACCGGGGATCACTCCTGCTCTTCTGCGGGAGCGTTCTCGTCGGCCGAAATAACCGGCTCGGCATTGTTTCCGACAAGGGAGTTGATGATATAAACAAGGCACAGACCGTTATCGAGGTTGCCCTGTACCGAGTTGACGGCAAGCTTGTTCGCGTTCTTGCGGTGAATGGCTACGACGTTGCCGGAAATGCTTGCGCCGCCGATCTCCTCAAGCGGAACAGTAACCTTCTTGGCAAAATGTCTTCCCGTGATCTCAGTGGGAGATACGGTAACACCGCCGATCTGGATGGTGCCGCCTTCCTTGACTGTCATAATGTATCTTGCGGCAATCGTCTTGACAACGGTCGAAATCGTAGCGGTTATCGCAGCAACATAGAACGTCTTCTTGGACTTGATGCTGCCGAGACCGAATACGCTGAATGAGCCGTTCTTCCATTTCAGCTTACGTCTGTCATTCAGCTTGAAAGTGATGCACGTGGAAAGGTTGTGGAAGATTCCGTTGTAAATAACGCTGCTGTAGGCAGAACTTACGGATTCAATATCCTTGTATAGGATTGTCTCATCGTTGAAAACCATGCGGTCGGCATAAAATACGACCGGTTTCTTGTCTTTCTTCTTTCTGGGGCATACTGCAAGAGCTTCCGTTCCGGACTGCTGATTCATTTCCTGATCCATGGGTTATATCTCCTTTTCCTATAAGCTTATATAGAACCCCCTTGACGTTCCCGGGGAGATCTAACTATTTAATGATGCCGAACTGTGCCTTTACGGCGAGAATGCGGAGCACGCTCTCGTTGAGGCGATTCTCGGTGATCGTGCCGTCCTTTACAGCGTTCTTAATTGCCTTAAATGCGGCATCAAGGTCCGCAGGGCGGTACAACATGTCTGCGCCGGCGATAAATGCGTTCAGCGCGGCTTCAGCGGGCTTGTAGCGGTCGGTAACGGCGTTGTTGTCAAGGGCGGCCGTCATAATGATGCCGTTAAAGCCGAAATCTTTTCGCAGAAGGGCAATCGTTTCGGGGCACATGCATGCCGGAAGCTTCGAATCCGACAGGGAGGTCATATCGGCATAGCCGACAACGACAACCGATGCTCCGGCGACGATTCCCGCGCGGAACCCTGCGAGTTCGGTTGAAAGAAGCTGCTCTTTCGTCAGAGCGCTCGCACCGGAAACCGGTACGGGATAATGCGAAAGCACACCGGGCATACCTGCTTCCATGCTTCCCTTCACATAAGCGGAGATCATGGAGGCTACCAGGTCGGGATCGGAGCCGTAGGAGGAAGTGCCGAGACCGGACTTCTCCGAGGAAATATTGGCTACCGGTACCATATTCATGTTAAGGCCGAGTTTCTTAAGTTCCGAAGCAAGAGACGATGCGGCGCGTCCCGCGTTGGCAGGCTCGCCGGTCTTTCCGATCTTCGCAGGCGTATCGATACGATGCGTTCCGACTGCCGTTGTCAGGGAGCCGACTTCGTCATTTACCGCGAAGAAGGTACCATACTTGGCATAGCGTGCGCTGTTCGAAAGAAGCTTTGTAAACTGGCTCTTGTCATTGATGTTCTGCTGGCTGTAAATAAGACCGCCGACTGGCTTCTTGGCAAATGCGCTCTTCGTCTTGTCATAGGCGTTGACAACCGGACGCACGCCGGTCAGCATCTCGGGCGTGACGAAGAAAAGCTGATAGATCTTGTCGTCCGTCGACATGCTTTCGAGTACTTTCTGCGCCTTCTCGAGTGCCTCGGGCGCTACGGTCGGAACAGGAAGCGGCGTCGGCGTAGGGCTCGGGGTGGGCGTAGGGGTTGCCGTCGGAGTCGGTGTTGCGGTCGGCTCGGGAGTCGGTGTCGGGGTCGAGGTCGGACGGTAAGCAACCTTTGTCGGTGTCGGCGTTATCGATACGCCGGTCGGCGCGGATTCCTCGCGTTCACGCTGTTCCGCATGCCGATAACCTGCGGCTCTGACAACGAACAGCAGAATGATGATTACGGCAAGCGACCCGAAGGTGATCAGTTTTCGTTTAGCAGGATCCATGAAGACACCTCCCATGCATCAGTGCATCTTTGTCCTATTATAAGCGAAACGGAAAGGAAACGCAACCCTTTCGGCATAGGAACGGCTTAGCTGTTGCGTCCCGCGAGAACGAGCTCCTTATAGAAGCCGCCCTTCTCCATCAGCTCGTCGTGGCGGCCCTGTTCGATAATGTCGCCGTCCTTCATGACGAGGATGCAGTTGGCATTTCGGATGGTTGAAAGACGATGTGCGACGATAAATGTGGTGCGTCCCTTCATCATCGTGGCAAATGCGTCCTGAATCTTCAGTTCGGTACGCGTATCGATTGAGGATGTTGCTTCGTCGAGGATCAGCATCGGGGGCAGGCAGAGCATAACGCGGGCGATGCACAAAAGCTGCTTCTGACCGGCGGACAGATCGTCGCCGCCGACACGTAGAACGGTATCGTATCCTTGGGGAAGACGCCGTATGAAGCTGTGCGCGTGCGACGCTTTGGCAGCAGCGATGATCTCCTCCTCGGTTGCGTCGGGCTTGCCCATAGCAATGTTGTCACGGATGGTGCCCTCGGCGAGCCAGGTATCCTGCAGAACCATGCCGAACTGCTTTCTGAGCATCGGACGGGGAATGGTGCGGATATCGGTTCCGTCAACGGAAAGAACACCGTCGTTGACATCGTAGAAGCGCATCAGAAGATTGATCAGCGTCGTCTTACCGCATCCGGTGGGTCCGACAAGCGCAATCTTGGCACCGGGCTTTACGTCGATATTCAGGTCGCGGATCAGCGGACGGTCCGGACGGTAGGAAAATGCGACATGCTCGGCTTTTACGCCGCCGACCGGTTCAAACGAGGTAACCGACTCCACGGCAGGCTCTTCCCACTCATAGGAAAGAACGTCGAAGACGCGGCCCGCGCAGGCGAGTGCGTTCTGCAGTTCCGTTATGACGCCCGAAATCTCGTTGAACGGTTTCGCATACTGGCCTGCATATCCGAGCAAAGCGGACAGGCTGCCGACCGAAAGGCTTCCGCGCAGTACCGAGAAGGCGCCGGTAAGGGTAACTACGGCATAAACCGTATTGTTGATGATTCTCGTGCTCGGGTTGGTAAGCGAAGAGAAGAATGTCGCACGAAGCGAAGCCTTCGTCAGGCGGTCGTTGACCTCGCCGAACTGCGCAAGCGCTTCCTCTTCGTGGGCAAATGCGGTAACGACCTTCCGGTTTCCGATCATTTCATCAACGATGCCGGTCTGTTCGCTGCGGACGGCAGCCTGCTCGCGGAACAGATGATAGGTACGGCTTGCGATGAAACGGGCCAACAGAAGAGACAGTGGCGTCAGTACGACAACGACAAGCGCAATCAGCGGACTCTTCAAAAGCATGCAGAACAATGTGCCGATGATCGTGACGATTCCCGTGAAGAACTGGGAGAAGCCCATCAGCAGGCCGTCGGAGAACTGGTCAACGTCTGAGATCATGCGGCTCACGAGGTCGCCGTTATCCCGGGAATCGAGATAGGAGACGGGAACGCGGGAGATCTTTTCAAAGAATTCCTCGCGGACCTCACGGACCACGCGGAACGTAATGGCATTATTGATCGCTGCGGTGATCCAGGAAGCAATCGCGGAGACGCCGATCACGAGAGCGGCCTTCGGCAGGATATGCTTTAAGGCGGCAAAGTCGACGTTTCCTTTGTCAATGATCACATCGATCGCGTCACCGATCAGGAGCGGCACGTAAAGCGAACAGATCACGGAAAGCGCGGAAAGTAAGAGCGAGAGCGCCAGGAAAAGCTTCTGGTGGCCGAGATAACGGAGTACACGGCGGATCGTATCTTTCTTGTTCATGCCGCACCTCCGTTCTCGCTGTCATCGTTCTGGGAACGATAGATCTCGCGGTACTCTTCGCAGGTTTTCAGCAGTTCTTCATGGGTTCCGAGACCGACCGGAACACCGTCATCAAGCACGAGGATCTGTGTGCAGTCCGCGATGGAAACCGTACGCTGTGATACGATCACGCGGCTCGGATGGTTCGGAATGTCTGCGATCGCCTTCCGAAGGGAAGCGTCGGTCGCATAGTCAAGCGCCGAAGCGCTGTCATCTAAGATCAGAATGGAAGGGGAACCGACGAGGGCGCGCGCAATCGTGAGACGCTGGCGCTGGCCGCCGGAGAAGTTGGTTCCGCCCGCTGTAACCGGAGCAAGAAGGCCTTCCGGCTTCTCATTGATGAAGCTTTCGGCCTGCGCCGTACGAAGCGCGTTTCGAAGGTCCTCGTCCGTTGCGTTCTTATCGCCCCAGAGCAGGTTATCCCTTACCGTACCGGAGAAGAGAACCGCCTTCTGCGGCACATCGCCGATGCGATGTCTGAGGCTGGTGAGACGCCAGTCCTTTACCGGGACGCCGTCTATGAGCACTTCGCCCTCGGTCGCGTCATAGTAACGGGACAGGAGGCTTACGACGGTGGATTTGCCGGAGCCGGTTCCGCCGATGATGCCAAGCGATTCGCCGGGCATCAGTTTGAAACTGATATTGCTGACGGTTTCGGCAGCAGCGCCGGCGTAGCGGAACGAAACGTTTCGGAATTCGACGGCGGGAGCGCCTTCGATGCCTTCCGTTACGGTTCCGTCAGCCATGGAGTTCGGAATTTCAAAAACCGACTGCACGCGGTTTCCGCATGCGATCGACTTGGTAAGCGTGATGATCAGATTCGCCATCTTGATCAGCTCGACGAGAATCTGCGACATATAGTTGTATAAAGCGATCACGGAGCCCTGCGTCAGGAGACCCTGATCAACGCGGAGCGCGCCTACATAGATCAATACAAGAAGCGCAAGGTTGATCATGACATAGGTGATCGGGTTCATCAAAGCGGAGATCCGTCCGACAAGCAGCTGCTCTTTCGTCAGTGCTTCGTGACGGCTGCGGAACTTCTCATTTTCCTCTTTCTCTTTGCAGAATGCACGTAGTACGCGTACGCCGGCGAGATGTTCTCTGGTCTTTGAGAGAACCGCGTCGAGCCGGGTCTGCACTTTCTTGTAAAGCGGGATGGTGATCAGCATGATGCCGAAGACGACAAGACACAGAAGCGGAATGATCACGGCAAATACGAGCGCGCCCTGCACATCCACGGAAAATGCCATGATCAGGGCACCGAATACGATGAACGGCGAGCGCAGGAGAAGGCGCAGGAACAGATTGACGCCGCTCTGCACCTGATTCGTATCGCTTGTCATACGGGTGATGAGCGTCGCCGTGCCGAGCTTGTCCGTATCGGCATAGGAGAGCGACTGGATATGGTCGAAAAGGGCGTAGCGTACGCGTCCGGTGAATTCGGTCGCGACTTTGGCGGCAAAATACTGCGCGCAAAGCGCGAAGCCGTATCCGACTACGCCGAAGAGAATCAGCAAAAGCGTCATCTTTACGATGAACGGGCGGTCGTTATCGTGAATGCCGCGGTCGATGATGGCGCGGACAATCAGTGGAACGCACAGTTCCATCGAGGCTTCCAGCAGTTTGAAAAGGGGTGCGGCGAGAGCCCTGCCGCGGTATCCCTTCATGAATCGAAGAAGTTTGCGCATGTTGAACTCCGGTAAGGATTGGTTTGATTAACAGTATAGCGGATAGAAAGGCAAATGAAAAGGAAAAATCTGTGGAAATCGATGTCTTTTCTTGGTATAATTACTCTGTTAAACAACTGTTTGAGCCGAAACGGAGGAAAACATGGTTTATCTTGTCGAAGACGATGACAATATCCGGGAACTGGTAATCTACACGCTGAACCGGTCCGGCATTGAAGCAAAGGGATTTGCCCGTCCGGGAGCCTTTTATGAGGAGACCGCGAAGGCGGTGCCGAAGATGGTGATCCTTGATATCATGCTGCCGGAAGAGGACGGTCTCAGCATCCTGCGGAAGCTTCGCGCGAACAAGGAAACAAAGAAGCTTCCCATCATGATGTTAAGCGCCAAGGCCAGCGAGTACGACAAGGTGACGGGGCTTGATGCAGGCGCGGACGACTATGTTTCGAAACCGTTCGGCATGATGGAGCTTGTGGCGCGCGTCCGGGCGCTCTTACGGCGTTCTGCGGACGACGAAAGCCCGAGCGAATACCGGATCGGAAGACTTACGGTTGTTCCGGATGCCCACCGTGTCACCGTGGACGGCGAGCCCGTGCAGCTGACACGTAAGGAATATGATATTTTAGTCCTTCTCATTAAGAGCGGAGAGCTGGTTGTGACGCGCGAGCGGCTTTTGAGCGAGGTATGGGGCTACGCATTTGAAGGTGAGAGCCGTACCGTCGATGTGCATATCCGTACGCTCCGTCAGAAGCTCGGTGCGGCCGGCGGATATGTGGAAACAATCCGCGGCGTAGGATATTGCATCCGTCTGAATGAAGAAGGTTAACGAAACGGACGGGCACTGCCCGCGGCACATTTGTCCGGCTGACGGAGTCCGGGAGGTATTATGAAACGGAGATTATTTCTGACAATCTTTTTGGGGATGCTCGGAGCGTTCCTTATCGGAATACTCGTGACCGGGGCGGTATTCTACCGCATTGCCGGGCAGGAGGAGATCGGCCGCGTAATCTTGGGGACGCTCTTCCCGTCGGCGTGCGTGCTGACGCTGGCGTTCGTGCTTTCCTTTATCCTCGCGAACCGCATCAGCGAGAATATCCTGAAGCCGATCAACCGGCTGGATGTTTCGTGCCCGCTTGAACGTGATACGTATCCCGAACTTGCGCCGCTTGTCCAGAAGATCAACGCGCAGAACAAGGAACTGTATGACAAGATGACCGAGATCAAGGAGGAACACGAGAAACAGGACCGGATGCGCAGGGATTTTACGGCCAATGTTTCGCACGAATTGAAGACGCCGCTTACGTCAATCTCGGGTTATGCGGAGATCATCCGCGACGGGATTGCGCAGGAAGAGGATGTGCAGCGGTTCGCCGGAAAGATATACGAAGAAGCCAACCGGCTTGTGGTTTTGGTCGGCGACATCCTGCGGCTTTCCCGCATTGAGGACCGTGAGATCGAGCCCGTCTGGGAGGATATCGAGCTGAACGGGCTCTGCAGGGCAACCGCGGAGATGCTTTCCGAACCCGCGTCGAAGCACAATGTAACCATCAGGGTTGAAGGCGAAGAAAAGCATATTAACGGTGTGGAGCAGATTGTCAGTGAAATCATTTATAACCTGATCGATAATGCCATCAAGTACAACCGAGAAGGCGGTTCGGTGACCGTTCGGACCGGGGAGGACGGGAACGGCCGCGTAACGCTTTCGGTAAGCGATACCGGCATCGGAATCCCGAAGGCGGATCAGCCGCGCGTTTTTGAGCGGTTCTACCGTGTCGACAAGAGCCATTCGAAGGAGGTCGGCGGAACGGGACTCGGGCTTTCCATTGTTAAGCACGGCGCTTCGTTCCACGGCGCAAGCGTCGACGTGAAGAGCGAAGTCGGTTCGGGAACAACGGTCACGGTATATTTTTAACTTAATCTTTACAGAAACACGAAAGCGCTTTTTACTTCCGGTTTGTTATACTCAAGCCGGAAAGCATTCGTAATGCGACGAAGCTTTATCGGAAAGAGAGGTGCGCTTTTACATGGATATTTTAGAGGTTGCCGTTACCCTGATCGGCGGACTGGTATTCTTCCTGTTCGGCATGCGTGTCATGTCCGGAAGTCTTGAGAAGATGGCCGGCGGCAAATTGGAAAACACGCTTCGAAAGGTTACGTCGAAGCCGCTCTTATCGATTGCGCTCGGCGCCGGAATCACGATTGCGATGCAGTCGAGTTCGGCGACGACCGTTATGCTGGTCGGTCTCGTTAACTCCGGTATCATGATGTTTGAGCAGACCATCAGCGTTATTTTCGGTGCGAACATCGGAACGACGTTCACGGGCTGGCTGCTGACGCTCTCGGGAATCAATTCGGACCGTTGGTATCTGGCAATTCTTAAGCCGGAAGTTTTCTCCCCGATTCTTGCATTTCTCGGTATCGGGATGATTATGTTCAGCAAAAAGGACCGCCGCATCAGCATCGGAACGGTTTTCGTGGGATTTGCCGTATTGATGCAGGGCATGACGATGATGAAAAATGCCGTGAGCCCGCTTGCGGACACGGCCTGGTTCAAGGAAGTCCTCGTACAGTTCAAGAATCCTATTTTCGGTCTTTTGATCGGACTGCTTCTGACCGCGGTGATCCAGAGTTCGGCGGCTACGATCGCGATTCTGATGTCCTTTGCCGTAGCCGGAACAGGCATTACGTTTGAGATGGCAATCCCGATCATCATGGGACTGAATATCGGTACCTGCGCAACCTCGCTGATCTCCTGTATCGGAACGGAGACCAAGGCAAAGCGCGTTGCGGTTGTGCATGTTATGATTAAAATTATCGGCGCGATTTTCTGGCTTGCCGTATTTGTGGTTCTTACCAAGCTGTTCTTCTCCGAACTTGCGGCCAGACCGATCAACGGTGTCGGAATCGCTGCGGTACATACGGCGTTCAACGTTCTGACAACGGTTCTTCTGATTCCTTTTACGAAGCCGCTTGTGAGGTTTACGGAATTCCTGGTTCGGGACTCCGAGAAGAAGGAAGAGACCGAGGACGACCTCAAATGGCTTGACGAAAGACTGTTGCGTTCCCCGTCCATTGCCGTAACCGAGTGTAACAACGTATCCGGACATATGGCAAGACTGGCGCGTGAGAACCTGCTCGCCGCGATGGATCTGTTCGATAATTTTGACGAGGAAGCGGTTTCGAAGATTAAGGAAATCGAGGATAAGCTGGACCGTTATGAGGACCGCCTCGGCACCTATCTCGTAAAACTGTCCACAATGTCGGTTTCCGCGCAGGACAGCCGAGTGATTTCGAAGATTCTTCATGCGCTCGGGGATTTCGAGCGTCTCGGGGATCATGCCGTGAATCTTTTCTATGCGGCCTCCGAAATCAACCGGAAAGGACTATCCTTCACGCCTGCCGCGAAGGAGGAACTCGGTGTTCTGACCGGAGCGATCCGGGAAATCTTAACGATGACGCACGAGTGCTACGTGAACGCGAATCCGGAACTGGCTTTCCGGGTAGAGCCGCTTGAGCAGGTTATCGATAAGCTGACCAATACGATCAAGACCAATCATATCGCAAGACTTCAAAAGGGCGGATGCTCGATCGAGATGGGCTTCATCCTTTCGGATATTTTAAATAACTACAAGCGAATTTCCGACCACTGCAGCAACATCGCGGTGGCAGTTATTGAAGTGGATCGCGGCGCATTTGACACGCACGAATATCTTAGTGGCGTTAAGTTCGGCAATCTGGAATTTAACCAGATTTACGATGCGTTTGATAAGAAATACAACCTGGAATAGCATTTTCCGGGGTTTAAGGAGGAAATACCATGACTGAACCAATCAGAAGCATTGATGCGGAGGACGATCCTTTCGCATACCGTTATGACACGCAGATGCTGATTGATCGGCGTGACGAAGACCTTGACGAGGACGAGATCGCGGAGTACATTACGACGCATATTGAGGGAAATTCCCTGATTGCGGTCGGAGACGAGGATTTGATCAAGATCCATTTTCACACAAATGAGCCGTGGAAACTCCTCGAGTACTGCGCATCGATCGGCGAGATCTATGACATTGTTGTTGAAGACATGATCCGTCAGTCGAACGGAAAGCAAGGTTGATACGATGATTTTTGATACGCACGCGCATTATGATGACGATTGGTTCGACGAAGACCGGGAAGCAATTCTTCAAGGGCTTTTTGAAAAGGGAGTGAATCCGGTTGTCAATGTCGGCGCTTCGATGGAAGGATCGCGTGCTTCCGTTGCGCTTTCGGAGCAGTATCCGTTCGTTTATGCGGCGGTCGGTGTGCATCCGGATCATGCCCCCTCCATGACGGAAGAGGACATAGAAGAACTGAGGCAACTGGCACGCGGCAGCAAGGTTGTCGCAATCGGCGAGATCGGTTTCGATTACGGGCACGAGGACGAACTGACGGAAGAGGAGAGAGACCGGCAGCGTGCCGCGCAGAAATACTGGTTTGAAAGGCAGCTTGCGCTTGCGGAAGAACTTTCGCTTCCGGTTATCATTCATTCGCGCGGAGCAGACGGCGACACGCTTTCGGTAATGCGGGAGTGGGCGGATGGTAAGAAGGATAAGCCCGGATTCCGCGGCGGGATCATCCACTGCTTCAGCGGTTCGCCCGAGATTGCGGAAGAATACCGGAAACTCGGTTTCCATGTCGGTGTAGGCGGCGTTCTGACGTTTAAAAACGCGAGACGGCTGCCGGATGTGGTGGCGAGCGCCCCGCTTTCGCAGATTGTTCTCGAGACGGATGCGCCTTACCTGGCGCCGGTTCCGCACCGCGGCGAGAGAAACGATTCGTCCTACCTGCCGCTGGTTGTCGCTAAGATCGCGGAGATCAAGGGCATTTCCGAGGAGGAAGTAATCCGTGTTACTGAGGAGAATGCGAGGAGGCTGTTCGGAATCGAATGAGCTGACTGTATAGAAGGAGCATTATGGGAGAGGGAGAGAAACAAGAGAAGAAGGAGCGCCGGCGTCTGAGCCTGTATTGGAAGGTTCTGGCAGTGGCGGGCTGCGTATGGGCCGTATTCTTTGCGCTCAGTTTTATTAAGAGTTTCGACGACTGGTACGTGAACAACATCTTTCCGGTAATTCACGGCGTAGTCGCGAGAATCTTCAACGTATTCCCATTTGCCGCAGGTGAGATTATCATGTACCTCGGCGCGGTTACGTTAATTGTGACGATAATATGGTCCGTCGTGTTCGGAATCTTTAAACTGGTGCGGCGCATCCGCAGGAAACCCGCGAAGAAAAGCCGTATTTACCGGACTTATATGAAGGTGATTCTGGTTGTAGCGGTGTATTTTCTGTGGACGTACCTGTTTCATTGGTGGATTCCGTATAACGGGCATGTAATGGGCGAACCGGCTGCGGAGGAACGCCGCGGCTATACCATCGAGGAATACCGCTACGTGTGGAATCTGATTGCCGTTAAGTTCCGTGATTCGCAAAAAGCGGTGCCGCGGGACGAGAACGGACGGATTATCTATCCCGATAAGAAAACCGCATATGAGGCAGTTGTCCGCTCCATGAGAAAACTGTCCGAGCGCTATCCGAGGCTCAAAGGATATTACGGAACGCCGAAAGCAGCCGGATGCTCAGATGTGCTTGAGTGGATGTGGATCGCAGGATACACCTATCCGTATACGATGGAGATTACTTACAACAAGTACACGAGCGATCTGTACTGGTATGTTCTGATAGCACACGAAACCGCGCATTATAAGGGCTTTTACAAGGAAAACGAAGGCGAATTCATGGGGATGCTCGCGGCTGTGCTTTCCGACGATCCGATCATGGTCTATGCCGGATGCGAGGACAGTTATTATTTTCTCAGAGCGGCACTAATGAACGCGCAGGTTGACCAATACGGGATGAAGGACGGATTGCAGATCTTTCGGCAGATTTGTCAGGAAGACGCGGAACTGATGCCGGATGAGGATCTTGCTTATAGAGACGAGATGGATGCGTATGAGGCGGCCGAGGAAGCTTACGCGGCCGACAGTCACCCTCTGGAGCAGTATTCGGATACCGCGGCTGATGCTGCGGATGTCGGCTGGGATACGCAGGAAGCCGTTTCGGCAGAGAATTATTACGATGACGGCACCCGTCTGTTTATGGAATACTTTATAGGAGAAAGAGAAAACGGCAGATAGTCTGCCGCGGCAGGAGGAAGCGATGCTGGAAAGGGTTTTATTCGGAAGGAATCACGATATAACCAAAAGAGCATATGCATGGAATCTCTGTGCCTCTCTGATGTATAGTGTTCAATCTGCAATTCTGTTACTGGTTATTACCAGAATTGGAGGTGTGATCGAAGCCGGAATTTTTACCATCCTCTACACGGTTACACAGACGCTGGCTTCTTTAGGCAGTTATTCCATGAGGAATTTCCAGGCTTCCGATGTGAACGGAGAATATGAGTTTAAGACTTATTATTCGTCTCGCTTGGCTACCTGTATCTGCATGTTGATTGCTTGCATCGGGTATGGGATTATAAGAGGACTAAACAGCGAGCGCTTTTTTATCTTGATGCTTCTTTCTTTATATCGCGTTTCTGATGGGATGGAGGATGTTTTTCATGGCGAAGCGCAGAAGAAGGGGCGGTTGGATGTTGCGTCTGTTGCGATGACATTTCGTATTGGGTTTTCCGTGGTTGGTTTTTGCTTGATGTATTGGTTTTCGCGAAGCTTGTTGCTGGCGTCGATAGTTCTGGTTGCGGTTTCGTTTGCTGTATTCGTTTTCACAAACATCGAGATAATTAAGCACTTTGATAGTATAACACCAAAGCTTACGAGGACTGGAGTATTTCGTTTATTGATGGTAACATTTCCGGTATTCTTTGGGGCGATACTGTATAACTATCTTGTAAATGTTCCCAAATACGCAATCGATCGTTTCCTTGGAGATGAAGAGCAGACGATTTTCAACATATTGTTTATGCCGATATTTGTTGTGAATATTCTAAGCATGTTCATTTTTAAGCCCATGGTTAAGCAGATGGGAGAATGGTGGAATAAAGGTGAACACAAAGCTTTTGCGAAGGCCGTTGTGATTCAGTGGAGTTTGATTTCCATCATTACGCTTACAGTTGCCGTCGGCGGATACTTTTTGGGTTGTCCGGTACTTGGATTGATTTATGGTGTTGATCTGTCGGAGTACTCTTTTCTGTTCGCCAGATTGTTATGTTATGGTGGAATTGCGGCGCTTGCTACATTCTTGAGCGTGGTATTGACGATTATGAGAAAGCAGGGATTTGTCATTCTCGGATACGTTGCCGGCTATATAACCAGTCTTATTATGACAGAAAGGCTGGTTCCTCGACGGGAGATTAATGGTGCTGGGGACTTGTATGGATGCATTATGGGAATGGTCCTGGCAGTTTTTCTTATCGTTGTGTGTTTAGTTTTTGCGGGGAAGAAAGGAGTTCGGGATAATGATCGCACTGTTGAAGCGGATTTATCATAAGCTGTCTCGATTTGCCATCGTCAGATGGCTGGGAAAGGTATACCTAAATGGATCCCCGCTTGCAAACTATATGTCATACAGGCGAGTGAAGAAAGCAACGGATAAACCGCACAATCCGGGTGAAAAGATTAGAGTCGCTTTTATTGGACAATGCGTTTCTGTTTGGGGAAAAACAGCTCCGGTTTTTGAGGCAATGTCTCAAGACCCCCGATTCACTGTCATTATATATGCGGTCAAAGATATAACTGACAAGGACAATAACAATACGGCGGAGTATTTTCGCGGCAAATACGATAATGTCATTGCTGTTGGTTCAGACGGAAAGGAAGATGGATTGCCATTAAAGAAGTGGTGCCCGGACTACGTATTCTTTACCCGTCCATATGACCAGTACCTTCCGTTAGAGTATCGGAGTCACAAGGTATCCGAGTTTGCTAAAGTATGTTACTTTTCATATTCATTTATGCTGACATACAATTCCCTTTCATTCAGCTTTCCGAAGTGTTTTGCCAGAAATCTGTATCTGTTTTTTGCAGAGAACGAATATTTAAGGGAATATAATGAGAAACGATTTAAAACATCTCACCGCAAGAGAATCAGGAGATCAGTATTTATAGGGTATCCTATAATGGAAAGATTCCAATCGCGGCAAAAAGAAGAAAAAAGCCCTTGGTTTAGTGTTTTGTGGACTCCCAGATGGCAGACAAGTGATGAAATCGGTGGGAGCAGCTTCTTTGACTATAAGGATTTGATTGGCAAGGTGGCAGAAGATGAGAATAGTATCCGGTTGATTTTCCGACCGCATCCGTTGACGTTCTCAAACTTTGTTAAAACCGGCGAGATGACTGAAAACGAGGTGGGAGAGTATTTAAGTCAATTCACAGGCGAGAGGAAGCTGTATGATCGATCAGGAGATTATGCGCAAACATTTGAAAATGCCGATGTTATGCTGTCAGATATCTCTTCTATGATACCGGAGTTTTATATTTCCAAAAAACCCATAATTTATTGCGAAAGAGGAGCGCAGGTATTACCGGTTATTTCTCGCCTTTTGGAAGGATGCTATGTTTCACATAGCTGGGAAGAAACCGAGGAATATATTCGCCAGTTGAGTAATGGTAAAGACCCGCTGAAAGAAAAGCGAAGCCGGATTTGTGATGAGGTTTTTGGAAAAGATTTGAATTCGATAACAGTAAATGTTATGGAATTGATTGTTAAGGATTGTATGGATAGGAGTTGAAACAACATATGAAAGAGAATTTAGTTATAGGAGTTCTCGGCGGGATGGGAACATATGCAACCATTCATCTCTTTAAGCAATATGCGGATGTTTTCCCCGCTGAAAAAGAATGGGAACGGCCTAGGATAATCATAGATAATCGCTGTACAATGCCAAGTCGGGTGAGAGCTTTTTTGTTGGGAGAGAAGGTAGATGTTCTTGTAAAGGAGATGGCGGATTCTTTGGAAATGCTTGCTAATGCAGGATGTACCAGGATTTTGTTGGCATGTAATACCTCCCATCTCTTCCTTCCGAAGATTTATTCTTTAAAGCCGGGGGTGGAGAACAAGATTGTAAACATTATTGAAGCGTGTGTGGAGAAGGTAAGACGAGATGATATTAGACATATATATCTTTTGGGGTCGGAAGGAACAATAGAGTCACAGATTTATCAAAATGCGTTTGCAAAGAATGGAATTGAATGTGAGGTTCCCCAAAAAGAGGAGTATGTAAAACTGCGGGAACTGATTGAAGCGGTAAAGCAGAACAAATATGATGATCGAATTGGAGAACTGTTCCGGGAATTAGTTAATCGTGGGGAGGCGTGTATATTGGGGTGCACTGAACTTCCGATTCTACAAGAGAAATATAAGAATGAAGTCGGACATATTAGAATATATGATCCGTTGTTGATTGGACTTGAAAAAATCAAAGAGGAGGTTGTATATGAATAAGATTGTCACATTTGGTGTGTTCGATTATTTTCATCTGGGGCATTTGCGCCTGTTTAAACAGGCAAAGCAATATGGCGATTATTTAATCGTTGCGGTTCAGAAGGAAGAGTATATTCTGAAGTATAAGCCGGATGCTGTTGTTTTTTATTCTACGGAAGAACGCGTGGAATTATTAGAGGCACTTCGCGTTGTGGATGAAGTGGTTATATATGATATAGTGGGGATAAAGGCACTGGAAAAGATTGATTTTGATACATTAGCCTTAGGGGAGGATCATATTGGAAAACGATTCGATGAAATAGTTGAGTGGTGCAGTTTACATGGAAAGAAAGTGGTAAGACTGAAGAGAACGCCCGGCATAGCCTCATCAGAGATAAAGAGAGAACTTGGAAGTGCCAGAAAATAACTAACCATAGGGAAAGAAAACGCCTCAGTCATTTGTTGTGATGTCTCCCAAAGAGGAGAATTGCGTTACGCTTTCCCAACTTTCACCGTATAATATGTGCAGGAAAACAGGAGTACATAATGGCTTACCTGAGTGATCCGAAAGAAACGATTGCCGTCTTGCAGCGGTATCATTTCAATTTTCAGAAGAAATTCGGACAGAACTTTTTAATTGACGGGCATGTGGTTGACAAGATTATTGCCGCGGCGGAGATTACAAAGGACGATGTGGTTCTGGAGATTGGTCCGGGAATCGGAACGATGACGCAGCGTCTTTGTGAAGAGGCCGGCAATGTGGTTGCGGTTGAGATTGATCGGAACCTGATTCCGATCTTAACGGCCGACACGTGCAAGGATTACACGAATCTGAAGGTCGTTAATGCCGACATCATGAAGACCGATATCCGCGAGCTTCTAGCGGAGTACGGCGAACGGCCCGTTAAGGTGGTTGCGAACCTGCCGTACTACATTACGACGCCGATTCTGATGAAACTTCTCGAGGAGCGGCTTCCGGTCGCAAGCATAACCGTTATGGTGCAGAAGGAAGTGGCCGAAAGAATGGAAACCGGTCCCGGCCCGAAGGACTACGGTGCGTTGTCTCTGGCGGTCCGCTATTACGCGGAGCCTTATATTGCGGCAAATGTGCCGCCGAACTGCTTTATGCCGCGCCCGAATGTCGGATCGGCAGTGATCCGGCTGACGCTTCATGAAAAGCCGCCGGTTGTGGTGAAAGATGAAAGATTTCTATTTGCCCTGATCCGGGCGTCCTTCAACCAGCGCAGAAAGACACTGGTGAACGGTATCGGGAACGCGCCCGAAACAGGCTGCACGAAGGAACAGGTCGCGGAGGCACTTACAAGGCTCGGAATGTCTTTAACAATCCGTGGAGAGGCATTAACGCTTATGGAATTTGCCGCATTGGCAGACGAACTCGGAACCGCAAAGTGATAGGAAAGGAGATTGCAAATGGCAGATTTTGACGAATTGAAGGATAAGAAGTATCCCGACAGCATTATCGATGAGGAAGAGATCGCGGAACCGGTTATAAAGGAGGAACCAAAGTCTGAGGTTGACCTGAGTCAGTTCCTGATGGTTTACGCAGGGCCGGGGTATTTCAACGCGCAGAATAATAATCCGTTTGGGGGACTGAACGGCATGATGATGGCTGCCGGGAAGCCGGTAACGGAGGATGTTTACGCTGGTCCCGGTATGATGGGAGAACTCGGTTCCGAGGAACCCTGCGAGGAAGAGACACCCGCGGAGGAAACGGCTGACGGGTCCGAAAGCAGTGAGCAAAGCGAAGAGGGTTGCGAAAAGAAAGAACCTGTGGAGGGAAAGGAGAATTCCGACGGGAAACGCAATCCTTATGAAATTTATAATGATCCCCGCATGATGGCCGCATATGCAGGCCCGGCTTTCCCGGACCCTGCGGTGGAAGCACTCAAGAATAGCATGACGTCCAAGCCGACGATGATGCTGGTTTACGCAGCGCCTCCGCTTCCGAAACCGGGAAGAATCGGTATTACGAAGGATGAGCCGAACCGGACAAATGGCCCGAAGTTCTGTACCATGTGCGGAACAAAACTGATTCCCGGGGCCAAGTTCTGCCCGGAATGCGGGTACATGGTGCAGTATCCGAACGACGGAGGGGTTCAAAACTGCTAGAATCGACCGAAGAAGGAGTCTCATGAAATATCACTTAAAACAATGCGTCTGGGAGATCACGCTTGCATGCTGCTTCTCCTGTAAATATTGCGGTTCCGCGGGCGGAAAAGCCCGTGAGAACGAACTCGGCACGGAGGAATGCCTCTCGGTTGCCGATCAGCTTAAGGAGCTTGGCTGTCGCCGCGTGTCCATGATCGGCGGCGAAGTTTTCATGCGCAAAGATTGGAAGGAAATAGTCGGAAGGCTTATCGAAAACGGAATCGTTGTCAATATCATCACAAACGGCTTTCTGTTTACGGGAAGCCTTCTTTCCGAATTGAAGAGTCTTCGGATCGAGTCTGTTTCAGTTTCTCTGGACGGACCGAAAGAGGTCCATGACAAGTATCGTCAGGAAGGCAGTTACGACCGTGCCATCAAAGCAATCAAGGCGCTCCTTTGTGCCAAGATCCCGGTATCGGTCATCAGTACTTTGAACGCGGAAAATGCAAAGCATCTTCCCGAACTGTATGAAACGTTGAAGAACAGCGGGATTTTCGCATGGCAGCTGCAGGCGTGCTCGCCGATGGGCAATGCGGCCAATGGCGGGATCGATATCGCATTTGACCCGAGAGAAGTCATCGCATTTGTCGAAAGTCATATGCGGACGGCACCGTTTCTCCTTGGCATCGCGGACAATATCGGCTACTTTACGCCCGGGGAAGGAAGCCTTCGGGGCAATCTGAGCGGACACGCTTACTATACCGGTTGCCGCGCGGGCCTTTCGTCAATCGGCATCGACAGTGTTGGTAACGTGCGGGGCTGCGAGTCGATGTACGACGAGCGTTTCAACGAAGGGAATCTGCGGGAGCGGAGCCTTCGGGAGATTTGGGAGGACGAGAACGCATTTGCCTATAACCGGAAGTTTGATAAGAGTATGCTGACCGGCGCATGCGCAACGTGTGAGATGGGGGGCTACTGTGCGGGCGGCTGCCGTTCGTATAACTTTTTTGTTCACGGCAAATTATACGAATCCCCGCGTTGTGCGAGAGTAATGGGAGAGAAATGAGATGGCTAATCAGAGAAGGCATCTGACGAAGAAACAGTTCATCATCGGGATTGTTGCGCTCTGCAGCATTGCCCTGGTGATTGAGGGGATACTGGTTGTTCGGATGCTCACGAAGAAGAAACCGGCCTTGTCGAAACAGGAGGGAAGCTCCCTGGCCGGTTATCTCCGAGGGGATATTCCGGAGAGTTATATTTGCAAAGCGTATACCGTGGGTGAAAACGGTGAACGACAATTAGAATCTATAGAGCATGTCGATTATGACGATAAAGGACGGAAGGTTCATGTCTATACGATGCAAATAAGATACTACCGAGGAGATCCTTTCGTAAAAACTTTCGAAGAGGAAGGTTTTTATTTCTATGACGATTTGGATCGGGTCGTTTCGGAGGAATGGAAGGAAACTAATCATGTAGGGAGGCATGACATTTCGGGCGAAGGGAATATCGATGGAGGCTCGGAGAGAAAGGTTTCCTATGCGTATACGGAGGACGGATATACAAAAAAGACGATTTCAACGAGAGACGGACACTATTCTTCGAAAGAGGAAGAAAGATACAATTCACAGGGAAAATGTGTGTTTAGGGAAGGTGTGGATTTTGATGAGGAAGGAAATGTAACGGAAACACAAAAAAGCGAGTATACCGATCAGGAAGTACTCCTCCGAAGCGTAACTTATGATGCGTCCGGTGAGGAAACAAAACATGATATATATGAATATGATGCTTTCGGGAATTTGATTCTTCGTGAGTATGGTGTCGATGGAAAGAAACTAGATTGCGCGGAATACATTCCGTCAGAGCGAAAGACAATCTACTATCAAGGAGATAAAGATAGGCTTTATGGATGGAATTCTTATGATGAGGCCGGAAGACTGATTCAAATGGTGAGATGGGCTATTTCGCCTGTAGATGGTTCTTATGGTGGCGGCTACCATGAGTATGATTATCAATATTACAACAGTACTGATAAATCGTGTAAAGGTTCGCGGTATACCAAGAATAAAGATGATTCCTTGCGCCTCACAGACGAATATGAGAACGATTCCGAGGGAAAGATAAAAAAACACATAGGATATGATAAAGGCGGAGAAATAATAACCAAAGATTTTTACGAGTACGATTCATTGGGACGGATAACATCCGTTACCACGCTTGAAGGCATCACTCTGTATGAATGGAATTACTTTGATCTGAGCAATCCATCAAAGAAAGCACTCCGTGTAACGGAATACAGAGGAAACTTGTTAGTAAAGGATGTCTTGTACATGGTTTCTGAGGATTGCGAGGGGATAAGGCAGTTGCCTACGGATCCTTTTACCGGTATAAGTTTCAGAGGTATAAGTTCATGTCAATGTTCAAAAGAGGAGCCGTACACTTCCGTATTCGCAAGTGACGATGGTTGTATTCAGTTCGATTATGCGAATTACGGGATCAAGTGTCATCTGGAGCTATATCGAGGTGCTACATATGATGAGAGAGACGGAGCACTTGATTCGGAAATCACATCCGGTTTTGATTCCCTCGGAAACAGAGTACAGACTGTCTGCTACCTCTATAGGAACAGTGGTACAATATCTTGCACCCGGCAGTATGATAATCGCGGGAATCTTATCAGGATTGAAGAGTTTCGGGATTATGAAGAGGGAGAGGACAGGAAGGATATAACGGAATTTGAATACACTTACTATTAGAGAACTGAAAGAATCGCTTGCAAAGAAAACCCCGTGTCTGCATTTCACAGGCACGGGGTTTTGGATTTACTAAGAAAGTGAAAGGATTACCGCTCTTCACGGAAGTAATTCTGCCCGAGATGTGCGGGCGGAAGAGCTTCCTTCTTTTCTTTGATGCTGACGAAGATCAGTACCAGAAGCGTCATAACATAAGGCGACATCTTGAACAATTCCTGTGCCTGCATCGAGAGCTTCGGAATGGTGAAGAAGAAAATCTTCTGGCCGCCGATGTAGTTGTGAATGATGTACATGCCGCCGAAGATAAAGGAACCGATGATGGCAAGGCCCGGTCTCCAAAGGGAGAAGATAACGAGGGCAACGGAAAGCCATCCGCGGTCGCCGAAACCGTCGCTCGACCATACGCCCGAAGCGTAGTCCATGATGTAATAAAGTCCGCCGAGTCCGGCGATCATGCTGCCGAGACAGGTGGAAACATATTTGTAACGGTTTACGTTAATGCCGGCTGCATCCGCGGTGGCGGGATCTTCGCCGACAGCACGAAGCGTAAGGCCGGTACGCGTCTTCATCAGAACATGAGCGGCAACAAGCGCGATGATGATCGACAGGTAAGCGAGGAAACTGTAGGAGAATATGGTCTGGCACAGTTCCGCGACGATCTGCGGGCATTTGCCTGCCTCTGCGGCTTTATTCACGCTGTCAACGAAGCCGAGATGCTTCGCAAAGCAACTGCTCGTCTTTGTAAGCGTTACGGTCGGAACGTCTGCGTGGCTGATCTTGATGAGGGAGCCGCCGAAGAAGTTGCCGACGCCTACGCCGAACGTGGTGAGCGCGAGGCCGGTCACGTTCTGGTTGGCTCGGAGCGAAACGGTCAGGAAGCAGTACAGAAGACCCATCAGACAGGAAAATACGAGCGAGCACGTCAATGCGATCAGTACCGCGAACAGGCGGACGTACCAAAGTCCGAAATCCGCTCCGGTCTGTTCATAGAAGAATCCGCCGATTACGCCGCCAATGGCGCCCATGTACATGATGCCGGGGATACCGAGGTTCAGGTGGCCGGACTTTTCGGTGATGATCTCACCGGTGGAACCGTACAGAAGCGGAACGCCCTGCATAACGGCTCTTCGGATAAAGGAAAAGAATAATGTCATCGCTCCGAGTCCTCCTTTCCTTCATTTTCGGGACCCGATCCCGCCTGCGAGGATTCGCCTTCAGGAACGGCTACAATCGTTTCTTTCTTACGGAACTTTATCGTAAAGTTGATAAAGAATTCACATCCGATAATACAGAAGATTACGAATCCGGTAACGATATCCGCAAAGGACGAGTCCAGACCGGTCAACGTCGTGATCTCCTTGGCGCCCTTTCCGAGGAACGCGATCAGGAATGCGAAAAATGCCATCGCAATCGGGTTGAACTTCGCGAGCCACGATACCATGATCGCGGTGAAGCCCTGGCCGCCGACTGAACCGGCAATGATCGTATGGTCAGCACCGGCAACGATCAGGAATCCTGCAAGACCGCAGATGGCGCCGGAGATGGCCATGGTGCGAAGGATTACGACTTTAACGTTAATTCCGATATAGCGCGCCGTCTTCTCACTTTCGCCGACAACCGAGATCTCATACCCGTGTTTACAGTGATTGAGATAGATGTACGACACGATCGTCATCACGATAACGATCAGAATGTTCAAAAGGTACGGATAATCCCCGAGGGAAACGAGCCAGCCTGCTTTCGTGTTGGCGTTGATGATTCCGATATGGCCGGAGCCCTTCGGAACGGACCAGATATAAACAAAGTAAGACGTGATCTGCGTCGCAATATAGTTCATCATCAGCGTGAACAGCGTCTCGTTGGTGTTCCAGAACGCTTTGAAGATGGCGGGAATGATCGCCCAGATCGCTCCCGCGATGATCGATGCCGTAACCATGATCAGAAGAAGTACGGGGTTCGGAACCTTATCGCCGATCTTCAGCATGCAGGTAACAGAGGCGAGACACGCGATCAGCGTCTGTCCTTCCGCACCGATGTTCCAGAAGCGCATTCGGAATGCCGGCGTTACGGCAAGTGAGATGCACAACAGGATGGCGGTCTTTTCAAACAGATCCCAACGGCGGTTCGGTGTTCCGAATGTTCCGTCAAGCATCGTATTGATGATTCTGACCGGATCCCAGCCGACGATCAGTAATCCGAAGAGACATACGATCAGGAGTCCGACGAGAATCGCCGCCAGACGAATCAGCAGAGCCTTGAGCGGCGGCAGATTATCCCGCTTGGCGAGGTGGAACAGCGGCTCGCGGACCGGCTTATGATTCTTGGCTTCCGTCATGCGATGCCTCCTTTCCGCCTTCTGCGGCTTCGTTCGAATCGACGGCCGGCTCTTCCGCCGGTATTTTCGTGCTTTCAGCCGAAGCGTCTTTTGCAGCGGGCTCTTCGACTTTCTTCGTCATCAAGAGACCGATCTGTTCTTTTATGGTTGTGCCTTCGGGAGTGACACGCGGGTCAACGACGCCCGAGATGCTTCCCGAACTCAGAACGAGAATACGGTCGCACAACTCGATCAATACGTCCAGATCTTCGCCGACAAATATGATCGAAACGCCTTTCTCCTTCTGCTCGTTCAAAAGGCGGTAAATGGTAAACGAAGAGTTGATGTCAAGTCCGCGTACCGGGTAAGCAACCATCAATACGGTCGGCGCCGAAGCAATCTCACGGCCGACGAGAACCTTCTGTACGTTTCCTCCCGAAAGCCTTCGCACCGGTGTCTTCGCGTTAGGCGTTACAACCTGCAGGTCGGAAATAATCTGCTCGGCAAGCGTTGCAGGGGTACTGCGGTTTAAGAAGAGGCCGCGCCCTTTCCGGTAGCTTCGAAGCATCATGTTGTCAATAATGCCCATGTTGCCGACAAGTCCCATGCCGAGACGGTCTTCGGGGACAAAGGAGAGACGGACGCCGAGCTCGCGGATCTGACGGGGCGATTTGTTGCGGAGGTTCTCCTCGCCGCCAGTCGTCGGATTCATATAGGTAATGTCACCCGATTCCAGACGCTGCAGGCCCGCGATTGACTCGAGCAGCTCGCGCTGACCGCTTCCCGCGATACCTGCGATGCCGAGAATCTCGCCGCTCTTGGCGGTAAAGGAAATATTCTTAAGAACCGGGATTCCGTCCTCATTCTTACAGTTCAGGCCGTTTACAACAAGCCGAGGCACGGAATTCTTCGGTTCGCTCCGATGGATGTTCAGGTCGACCTTCTCGCCGACCATCATCTCGGTAAGCTTGGCTTCGTTCGTTTCCTTTGTCACAACGGTGCCGATGTAGCGGCCTTTACAGAGAACGGCGACTTTGTCGGAAAGCGCCATTACTTCATGCAATTTGTGCGTAATGATGATGATCGCCTTGCCGTCATCGCGCATGCGGCGAAGTACGTCGAAGAGACGGTCGGTCTCCTGCGGCGTCAGCACGGCGGTCGGTTCATCAAGAATCAGGATGTCGGCACCGCGGTACAGAACCTTGATGATCTCAACGGTCTGTTTCTCGGATACGGACATGTCGTAAATCTTCTTCTTCGGATCCAATACGAATCCGTAGCGTTCGCATATCTCACGTACGCGTTCTTCGTAGGCGGGCAGGTCGTACCGGCCGTCATTCAAACCGAGCACGATGTTCTCGGTGGCGGTAAATACGTCGATCAGCTTGAAGTGCTGATGAATCATGCCGATCTTATATTCGAAAGCGTCTTTCGGCGACCGGATCAGAACCTCTTCGCCGTCGATAAGGATATGACCGGAATCCGGAAAATAAATCCCGGATATCATATTCATCAGCGTCGTCTTTCCGCTGCCGTTCTCGCCGAGAATCGAAAGAATCTCGCCGCGGTAGACGGACAGATTGATGCCTTGGTTGGCAATGACTTCGCCGAAGGTTTTTGTGATATTTCTGAGTTCGATGGCGGGAATCGGCGAACCGGATACAGTCGGAGTCGCTGCCGTTACGGATGGTGCGGTCTGCTCGCTCACGATGAAAACCTCCTCCAGGGAAAACCTGCCGAAGCAGGCGTTAACAGGTGATAAATTAATTTCAGCGGGGCACTTTCATGCCCCGCCGAAGGGAGTTCGTATCAGTTACAATACGGTTTAGTATGCGGCGTTCAGGAACTCGATGCCGTCAATCTTAATGTCAAATGCAGGAGCGCTGCGGAACTCGGATTCATGGAAGAAACCGTCCTTGATAACTTCGGTGTCGGGCGTGTAAGCAGCGTCACTGTCAATGTCAGCCATGTAAGAGGTAAGAGCCTTGCCGTCTACGGTGAATGCAGAGGTAGAGAATACCTTGATCTTGCCGGCCTTGAGATCGGCAACAACAGCGGCAACCTTATCCTTCGTGCCTGCAGCGGCAGCCTTATCGTTGATCTCGGAAAGCTCTACGGAACCTTCTGCGAAACCGCCGGTCCAGTCAGCCTTGATGGCCTGGCCGTTCTTTACGCAGTCAATAGCGTATTTATAATACGGAGCCCAGTTGATTCTGGAGGAAACGATAAAGGTGTTAGGACAAGCGCTGACGGTAGAACCGTTGTAGGAAACGTTCGGAACGCCTGCCTTCTCACATGCGGTAGGAGCACCCATGGAGTCAGCATGCTGGGAGATCAGAACGCAGCCTGCGTTGATGAGTTTCTCGGCAGCTTCCTTCTCGGCGGTCTCATCATACCAGGAACCGGTGTACTGAACCTTCATGGTAACGCTCGGGCATACGGACTTGGCGCCGAGATAGAAGGAAGTAAGACCGGAAATAACTTCCGCGTAAGTATAAGCGCCTACATAACCCATAACGGCCTTGTCGGCGGTAATCTTACCGGATTCGATCATCTCGTTGAGTTTGAGACCTGCTGCAACGCCTGCTGCGTAACGGCCTTCGTAAATGCTTGCGAAAGCGTTATGGTAGTTTGCAAGGTTCTCGGTGTGAGCCTTGGTTCCGGTAGCGTGGCAGAACTGAACCTTCGGGAACTCCTTAGCAGCCTGGATCATGAAATCCTCATGGCCGAAGGAATCTGCGAAAATGATGTTGCATCCGCGGTCTACAAGGTCCTTAGCTGCCTCGTAGCAAGCGTTACTCTCATCAATACCGGTAACGATGATCATACGGCTCTCGGGAATGCCGAGCTGCTTGCAGGCATCCTTCATCGCGTTGATGAAGTTGAGGTCGTAAGTGGACTGCTCATTATGAAGACAAATGAGACCTACTTTAATGTTCTTGTACTCTTCGCTGCCTTCATCTTTGCCTGTTCCGCTTCCGCATGCGGAAAGGGAAAGAACCATAACTGCAACGAGGAGCAACGCGAGAAATTTTTTCATAAGCTTTTCTCTCCTTGCGTGTAGAAAAATGTGTGAAATGCGGGGAACCCCCGTGAAGTAAATTAAGGCCGGAGGATTCCTCCTGACCCATACTGAAATTATAGTATTTTCCCCTCAGACAGTCAAGAGCAAACGGCATGAAAATCGCGTTTTACGGATGAAAAAAAGCCGCGGAAAGAATTGCCTGCGGGAGTCGTTTAAGGTTGCCTGAGTCTGCGTTCTGTAGTATAATTATCCGGTATTGTGCAATAATTGAAGACAACCGTCAGGGACATGTCCCGAAATGGCTGCAAAAGCTCCCTTGACGGGCGCGGATTCGGCGGTGTTTCGTCAGAAGTGTGAATTTTTGATGAGTTTTCGTATTCTTATTGTTGAATTCTTATAGGATGCATGGTAAAATAGACTTACTATAAACCCGATTGCGCGAATTATCGGGAAAAGGGAGAAGGAGGATGGATAACACATTTTATAAGTGCCCGGCTTGCGGCACGGCGCTTCAGTACGGAGCGGCCAGCGGAAAGCTTGAATGCTCTGCCTGCGGCAACACCTACGAAGTAGCCGAAATGGAAGCAGCCGTGCGGGGCGCGGATCCGCAATCCACCTTCAGCTGGGGAAACTATAAGGCAGGCCTTCAGGCCAACACGGACGCGGCAACCAAAGTTTACATCTGTAAATCCTGCGGGGCCGAGATCCTGACCGACGGTACGACGGCTGCGACCCACTGCCCGTACTGCGACAGCGAAGTGGTGATCAACGACGCGTTTGACGGAGGACTCCGTCCGAACGGCGTGATCCCGTTCAAAGTCACAAAGGAGCAGATGAAGCAGATTGTCGCGAACTTCGGAAAAGGTAAGAAGCTTCTGCCGAGAGATTTCTTCACCAACAAGAGGGTGAACGATGTTCAGGGAATTTACGTTCCGTTCTGGCTTTTTGACGGAACCGTAAACGGCATGGTCGAATTTGACGCGAAGAAAGTATCCCGTTACGATGACGGCAATTACCGCGTGGAAGAGACCAAGTACTACTCGCTTGAGCGGGGCGGACAGCTTTCTTTTAAGAACGTTCCGGTGGACGGAGCCGTGAAGATGGACGATGCGATGATGGAGTCGATCGGGCCGTACCGCTTCGAGGAGCTGACGGATTTTCAGACGGCGTATCTTTCGGGTTATCTGGCGGACCGCTTTGACCAGGATCCGGATGACAGCGTTCCGCGCGCGGAGGAATTGATGAAGGCAAGTACGGTGGAGCGGTTCCGCGAAACCACGCGAGACTATTCCGAAGTGCATGATACGAAGAAGTCGTTATATGTTTCGAATCCGTCGGTCAAGTATGTACTGCTGCCGGTTTACATTATCAACTGTAAGTACGGCGGGAAAGATTACCGGTACGCGATCAACGGCCAGACCGGTAAGATGGTCGGCGAACTTCCGGTCAGCAAGCAGCGCAGAAGAGCTTACTTCTGGG
The DNA here is from genome assembly GCA_017427775.1 of Lachnospiraceae bacterium. Lineage (GTDB taxonomy): Bacteria > Bacillota > Clostridia > Lachnospirales > Lachnospiraceae > ISDg. The sequence continues at coordinate 25,633 of JAFRSD010000019.1, read as the reverse complement.
GAATCTTCGGAGCCGTTACGGTGATCCTCGGAACGATTTTGAGTTTATTATAGGAGGCACGGGATGAAGAAGCGTATTCTGTTATTGATCCCCGTTCTGCTCCTCATGGCGGGAATCTTCGTATTCCACAAACCTGCCGCGAAGGCGGCACAAAAGACCGGCGTCAGCTTTACCGTTGTGCAGAAAGATCTCGCAAGAGTTGAGATCCCCGACAAGGTTACGGAAGATGACATGAAGAGTTCGGATTCTCCGACGGCCGGTTATTATATCAAGAAATTCCTCATTGCTGCAGTCATCGGCCTGATCGCGGCGGCGATCACCGTCGGCATCATGACCAGCGGCATGAAGAATATAAGGAAATCCTCAAATGCAAAGGACTATGTCATAAAAGACTCATTTGTCCTGCAGGTGAGCGAGGACCGTTTCCTCAGAGAGGAAGAAAAACGAACGAGAAAATCAAACTGAGGTTTGAATAATTGAAAGGAGTTATTTACTATGGGACTGATTAAAGCATTATTGGGAGCAGCAGGCGGAACGCTCGCGGATCAGTGGAAGGAATTCTTCTATTGCGAGGCTATGGACAAGGATGTTCTTGTAACAAAGGGACAGAAGCAGATCGGCAGCCGTTCCTCCAATACGAAGGGCAACGACAACATCATTTCCAACGGATCCGGCATCGCTGTTGCGGACGGCCAGGCAATGATCATCGTTGAGCAGGGCAAGGTAGTTGAGTTCTGTGCAGAACCCGGACAGTTCACATGGGATTCCTCGACGGAGCCCAGTATCTTCACCGGCGGCCTCGGCCAGGGCATTCTGAACACCTTTAAGACGATCGGTAAGCGTTTCGCATACGGCGGCGACACCGGCAAGGATCAGAGAGTTTACTACTTCAACACCAAGGAAATCCTGGACAACAAATTCGGCACCCCGAACCCGGTTCCGTTCCGTGTTGTGGATTCCAAGATCGGCCTTGACGTAGATGTATCCCTGCGTTGCGCAGGCGTTTATTCCTATCGTATCGCTGACCCGCTTCTTTTCTATACGAACGTATGCGGAAATGTTTCCGGCGAGTATCGCCGCTCCGAGCTTGACAATATGCTGAAGACCGAGTTCATCAGTGCTTTGCAGCCCGCTCTTGCTAAACTTTCCGAGATGGAGCTTCGTCCGAACCAGATCATCGCTCACAACACCGACCTTGAGGTTGCCATGAACGAGGCACTTTCCGCCAAATGGGGCAGCTTCCGCGGCCTGACCGTTGTTAACGTAGCACTCGGAACCGTTACGCTTCCTGAGGAAGACGCCGAGATGATCAAGACGGCTCAGAAGAACGCTATGTATCGTGATCCTTCGATGGGCATTGCCGTTACCGTAGGATCCCAGGCGGAAGCAATTGTTGCAGCTGCGAAGAACCAGAACGGTGCCGTAAACGGCCTTATGGGCGTTGGCATGGTTAACGGTATCGGCGGCGGCGCACAGGGCGTTGCCAATCTGTATGCTTCCCAGCCTCAGCAGCAGGCTCCGCAGGCACCCGCAGACGGTTGGAAGTGTCCTGAGTGCGGTACGGTTGCGACCGGCAACTTCTGCACGAACTGCGGCACGAAAAAGCCCGCTCCGGCAGGCAGCTGGAAGTGCCCTGAGTGCGGCAACGAAGTAACCGGCAACTTCTGCACGAACTGCGGTACGAAGAAGCCCGAAGCAAAGAAGCTTATCTGCGGTAACTGCGGTTATCAGGCACCCGAAGGGACTGCCGTGAAGTTCTGCCCGCAGTGCGGCAAGCCGATGGTATAAGATAAAAATCAGACTATACGGGACATCCGGTCAGGCGCTGCCTGACCGGTTCGTTCCCTTGTTTTTCATTTACGAGACGTGAAAGGAGCCTTTATGGGCTTATTCGGCGACATTATCAAAAGAACGAGTGAGATTATCAAAAGCGAGGTAAATTATCGGGAGCGCCGCGCGGTTCAAAACGCGACGAACGATATCGCCAACAATATCGTACAGAACGCGAAGAACAATTACCGCGCGAATGAGAGGGAGTTTACCTATGATCTGCTTCCGACCACGGTTGAGGAACTGAAGGTATTCCAGAAGAACCCGCAGGATCCTTTTGAGACCGCGGCGTTGGCGGTTCTTGCGCTCAATGTTTACGCGGACAACCCGGACGAATGCGTACGGATGATGGATTATCTGAACGGACCGGACGATGTGGCGGTTCGTGACCGGCAGCTGATCAAGACGCAGTTCATGGAGAGTGCAAAATATACCGTGAAATCATATTTCAAGGGCGCCACCCCGCAGAACAACTATACGCCTTCTTTTCCGTATACGGTAACGGTTCACGATAATCCGTACAGTTATGACAATCAGAAAGACGGTTATATCAGCCTGTATATCCCGAGCGGCGGTGCGGACAATGACCGCAAAGTAACGCTTCGGACCAAGCCCTCCACGGGAGAATGGTTCATTCATACATGGCAGGGACTTCTGATGGGAGTCCGGACGGCCGATGAGGCCAACCCTTGGGCATAAGGCCCGCATGACATTTGTTTCGGTCGACTTGATTCTGGGAGGAAATCATGGAAGAGAACAAAGTGCAGGACAATCCGGAAGTGACCGTGCAGGACACTGAGCCTGCCGAGGAAACGCGGGGTAAAAAGAAAGGCCTATTCGGCGGAATGAAAGACGCCGGAAAGTATCAAGGACAGGCGACTGCCGCGTTCCTGGTGCTTGCCGGGGCCTTGATCTTTTATTACCTGCTTCACGGACTTCCGACCATGGCACACGCGCTGAGGTCGGTAACAAAAGCTCTTGCTCCCGCTATCTGGGGCTTTTGTATCGCATTCCTGATGAATCCGCTTGTTCGTCTGATTGAGCGGGTATTCATCCGCTGGGGACTGTCCCGGAAAGGGCGGAAAGGCGAAACGCCGGAGCAGAAGGAAAGCCGTGTCCGGAGCCATAGCCGCGGGTTTGCCATTCTGATCACGGTGGTTCTGGTTCTTGCCATGATCACGCTCTTGCTGGTAGCCATTATTCCCGAGTTTACAGCCAGTATCGAAACCCTGCTGAATAACGTTCCTTCCTACGCAGAGACGACGCGTGACTCGTTGGAGAAACTGATTTCCAAGAATGAGACAATTAAAGAAACTTTCCAGCCTATCATTGAGAGTTCGACGGAGAGCTTGAAGAACTTCCTGCAGGACCGTCTGACTTCCATTATTTCGACGTCCGCCAAGCTGGTTACGGACAGTCTGAAGGCTATCCTCCGGGTGCTCTTTAACCTTTTGATCGGTTTGATCTTCGCAATCTACATGATGAAGGATAAGGAATACCTGATCGGTCTCGTGAAGAAGATCATATTTGCCGTCTTCCCGAAGAAGACCGCAAAGGTTACCGTTCAGACACTTCACAAGGCAAATGGCATCTTCTCGACGGCAATCCTCGGAAAGATTCTTGACTCGGCCGTAATCGGTATGCTCTGTTTTATCGGTACGAACATTCTCGGACTCTTCTTCGATGGCATCGCACAGTATAAAGGACTGGTCAGCATCATCATCGGCGTTACGAACGTGATTCCGTTCTTCGGACCGTTCATCGGCGGTATCCCGTGCGCGTTCCTGATCTTCTGCGCCAACCCGGTGCACGGATTGGTATTCGCGGGATTCATTCTTGTGCTGCAGCAGTTCGACGGAAACTATCTTGATCCGCACATTGTCGGAAAGAAAGTCGGCATGAAGCCGATTTACGTACTGCTTGCATGTACGCTGTTCTCGAACCTCTGGGGTATTCTCGGAATGCTGATCGCGGTTCCCACGTTTGCCCTCGTATATTCCATCATGAAATCTTTCCTTGAGGTAAGACTTGAGGAGAAACATCTTCCGAAAGAGACGGAGAGTTACATCTCGACACCGGGAGCCGTTCTTGTACAGAACAGCATAGAGGCTGCCCGGCTCAAGGCCGAAGCGGTCCCTGTGAAGGACGACCGTATCGGTTCGGATATTAAGAACTGTTAAGATAAGCAATGGAAAATGAAATGTCCGGTCTCAGAGTGGGACTGGGAATATAAGACAAGAATAAAGGCTGCTGCGGCCGGAGGGAAGGATATCTTCCTCCGACGGCAAGCAGCCTTTTTATATCAATCAATCCCGCGGATCGAAACCGACGGTACATACGGGTGCACAATCTCCCGGAACCGTTCAACGGTTTCTTTAGAGGGGGCGTGGAAACGTCCGGGAACCATAATTTCCTCGGAATCACGGTAGGACTGCAGATAGTAGGCCTTGGCACCCCGGATCCATTGCCCTATGGCTTCCATGGAAGTGTCGTCGTGCAGCTCTGCCATCAGTGTTGTCCGAAATTCGTAACGGATGCCGCTTTCCATCAGTAGCTTAACGCTTTGTTCGACGCGGTCGGTCCGGAAATCCGGAATGCCGATGGTTTCGCCGTAACGATCCCGGCTGTTCTTGATGTCCATGGCAACATAACTGAGGAGATCCTCGGAAAGAAGAGCGCCCAGCATGTCGGGATTCTGGCCGTTGGTGTCTAATTTGACGGCAAATCCTTTCTCACGGACTTTCCGGATGAATTCCGGCAGATCCGCCTGAATGGTCGGTTCTCCGCCTGTGATCGCGACACCTTCCAGCCGCCCCTTGCGATGGTCGAGAAATGTGAAAAACTCTTCTTCGGAAATCATCGGTGCCTTTTCGGGCGCCAGTACCAATCCTGAATTGTGACAGAATGGACAGCGGAAATTACAGCCGCCGGTGAATACCGTGCAGGCAATATGTCCCGGAAAATCCAACAGTGTCAGCTTTTGTAAGCCGTGAATCTGCATCATACACCTCCGATACAACGCTTATTCCGCGTCAGTCAGCCCGTTCTGCGCATCTTTGCGCGCCTGCTCGCGGGCCCGCATATCGCGGAAGAAATCCTGCAGCACAGCGCTGCATTCCTCTTTCATTATACCACGCGTGATCTCAACCTGGTGATTAAATTCTTTCATCTGCAAGAGGTTCAGAATGGAACCTGCGCAGCCCGCCTTCGGGTTGTCCGTGCCGATAACTACACGGTCAAGGCGGGACTGGACAATGGCGCCGGCACACATCTGGCAAGGCTCCAATGTCACATACATCGTGCAGCCTTCGAGACGCCAGTCACCGATTACGCGGCATGCCTGCCGGATGGCGGTAATCTCGGCGTGCGCCAGCGTTGTGTGTTGCGTTTTGCGGCGGTTGAAGCCCCTTCCGATAATGCGGCCTTCGTATAATATTACACAGCCGATCGGGACTTCCCCGAGCGCAGCCGCCCGGTCAGCCTGATGAAGGGCTTTTTTCATGTAGTATTGATCATCACGAACCTGCGTAAGCAAAGGAATACCTCTTTGTCAACATATTTTTTTACCACAGTATACCATCGCGAACCCAAAATGTATACTTTTATTGCAAAAAACTGTAAAAATTTTGTTTTTAAAGTTGTATTTTACCGCCTTCCATAGTAAAATGTATTGTGAGAATATGCATCGTTTTGCATATTTCCATCGTTTGAAACCTTGTCGGCGAATTACAGACGGAGGGATTTATGAATCTTGGGCAGAAGAAGAAAATAGCGATACTTATATCGCGCAGTTCGGCTGAGTACCAGTATACCCTGCTCAGCCGCCTGGTATCCAAAGCGCGTGAATACGGATACTATGCCCTTGTATATTCCTGCTTCGGCAAGTACGGAAATAACGAAGCATATGATATCGGTGAGGCATACATTACGGATTTGCCCGATTTTTCAAAGATGAACGGTATCATTCTGGCGATTGATACGTTTGAAACGCATTCCGTTGCGGAGAAGATTCTGGCGCTTGTCCGGGCCAATGCCACGTGTCCGGTGGTCAGCGTGCGACGTTATGTGGAAGGCGTCAGCAACGTTCTGGTAGATGACCATAACTCAATGGAAGCAATCACCACGCATCTGATCGAAGAGCACGGTTATAAGGATTTCTGTTATGTCAGCGGCCCGAAAGAGCATATTGACGCGCAGAACCGTCTGGAATGCTTCCTTCGCGTCATGGGTGCGCACGGGCTGGAGATCGATCCGGAGGACATTTATTACGGAAACTTCTGGCGTGATGCCGGACCGGGAGCGCTTGATTATCTGCTTACCGGTCGCAGAAAATGGCCTGAAGTGATCGTATGCGCCAACGACTATATGGCGATCTCGGTCATCAACGAACTGCAGAAACGCGGAATCCGCGTACCGCAGGATATTGCGGTAACAGGATTTGACGATATATCGGAAACGGATGCCACGGTGCCGACGCTCACGTCGGTGCGTGTAAATGTGCGGGAGATGGCGGAGCGCGCGGTAGAGGCCGTGCGGCTGCTCGAGGAAGGCGAAAAGGTTCCGGAGATCACGTATATTGCGAGCCATGCCGTGATCCGTGAATCCTGCGGCTGCGGCTCGAGGAACTCATTCCAGTTCGAGAAATCCGTACGCAGATATTTCGACGCGGACCAGCGGTCGAGAAACTATCTGATGCAGTCCATGTTCATGAGCATCAATGCCGAGAAAGCGAAGGATGTTGATGAGCTGAACAACGTTATCTACGCATTTGCCAACATCAATGAGAATATCAGGGACTTCTATGTGATCCTGAATGATTACGACTGGCGGACGCAGGAGCCTGAGGAATTCAAAGGTTTTACGCCGATGATGCATCTTCGTACGGCAATCCGTGAGAACCGGCTTCTCGGACATGTGGACCATGTTTTTGAGATCGGCGAGATACTGCCGGAGGAATATGTCAGCGAGGATCCGTGCGGCTACTACATCGTGCCGCTTCATTATCACGATGCATGTCTCGGGTACGGCGTTATGTCCTTCAGCAAGGACAGTGTTCCGAACCTGTTCTTCCAGTGCTTTATTACGAATATCTGTACGGCGCTTGAGGAAATCCGCTCCAATATGAAGAAGGAAGCGCTGATCACGGAATTGCGTCAGCTGTATGTCAGCGATGTTCTGACGGGTCTTTCGAACCGTCGCGGTTTCGAGCAGAAGTGCGAAGCCCTGTACGAGGCGGCAATTCGGAAGCGTCAGCCGATGGCCATTGTCGGAATTGACATGGACGGCCTTAAGGACATTAACGATACCTTCGGACATATGTACGGAGACCTTGCGCTCAAGGCGATTGCCAATGCGATGTCTGCGGCCTGCTTTGCGGGAGAACTGTGCTTCCGTGTCGGCGGCGACGAGTTTCAGATGATCGCGCTCAATTACAGCGAGGAGATGGTACTTGAGTACCGGAACCGCTTCAGAGCATTTTTGGATGATTACAACAACCGTTCCGGACGGCCTTATATCGTTCAGGCCAGCTTCGGATACGTTATTGTCGACGCGAAGGAGAACCGCACGCTCGGCGAGTGGATGACCATCAGCGACGACCGCATGTACGAGGAGAAGAATGCCCGTCGTGCAACAAGGAAGATCATTCGTGATCTTCCGAAAGAAAACTAACGGAAACCGTGAAGCGTCGCCGGCCCCGTCCGGCACCTTCGATGCGGTAAGGAATGAATATGAACCTGAAAGAAGAATTTGTCCGCGTGTTCGGAGCAGGCGGTGAGATTCGGGAGTACTTTGCGCCCGGACGCGTGAATCTGATCGGAGAACATACGGATTATAACGGCGGGCATGTATTCCCGTGCGCCCTGACGATCGGCACCTACGCCTGCGCAAGACGGAGAGACGACCGGATACTCCGGTTTTATTCGTTGAATTTTCCGGAGGCGGGAGTATTGGAATCCACTCTGGATGACCGGGAATACCGGAAGGAACTCGGTTTTTCGAATTATCCGCGCGGCGTAATTGTTACGGCTGCGGAGGAAGGCTACGAGGCGGAGCAGGGACTGGATATTCTTTATTACGGGACAATCCCGAACTCGTCGGGACTTTCCTCTTCCGCATCCATCGAAGTGCTGACGGGCTATATCCTAAAAGATATGTTCGGATTTGACTTTGATGGGATTATCAATGCGAAGATCGGGCAGAAGGCCGAGAACAGCTTTATCGGCGTAAACTGCGGCATTATGGACCAGTTCGCGATTGCGATGGGCCGGAAGGATACCGCGATCTTCCTGAATACGGCAACGCTAAGGTATCAATACGTACCGCTCGTTCTTAACGGTGTTAAGATACTCATTATGAATACAAATAAGAAGCGCGGTCTCGGCGACTCCAAATACAACGAGCGCCGCGCCGAGTGCGAAGAAGCGCTTCGTGACCTTCAGCGCGTAACGGATATCGCTACGCTCGGGGATCTCGATGAGGAAGGCTTTGTTCTGTTCTCAGACAGTATCAGGTCACAGACGTGCATGAAACGCGCGAGACATGCGGTGTTTGAGAACCGAAGAACGATCCGGGCAACGGAGGCGCTTCGTGACGGAGACCTGGAACAGTTCGGAAGGCTGATGAATGAGTCTCACATTTCCCTGCGCCGCGATTACGAGGTTACCGGACCGGAGCTAGACGCTTTGGTGGAAGCCGCGTGGGAGCAGGAGGGCGTAATCGGTGCGAGAATGACCGGAGCCGGTTTCGGAGGCTGTGCGGTTGCGCTTGTGCGGGAACAGTATCTTCCCGTTGTGATGGATTCGGTCGGAAGGGCCTACCATGATAAGATCGGCTACGATCCGACATTTTACATCGCACAGACCGGGGACGGTCCGTCCAGGATCGGATAGAGCCGGGAATCACAGCTTTAAGCTGTTATGCGTATATAAAGAATCATAGAATTTCGGTGCGGAAACACACATTTCGGAAGAGGGGTATGGAAAGATGAATTTGGATGCAAATGAAAAGAAAAGGCTGTTAGAGATCTTCGCAGCGAACCTTGCGACTTACCGCAAAGCAATGAAGCAGTCGCAGGAGGAGTTCGGCGCGAAGATCGGTATTACGAGACAGACGGTGAGTTCCATCGAGCGCGGCGCATATCCGCTGACATGGTCTATCTTCCTTTCCTGTCTTTTTATTTGCATGTCGCATGTGCGCGCCAAGAAGCTGATCTTCAACACATTTGCCGCAGAAGAGGCATTCCTTTCCTACCTTACCTCAATGATGGGCGATTCGTCCGCGAAAAGCATCCCGACCGGACACGGCTACGCCCGCCAGGTTTACTTCGGAACCTGCACGATCAAGGATGACAGCCGTTATACCATCGTGGACTGTGATGCCGGCGTGGAGGAAATGTTCGGCGTGCATTCGAAGGACAGCGCTGCGACAGGATATCTTTCCCTCGTTTATAAAGAGGACCGCGAGACGGTCCGCCGGATCCTTGACGAGAAGATCCGTAAGCAGATGGTTGTCTGCATGGAGCACCGAATTAACACCGCCGAGGGGCAGGTTGTTTCCGTGCAGTGCTTCGTACGCCGCCAGAAGAAAATGATGAAGAACGGTCTCTTCGATATCACGATCACGCAGCTGACCGGAGAGATGCTTCGCAAGCGCCAGGTGAACAGCCTTCTTACGACGCTTCCCGTGGGCGTTGCGGTATTTGAGTTCCAGGGCCGTGTTTCGCATGAAAATGTGCCTGAGATCTATTACGCCAATGAAGCTTTTTACAAGATGATCGGCCATACCGCGGAGCAGTTTGCTTCGATTCACAATAATTATCTGACCGAGATTGTTGCGCCCGACGACGTCAAGAATGTTGCCCGCCTCTTTGATCCGAAGGCGGAGCCCGAGACCGTACACGAGGCGGAGTTCCGTGTGAACCGCTTCGACGGGAGCGTTTCCTGGGTTCACTGCAACGCGCTTGTCGTAAGCCACGGAGATGACGGGACCAACATCATCAGCTGCGCATTTACCGAGATCACGAAGCGTATCAACGCCGAGATGTCGATGAAGCACCAGCTGGATCATTACCGGCAGCTTGAGGAAACGTCCGATGATATCCAGTTCGGCTACAGTGTTGCCGATGACAGGGTCAATCTTCCCGGCAAGCTTGCCGCTGCCCTCGGAACCGAAAGCAGTATTCCCCGCTTTATGGAGAAGAATCTTCTGAAGAAATTCGTTTTCGAAGAGGATTATGACGCATGCCTTGCGCTTCTCGAGAAGACGCAGGCGACCGGTGACAGCGCCAAAGGAGAGGTTCGTCTGAAGATTGACGGCAAGGAGTTCCGCTGGTGCCGCGTAATCATGCTTGCGGCAAAGGACGAGCAGGGCAAAGTTGCCCACATTTACGGCCGTATCGAGCAGATCGATGAAGAGCGCAAAATCCGCAAGGAGCGCAGCAACGACCGTATGCTTATTAACCGGCTTTCTTCGACCGACCGTCTGACCGGTCTTTACAACCGTACCGCATTCCGCGCGAGACTGCAGGAGACGCTCGCCGATCCCGAGATGGACGCGGTTCATGCGGTGATCTACTGTGATATTAATGATTTCTCATACATAAACGAAAAATACGGCTACCCGGCAGGCGACCGGATGCTCCGGGAATTTGCCGCGATGTTCCAGCGGAAAGGGAAGAAATGCTTCGCATGCCGTATCCATTCGGACTATTTCCTTATCTACGTGAACGGAGAGTCCAAGGAACAGGTGATCGCGAAGCTGCGCAGCTGGTCGAAGGTATTCGTGGAGCATCAGCTGAAAGCGTACCCGGGCATCGATATCCAGCTCTCGAGCGGCGTATACTTCTTAAAGAAGAACGATCATGACATCCCGCTTGCGATGGATAACGCGAACCTCGCAAGAAAGCAGGCGAAGATCGGCCAGGACAACTCCTATGTGATCTACACGGAGGAGCTCCGCCAGCAGCGTAACCATGAGCAGACGATCGCCGGTGAGATTCAGAACGCCATCCGGAACAACCGGATTGAGGTTTTCTTCCAGCCGAAGTTCTCCCTGGAAACACAGGAACTGATCGGTGCCGAAGCTCTTGCGCGTTGGCTGACCGAGGACGGAACCTACCGTTATCCCGCGGATTTCGTACCGATTCTGGAGAAGACGGGCCATGTTACCGACCTCGACTTCTGCATTTATACCAACGTTCTGCAGGCGTTACAGGATTGGAAGAAGCAGGGCATGAAGCTTGTACCGATCTCCGTAAACTTCAGCAAGAACAACCAGAGCTTCCAAAAGTTCGACGAGCGGATCAGCCGTCTTGCCGAGCAGTACGGCGTTGACAGCAAATACATAGAGATTGAAGTAAACGAAGAGATGCTTCTAGCGGAAAAGGAAGGCACGAGCGATTCCATCCGCGATCTGCAGAACCGCGGATTCAAGATCACGCTGGACGACTTCGGTTCCGGCAAGGAGTCCCTTTCCATGCTGATCGGAGCGCCGGTTAACATTGTTAAGATTGGCCGTTCTTTCTTAAAGCGTATCGGTAATTCCGAGATGGAGCAGAACTACGTACGCTGTATGTGCGATATGATCTCTTCGGTTAAGAAGGAAGCGGTTTTTGAAGGCGTTGAGACAAAGGAACAGGCGGACTTCCTGACAAGCTGCGGCTTCACGACCGCGCAGGGATTCCTGTTTGAGCGCCCGATCCCGCTTGAGGAATTCGAGAACAAGTATCTGAAGAAACAGATCCTGCCCTCGGCATAAGGCCGGCGTGGGCGTAACATTTGCCCTTGACAAGAAGCGGGAAAGAGGTTACAATAATCGCATATTTGGAACCGATGAGCAAGAAGAGTAGCTTTAGGAAACGGTCCAAGAGAGCCGCAGGCGGTGGGATTGCGGTACCGGGAACTTCAGTGAATGGACTTGTGAGGGCGAACCGAAAGCGTGAGCAAGTAGGGGAGACGTGAACCGCACGTTACAGCGGTACATGTATGATAGTACATGACAGAGTGTATGCGAAAGCATAAAGATAGGTGGCACCGCAGAGGATTTATCCCCTGTCCTATTCAAAAGATAGGACAGGGGCTTTTTGTTTATAAAAGCACAAGAGTGCCGCTTTTATATGAGCAAGAAGCGAAGCGGATTGCGAATGACCTTAATCTCAATCTCCGATTCCGAATAAAGAAAACATTACATTTTCCGAAAAGGAAAGAAAGGAATCCATTATGAGCACTGAAATCCCGTACAAAATTTATCTGACCGAAGAGGAGATGCCCAAGGCATGGTATAACATGAGAGCGGACATGAAGAATAAGCCCGCTCCGCTTCTTAACCCCGGCACCCATCAGCCCATGACGGCCGAGGAACTCGGCGGCGTATTCTGCGACGAGCTTGTTAAGCAGGAGCTGGATAATGACACCGCATACATCGAAATTCCGCAGGAGATCCGCGATTTCTACAAAATGTACCGTCCTTCACCGCTTGTGCGTGCTTACTGCCTTGAGAAGAAGCTCGGAACTCCCGCGAAGATCTATTACAAATTCGAAGGAAACAATACGAGCGGAAGCCACAAGCTGAATTCCGCGATCGCACAGGCATATTACGCTAAGAAGCAGGGCCTGAAGGGCGTGACGACCGAGACCGGAGCCGGCCAGTGGGGTACCGCGCTTTCGATGGCATGTGCATATCTCGGCCTCGACTGTAAGGTATTCATGGTTAAGGTTTCCTATGAGCAGAAGCCTTTCCGTCGTGAGGTTATGAGAACTTACGGCGCAAGCGTTACGCCTTCTCCGTCCGAGACGACTGAGGTCGGTAAGAGAATTCTTGCCGCTCATCCCGGAACCGGCGGAAGTCTCGGCTGCGCAATTTCCGAGGCGGTTGAAGTTGCGGTAAGCAACCCCGGATATCGTTACGTTCTCGGAAGTGTTCTCAATCAGGTACTCCTTCATCAGTCCGTGATCGGTCTTGAGACGAAGGCTGCGCTTGATAAATACGGCATCGTTCCGGATATGATCATCGGCTGCGCAGGCGGCGGATCGAACCTCGGCGGCCTGATTTCCCCGTTCATGGGCGAGAAGCTCCGCGGCGAGAAGAATTATCAGATTATAGCTGTTGAGCCGGCATCCTGCCCGAGCTTTACCAGAGGCAAATACGCTTACGACTTCTGCGATACCGGTATGGTTTGTCCGCTTGCAAAGATGTACACCCTCGGCAGCAACTTCATGCCCGCTCCGAACCACGCCGGCGGTCTTCGCTACCACGGCATGAGCTCTACGCTTTCCCAGCTTTATGCAGACGGGTATATGGAAGCAAGAAGTGTTGAGCAGACGAAGGTATTCGAGGCAGCAGAGCTGTTCGCGCGCGTTGAGGGCATCCTTCCCGCTCCCGAGAGCAGCCACGCGATCCGCGTAGCAATCGACGAGGCAATGAAGTGCAAGGAAACCGGCGAGGAGAAGACGATCGTTTCGGACTGACCGGTACCGGTTACTTCGATCTCGTTGCTTACGAGAAGTTCAACAACGGCGAGATGGGCGATTACATTCCGTCCGACGAGGAGATTGCCGCAAGTCTTGCGAACCTTCCGAAGGTTGACTGATCAATCGTTAAACCCCTCCTTTAAAGGATTTATTAAGGGCTCCCAACTTGATTGGGAGCCCGCTTTGTGTTATGCTGAAATGGGTTTTTGTATTGTTATGGGACGTTTTGAAAGCAAAGCATATTGGGGAGGTGTCGGCATGTATTTTGAAGACCGGATTTCGGGAACGCAGATCGCGAAGGGCAGACTGCCCGCAGGCTGGACCGATTATTCCGCCGTGATCCATACGGCGCAGAGTTTCGGACGGCCGTACACGGCGGTTGTAGAGCTCCGCAGGATTGCCGGCGGAGAGGTTATGTTCTTTCAGACCGGCGAATGTTATCACCAGATTAAGTTCGGACAGGGCGAGAGACATTCGGAAGGGGTCTTTGACGATCGGTCGATGACGCCGGAGGGACGTTATCGGGATGCCGAGAGTTACCTTGACAGGAAAGCGCTGTTTTACAGCAACGGGCGGCCGGTAAAACTGTATGCGAAAGAGGCCATGCCCGGTTTCGTGGAGGAATCGGAGCTGTATTATGAACTGCAGAGAAGCCGGGAACGGCTGATGGAGATCGTGGCACCGGGTATTACCGCCAATCTGCAGAATGTATGTGCCACGGCGGCGCTCCGGACTTATCGGCTGGAGCAGCCCGACGGCGTCTTTACGCTCGTTCTCGGGGCGGAAGTAACCGCCAGCGAGTATTGCCTCAGAGAATCCAAAGAAGGGATTCTGACAAAACATGTCATTACGCCGGTTGACGGAATGAGCCTCGGGATCGGGATGACTGCCGAAGCGTTCCGCAGGGAGGCCGGAAAGTTCGGCGGGGCGAAGACCGCCGGTGCGAAAGCGGCCTACATCGACTGGGAAGCAAGGAAGGTGTTCGGCCTTCTCTGTACGGGAGAGCCGGACCGTATTAAGATTGCGACATTACGCGACTGGATCGGCTCCCTTATCGTTGATCCTGAATTGTTTGAGAATATGAAAAGAAGCGCCTCTGACCTGACTGCCGATGAGATTCGGGAACAGAATGAACTCTATCAGCTGCAGGAGAAGCGCACAAGAGATAATCGTATGGCTATCGCAAGAAACGGTTCGGACTGATTGTCCGAACCGCTCCCGGGTGTTATTTAATCAGGTTTCCGAGCGGGACTTTTGATCATTCCCGCCGTTGGAACCTTTGGGACCTTTTCCGCTGCCGTCCGGCCGTTGAAACCCATCACCGCCGGGCCATCCGTTCTGACGACCCTGGCCCTGTCCGGGGAACCCGCCACCGGGTCCGAACATGGATTGCGGGATGGTATCCGTTTCCTGTCCGTTGATGATCAGCGTACCGCCGTTAAACTCCGCTTTGCCGTCATAATCGATGGAGGAAACTGTGGAAGTAATATTGATCGTACCTCCGTTTATATAAACATCGCCGTTTGTGTCGATGGCATCGGTGTCGCCCTGTCCGACGGTAACATTCAGGGTTCCGCCGTTAATGGTTATGGTAGGAGTACCGTTTGCGGTACTTTTCTTCGGGGCGTTGATGCCGTCATCGCTCGCAACGATGGTTATGGTTCCGCCGTTGATGGTGATATAGGTTCCTTCAATTCCTTCGCGGCCGGTCAGATCGTATGTACCGTCATCCAGAACAACGCATGTATTTCCCTGGATGGCGTCGCTTTTTGCGTTGATCGTGAAGGTTCCGCCGCAGATATAGATGTTACCGAGCGTGGTGTCATCCTCGTTCTCGCAATGCATGCCGTCCTTTTGCGTGGTGATGGAAAATGTGCCGTCATAGATGCAGAGCGAATCGTTTGCCTCGAGGCTGTCGAGCGAGGTGTTCAGTTTGTATGTGCCGCCGGTGATTTTTAGGTCATCCTTGCAGCTGACGCCGTTGCCCTTTGCGGACATAACGGAAAGGGATCCCGTACCGTTCAATGCGATATCGTCTCTCGAGTAGATGACGGCGTCGGTACTGGTTTCGCCGTCCGCGCGGAACGATCCGCTTACGGTAAGCGAATTGGTTCCCTGCGAGGTGATCAGGCATTTGTCCGCGGAAACCACGTAGATCGCGGGGAAATCGCTGTTGGTGATCGCCACGCCGTCAAGAACGAGCTGCACTTTCGCCTTATCGCCCGCTTCGACGCGGAGCGTGCATTCTTTTGCGGAGCCGGTTACGTGATACGTGCCGTCCTTTGTGATATTGATGGTTTCACCGTCCTTCACCGTGATCTCGGTCGCGCCCTTCATATCGGGAGTCTGTTCGAGGTCTCTTGCAGTGAAGATTTCATCCGGATTGATCTCCGAGGCCTTGGAAGCCGTCGAAGACGTTTTCTTCGGATTTGAGGTGTCCGTGGAAGGATCGGCCGTCGCGGTGTTACCTTCCTCCTTGGAAGTTGTTCTGCTGTCTCCTGCATCTGTCTGACCGGAGCCGGAAGTTTCCTTGCAGGCGGTCAGGAACGATACCATGCAGATCATGATAATGACGGTGATTAGCCGTGTAAAGAGGTTCTTTTTCATATCGTTTCTCCATTTTGATTATGCGGTAAATCCGGCACACGTCCGGAAGGTTTCTGGTTTTATGGCCTCATATTACCATTTGAAAAAGAACGAATTTTGGAAGAATTGTGGTTTTTATGTGTAATTTGGCGCCAAAACAAGCTCCGGGGAGGGTTTCGGTTGACTTTTCGGGGTGGGCATAGTAGATTTTGTTGTGAAGTAATCGGAACGGGGTATTGGTTATGGAATTAAGCGAGATCATGAAAAACGGAAGAACGGCATTCACTTTTGAGATTTTCCCTCCGAAGCGGGATATGCCGATCGACACGATTTATAAAACACTGGACGGAATGCAGGAGCTGCATCCCGACTTTATCAGCGTGACGTATGGCGCGGGCGGAAGCGCGGCCGATACGAAGACGGCCGATATCGCCCAGATCATCAAGGAAAAATACGGCACGGAGTCGGCGGTTCATTTGACCTGCCTCTATAACACGAAAGAGGATATCGACCTGATCTGCGACCAGTTGAAGGAAAGAAACATCCGGAACATTCTGGCGCTTCGCGGAGACCGCAATCCGAATGCGGTTCGCGAGCCCCAGAAGGATTTTCCGCATGCGTCCGACCTGATCGCCTACCTTCGGACAAAGGGTGACTTCCATATTATGGGAGCGTGCTATCCGGAAGGCCATCTCGAAGCGAAGAGCCTCGATGAAGATATTGACAATCTGAAAAAGAAGGTGGATGCCGGTGCGACGCACCTGCTTTCCCAGCTCTTTTTTGATAACGACGTGTATCTCCGCTTTCTGGAGAAAGCCCGCAAGGCAGGCATAAATGTCCCGATCGAAGCGGGAATCATGCCCTGTACGAGCAAGGCCTCGATCGAACGTATGGTTATGATGTGCGGTGCGAGCCTTCCGGCCAAATTCACCCGCACCATGGCACGTTACGAAAACTATCCGGACGCCCTCCGGGAAGCCGGCATCGCTTATGCGATCGATCAGATCATCGATCTTGTGAGCCGCGGCGTGGAAGGAATCCATCTTTATACGATGAACAGCCCGTATGTGGCGAAGAGAATTACCGAAGCGGTTGCCCCGCTTCTGAATCCGGGCCGATGAAAGGGGAAAAATGGTAACACTGAAACCCATCAATAAAAAAGAAGCCGCCCTTTACCTCGGTTACGGCAAGAACGAGCCCGATCCGGTCATCCTGAACCTGATGGACGAATGCGAAGGTCCTCTGCAGGAAGCGTGCCATCCGTCCTTCTGCTACGGGATATTCGATATTGAAATCTGCTCGGAGGAACGGGTTGTTCTTTCGGAATGCGACCTCGAGCTGACGGGAAAGGATATCGTAAAGCTGTTAAGCGGCTGCGGGAAGGCGGTCGTATTTGCCGCAACGCTCGGAAGCGGCGTGGATATGCTGATGCGGAAGCTGCAGGTCGGAAATATGCCGAAAGCAATCCTGACCGACGCGATGGCGGGTGCCGCAATCGAGCAGATCTGCAACGATTTTCAGGAAGAACTTGCGTTACAGTTCCCCGATATGAAGCAGACGATGCGCTATTCGCCGGGCTACGGCGACCTGCCGCTGGCGATACAGGGAAAGCTCCTTGAAACGCTTTCCGCGGGCAAGCGGATCGGCCTTAACGTGACGGAAGGCAATATGCTGACACCGTTAAAATCGGTTACGGCGATCATCGGACTTCGCAATATCCGGGAAGAGGAAGAGCGTAGCCGCCTGAAAGATCTTGCCGCAGGCAATGTCAGCTTGAATGCCGAGCTGAGTGTAGGCGACTGCAGCAAAGAGGCGTGCGCGGGATGCGCATTTGCCGCCAAATGCCATAAAAACGACAACTAGCAGAGAATCCCGGCGGATCACGCAGGACATTTACGGAGTTTTTCATGAAGAATAACAGAATCACAATACTAGACGGAGCGATGGGAACGAGGCTTCAGGCAATGGGCCTCCCGCTTGGCGGTATTCCCGAGGTGTGGAACATCACGGAGCCGGAAAAGGTAACGAGCGTTCACGCAAGTTATCTTGCGGCCGGTTCGGATGTCGTTTATACGAACACCTTCGGCGCGAACAGCTATAAGATGCGGGATGCGGGATATTCGGTTACGGAACTGATCTCGGCAGGTGTCGCCAATGCGCGGAAAGCCTGCGAGAAATACCCCGGAAGCAGGGTGGCGCTTGATATCGGACCGATCGGTAAACTGCTGTCTCCGCTCGGAGATCTGGCGTTTGAGGATGCCTATGAACTGTTCCGCGAGCAGGTTGTCGCGGGAAAGGATGCCGATCTGATCGTCATCGAGACGATGACCGACCTGTATGAGGCGAAGGCCGCGCTTCTTGCTGCAAAGGAGAACTCCGATAAGCCGGTTTATGTAACGATGAGTTTTGAGGCGAACGGACGTACGTTCACCGGCACAAGCATTGAATGTATGGCACTTACCCTTTCGGGACTCGGCGCGGACGCGATCGGATTCAACTGTTCGCTCGGACCGGCGGAGCTTTCGCCGATGGTGAAGAAGCTTTATGAACTGACGGAGCTGCCGATCGTGCTAAAGCCAAACGCAGGGCTTCCCGATCCGGTAACCAATCAATATAACGTTTCCGCAGAGGAGTTCGCCGACTGTATCGGGGAACTGCTTCCGTACGGGCTGATCGCTGCCGGCGGATGCTGCGGAACAACCCCCGAATATATCACCGCTTTGAAGCGGAAGGCAGTTGCATTTGCCGAAGAGGAGAAGCGGACGGACCTTCCGGAGAAGCGAAAAGTGACCGGAATCTGTTCTTCGACGGACGCGGTATGGTTCTCCGAGCCGAGAGTCATCGGCGAGCGGATCAATCCGACCGGCAAGAAGCGTTTCAAAGAGGCTCTGCTGAACGGAGATATGGACTATATTCTTTCCCAGGCCATTTCCCAGGTTGACGCGGGTGCGGACATCCTTGACGTCAATGTGGGTCTTCCCGGCGTGGACGAGAAGGAAATGATGGTTCGCGTGATCAGGGAACTGCAGGCGATCGTCAATGTTCCCCTGCAGATTGACTCGAATAAACCCGAGGTCGTCGAAGCGGCACTTCGGATCTATAACGGCCGTGCGCTAGTCAACAGCGTAAACGGCGAGGAGAAGAGCCTTTCCTCCATCCTGCCGATCGTAAAGCGGTACGGTGCCGCGGTTGTCGGCCTGACGCTTGACGAGGGCGGAATCCCGACGGAGGCGGAGGGACGGTTTGCTATCGCGGAACGGATCGTGAACCGCGCGGAAGCGCTCGGGATCAAACGGAATGATATCCAGATCGACTGCCTGACGCTCACCGCGAGTGCGGAGCAGGCAGCGGTTGCCGAGACGCTTAAGGCGCTTGCCATGGTTCATGACCGTCTAAAGACGGGCGCGGTCCTCGGCGTATCGAACATCAGCTTCGGACTGCCGAACCGTGAACTTGTAAACAGTACGTTTCTGACAATGGCGCTTCAGAACGGCTTGACGCTTCCGATCATGAATCCGAACTCGGAAGCCATGATGGGAGCACTTCGCGCGTACCGTCTTCTGATGAATCTTGACAAGCATGCGATTGCATATACGGAAGCTTATAAGGACTTTGTTCCGGCCAAAGCGGACGCGAAGCCCGGCGCCACAACGCCGGCCGGTTCGGTTGCGGACGAAACCGAGGCGAAGATCCGCGCGGAGCTCGGAGACAAAGCGGCGGAGCTGTACGCGGCGGTTCTTACGGGCCGTGCGGAACGCGGCGAACTGCTTGCCGGAGAACTGCTCGAAGAAGGCGACCCGATGGCGATGGTCAACGGCGTATTGATCCCGGCACTCGACACGGTCGGTGCGGGCTTTGAGAAGGGAAGAATATTCCTTCCGCAACTGATGCTCTCCGCGTCGGTTGTACAGGGCGTATTCGGCCGCGTGAAAGAGCATATGGCGAAAACCGGTCAGGAGCAGGTCAGCAAAGGAACGATCGTGCTCGCGACCGTCAAGGGTGATATCCATGATATCGGCAAGAACATCGTTAAGATGCTTCTTGAAAACTACGGATTTACGGTACGGGATCTCGGCCGCGATGTGGACCCGCAGGTTGTCGTGCAGGCGGCAAAGGAGACCGGTGCCCCGCTTGTCGGACTGAGCGCTTTGATGACAACGACGCTCGGCAGCATGGAGGAGACGATCCGCGCGCTGAAGGAAGCGGGACTGAACTGCAAAACCGTTGTCGGCGGCGCCGTGCTGACGCCGGATTATGCGGAGCGCATCGGAGCGGACTATTACGGTTCCGACGCGAAGGCGACCGTAGATATCGCAAGAGAAGTATTTCATTGCTGAACATAGAGAAATGATGCAGGAAGGATGACCGCAGGATGTGCTTATTCCGCAGAAACCGAAAGAAAACCGCATCTTGGGAAGGAGAGAACGGAAAGATGTTCTTAATCATCGGCCTCGGGAATCCCGGGAACAAATACGCCGGAACCCGGCATAACGTCGGATTTGACGCCGTAACGGCGCTTTCGGACGCGTTCGGGATCAATCTGACCTGTAAGGAACTGAAGGGCGTTTCGGGACGCGGTATGATCGCGGGACAGAGAGTGATCCTCGTGCAACCGCAGACGTTTATGAACAACAGTGGCGAATGCGTTCGTGCCTATATGGACTTTTATAAGATCCCCGCGGAGGATATCCTTGTCATCTGCGATGATATTTCGTTAGAGCCCGGGAAGTTAAGGCTTCGCGTGAAGGGAAGCGCAGGCGGACATAACGGCTTAAAGAGTATCATCGCGCACATCGGTACGAGCGTATTTCCGAGACTCCGGATCGGTGTCGGCGAGAAGCCGTTCGGATGGGATCTTGCGGACCATGTGCTGGCACATTTTCCGAAGGAAACGGAACCGGTGATCCGCGAAGCCATGAAGAAGGTTACCGAGGAAATCCCGGTTTACCTCACGGAAGGCGCGGAAGCCGCCATGAATAAGTATAACTGACCCCCGAAACCATTCCTTAAAGCGAGGAATTCCATTGACGGAGTGATATGAGAAAAACCTTTTTGGAGCCGCTTACCGAGGACCGAGAGTTCTGTGCGGCGAGAGAATTTCTAATGCGTAAAAAAGCCCCGGTACAGGTATCGGGGTGTACTTCTGTGCAGAAAAGTCATTTCGTAAGTGCTTTGGGACAGGATTATCCGGTCCGCCTTGTGATCACGGCGAGTGAGATCCGCGGCAAGGAAATGGCGGAGGATATCAGCTTATATGACCGGAATGTTTGCATTTATCCCGCAAAAGACGTCATTTTTTATAATGCCGACGTGCGCGGAAATGCGATTGTAAAGGAACGGATGCGTGTCATCCGTAAGCTTGCCGAGGGAGAGCCATGTACGGTTATCACAAGCATTCAGGGGCTTCTGGACCGGCTGCTGCCGATAGAGGAGATTCAGAATGCGGTCATCCGCGTGCGGATGGACAGCACAATCACGCTGACGGAATTCTGCGAGAGGCTTGTCGTACTCGGCTATCAGAAGCAGGCGCAGGTGGAGAACCCCGGCGAATTCGCGGTCCGAGGAGGTATTCTCGATGTCTTCCCGCTGAGTGAAGAGAACCCCTACCGTATCGAGTATTGGGGAGATGATATCGATTCCATCCGCAGTTTCGACGTGTCAAGCCAGCGTTCGATTGAAAATGCGGACGAGCTGGTCATCTATCCGGCGATGGAGTACATCTTCGGAGAGGACGAGCTGGAGGCCGGTCTCAGGAAGATAGAAAAGGAAGCCGATGCGGTCGGAAAGAAGTTTTATGACAGCCTTCAGACCGAGGAAGCGGCGCTGATCCGCAGAACAGCGGAAGAATTCCGCGATAATGTCCGTTACCTGAAGAACGCGACCAATCTGGATTCGTATGTGACATATTTTCGGAAGGAAACGGTAAGTTTTCTTTCGTATTTTCCGGATGATACGACGCTCTTTGTAATGGATGAGCCGAGCCGTATCGAGGCCGCGGCGGAGGCAGGCGCGAAGGAATTCGCGGAAAGCATGGAGGGGCGTCTTTCGAAAGGATATATCCTTCCGGGGCAGACCGACGCGATCTTCGCCTACAACAAGATTCTTGCGCAGTTTACGAAGCGCAGGACGGTACTTCTTACGACGCTTGCGGGAATTCCCGCGGATTGGAAGAAAGAGGCGAGTTTTGACGTATTTGCCCGCCCGGTCGTATCCTACAACCAGCATTTTGAAACGCTTGTGCATGACCTTACCAACTACCGGAAGAACGGCTATCGTGTGTTGATCGTGTGCGGGTCTCATACGCGTGCCGCAAGAATGGCGGAAAATCTCCGCGAATATGAAATGAGCGCGTTCTTCAGTGAGGATGAGGAGCGCGTTGTCGGACCCCGTGAAGTTATGGTGATCTACGGAAACCTGCATCAGGGATTCGAGTATCCGGCGCTGAAGTTCGTTGTCATTGACGAGAGCGATATCTTCGGACGGGAGCGCAAGAAGAAGGCCAAGAAGAGCCCTTATACGGGCGCCAGGGTCAATGCGCTGAGTGAATTGTCAAGCGGTGACTACGTGGTGCATGAGAATCACGGAATCGCCGTCTACAAAGGAATTGAGCAGATTACGACCAACCGTGTCGTAAAAGACTATATCAAACTGGAATACGGGGACGGCGGCGTACTTTATGTGCCGGCGACAGGTCTGGATGTCCTTCAGAAGTACGCGGACAGCGATGCGGCACGCAAGCCGAAGCTCAGCAAACTGAACGGGTCGGAATGGAAGACGACCAAGTCGCGTGTATCACGCGCGGTAAAGGATATCGCGCAGGACCTGATCAATCTTTACGCGATCCGGCAGGAACGTCCGGGACACGCCTACAGTGCGGATACGGTATGGCAACGTGAGTTTGAGGAACTGTTTCCGTATGAAGAAACCGAGGACCAGCTTCACGCGATCGAAGATACAAAGCGTGACATGGAAAGCACGAAGATCATGGACCGCCTGATCTGCGGCGATGTCGGCTTCGGAAAGACCGAGATCGCGATCCGTGCGGCGTTTAAAGCGGTTTCCGACGGAAAGCAGGTTGCGGTACTCGTGCCGACGACCATCCTGGCGCAGCAGCACTATAATACGTTTTCGACAAGACTCAGGGATTTCCCTTTTACGGTGGAACTGCTGAGCCGGTTCCGTACGCCCGCGGAGTCGAAAAAGGTTATCGAAAAGGTGCGCACGGGTCGCGTCGACATTCTGATCGGAACGCACCGGATCTTAAGCAAAGACGTGCAGTTCAAGAATCTCGGGCTTTTGATCGTTGACGAGGAGCAGCGCTTCGGCGTAACGCATAAAGAGAAGATCAAACAGATGCGAAAAGACGTTGACGCGCTTACGTTGACCGCAACGCCGATCCCGAGAACGCTTCACATGAGCCTGATCGGCATCCGCGATATGAGCATTCTCGAGGAAGCGCCGCGGGACCGTCAGCCGATTCAGACATTTGTCCTTGAACGGAACGAGGAAATGATCCGCGAAGCGATCAACCGCGAGCTGAACCGCGGCGGGCAGGTATACTATGTCGTTCCGCGCATCAACGGGATCGAGGATATTACCGCGAAGCTGCAGGAGCTTTGCCCGGGGGCAAATGTGTCATTTGCCCATGGACAGATGAGCGAGCGGATGCTTGAAGACGTCATGTTTGAATTCATTAACGGCGATATTGACGTGCTTGTTTCGACAACCATCATCGAGACCGGTATGGATATCAGTAACGTGAATACGATCATTATCGATGACGCGGACCGCTTCGGGCTGTCGCAGCTTTACCAGCTGCGGGGCCGTGTGGGACGCTCGAGCCGGACGGCTTATGCCTTTATTCTGTACCGGAAGGACAAGATTCTTTCCGAAGTCGCGGAGAAGCGTCTGGCGGCTATAAGAGAATATTCGGACCTCGGTTCCGGCATTAAGATTTCCATGAGAGACCTGGAAATCCGGGGCGCCGGTGACCTTCTCGGCGCGGCGCAGAGCGGACATATGGAAGCGGTCGGATACGATTTGTATTGCAAAATGCTCAAAGAAGCGGTACGCTCTATGAAAGGGGAGGAAGTCGAGGAGGAATCCTTTGAGACGACGATCGATGCGGATCTGGACGCTTATATCCCGTCGGTTTACATCCGGAACGAGATGCAGAAGCTGGATATGTACAAGCGGATTGCCTGCATCGAAACGGACGAAGAGCTGAACGATATGGCGGAGGAAATGTGCGACCGTTTCGGGGACTTGCCGGACTGCGTGAATCTGCTTTTATATATCGCGCTTCTTAAGTCGTGCGCGCACCGCTGCTATGCGGAAAAGGTCACGGTGAAAAAAGGATTTCTCGTCCTCACAATGTATAAGAAAGCCAAGATCCGTGTCGAGAAGATCCCTGATTTTCTGAAGGCATACGGACGAAAGCTTGCCATGACGCCGGGCGCGTGTCCGTCATTCACCTATACAATCTCGAAGGAGAAGAATGACGCGGCCGGTATGATCAAAGAATGTATCTCGGTTATGGAAACCATGAAACGGATCCTGATCGATGAAGACGGAGGAGACATATGAGAAAGATACGAAGGGTACTCGCACTGGTGTTGATCGCGATTACGGCGGCAGGATTGCTGGCCGGTTGCAAACACCGCAAGAGCGGGGATAAGGATCTTCCTTCGAGCGAAGGCTTTACCAAAGATGTGGTGATGCGGATCGGCGGAACCGAGGTCAGCTATGCGGAGGCCAACATCTATCTTCTTAGCATGCGTGAAGAGGTGGAAACGCTGTACGGCGAAGGCATCTGGGATTTCCGGTTCACGAGAGACGGGCGTACCTACTCCGAGCTGATGAAGGATGAACTACTCGAGAAGATCATCTACATCAAACTGGTCGGCAAGATGGCGGCCGAGTTCGATGTGGCGCTCGGCGCGGACGACGTTCTCGACGTCAACGACTATACGCAGGATTTCCTGAACGGGATTACCGAGGAGACGGCGAAACGGTACGGAATTACCGAGGAACTGGTCCGTTCCATTTATTCCGACAACGTGCTTGCCAAGAAGGTATATGAGACGGTTACGCTGAACGTAGAGGCGAAGCCGGATGAGAAGGAAACGAGAAGAGCTGATTTCTATTATCTCTTTAAGAAGAAGGTTTATATCGACAACGAAGGTAATCCGGTACAGGTTACCGGTGAAAGCCTTCGTGAGCTCCGTGAAGACATGAAGATTATTCTGAGCCAGGCACTCATAACGGAGGACTTCTATAATTTCGCGAAGAATAAGACCGATGCGCCCGGCGTTGAGATGACCATCGGGCCCGATTCGTTCGACCGGGAGATCACAAATAAGCTGTTTGCGCTTCCGGAAGGAGCTATCAGCGATATCGTGGAAACGAGCGACGGCCTGTATATCTTCTGCTGCAAAAAGAAGATCAACGAAGCGGAAACGCAGAAGGCCGAAGAGGAGGCTTTCGCCAAGATCTGTAAAGAGTATTTTCAGGAATTATACGAGAAATGGCGTTCCGACACCAAGGTTGAGATCAACGAAGCACTTTGGAACGCGATGTAGTAACGGACATAAGAAAGCCGGAGGCGGTGATATGTACCCAGAATCCTGGACACTTTATCTATGATCAACCGAAACACATGGATGCTTCCCTGTATCTTGCAGGGGGCATCCATTTTGTTTTCGCCTGAATCCGCTCGTTGTTGTAGTAATCTATGTATTCTTTCAGGG
>JAFRSD010000018.1 GCA_017427775.1 Lachnospiraceae bacterium | reverse complement strand
TTTCGGCACTTTTTAACCAACAAAAAAAGATAAGTCCGAGGCGGTCTGTGCCTCGGACTTTGTCTTCAGTCTGAGGTCACGTAGTTTCTACATGACCTTATTTCTCTTATTTCTCAATTATTTCTCAATTCTTTTTCAAAACAGGGCATCTGCTTTTCAAAGCGAAACATGCCGTCGAAATCTTCGCCCTCATAATTATTCTCTTCGCCGGTTTCGGGATCGTGGGGATCCGGATGGTGGCTATTGAAGAACTCCACGATATGGAAGCCGCATTTGTTGACATAGAAATGGATATTTCGTGTTTCGAAATAGGGCGTACAGGTCTCCCAGACCCTCGAATCCGGATAGAGGCGTTCAACTTCCTTCCAGGCAGCTGTGCCGACGCCCTTTTGTGTAACAAGAATCTGTAGCCCCGGCCTACTCGCCGTCCAAATAGTTCACTTCGGAATCCAGCTTAAAAGACTTCTGCATCCCGCCTGCCAGCACGCGCACATTACCGGAATCGGGATACAATACTACATCCGATGCGGAATATGTGTCGATATCCAGGTAAATTACCGGTACGTCCGACACATTGGTCAGCATATGTCCCCCGTTTTCATTCGGCGGAATGACTATGACATCTCCCTCTTTCACCGTAATTTCGCCTTTAGACGTCTTCAAAACAGCCTCGCCGGATATGATATAAAAGGCTTCCTCTTTTCCGAAATGCCGATGATACGGATAATTGCTTTTCCCCGGCATCAGGGTATAGAAGTTCACGGTAAGCTGACCTTCACCGTTTCGGTATGGGGAGTACACCTCATTTTTCGAAAACTCGTATGAACGTTTATGTACTCCGTCCGGATCGTAAAACCGATTCAGGTTTCGGCCTTCGTATCCGGCGTCTTTCACATTTTTGATGATTATATCCCTCATAAGCTTTCTCCTGTCTTAATCTCTTTCCGTAACAACGGCTCTTCACTCAGTTCCGCGCCTTTGAAGCCGTGATAGAACCGGTCCGCTTCCGGTTTGACGGAACGAATCAGATAGTACTGGTCGATTCCAAATATACTTTCGTATTCTCGCGGCGCGCCAGGGCCTCGGCATGATTCAGCCGTTCGGAAATTAATCATTCCGTCAAAGAAGCATACTTTCTTCCCAGCTGTCATACGGCTTTATCCCGAACAGTTCCGCTGCTGTCGGCGCAACATTGGCAAGACCGAAACTGCCTGCCTTCAGTTCATGTCTTTCATCTTTATCGTAAATGATGAACGGCACCGGATTCAGACTGTGGGCCGTGCGTACCTCAATCAGTCCCTTTTTATTCTTTTCAAGCATCTGATCTGAATTACCGTGATCGGCTGTTACAATGAGAATACATCCCGCCTCTTCACATGCCTTCTTGATTCTCAAAAGCTCCAGATCCACACTCTCAACGGCTATCTCCGTTGCCTGCAGGTTTCCGGTATGTCCCACCATATCTCCGTTCGGGAAATTGCAGCGGATAAAACCGTATTCTCCTGTTCTGATCGCTTCAATTACCTTGTCGGCAATCTCG
This sequence comes from Lachnospiraceae bacterium, assembly GCA_017427775.1. Lineage (GTDB taxonomy): Bacteria > Bacillota > Clostridia > Lachnospirales > Lachnospiraceae > ISDg. The sequence continues at coordinate 5,000 of JAFRSD010000018.1, read as the reverse complement.
GTTCCCTTCATCCACGGACACTCATCAAATGAACGCACATCGCTCGGAATCTCACAATAATCTTCCAGTTCCTCCGAAAACTTTTCCGAACGGTTGCCGTTCCAGAAGTATGTCACATGTCCGTACTTCTGCGTCTCCGACACTGCGTACTCTTTAATCCCGTTAGCGATTAACAATTCCGTAAGTGTCTCTCTGATCTGCGGCGGATTCACAAGATATTGTCCCGGTATCTTCAGATCTCCGTCATACTCAAGCATACCTGCAAAATTAACCTTCGGCATTATACCGCGGTTAAACTTATCAAAGCTTCCGTCACCGTCGAAGGCCATCGATATTTCCAAAGCCCTGTCCCCGCGGAAATTAAAAAGAATCACGCTGTCGCCGTCTTCCATGGCTCCGACAGGTTTCCCGTTCTCTGCAATAACAAATGCCGGCAAATCCTGATCAATTGCTCCTGTCTCCGCCCGGAGTGTCTCGATTGCCGTAACGACGTCCGGAAACTGCCTTCCCCGGCCGTGCACATGCGTATCCCATCCTGCCTTGACCATCGGCCAATTGGCCTGGTAACGGTCCATGGTAATCTGCATGCGCCCGCCGCCGGAAGCAATTTTCACATCAATTCCTTCCTTCGTTAATTCTTCTATTGTTTCATTCAGCTGCTCTGCATATGTTAAGGCACTTGTTGCCGGAACGTCACGGCCGTCTAAAAGAATGTGTATCCGCTCTTTCCGTACGCCTTCCTGCGCGGCTTTCTTCATCATGGCAAGGAGATGCCTGATGTTCGAATGCACGTTTCCGTCTGAAAGAAGCCCGAGAAAATGCAGTGTCCCGGCATTTGTCGAAACAGCGCCGATCAGTTTCTTCCATGTGTCGCTTTCATAGACGGCTCCGCTTTCAATGGACTCATTTACCAGTTTTGCGCCCTGTGAATACACCTGTCCGCAGCCGAGTGCATTATGACCCACCTCACTGTTTCCCATATCGTCGTCCGAAGGAAGACCGACTGCCGTACCATGTGCCTTAATCGTGCACCACGGACACGTTTCTTTCAACGAATCCAGAGTCGGCGTAGTCGCCGCCTTTACCATATTACCGAGTTCCTCGGAAGTCTCCCCTACGCCGTCCATAACAACCAGCACTATCGTTTTCATATAATTCCTTTCCCGTGTCCGACACGTTTCCGATCACAGCTACCTGATAAAGTCCGGCCGGATCATATAAAATCGCCGATATTTCCGAGCATCTTTCCGATACTGTGGTATTTGCCCGAATAGATCACCGGGTCCAATACCGTAAGATCCACGTCAAAGATGTCTTCACACACAAGTTTTTCGTCCATCTGTATATTGCGGATCCGGCAGAAAAACGTAGTAGAATCCCCGGTTTCCACGGTCCTTTCGACTTCGCATTCGTAAACAAAACGGCTCTCGTCTAACACGGGAACATCCACTATCTCCCCGCGCGAAACCTTATAAGACATGTCATTCTTTGCGCCGTCTTTTGCATGCTTAGATCCGAAATAATCCATAAGCGGCAACATGTCGGTACTGACCAGGTTTGCACTGAAAATGCCGGTTCGAAGAACATTTTTCTTAGTCATTTTGGTTCCGAACATGCTGATGACCAACAGATATCCTTCCCCTTCCTCATGGGTTACGCTTACCCATGTGATTGGGGCAAAATTTGCCGTACCGTCCTCGTTATTCGTCCCGATAATGAAGGCCGGCTGAACGCACATCGAGTATATCGGATCAACGGATCGTCTCTTAGCCATGTTTCCTCCTCAGGTTTTTCAAGTGTTATCTATTCACCAATCATTGTCTCTTGGCAGAGAAAGCCTCCACATATTTCGCGGCAACCGGCTTCTCATTGCCGTCCCGGTCCACCAGCGTCGGTTCATCCGCTGCGTACCAGGACACGAGATCATTTAGTGCCCACATCGTAAAATTTTCCACCCCGTACTTCGGCGCGACTTCGATAAAATCCTGGAAAATTCGCTCCTGGATTTCTTTCGTACTGTGGTTGCTCACATCGAACTCCGTCACCTGCAGTTCCAACCCAAGGCCGCGGTAGAAAGCGAAGAACTGCTCCATGTATTCCTTCGTTTCCTCCTTCGAACCCCAGAAATGACACTGCATACCGAGGGCATCCAGAAGCCGAATACCGGTTTCCCTCTCGTAGGTTTTGCACTTCTCGACCACGGTCTGCACGGTCTTCTGCTTCTCGCGGTTCCCCTCGTTATTGTCGTTGTACACAAGCTTTACGTCATCGCCGAAGACTTCCCTGGCGAGGCGGAGAACCTCAAGGTAGTAGTCCTTTCCAAGGGTCCGATACCAGAAATCGATGCGTATGCCGTCCTCGTCGTATTCATACCCCGGTTCGCCTTCCTCCGCTGCCTCGCCGTCCCGGTTATGCAAACACCCCGTCCGTATTCTCGATGAAATACGGAAGGTCCTTGATTACGCTGACCATTTTCCCCTCCCGTTGTTGCGCTTAACTTTTCCTTTTGTGCAACACCATGTGTAGCATCACTCTCTTAGTTAGCGCTTCTGGGAGATAACCAGTTCACTTTATAAAACTTCTTTGGAATCAATCAATTGATTCAGGTATTTTTCTCTATTTATCATTTTGCCCCTCTTTTCCGTAGAATTCTACACTTTTCCCGAACATATATTATCTACAGTGTATTTCAAGAAAAATGTAGAATTCTACACTTTTCAGGCACGCTCGATAGGTTCTTCCGAATTATAATCGTTGTTGCATTTAACTTTCATTTTCTGTAACAATGACCTGCAGCTTTATCTTCCCGCTGTTCATTCCCCAAATCCGAATTTTCCTCACTTTTGGGGATTATCCTCAGAAAGCCACTCAGCAGCATCGATTATTCGAATACCTTCATGCTGATACTCCGGCTGCCAGATCCGCGTTATGACCATTTTAGGATATGCATCCTTAATAGATAGCAAAGGTCGAACCTCACGCTCGAATGTGTTCCGTTCGGAGATATCATTGGCAACCTGAACATACAGTTTTTCTCCACCCTTGATTGCGACAAAATCAATCTCCTTTTTGTAAAGCATCCCGACGTAAACCTCGTATCCACGGCGAAGCAACTCGATTGCAACGACATTCTCGAGGATTCTTCCGTAATCTGTATTTTTCGTTCCCAGCCGTGCAAACCGAAAACTGTGATCCGCAAGATAGTATTTGTCCTCTGATCGAAGATAGCGTTTCCCTTTAATATCATATCTCCGGATGCGGTAAAAGGCGAAAGCTTTGCACAATGCATCCAGGTATTTTCCGACTGTTTTATGGTCAACTTTCATTCTATTGACTAAGGACCAGCCTTTCAAGCTTGGATTTTCACTTGGCAAATTAAGAAGGCTGCCTGTCGGCAGCCTTCAAATCGTTTCAATATCATTTTTCGGATAATCCCCGGTCTCCCTGAAGCAGCTTCTTCACGTTTTGGAACCGTTCCGTCCCGCGGATGATGTCAAAGCCCTTCTGCTCTATGAAACTGAGAAGCCCTTCCTGCTCGGTATGGGTGTAGTTCTTGCACTGCTCCTCGCTTCTGTAGCTTCGGCCGCGCATCAGCGCAGAAGTATAAGGGACCTCGTCCGGCAAAGTGTCGCATGCTACGGCCGCGTCCTTAGCTGCCTCAAGATGCGAAAGCGCCAGCTCCGTATCTCCGTCCGCGCATGCAAACAGCGCAATTCTCGCATGATCATCCTTTATCCAGGAACTGTACGCCGCCGGATTTCCGTCGAATATAAGCTCCGTCAGGGCAAGTTCCTTTTCGAAGATGGCAATCCGCTCCCGGTTGGTGAGGGTTGCGTCCTCGCAGAATTTGTCGCCGTAGGAATCAATTGCCAAATACATGTCGACATATAAGTCTTCGAGATACTCCCGACAGAATGTCCGGAACTTCTCCCCGGTATAGATTTGCAGGAGATAACTCTCGCGGCACTCATTCATACCCGGCAGTGTCTCTGCAATCGCGGCAGCCTCTTCCCGCCTTTCAAGCCAGATGCAGTTGAAAATCTTACTGATCTTCGCCTCTCTGATCTTCTCAGCGTCCGTGCACTCGTTCAAAACCCGGTCTATGAGGGACTCCGCTTCCTGCAGATTCTTAAGCCGGATTTCATCGTTATACACATTGGCAAATTGCAGGTCGGCGGCCAGCGCGAGAATCAGCTGATAATTGTTCGGATACCTCTTAACCGCTTTCCGAAGCATCTCGTAACTCTTGACCACTTCGCCGCGGCTTCTAAGCTCCTTCCGCTGATTCATGATATCCTCAATATCGCTCTCATCTTTGATGTCTTCCATTCCCATCAGCTCATCCAGCGTGACGCCGAAGTAAAGCGCTATGGTCGGGAGCAGTTCGATGTCCGGATACGTCGTGCCGTTCTCCCAGCGGCTTACCGCCTGATCGGACACCCCCAATACCTCGGCAAACTGTTCCTGCGTGATCTTCCGTTTCTTTCTGTACTTTTTTATGTTACTTCCGATTGCTATCATTTCAAAAACCTCCATGTAATATTCGAAGCTTCTGAATTGATTTTACATCATTCAGCCGGAAAATCCACACCTCATCGGTTGAGATTTTATCAACCGAAGCGAGAATTAATCAAATATCGTTTCAACCGACTAAAGCAATTCTTCATCCAGACGGGAAAATACGAAGTTAATTGCCTACATTTTTCCATAATATCTTATCGAGAATACACGACCTTGACTCATAATGGTTCACCCGGGGGCACAATAACTTCAAATTGTTTTGATCAGAAATACTCCGCCATCGCCCTGATATATGAATCAACAGACACCCCCGGAGAGACTGCTGTTTATTGTATGCGGAATTCCGCTTTCACGGGTTCAAATCCATTGGCGCATATTTCCACGGAACAGGTTCCGCTCTCGTATCCGGCTCGCATAATCAAAAGGGCTCGCCCACGGTAGGAAACCGTTTCACTGTCCGTATAATCTTCCTCGGTGAT
>JAFRSD010000017.1 GCA_017427775.1 Lachnospiraceae bacterium | reverse complement strand
TTCTCGGGATCCTTAATCCCTTCCGGCGTCTCAAGCCACTGACCTTGACGATACAACTCAACACATTTTCTTTTAAACTCGTAGCTATAACGCATGAAAATACCCTCCTTACTGGTTGTCCAGTAAAGAGGGTACATATCACGGTTGCCTCCGGCACTTTTTTATTTATTTTTTGCATTTGCCGTAAAGACGGTTAAAGATGATGTGGAAAATCATATAGAAGACAGCGTATACAATAACGATTCCGATGGCCGGGATTGCGAGACGGGGCTGCGGGGCAACCGTTCCGAAATGGATAAACTGGAAGTAAATACATTCAATCAGAAATCCGCCGAGCAGGGTATAGAGGAGATTCAGAAGAACGAATCCCACCCCGGAACGGTGGTGTTTTCTTGTCAGGCACAGAAGGCCGGAACCGATGCCGAGGATTCCCGGAACCGTAAGCAGCATATGCGTGGACATCAGATCATTGCCCGCGGTGCCGTTTGCACTCGTGATGCCGAGAATGATAAGAAGGACGCCGATCGCGGAAAGGATTCCGCAGAACAGGATGGAAAGACTTCGTTTGGTCATGGGTCGCATATACCTCTTTTACTGATAGTCGGGTTTTTGGAAGATCAACTCGCCGGATTGCGAATAGATTGTTCCGTCGTTATAGATGCCGACGGAGATCCTGTCGCCTTCGTTCAGTGTAATCTTCGGCAGGAACAGCTCATTTTCGGTAACATAGATCGTATCCTTATAGCGGACGCCGTTAATGTAAACGGATGCGTAAGCCGTAAAGCGCGTGCCGTAGACTGTCAGGTAACAGGACCCGGCAGAGTCAAATACGGCGTGAACATCGGTCACGGTCGGATTGGAGAAGCCGAACTTTAAAACGGTCGGCTCATAAGGGTTGACACCGTTCCAGCAATACTTCTCGCCGTACAGCATATCATAGGAAAGAACCCGGAGCTCCTCCAGGTAAGCTTCGGAATTGGGTTCCTCATCATACAGATGGCGCTGATGGAGTCTCGTCACGAAGCCCTCATGAAGGTTGAGACGATCCTGCACGTAAGCGCTCAACTGGTAGGCACTCAGATCTTTGCGAACAGAATCCAGCTCGAAATTGGACCAGATAATATATTCCGTCTGAAGGGTTGTCCCGAACTTCAGACCTTCTTCCTCGAAATCAAAGCCCGGCAGGTGGTCGCCGTAAAGCACCAGGACCGTCTTCTCCTTACGCTCGGATAGATAACTGATCAGGGAGCCGATGAACGCGTCCATTTCATTCAGCTGAGAAGTGTAATACTTGAGACCGTTGATCGTGGAATCCTCATAGGCGGCGCTTAAACGGTTCAGCGTGATCGTGTTATCGAGAATTTCTTCATCGGGGTATTTGCCGTGGCCCTGAACGGAAACGGCAAATACGAAGTCGGAGCCCTCGGTGGAGTCAAGCGCGGTAACAATCTCCGGGTAGAGAACCTTATCCTTTGCCCAGTTGAGAGCGTTCCGCTCGACGCCGGTCATCGTTTCGAGAGAATCGTAATCATCGAAGCCGAGGTGGGAAAATACGACATCGCGTCCGTAGAAGGAAGCGGTATTGTTGTGAATGGCGTGGCAGGCATAACCGTAATGCTTCAGGTTATAAGCCAGGCTTTCACACGTGCTGGACTGCAGAATGGTCCGGTACGGATATTCGCCGGTACCGAAGTCTGCCATGTTCATGCCGGTAAGGATCTCGAATTCCGTGTTGGCCGTTCCGGCGCTGATGCTCGGTACGGTCAGGAAACCGGACGAGAAATGGTTATACAGATACGTGAAGTTAGGGATCGGATCGGTATCGAAACGGATTCCGTCGATTCGTTTCGGATCGAAGAACGACTCCAACTGGATCACGATAATGTTCGGAAGATTGTCCGGATCCTTGCTGACCGGATTATCGGGTGTCGGGGAAGGAGACGGCAGGGAAGAAATAACTTCGTCCACACGTCCTTTTGAGTATCCGCTCGGCTTCTTGATACCCTTATCCACAATGCTGAACGTAAAGCAGTACGGAAGACCGTATTGCTGATAGCCGTTCGCGAGATTGGGGAAGGTACGCTGCAGGATGCCGACATGTACTGCACCGCTGATCAAAGCGATATGCAGGCCGATCAGAGCGGCGCAGAGCGGGATTGTCGTCTTGAAAGAAACCGGTTTCGCGGTCTTCGGGGACTTGATCGCGGAGAAGATGATGGCGAAAAGTCCGATCAGGATCAGCACGATGACCATGATAATCTGGAACGGCGTGAAATAATGTACGACCACGTTGAGCGCATCATCGACCATCTTAAAGTCGTTGGCGTTGAACGGCGTTACGCGGTTATGCAGAACGATAAAGTCGACAACGCCGACCGTAAGCCATATGACCGTCGCCATGATAAAGGCAAATACCCTTTTCCGGAACAGGATCGCCGGAATAAAGACGATGGATACGATGAGCATGTTCGCGAAAAAGACAAGCGGATGACGGATGACATGCAAAAACTGCGGAAGCGTTTTATAATGCGAAAGCGCTTCCACAACATAGGTTGTCAGAATTGATAAAAGATAAATCTGCACCAGCCGGTAGGTGAACGGCGGGCGCGAAAAGAACGCACGAAGAGAGTGCTTCTTTCCGGAAGCATTGCTGTCGGAAGAGGCCGTCTCCGGCTCGCCGGCTTCGGCATTTACTGCCGGATCCGCGGAGGCGTTCGCGACTTTTATCTCCGTTGATTCCAGTTCGGTACTCATAGTGTTACTCCCCACAATAGGTGTCGGCAGCGTGAATTACATTTGAGGTTTTCGATAACGAAAAGCGCTGCTGAAAGCGGAATTTATGTGAAATCAATTCTAAAATATACCATATTTTAACGGAAAATGCAAATCAGGGCACCTGTACGGACCGCGCGGACAGTCTTGTCCTCCTTGCCCAAAGGAAATAAACCAGCATATGGACCGTAAATGTTGCAGCCCAGCTGATCGGATACGATACGAAAAGAACGCTCAGGCTGCGATGCGCGCTGAAATAAGTAAAGATCCAGGCGACACGGAAACCGCACACGCCGGCGAGCGATACGAACATCGGGACGAGTGAGAATCCCATTCCACGCAGGGAACCGACGGCGACGTCCATGGTCCCGCACAGAAAATAAAGCGTGTTGATCATGACGATACGGGTAAATCCGAAGGAGAGAGCCTCTTCTCCGGAAATATACAGGTTCAACAGCGGCACGCGGAACAGTACGACAAGGTTGCCGAGAACGCCTCCGACCAGGGCAACATAGAGCAGACCCCAGAAGAGCGTTTTTCGAACGCGGTCATAGCGGCCGGCGCCGTAGTTCTGTCCGGTGAAGCTCAAAACGGTATGATGGAAGGCATTCATCGAAACGTAGACAAAGCCTTCGATGTTGGCAGCAGCGGCGCTTCCGGAGATGGCTTCTTTGCCGAAGGAGTTGACCGAGGACTGGATCAGCACGTTGGATGCCGAGAAGATACAGCCCTGGATTCCGGCAGGAATACCGATCTGGGCGATGCCCTTCAGTTTCGAAGCGCTGATGCGGAGTTTCGAAGGGATCAGCCGGCAGCAATGTTTGGAGCGGTACAGGTTTCGAAGGATAAGGAAAGCGGCAAGCGCCTGGGAGATAACGGTTCCCCAAGCCACGCCGTCAACGCCCCGTTTCAGCACGATGACGAAGAACAGGTTCATCAGTACGTTGACGATACCCGAAGCAGTCAGATAGTAAAGAGGTCTTCTCGTGTCGCCGATCGCCCGGAGGACCGCGCTTCCGAAATTATAAAGCATCATGATCGGCATGCCGAGGAAATAAATCCTTAAGTACAGCGTTGCCTGGCCGAGCACGCCGTCCGGAGAACCCATCAGGATGAGCATCGGTCTTGCAAAGATCACGCCGACAAATGCCAGGAATATACCGCTGATGATACTGATCACAATAGATGTATGAACGGTTTCGGAGGCATCCTCCTCCCGTCCCGAGCCGACAAAACGAGCGGTCAGAACATTGGTGCCTACGGAAAGACCCATGAAAAGGTTGACGATCAGGTTAATAAGCGCGCCGGTGGAACCGACCGCGCCTACGGCACTGTCGTCGACAAATTGACCCACGACTACCAGGTCTACGGCATTGAACGTCAGCTGCAGCAGACTGGATAAGATCAGAGGGAATGCAAACAGGAGCATCTTCTTCGGAAGGGACCCGTTGCACATATCAATTGTATGGGAATCTTTCAGCATGGCATTGCTTTCCTGACATGTTTCGTATAAAATAATGATGTTATATCACTTTTTGAGGAAGAATGCAATGGAGAAAAACAAACAACCGGGGATGTCAAAACATGCCGTCATTGTCATCGTTCTTTTGACAGCGGTTTTGATCATGGTAGTCCTGCTGCTGGCCTTTCCGTACCTGGCCGGACGTAAGAATTTTACGTCGAAGGAGCACGGATATACGCTTGTGATGGATACCGGTAAGACGGATTATAAAAGAATTCTGTTAGACAGCGAGACCAAGGTGACCATGGACCGGTTCAGCATAAAGAAAGATTCCTCGTGCTACCTTTCCGTGACCGAGATTTCCGAGGAGACCGATCTCGACGAGGCGCTTGAGGCTTTTGAGAGCGACGAGAGTTACGAGTTTACCAGAGAGGAAGGAATCACCTACGGAGACGGCAACTATACGGCCCGCCGGATCTCCTATACCGACCGGAACGGAACGAATCCGCTTGAAGTATACTACTATTATGATAAAGAGCATGGGATCATCATATCCCTTTGTACCGACGAGAAGAACCGCAAAGAACTCGAAAGGATGCTTGGAAGCATTAAGATCATTCCCAGAGAATAAACGGATTGTCCGGCAGAACAGAAGAAAGAAACGGGATAACCGGTCGGAAACCGGCTATCCCGTTTATTGATTTATTCGCCGTCGAAAAGCGGTGTGGAGAAGTAGCGTTCCGCCGTATCCGGAAGAACGGTTACGACCGTCTTGCCGGGGCCGAGTTTCTTGGCAAGAGCAAGTGCCGCGGCCACGTTGGTTCCGCTTGAGATTCCGCAGAGGATTCCTTCCTTTGCGGCAAGATCGCGTGATGTCTGAAGCGCGACTTCATCGGTTACGATGTAAATATCGGAATAAATATTCTGGTTCAGGTTATCGGGAATCAGCCCGTCGCCGATACCCATCTGCAGATGGGTGCCGATGGATCCGCCCGAAAGGATCGCCGCGTTCTCCGGCTCAACCGCCCAGATCGTGATGTCGGGGTTCTGCGTGCGGAGCACTTCGCCGATTCCGGAGATCGTACCGCCGGTACCGATACCGGAGCAGAAGCCGTCAATCGGACCTGCCACCTGTTCGAGAATCTCGACGCCGGTGTGGTATTTGTGCACAAGCGGATTGTTCGGGTTGCTGAACTGCTGGGGCACGAAGACGTTCGGGTCTTCCTGCTGCATGCGCATTGCCGTATTAAGGCATTCCTCGATGCAGGCGCCGATGTCGCCCGCGTCATGGATCAGGATCACTTCCGCGCCGTAATGGTGAACAAGCTTGCGTCGCTCTTCGCTTACGGAATCCGGCATGATGATGATCGTGCGGTACCCGCGTACCGCGCCGATCAGTGCAAGGCCGATGCCCTGGTTGCCGCTTGTCGGCTCCACGATGATCGTATCCTTTTTGATCAGGCCTTCCTTTTCGGCGGCCAGGATCATATTATAGGCGGTTCTGGTCTTAATGGATCCGCCGACGTTCAGACCTTCGAATTTGACAAGCACGTCAGCGCTGTCCGGACCGGCCATGCGCTGCAGTTTGATCATGGGCGTATGCCCCATTGCATCAAGAATCGTATTATAAACCATAAGGACCTCTTTCTGTTTTGTCATAACGTTTACAGTATAAAACGAAGGAAGGAAAATGGCAATAATATCTTTTCCCGAGGGGGGAGAAGACATTTTTTGAAAAATCGGAAAATTTTTTGAAATAACCTGTAATGTTTCGCCTTAAACGCTGTCTGTATAGGTGAGAAGGCTTTTACAGCAAACTTAAAGGAGGGAAGGTTTTTGGAAGATTGTCAGATAATAGAACTGTATCTGCACAGAAACTCTGACGCGATCCGGGAGACGGAGATCAAGTACGGAGCATATTGCATGACCGTTGCCGACCGCATCCTGCATAACCGCGAGGATTCCGAGGAATGTGTGAATGATACCTGGTTTAAAGCATGGAATTCCATTCCGCCGACGATCCCGCAGAAACTGAAGATGTTTCTTGCAAAGATAACCCGCAATATCGCCGTTAACCGCGTGGAGGCGGAAACGGCCGTGAAGCGCGGAGGCGGAGAGCGAGACCTGGTTCTCGAGGAACTGGGAGAATGCATCGCGAGCAGCCGTAATGTGGAAAAGGAGTATGAGGCGAAGGAACTGGAGGAGTGCATACGCACATTTGTACGGGCACTTCCGGAAAAGGAAGGTAACGTCTTCGTAAGGCGGTATTTCTTTACGGAATCCGTGGCGGAAATAGCCGGGCGTTACGGCATGACGGACAATCATGTCACGGTAATGCTGTGCCGTGTCCGTAAGAAGTTGAAGAAATGCCTCAGAAAGGGGGGATTTTTCAATGACTAAAGAAGATCTGTTCAGAAGCATGAGTGCGATTGACGAAGATATTCTGTTAAGAAGCGAGAACGCCGGGAAGAATCATGTGGAAAGAGAAGTATCCGGGAAAAAGGCAAAGGGAAGCGGAAAGAAGAACAGAGACCTATTCCTGTTCGGAAGATGGGTCGCTGTGGCAGCAGTTTTGTGTGTGGGGATTCTGATCGGGATTATCGGCAAGAACATATGGATTGAGAAAAATCGTCATCAGAAGGAACCGACCGTTACGCCGACTGTTACGCCGGAACCTACAGGGAAGATGCAGCCGACACCTTCGGCAACACCGACACCGGATATTACTCCGACCGGGGAAATCACACCCACTCCCACGTTAATTCCGACACCTACGCCGGATCTGACCGACGGCCCCGTTGAATACGGAGACATCTCCAGATTTATCGGTAAGACGGCCGGTGAGGTAATTGACGAAATCGGACGGGATTACCGATATGAATACTGGGGCAATGAGCGTGACGACGGAACTACCGGAGGAATCACATTTGACGGCAAAGTTTACTTTATGTTTACGACCGGCAAGGAGACTCTGCTCATGGGAAGCATAGTAGAAATGATAGAAACAGAGACTTCCGGTCATGAGACGCCAAATATCAATATCGGTCCCGGACTTTATTCCGGAATGACATATTCACAGATCAGAGACGTTGTACTCGACGAACTGAGTGGTCCGGTTCCCGGCAGTGACGGGGAGGGATACATGGTATACGGTTTTTTCCAGGGACATTTATATTGCTTTACATGGGACCGGTCTCCTGTGAATAACAGCCTTCCTGTAGAGTCGGTTAAACTTTATTATCCGAACCTGTTTTATAGTTTGGTTTGGCCTGGAGACGAGTTGATCAAGGATGTCGTAGCAAAATATGAGGCGGCGAATCCGAGTATGATAAAGAATCATAAGGAGCAGTATCTTAAGGATCTGAAATCCTCATTCAAGGATGTCCCGGTTACGAAAACCGCCCTGCTGGAAACGGTTAAGCTGGATGAACAAAATGTTGTGGAAATCTATGAGTTCGCGGCTTACGGGCGCGGGGCGACATACAAAACGGAATATAATGAAGAAGGCGAAATAGAATCCTTCACATATACCGGAACGGATGCTTCAAAGGAGGCCTACGATTATTATCTGGCCGGCTGTCTTATGTCGGACGGACAATATGTAGCATCCTTCCGGCAGGATAATATGCATGACGTTGACTTCGGGCGATTTTACAGGGGAATTACCTGGACCGGTGCATATGCCTTTGAAACAGAGGCGATAGGAAAGACAATAGGGATATCGGTTGACAAAACAAACCATGTAATAACATGGGCGGAGACCGAAAGAAATGTCAACGAGGAGTATTATGATTACTCCGTGAATATCCAAGCAAGCTATTTGGACGGAAATTCTGCCCCGTTAACTACCGGCAATTATATTTCGTATAACGGTAATAACGGAGGAATCTACGATGAGAATTCTTATGTGTTAAGTAAAGCCTGTCAGTGGGAGCGGGTACAATCCGGAGAATGCAGGATAGGCGAAGAAACCTTATCGTGGGAATTGTACGAAAGTGATCCCGGAATTAAAAAGGTACATGTTTACGATAGGGTCAATTATCATTACAAGATTTATCTTGTTATAGATGATGTATGGTTACTTGACCGTGAAGGTTGGGATCCGTGAACCGTTTAAGAGCCTTTCAATAACCGAGGGTCGGAAAATCCCCCAAACCGGGGGATTTTCTTATGCATCCAACAGAGGATCATCGGGCACTCGCAGACATCCACGTCCTGCCCGGCATTACCACGAGGTTGAAAGGTGGGCGAAAGAAGACGGAAAATGTTTATCGATAAAGTTGCCTAATCCGTTGGCCGTGTGATATAATAGATAAAACAAATCAAAGGAGGCGCTGCCATGAAAAAGATTATTACAATCAGCCGTGAGTGCGGAAGCGGCGGAAGGCAGATCGGCAAAATGTTAGCCGAGAAGCTCGGATATTCCTACTATGATAAAGAACTGATCGACCGTGTTGCGAAAGAGAGCGGTCTGGCAAAGGACTTTATTGAAGAGCAGGGAGAACATATCACGGGAAGCCTTCTGTTTAATATCGCAAGCAATATGACGTATGCAGGGATGGTATTCGGCGGAAACATGCTGCCGTTACAGGACCAGCTTTTCGTTGTGCAGTCCGATATCATCAAAGATATCGCTTCGAAAGAAAACTGCGTTATCGTCGGACGATGCGCCGACTTTATTCTCAGGGATGTTCCGGATTCTCTGCATGTATTCATCCACGGGAATATGGAGAACAAAGCGGAGCGTGCCGTGAAGGAATACGGATTTGCTCCCGAGGATGTCGAGAAGACTATCCGGAAGCGCGATAAGGCGCGTGCCAACCATTATAAGTACTATACGGACTATGAATGGGGCAAGGCGCAGAATTATGATATGACATTGAACAGCAGTACGTTCGGCATCGAGGGATGCGTAAATCTGCTGTATGATGTAGCGACGAAGGAATAAAGGGAGGTATGGGTGATGTTGCATTATGTATTGCTGTTCGGCGGTATTGTTGTGGCGGCCGCGGGACTGATCGGGCTTCTGCTGACACTGAGACGCAAGAGAGTATTTAACGTTCTGGCGAACGCGGAGATCGTAGACATCCATGAGGATGTCGACATGACGAATGACGGTAAGAAAGTGACGAACTATGTTCCGGTTGTTTCCTTTACTGCCAACGAGGAAGAGATTCGGGATATGTTAAATATCCGTTCACAGAGAAGGAAGAAATACAAAGTCGGCAACAAGATTGATATCTACTACAATCCGAAGAACCCGAAGAGCTATATAGCGGCGAAGACGAGAAATGCAATGGTTGCGCCGATCACGCTCCTGGTTATCGGAGCGGCCGGTATTGTGGCATCGTTTTTTAAGTAAAGTGACGGCCTCCGGAAGCCGGAAAGCGGACCGGAGGCCGTTTTTATGTGCATTATGTTACGGATCGGAAGGAAGGAATCTATGCGCCTGATCACCGGAGAGGAAGACCGCCCGCTTGCCGGGCAGATTGCGGAACAATACGGATTTCTGCTTGATAAGGAAGCGGCGGAGGGAGAACTGTATCTTTCCGTTAAGGACGGCGTACTGTATCTGACGGACGGGGATTTGTCGATGTGCGGTGATTTTAACCGCATTCTCGGACGCACGCAGAAGGGGCGGCTGGCCGGAGAACTACTGGTGAAAGCAGCCAAGAGGAAAGCGTTCGGGGAGCGTGCAACGGCTGTTGATGCAACGGCGGGGCTCGGGGAAGACGCATTTTTACTGGCAGCAGCCGGCTTTGCGGTACAGCTTTACGAGTCGGACCCCGTTATCGCGGCGCTTTTAGCGGACGCGTTGCGGAGAGCCGCGGCAGATGAAACCATGGCCGGTATCGCATCACGGATGACGTTATATTTCGGGGACAGCATCAAGGCGATGAAGGAGATGGCGGAAAAGCCGGACGTGATTCTTTTGGATCCGATGTTTCCGGAACGCCATAAGAGCGCTTTGATCAAAAAGAAGTTCCAGCTTCTGCAGCAGCTCGAGAAACCATGCGGGGAGGAAAAGGAATTGTTCGACGCTGCGGTTTCGGCCGGCGCACACAGGATTCTGGTAAAGAGGCCTCTGAAGGGGCCGGTTCTTGCCGGGCAGAAACCGGATTACAGCCTTAACGGCAAGGCAATCCGGTATGACTGTTACATTTTCCCGTAAAGAGATTGAAAAAGGGTACGCGGTTTGCGTACCCTTGTTTATTGATAATCCCCCTGTTCAGCCGTTCAGCTGTTCCGTGCTGCCGACGGATGCTTCGTCGGAAATCTCAATGGTTTCAATATAGGAAACCTGTCCGATGTCGCAGCCGGGGCCGATTTTTACGATACGGCCGGTAACGGAAGCGGCACCGACATATTCAAGATAGATCTCATCGCCTTCAATGGAGCCGGGGACATCGAAAAGGTTGGGCTCCTTGCCGCCGAAAAGACGGTAGAAGAACCCGCCGATGTTGAAGTTGTCTCCGCGTACGATTTTGATGGAACTTCCGCCGACACTGCCTGCGCCGGAATTTCCGCCGAAACGGATGTGGATGTTCTCCGCATTCAAAAGACCGGAGCACTTGATGCCGCCGGAAATCTTAACTTCTTCCGCGGAAATGTCGCCGTCAACGGTGACGCCTCCGCTTGTATGGAACTCCGATACATTTACCGTCCCGGAATGGAATGATCCGGATGCACGGACCGTGCCGGGAGACGAAACCGTTCCTCCGACATGGAAGGAACCGGATGAGGAGACGGATTCCGCCTGAACGGAGCCTTCAATTCTGCAGGATCCGCTGCTGTGGAGAGATTCGCTGCAGAAGATGTCACCGTCAACCTTTCCGGATCCGGATGAATGGAAAGAGGTACAGGAAACGGTTCCGGTTATTCTTCC
Organism: Lachnospiraceae bacterium; assembly: GCA_017427775.1. Lineage (GTDB taxonomy): Bacteria > Bacillota > Clostridia > Lachnospirales > Lachnospiraceae > ISDg. The sequence goes on along the minus strand of JAFRSD010000017.1, from coordinate 139,602 downwards.
GCTTCCGCTGATATGGATTGAGTCGTCGTATACGCCGCCCGGTAGCGAGCCGGCACCAGAAATGTTCATAAGTTAATTCCTCCCTTTCGGAATAAGTTGTTTCACGGTTTCCGTGATGTCAATCTTCTGTCCGCCGTCCCCGCGCAGGGTAACGGAGCGGACGTCGTTCATTTTGAAGGACTTCTCCCCGTAAGGTGTGTCAATCACAATAAAGGCGTTCTGCCGTTCTTCACCGGACAGCTTGCCTGCCAGTTCATCCAAAAGAACTTCGTTCTTCGTCTCCAGAATCCGTTCCACACGTTCGCAGATCAGCGCTTCCGGAAAATACGTCTCCTGCCCGGTGGCGGTGGATTTACGGATGAACCAGTCGTCGGGAATCAGGCCTTTTCGTTTCCAGCGGTACAAGGCACCGTAGGAAATTCCGTAGCGGGAAAGCAGTTCCCGTTTGGAAATCAGGTTGCGGTCTTCTTCCATGTCTCACCTCCGTAACATTGTTACGATGGTCATTATAGCGTAACATTGTTACACTGTCAAGGGGGTTGTTACGTTTTTTTCGGAAAATGGTCCCATTTGTCCCCTTATCATTGCAAAAAAGTCCTCTTTCTGCTATGCTAAACAGAAGCATCAGAACGAATATATATGTGGAGGAAGAAGCGGTGAAACGCATGATAAACATTCTTTTCGCGGTCGTGATCCTGCTGGGTTTCTTGTGGCCCTCTGCCGGCAATGCGAAAGCGGAAGATGATAATATTTGTACGATAAAGGTCTGGAATAGCGGGTACGCAACAATCGAGGACGGGACCAGAGTAACGGAAGTGCCTTACGGAACCGCGGTGACCATCTGGTGGGAAATTCCGAAAAATAAATGGATCAGATCCTATTTTATCAGTCAAAAAGGAGAGGGGATCGAGTATGGGATTGAGTACTTCCCTGAAAAGATCAGGTACGAAGGTCTGACGCCCGAAGGACTGGAACGATATTCCCTTACTGTTGAGCTCGATATTGCTTCACGCGGGCCGGGAAAATACGACTATGCAGTGAATGCAACGATTGAGGAACAGGTTCCGCTTACGATTGACTTAACGAAGGGAATTCTGAATCTTGATGCCTGTACAGGCCTTGAGCAATACTTTGGGACAAAGGAATTACTGGACGAATTAAAAAAAGCCGAAATCTCGGTTGGAGAACCGTCTTATGGATATGTCGACGGGGCTTATGACATTGACGGGAACGGATCAGCAGACCTTCTTGTACGGGTGCTGATTCCGAGTTATGACCATGAAGGCGTTGACGGAGATCTTAACGGAACGCCATACCTGGTTCCTGCGGGGGATTGCAGTATTTGCGGCGCATATACCTTTACACCGAATAAGAACAATTATTATGCTAAATACAGTCCGATCACATTCCTTTTCAGTGAAGAACCGGTTAAGAAGGAGTATTCCGTATCCGTGCAAAACGGCCATGCGGAATTGGCAGGAGGGAAGACTGTTACCGTGGCGGCTCCCGGAGAGACGGTATATCCGGTGGCCGATACTTTAAACGGCCAATATGTCGATTCCTGGAAATGCGACGCCTTTGACGCTTCGCTGAACAGAATCCGGCAGGACGATTATGATCAGGCTTATGTTCCCTTTATCATGCCCGCCTGCGATGTGATCTGGGAGTCGGTTGTAAAAGACCAGACGCCGGTAACGATTGATCTTTCAAAAGGGTACTGGATAGCTCCGACAGAAGCGAACGGACGCGTATACAGAGAGGATTCCGTATATTATCCGAGAAACTACCGGGTAGTAAAGGATACTGATCTTTCAGAAGGCGGATATCTTTATGGAAAGGCAGATCTCGACGGCGACGGTACGTTGGACATTGCTGCCGGTTATTTCGGAGTATCCGGCCCCGGAGGATGGTACTGCAATTCGTATTTTGTAATACCGCTTTCCGGGAATTCGATTCACGGGGAGTATACCATATCCGAACCTAATGACGGGCCTCATGGACCGTATAAGATTATCTTTCCGAAAGATCCGGTCGCGGAGAAATACCGGGTAACGGTTAACGGCGGGAAGGCTTTCGACGGGAACGGAAAACGGATTACGGAGGCGGCCCCCGGCACGATAGTAAATGTGGAACTGCAAGGCCATAGGGCTTCGGATTTTAAGTCGGACCCGGAATACTATTTCCTTCCGGAACACTATTTTGAATGGGGGGGACCTTCGGCGTTTCTCATGCCTGCCTGCGATATTTCTTATGTCGCGGAGGGCGGCGAAAACGTGGACGGACAGGTTCGTGATGTAACGATCGCATTTGAAGTCAGTGACGACGGAACACGATGGGAGTATCACGTTCCTTACGATGAGGACAGTGATATTCAGAGCGCCTGGTATTCTTTGCAGGAAACATATCGTGATTTCGGGATTCAATGGAATGGAAGCGTTATTTCCATGAGTTTGAATACCCTGGACGAATATATGGTGGGAAAGGCTGACAGCATTAAGTTTCCGTATCCCGCAACCGTGCAAAATGTAACGGTTACCTTTGAGTCGTTCACAATCGTTGTCAAAGGCGGAAAGGCTTATGATGACAGGAATTATGATGAGGTAATCTATTCCGGTATTCCCGGACACAGGATTTCCGTGGCGATAGACCGTTCTTCTAATGACGATATCCATTATGCGGTTATGGAATCGTCGGATGTACTGCTCGAGTATCACAAAGAAGATGTTTATGAATTCTATATGCCGAATCGATCCGTGTTCGTCGCGACCGTGTTGAAAGAAGGCATTCCCCTGGTAATAGACCTGAATAAAGGGCCTTATACCTATGAGGACGGGATGCTCATATGTATTGAGGAATCCCTTGGGGGGAACCGGGTTCTCGGAAATATGGACCTGAACGGAGACGGAAAAGCTGACATCCGGATCAATACGGACAGCAAAACCATTGAGGCGCTTCCGGAATACAGCTGCGCAGAAGAAATCCAAGGTGCAAATAACAATCCCGGACCGTACTATCCGGTCACGATCCGATACAGTTCGAACAAAGGAGAAACCGGTATTACGCCGGCGCCGACAGGAGAGGATAAGCCGACGGCTGCTCCGGACGGCAAAGATGATCCGGAACCGGCGGAGAAAGACCGGTTGGCCGCCAAGGAACAGAAGAAAGGTAAACTTAACCCGTTATGGATCATTCTTCCTGTCGTTGCGGTTTTGCTCGCCGCAGGCGGCGCATTCCTGGTCCTTCGTAAGAGAAAGAACATCGACAGCAACATAGAAGGCGCCGATGAATGAGAAACACCACGGTGAGGAAATCCGCCGTTTGGTATAGAAAACGTCGAAAGGATAAAGACATGGACTTCAGTATTTCAAAGCATAATATCAGCAGAGGAGCGGTTGCCTTCATCGGCAGCGCCGATGAATGGAGCGGTGTAATGAAGATTGCGGGCCGCGTAAGTGAGGACATGAAGGCAGTGTTCGGCGCGCAGCCGCAGGTTTTGGCGGGAGCGGAAGGAACGGAGGCTGTTACGTTGCCTGTTTTGTTCGGAACCGCAGGGAAGAGCAAACTGATCGCAAATCTCGGAAAAGCAGGATTGATCGACCTGAAGACGATCGAAGGAAAGAGGGAAGTGTTTACATTTGCCGTTTTAAAGGATGTTCCGAAGAAAGCGGCATTCGGTAAAGGAGACGGCGCGTTTAAAACGGCGCTCGTCATTGCCGGAAGCGAGAAGAGGGGTACCGTTTACGGACTGTTCCACCTTTCCGAAATGCTCGGCGTTTCCCCGTTCATCGACTGGCTTGACATGAAGCCTGCACGGCTGAGTGAATTCACACTGGAAGAAGGATTCCGTTTCGTTTCGAAGGAACCTTCGGTACGTTTCCGCGGATTTTTCATCAACGATGAATGGCCGGCATTCGGCAATTTCTGCGCGAAGAATTACGGCGGATTCAACGCCAAGGCTTATGTGCACGTATTTGAGCTGTTGCTCCGTTTGAAGGGTAACTATCTGTGGCCCGCGATGTGGTCGGCAATCTTCCCGAATGACGGTCCGGGACTGGAGAATGCAATCCTTGCGGACGAACTCGGCGTCGTAATGGGAGCGTCCCATCATGAGCCATGCTGCCGCCAGGGCGAAGAGTACCGCTATGTGCGCGGCAAAGATTCCGTTTACGGTGACGCCTGGAACTTCAATACGAACGAAAAGGGTATCACGCGCTTCTGGGAGGACGGCCTTAAGAGAAGTGGAAAGTTTGAGAACGTAATCACGGTCGGCATGCGAGGCGAGGCAGATACGGCAATCCTCGGACGCGAAGCGACGCTTGCGGACAACATCGACCTTTTGCGTCGCGTTCTGAAGACGCAGAACGGGCTGATCAAAAAGCATGTGAATAAGGATCTTGATAAAGTCCCGAGAATGCTTGCCCTCTATAAAGAGGTGGAGCCCTATTTCTACGGCGACGAGACGACGCCCGGTCTGATGGGCGATCCCGAGCTCGAAGGCGTTACGCTGATGCTCTGCGACGATAACTACGGAAACCTCCGTACCCTCCCGACGCCCGAAATGCGGGATCACAAGGGCGGTTACGGCATGTATTATCATCTTGATTATCACGGCTACCCGATCTCGTTCGAATGGTACAATACTTCGTTCCTTCCGAAGGTTTGGGAGCAGATGACGACCGCTTATGATAACGGTATCCGCGAGCTATGGATCGTAAACGTCGGTGATATCTTCAGTAACGAGTATCCGCTTGCTTATTTCTTAGATCTCGCCTATGATTTCGACCGTTACGGAACGAGTGACCGGAATAGTGCGGTGAAGTATACGAAGGCATTCCCGGCAAAGCATTTCGCGGGACTTATTGACGACGCGGAAAGCACGAAGATGGCGGAACTGCTGCGCGGCTACACAAAGCTTACCGTAGCGAGACGTACCGAAGCGATGAACGATACCGTTTATGCGCCTTTCGCGTATGGCGAATGTGATGAGCTGATCGCGGAATGCGACCACCTGATCGCGGCTGCGGAGAAGCTTAGGGCTTCCATCTCAGAGGAGGCGGCGTTCGGCTACTATGAGCTTGTGTATCTGCCGGTTGTCGCGGACCTTACCGTCATGAAGATGTGGGCACTTACAACGCAGAACCATGCGTATGCTTCGTTCGGAAGCACATATGCGCTGAAGCTTGCGAAGGAAATCGACGCCTGCTATCAGAGAGACCGCGAGCTTGTCGAAGAACTTCATACGATCCATAAAGGAAAATGGTACGGCATGGGCATGTCGGAGCACATCGGTTTTAAGTACTGGTGTGAGGAAGAGTGCCAGAATCCGGTCGTGCACACATTTGTCCCGGCCGATAAGGACCGCCTGATCGTGACGATTCCGGGAACAAGCCAGCATACCGAAGGTACGCCCTGGACCGCACGGGTGCTGACGATGGGAGCGTTCCTTGACCCGAGAGCGGAGCACGGAACCATCGGGCTTTCGACTGCTTCGGCGAAGCCGATCGCATTTACCGTTGAGAATCCGTCCGATAGCATTACCATTTCGAAGATGAGCGGAACCGTAAAGCCGGAGAGCCTGATGCTTTTGAAGGTTACGATTGACCGCACGAAGGTTACGGAAAGTACGATTTTCGAGGTAAAGATCCATGGTGCGGCAGGTCATATCCGCGTAAGAATCCCGGTATGCGTTCCGGCGGGCGGAGAAGAAGCCGGCACGTTCCTTTACTGCGCGGAGAACAGCGTTGACATGTCTGAGAAGATCCATGCGATGCCGAACCTCTCGAAGGTATTCGGCGAGGGCGCGATGCTCGGACATTACATTTCCATCGAGGCAGAGCATTTCTTTACGAAGAAGGACACAAAGGCAGGCTCTTTTGAGATTCTGCCGGATTACGGACGCACGCTTTCGGCCGTGAAAGCATTTCCGCAGGATGTAACCTTTACAGCCAAGGATGCACCGGGCGTGACCTACCGCTTCACGGTGCCGTCGGATGGCAGATACTTTGTAAGCATCTATCAGAATCCGAGCAACCCGCCTGTACGGGTACCGGAGCTGTTCTTCGGAATCGGCGTGAACGATGGACGCCTGAAGAAGATCAACGCGATTCCGGAAGGCTTCCGTGTCGGAGACGGCAACGATGCATGGGCGTCGGGCGTTCTTGATAATGTCCGCGTAACAACGGTTCCGGTGGAACTTAAGAAGGGCACGAATACGGTTACAATCTACGCGATTTCTCCGAATTTCGTTCTCGAGAAGCTTGTCGTGTTTAAAGAAGGCGAAGAGCCCGCCCGTTCCTATCTCGGACCGAAGGAGAGTTACCGCGGATAGGTGCTGCGTTGGAACGTCGGGAAGCGCCTGCGGAAGGGTAAAAAGAGTGTCGGAATCCTAAATTATGCGGAAAATGCGAAATATATTACGCATTTTGCGTCGGGCATTTTTCTTGACAGCCATTTTTCGCAGGGATAAAATAACGCTTGGAATACGGGAAACCGTGAAATCGGAGGTATATATGAGTATTAGAGTAGGAATCCTCGGCTACGGAAATCTGGGCCGCGGAATTGAGCTCGGCATCCGCCAGAATCCTGATATGGAGCTTGTTGCGGTGTTTACGAGAAGAGCTCCGGAGACTTTGAAATTACAGACGGAAGGTGTTCCGGTGTATTCTGCCACGGACATCCTTTCCCATAAAAACGACATCGACGTGCTGATGATCTGTGGCGGAAGCGCAACGGATCTGCCGGAGATGACCAAGAAATACGCGAAGGATTTCTGTGTTGTTGACAGTTTCGACACGCACGCAAGAATTCCGGAACATTTTGCGAATGTTGATGCTGCCGCAAAGGAAGGCGGACAGGTTGCCATGATCTCCTGCGGCTGGGATCCCGGTATGTTTTCGCTAGCAAGACTGTATGCGAACTGCATTCTTCCGGACGGTAATGATTACACGTTCTGGGGCAAGGGCGTAAGCCAGGGGCATTCCGACGCGATTCGCAGAGTGGAAGGCGTTGCGAACGGGAAGCAGTATACGATTCCGGTTCCCGAAGCGCTGGAAGCGGTAAGAAGCGGAAAGAATCCCGAGCTGACCACGAGACAGAAGCACACGAGAGTATGCTACGTCGTTCCGAAGCCGGGTGCTGACCTTGCAAAGATTGAGAATGACATTAAGACGATGCCGAACTACTTCGCGGATTATGATACGACGGTGAATTTCATTACCGAAGAGGAATTCGCGCGTGACCATCAGGGTATGCCGCACGGCGGATTTGTATTCCGTACCGGCAAGACCGGTAACGGTGACCATAAGCATGTGATCGAGTACCGTCTGCAGCTGGATTCCAATCCGGAGTTCACGGCGTCGGTATTGCTGGCATTTGCCCGTGCGATCGTCAGAATGAAGGCGGAGGGAATGAGCGGCTGCAAGACCGTTTTCGATGTGCCGCCGGCATATCTGAGCACGCTGTCTGCGGAGGAAATCCGCGCGCATCTGTTATAAGAGGGCAGGATTTGGCAAACGGATATCGTGAAGATACGAACGGAAACGAGGTAGGAACGTGGAGTTTTATCCCGAGAATCTGGGTGAGGACGAGATGCCCCTTGTGAATGCGATGGGGGTTGACTATACCGTCGGACAGATTAAGAAATACATTTTGGAGCTGAGCTGCTTTATCTCCGAAACGGCAGTGATCGAAGACCGCGAGACGGTACTTGCGGTACTGGTGAGACTCCTTGCATTTGTCTCCATGGAACCCGTACCGGAAGGTGTTGAGCCTATATCGGACTGTGACCGCTGGATGGCGCTTAGGGGCTTGGAGAAGATCCGCAAGGACGAAGCAACCGCCGACGCGGACAAGCAGCAGATATATATTCTGCAGTATTTGCTGAAAGGGTATGATTGCGGCTGCCGTTAGTCGAAATAGGAACGGAAGCGGATGGAGTGGCCTTTTTCCTTGAACAGATAATTATACAGTTCGAGGAAATAGTCATCGGTCATGCTCGCGATATAATCGCAGACAATATAATCGGGATCTTCCGAGAGATATTCTCCGGGCGCGTTGTAAAGCGCCCGGTTTTTATTTATGAAATCGATGTGGTGCGTGAAGACCGGCGAGGACTCGTCGCCCTTCAGAAGATCCTCACGAAGCCGCTCATATACTTCCGCAAACATCGGCGCAACCTGTTCGTCATAGGTTTTCTTGACCGTGTCGTTCAGATAGATAACTTCATAGTTTTCTTTCTTGGCTTCCTTAAGACCTTCGAAAATGTCGGGGCTCATCGCGATATAATCCTTCCCGTAGCTCTGCTCGACGATATCAACGATCAGGTTGTTGATCATCGCGGCATTATGCGGGCCGAGATAGTTGGATTCAAACCGGTAGTCGGCGGGAAGAATACCGGCGGTCACGGCGTCCTGGCGGTCCTTTCCGAGATAAGCGATGATATCGCTGATCCGCATCACACAGCCTTCGAGTGTGGCGGGAACAAGGAACTTTCCGCCGTCCGAAACTTCATAGCAGCGCCGTACATCGGCGTCATACACGCTGAAATCCCGGTTTCCGGTGGGCTGATACTTCTGCTGCTCGAACTCTCCGTTGTGGCTGAGCACACCGTCGAGCGTCTGCAGGCTGATATTCCGGCGGAAAAGTACATCGAGAGCGCGGGCGCTCTGGACATTATGGTTAAAGTAGAGGCCGGTGTGCTTATGAAAGATATTACTCAGGCATTTTTCGCCGGCATGTCCGAACGGAGTATGGCCGATATCATGCCCGAGAGAGATCGCTTCGATCAGATCGAGATTGAGACCGAGCAGGGAACCGATGTTACGGGCAATCCTCGAGACAAGCTGCACGTGCAGTGCCCGTCTTGTAATGTCGTCGTTCATGTAAAAGGAGAACACCTGCGTTTTGTCGGCGTAGCGGTTGTAATATGGGAGGTAAAGGATCTTTTCAACGTCACGAAGGTAAGCGGGACGCCACAGATTCGCACGGTCATGGCTGCCGTCTCGTCGAACGCAGTCTTCGTCGGCTGCCGCGTAAGGATTTTTAAAGCCCTTAGCCCTGTCATCGCGGATCCGCTGCACCAGATTCTCGTCCATGTTGCGGTATTGTACGTTCATGTAGATCCCTCCCTGTCATTTTCCGGAAAATGTCATACGAAAAAGCACTTTCCGTCCTTATCATAGCGCATCCGCGGCGTATTTGCAATTGACACGATTCGGGCTTTCATCTATAATTGTAAAGTCCTGCGGGCATCGGTGCACGCAGGGTGACAGACTGAAACGGTCCTTAAGGGACCGGAAACGGAGGTTTATTATGAAGTTTTGTAATCAGTGCGGAGCAACACTGGAAGACGATATGAAGTTCTGTCTCAGCTGCGGAGCGAAACAGGAGCCCCTCATCGCCGTGCCGGAAATGGTTGAGGAAGCAGCGGAAGCCGTTGCAGAGGAAGCAGCACCTGCCGTGGAGGAAGTTCAGGCAGCGGCCGAGACAGCCGTTACGGAAGCTGCCGCAGTGGAAGCGGCAGTTGTTAATGCTGAGACTGCAGCAGAAGAAACTGTTGCTAATACAGTGGCAACGGCAGAGGAAACCGTTGCACCTGTGATCCCGGATGCGGTTCCCGATGTACCGGCGTTTAGCCAGGTGCCGGAGCAGCCTTATGCGCCTTATCAGGCACCTGCCGCACCGTCGAATCCGCCGAAGAAATCTAAGAAGGGACTGATCATCGGTCTTGCCGCGGCAGCGGTTGCCGTGATCGGTATCGTTGTTGCGATTCTTGTCATTCTCGGTTTACGCAAAGAGACGATTGACGCTTCGAAGCTTGTTAAAGTCATCGGCTACGGTCCGGACGGACACGGACAGATCGCGGTTCTTGTGGCAAATGAGAAGTCGATGAACAGTATCATTAATGCCGAAGAAGAGGAGTACCCCGGGCTTTGGTCTTATCTCTATGATATGACCAAAAACGACGAAGAGACTTATCCGGAAGGCATCCGAAGCTATCTGAAGAAGGTTTCCAGCGAGTATTTCAGCGGAACAAAGGCATGGAAGACGCTTTCGAATGAGGACAAGATCGATGAAGCCAAGGACGAATTAAAGAAGCTGAAATTCACGATTGAGGATGATGAGAAGAACGGCTCTTACAGCGTCGGCGATACGATCAAAATTACCGTAAAGTATGACGAGGATGATCTCAAGAAGGCGCATGTCAACCTGACCAATACGACCTTTGAATATACCTTCGTCGAAGGTGATTTCGCGGAATGCACGAAGGTTGTTCCGTTTGAAAAACTGGTATGCACATTTGAGGGATACGACGGCAGCGCCGAGATCAAATACAGCTTTGATGATATCAGCGAGGAGATCAAGAATCTGTTCTATCTCCATGTTGATACGGATTATTATGATGCCAAGAAGAACGGAGACACGATCACATTTGTCGCAGATCCTTACGGCGACCTCGGCAAAGGCTATCTGATCCGCGACGGCAAATACTATACCGTTGCCGAGGAAGACCTGAAGAAGGTTGTTACGGTTTCCGGTCTGAAGGAACTCGAAATGCTTGATCTGTTTGCAGGTCTTAAGTTTACCTATGACGGCTATGCTCCGTCCCTTTCCATGAAGGCCGACTCTTCCGAGATGCCGCAGATCGTTCAGGATAACGTTCAGTACAGCCTCAGCAGAACGAGCGGTCTGAACATCGGCGATACCGTTACCGTAACGGCAAGAATCTATTACTCCAACGAGAAGGCACTGAAAGAAGCCGGATATACCTATGACGAAGATAAGATGACGATGGAGTATACGATTCCGGCAAATGCCCCGCATGTCCTTGCTACGCTTGAAGAAGGCCTTAATTATGACCCGGAGAAATTCTTCGGGCTGAAAGAGGAGTTTAATAAGAGCGTCGGGTCGGCTTACTTGCCGGGAGGGGTTGATGCCGGCGGAGAAATCCTCGCCATAAATGACGTGAAATACCAGAATAAGGAACTTTTTGCGACAACCGATGAATACGGAAGTGCACGGAATGAGTTCTGGCAGATTGCCATTGTGGAATATGCTATCCGCACGGGTGAAGGCGATGCCCTGAAATCAATCTGCGTTCTTTGCAAGGCATATGACGTATGCATCAAGCAGGACGGTGAGCTCGGCATGGTCGGAACCGGCTATGACGGATACTATTTTAACAGCGAAGAAGAAGCTGAAGCCGAGCTTCAGAAGAGAAAGAACCAGTAAGACGGAAAGCCTTTTTCGTGTCGGATGGGACATGTAAAAAAGGGGGGATGTGCAATCTCAAAGACCCCCTTCGGACACCATCTTTTCACAGTCCTTTAAGTTGACATAAAGACTTGAAAACTGTATAATGAGAGCAGTATGGGTGTATCCCCAAAAACTATATACAAGAAAGGTATGGTATTACGTGATGGCTATGACTAATATTCCTGTTGTAAAACTTGGAATCATTGCAGTAAGCCGTGACTGCTTCCCGATCGAGCTTTCTAAGAAGCGTCGTGATGCAATCGCTGCAGCTTACAAGGGCGACCTTTATGTTTGCCCCGTTATGGTAGAGAATGAGAAGGATATGATGGCAGCAGTTGCAGACGTGAATGCTGCAGAGTGTAACGCACTTGTTGTATTTCTCGGAAACTTCGGTCCTGAGACCCCCGAGACTTTGATCGCTAAGAACTTTGACGGCCCCGTTATGTTCGTAGCAGCCGCTGAGGGAGACGGCGACATGATCAACGGCCGTGGCGATGCTTACTGCGGTATGCTGAACTGCTCCTACAACCTTGGTATGCGTCATCTGAAGGGCTATATTCCGGAGTATCCGGTTGGCACCGCTGACGATATTGCCAAGATGATCGGCGAGTTCGTTCCGATCGCACGCGCTATTATCGGTGTTAAGAACCTTAAGATTATTACCTTCGGTCCCAGACCGCAGGATTTCTTCGCTTGTAACGCTCCCATTAAGGGCCTTTACGAGCTCGGTGTTGAGATTGAAGAGAACTCTGAGCTTGACCTGTTCGTAGCTTACAAGGCACACGCTAACGACCCCCGTATCCCGGCTGTCTGCGAAGATATGGCTAAGGAGATGGGTGAGGGCAAGTATTATCCCGAGATGAACGCCCGCATGGCACAGTTCGAGCTTACGCTTCTTGACTGGGCTGAGGCTCACAAGGGTTCCCGCAAGTATGTTGCATTTGCCGACAAGTGCTGGCCTGCATTCCCCGAGACCTTCGGTTTCGAGCCTTGCTATGTTAACAGCCGTCTTGCAAGCCGCGGTATCCCGGTATCCTGCGAAGTAGATATCTACGGTGCACTTTCCGAGTACATCGGTGCTTGCGTATCTCAGGATGCTGTAACGCTTCTTGATATCAACAACTCCGTTCCGCAGTACATTTACGATGAGGACATCAAGGGTAAGGTTGATTACAAGCTCACTGACACCTTCATGGGCTTCCATTGCGGCAACACCCCGTCCTGCAAGATGTGCAGCGACCGCGCGATCAAGTACCAGCTCATCCAGCACCGTCTGCTTGAGCCCGCCGGCAGCGATCCCGATTTCACCCGCGGTACCCTCGAGGGCGACATCGCAGCAGGTGACATCACCTTCTATCGTCTGCAGTGCAACAGCGACGGAGAGCTTGTTTCCTACATCGCTGAGGGCGAGATTCTCGATGTACCGACCCGTTCCTTCGGCGGTATCGCAATCTTCGCTATCAAGGAGATGGGACGTTTCTATCGTCACGTTCTCGTTCAGAAGAGATATCCTCACCACGGTGCCGTTGCTTTCGGTCACTACGGAAAGGCCCTCTTCGAAGTATTCAAGTTCCTCGGAATCAAGGACATCGCTTACAATCAGCCGAAGTCTCTTCCTTATCCGACCGAGAATCCTTGGGCATAATCTGTTGACAGATTCATTAAAGGCTCCGCATTTTGCGGGGCCTTTTTTATTGCTCTGCGGCAGATGCGCGGAGGATACCTCTTTTTTTCTATAGTAGACAATCAGGAGCGGATGTGATAACATTTACTATGTATGAGTATGCGCACGAATCGCCTTTCGGTCTTATTTTTCGGGCCTTGCGCGCAGAAAAGGAATAAGAAGTTTGAGGTGTTAGTTCGGATGAAGGCTTTTTTAAGTCGTATTCCTTTATTGATTTCGCTGTCGCAAAACGACTTTAAGAGCAAATACGCCAGTTCCCAGCTGGGAATCCTGTGGGCATTTGCCAAACCGGTCGTTCAGGCTTGCGTATATATCTTCGTTTTTACGATCATTGCACGTGCGGCTCCGGTGGATAATATCTATCCGTATGCGTTTTGGCTTCTGCCGGGAATGATCTGCTGGTTTTTCTTCTCCGATGCGGTAATGTCGGGAGGAAACGCTTTACTCGAATACTCGTATCTTGTTAAGAAGGTCAAGTTCGAGATAGATATTCTCCCGATGGTCAAGGTCATCTCATCCGGAATTGTGCACGTCTTCTTTGTCATGTTCGTGCTGTTTCTGTATTTGCTGTGGGGACTCCCTCTGTGCTGGACGATGCTGCAGATTCCCTATTATATGCTGTGCACGTTCTTCGTTGCGCACGCATTTGCAAGGCTGAACTGCGCGCTGATCCCCTTCTTCCGGGATTTCTCCCAGATTCTTGAGATTCTTCTCATGGTGTTAATGTGGGCATGTCCGGTCATGTGGGACATTTCCATGATGCCGAAGGGAATCTCATGGGTTTTCAAACTGAATCCGCTCTATTATCTGATTGACGGATACCGCCAGTCATTCATGAACGGTAAGTGGTTCTTCGAAAGTCCCCTCATGACGGCTTATTTCTGGGCATTTGCCCTCCTTTCCGCATTCTTATCGAAGAAGCTCTTTTCAAGACTTCGTGTACATTTTGCGGATATTCTTTAACGGAAAGCGTTTATCGGGAAAGGAAGATTCTCCGCATCCTTGCGGCGGATCATACGAAACGGAATGGATAATGTAGTTGTCGATGTACAACATATCAGTAAAGTTTACAACACATACGAACGGGAGATAGACCGCTTCCGGGAAGCAATCTCTTTCCGCCAGAAGAACCTTCACGGCCGTTTTACGGCGCTCGATGATGTCAGCTTTCAGGTCCGCAAAGGGGAATGCTTCGGAATCATCGGAACGAACGGTTCCGGCAAGTCAACGCTTCTAAAGATCATCACCGGCGTGCTGCAGCCTACGGGCGGGACGGTTACCACGGACGGAAAGATCAGCGCTTTATTGGAGCTCGGGGCCGGATTTAACGGCGACTATACCGGAATCGAAAACATCATCTTAAACGGAAAGATCATGGGATTTTCCGAGGAAGAGATGAAATCCCGCATCCCGATGATCGCGGAATTTGCGGAAATCGGGGATTTCATCAATATGCCCGTGAAGATTTATTCGAGCGGTATGTTCGCGCGTCTGGCATTTGCCGTAGCAATCAACGTATCCCCGGACATTCTGATTATCGACGAGGCGTTAAGTGTCGGCGACATCTTCTTCCAGACGAAATGCTACCGCAAATTCGACGAATTCCGCGAGCAGGGAAAGACAATCCTGTTCGTTTCGCACGATCTCGGCAGCGTGATCAAGTACTGCAACCGGTGCATGCTGTTACATCACGGGAAGCAGATCGCGGTCGGAGACTGCAAGGAAACGGTTGACATATACCGAAAGATTCTCGTCAACCAGTACGATGAGGATAACGGCCTGAAACAGGCCAAAGAGGAAGAAACGAAGATTGAGGAACCGGTGCATTCCGGAGCACTCTGGAAGGAGTCGGTTCTGCAGAATCCGAATTATGTGGAATACGGCGACCAGAGCATCATCATCGAAGACTTCGGGATCATCAACAAGGACGGAGAAATCTCCAGCATGCTGATGAAGGGTGATGAGTATACGATCGCCGTGCGGTTCCGGATGAATCGGGCCGTTCAGGATCCGATCTTCGCATTTACCATCAAAGATCCGAAGGGGACGGAACTTTGCGGAACCAATACGATGTTAGAGGGACAGACGCTTGAGAAGACGCATGACGGCATGACCGGTGTTGTAAAATTCAAACAGCGGATGCTTTTGCAGGGCGGTCAGTATTTTCTTTCGCTTGGGGTTACGAGCTATGCGGGAGAGGAACTGGCTGTGCACCACAGGCTTTACGATATCTGTCACATTCAGGTCCTTTCGGATTATAACACGATCGGGGTATATGACGTGGAATCCAGGATTCAATATGAAGGTGTGAAATAAGGGGTATTTTCATGCAGGAAATGATTGGCAAGGTTCGCCTGAACCTGAATTGGTATAACGGGGAAGACCGTTATTCGGACGGCGATGCCACGGAGAATGAACTTCTTTCGATTGTCGAAAACCCACAGAAGGATTATAACGATATCATTGCGGATAGAGGAAGCTGGCCGGTTCTGTATCATTTGTCGCCGATCCGCGAGAATATCGTTAACTGGTATCCGTTCCGAAAAGGCGCGAAAGTGCTGGAACTCGGATCGGGCTGCGGAGCGGTGACCGGAGCGCTTCTTTCGGCAGGACTTGACGTCTGCGCCGTGGATCTGTCGTTAAGAAGGAGCCGCATCAACGCAACAAGACATTCCGACAGCGACCGGCTTGAGATCATCGTCGGGGCGATGGAAGAAGTGCTTTCAAATCTTGAAGAGCGGTTTGACTATGTGCTTCTGATCGGTGTGCTTGAATACGCAGCAGTGTTTTCCGATTGCAAGGATCCGTATGAGGCAGTACTCACGTCTGTCAAAAAGGTTTTGAAAAGCGACGGCGAGGTGCTTGTCGCGATTGAGAACAAACTTGGATTGAAATACCTTGCAGGCTGCAGGGAAGACCATACGGGACGCTTTTTTGAAAGCATCGAGGGCTATCCCCACGCAGACGGTCCGAAGACTTTCAGCCGCGCGGAGCTGCAAAGCCTTGCGGATGCATGCGGCTATGAGAGCGAGTTTTATTATCCGTATCCGGATTACAAATTCCCGCTTCGGATCTACTCCGATGCGTTTCTTCCGGGGCAGGGAGAATGGAACCGGAACTGGCAGAATTTCGATGCCGACCGTGTCACGCTTTTTAACGAGCAGCGGGCAGCGGATACGCTGATGAATGCGGGATTGATAACGGAATTCGCCAATTCGTTTTTGGTAAGGCTTTTCGCAAAAGGAACTATGCGGAATGCGTCCGTGATCTATGCGAAGATGTCGACCGAACGGAAACCGGAATACCGTCAGGCCACAATCATCTGTAAGAACGACGGTGCTTACTCTGTAAGAAAAGTTCCCGCTACGAAGGATGCATGCGGACACCTTCTTAAGATGACGGAATCTTATCAAGATATTAAGGCGCGCATCCCCGAAGGATGCGGCGTGAGCCTTGCGCCCTGCAAACTTTCAGAAGACGGTTCGGTTGAATTTGAATACCTGGAAAGCGATACGTTGAATGACCGGCTGTCGAAAACGGACAGTGTGGAGCGTTTTCTTGCACTTTTAAAGCAGTTTTACGATGCGCTTCAAAAGGCGTACGGAACGATGCCTTTTACAAAAAGCGCCGGGTTTGAGAAACTGTTCGGGGAACAGGAACTGCCGGATGGGCTTACCGCCCTTAAGGTAACGGACCTTGACCTAAATTATGATAACGTGTTCATCGAAGAAGACGGAACCTACCGGATTACGGATTACGAATGGGTATTTCCATTTGCCGTACCGCTAACGTTTTTGATCTACCGGGCATTGCTCGTGAACCCTCGCATGGCTGCTTTTTCGTCTGCGGACCGAGACCGGATCTATCGGGAATTCGGAATGGACGAAGATCTTCGCGACCGGTTCTTCACGATGGAATTACGGTTCCAGGAGTATGTATCCGGTAAGAACAATAAACTTGAAGAGTTTAGAAACAGTGATATTCCTGAGTCGCCATTAAGTCTTGAGGAAATGATCGCGGCGGGGAAGGAGCTTCGAAGGCTTTCCGGCGACCTGGAAGAATACCGCGGCGCGTACGACACCCAGTCCGTTGCCTACCGGAAAATCGAAAGCGAACGTGACGAATATCGTGATGCGTATGACCGGCAGGTGAAGGCCGTAAACGAGCTTGAACGGCAGCGTGACGAATACCATGAGGCTTACGACCGTCAGGCGGAAGCAGTGCAGGAACTGAATCGTCAGCGTGATGAATACCATCGGGCATACGACGAACAGGTGAAGGCAGCAAACGAACTCGGACGTCAACGCGACGAATACCGTGACGCCTATGATAAAGAGGTTGCGGCATACGGGGAACTCGGACGGCAGCGTGACGAGTATCACAATGCCTACGATGAGCAGGTGAAAGCATCGAACGAACTCGAACGGCAGCGTGACGAGTACAGGACGGGGTATGATGAGGCTATGAAGCGCGTGCTTCAGGCAGAGGAGGCCCTCGCCGCGAAGAGCGCGGAGCTTGAGGCCTATGTGGAAGCGCATACGCATTGGTGGAATAAGAAGCGAAAGAAGAACGACTGAAGTGGATGTAACAATTTGTATTCCCACAAAAAACGGCGGGGAACAACTGGACCAGGTGCTCGGAGCGATATTCCGGCAGAAGACCGATCTCGAGTATGAAGTGATCTGTGTGGATTCGGGTTCCGTGGACGGGACGCTTGACGTAATCCGTAAGTATCCGCAGGTTAAACTGCATCAGATTCCGGCGGAATGGTTCGGGCACGGGATCACGAGAAACCTCGGCGCCTCATTGGGAACGGGAGAATTTATCTATTTCCTGACGCAGGACGCACTTCCCGCGTCGGACGAAATGCTCGATCAGATGATCAAGGCAATCCGCCGCGATCCGAAATGCGTGCTCGGATTCGGAATCCACTATCCGTATCCGGACTGCAACCTTTTGGATGAGCGGGATCTGACGAATCATTTCAAAGGGTTCGGAATTGACAATACCTATTACTGGATCAAGGATCCCGAGCGGTATGCAAGAGAGGAAGGGTATCGTCATCTGCTCTCATTTTCCTCGGACAACAATGCATGCGTGAGGAGGTCCGTCTTTGAAAAGTATCCGTATCCGGCGGTGGAATTTGCCGAAGACCAGGTGTGGACCAAGCAGATGATGGAACTCGGCTACCACAAGGTATTCTGCCCATATGCGCCGGTGTACCACTCGCACAATTATCCGCTGAAACAATATTCCAAACGGTATTTCGACGAATACAAGGGATTAAGAGAACTGCACGGATACCGGATTGTTCCGGCCGCACGGAAGATTCCGCGGGCAACGTTCGCGCTTATAAGGAGCGACCTTAAATACATAAAGAGCACGAAGCTCTCATTTTTCAAAAAGATATATTGGGCCAATTACGCGATCCGCCGCGATACCAAGAGACACGTTTACGGCTATCTCGGCGGCAAATACGCGGACTGCCCTCCGGATATGCAGGAATTGATGGATGAGCTGTTCTCCCAGCAATACCAGCAAAGGAACCGAAAGAATAAGAAGGAGAAAAAGCATATGTTGAAAAAGTACTGGGCTTTTTTCAAGAAAGGGATTCGTTATCTGAAGCAGAATCATGGCGTTCCGGATTCCATCGTTCAGGAGATGAATGAACCGTCCCAGATACATGTGGAGAAGGTGTTCGGATTTACTATCGACCGTGAAACGTTCCCGTTTAAGGAAAAGGAGTACAAGGCCGCAAAGAATGGGCCGATCATCCTGAACTGGGTGATTCCGGAGATGGGAAAAGGATCCGGCGGCCACATCAACATATTCCGCTTTGTTTCCGGCCTTCAAAAGAAGGGCATCCGGAACCGGATTTACGTGGAAGCCCCGGTGAACTTCAACTCGGATAAGGAACTCCGGAATTTCCTTCAGGAGAATTATCCGATCTTGGATCCCGAGGTTGAGGTGTTTTTTTCGACGGACGGCATGGATTTCTGTCATGGCATCGTAGCAACCTCCTGGTCGACCGCATATTATGTGAGACGCTTTGACAATGCGATTTCAAAATTCTATTTTGTCCAGGATTACGAGTCATATTTCTTTGCGGTCGGTTCCGAGGCGATGCTTTCGGAAAATACGTACCGCTTCGGTTTCCGCGGTCTGACCGCCGGAGACTGGCTCAAGAACAAACTTGAGAAAGAGTTCGGCATGAAGTGCGACAGTTTCCGTTTCTCGTATGACAGGGATCTTTATCATCCGATTGAGAAGCGCGATGATAAGAAGAGGCTGTTCTTCTATGCGCGCCCGGTGACCCCGAGACGCGGATTCGAACTCGGAATGCTTGCCTTGATGGAATTGTACCGCAGGATTCCCGAGATCGAAGTCATCTTTGCCGGATGGGATGTCGGAAACTATTATATCCCGTTCGTCCACCTCAATGCGGGAAGTGTTCCGTTAGATCAGCTGGCGGATCTGTATGCGCAGTGCGATATCTGCCTGATCATGTCGCTAACCAACCTTTCGCTCCTTCCGCTTGAAGTAATGGCTTCCAATTCCGTTGTGGCAACGCAGGGAACCGAGAACAACTCCTGGCTGATCGACGAATCCAATTCCATCGTCATCGATTCGGATCCGGTTCATATCGCGGATAAGCTTGAATACTATCTGAACCATAAAGAGGAGTTGGCGGATCTCCGTAAGAAGGGCCTTGCGTGTGCGGCTGCAACCGATTGGAGCGTCGAGATCGACAAGGTATATAAGAGTATTACAGAAGGAATCAAAGAGGATGAGCAAAAACGGTAGTATCATGATACTCGGCGGGAGCGGTTTTATCGGGCAGAATCTGACGCGGTATTTCCATGCGAACGGATATGAAGTCTCGGTATTTGACATAAAGGCTCCGGAAAATCCGATAGAAGGTGTTCGTTATCTGGAAGGTGATTATTTCGATGATACCAATCTCGACCGGATCACGGACGGACAGGATACGATCATTCATTCCCTGTCAACGATCAATCCCGGTAATTCCAATGCATGTTATATGCGCGGATATTCGAAGGATTTTATTCAGACCATGAAGCTGTTCGACAGATTGGTGCAGACGCAGGGAAAATTGCTTTTCCTTTCTTCTGCGGGAACGATTTACGGCAGATATGTGGAAAACCGTCCGTTTGTGGAAAGTGACCGGCTTCGACCGATCAATCATTACGGAAGCATCAAACTCTGTATCGAAACTGCCATGCGCGCATTTAACGTGCAGCAGAATACGCATCTGATGGCATGCAGAATCTCCAATCCTTACGGACCCGGCCAGGACTACCGTAAGGGAGTCGGGTTTATCGACGCCGTTGTAAAGGCCGTCATGAATGATACGACCTTGGAAGTATGGGGAGACGGAAGCATTATCCGCGATTACATTTACATCGAAGACCTTTGCCGTATGCTTGAGGGATTGGTGCACTATGACGGAGACCTTCAGACCTTTAATATTTCCACGGGAATCGGCACGTCCCAGAATGAGATCATCGAGTTGTTCCGTCGCCTCGGCTTCAACGTGAAGGTGAACTATGTGGAGGCGAGAACGGTTGACGCCAAATGTAACATCGTCAGCAACGATAAGATTGTCGGCGTGACCGGGGTGCAGTGCCGCTCTTTGGAAGAGGGCGTTAAGGCTTATCTGCGCTATTTGAATATGATTTGACGGGAGCTTTGAACCTTTGAACGTATTTCGATCACATAAAAAGTTTTGGATTGGGGTGATAATCGTATTATCACTCTATATCTTTGCGTATTTTTTCGGGAAAAATGTGGTTGCTCCCCGCAGAAATGCAAGCGGAAAGCAGACACCCGGAAATACGCAGCAGACGACGGTGCTGAAAGACGGGCAGCCTGCTTCGGTAAGACCGTTATGTATAGGCGAATCCGCAGGCAATGAACAGTTACCCAAGTTCGGATACGCTGAATTGGAAGACTTAAACGGTCTTGAAAAACGTATTTCCGAATGGAAAGAGGAAGGAATCGGATGCCTTCTGATTCCTGTCGCCTGGTCTCTGACGGAGCAATCGGAGGGCGTTATTTCTTTGGACCGTTACGAGACGGCGCTTGACCGGCTGCAGAAAGAAGGCTTTCGTTTTATTCTGATCCTGGATGCAGGCGGACGGGCGATCAATGTTTCCGGTTTGGAAGCAAAGAGTTCTATCCCCGCATGGGTGTTCCGAAAGGTCAGTCCTTCGCTAGACTGTTACGGAAAATGCGCGGGAGCGGAAGGAACACTTAGTTATTCCGACGAGGCAAGCAGCGAACTTCTCGTAAATTATGTAAGGCGGGTTGTACCGGAACTGAAAGCCCGCTATGAAACATCCATCATCGCATTTGCCCCCGCCGTTACCCCGGACCTTACGGTTGCTTATCCGGAGGCGGAAGAGGCCTGGTTTGATTATTCCGAGAACGCGGAGAACAGCTTCCGCGCATTCCTTCGTGACAAATATGACACCATCGAAGCTTTGAATAAGGCATGCAGCTGCAGTTATGTCAGCTTTGCGCAGATTACGCTTCCCACCGGCATGCTTTCCGCGAACAGTATTGCGAACGGCGTGTTGAACGAGGCAGCGGTTTATCCGGATTTCCAGCTGTTCCGCGAAGAGGAACTGAAGGTTTTTCTGAAACCGGTTTATCAGGCGATCAAGGCTGAAGGATATCATACGGCGGCCCGATTCGGCTGTGTTCTGTCCGTTGAAGACGGAAAGACTGCGGCGGGTATCGCTTTAAAGCTTTCGGATTCCGTAGATTTTGCGATTGTGGAAGTAACGGTTTCGGATACCGTTCTTCCGGCCATGACGGCCAACTGTCTGAAAACGGCAGGATATCAAAAGGTCTATCTGCAGGCAGATTTGAATGCGGTTGATTCGCAGCAGCTTACGGAAGCACTTGATTACGCTTCTGCAGACGGAAGTCTTGACGGGATTGTGCTCAACCGGTGCGGAGACCGGATTAAGTGTTCGCGGAAATCACATGCTCAGGCTGACTATGCGATCTATGTGGGCGAATGGAACTTTTACCGAAGCCAAGGCGAAGCGGAGACGCATACGGCCTTTTTTTCGGACAGCATATCACAGATGTATAAGATTGTTTGCTTCGAACTCGGCCGCAATGTTGCTATCGTATCCGATGAAGCAATTCAATCCGGAAGACTCGGACAATACAGCGTGCTGATCATTCCTGCCCAGTTTTATGTATCCGATGAAACGGTTGCCGCAATAGAGCAGTTTGCAAAGAACGGCGGAGCGCTGCTTCAGGATTACCGGTTCGGGGAATGGGATATGTACGGAATGAATCGCGGGAACTGGAGCGATGAAATGTTCGGAATCGCTGCCAGGAACGCACTGATCTCCGAGAAGGAACTGGTCGGAAGTAATTCCGCTGTTGCGGGAATGAAGCTTTCCGTGGACCCGGTTTATAGGAATGTTCCGAATCTTTTCGAAATAGCCGTTACGGGCGATGCAAAGGCGTTGTTTACGGACAGCGATGGTCATACCTATGGCGTGATTCAGGGCAATAACGCATGCCTTTGCTTCCAGCCGCAGCTTCAGTACAAATATGAAAGCGATCTTGAAAACCGCCGGCTTTGTGTGGAACTGATCCGTTTACTTCTGGAGCAGATTCGTCCGGAGACGGCCGGTATTACGGAATAATGACAGGCAATACCTGCAGTCGGAATAGGACGGCATGGTAAAGTTTTAATATATCGGAGGTATTATCATGAAAGTTTTGGTAACCGGCGTCTGCGGACAGCTCGGACATGACGTGATCAATGAATTGGCAAAGAGAGGATATGAAGGAACCGGTTCGGACATTCAGCCCGAATATGCGGGTGTTGCCGACGGTTCGGCCGTAACGACGGCCCCGTATGTACGGATGGATATTACGGATGAGGAAGCGGTTCTTTCTACAATGAAAGACATCCGGCCGGACGTGATCGTACACTGTGCGGCATGGACGGCGGTGGATGCGGCCGAGGACGAGGAGAATAAGGAAAAGGTGTTCCGGATCAACGCGAAGGGAACGGAGTATATCGCAAAGGCTGCGAAGGAAATCGACGCTAAGATGGTTTACATTTCAACGGACTATGTATTTGACGGACAGGGAGACCGTCCGTGGGAGCCCGATGACAAATGCTACGCGCCTTTGAACGTTTACGGACAGACGAAGCTTGAGGGTGAGCTTGCGGTATCCTCTATCCTTGAGAAGTATTTCATCGTCCGGATTGCATGGGTATTCGGCTTAAACGGCAAGAACTTCATTAAGACTATGATCAATGTCGGCAAGACGCATGATACGGTACGGGTTGTCAACGACCAGATCGGAACCCCGACTTATACGCTGGATCTTGCCCGCCTTTTGGTTGATATGATCGAAACGGACAAATACGGCTATTATCACGCGACCAACGAGGGCGGCTACATCAGCTGGTACGAATTCTGTAAGGAATTCTACCGTCAGTATGGCTTGACCACCAATGTTATTCCGGTGACGACGGCCGAGTATGGTCTTTCCAAGGCTGCCCGTCCGTTCAATTCAAGACTGGATAAGTCAAAGCTTACGAAGATGGGATTTGTCCCGCTTCCGACCTGGCAGGATGCCGTAGCAAGATATTTGAAGGAAGCGAATATTTAGCACGGAACCGGTGAAGGGAACAGATGCGGATTAGGAGGACGTTATGGGACTCAGATATCGGAAAAGCATATCGATACTGCCGGGAGTAAAGCTCAATCTCGGTACGAAGGGAGCAAGCGTTTCCGTCGGAAAGCGCGGCATGCATTATACGATGCATACGAGCGGACGGAAGACGGTTTCCGTGGGACTTCCCGGAACCGGACTGTCGTATGTGAAGACGCTTGACTCAGGCAAGAAGAGCAGTAAGAAGAGTACCAAGCCGCTTACGGGCTACCGCGACGGGAAGAGTAACGCAGCGCTTCAGCAGACAGCCGCGCAGGAACTTGCCGCTGCGCAGCAGGAGGCCGCGAATTACGCTGCTTATGTGGACGAACTAAAGAGCCTTCACAAAGCATGCGACCCGGAAGTCGACTGGCGTGCGGTCTGTGACGGCAATGTTTCGGCATACGGCTATGAGAAATTAAAGGATATTGCCATTCATGTGCTTGGCGGAGATGTGGAGGCATACTATACGGCGGTGGAGAGAATGCAGCCGTATGAGGATTTAAGGGATTTCGGAAGCACGTTTGAGTTCGGAACGGACGCTTCGGATTTCGCGGAAGTGCAGTTCGGGATCATGGAAGAGGAAGTAATGCCGGTTATTGAAGTTGGCGTGACGCAAAGCGGCAAGCTTTCGCAGAAAGACCTGACGAAGACCAAATACAATGATCTTCTGCAGGATTACGTTTGCAGCACCTGCATCCGGACGGCGCGCGACACATTTGCCCTCTTACCCGTAAATACGGTATATGTGCACGCCGTAAAGACGATGGTCAATCCCGCAACGGGTCTCGATGAAGAAGAGACAATCGTTTCGGTACGGTTCACAAAGGAATGGTTTGAGAAGGTCGATTTCGAACGGATCGATCCTTCCCAGTTCATGTCTTTGTTTGAATGCCGCATGAAGTTCGGAAAAACGACCGGTTTCGCGCCGGTGATCCGGCTCGTAAGCGGACAATAAAAGGCGGGCTCATACCCGCAGAATGGAGAACTAGGTGAAAGAATATGTAATGGGGAACGGGGCCATCGGGCTTGCCGCGCTGGCAGCAGGAGTCAATCTTGTCTCCGGTTATCCCGGAACGCCTTCTTCGGAAATCGTTGAAACGATTGCAAAGTATCCGCACAACGGCGTTCATGTGGAATGGTCCGTCAATGAGAAGGCGGCGATGGAGGTTGCGGCTGCCGCATCCTACAGCGGCGCGAGAACGCTTGTGACGATGAAGCAGGTCGGACTCAATGTGGCATCCGACCCGTTGATGTCGCTTGCCTATGTAGGCGTTAAGGGCGGTATGGTCGTGGTTTCCGCAGACGATCCCGGTCCGATCTCTTCGCAGACCGAGCAGGATACGAGACGGTTCGCCGAATTTGCCCGCATCCCGGTCTTTGATCCGGCATCCCCCGAGGAAGCTTATGAGATGAT
This sequence comes from Lachnospiraceae bacterium, assembly GCA_017427775.1. Taxonomy (GTDB): domain Bacteria; phylum Bacillota; class Clostridia; order Lachnospirales; family Lachnospiraceae; genus ISDg. The sequence continues at coordinate 114,532 of JAFRSD010000017.1, read as the reverse complement.
CGGGGATGCTTACGAATGTTCCGAAAAACACAACACGCCCGTATTGTTCCGCCCCACGACGCGTGTGGATCATGCGTATGCGGCGATCGAGCATCCGGAGCATACGGTACCGAAGAAGTACCCCGGATTTATCAAGGATTCCTCGAAATGGGTGATCTTCCCGCGTCTTTCCTTTGCTAACCATGCGATGATCGAGAAGCGAAACGTGGAAATCGGCGAGGAGTTCTCCGCATACCGTTTCAATACCGTTGAGGGTGGCGATTCCGAAAAGGCGGTTGTGGCATCCGGTATCAGCTATTCTTATGCAAAAGAGTTTTTGAAGGATCATCCCGATGTGAAGCTGATCCGCGTGGCGACGCCGTATCCTTTTCCGGAGAGTTTTATGAAAAAGGCGCTTACGGGCGTTAAGGAAGTACTCTGTTTAGAGGAACTGAGCCCGTATAACGAGGAGCAGATTGCAAAGCTGTGCGGACGAAACGGGATTCTTCTTACGATCCGCGGCAAGCTGACCGGGGATGTTCCCGCCAGTGGTGAACTCAGCACGAATATGATCGAAGGGATTCTGCAGGGATACCTCGGGCTTCCGAAGGAATCCGACGGGATTGATATGAGCGATGCGCCGAAGCTTCCCGTACGGCCTCCGGTTCTTTGCGCAGGCTGTCCCCACCGTGCGTCCTTCTATGCGGTTAAGAAAGCCATGAAGGGCCGCAAATGCTATTTCTGCGGCGATATCGGCTGTTATACCCTCGGCAACGCGCAGCCGCTTGATATGTGCGATACGTGCCTTTGCATGGGCGCGGGCATTACGATGGCACAGGGCTTTTCATGGGTGGACAAGGAAGGAATCGCGTTCGCATTTGTCGGCGACTCGACCTTCTTCGCTTCGGGAATGACCGGTGTCGTGAATGCGGTTTACAACAATGCAAATATGATATTGTGCGTCCTCGATAACTCGACGACGGCAATGACCGGCCACCAGCCGCATCCGGGAACGGGACGGAACATGATGGGCGACATTGTTGCGAAGGTGGATATCGCTTCGGTGCTTCAGGGAATCGGCCTTACGAAGGTGGTGACCGTGAACCCGCTGAATCTCACAGAGGCGATGGGAACCGTGCGGCAGTGCGCGGACCTTCCGGGCGTGAAAGCTATCATCTTCAAGTCTCCGTGCGTGGCCATCACAAAGCCTTCCGGCCGGTGCCATGTGAACGAGAACTGCATCAACTGCGGCGCCTGCATCCGCGAGATCGGATGTCCCGCGTTGATCCGCGTGGACGGTCAGACGACGATCGATCCGAATCTGTGCACGGGCTGCGGACTCTGCTCGCAGATCTGCCCTGTGGGGGCAATTGAGGAGGTGGCGCGATGAAAAAGGACATCTTAATCTGCGGCGTCGGCGGTCAGGGAACCGTTCTTGCCTCTAAGATCATTGCCGCTTCGGCATCGGAAGCGGGGGACCCGGTTCATTCCGCCGAAACCATCGGAATGGCGCAGCGCGGAGGCCCGGTAACGAGCCATGTGCGGATCGGGGAAGGAGCTTATTCACCGCTCATTCCGTTCGGAAGCGCCGACATGATCCTTGCATTTGAACCCGCGGAAGCGGTTCGAAACCTCCGGTACCTGAAAAAGGACGGAATCGTCATCGTAAACAGCGTTCCGGTAAAGCCGGTCACGGAGTCACTTATGCCGACCGGATATGACGGAACGGAAATGACGGAATACCTGAAGAAGAAATGCACCTGCATCGTGATCGACGGCGAAGCACTTTGCCGGCCGTTTGGGTCCAGCCGGTATTTCAATATCGCGATCCTCGGCGTGGCGGCAGCGTCCGGCAGGCTCGGTATCGCGAAGGAAATTGTTCTTAGTGAAATCGAACGGAGAGTTCCGGCGAAATACATCGAAGCAAATAAAGCCGCGTTCCAGGCAGGCGCGGAGATAGGAGCACAATATGCAGTTAACTGAGAAACAGCTTGCCCAGGTCGACGCGCAGATCAAGCGCCTCATCAAGTCGGGAAGCTACTACGGCAAAGTCTTTGAAGAGGCCGGGATTACCGGCTGTCAAAGTCAGGAAGAGTTCGAGAAGCTTCCGTTCTCGAGCAAAGCTGACCTTCGAAACGCTTATCCGCTCGGCATTCAGGCCGTTCCGGATGAGGAAGTAGTCCGCATTCATTCTTCTTCGGGTACGACAGGAAAGCCCGTAATTATCCCTTATACCGCGAAAGATGTGGATGATTGGGCAACGATGTTCGCGCGCTGCTATGAAATGGCAGGAATTACGAAAAAGGACCGTATCCAGATTACGCCCGGTTACGGACTCTGGACCGCAGGTATCGGATTCCAGGCCGGCTGTGAGAAGCTCGGCGCCATGGCCATTCCGACCGGCCCCGGCAACACCGATAAGCAGATTCAGATGATGATCGATCTGAAGTCGACGGTATTGACCGCAACTTCGTCCTACGCGCTTCTTCTTGCCGAGGAGATTAACCGCCGCGGCATCCGCGACCGGATTCATCTGAAAAAGGGCGTGTTCGGTTCCGAGCGCTGGAGCGACAAGATGCGTGTGCATATCCACAAGGAACTCGGCGTGGAACTGTATGATATCTACGGCCTGACCGAGATTTACGGACCGGGTATCGGCATCAACTGCTCTTATGACACCGGAATGCATTACTGGGATGACTATGTATATATCGAGATCATCGATCCGAAGACCGGCGAAACGCTTCCGGACGGTGAAGAAGGAGAAGTCGTTATCACGACGCTCGTAAAGGAAGGTGCCCCGCTTATCCGTTTCCGTACGCACGACATGTCCCGCATCATCCCCGGCGAGTGCCCTTGCGGCAGCAAATTCCCGCGTCTCGATGTCATCAAAGGACGAAGCGACGATATGTTCAAGGTGCACGGCGTTAACATGTTCCCGAGCCAGGTAGAGGAAATCCTCGGGCTGGTAGACGGCGTATCGAGTGAGTACAAGATTGACATCGCACACGATGAAGAGATTAACAAGGATGTCATTCTCGTTACCGTGGAGGCTGAAGGACGCGTGAACTTTGAGCGTACGGCGGCCACGATCCGGGAACTCTTCAAGTCCCGCATGAGCGTAACTCCGAAGGTTACGGTCGTACCGGTCGGCACGCTTCCGCGAACCGAGAAGAAGGCGAAGAGAGTCTTCGATCACAGAGAGAACTGAAAACTTCAAAATGACAGAAAATATTGCGATATTGTGGAATGAAACCCACAATATCGCTTTTTTTTGCGAAAAGCAGAGGGAGGCATCATTGAAAATGCTGCGGGGAAATCGTAAACTGATATTATAAGACATTACAGTGGTGCACCCGAAGGAGGTGTTTTTTATGAAACAGGTATCAGGAAAGATAAAATGGGTTTTCGCCGTCGGTCAGCTTGGGTGGTCAATCCTCGCCGGCATTATTGCCAATCTGCTGGTAAACTTTTATCTGCCGGATTCGACGGAGAACGGGGTTATCACATTTGTCACAAGCGCAACGTTTATCGGGTTGACGGTTATCGGCCTGATTACGGCGTTCGGCCGGATTGTCGATGCGGTAACCGATCCCTGGATCGCGGGAATGTCGGACAAATGCGGAAGCAAACTCGGAAAGCGCATTCCGTTCATGCGGTATGCGGCGTTTCCGTTCGCTCTGCTTACGGTGCTTATCTTCTGCTGCCCGGTGCGCGGGGAGTCTACGGTCAATATCGTATGGCTTGCCGTAACGATGGTACTTTTCTATATCTTCATGACGGCATACTGCACGCCGTATAACGCGCTGATTCCGGTGCTCGGCCGCAGCCAGAAAGACCGCATGGATATTTCGACTTACATTTCGCTTACGTATATCGTTGGTACCGGCATCGCATTTTCCGGGAAAATGATATGGGAAGCCGTGGCAAATGCGACGGGGTGGGACTATTATTTCTGCGCGCGCCTCGTCCTCGGGATTCTTGCCCTGATCGCCCTTGTGTGCATGCTCCTTCCGGCGTTTCTCATAAACGAGAAGGATTACGACAACACTCCGCCGGTTAAGGAAAATGCGTTCCGGTCTCTCGCGAAGACCTTTAAGAATAAGCATTTTCAGGTGTTCGTGCTTTCGGACATCATCTATTGGATCGGCATTACGATCTTCAACACCGGTTTCATCTTCTACGTGGAGAACCTGCTCCGGCTCAACAACTATATGGTACTGTTCATATTCATGACGTTCGTGACATTTGTCTGCTATCCGGTAGTCAATATCCTGTCACGGAAATTCGGTAAGAAGAAACTTCTGACCGTCGGGTTTGCGCTGTTCGGATTTGCGTTTCTCGTATCGAGCTTCGCCGGAAAGGTAAGTTTCATCCCGAATCTTGCATACGGATTTATCATCTGCGTCCTTGTGGGCGTGCCGCTATCCGTCCTCGGTGTCATTCCTCAGGCGATTGTGGCTGATATTGCGGAAAGCGACTGCGTCCTGACCGGAGAGAACCGCGACGCCATGTTTTATGCGGCCAGAACATTTGCCTTTAAACTCGGCCAGTCCATCGCAATGATCATCTTCACTTCGCTCGCGGTTGTCGGTCAGTACAAAGAGACGGTTGACGGCGCGGAAGTGCTTAAGAACAACGGCACGGGCTATCGCATCAGTCTGGTCATTGCCATGGTGCTTTGTATCATTGCCATGATAATCATTCTGTTCTACGATGAAAAGCGTGTGATGGATGTCATCGATAAATCCCATAAAGAGGAGGCGGAACATGCTGAAGCTTAGTTATTTTGCGGATGGGCAGGTATTTGAAACATCCGGAGACGATGCGCATATCAAGGTGGAAAATGCGAAGACCGCCGGGCATCGGACCGTTACCGTTACGGCACTTACCGACCTGACTTTAAAAAAGGCGGAAATCCCTTTAAGGTATGAATATGCCGAAGACAACCGGATCCTCGCGAACGGGTACCAGTCGTGGACCGAGACGAGAGAATGCGATCCCGCGGAAACACACAATGACCTTTCCAAACTTCCGCAGGCGCTCGAAGAAAAATACCATTTTAAAGCATACGGGTCACAGGCATTCTTTGAAAACCGCAGGCATACTCCGGTCGGATTTGACTTCGGGTATGTGACGGGAAGTAACCCGCTGTTCTTCGGCAATCTGAATTACAGGAACGCATATCTTTTGATCCGATTTGATAAAGACGGGAACAGGATCCTTTTAGAGAGTGATGTGGACGGCAGGGAACTGAAAGCCGGCGAAAGTTTTACCGTTTTCGACTATATGGTGTCGCGGAACGGAAAGGATTATTACAGCCGGTTCACGCCGCGGACCGGCCGGAAACTGTTCGGATATACTTCCTGGTATAACCATTATCAGAATATCAGCGAAGAACTGATCCTGAACGAACTTTCGGGAGCCGATGACAGGTTCGAACTGTTCCAGATTGATGACGGATTTGAAACCCATATCGGCGACTGGCCGGATATTGATCCGGTAAAGTTCCCGAACGGTCTTCGCGGGATTGCGGAACAGATTCATAAAAAGGGTATGCTTGCCGGAATCTGGCTTGCGCCTTTCGTAGCGGAGACCGACTCGAAGCTGGCAGCAGAGCATCCGGACTGGATCGCAAAGGACGCAGACGGAAATCCGGTATATGCGGGAGGAAACTGGAGCGGGTTCATGCCGCTTGATCTGAACAAAGAAGAAGCCGTTGCCTATATCCGTGAGGTTCTGCGGTTCTATAAGGACCTGGGATTTGACTTCTTTAAACTGGATTTCCTGTATGCCGTAAACCTTTGCCCGCTTAAAGGAAAGACCCGTAGCGAGACGGCGGAGTATGCTTACGGACTTCTTCGCGAAGAACTGTCGGACCGGCTGATCCTCGGCTGCGGCGCAACGCTTTCGAACGGGTTCGAGAGGTTCGATTATTGCCGTGTCGGGCCGGATGTTTCGCTTAAGTTTGATGATGCCGCCTATATGCGGGCGTTCCATCCCGAACGGATTTCCACGAAGGTGACGATTCAGAATACGATATTCCGGAGCGGGCTTGACGGACATGCGTTTTTAAACGATCCTGACGTATTTCTGCTTCGGGACGACAATATGCATATGTCCTTTGAACGAAGAACGGCGCTTACCAAGATGAATGCGCTGTTCGGATCGCTTCTGATGACGTCCGACCGGGTCAGCGAGTATGATGACAGGAAGAAGGAAGTGCTTGAAGATGCACTTGCGATATTCCGAAGGGCGCGACGAATCGGTTTCAGGAACAAAGAAAGGTATGCGGTTGCGGAATTCGAACTGGACGGAAGGAAGAGGTTCTTTGCGTATGACTATCGGCGCGGCATTCTTGCGGAAAAGGTGAAGCCGACCGCAGAGGAGATCAAGGCCGACAAGTCCGGCGTGATATTCGGTAACCAGATTGATTCCGCCACACTGAAAAAGGCGGAGCGCAAGAAACAGAAGTACATTGAGAAGTACGGGGATGATTCCGAAAAGGAGTATTTCTATGCCGCGGAGGATGTCCCGGCGCTTTCGAATATCGGGATTAAGAAGCTGGTGCTCTCGGACGTACCGACGGAACTCGGCGGAAACCCTCTGATCGTAGGAAACATCCGGATGGGCTTCGGCCACTATCGGATCAGCATTGCGATGGCGTCGTGTGCGAAGGCACTCGGGTATACGCCGTACTGGCTGGATCTTGCCGGTATGGAGGCAACCGGAAGCAAGATGATCCGCGAGCAGAATGACATGTATTCCCTGGCTTCAAGAATCTCGCAGAAATCCAAACTGTTCAACCGCTTTGTCTGGGAGCCTCTGAACAAAGAGGGTTTCCGGAAGATTACCTATAATGCCGCGGACCAGAAAAATGCGGAACTGCTGACGCCTCTTCTTAAGGCGCTTCCGAAGGATGTCCCTTATATCGCCACGCATGTGTGGCCGAGCCAGGCCGCGATTCACGCGGGGATGACGCATGTCATCAACGCCATACCCGACAACTGGCCGATGGCGCTTCACCTCTCGGAGGGAGCCATTCATACGGTACAGACGCCGTTTGCGTATCTCGGATATAAGATGCTTCACGGGTTCTCGAAGGATAATCTGAAGGGCATTCCGGAAAAGGACATTCGGATGGTCGGACGGTATGTGGACCATGAACTTCTGGTAAATCTCGAAGAGGACAACGATCTGCGGATCCAAAGAGCCGAGAAGGGCGCACCGATGCGGTTTTTGATGACGGTCGGAGGTGCCGGCGCAGGATTTGCGCAGTTTAAGGCGATGCTTAAGCATCTGATTCCTTATGTAAAAGAAGGAAAAGCAGCGGTCTTCCTGAATTTCGGGGATCATAAGAATGTTTACGAAAAGATTGAGGCACTCCTTTCGGATGTGCCGGTTCACGAATTCCTTGATGATTATGACGGCCTGACGGAATACGTGAAGGAACTCAGGAGCCGAGAGGCAGAGGGTGTAACGATCATCTGCGATTCGGACATCTTTAAGGCGGTTTACGCAACCAACCTGCTGATGCCGGAATCCGACGTTCTGATCACCAAGCCGAGTGAACTTGCGTATTATCCGATCCCGAAGATGTTCATGAAACACATCGGCGGGCATGAGGTTTACGGAGCAATCTGTTCTCAGGAGGCTGGTGACGGGACCTTCGAGTGTGAAACCGATGCCGCGGCAAATGACATGATTGACCGGTTCCTCGCCGATAAGGAATTATTCATTCACATTTGCCGGCGCATTAATGAGATGAAACAGAACGGCGACTATAACGGAGCCTACGAATGCGTAAGGCTCGCGACCGAATCGGTAATGTAAGAAGAGAGCAAGCCCCGGAGGAGAATCCTTCGGGGCTTTCTTTTCGTGGTTGCGGCCGGGATACGGTTACTTTTTCTCTTGAATCGCCGACATAAACATGATATTCAATATATTGTCTGAACGAGATCTCCAAAAAATTGCTTTGGCAATCAACTGGCAGGCAACTTTTTTGAAAAATCGTTAGATATCCTGTCGAAAAATGCATCTATATAGGTGAGAAGGAAATAAGCCGGCAAAAGAAATGTTCCGGAAAGGAGGAAGACGTGTCTGAAGAAGTAATGATTGATGACATCCGAATCATCAGCCTGTTCTGTAACGGTTCGGATGAGGCCGTTAGCGCGGTTCAGAAAAAATACGGCACGCAGCTGCTTCGTCTTGCACGGAATATTCTTACGGATGAGAGAGATGCGGAGGAATGTCTGAACGATACCCTCTTAAACGCATGGAAATCCGTTCCGCTGGCGAAACCCGACAACCTGAAGGCATATCTGATGCGCAGCATCCGAAATCTTGCCTTTGAGCGTCTGCGAAGCAACCGGGCGAAGAAACGCGGGGGAGATGTTACATTAACATCTTACGAGGAATTATCCGAGTGTATTCCGGATAACCGTACCGCCGAACCTGCCGACAGCGAAGGACTGAAAGAACAGCTGGAGACGTTCCTGAACGGTCTGTCCGCGGAAAAGCGTACGATTTTCCTGAGGCGGTTCTGGTATTCGTATTCGGTCGCGGAGATTGCGGAGCAGATGGGGAAAGACGAAAAGTACATCAGCAATCATCTGTACATTTTAAAGAATAAGCTGAAAAAGCAACTTAAGAGAAAGGAAAGACGGTTATGACAGGATTTGATTTAAACAAAGCATTGACTGATATCGACGAGCGATTCATCGAAGAAGCCGAAATCGGTGGAAAGAAAAAGCTTGTGACAAGTGAAACCGGTAACGCGAAGAAGGGCAGAAGAAAGGTGTTCCGTGTTGCGCTGATCGCGGCCTGCATGGTTGTGCTTCTTGCGGGAACGGTTGCTGCAGCGACCGGCGTTCTCCAGGAGACCGGCATCTTTAAGAAGAAGAGCGGGTTTAAGACAATCGGTTCCGACAGTGAGCCGGAGGAAATCGGAGAAGCATATATTCCGATGGGTATTTGCAAGGAAGGAAACGTAAAAGTTACGCTTGAGGATGTAATCGGGGATAAGGATGTCATCTATATGGAATTCAGTACGAATATTTCCGTGGATAAACCTGACGGATGGCTTACGAATATCAAAGGAACCCATCTTACCATCAAGGGAGATGCCGTCTTTGACGAATCGGAATACCACCTCGTAAACGGTTCCGGATATGCCCCGTTCTGCAAGGACGGAAAACTCTGGTATCTCTATTATCTCACCGCTCCGGATGTGGATTACAGTCACAGAGCCATGCATATCGTTGTTTCGGCTGTTTCTACGGAAGAACCCGGATGCGAATCCTTTGTCTTTGATTGGACGAACAATTATGACGCGGAAACGGAAACGATACCGGTTAATACGAAAGTGGGAAGTTATTTCGTAACGGGAATTGAGCTTTCCAAGACTCGTATGATGATCCATGCGGAGACGGATTTTGTATTCGACGGGCAAGCGGAAGCACCCAAGCTGCCGATAGATTATGTTAAGCTTGCGGACGGAAGCATTTGGTATTATGACATTACCGAGGGCGTTCCCGTGAAACATTTATTCTATACCATACCGTTGGATGACGGAATGACGCAGGCTACCTGGAATTACAATCTTCTCGGGGAGTTTGTGAATCAGGGTAACGGAGAATATCACCTTCTTCCTTATGAGCAGATTACAAGTATCAGCATTGGCGGTACGGTGATCACACTTAGATAATAACAGAATAACGGACCGGGAGATCCCGGAGGAGAGAATCCTCCGGGGTCTTTTTTTACGGAAAACACGAAAGGTAAAAAATATTTACAAAAAACTGTTGACATTTTCCGAAAAGTATGATAATACTATCTCAACGATATCGAAATGATATCAAGCAGAAATGCCTGCGTGTGCATTTCAAAGTTTCTTACAACCATCGAAAGGGGTATTGTTATGAAAGAAAGAGTTTTAACCAACAAGAAGAACGGTATGATTCGTCTGCTGTGGGTGTTCGCGTTGTACATCGCAGCGCTCTGCGGATGTCTGACCGGGGAACCGGCAGCAATCGCGATCGGCGTTATTTGGATGTCAATCGGATGGATTTTCCTTCTCGGTTTAAAGGTACTGAAACCGCAGGAAGCTTTGGTATTAACGCTCTTCGGTAAATACTACGGCACACTGAAAGGGGAAGGTTTCTACGCGGTTAACCCGTTCTGCTCTTCGGTAAACCCGGCTTCCAAGACCGAGTTGAACCAGAGCGGTGACGTAAAGAGCGCAGTAAGCCCGCTCACCGGCCAGCCCGGAACCTACGCTTCGATGCCGAGCAATAAGCTCTCCCTGAAGCTCCTCACCCTCAACAACAACCGCCAGAAGATTAACGATCGCCTCGGTACTCCCGTAGAGATCGGAATGGCTGTTACCTGGTGTATTGAAGATACCGCAATGGCGGTGTTCAATGTACACAACTATAAAGAGTATCTCTCCCTGCAGTGCGATACCGCGCTTCGTAACATTGTCCGCATCTATCCTTACGATGTGGCGGAAGGCGTTGATACGACCGGTGACGGCGTAGCCGATGAAGGAAGCCTTCGCGGATCAAGCGAAGTAGTTGCAGAGAGAATCCGTCAGGAGATCCAGAAGCGTGTGCAGATTGCCGGACTTCGGATCATTGAGGCAAGAATCACCTACCTTGCATACGCACCTGAGATTGCAGCCGCAATGCTGCAGCGTCAGCAGGCATCCGCGATCATCGATGCGAGAAAGATGATCGTAGACGGCGCCGTAGGTATGGTTGAGATGGCGCTTGAGCGGCTGAATGAGACCAAGATGGTGAATCTCGATGAAGAGCGGAAGGCCGCTATGGTTTCCAACCTTCTCGTAGTGCTCTGCGGCAACCACGACGCACAGCCGGTAGTAAACTCCGGCAGCCTCTATTAAAGATTTGTTAACGGCCGGGGGCGGAAACGTCCCCGGCATGATACCGAACCCATGGAAGGCCCTGCGCCTTCGGAAAGGAGAAGACAATGGCAGAGAAGAAACAGATTCCGCTCAGACTGTCTGAGAAGTTGTACGATGCCATTGCGGCATGGGCGGAGGATGATTTCCGGTCGGTTAACGGGCAGATAGAATATCTCCTTTCGGAATGTGTAAGACAGAGGAAGAAGAACGGGGCTTATGTCGGGACGGAGATTGATGTACCGCCGGACCTGGACGTTTAAACTCTCGAAACACAAGAACCATATGGATTTAGAAAAGGAGACATGATAATGTCAGCTGCTGATCTGGAGAAGATTAAAGATTTCCTGCCGCTATTGATCCCGCTTGTTATCATTGAGCTGGGTCTGTTGGCATATACGCTTTGGCACATTAATACGCACAAGAACTATAAATGCGGCTCCCGCACACTTTGGAACGTGGTCGCAATAGTCGGTATGCAGTTTATCGGACCGATTCTGTATTTCGTTATCGGAAAAGAGGATGAGTAACATGAAGATTAAGAATAATGCTTTCGATTGGGCAGCGCTGTTCGCTCCCCTCGTTATGTGTTTTGTTTCCGCGGTACTGATTTTAGCCCGCTGGAGCGAGATCCCGGATCAGATTGGGATTCATTATACCATAGACGGAACACAGGACGGAACCGGAAGCAAAAAGCTCCTGTTTGTTATTCTGGGGCTTGCAGTAGCAATGGTACTCCTGATGTGTGTTATTTCACATCATCCGAGCATGTGGAATATCCCGGTTAAGATTACAGACAACAACAGTTTCATCGTGTACCGTCTTGCAAAGTACATGCTTGAATTTGACCAGCTGCTGATTTCGGCAATGTTCTGTGCATTTGTCCTGATGTCGGCTTTCGAAACAAAGCTTCCGATGTGGTTCTGGATCGGCGCGATTGGAGCGCTTGTCGTCGGAAACCTGGTATTCATTATCACGATTATGGTCAAAGGAAAACAATATGAGTAACGCATTGCAAGTGGAAGGCTTGAAGAAGCGTTTCGGGACAAAGGAGGTTCTGAAAGGAGTCTCCTTTTCCGTGCCCGAGAACAGCGTCTTCGGGTTTATCGGACAGAACGGTGCTGGCAAGACGACAACGATGAAGACGATCCTCGGGCTGCTTCAGCAGGATGAGGGCGTGATCACGGTGTTCGGAGAGAAGGTTACCTACGGCAATACGAAGACGAACCGTATGGTCGGATACCTTCCGGATGTGCCGGAATTCTATGATTACATGACGACAAGAGAGTATCTGCGACTTTGCGCGGAAATTGCCGGAGTTCCCGCCGGCGAGCGTAAGGAGCGGATTGAAGAAATGCTTAGAATGGTCGGTCTGGCCGACGAGAAGCACCGCATCAAAGGATTCTCCCGCGGAATGAAGCAGCGCCTCGGAATTGCGCAGGCACTGCTGCATAAGCCGAAGCTTTTGATCTGCGACGAGCCGACCTCCGCCCTGGATCCGACCGGGCGGAAAGAGATCCTCGATGCTTTGCAGGCGGCAAAGGTGCAGACGACGGTGCTGTTCTCCACCCATATTCTTTCGGATGTGGAAAGGATCTGCGACCGCGCGGCTATTCTGCATAACGGAGAGATTGTCCTTACAGGAACGATGGAGGAACTCCACGCGCGTAAAAACGGTAACGATTTTCTCGTAAGTGCTTCAGACCGCGGGGAGATGGAGGCGCTGCAGGCACATTTTCCGAAGTTCGAGGAAGCGGAAATCGTCGGACAGGAGAACGTGCTACGGTGGAGGAAAGGAAGCCGCGAAGACTTCCGACAGGTGCTTTCCTACATTGCGGACCGGGATATCGCGATCCGAGGAGCCGAGTGGGCGGAAGCCACGCTTGAGGACCTGTTCCTTTCGGTAACAAAGGAAACACCTTCGGGTACGGAAACGGAGGTGAGCGGCGTATGAGTGCATTCTTTCGAAAAGAAATGACCGAGCATATGCGGCGCAAGAGGATATTTGTGATGGGAATTCTGTTCCTGCTCTTTGCGGTGCTCGGTGTTGTAACTGCCAAGCTGACCCCGTTGCTCCTTGAAATGGTTGCCGACCAGATGCCCGGTTTCGCGATCGACAAGACGGAATCCGACATTTGGGATGCATGGGGGCAGTATTTCAAGAATATCGACATTCCGTTGATCGTGTTTTTGATCCTCTGGTCCGGGTCCTTTACGACCGAGTACCAGAAGCATACGCTGATCCCGCTTGTGACCAAGGGGTTGTCCCGTACGGGTATCTTCGTATCGAAGATGGTTTCCGCGGCACTCGTGTGGACCGCCGGGTACATCCTTTATTTCGGCGTATTCTATTTCTACAGCGACTTTTACTGGGGGAACGGAGAGCTTAAGAATGTTGCCGTCAGTGTCGGCATGTACTGGCTGTACGGGCTCTGGCTGCTCGGGTTTCTCGGACTGTTCTCGTCATTTGCCGAAACGACCATGCAGGTGCTTTTGGGCGTCGGCGGCGTGTTCTTCTTATGTTCCTTCGTGGAGTTCGTACCGAAGCTTGCCCCGAAACTTCCAACCGCTTTAACGGGTGGCCTCGGATTGATGCAGGGCAAGTCGGTGCCGTCCGATTTCACGGTACCGTTCGTGATCGTACTCATCAGTATAGTGCTCTGTACGGCAGGCGGAATCGCCCTGATCCAGAAGAAACAATTGTAAATGAAACCGCTCCTTCCGGGACTCGGGAGGAGCGGTTCTTCTTTTATCTTGACGGCGATAAGTTTATGTGGTAAACTCAATCTGAATGATGATAAGATTGGAGGGGCAAAATGAATAAAAAACCATACCATCACGGCAATCTGAAGCAGGAACTGATTGAGAAAGGACTGGAATACGTAGACCGCTTCGGCGTGGAAAGCCTTTCCATGCGGAAACTCGCGGATTCTGCCGGTGTCAGCTGCGCGGCTCCGTATGCGCATTTTAAGAATAAAGACGACTTTCTCGATGAGGTGCAGAATTACATCACGGAACAGCTGACCGCAGTACTGAAAGAAACAACGGCCGCCTGTACCGACCGCTCAAAACTCTTGCGTGAGCTGGGCAGAAGTTACACCCTCTTTTTCTATGAGAACCCCCTTTATTATCAATTTCTCTTTAACCGGAAGAAGATCGACATATATGCGTATCCGCCGTTCCAGCTGTTTCTGAACACCGCGGTAGATACATTGCGACATCTGCACGGCGAGGATATCTCCGAAGACGATCTTCGTTTTAAAACCATTGCGATGTGGTCGCTGGTCCTCGGTCTTCCGCAGATCGCGCTGATGGAAGGCATAATCAATACGGATATGCTCGATGCGGAGATTGATTCGGTACTTTGCGCGGTAAAGATATAGACGGAGACGGTTTCGAATGAATAATCAGGAATGGGTACAAGCGAAGAACGAGCTTCTCGGCGAGATCACAGCACTCGGGTTTCCGACGGAGCTCGGGGAGCTGATCGCAAGGCAGCTAGGCAGTCCGAAGGCCATACGCCGCATGAGTTCCTATCTGCGCCAGGTGAAGCCGCATAACGCAGAGGAGGTCGTGGACGAAATGCTTGCGATCAGCAGTGAGATCGAAGCGTGGCATAGGAAGAAAGAGAGCGAGCAGGCGAACGCGAGCTACAACGAATATATGCAGAGCTGGCGTGACGACTAGTCTTATATGAGGTTTTGCAGCAATTTCGCTTTGTCCTTACGGAAAATGATATAGCTGTTGATCACAGGCGTGCGGAAATCCAAGAGCTTCACTTCACGGAGCTTTCCCTCGCGGATGTGCGCGTCCGCCATGTCCTGCGGCAGGAACGTATAATTGGTCTGTCCGAGCAGGTAGGGAACGATCTTCATGCAGTCGTCGATCTCGAGTTCGAACTGATGGAAGCGGGGAAACAGTTTCCGGATATACTGGCCGACGTTCTGCAACGCGAAATTACACATCAGGTACGGTTCGTTGGTAAGTTCCTGCTGCGTGATTCCGTCCTTATGTTTCTCATTGCGGATATCTGTCACAAGCTTGAGCTCGTCCTGACGGAATATCTCACAGGTATAACTGCTCTTATTGAGCGGCAAGTAGGTAAATACGACATCCAACAGATCACTCTGAAGCTGGTCGATCAAATGATTCGACAGACCGATGGAAATCTTCAGGGAATCGGTTGGGTGTTTTTTTCGGTAATCGAGGATGAGGGGAGCAAGATGGCCTTCATAGATGGAATCCGCGCTTCCGATCCGAAGGTGATTCTCGAAATGACGGGTGTTGGCAATCTCGGCCAGAGACGTCTGCGTCAATTCTATCACCTGCTCCGCATACAGACGGAACCGCTCTCCGTCAGGCGTCAGTTCCACGGTTTTATTGGTACGATTGAACAGTTTCAGCTGCAGTTCCTTTTCCAGCTCGTTGATCCGGTTGGTCACTGTGGACTGGGCGACGAACAGCTGGGCGGCCGTTCGCGTAAAACTCTTAGTGGAAGCAAGCGTAACAACGGTTTTTAAGCTCTCTATATCCATATCGGAATCTCCTTTTAAATAACAATTCGAAAATCGAATAAATACTATCACAATTATTCGTTTTACAAATTGTAACATATCTGCTTATACTTGTAAAAGATTTTTTAGGAGGCAGCGGATATGCGTGATTTAACCCTCAGCAACAAAACCTACAAGTTAGAGCAGGACCCTTATTCTTATCAGCTCCAGGATGTGGAGAAACCGGAACTGTTCCGTCAGATGTTCCCTTACACCGAAACGCCCAAGATTGCGTTCAACTACCGCCGCGTGCCCGAGCAGATGGCGGAGGACATCTTCATCACCGACACTTCCTTCCGTGACGGTCAGCAGTCCCGTGCGCCCTATACGACCGAGCAGATGGTTCATATATACAAACTCTTAAACAAACTCGGTGGTCCGAACGGTATGATCCGGCAGACGGAGTTTTTTGTGTATTCGGAGAAGGACCGGAAAGCGATCGAGCGCTGCATGGAGCTCGGATACCGTTTCCCGGAGATTACGACCTGGATCCGCGCCAATAAGAAGGATTTCGAATTGGTCAAGTCGATCGGCGTGAAGGAAACCGGTATTCTCGTAAGCTGTTCCGACTATCATATCTTTGAGAAAATGGGACTCACCCGCAGTCAGGCGCTTGAGAAATATCTCGGAATCGTTTCGGACTGTATCGAGGCGGGGCTTCGTCCGAGATGCCATTTTGAGGATATTACGAGAGCGGATTTCTACGGATTTGTCGTTCCGTTTGCCAACAGACTGATGGATCTTTCGAAAGAAAGCGGCGTTCCGATCAAAATCCGTGCCTGCGACACGATGGGTTACGGCGTTCCTTATCCCGGCGCGGCACTCCCGAGAAGCGTTTCGGGTATCATTTACGGCTTACAGCATTATTCCGACGTGCCCTCTGAGATGATTGAGTGGCACGGTCATAACGATTTCTATAAGGGCGTGGTCAATGCGACAACGGCCTGGATGTACGGCGCCGCCGGCGTGAACTGCTCGCTTCTCGGCATCGGCGAACGGACGGGAAATGTACCGCTCGAGGCGATGGTTTTCGAGTACGCATCTCTTCGCGGTCACCTGAACGGCATGAATACGCAGGTAATCACGGAAATTGCGGAATACATCCAGCGGGAGACCAAATACGAAATCCCGCCGATGACGCCTTTCGTTGGTGCGAACTTCAACCTGACCCGCGCGGGAATCCATGCGGACGGCATGATGAAGAATCCGGAGATCTATAATATTTTCGATACCGGCGCGCTTTTGAACCGCCCGCCCAAGGTGTCCATATCGAGTACGTCTGGTGTAGCCGGCGTAGCCTTCTGGGTCAATGAACGGCGTAAAATGCTCGGAGAAGAGGCTCTTCCGAAGACCGATCCGATCATCAAAAACATCTATGACTGGGTTACGGAGCAATACGATGCTGGAAGGATAACCGTGATCAGTGAAGAAGAACTGGTTTCGCAGTATGACCGGTTCAGCCAGGCGGCGGGTTGACCGCTCCATCCGTCAGGCTGAAAACAGGTGTTGACAAACGGCCGCGGACTCTGTTATAGTGTCGTCAATAACATGAGAAAAGCACTGACGGAAAGAGTAGTTCCTCACGAATCATCAAGAGAGAGCGGCACAAGGTGAAAGCCGTTTATGAGGACGATGAACGAAAACCATTCCCGAGCTGTAATGCCGAAACAAGTAAGCGTTACCGTATACCTGCGTTAAGGGTTAGGATTTGTCGGAATCTGAAGTGAAAAGTTAAGGTGGAACCGTGCGAGAGCACCCTTAAGACTGTATTACTATGGTCTTGCGGGTGCTTTTCTTATGTTGTTACCGGGGCCAGGGCCCCGAAACCCAAGCTTTATCAAGGCGGAACAGGAGGACAACATGGAAGACAGTAAGAAACTTTATATTCTGGCCGGTTACGATGACGCAACCGAAGCATATCTGTCCGGGATCCAGAACAAACTTTATGAGCAGGGCTTCGTCGGAAGGCATACCAAAAACCTGCCGGCACACATTACTCTGGCGGATTTTCCGACCGAACGCGAAGAGGAACTGAAAGGCCTGCTTCAAAACATTGCGGAGCAAGTGAACGCTTTCGAAGTAACCTTCAATCATGTCGGGGTATTCAGCGGCGGATATGTTCTTTTCATCGCACCTGATATAAACCGGAACCTGCTTGATCTGAAGGAAGCCTTCAGCGACAGCTACGACTGGGCTGCGCACACCACAATGCTCATTGACGAGCCGGACGTGATTGCCCGTGCGGTACCGGCCGTACTACGGGAATTCAAACCGTTCACCGGAAAGGTGACCTCGCTTCACCTATATGAATTCTTCCCGGCCAGATACATCACAACCGTGTATCTGAAGGACGACGCCGTTCAGGGCAGCATCCGTAAGATGTCCCAGGGAGAGATTCCGGAGTGCGTGCAGGTGATCCGGGAGTCATTCAAGACCGTTGCCGACGAGTTCGGCTTCACGGAGGAGAACGCCCCTCGTTTCACCGCGTTCGCAACTGACGGGCGGAGACTCTGGTATCAGATGACGGTGGAGAAACGTCCGATGTATGTATTCACAAATCGCGGAAAGATTATCGGATACTATTCGATCTCTCCCTTGGAGGACGGAGGCGCGGAGCTCAATAACCTCGCCGTACTTCCGGAATTCCGGCATGACGGGATCGGAGCGAAGCTTCTTGCGGACTGCTTCGAAAGGGCGAGAATACTGGGAGCGCGAAAACTGAAGATCGGCATCGTGGAAGAGAATAAGGTGCTTCGGGACTGGTACGAGAGGTACGGCTTCGTTCACACCGGAACCGAAAAATACGACTTCTTCCCGTTCACTTGCGGCTACATGGAAAAGGATTTGATTTGAAAGGAGAAAGACGATGGATTTACATGATTACAGCGATGTTGCCGAGAATTATGATCTCTATTTGGATGTTATGTATAAGAATGAAGATAACCACGAGGGGTTCCGGGAGTTTTATCTGGATTTTGCGAAGAAATACGGGCAGGAGGGTGTGATTGATATTGCGTGCGGGACCGGCGCGGTCCTTTTGTATCTTGTCGAACACGGAATAGCCGCCGACGGGACGGATCTTTCAGAAGCGATGTGCGATGTGGCGGCGGAGAAAGCAAAAGCACAGGGCTTTCATCTTAACATTTTTCCTAGTGATATGACAACATTCCGAAGCGGACGGAAATATTCCTGCGCGATCATTGCGCGAAGCGGTTTTATGCATCTGACAACGCCCGAACTGCAGCGTGCCGCGCTGTTAAACATCAGGGAGAGCCTCACGGACGGAGGAATGCTGACATTCAACACATTTGACCCGCATCCCTATTTTCAGGCGCAGCAGATGAATACGAAGGATACCGATTATTCCTTCCGCCTGGAGTATCAAAACAGGCAGGGAAAACGCGAGCGGATTTATAACGCGATCAACTACGACCCGCATACGCAGATCATGAGCGGAAACTGGAAGTTTGAGACGCTTGATGATAATGGCGAAGTGATCGGCGAGAGAATCCGTCCTCTGAAGATGAGGCAGACATACCGGCAGGAGATGAAATACCTGCTTGAACTTACCGGTTATGAGATCGTAAACGTCTACGGCGGGTATCATTACGAGGACGGTGACGCTTCCGCGAAAAATGTCATCTGGTGCGTTCGAAAACGGGGATGACATCCCCCCCGGCTGAAGTGGACCCCATACCCCGTCCCCTATGGTTCACAGCTCCTGCACGTTCTTGTTGAACAGGAGCAGAAATGCCGAAACCGTAAAGCCGATCGTGCTTATGATCAACAGCGGCGTACATCCGAAGTACTGAAGGACGGCACCTGCGAAAATGGAAGAAAAGGGAATCAACCCCTGTGAAAGGATGCTTGAAAAGCTCGTAACCTTGCTCAGCTTGTCGCGGTCCACAATGCGCATGAAAGCGGTGCTCATCGGTATGTTGACGAGCGCTAGCAGGAAGCCCATGATCAGACACCCTGCCGAGAACAGGATCAGAAAGACGTTCAAAGCTTTGCCGATCCCTACGAACAGATGATATCCAAGCGTCAATACAATCATAAGTGATGCGGTTGCAAGGATCCGAAGAGCGATCTTGCGGCCGCATTTTTCTTCCTGCGGTTTTGCGCTGAGAAGAACCGACCCGGCAAGGGAACTGATACCGAGCATGACGCTGAATACGGATGACCACAACTCGGGAGTCAGCAGGTTATCAAACAGGAAAGAAGGCGCTTCCGCGACATCCGTTTTGATGAAGAACGGAATGAAGTTACTCAAGACGGGAGTGAGGAAGAAATTCATGAAAAGGATGGAGATCATCAGCGTGAAGATGGCCTTCTGCTTTTTTATATAGGAGAGCCCTTCGCCCATATCGGCAAATGCCACGCGGAGGGTCAGCTTCCCTTCCTTTTTCTTCTGTTCATAGCGGATAAACATCTCCGAGATGCCGGACAGAACATAGCAGATGCCCACCAGGAGAAACAGCAGTTGAATCGGCAGGGCGGCATATAACACGCCGGCCAGAACGACGCCGAAAACCGTCTGCAGAGCGTTCTTTACGGAAAAATATGCATTCGCCTGCTGCAACTGGCTTTCCTCCACGATGTGCGGGAACAGCGAGCCGGCCGCAGGAGAGAAGATGCCGTTCACCATGCTTCCGAGAAGTCCGGCCGCGAACAGAACCGGGATATGCGTGCTCTTATCCGGAAACAGAAGCATCCAGAGAGTGGCGGAAAGAATCACGCCGCCTTTCAGGTAGTCGCAGAGGAACATGATCTTAGCCTTATTGAAGCGGTCTCCGAGCACTCCGCCGATCGGCATAAAAAGCAGTGTCATGATCCCGCATACGGCCAGGTAAAGACCTTGCAGAAAAGCATTGTTATTACTGATCTCAAGAATGTAAAAGCTGACGGCGAAGCTGTATAAAACAGCGCCGAGTTCGGACACGAGCGCGCCGAAGAAAGTCAGCCGGAAGTTTCGGATTTTAAATACATTGGTTGTCTTGATAGTTTCATTCATCTTTCTTAACCTCATTCCAGAGTTCTGTCAGAGTGCGGTCATCCAGATACCGGATGATCGTCTCAATGCTTTCGAAAGCGGTTGCGCCCAGAAGGTCATGGGCATTATATTCTTTCGGCAGTGTAACGAAACGGAGCGTATCCATTCCGTAATCCGGATTCGCGTCGAAACGGTCCGCGGTTGCTTTGGCCGCAAGCAGGCTTTGCCTGGCGGCTTCGGGAAGACCGGAATGAATTTCGGCAACGGCATGTAACGTCAGCATCTCCGCGAAAAGCTTATCCGTATAATCCGACAGCTCTCCGTCTTTCAGACCGCGCATCAGCGTTAAGCCGACTTCAATAAGATCGTTCGCTGCCTTGGCTTGGTTCCGTGAGAGAAACAGGCAGACAAAGCCGCCGATCGCCGTCAGGAAAGTGTTTACACCGTTGAGGAGAGCTTCGGTAAGGAAAGGCTCGGCCTCCTCGGTACGGTGCAGCAGAAGAGACAGCGTAACACCGATGGAATCGCTGTGAATGCCGCCTGCGTTGTGAGCCTTTAAGAGCTCCATGCCCTTTTCCGGCTCATCCATAGCATAATAGGCGACTGCCATATCCCCGTAAAGCGTCTGCTCGCTGATATGGGGGTCCGTGTTCTGGTCAACTAAAAGACGCGCCTGTTCGAGCAGCTGCAAAGCCCGCTGCGAGTAAGATATATCGTGATTCTCCGCCCCGAAAACAAGAAAGACATTGGCACCCGTATATACGGCATCGAAGGAGTTCGGATATTTCCGCAGCAGTTTCTCCGCCTCCGTCACCGCTTCCGGATTCATGCTTCTGCAATACTCGCTGATCCGTTTGATCACGGCTGCGACATGGTTATCCCTGACTTTATATCCGATCAGGACGTCAACGGATGTATCGAAGAAATCCGCCATATCCATAAGCATCGGCAGTTCCGGGATGGACAGCCCCGATTCCCATTTGTATACGGCACCGGTTGTAACGCCGAGGACCTCGGCTAGCTGCTCCTGTGTCATTTTCCGTTCTTTTCGTAAGGTCCGGATGTTCTCTGCAAGTTTCAGATCCATGGTATGCCTCCCTTAGGTCTTTTCTACATCATACAGGATGGAAACGGAAAATGGAAGACACTATCGATACCATTGGAAGATTATTTTTTCTACTGACAGTATGGAAACATAAGAAAAACCCGCCGGAACACCGGCGGGCGTATGAAACGAATGGATTTATGAAATGGCAGAGGCAGTTCGCCCGGGCATCATTCCGGCAGCTTCTTCAGATCCTTCCGATAGATGCGGATCAGGAAGAATACGCACATTGATGCGGAAGCAATCTCAGCGATCGGATAACTGAGCCATACAAGGTCGATGTTCTTCAGAACAAGGCCCATGAAGAGCGCCACGGGAAGCAGGATTACCAGCTGACGGCAGATCGACACGATCATGCTGTACAGACCGTTGCCGAGCGCCTGGAGCACGGAGATCGTAATGATGGAGAACGCCGCGACAATGAAATGAAGGCTGATAAGACGCAGGCACGGAACACCGTAGCGGGCAAGGTCGTCAAGCGCCTCGGGCTTACAGAACATCGAAAGAAGCGGGCGCGGAAATACAAGGAATACGACCATTCCGACGGCCATGATGCTTCCTGCGATCAGGTAACTCAGCTTCATGGTATCAAAGATACGCTTCTTGTGACGTGCGCCATAGTTGTACGCGATGATCGGAACCATGCCGTTGTTCAGACCGAACACGGGCATGAAGATGAAGCTTTGCAGCTTAAAGTAAATACCGAACGCGTTGACTGCCACCTGCGAGAAGCCGTTCAGCAGCTTGTTCAGGGTAAAGGTTACAACCGAGGAGATCGCCTGCATGATGATACTCGGGAAACCGACACGGTAGATGGTCTTCACAACCGTACCGTCGACGCGAAAACCTTTGAACGAGAGGCTGATTTCCCGGTTCTTCTTCACGTTCAGGACAAATGCCATCGTCATCGCGATCCACTGTCCGATGACTGTTGCGATCGCTGCACCCTTGGCACCCATCGCGGGCAGTCCGCATTTGCCGAATACGAAGATATAATCGAGGAAGATATTGATGATCGCACCGGTTGTCTGCGTGATCATCGCGTAGAACGTCTTGCCGGTGGACTGCAGAAGACGTTCGAGCGTAACCTGCATATAAATACCGAGGCTGAACATCGTTACCACGCCGAGGTAATCCTTGCCGTAGGCGATGATGGCTCTGCAGGCATCCGGATTCTCATTCCACTCCTTCGCGGAAATCTGCCAGCGGTAGAAAGGCTCGGAGAAGAAAAGGCCGAGCACGAGGAACATAATGGCAGCGCAGAAAGCAAGGAAGATGCCGTGCGTTGCGGCTTTGTTGGCGGATACGCTGTCCTTACGGCCGAGGCTGTAGCTTAAAAGGGAGTTGACGCCGACGCCGGTACCTGCCGCGATGGCGATCATCAGAGACTGCGCGGGAAATGCCATTGTGACGGCACTCAGTGCGTTCTGGTCGAAACGGCCGACGAAGATACTGTCCACGATGTTGTACATCGCCTGCATCAGCATCGAGAGGATCATCGGAACGGCCATCGATACAAGCAGTTTATTGACGGGCATGACGCCCATTTTATTCTCTTTTAACGGTTCATTCATAATGGAATTCCTTCTTCAGACCATGCTATTAAACGGACTTATAATAATAGTAGAAAAAATGATTGTCAAGTGATATAATGGTGCAGTATACTGAAACTTCTCGGGGAGGAATTATGAAAGTAGGCATATTCGGAGGCACATTCGATCCGATCCACCTCGGCCATATCGCAATCGCGAGAGCGGCTAAGGAGCAGTTCGGACTGGACATGGTCCGGATCATGCCGGCCAGGATTCCACCTCATAAACAGAAGAAAGGCGTGACGGAGGATGTCCACCGTCTGATGATGGTCAGTCTGGCGCTTCCGGTCGGTGAAGGGATTGAACTTGACCTGACCGAGTTTGAACGGGAAGGCGTTTCCTATACATCCGATACGCTTACCCTGCTTCATGAACGGCACCCCGACGACGAGTTCTATTATATTATCGGCGAGGATTCGCTCCGGGATTTTGTTACCTGGCATGAGCCGAAGACGATCGCTTCGCTTGCAACGATACTGGTTGCGGTACGGAGCACTGACACATCGCATTTTCAGCAGCTGCTTGTCGAACGGAATCATGAATTTAACGGAGCGTTTCGAGAACTTGCCGTACCGTTTCGGGATGTTTCCTCTACGGATATCCGCGCGGAAATTGCCAAGACAAAGGAACCGCATCCCGCACTTGCGGAGAGGACCGATGCGTATATCCGGCGATTCGGATTGTACGGCTGCGAGCCGTCCGCGATCCGGAAAGAGGCACTGAAACGTTACAGCGAGCTCGCGGAGATCCTTTCCGGAACCGTTTCGGCGCACCGTTTGAATCACTCGAAGGGCGTAGCGTTCATGTCCGCCAATCTGATGGCGGAGTGGCTTGAAAAGAAAGGCCTTAGGGGTACTTCCGAGGAGAAGAAGCTTGTCCGCAAGACATTGATCGCGGGCCTTTTACATGACTGCGCGAAGGGGATGGACGAGCAGGAAACGGAAGCCTATCTGAAGAAGCATCATGTCCGCTTGAGCGAGGATGTAATCCCGATCAAAGGTATCCATCACGGACCGGCAGGGCGTGTTCTGGCGAGAGAGCGCTACGGTATCCGCGATCCCGAGATGCTTCGAGCCATCGGAAACCATTGTGACGGTTCCATCGATATGGCGGAGCACCCGATTGAACTGGCGGTATTTATTGCCGATTTTACGGAACCGTTCCGTGACCACATCCCGACACCGCCGCATCCCGTTATCCGAAACACCGCGCTTCAGGACGGAATTGCCGGCGCGGAGATGGTTTGCAACGCGACTATCTTCTACCTGAAAGCGATCGGGAGCAATATCCCTAATGAAATGTATCGAATTCACGATAGATTGCAAGAACAATTGAAGAAAGGAAAGGGATGAAGTTCATCCCGTAGGAACAATGAAGAAGAGAATTCTTATGGTATTGGCAGTCTGCCTCACGATTGCCGCCCTTACCGCCTGCGGCAAAGGAAAGAGCCGCTTTAAACTCGGCGAATACAAGGGTCTTAAGTACACGAAACAGGAGATTACCGTAAGCGAAGAGGATCTGACTGCGCTGCTTGCGAGTCTGCAGAACAGTTACCTCAAGTATGAGGTTGATGAAAGCCGTGCCGAGACGGTTGTCCGTAAAGGCGATATCGTAAATATCGACTACAGCGGAATCCTCGACGGAGAGACCAAGCCTTTCGCGGGCGGAACGGCGCAGGGTTCGCATCTGGAAATCGGTTCCGGCGGCTTTATTGACGGCTTTGAGGACGGCTTGATCGGAAAGAAGCCCGGCGAGACGGCAACGCTTAATCTGACGTTCCCGACCGACTATTATCCCCAGTTTGCAGGCAAGAAGGTCACATTTACCGTTAAGATCAACGCGATTGAGAAGAAGATTCTTCCGGAACTTACCGACAGCCTGATTGCGGACTATACCGAAGGCAGAATGAAGACTATTCAGGAGTACAAGGAGTACGCGAAGGAATATCTGCAGGCATCGAAAGAGGCTTCCTATAAGACCGATGTAAAGAACAACCTTCTTAAGAAGATCGTGGAAACCACTACTTTCGACAAGCTTGATGAAACCAAGGTCAACTCCACCTATGAAGATCTTCTGAAGTACTACACTTCCGTTGCTTCACAGAGCAATATGTCTCTTGAGGAATATGTATCCGCTGCAGGATACAGCAAGAGCGTTCAGGAGTTTTACGCAGAGATGAAGGCTTCGGCCGAGGAAACCGTGAAGGAAGAAGTCGTACTCAACGAAATCATTTCGAAAGAGAAGATTACGCTGACCGAAGAGACCTATAACGCTCTGGTTGAGACATATATGTCCCGTTACGGTTATACCGATAAGGCGACGTTTGAGCAGGATTACGGTGTTGAGAATGTTCGTAAGAGCATGCTTTACGATATGGCACTGAAGTTCATCTTCGACAGCGCGGTTGCGGAGTAAGCTCTGTTCGAAACAGTTTGTAAAGGAAAAAGAGAAGACCGTCAATGCGGCTTCTCCCGTCAGATCAAAGATAAAGTCCGGAGCGTGATGCTCCGGACTTTTTGTATGTCGTTTTATGATTCGTTTCCGCCAGTCAGGTTACGAAAACGATTTCCGGTGAACAGATTAAGGATTAACCTCTTCGAACTGTCCGGTATAAGAATTCCGCCTGAATACGAATCCGGTATGGGAGTTCGGGATCTTGACGGAATCAACGGTCTTTCCAGAAGCATCCTTCAGCGTGAGGAGTTCGTCCTCGGCTAGCTTGAAGACGGCTTTGCGGGCAGATGCGGGAGCGTTCTTGGATTCTTCTCCGTAGACGGTAATGCTTTCGCCTGCAGCAATTGAATCTCCGGACTCGAAATGATACTCATAGGTTCCGTCCGAAAGAACGTATCCGCTGAGTGTAACGGCTGCTCCTGTCAGGTTTTGAATCGTAATGTAATCTTCGCCGCGGGAACAGAACTCAGAGATGATCAGGCTTTCCGCCGGAACGTCTTTTACGTGAAGCACGATGGTAACGCTTCCGTTCGAAAGCTCTTTCGATGTGATCTTGAGCGTCTTCGTATCCACACGCTTTCCGTTCAATTCCCAATAATCGAAGCCTTTGCCGACAGCGTATTCCGCCGAAACGGAGGTTGCATAATCGGTAAAGTAGACGCCGGATACGGAAGCTCCTTCCTTCGCTAAATAACTGTTCAAGCGGATCCGTGCACCCTCTGCCCCGTTGATGAGGATATTGTAGCGGGTGCCGCTCAGGTTAAAGTTATATTTCAGGTAATCCGCAGACCGTTCCGCACGGCGCTTTGCGAATTCGAGGATCTGCTCGACATTTCCCTCCAGCTGGTTGATATTTACCCAGGAAACGTCCTCCGCACGGAGCGAGGTCAGATAATCATAAAAGTATTTCATCTCGTTCGAGCGGCTGTTCGTGATCGATGCAAGCTTAGAGGCGATCGACGAATAGGAAAGCGCACCCGCGCCGTAATCGAGAGACTTCTTGATGAAGTATTCGCGGCAGTCCGCGCGTTCCATCAGCGCGGCGAAGAGGTCGGAATGACGGTCCCCGCTGAACTTCAGAACATGCTTCAGCGTATCGTAGGAGTTCATTACCTCGTCCTGACCGTATAATCCGAGCGTATAGTCGAGGTCATGCAAAAGGTGACGCCACCGGCCGTCATATACGCCTTCGCCGTAGCTTTCGCCTTCCGCGGCAACATAGCGGTAACACATGACGTTGTTGTCGGGCCAGTCTTTATTGCAAAGGTAGATGCTGTACGCCATATAATCCAGATAGTTCTCGACGTCCATGAATTTGCAGAGGGCCTGGTAATTCGCATTATTGGTCAGATTCTTGGAAGAAAACTCGGCATAGGCCTTGTTGTATTCTTCGACAAGCTGTTCCTCGATGGCGTCTGCGTCATCATCCGGTTTCTTCTTCGTATCGCTTCCCTTGATCGTGACGAACTCGCCTTCCGTGAAGTTCCCGTCCGTCGAAGCCTGCTCCGCGGGGGAAGCACCATAGCGGCGCTTAAAGAACTCATCGCAATAGGAACCATGCAGCCAGAAGTAGCCGATATAGGAACCGTTCATATAGGCGACAGCCGGGAATACGGGTTCGTAGTCTTCAAATCCGGCTTCCTTCGCGAGCATCTGGTTCAGTTCGTCGCGGCAGAAGGCAAATCGGAAGTCGTTTCCGCTTGCCCGAAGAACGAATTTGTCATAACGGACAATCTGCGTGCCGTCCTCGCTCAACAGATCGAAGCAGTTGAGGTAGGCGTTACCCGTCTCGGGCGAATATTTCTTGCGGGCGAAGAATTTCAGAGACTTCTGGGAGTTCCGACGGTTGTATCCGCCGTTGATACGGACACCGAGCTTTTGTGCATTAATCAGGGCGCCTGCCCGGTTCAATACCTCTACATATACCGGACGTTCGCTTTCTTTGCCCCGCTTCTCGTAGTTGAGTCCGAAGAGGATTCCGTCCGGCGCATTGGTCAGATCGTCCGGATCTCCGCTGATCACAACGATCATCATATTCTCAAAGCGTGAATTCACGCCCTTACTGAGCAGATAACTGTGAATGATCTCGTCGGACTGCTTTCCGTCTTCATAGAACACGACTGCGTGAACGGAATAGACTTTCGGGTCGTTTCCGCGGGCTGCGGAAAGCGGAATACCCGTTTCCGCGGAATAAACCGTAGATTTCTCAGTCGGTGTCGAGCCGTCCAGCGTATAACGGATTGTTCCGGTCTTACGGGAATAGATCTTTAAGGTGATGTCCTGATCGTAGAAATAATTGTTGTGAGAAAGAACAACGTCTCCCATATCATCGGTAAACGTGAAGTTGTCGTCAGGATAGTCCTTCTTCGGATCGTGCGGTGAGGACGGAACAGACGAAGTCGGTTCGGCAATCGGTGCTACCGTGGGAACGGGCTGTGATCTTCTGCCGCTCTTCTTTGCGAAAATGATGAGCACGATCAGCCCGGTGAATAAAACCAGGGCTACGATCAGCGGCGTTTTTCTGGAATTTCCCTGATGCATAGTCTCCCCCTTTCGAGATACTTAGGAATCAATTAGGTACCGGTTACTCTCCGGTAAATTCAACTAGAACGGCGCTGCTTACACCGGAAAGTGCATTCAGCTCGGTTAAAAACGGGGTATCGGTACCGCGGAAGCGGATCTGAACGGTCAGCTCGTTTTCTTCCTTGTATACGGACTTGTTCTTCAGGCGTCCCTTCAGCGAAGAAATGATGCGTTTTACATCCTCGGAAGCATCGTCCTTGTAACGGACAACAAGCAGATAGGTGCCGCGCGAGGTGCGAAGGAAGGTCAACAGAATATAAACAACAGCGATAAATACGGAACCGAGTACGGCGAACGGAACCATGCCCGCGCCGGTCGTCAGGCCGACAACAACAGCCCAGAACAGGAAACCGACATCAAGCGGGTCCTTGATCGCGGAACGGAAACGGATAATGCTCAGCGCGCCGATTGTACCGAGCGCAAGTCCGACGCTGGAGCTGATGGTCAGAATGATCATCGCCGTGGTGAGCGTAACGAGTACCAGGAGCACGGCAAAGTTTTCGCTGTAGCACGCGCCACGGTAGAAGAACCGGTAGATGCAATAGATGATTGCGGCACAAAGCACGGTATATGTGAGGCAGGCAATGATTTGAACAGGGGTTGTGCTGCTCAGGGAATCTGCCTGGCCCATCAGGTTTTTAATCTCGTTAATATAATCAGACATTTGTGGTGCTCCTTATCGTAAAACTATATAATTATTCTTCAGCTTGTCGCTGCACATAACGAATTTTGAAATCGCAAGCTTTATGCCGTTGTTGGTCAAAAGCTGCTTCAGATACATCGGAAAGGCATCGTCGTATTTGACTTCGAGAACGACCTCGCGCTGCCCGAAGACCGGAGACGTATACAGCTTTTCGTCGAACATATCAAGCGTGTTCACGCCCGCCGCGACCAGGCGGTCAAATGTGACGCGCACCTTTGAAAGCGGATGGATGAATGCCTCGCGGTAGTACTCTACGATCACCTTTGGCGTAAGTACCGCGGAAGAGTGCCGCGCAAGAACGTCTTTACAAAGCGGATCGTCATAGGCACCGAGTACGGAGAAGTCACCCCTCAGGATCGCGTCGTAATCCGCACGCGTGATCCGCGCTCCGGTCTTAATGATGCGGTCATCGATCTTCTCTTTATTCTCTAACATGATGAGCTCGTCGCTCCCGTTGTAGGCACGTATCCGGTACTTGTTACGGTGTTCCACGCCGCTGTCCTTCTCGTAGTAGGCATCGTTCTTCATGGTGTCCAGGTAAACGCTCCGGATCAGATAACCTTCCGGACCTGGCATATTCGGATCGGGTGTCATTATGCCGGAAACCCGTGCGCGGAGTTCCACGTATTGCGGATAGGTCAGAAGGATTTTGATCTCATGCCGGCCTTTTCTGTTCGCAAATGGATTTTGATATCGTAAAAACCTCATAACTCCGTCCTGAATCCGATTTTGAAAGACGGTTTCACCGCCGTACTTACAAACGTATCCGGCATAGAACGCCGTTTACGATAGCATTATAAAGGTTTTTCAAAAGAGTGTAAAGGCAGAACGGTCTTTTTGCAAAAAAGATTCACATTTTAGCACGGAAAGAAGGAAAATGTGATATAGTAGCATTAAGTATGCAAGAAGAGCAGATGGTACAGGGACGGAAGTCCGATGAGGAGAACCGAGGGGAGAACGGAGCATGAAAGGAACAAAGAAAAAGAGATTCAAAAAGAATCTCGGTAAGAAGCAGAGAATCGCAACGATCATTGCCGCAGTATGTCTGTTCGTAATCGTGGCATGGGTTGTGCTTTTAGTGTCCATATTCAAGGAGGATAAGCCGGAGGAGGAGAAGAAGACGTCTTCTACGAAAGCAGCGAAAGGTGCGTGGCATCTGACGGAGGAATACCGTACCGATTCGAGAGGAGTTAAGTCGCGCGTATTCCGCTGCGAGTATGACGAAAAAGGACGGCTTTCCAGCGTAATCTATGATGACGAGAAGAAAGGAACCTATGGTTATTCCTATTACTATGACGAAGGGATTCCGATTACAAGAGTTGATTACGTGACGCGCAAAGAAAGCATAACGAAAGAGTATCTGCCGGACGGAAAGGTCCGGTTGCAGATCAAACACGATTCTTCAGACAGTTACTCGCATACGGAAGTGACCCAGTATGATGATCAGGAGAGGCCGCTAAGTCTGACGGTTGAACATGAGAGTCCCGCCAGCCCTTACAGTGAAACGGGAACGTATTATGTTTATGATGATTACGGACATATCGTATCCGAGGAAACGCAGGAAACCGTAGGGGATAAGTCGGGTGAACGGATTCTGAAAAAGGTGAGCGACTGTAATGCAGACGGACTGGTCACGAAGTGCTATGAGGTTGATTCCAACGGACAGAGAGGGAAGGTGCTTCTGGAAGTGGATTATTTGAGCGGGGGATGGAAGGAACAGGCATCCGTTAAAAACAGTCTCTATGGCATCCAAAGGGTTTCCCGGGAATATGAACTGTCAGGCAGAATAATATCAGAAGTGTACACGGATAGCGGTGCCGTCAACGTGACGAGGAATTATTACGACTACTCGTCGACGGACAGGGGGATTCTTATTAAGAAGAAGTCATACCAGAGCAGCGAAGCCACGATAGGTGAGGAAGAGTCGACCCTTGAAAAAGAGTTTGACGATAACGGACGGCTGTTATATGAGCAGGAGACGGCACTCGGTAAACTGCAGTATTCTTATTCTGTCGAATTTGACAAAAAAGGTCGTATAGCGAATACCACTGAGGCCTATCTCGGAATAACCCCCGTAAAGACCGAATTCGCTTATGACGCTTATGGAAATCTCATTTCGAGGGATAACGGACGCGAGATGTACTCCTATTCTTACGAAAGATCAGGAGTATCGTCCTCCCAGGCCACGGAGAACGCAGAGTTTTATTCGTATTTTCCCGAGGATCTGCCGGGAATCTTTTACTGGAATTAAATGGCTACTGTATCTTGTTGATTCCCGCATCCGAATCGATCGTGTACATGTTGTAAAGGAACAGGACGTCCGTTACGCCGTTCTCGTTGATGAAGTCTGATATCTTCCCTCTGTAGAATCTCGGATCGAATACATAGATCGTTTCGAAGTGTTCCGCAAGGAACGGTACCAGACAGTTTGCGTAGCTGTCCTTCACGACCGCGAGAACACGGTCACTTTGCGCATTCGCGTTATGGATCTCGACAAATGTGTTCTGGTTGTTTAAGAAGTAGGAGTATTTGTCTTTCTTTGTAAGGTATTCCTGCGCGTAAAGCGTATCGGTCGTAAGATTACGGTCCGGATAGGTGACCGTCAGGGAAAGCCGGTCGCTCTCAAATACCGTTACGTTGTCGGGCTTCGCGAGCAGGTCATTGACCTTCGAGGAAAATGTGCCCTTAAACGCCGTGCTGACCGTACGCTCCGTAAACAGGGATCGTTCAAGCGGCGCGAAGCCGAAGCTGGTTATGATCTCGCGGTATGCGACATAGGCACCGTAGGTCGTCCAGTGATGGTCGAGTTTATAGAATAATTGCTCCTTCTTTGCGCCTTCAAACGCTTCTGCGACATCCACCCATGAGAAATTCTTTCCGCCGTCCGAAGGCTTCAGGTTCTCGATTCTCTCGGAAACGGACTTCATAAGAGCCTGCCGGTCGGTTTCCTGGTCGGTTCCCTTAGCCGTGGCCGGAAGTTTATCGGCATATACGGATACGGAAGTCGGCACAAGCACAGCGCGGATATTGGCGCTTTCGCACCGTTCGGTAAGCCTTGTGACTGCTGACACGATGCGTGCCGCATTCTGTAACCCGTTATATTCCTCAATATAGTATCCGTCCTCACCCAGATACACATTGTTTACGCGGTTTCTGCCCGTCAGGCGCTCGTAGCCGGCCCGGACTGTCATAAAGATATCCCGCAGGATAAAATGGTCCGACACATAGGACTCCGAATCCTTCATGAAAGAGCCGTTCAAGATCTCCTCTGCGGACAGAACCGGCGGATCCTCAAGGTACCGGTTCTCCTGCTCGGAGTACGTCTTCTTGGGCGCAATGATCGTCGCCGCCGACAGGGCGAGCGTGATCACGGCGAGCACTGCAACCAGAATGGTTTTGATCTTTTCGTTCATGCCCGCCTCCTAAAACCTGAAATACAGAAACGGATTGTACGTATCCGCCACCATATACGATACCGCTGCTAAAAATGCCGCCGCAACAAGAACCGCATACCCGGCGCTGAGCACCGCGCGCGTCCTGCTTCCCGCGTTCTCAAGCTTCCGCTTAAGAGCCGGAAATACCGGAAGACTTACGATGATCGAAACCGCAAGAACCCAGCCGTAATTCTGCAGATAGAAGAGCAGTTCCCTGTTAGCGAGACCGCCTCTTACCGTAAACATGGACGCCAGATAGGACGCCATCTTCGAAAAATCTTCAATCGCAAATACGGTAAATCCGACAACAACGATCAGACAGAGGTAGAGATGGCGCAGGAACTTCGGCGCCTTTTCAAGTTTCTTGCCATAGACGAATTTTTCAAGACATAACAGCACACCGTAGTATACGCCCCACAGCACATAGTTCCAGGATGCACCATGCCAGAGGCCTGTTAAGAACCAGACAACCGCGAGATTGAAAATCTGCCGCGATACTTTGCACCGGTTCCCGCCGAGCGGGATGTACACATAATCGCGGAACCATGTTGACAGTGAAATGTGCCATCTGCGCCAGAAATCCGTTACTGAATCCGCCGTCAGAGGATAATTGAAGTTTTCGTTAAACCGGAAGCCGAGCATCCGCCCGAGTCCGATCGCCATATCGCTGTATGCCGAAAAGTCAAGATACAACTGTAACGTAAAGGCAACCGCCCCGAGCCAGGCCATTGCGGTACTCGGATCAGAAAGGAGCTTCGCATCGTCCCAGAGCGTTCCGAGCCGGTTGGCAAGAAGCACCTTCTTCAACAGGCCGTAGACGAATCGCATCGCGCCGTCCGTGATATCATTTGCCTTTACCGTACGTTCATGGAGGGATTCCTTAACGTTTTGATACCGCACGATCGGGCCCGCGATCAGCTGCGGGAACATGGAAACATACATCAGGTATTCCGCGTAATTCTTCTCAACGCTTACCTCGCGGCGGTACAGATCGATTGTATAACTCATGGTCTGGAAAGTGAAGAAACTGATCCCGATGGGAAGAGCAATCTTCCGGAAAGAAACAGAAACGCCGGGAATGGCGTTTATTGTTCCGACTAAGAAGCCCGCGTACTTAAAGAACGCAAGGCAGGACAGATCGATAACGATCGAGAGGATCAGGCACATTTTCCGCTTTGAAGGGTTCTGATCGAAACGGTTCATAAACCGTCCGAGGATATAGTCCGACAGCGTCATGCCGAGCATTAAGAAAACATAGACAGGTTCGCCCCATGCATAAAAAACGAGGCTGAACGCAAGAAGGACATAGTTCTTCGCCCGCTTCGGAAGCACAAAATAAAGCACCAGAAAAAGCGGCAGATAGAGAAAGAAGAATAATAAACTGCTGAATACCATATGATCTATTCCGTTCCGAGCATATCCGCTGCGGTTTTCTTTAAATCTTTCACCTTCGATGACATGAGCAGGCAGATAAAGCCTCAATAAGCAGTTGATCGGATGTCTTGCGACTCCATTTCCTATACTATCAAACAACCACTGTCAAATCAATAGCGGGGATGGGAATAAATGCCGAAATCGTCCCGGCAGGATGTTTACGAAAGAATCATTTGTCTTGTATTGAAAAATGTGCTATGATGTAAAATGTCTTTTTATTTGCATAAGAAAAGGGAAGATGGGTTATGAAGCATTTCCGTGTGACCCTGCAATATGACGGAAGCCGTTATGACGGCTGGCAGAAGCAGGGTAATACAGACAATACAATTCAGGGCCGGATCGAGGCGATGCTCTCGAAACTGTTTGAGCAGGAAGTGGAGATCCAGGGCTCCGGGCGGACTGACGCCGGAGTGCACGCTGTCGGACAGGTAGCGAGCTTTGCGGTACAGACGGATCTCGGACCGGCAAAGGTGATGGAGAAGATGAACACCTTCCTTCCGAAGGATATCGTCGTTACGGACTGCCGGTTGACGGACGCAAGGTTTCACGCGAGGCTCAACGCGAAGCGGAAGACCTATTGCTACCGAATCGTGACCGGAGAAGTCCGACCGGTGTTCGGAAGGCAGTACGTGCTGTGGCATCCGGAACCGTTAGATCTTGCCGCAATGCGGAAAGCTTCGGAGTACCTGATCGGAGAGCATGATTTTAAGAGCTTTCTCGGGAACAGGCATTACAAGAAGTCGACCGTCCGATCGATTTACGAAATAACCGTAACGGAGACGAAGAGGACCGAAGGCGAAGCGGTATTCCCGGAGATTGCGGTCGCATTTTCCGGAAACGGGTTCCTGCCGAATATGGTCCGAATCCTGACGGGAACGCTGATTGAGGTCGGCGAGGGGACAAGAAAACCCGAAGAGATGAAAGATATCCT
This sequence comes from Lachnospiraceae bacterium, assembly GCA_017427775.1. Taxonomy (GTDB): domain Bacteria; phylum Bacillota; class Clostridia; order Lachnospirales; family Lachnospiraceae; genus ISDg. The sequence goes on along the minus strand of JAFRSD010000017.1, from coordinate 79,850 downwards.
TGCGGCAGCGAACCGCGAGCTGGCGGGACCGACAGCCCCGGCGCACGGGTTGACGCTATTGAAGGTGGAATATTAGAAAACAGGCGGGCGGTCTGCCCGGGAACAAAGGACATTATCGGGGAGCAGTTCCCCGAAATACCATACAGGAGGTAAGGAAATGAATATTAAGGGAAGATCATTTCTGACATTGAAAGATTATACGCCGGAGGAGATCATCGAGTTTCTCGATCTGGCGGAGGAACTTCGCAGAAGAAAGAAGAACCGCATCCGCGTGACCGGCTGCGAAGGCAAGAATATCGCGCTTATTTTCGAGAAGACCAGCACGAGAACGCGCTGTTCCTTTGAAGTTGCCGCGCATGATCTCGGCATGGGAACGACATATCTGGATCCGTCCGCATCGCAGATCGGAAAGAAGGAAAGCATTGCCGATACCGCACGCGTGCTAGGCAGAATGTTCGACGGAATCGAGTACCGCGGCTACGGCCAGGAGATTGTTGAGACACTCGCGAAGTATTCGGGTGTTCCGGTTTGGAACGGACTGACGAACGAGTATCATCCGACGCAGATGCTTGCCGACATGCTGACCGTACGGGATCATTTCGGCCGTCTGAAGGGCATTAAGTTCGCTTATCTCGGAGACGCGCGCTACAATACCGGCAATTCGCTGATGATCGTATGCAGCAAGCTCGGTCTTCATTTCGTATGCTGCGCACCGAAGAAATACTGGCCGAACGAAGAGCTCCGTAAGGTTTGCGAAGGATATGCGAAGCAGTCCGGCGCGATTCTCACATTTACCAAGGACGTTATGGAAGGAACGAAGGACGCTGACGTCATTTCCACCGATGTATGGGTATCCATGGGCGAGCCCGACGAGGTCTGGAACGAGCGTATCCACGACCTGCTTCCTTATCAGGTTAATATGAAGTGCATGGAGAACGCCGCGGACGACGCGATCTTTCTGCACTGTCTGCCGAGTTTCCACGACCTCAATACCGGCATCGGCCAGAAGATCAGTGAAAAGTTCGGTCTGAATGAGATGGAAGTTACCGACGAAGTATTCGAATCCAAATACAGCAAGGTTTTCGACGAGGCCGAGAACCGTATGCATACCATCAAGGCAGTGATGTTCGCAACGCTCAGTGAGGAAGAACTGAAATTCTAGGAGAACGGATATGCTGAAGAAGATAGGAAGTATCTTTTTGGTGATCGTGATGGTGTTGGGCATCACCGCTTGCGGTAGTGATGACAACGGAGCAAAGAGCGGAAAGGCACGTGAGAAGAACAACGTAACGGTGACGCCGACCGTTGAGGCAACCCCTACGGAAACTCCGACGCCGACCGACGGACCGGTTACGACGCCGACCGCGGAGCCGGTCATGCTTCCGGTACCCGACGTTACGGAAGGCCCCGCCTACGTTATTGCAAGGGGAGACGGGTGCGACCGCTATTCGGATTATTATACCGGGGACGGGCCCGCATTTGACGCGGAAGTCGATTATCTGTACATTACGGAGACGGGGTTCGACGAGTTGGCGAAATCGATCCGTGCGCAGAATCTGGAAGCTTATAACACAAGCGATCGGGTTCGTGGTTCCGCAGCCGAGCTGCTTGACCAGGTTACGTATGAATTCAGCGCCAAATGGTATGAGACAAGCTATATCGAAGTGACCCGGAACGACTCAAAGGTGTTCGCATATACGCGCGCCACGGACTCCTATCTCGGAGGGGCGCAGAATTACTGGTCGCACAAAGGTTACGTTTACAATACGGAGACCGGCGAGCAGATGGATCTTTCTTCGATGATCTCCGATATGAAGGGATTTGCGGAGGATGTTCTCGTACTGTTCGGAGCATATGAGAACGAGTACGGCTATTGGGAGAACTGGCAGGACCGCATCCGCGAAGCAGTCGCGGAGGGCACGATCGGCTGGGTTCCGACCGATGACGGACTGGAAATCTGGTGCAACAACGGCGCTCTGGCTCCGTATGTTGTCGGAGAAGTATGCGTCGAGTACCCGGTAGAGAAGTATTACACCCGTTTTGCGACCGAAATGATCGGTGCATACGGCTCTTATGAGAAGAAGCCGAGTGGGGTGGAAGGACTGATCGGAAACATCAGCGACTGGGGCTTTATGCGTTCGGAAATGTACCGTGATCTGTATTACGGTGTTCGCGACGGACTCGGAAAATACTATTGGCAGGACCTGGCGGATTATCTGACGAAGAAGGGAGTCGCCTTTGAAGGGTACGACGAAAAGAAAGGTGCCGAGTTTGAGTCGGATGCTTACGCGATCTTTTATGATCCCGAATTCAATGATCGGTTTTACATTTTCTTCTGGCCGGAGGATAAAAACGATTATGAAAGCCGCCAGATCATGAATTCGATTTCGATTCAGTTCGAAGACTATGAGTTCTTCCTGCTGATCGACGCCGGTGAGGACGGTAAGCCCGTGTATCAGATCATCGACTGTTCCTTCGACGGAAAGCGTGACGCCGCGAAGGTCTTGTATGACGGGGATGCGATGGACGTCATGATCATCACGATGCCGTGCTACTATGACGACATCCGAAGAACGAAGTATTAAGCGGAATGCGTTTGGGAAGGAATAAGGCATGTATCAGGATAAAGTCGTGCTCTGCGGAGCAAGTTCTTATGAAAAACTGTTTTATCTGAATCCGGACTTTGACAATCTGCCGCAGGATGTAAAAGACCAGCTGAAGATCATGTGCGTTTTCTTTACGGAAAAGGTGGGCGGACGGCTGATGCTCGAATACGACGAGAACGGGAATCTGGAATTTTCGGTATCAGCGAACGAAGCGGATGCGATGTTCGACGAGATCGGCAGCGCTCTTGAGATCAAGAAGCTCCAATCGGAACAACGGGAGTTTCTGGAGTCGCTCGAGATGTATTTCAGGGTATTTTTCCTCGGAGAAGACGGGGAGTGACGGCACCGGCCGGATTTTGAATCGGGAGGATGAAATATGGAGAAAAAATTACTGCTCGGAATCGATGTCGGTAATACTAATATCACATTTGGCGTATTTCAGGGAAAGGAACTGTTAAAGACGTTCCGTATGACGACCAAGATGCAGCGCACGAGCGACGAGTTCGGTGTCTGGATCACGTCGCTTCTGCAGGGCAAGGGCTTCACGCCCGACGATCTGCAGGACGTCATTGTGGCTTCGGTTGTTCCCGGGATCATGTACTCGCTGAATTCCGGTATCATCAAATATCTGAACCGCACGCCAATCGTCGTAAGCGCGGGCATGAAGACCGGACTTCGGATCAACATGGCGAACCCGAAGGAGCTCGGCGCGGACCGTGTCGTGGACTGCGTGGCAGGGTATGAATTGTACGGGTCTCCGGTCATGGTTATCGATTTCGGTACGGCGACGACGTACGATCTTGTATTGCCGGGATGCGTCTTCGAGACCGGTATCACGAGCCCCGGCATCCGGATCTGCGCAAACGCGCTTTGGAATGAGACCGCGAAGCTTCCGGAAATCGCAATCGAGAAGCCGGAAAGCATCCTTGCGAGAGATACGACATCCAGCATGCAGGCCGGTCTCGTGTACGGTTGCATCGGACAGACGGAATACATCATTAAAAAGGTGAAAGAGGAGGCCGGACTCAGCGAGATGAAGGTTGTTGCGACCGGCGGCCTCGGAAGGATCATTTCCGAAGAAACCGACATGATAGACGTGTATGATCCGGACCTTACCCTGAAGGGACTTCAGATCATCTATGAAAGACAGCCGAAGCGAAAGGGAAAAGCATGAGTTTTCGCATCGGAGACGTAATTGTTAAAACCGAACTGGCACTCGGGCCGATGGCCGGAGTGACCGATTTACCGTTTCGATTGTTATGCAAAGAACAGGGAGCGGGGCTTCTCTATACGGAAATGGTCAGCGCGAAAGGCGTTATGTACAATAACCGGAATACCGAGGAATTGCTCGGTACGTCAGAGGAGGAGCATCCGATCGCACTCCAGCTGTTCGGAAGCGATCCGGCAATCATGGCGGATCAGGCGGCCCGTCTTGAAGACAGGTCGTTTGATTTTTTTGACATAAATATGGGCTGCCCGGTTCCGAAAGTGGTCAATAACGGGGAGGGTTCCGCGTTGATGAAGGATCCGGAACGGATCGGCAGGATTGTGGAAGCCATGGTCAAAGCACAGAAGAAACCCGTGTTGGTAAAGATCCGAAAGGGCTTTGACCGGGATAACGCCGTGGAAGTAGCAAAGATCTGCGAAGCGGCAGGCGCATCCGCGATTGCCGTGCACGGAAGGCTGCGGGGCGAATACTACGGCGGAACCGCGGACTGGGACTGCATCCGCAGAGTGAAGGAAGCGGTATCAATCCCCGTGATCGGAAGCGGGGACGTAAACAGCCCCGAAAAAGCACTCCGTATGAAGGCGGAAACGGGCGTTGACTGCATCATGATTGCGCGGGCGGCAAGAGGCAATCCGTGGATCTTCGCGCAGTGCGCGGCCGCATTATCGGGAAGTCCTGTTCCCGATAAGCCACAGGTTTCGGAAGTGTGCGGGATGGCGCTCCGGCATGCACGGATGGCGATTGAACGGTACGGCGAACGGCGTGCGATGCCTGCGATGCGCAGCCATGTGGCATGGTATTTTGCCGGTTATCCGGACTCGGCAACGTTACGGCGCACGGCCAACGAGATTACCGGATATGAAGAACTGCATAAGTTACTCTCGGAGTACTTAGATAAAGAGCGTAATGCTTGAGGAAAGAAAGGATTTTTCGGTATTATGAAGAAATTAGTCAGTTTGGTTTTGATAGCGGCAATGGTATTCTGTCTTACCGCCTGCGGCGGGAAGAAGGATCCCGAGGAAGGAAAGAGCCGCGAAGGCGATAAGAAGGCAACGGAGGCACCGACGCCTACCGACGAGCCTACACCGACTGCGGAGCCTACCGCAACCCCTACCCCGGAACCGGCTGTAGGCATCGAAGAGGGTCCCGCTTATGCAATCGCTGCAGGAGACGGGTGCGATTTTTACAGTGATCTTTATACCGGGGAAGGTACGGCGTTTGAGTCTGATCTCGATTACCTTTATATTACGGAGGAAGGATACGATGACCTTGCAAGGGCTGTCCGCAGCACGAATCACAAAACCTACCGTGCGGCAGACGAGTTGAGATCACAGGTGAGAACGATCCTGGAAAGTGAAACGAATAAATTTGACACGCAGTGGTACAAGACCAGCCGCGTCAAGGTCTGCAGAAATGATGAGGAGCTGTTCGCTTTCACGAGAACCGACGAATCCTACCTCGGCGCACTGACCTATAAGTCCCGCGAAGGCTTCCTGTTCGATACGAAGACCGGCGAGCCTGTTACACTCGGCACGTTGATCAGTGACATGGACGGATTCACAAACGACATCATCGTCAGCATCCAGAGTCATCCTTCGGCGGCGGACTTTAATGAGAACTGGAAGGAAGTCGTAAGAGAGGGAATCGCTGACGGTACCGTCGGTTATGTTGCAACCGCGGACGGACTGGAAATCTGGTACAACAGCGGCGCATTTGCCCCTTACAGTATCGGTGAGATATGCGTTTCCTACAACGCTTTGGAGTACGCGTCCCGCTTCTCCGGAAAGTATGTGAAAGTATATCTGGCGTCGCAGATAAACAGCCGTGTGAAGAGGACCGCACTGAACCGCGACGAGGCATTTATCAATCTGATCCGTGAACTGTCGGCCGGTCTCGGGAAGCTTTCCTGGAGCGACACGAAGGAAATCCTCGACCGTAACGGAATTCAGTATGAAGGTCTTGATGACCGTGAAGCCGAAGAATGTGAAATGCAGGCATATTTCAAGTTTTATAATGCCCAGGATGATTATATCTACCTCTTCTACTGGCAGGATGGACCGTCTCTTGACAGCACGCAGCGGCTTTCCCAGATTTCCGTCAACCTGAAAGGGATGGAGAATTTCATGATCATCTGTGACATGCGTTACGCGGATGAAGACGGCAGCAAGACTTACTACGAGTATGTGGACTGCTCCTTTGAAGACACCGGTTCGCGTGACGGCGCATACTTTGACAACATTGAAGACCTGCTCCGTGCACTGTACATCACGACGCCCCTGTATTATTCCGATGTTGTATTACGCTAAAAAAGTTTTTCGGAAAATGTGAAAAAAGTACTTGCATTTTCCTCTTTCATGGAGTAGAATAAGGCAAGTTCACGCGGACAAATGTCCGTCGTAGAAAAACACACAGCGGAACGAATCAGGAAGAAAAGACGGTTCTGCGGTCAGGAGGTCCGACAATGGCAGTCGTAGTAAAAGAAAAGTTTAAAGTAGGTATTCTCGGCGCAACCGGTATGGTTGGCCAGAGATTTATCTCTCTGTTGGAGAATCATCCGTGGTTTGAGGTTACCGTAGTTGCGGCAAGCCCGAGAAGTGCGGGTAAGACATATGCGGAAGCGGTAGGCGACCGCTGGAAGATGACGACCCCGATGCCGAAGGCGGTAGCGGAGCTGATCGTCCGCAACGTAAACGAGGTTGAGGCAGTGGCAGCAGGCGTTGACTTTGTCTTCTCCGCTGTGGATATGTCCAAGGACGAGATCCGTGCGATTGAGGAAGCATACGCCAAGACGGAAACGCCCGTTGTTTCAAACAACAGCGCACACCGTTGGACGCCCGACGTTCCGATGGTAGTTCCGGAACTGAATGCCGAGCATTATGAGATCATTCCGTTCCAGAGAAAACGTCTCGGCACGGAGCGCGGTTTCGTAGCGGTTAAGCCGAACTGCTCGATCCAGAGTTACACGCCCATGCTTCACGCGCTTCGCGAGTTTGAGCCCACCGAGGTCGTAGCAACGACGTATCAGGCAATCTCCGGCGCCGGCAAGACGTTCAAGGACTGGCCCGAGATGATCGACAACGTAATCCCGTACATCGGCGGCGAGGAAGAGAAGAGCGAGCAGGAGCCGCTTCGTATCTGGGGACATATTGAGAACGGACAGATCGTGAAGGCGGAAGGTCCCGTGATCACGACGCAGTGCATCCGCGTACCGGTATCCGACGGACATACGGCAGCGGTATTCGTAAACTTCAAGAAGAAACCCACGAAGGAGCAGATCCTTGCGGCATGGAAGAACTTCAAGGGACTTCCGCAGGACCTCGAACTCCCGAGTGCGCCGAAGCAGTTCATCACGTACTTCGAAGAGGACAACCGTCCGCAGTGTGCGCTTGACCGTGACACGGAAGGCGGCATGGGAGTATGCGCGGGACGTCTTCGCGAGGACAAGCTGTATGACTGGAAGTTTGTGGGACTTTCCCACAATACGAAGAGAGGCGCGGCAGGCGGTGCGGTTCTTTCCGCGGAAACGCTTGTAGCACTCGGTTACATCACGAAGAAGTAATGAGAAAGAGGCCGACCCGCCGCAGGTGATGCGGTGCGGAAAGCCTCTTTTTTGAAAGGTTATGATATGAATGCGGAACGGATGTGGGAACGGTCAGGCCTGACCGGCACCTATGAGAATTGGTCTTTCGGGGATGACGCGGACAGTCTTGCGGCGCTTTGCCTTTCCGGAAAAAAGCGTGCGACTTCTTCGGCGTATCCGCTTTATGAGGCGGACGGAGAGGAACTGCCGCAGCCCGGAGAGTACAGCGTCATAGAGGACGGCAAAGGAGACGCCGTATGTATTATTCAGACGCGGCTTGTGAAGGTCGTTCCCTTTTCGGAAATTACCGGGGAGATGGCTGCGAAAGAAGGGGAAGGTGACCTTTCCCTGCAATACTGGCAGGACGTACACCGTGCGTTCTTTACGGAGGAAATGACGGAAGCGGGTCTTTCCTTTGATGATTCCATGAAGGTTGTCTTCGAGGAGTTCGTAAGGGTATATCCTCCTGCGGATGACGGCAGCTATCCGGTCATGCCAAAACAAGGCGCTTTATATATCATCCGGCACGGAAAGACCGACTGGAATGCACAGTACCGCCTGCAGGGGCGTACCGACATTCCGCTAAACGAAGAAGGGCGGAAGATGGCCCGCGAAGCCGCGGAGCGGTACCGGGAAGAACCGTTCGACATATGCTTTTCCTCCCCACTCGTACGTGCACGGGAGACAGCGGAGCTTCTGCTTGCCGGAAGAGATATTCCGGTCATATATGATGACCGGCTTACCGAGATGGCTTTCGGCGTATGCGAGGGCACTGCCAATAACTACAGTATTCCGGACAAACCCAGTCCCGTAAGAGAGTTTTTCTTTCATCCGGAGTCGTACACAAACCCGGCGGAAGGCGGCGAAAGCATTACCGATCTTTTGAAGAGGACGGGTTCATTTCTCAGGGAACGCGTGGAGCCGTTACTGCGGGAAGGGAAGAACGTTCTTCTTGTCGGACATGGGGCGATGAATATGAGTCTTGTCGTGCAGGTTTGGGATTTGCCGTTAGAGGAATTCTGGACCGTCGGGATTGAGAATTGTAAACTGTTAAAGCTGATATAGTGAAAGGAACTCGGGATTCCCGGTGAAGCGGTATACGTAACCTATCATCCGTTATCCGACTGGGGATGGAACGGCGGGAATTTCTGAGCCCGCTTCAGGAATAAGGCAAATGAAAACGGCACGGTTGTCTGACAATCGTGCCGTTATTTTATATCGTTTTTATTGTACCTGCGGAAGGTCGTAGAGCGCGCGGATGATCTTATAGATTCCTTCGAGCCGGTCTTCCTTGCCGTTGACCACGATCGAGAGAATGAATCCGGTGTCGCCGGTCGTGTATTTGGCTTCTTTTACAAGTTCGGTGCTGTCCATGCGGAGACCGATGAATATATCACGCTCCACCGCGTCCGCGCCGTCATCCTTCTCGGGAACATAGTGGAATATGAAACGCTGTTCCTCGGGGATGCCGTCCAGAATGTCTTTCGGAAGAATCGTGGAAAGGTCGCGCAGGATCCCTTCCTGTGCATAGTGGTTCAAAGCATCCTCCGTACCGATCATGATATCCATCGCGCCGGCGAAGATATAGGCGGAAATGGTCGTAACGTCGGTCGTGTTGTTCTTCGCGGAGGTCAGCCGTTTATCGGAATTGATCTCGGCCTTCTTCGTGTCGTAGCCGCTTTTTTCAACGAGCTTCTCGAACTGCTGATCCACGATTCCGGTATCCATCGCGCAGTCAAGAATCACGACAAATGCCAGCTCCTCCGGCTTCGGCTTCAGCGCGTTATAAACGATATAGCCGAGCAGAGCGAGGATCAGAATGCCGACAAAGGTCTTCCAGAAATAGTAGTTGCGGAAGTATTGCCATTTGCCTTTCGAATCCAGGTTCTTCCAGTGCTCGCCCGCGGAGCGGTCCTCCGCGCGTTCCCCGTGTATTTTATATATTTCCGCGTCGTCATCGAGCGCGGTTTTCTTTCCTTCCAAATCCTGCATGGCGTCCTCTTTTCTTATCAAAAGTTTCCGGTTGGAAACCGGTTTAGCGGTTACGGCGTTCCCACCGCAAATCAGTATGCGAAAATAAGCCGGGCGGCTTCCATAACATCCTCGGCACGCATCAGCGGTTTGATCTCGTCGCGGTACATGAATTCCACGAGAAGCCAGTCGAGAACGGTCGGTTCCTGTGGCTCGTTGTAGCCCTGATAAAACAGGCTGTCCGGGTGGGAGTAACTGTCATTCTGTATGCCGAGCGACTGCACGATCTCCTCTAAGATCACATGATTCTTATTCGTGCGCGTCAGACTTGTGCGGATCCCGATCTCCGCTTTGGAAATCTCACCGCTCAAAAACCAGATCAGCGAATAACCGTCGGTATAGATATCGCCGATCGCCTCATAGGCGTACTGCTTATAGCTTTCGTCATCAAGAAACCGTATGACAAGGCAGGCATCCTCACCGTCATCCGCAAAGCGGATGCCCGGAAATCCGGGTACCTTATTCAGCCCATCGAAAAGTTTATTCATAACCGCATAATCGTCTTCGTCGGGATTGCCCTCCGCTTTAACGATAACCGGTTTTAACCACTTCTTGATATAATTATAATCCCTGCCGCCCGTATATTCCGCCTGAAGTCCCGTTTCGAGGAAGTATGAAAGAACTTCCTCCGCCGTATAGCCATATGCCTCGGGATGCATTTTATTGTCGGAAAAGCCGGTCGGTACCGGTGTCGCGGTCGGTGTCGGCGTTACGGTCGGCGTCGGCGTGACCGTCGGTGCTTCGGAAGGCGTGACCGTCGGAGCCGGTGTTGCTTCGGAAGCTCTCCGCCTCGCGCCGGGCGTTATTTCGTTATCCTGACCGCTGCATCCGTAACAAAACAGTAATGCCGAAAGGATGCAGAGGATCAACAGCAGTTTTTTCATAGTCTTACCCCCGTGGCAAATATCGTAACACATTTTCCCGAAAGCCGCAAGGAATCCGAACAGATTTCACATTCCGTTGACATATCCAAAAGGAAATAATGCTTGCATTCCCGGGAAAATGTGTTATGATACGCTTGTAAATCGAAGCATGCGGCATCCCTAATGCCGCGAAGGAGGAAACATGAAGAAACTGATTCTCATGGCTCTCCTTGTTACCGTTTCGGCGGCTGCACTTTCCGGATGTAAAGGCGGCACAAAGAAAGGCGGTAATGGTTCGGTAACAGTCGGAATCACACAGGATTTGGATAGTCTTGACCCTCACAAAGCGGTAGCGGCAGGAACTAAAGAAGTGCTGTATAATATTTTTGAAGGTTTGGTTAAACCGGATGAAAACGGCAATCTCGTCCCTGCTGTAGCAGAGAATTATCTGATTTCCGAGGATGGAACGGCGTACACTTTCAAGTTACGTAAAGGTGTGAAGTTCCACAACGGAAAGACGGTTACGGCAGAGGACGTTATATATTCTCTGAAGCGTTGTGCGGGCATGCTTGAGACCTCCGATCCGGAGGTGCGGGTAGTGGCCGCGCTTTCTATTATTTCCGACATTACTGCCGAACAGAAGGATGGAGCCGATTACGTTACCATTCATCTTAAGGAAGCCAACACGGAGCTGATCGGGTATCTTACCTGCAGCATCATTCCGAAAGATTATACCGACCAGAAGACCAAGCCGGTCGGTACCGGTCCTTTCCGTTTCGTATCGTACACTCCCATGAAGAGCTTTGTCATGGAGAAGAACAAGGATTATTACGGAACGAAGGCACATTTTGACAAAGTCACATTTTCCATCTCCGAGAGCACCGATGCGGCGTTTCTGAAGCTGCAGGCAGGTGAGATCGATGTATTTCCTTATCTGACCGTCGATCAGGCGGAGCAGCTGAAGGATCAGTACAACATCGAAGTCGGCGAGATGAGCCTTGTACAGGGATTGTTCCTGAACAACAAGGTTAAGCCGTTTGATGATATCAAGGTTCGTCAGGCGATGAACTACGCGATTGACAAGGATGAGATCCTGCAGATGCTGAACGGCGGCAAGGGCGCCAAGATCGGAAGCGGCGTATATGCAAGTTTCAAGAGCTACTTCAACGAAAACTGCACCAACACGTACAATTACGATCCGGAAAAGGCGAAGCAGCTTCTGAAGGAAGCCGGATACGAGAACGGATTTACATTCACCTGTTCCGTTCCTTCGAACTATTCCTATCATGTACAGACTGCTGAAATTCTCGTATCCCAGCTGAAGAAGGTCGGGATCACGATGAACATTCAGCTGATCGAGTGGGCAAGCTGGATTTCGGATGTATATCAGGGACATCAGTTTGAGTCGACGATCATCGGTCTGGATTCGCAGCTCGCACCGAGTGATATTCTGAAATATTACATCGGCGGAACCGCAAAGAATTTCATCAACTACGAAAGCAGCAAATTCGACAGCCTCTATAAGGAAGCCATGGCGACTACCGACGAGGCGAAGAAGAAGGAACTGTACGCGCAGGCACAGCAGTGTCTTGCGGACGATGCCGCTTCGGTATTCCTGCAGAGTCCGTCTCTGATGGTTGCCGTAAAGAAAGGCCTCGCCGGATATAAGTTCTATCCGGTTTATGTACAGGATATGGCGGCTTTGAAGAAAGCCGAACGATAAAACAGAAGGAGGGAGCACCATGAAGGCAGCGAGAAAGATTCTATCGATGGCAGCTGCTGTTGTGGTGCTCTCTTTTGTTACTTTTCTGGCATTTGCCATCCTCCCGGGCGACGCTGCGCAGGCAAGACTCGGAACCGACGCGACGCCCGAACAGGTGGAAGCACTCCGTGAGGAGATGGGACTGAACGACAACGTGCTCGTACGTTACGGACGCTGGGTGAAAGGCGTTCTGCACGGCGACCTCGGTACGTCGATCCGGTTCCGCTGCCCGGTTTCGGACCTTTTTAAGCAAATGCTCCCGAACACGCTGCTGCTGGCAGGTGTCGCATTTGCCATCATTCTTGTCCTGTCCTTCCCGCTCGGCATGCTCTATGCCCGCTATCCGGGAAGCGTAGGGGACCGCTTCGGCGTGTTTGTAAACCAGACGTTTATGGCAATCCCGGGGTTCTTCCTCGGTATTGTCGTTTCGGTTGTGCTCGGCATCGGGCTTAAGCTCTTCATTCCGGGCGCGTTCGTCTCCTATGACGAAGGTCTCGGCGCGTGCCTTGCGTATCTGTTCTTCCCGGCGCTTTCCATTGCCCTTCCGAAGGTCGCGATGACTGTCCGGTTCCTGCGGAGCGCCCTTCTTACGGAAAAGCAGAAGGACTACGTCCGTACGGCGCGGAGCAAGGGCATCGGCGAATGGGAGATCATCGGTAAGCATCTGATGCCGAACGCGCTTGCCGCTTCGGTGACGTTCCTGGGCGTTATCGTTTCGGAGATTGTAGCCGGAAGCATTGTCATTGAGCAGGTGTTCGGCGTGAACGGCCTCGGACGTCTGCTGGTAAGTTCGGTCGCGAACCGCGACTATGATGTGGTGCAGGCGCTCGTGCTTTACATCGGCATTGTCGTCATCGTCCTGAATGGCGTGATTGAATCGCTGGTGCAGAAGGGGGGCGAGACGGAATGAAGAAATACCGCTCCTTTAACTTTATCTGCGGCGGCTTATTCCTCGGCCTGACCGCGCTTCTCGTGCTGTGGGGACTGTTCCGTACGCCGTATGACCCGACCGCGATCAATGCGGCATTGAAGAACCACGGACCGTCTCTTGCGCACCCGTTCGGCACGGACCAGCTGGGCCGCGATGTGCTGAGCCGCGTGATGGTCGGCGCGAGAACGTCCTTTTTGATCGGCGCCGCGACGATTCTGATCGGCGGCGTGATCGGTACCGTGATCGGCGCACTTGCCGGTTTCTTCGGCGGCCTTTTCGATACGATCGTCATGCGTATCAACGACAGTCTGCTGGCGTTCCCGAGCATCCTGCTGGCGCTTGTCCTTGTATGCATCTTCGGCACAGGCGAGAAGAATGTCATCCTGGCTCTCGGAATCCTGTTTATCCCGAGTATCGCCCGTGTTGTGCGAAGTGAGATCAAGAAGCAGGTTCCGATGGATTATGTCGCGAACGCGAAACTCCTCGGCGCAGGGAAAATGCGCATCCTGTTCGTTCATATCCTGCCGAATATCCGCGCGACACTTCTTGTGACGATGGCGGTCGGCTTTAATAACGCGGTGCTTGCCGAGGCAGGACTCAGCTACCTCGGACTCGGCGTACAGCCGCCGAAAGCCAGTCTCGGAAGAATGCTCAGCGAAGGACAGAGTTATCTGCGTCTCGCACCGTGGACGGTACTGTTCCCGGGTATCATTCTGGCGCTCTGCGTACTCGGTGTTACGTTGATCAGCGACGTTTATTCCGGCAACTCCGCCGATACGGAGGACCCGGTCAAGGCGCGCAGAAATATCCGCCGGTTCCTGCGTGAGAAGCATCCGGAGGAATCTGCACGGAATGCGGAAACAGAGGATGTCTCCTCGGTTCTTACGGTGAAGGACCTGCGTATCGCATTTGCCTCAGAGACAAATGCGCCGAATGAAGTTGTGCATGGGATCTCGTTTAGCATGAAGCCGGGCGAGAAGCTCGGGATCGTCGGCGAGTCGGGAAGCGGAAAGAGCGTTACGGCGCTTTCGGTGATGCACCTGCTGCCCGAGAAAGGTGCCGCGATCGGAGACATTTCCGTCACATACAAAGATGAAAAGGGCTTCCACAGGGTGGATATGTCCCATTACAACGCGAAGGAGATGCAGCGCTACCGCGGGGCGGAGATCGCAATGGTATTCCAGGAGCCGATGTCGTCGCTGAATCCTTCCATGAAGATTCGCCGGCAGATGGCCGAGATGCTTACGCACGGCGAACATAAGCCGGCCAAGGAGGAAGTGCAGGCAAGACTTACGGAGGCACTCCTCGAGGTCGATCTGCAGGATACGGACCGCATTCTTTCCAGTTATCCGTCGAAGCTTTCCGGCGGGCAGCGGCAGCGTATCATGATCGCGATGGCGATGCTCAACCATCCGAAGGTGCTGATCTGCGACGAGCCGACAACGGCACTTGACGCGGAGACGCAGGAGCAGATCCTGGCACTTCTCGAGAGACTGCAGAAGAAATATAAAACCGCGATCCTGTTCATTTCCCATGACCTCGGAATCGTGAAGAGGCTTTGTGACCGCGTTATGGTATTCCATAACGGAATTGTGGTGGAGGAAGGCAAAGCGGACGAGATCTTCGAGACGCCGAAGGAGGATTACACGAAGCAGCTGATTGCGGCTTCGGAGGGCGCGGATTTCACAAAGAAGATGGAGGTTCCCGCAGATTCGGAGGAGATTGTGAAGGTTTCCCACCTGCACATGGCATTCGGAAGGATGCGGGGCTTCAAGCCGTTACGGTACCGCACGAAGGTGCTTGAAAACTATAACCTTTCCGTGAAACGCGGCGAGGTATACGGAATCGTCGGACGAAGCGGTTCCGGAAAGTCCACGCTTGCAAAATGCCTGTGCGGACTGTTAAGGCCGCTGGTCGGAACGATGGAGATCAAAGGAAAAGTCGGAATGGTATTCCAGGATCCGTACGGGAGTTTAAACCCGCAGAAATCGGTGCTCTGGCTTCTGGAAGAGCCGCTTCGGATCCGTAAGGTGCCGAAGGAGGAGCGAAGGGCGAGGGCAAAGGAGATGCTCCTGTCGATCGGTCTTCCGGAGGATTACGACGAGAGGAAGATCACGGAACTTTCCGGCGGACAGCGGCAGCGTGTCGCGATCGGTATGGCATTGATGTCGCAGCCCGAGATACTCGTTCTGGACGAGCCGGTATCGGCACTTGACGTGACCGTGCAGGAGCAGATCCTGGCGCTTCTTACAGAACTTCATAACCGGTATCATCTGACCTACATTTTCATCACGCATGACCGGGCGGTCATGAACCGGTTCGCAACGAAAGTCGAGATTTGGTAAAAAGAATCCGGTGGGAACAGTCGAAAGACTGAATCCCGCCGGATTCTCGTTATGTATCGTTGCGAATCCTCAACCGATCCCGATGCACTCATGGCAGATCCGGATCGCTTTATTGAGAACATCCTCAAATCCGCCGCCGAACAGTCCGGCTGCAAGAAGAGCGGCTCCGGTCAAAAGGAGCACCACGCGGAGGATCAGAAGCAGAAGCCTCCTGGATTCTTGGAACGGCCGCTCCGGCCTGATTACGGAATCGCGGAAGCCGTAATGAATCGCGCCCTCCGGACAGGAAGAGACGCATTGTCCGCAGTGGATGCATTCGCGGTCACGGACCTTTTTGATATCCATCGGGCAGGCCGCGACGCAGGCGTTACAATGAGTGCAGCGGTCCGGGTCCACACGGATCCCGAATATCGCGACCGGCTGAAAGAACGAATATATCGCGCCGAGCGGACATACGAAACGGCAGAACGCACGGAAGCAGAAGATGCACAGCAGAAGGAATACGCAGAGCAGGAACACCTTCCATGTAAAGAGCCGCCCGGTCAGCGTCCGCAGAAAGGCATTCTTGAAAACAAGAGGGAGGCCTGCTTCAAATGTTCCCGCGGGGCATATATATTTGCAAAAGCCCGGCGCCAGCTTCCAGAGCGGAATGAGCAGGACAAATACGAACAGTACAACATACTTAAACAGCGACAGAAACCGCGTCACGCGGCTTTTTTTGATCTTCGGAACGGGAATCTTATGCAGAAGATCCTGAATCAGTCCGAACGGACACAGGAAGCCGCAGACGAACCGTCCGAGAAAGAGACCGAACAGCAGAATGGTACCGAGGATATAGTAAGGAATCCGGTAGCGTGAACCGACGAGAGCCGTCTGGAGGCTGCCGAGAGGACATGACGCGACGGCACCCGGGCAGGAATAGCAGTTAAGCCCCGGCACGCAGACGCCTTTCGTGTCGCCTTTATAAATCTTTCCTTCGGCAAATCCGCGGAAGTTGCAGTTATAAAGAACCGCAGCCATCAGCTGGACATAATGTCTTTTTGGAAAGCGGCTTTGTTTCTTCGGTTCTTCAGTCATGAGATCGTCCTTTCGGATGTGCTGCGGCAGTATGAATACCGCGGGAGGAGAATCATTTTCCCAATACGGAATCCACATCTTTACGGTAGTCCTGATAGGTGCGGGAACCGACATAAATCTTCTTGATGACGCCGTCTTTTATGAGAAGCGTGTACGGAATGTAGTCGCTCGGATAGTAGTCCCCGATGGAGGTTCCGGCTGCGGTAGAGAAAAGGGACTCGCTGTACGAACTCTGTGAGCAGAACTGCTTCACGTCGGTGATGGGATCGCTTACGCTTAAGCAGCAGACGGTGAAGCCTTCGATACCGTCATTCGCGAGTTTCTGAAGATCGGGCATTTCCTTAACGCAGGGGCCGCACCAGGTCGCCCAGAAATTGAGAAGAACCGTTCCCTCGTCATGGTCTGACATACGGAACGTTGTTCCGTCAAGAAGGATAACGCTGAATTCGGGAGCAACATCCCCTTCCGCCAGTTCCTTCTTCTTGCCTGTATTCCTGTCAGCATTCGGGCGGTTGGGAAACTTCTCAGGCTTTTCGGTCGGCTCGGAGACCTCGCTCGTGGGAGCCTTGGTTATGTCATTCCCGGCGGGCGTCCCGCAACTTGTGAAGACGGCTGCGCAGAGTATGAATACAAGAAGTAATCCAGTCATCGGACGAAGTCCGTTAATTCGTTTTTTCATGTTTTTCGAGGCCGGTCCCGGAAGCCGGCATATCCTTTCCCCGGCAGAGCCGGATTGAACGGCAGATGTAATTCCTGCCGTTACCGAGGCACATTATAACACATTTTCCCGAGGGATTCCACATGGGAATTGCGCCTGCATAGGCGGTATGGTATAATACTGGGAGCGGTAAGGGGGCCGCGATGTATGAGCCGGAAAGCTATAGACGGATATGAATATGAGAAAGTGTGCGCGGAATATTTGCGGCGGAAAGGCTTTCGGAAAGTGCGCGTGACGAAGGCGAGCCGAGACCAGGGCGTCGATATCCTTGCGAAGAAGCGTCGCAAGACTTACGCCGTGCAGTGCAAATACTATGCCACTCCGGTCGGCAACAAAGCCGTCCAGGAGGTATATGCCGGTGCGACCTTTTACGGGTGCGACCGGGCGATGGTGATCACGAACGCGAGCTTTACGAAGGGCGCGTATGAACTGGCGGAAACGCTTGATGTGGAACTGGTTTCGGATGTCGATCCGTCACGGACGATGTTCGGTTTTGTTGATTTGATCGCGGTGCTTCTGCTTCTTACCGTGATCGGCTGCTATCTTGCGGAGCGGAAGGGATTCTTTTCGCTAAGCGGACTGATTCCGGGCGTTGCGCGGGAATGGCTGTATCTCGGCGCGGGAATGATCCTCGTTCTGCTGATCATCCTCGGATCGCTCCGCAGAAACCGCTACCGCTTCCGTGATGAGGAAACCGAGGAAGAGGACGAGGCGGAGCAGTAAAACGAATGAGAAAATTATACAATCTTTGTATACGATATTCTATTGTCTTACGCCTTGCTTTCCCCGTAAACTGACGGTATAGGGTTAAGATCCTGATAAACTGCCGGAGGGGTAATAAGATGAAGACTGTCGATATCGTTAACGGACCGCAGAAAGCTTCTGCGATCATTCAGGGATGCATGCGCATGCCGGGGCTCAGCCCGGAGGACGCGGCAAAGGTGATCCGCACGGCTTATGACTGCGGCGTGAATTTCTTCGACCATGCAACCTGCTACGGAGCGGGCGCGGCCGAGACGCGTTTCAGCGAGGCGTTTCCGATGACGGGAATCCGCCGTGAGGATATCTATATTCAGAGCAAATGCGGACTGTGTTTTGACCGCAACGAATTTGACTGGTCTAAGGAGAATATCTTAGTGAGCGTAGACGGAATTCTTGCCCGCCTGAAGACGGATTATCTCGATACGCTGTTACTTCACCGCCCGGACGTGCTGTTCGATCCGGAAGAGGTGGCGGAGGCATTTGACGAACTCGAAAAGACCGGCAAGGTGCGTCACTTCGGTGTCAGCAACCTTGTGCCGATGCAGATCGAACTTTTGAAGAAATATGTGAAGCAGCCGCTGGTCATCAACCAGGTGCAGCTTTCTTTAGAGCAGTCGCAGCTGATCGACCAGGCGCTTTACATGAACAATAAGACAACCGAGTTTTCGGTTAACCGTGACGGCAACGCGCTCGACTATTGCCGCTTAAAGGACATTACGATCCAGGCATGGTCGCCGCTTCAGTACGGAATGTTCGGAGGTTCGTTCATCGACAATCCGAAGTTCCCGAAGCTGAACGAAGCGCTGCAGAAGATCGCGGACCGCGAGGGTGTGTCCAAGGCCGCGGTTGCCATCGCGTGGATCCTTCGCCACCCGGCGAAGATGCAGGCCATCATCGGCTCGATGAACCCGGAACACATTAAAGACGCATGCGCCGCTTCCGATGTGAAGCTGTCGCATCATGACTGGTACGAGTTGTATCTCGCGGCAGGGAAATTCCTTCCGTAAACGCCCGTAAAAGACCGGAAAATGGGCGGAAAAGTAGCATTTTCCACTGAAAAAGCCGCTGCTTTAAGGATGAGGAACAGCGGAGAAATAATAATTCTACTGATGTAGAAAGGAGACAAGGCCTATGGCAGGCGGAGGCGGACGTATGGGAGGCCCTTTTGCAAGGGGCTTTATGACGGAGGAGGAGAAAGCGAACCAGCCTAAGATTACGAAGGCACTGTTAAAAAGAGTGTTTTCGTATCTCACACCGTACTGGAAACAGTTTGCGTTTGTCTTGATATGCATTGCGGTTTCCTCGGTTATGTCGTTGTACCCGTCGGTACTGACCGGTAAGATTCTCGATGAAGGTATCATCGGCCGGAATAAAAAGATGCTGATCATTCTGATCATCGCGTCCTTCGGATTGACGCTTGCGTCAAACCTGATCGGCGTGCTGGAAGCATATCTGAATGCGTGGATCGCGCAGCACATCACGTACGATATGCGTAATCAGATGTTCCAGCATCTGCAGAAGATGTCGCAGCGGTTCTTCACATCGAACAACCAGGGCGATATCATCACCCGTATGACGAGTGATATTTCGGGTGTCGAATCCGTTATCACAAATACCTTCCGTAATATTCTTTCAAATTCCATCACGCTTGTGGTCGCGCTTATCATGATGTTCCGGATGAACTGGATGCTTGCTTTGCTTGGCGTCTGCATCATTCCGCTGTTCGTGATTCCCACAAGAAAAGCAGGTAAGACGCGTTGGAAGCTGACCGGAGAAGCGCAGGAATGCAACGATGAGATCAACGGCATCCTGAACGAAACGATGTCGGTAAGCGGTCAGCTGCTAGTAAAGCTGTTTGGTAAGGAAAAGCAGGAATACGGCCGCTACAGGGACGCGAACGGCCGCATGATCCGTCTCAACATCCGTGAGCGTATGGCAGGCCGCTGGTTCTTCGTGGTGCTGAATACCGTTACGAACATCGGCCCGATGCTTCTGTATCTGGTCGGCGGTATCCTGATCATTGATTACAATAAGAACATCTCCCCCGGTGACATCACCGTACTCGTAGGACTGCTCGGACGTACCTATATGCCGGTGAATAACCTGCTGAATATTCAGGTTGACTGGATGCGTTCGATGGCGCTTTTCACCCGTATCTTCGAATACTTTGATATGCCTGTCGAGATTGAAAATGCGCCCGATGCGGTCACTCCCGAATCTACGAACGGCGAAGTGGAATTTTCGCATGTTGATTTCTCGTATGACCCGGAGAGACAGATCCTCAAAGATGTTTCCTTCCGGCTGGAGAGCGGGCACAGCATTGCGATCGTCGGGCCATCGGGTTCGGGTAAGAGTACGATCATCAATCTGATCCCGCGTCTCTATGATGTCCAGAGCGGCGCGGTACGGTTCGGCGGCATCGATGTAAGAAAACTTGACCTTGCGTTCTTACGGAAGAACGTCGGCGTGGTTTCCCAGGAAACGTATCTCTTCAACGGGACAATTCGCGAGAACCTCCTTTACGCAAAGGAAGACGCAACCGAAGAAGAGATGATCGAAGCCTGCAAGAAGGCCAATATTTATGATTTCATTTCTTCCCAGGAAGCGGGGCTTGACACGATGGTCGGAAACCGCGGACTGAAGCTTTCGGGCGGTGAGAAACAGCGTATCTCGATTGCGAGAGTATTGCTAAAGAATCCGGCGCTGCTGATCTTCGACGAAGCAACATCGGCGCTTGATTCCATTTCCGAAAGCAAGATTCAGGAAGCCATTGATCCGATCATCGAGGAGCGCACAAGCATTCTGATCGCGCACCGTCTGTCGACGATCCTTGCGGCCGACGAGATTCTCGTCGTGAAGGACGGAGCAATCGTGGAGCGCGGCCAGCACAGCGATCTCGTCAAACTCGGCGGTGTATACACCGAGCTGTATAACACGCAGTTTAACCGTCCGCTCGGCAATATCGAGAAACTCGAAGCCGCAGAAGCGGCAGCCGAAACGCCGGCAGAGAAAGCATCCGCCGGTATCGGAGAGATTGTATTATAACAAGATTTCATCGGACGCCTTCGGGCGGCCGGTTTGCAGGAGGGATACCGTATGTGGACGATTGTTTTAATCGCAGTATGCATCCTTATGATCGGCAGCCTGATCTATCTCGGAAGCAGGATGTCGCATTTTCCGCTGCTCGGAAAGCTCGCCGCGAAGAATGCGTTCGGCAGATGGTTGGTACGGTTGATCCCGCTTATCCTATTTGCAGGATTCGCGGTCTTTGATTTCGTGAATTCGGTGATCATACTGATCCACCTGACCGTATTCTGGATTGTGGCGGACCTGTTGACAATGCTTTTTACGAAGCGCGGCAAAGAAAAGAAGAAAACAGAGCCGTATGTTGCTGCCTGGATTGCAGTCGGCGCGTGCGTCATCTATTTCGTCATCGGCTATTTCTGCGCCCATCAGGTGTTCCGAAAGGAATACACGATCACGACGGCGAAGGATCTCGGAACGCAGAAGATCCGTGTTGCTTTGATCGCGGACTGCCATATCGGAAGCACATTTGACGGAGAGGGCTTTGCAAAGCATCTTGCAGAAATAGAGAAGATGAAGCCGGACGTCCTTGTGATCGTCGGCGACTATGTGGATGACAGTTCGACGAAGGAGGATATGCTCCGCGCGGGACAGGCGCTTGGTGAATTTAAGGCGAAGTACGGTGTTTATTTCGTGTACGGCAATCACGACAAAGGATACTACAACAGCCGCAGTTTTACCGCGGACGAACTTGCGGAGAACCTTCGCAAAAACGGCGTGGTAATTCTCGAAGATGAAACTGTCATCCTGACCGAGGGCGTATGCCTGATCGGCAGGAAGGACCGGAGCGACCGCGGACGGAAGAGCATGGCGGAGCTGATGGAGGGCATTGATCCGAAACTGTACACAATCGTACTCGACCACCAGCCCAATGATTATAAGGCTGAGGCGGAAGCAGGGCCGGACCTTGTCCTTTCGGGACATACGCACGGCGGACAGATGATACCGATCGGATTGATCGGACGTATTAGCGGCGCGGACGACCGCTCCTACGGAATGGAGAAGCGGGACAGCACTACATTTCTCGTAACATCCGGAATCTCCTGCTGGGCACTTGATTTCAAGACCGGAACGAAGTCGGAATATGTGATCATTGACCTGGTCGGAAATGTGAAATAGGTATCGGCAGCATCCAATGGATGGATTTGATATCACTGCAAACGAAAGAATAATACCTTGGAAAGCCCGCGAAATGCGGGCTTTTTTGATGGAATGACGGCTCCGGCTGATTGACGGGCGAAGAATTGCTGGTTAAAATATTAACCAATGGTTAACTTGCATTCACCGTTCATTATCTGGAAACAACGCAGCCATCGGTTATACTGAAATTGCGATATCGTAATAAAACACGAAAGGATGATACTTATGACAATTCGAATAGGAGACAATATCAAACGTTTGCGTATGCAAAGGAAGGTTACGCAGGAGCAACTTGCGGAGGCACTTAATGTTTCTTCGGTTGCCGTCAGCAAATGGGAACGCGGCGAGACGATGCCGGACATCGCGCTGCTTCCGAAGCTTGCTTATTATTTTCAGGTTACGATTGATGAACTGATGAGTTACGATGCCTGTGCAGTGGAACTGGAGATTCAGGAGTTTCTGAATGCGCATGCGCGGGCGGCTGAGGAGAACCGTTTTGATGATCTGCTGCCGCTTTCGGCTGATGCTTATATGCGGTATCCGAACGATTACCGTGTGATGAGCTGTTACATGTGGGATCTGGCCGGCGGATACGCGGACAATGACCCGGCCGTACTGGCGGAGCACGCCGACGAACTGGAGACCCTTTGCGACCGGATACTGGATGGCTGCACCGACGCGTTTTTGAGAAGGGATGCCTATGTCATGAAGGGGAAGCTGCTTCATGCTTCGGGAAAGACCGAAGAGGCACTTTCGTTATACCGAAAGGAGCTGCCGGACTGGTACCAGACCGCCGGCCAGAAGAGCGAGCAGCTGTTTTCGAAAGACACGCCGGAATTTGCGGCCGCGCTTGCAGGGAATATTACGGAATTGGGGCGCTTTCTCTTAAACAAGATTTCGAAAGAAATATGGTTCTGCAGACCGGAACTTTGCACGGAGAAGAAGACGGAACTGGCTGCGAAGGTTTGCGAGGACGTGATGGCATTTGCTGCGCTTACGGAAGAGCAGAGAAAGATACTGACGGCATATTTCGCCGGGGATTTCTCTTTGAAACTGCGGGCATTCGGCGGTGATTCAGCGAAGAAATGCCTGAAGCGCCTGGAAGCATATCAATAAACCATCGGAAAGCACATCGCGATGATTGCGGAGATTGTACATTGCCTTTTTCGTGCGGTCTGATATACTGGAATCAGAACAATCCGGTAGTGCCGGATTGACGGCGGAGGGGAAATGAAGAAACAGAGAAAGAGGCTGTGGTATCTGTGTGCCACGGTTCTGCTCATTGCATTAGAAGTGATCATCGCGAAATATGTGCACGATGATTTCGTGCGCCCGTATCTGGGCGATGTTCTTGTGGTGATCGCCGTTTATACGCTTGTGCGGACGGTACATCCGGAGGGGTGGCCGCTGCTGCCGGCGGGCGTGTTCGTATTTGCCGTTATGGTGGAAGCGCTGCAATATTTCCGTATAACGGAGGTGCTCGGCATTTCGAATAACCGGTTTCTAAGGATCCTGATCGGCGGAACCTTTGACTGGAAGGATATCCTTTGCTATGCAGCCGGTTGTGTGCTCCTTGCGGGAGGGGAAATGCTATGCGCAAAGAGAAGCCACACGCGGCATAACGAACTCTGTAAAGATTCTGCTGAAACAGGCAGAGGCACAGACACGATGTGAGGAGGAAGATGAATGAAGACGATCCGGCTTGGTAAGACGCAAATTGAGAGTCCGCAGAATGCTTTCGGCGCGTTGCCGATTCAGCGTGTGCCGATGGAGGAGGCTGTCCGTATCCTTCGCGCCGCGTATGACGGCGGGATGATTTTCTTTGATACGGCGCGGGCTTATTCAGACAGTGAAGAGAAGCTCGGCGTCGCATTTGACGGCATGCGGGACAAAGTGTTTATCTCCTCGAAAACGATGGCGACGACACCGGAAAAGTTTTGGGAGGATCTCGACACGACGCTTGAAAAGCTTCGTACCGACTATGTTGATATTTATCAGTTCCATTGCGTAAAGCAATGCTATAAACCGGGCGACGGGACCGGCATGTATGAGGCAATGGTGAAAGCGAAGGAGCAGGGGAAGATCCGTCACATTGGCATTACGGCCCATAAGATCGGCGTAGCCGAAGAGATTGTCGCAAGCGGGCTCTATGAGACGCTGCAGTTCCCGTTCTCTTATCTTGCGAGCGACCGGGACATTGCGCTTGTGAGGTCCTGCGAGGCGGCCGGAATGGGCTATATCGCGATGAAGGGGCTTTCCGGCGGACTGCTCAATAACGCGGAAGCCTGCATGGGATTTATGTCGCAGTATGAGGTGCTTCCGATCTGGGGTATTCAGCGTATGGAGGAATTGGAGCAGTGGCTCGGCTTCTTTACAAAAGAGATTTCTTATACGGACGAGATCCGCTCGTTTGTGGAGCGCGACCGGAAGGAACTGATGGGTGAGTTCTGCCGCGGCTGCGGATACTGCTCGCCGTGCACGGTCGGGATCGTTATCAACCAGTGCGCGCGGATGTCGCAGATGATCCGCCGCGCGCCGTCGCAGGCATGGCTTACTGATTACTGGAAGAACGAAATGGCACGAATCGACGAGTGTATCGACTGCGGCATGTGTAAGACACGCTGCCCGTATGAACTGGATATCCCGACACTGCTTCGGAAGAATCTGGCGGACTACCGTGAGATTCTGGCCGGACGCGTAAAGGTTTAGAAGAGGGGGTAAATTATGAAAGTTATCACGAGACAGATGACGCGCGGACATATCATTCTGATCCTTTCTGACGGACGTTTTCTTTATATATCCGGGGAAATGGTGGTGGACGGAACATTTTACGCCTGGTACGGGTCAGACTGGTACTGGATCCATGAACCGAAGAGACAGATCATCCTTTTGAAGGATGACGAGATCATTGCGCCGCTCACGAATACGGAAAAGGACACGATGCTCCCCGTGATAAAAGAATACAGTGACAGTGAGCGGTATAAGATCATCGTGGATTAGAGGAACGGAATGGAGACACTGAACGAATATCTCCGAAGGACGTTTGGAGAGAAAGTATATAAGTTATCGCTGAGCAGCGGCTGTACGTGTCCGAATCGGGACGGAACCATCGGAACAGGCGGCTGCTCGTTCTGTTCAGAGGGCGGGTCGGGCGAGTTTGCGGCTGCCCCGGCACCGGTTCCCGAACAGATTGCCGAAGCAAAAAAACGCATCGGCGCGAAGACCGATGCGAAAAAGTTTATTGCTTATTTTCAGGCGTATACGAATACGTACGGCAATGTTGCCCGGCTGGAGGCAATGTACCGTGAGGCAATCGGGAATCCCGAAATCGCGGCGCTTTCCCTCGGAACCCGTCCGGACTGCATCGGGGACGATGTTCTTGCGATGCTGAAAAGGCTTCATGCGATCAAACCGGTATGGGTGGAACTCGGGCTTCAGACGATACACGAACGGACCGCAGAGCGCGTAAACCGCGGTTATCCGCTGCCGGTATTTGAAGATGCTTACCGTAGGCTCAAGGAGGCCGGACTGACGGTGATCGTGCATGTCATCTTCAACCTGCCCGGCGAGACGCGGGAGGATATGCTCGATACGGTCCGATACCTCGCAAAGCTTACGCCTCCTCCGGACGGGATCAAGCTGCAGATGCTGCAGATCCTTTCCGGTACAAGGCTCGCGAACGAGTATGCGTCGAAACCGTTTCCGCTGATGAATCTTGACGAGTATGCAGCGCTTATAAAAGAAGCAGTGGCGCTCCTTCCGAAGGAAACCGTGATTCACCGGCTGACCGGAGACGGACCGCGGAAACTTCTGATCGCACCGCTCTGGTGTTTAGATAAAAAGCACGTCATGAATACGCTCCGTAAGGAACTCGGCATCTCCTGACGGCGGAAACCTCCGGGAGAAGCAGCAACTCAAGAATCCATACCGCAGGCGGGAGTTACGCAAGCCCCGGTTTGCACGGGCGCCCCTCCTGTCTCCGGTAGTAATAATAGATTTCCTCTGTTGCAAGAGCCATCTTCGTAACGGCCCAGTCGCGACCGTGCGGATACGTATACCACGTGTCCGTGAGTGTGTTCAGGTCGACGCAGTCGCCGTATTTTCCTAAGTATTCGTACTCAATATGAACCGAATACTGCGTCTTTGCGGGAATCTCCATGGAAAAGGGATTCCCTTCGTCGTCGGTTCCGTTCACGCGGAACCCGTTCCTATCATGAACCATCGTTCCGTTACCGAGCCGGACGAACCGGTCGGCGTTCGGGAGCGAATCCACATGAACTTCCAGTTCCCCGGTCGAATAGGTGCCTGCTTCAACTTCGGCGCGCACATTTGCCCGCTCCCATTCATACCAGTCCGGGATATGGGAAAATGTGACAGCTTCCGGATACTTCACCGCCTCGTTATCAAGGGACAGTTCGCTGAGGGGGCTCATCGTCCAGCTGCTGCCGCACGCTTCGCAGAAAAGCTTTGTGCCTTTGCTGTTCATGCGAAACTCCGTCCGGCACACGGGACACTGGTACAGGACCTTGTGAAGACCTTCCGCGCGGCCTTTGTAGTGGATTGCTATGCCGCGCTCTTTCTGCCAGGCGTAGTCGTCATATTGAAACATTTCCGTGATCTTCCGGTTCACCTCATCCACTGAGGCGGACGCCAGCTCTTCGGGAGTGAAGATGCAGGTCATCTCGGCCTCCGTCGGTTTCACCTTGCGGTCATGCAGATTCCAGAACGGCGAATTCACATGATGCCCGTGACAGATCATTGTCACGACGGGAACCTTCAGCAGCTTGCAAAGCTTTCCGAGGGATTCCGGAAGGACTGCCGTTGTTCCGCAAAGAGAGTAGCGTGCTTCGGGATAGATTACGGCGATGTCGCCGTTTTGGATGACGCGGCGAAGCTGTTTCACAAGAACGATATCGTTCGTGAACTTGCGTTTGCAGATGCAACCGACATTCCGAAGCAGCTTTTCGCGGCCGATGAATCCGTCGATCGCAACGACATAATTGGCTCTCTTCGGAAAGATGGCTTTGGTTGCCACCTTGAAATCGAGAAACGCGTTGTGATTGCACAGGAGAACGTACGGCGGCTTAAGCCCCTCCGTGCGGATCTTCGTGATCTTCGCGCGGTGCTTCCATACGTCCGGAAGGCTCAGCATGATCGTTAACGGCCGGAGGTACCATTTGGTCCGGACCGGCGGCTTTCCCATGTCAAAACGCGTAAAATTCTTACCATCCATAAAGGGTACTCCCTTTCTTCAGATTCTAATCCATCATACCATATTCCGTGAACCCCGACAACAGTGAAACGGAGCACGGAACGTCTGGCCGCCCGGGTTTGTTCCGAGGCTTGAGTGTAACCGTTAAATATGATAGAATCGAATAATAAGGCGGGAGATAATACGGAAAAGGAGACGGATATGAAGAAGAAAACCCTCAAGGTCATTTCGACAATCGTGATAACGGCTGCCGTTCTTATTGGCACCGCTTATTTTGTATGGCTTCTGTTCTGTCCGAATGACATGATGCTCGGCGGAAAAGTAAGGATCTATATGAGCGGGACGCTTCGAAAGAGCATCCGTTTTGAGTATCTTTTCGTACTGATCGGGATTCTGGCCATCTATCTGATCCCGCTTCTCATACTGACAAGAGATTCGAAGAACAACGGTATTGACGGAATCGGGGAAACGATGGCATTTGTGATCATGATCCGGCTGCTCCGCGCAGTGGTCGCACTGGTTCTTCTGCTGATTAACCCAATCCGGGTTTTAGTAAAATACCACGCCGAGTACGGAGCCGTTGTTCCGAAGGCGTGGGGGATCGTTAGTATCATCGTGACACTGCTGCCGCTTCTTGCGGCACTTCTTGTGATCTTCGAGGTGCAGATTGACAACTGGTTGTATAACCGTGAATACAGAACCGCTCCCGGCGGCTATCATAAGGATGAAGCGGATTACATAAAGCCGTCGGTTTTCTTCTGGGAACTGGGCGACCGCGGACTGCTGGCGGGAGAGAAGTATTACCCGTTGATCCAAAAGATGAATGAGAAATATGTCCCGCAATCGGTACTGTACCCGAAGGACTATTATCCTCCGGCGAGAATGTCGACGCTTTCAAAAAGCACATTTTACGATCAGATCGGTATGTGTGAGGCAATCTCTCCGGAGTCGGACGTGAAAGCACCGGTCTATGTGTACCATGCGATTCTTGCTATCCCCGAGGAGGGAGGCAGGCTGCAGTATATCCCGGCATCCCGGTTTAAGGAGCAGGGATATATTAAAGGCAATTTTGCGCCTGTTTTTCAGGACTATTATCTCGAATGCAAGATTATGTTTGCGGACGGTGATATCTATGCAGTTATCGGTTCCGAAGAGAGCTTTGACATAGAGAAGAGTTTTGAAGGAACAAGCGACAAGGAAGCAAGGCCGTATCAGATGATCCTTACCGAAAAGGATACGATTACGACCTATGCGGAAGAGCAATATTGTCCGAACGGATCAATCGGGATGGAATACGGAAATTTTGAGATGCTTCCGAATACGGCAAAGCCTTTTTGCGGAAAGGCCTATCCGTTACGAAAGGTGGAACGGCTTGATGCCGATACGATCAACCGTGTCGCGGAGGAATTGCAGAACGGAGTTCTGAAGGAATCCATAGAGTACCATTTACGAGTACGTTCTTAAGATTTCCTCGGCCACCTCACGTTTCGAGACGCAGCGGTCCATGGCCTGCTTTTCAATATAGCGGTGGGCCTGCGGTTCATCCATGTTGAGAGAGGAGATGAGCTGCCATTTGGCGCGGTTCACGAGACGGATCTCCTCCATCTTGGCTTCCACGGAAAGCGTGGTTTTTTCAAGTTTGCGGAGACGTTCGCGGGCGCTGGACATCCATTCGAGCGCAATGGTGAGAACCATCTGTGAGGTAGGCTTTGCGAGGGTAAATACGCCGTGCGCGCCGACTTTGTCGAGAATGTCCGCATGGTGTTCCGAAGGGACCAAAAGCAGCACAACGGTACCGGCGGTGGCAGCATCGATGGCAAACCGGGTGCCGACCTCGTCGGAAAGCGGCGCATTGATAATGATATGGTCAAAGTGCTGCTCGCTCAACAGTCTTCGCGCGGCACTGATGTTCGGGACGGAGATCACCGGGGAGTAGCGCACGTCCGGCAGCAGCTGCGAAAGCGCAGTATTCACGGGCGACTTCGCGGATACGATCAAAACGCTGTAGACACGTTCTTTGAGGGTCATGCGCACTCCTTTCTCCGAAACAGCGTGCCGTCCGGGTATTGGTATCAGTGATTATCGTTCACAGTAGATGGAAAGAATCTCCGCGGGGATATGCTCGCGGATAAAGGGACTTTCAGCGGCAAAGAGGCATGCATCCGCGAGATTGTCCGGAAGCTTCTCGTAAGCGGCGAGCGAAGCCTCGTCCGCCGTGTAGAAGTTGATATTGGCTGCCGGCGGAAGCTCCAGATTGTTGAGCCGTCCGTACAGGCATGCGTAGATGATAAGCGTAAATGCAAGGTAAGGGTTCGCGGAAGGATCCGGTGAACGGAGCTCCGCGCGGCGGAACTCGCCGAGTGCGGCGGGAATCCGGATCAGCTGGGAACGGTTCTCCATCGACCAGCTGATGTATCCGGGAGCCTT
Source organism: Lachnospiraceae bacterium (assembly GCA_017427775.1). Taxonomy (GTDB): domain Bacteria; phylum Bacillota; class Clostridia; order Lachnospirales; family Lachnospiraceae; genus ISDg. The sequence continues at coordinate 50,084 of JAFRSD010000017.1, read as the reverse complement.
ATAGCGTCCAAGACGGCGGTAGGAATCCGCTGTGGGATTTAAAAAGACCGTCATCGGAATCATTTGTTTGAGAATACCGGCGAGCATCGGACATACTTCGGCTTCGCCGGATTTATTTTTCAGGGAGAAATTGATGTGGAAGCCGTTACCGGGCTCGTCCTCAAGAGGCTTCGGGGAGAAATCGGCATACAGTCCGTTTCTCGAAGCCACGGTCTTAACCACGCGGCGGAACATCATGACATTGTCGGCAGCCTCCAGCGGATCGGAGTAGCGGATATCAATCTCATTCTGGCCGGGACCTACTTCGTGGTGGGAACTTTCAGGGCAGATCCCCATCTGTTCCAGTGTCAGGCATACCTCACGGCGGACGTTCTCACCGCGGTCATCGGGAGCAACATCCATATACCCGGCATTGTCCCACGGCGTTTTCGTGGGATTTCCGTTCTCATCCAGCCGGAAGAGGTAGAATTCCTGTTCCGCGCCGAAGGAGAATTCATAACCGGCAGCACGGGCGTCCTCGACAGCTTTCTTTAAGAGTGCCCTCGTATCGCACTCAAACGGCGTTCCGTCAGGCCAGGTTATGGTAGAGAACATCTGCATGACACGGCCGTGTTCCGGTCTCCACGGAAGCGGAGTCAGCGTCTCCGGGTCCGGATGAAGGAACAGGTCGCTTCTGGATTCGTCGCCGAAGCCCGCAATGGCGGAAGCGTCAATGGCGATACCATGCGTGAAGGCGCGCGGCAACTCGGCCGGCATAATGGAGATGTTCTTCTGTCTGCCGAATACATCGCAGAATGCAAGGCGGACAAATTTCACATCTTCCTCCATTACATACTGAATGACCTCATCTTTTGAATACTTCATATATCCTCCTGACTGCGCCGAAAAGACGCCCCTATAAAACCCCAAAGAGCGCGCAAAGATTGCGCGCTTTGAGAAACCTAACCGTTAACTTATAAAACACTTAATTCGCGACGTACATCTGACGGTACGGGTTGCGGCTGTCCGGCGTAACAACGGTGAAAGGATCCTTCAGAAGGTCCTCTGCGTTGAGTCCGAAGCATTTGCAGTAATCCGTAAGATACGGTCGAAGCTCCGCAAGGTCCGCTTCCTCAGCGGGACGTGCGGTTACCTGGGCGGGAAATGTGATGTCCTCGCAGGATGAACGCAGGAACATCTTGCCGCCGTGCATTCCCGTACAAGGGAAGTTGCCGACGATCCTGCGGTCCGAATCCGTAAGACCGAGTACAACGATGATGCCGCCTGCCTGGTATTCCCCGAGGAAACTGCCGGCGCATCCGCCGATGACCATAACCGGAAACTTTTCATGGAAAGCCTTCATATGGATTCCGGCACGGTATCCGGCATTGCCCTTCACATAAATCCGTCCGCCGCGCATCGCGTATCCTGCGGCATCTCCGATATCTCCGTGAACCTCAATGACTCCTTCGTTCATCGTATCGCCGACTGCATCCTGCGCATTGCCCTGCACGGTAATGTGCGAGCCGTTCAGGTAGGCGCCGAGCGCATTGCCCGGAACACCCGTGATGGTCACGTTCTTGCCGGACATGCCGGAAGCAATGAAACGCTGCCCGAGACAGCCCTCTAACAGGCAGTCTCCCTGCGCGCCGCGGATGCTTTCATTAAGCGCTTTATGATCAAGTCCCTGTGCGTATATCGTTGTCATAGTTATACCACACCTCCAAACTTTTTTCTACGGGTTTCTACGGAAAATGCAGCGGCCGTCGCGTGCTTTTTGAGCAGCTCGAGGTCGATGCCGTCAAGCGGCGTCTGCTCGCGGATCAGCGAGGTATAGATGCCGGCTCTCTCCTCGCATCCGATCAAAAGGAAGCCCTTCAGGTGATTGTCTTTCACATACAGCCGTTTGATGGAATGACCGGTTTTCTCTTCATAAAGGTCTCCTTCGTAGGAACCCGCCGTCATGGCGTGAAGTCCGAAGAAACCGATGGAGTTCATCGGCATGCCTTTTTTGAATTCCTCCGTGCCTCCGGCCATGTTGATGCCGGCGGTATGTCCCTGCATATATGCATTCGGGAAGATGGCAAGCACCCTGGTCTTTCCGATACTCAGGTCATAACCTTCCGCGCAGTCGCCTGCGGCGTAGATATCCGGGATCGAAGTCGCCATACGGTCATCAATCAGAATTCCGCGTCCGACCTCTCCGCCGATATCTTTAACCAGTCCGATGTTCGCGCGGACACCGACCGCAAGAACCAGAATGTCGAAGGGAACCTCGGCGCCGTTCTTCATGTGGGCGGTCTTGCCGGTAAATTCCGCGACACTGTCGGACAGAAGAAAATGCATTCCGTGGGCTTCCAGATGAGACTGCATCAAAGCGGCGCACTCATTATCAAGGATGCTCGAAAGAACACGGTCCGCGAGATCACATACCGTAATACTTGCGACGCGGCCGAGCAGTCCCTCCGCACATTTTAAGCCGATCAGACCGGCGCCAACGATCAGAACGCGGGCTTCCGGAAAGAGTGCTTTCTCGAGTGCAAGCGTGTCATCAAGCGTCAGGAAAGAGAATTTCTCGGGAACGGTATCAAGTCCGGCCATGGGCGGAACAAAGGGGGAAGAACCTGCTGCAACGCAAAGGGCGTCATAAGAAAGTACGGTTCCGTCATCAAGGGTAACGGTCTTCCCATCCTTATCAACGGAAGTTGCGCTGCGTCCGTACAGAACTTCCGCACCGTTCTTCTCATAGAAATCCGCGGGGCGGTAAGCCATCTTTGTGAGGTCCGTCTTACCCTCAAGATAATAGGAGATGAGCGGGCGGCAGTAGACGCCGTGCTTCTCGGCGGAAACAACGGTGATCGGACCTTCCGTGTCAACGCTGCGGATTCCTTCGATGCACCCGGCGGCAGCAACGCCGTTCCCGATGATCACATAGCGTTTCATAGGCTTTCACCTCGCTCTTCATAAACTATCGCGTGATTCGGGCACCCGGTCACGCAGGCAGGCTTTCCGTTGGTGTTTGAAAGACAGAGCTCGCATTTCTGCATCGGGCTGCCTTCCACCGGCGTAAGCGCGCCGTACGGACATACGAGAACACAGGTGAAACAGGAAACACACCGTTCGCGGCGGATCTTTACGACACCGTCCTCCCGGTAAATGGCACCGGCAATGCAGCTCTTCATGCACATCGGATCGGTACAGTGGCGGCACGATACGGCAAATGTGATCGCGTCCCCTTCCTCCACATGAATGCGGGGGTGTATTTCCTTACCCATGAGGGCGCTCGCCATGCTGACACCGCCCATGTCGGCAAATGCGCAGTTGTATTCGCACAGGTGGCAGCCGAGACACCATTCTTCGTTGACATAAACTCGTTTCATAGGCTTACTCTCCTGCGTGGGAGATTCCGAGAATCTCCAGTTCTTTTTCGTTCAGACCGACGCCGCGGAGCATCAGGCGGTTACCGCGAAGAGCTTCGACGGAGTTGATTCCCATGCCGCCCATGAGCTCTTTGATCTCGTGCTTCCAGGCGGTCATCAGGTTGATGAGACGTTCACTGCCAAGGTCGGGATTGAGACGTTTTACAAGGTCCGGACGCTGGGTCGCGATACCCCAGTTACATTTGCCGCTCTGACAGGTACGGCACAGATGACAGCCGAGTGCAAGAAGGGCAGCAGTCGCGATATAGCAGGCGTCTGCGCCGAGTGCGATGGCTTTGACAACATCGGAAGCGCTTCGGATGGAACCGCCGACAACGAGAGATACATCGTTACGGATTCCTTCGTCACGGAGACGCTGGTCTACGGCTGCAAGCGCAAGCTCGATCGGGATACCTACATTATCACGGATTCTGGTGGGAGCCGCGCCGGTACCGCCGCGGAAACCGTCGATCGCGATGATGTCGGCACCGCTGCGGGCGATACCGCTTGCGATTGCTGCTATGTTATGTACGGCAGCTACCTTAACGATAACGGGTTTCCGGTAGCCGGTTGCTTCCTTCAGGGAGAAGACAAGCTGTCTTAAGTCTTCAATCGAATAAATGTCATGGTGAGGAGCCGGAGAGATGGCGTCCGAACCCTCGGGAATCATACGGGTACGCGATACGTCGCCGACGATTTTCGCGCCGGGAAGATGTCCGCCGATACCGGGCTTTGCGCCCTGGCCCATCTTGATCTCGATTGCCGCGCCGGCTTCGAGGTACTGCTCATGCACGCCGAAACGTCCGCTTGCAACCTGTACGATCGTATTCGGTCCGTATACATAGAAGTCTTCGTGCAGTCCGCCCTCACCGGTATTGTAAAGGATGCCGAGTTCCGTAGCCGCGCGTGCAAGGGATGCATGCGCGTTATAACTGATGGAACCGTAGCTCATGGCCGAGAACATTACCGGCATGGAAAGGGTTACATGCGGCGGGAGTTCGCAGATCAGCTTGTCGTTCTCGTCACGTTTCATGGCCTTCGGACGCTTGCCGAGTGTTACCTGCGTTTCCATCGGCTCACGGAGCGGGTCGATCGGAGGGTTGGTAACCTGCGAAGCATTGATCAGGATCTTGTCCCAGTAAACCGGGAGCGGTTTCGGATTGCCCATCGAAGAGAGCAGTACGCCGCCGCTTCCCGCCTGTTTGTAGATTTCACGGATCGTATCATTCTGCCAGTTCGCATTTTCCCGAAGCAGGCAGTCGCTCTTGACGATCTTCAAAGCCCGGGTCGGACAGAGCGATACGCAGCGCTGGCAGTTGACGCATTTGCTTTCGTCGCTGATCATCCGGCCGGTGTCGGGGTTCAGTGTATGTACTTCGTTGGCGCATTGCCGTTCGCAGACGCGGCAGGCAATGCAGCGGTCCGGGTTCCGCACAACTTCAAATTCCGGATAGATAAAATCGATGCCCATCAGTATGCTCCTTCCTTTACGCGAACGATTACCGGTTCACCGCCGGCCGGAGCCCAGATTTTCGTTACATCCGGCTCCATAACGCGTATTGCAGCTTCCTCGCTGGCGATATAGACTTTGTCGTCTTTCTCGCCGACCACCATCGACCGTAGTTTCAGACGGTCGTTGAGGGCCATCAGGCCGCCGTCAAATCCGAGGACGATCGAGAAAGGTCCCGTGACGAGCAGGCTCGGGAACACGGTCCGCAGGAATTCCAGTTTCTTCTTCTCATATTCATCGGTTTTTGCTTCAATCGTGCTCCAGAACGGGGCGGCGATGACGTTGGCCGCTTCCGTGAGCGTCAGACCCTGCACACGAAGGAGATAGTCTAAAATGTAAGTGATAACCTCCGTATCGGTCTGGAGGTTGCATTTGTAGCCGAACATCTCGATGAAGCGGCGGTTGGCATCGTACGACGAAATCTCGCCGTTGTGGACAACCGAATAATCTAGGAGTGTGAACGGATGCGCGCCGCCCCACCAGCCGGGGGTGTTGGTCGGATAACGGCCGTGCGCGGTCCAGCAGTAGCCTTCATACTCATCGAGGCGGTAGAACCGGCCTACATCCTCGGGGAAGCCGACAGCCTTGAAGGTTCCCATATTCTTGCCGCTTGAGAAGACATACGCGCCGTCCATTTCCGTATTGATCTTCATAACGGTGCGAGCCACGAATTCCTTCTCATCGAGCTGCAGATCCGCAAGAACCGACTTGAGCGGCGTTACGAAATAACGCCAGATGATAGGCTCGTCCGTGATCTCCGGAATCTTTCTGGTCGGGATCAGCTCACCCTTGATCACTTCAAAATGTTCTTTAAGAAAAGCCTCACAGGCCTTTCTGGTATCACGGCAATCAAAGAACAGGTGGAATGCATAGTAATCTTTATACTGCGGATAGATTCCGTAGCCGGCAAATCCGCCGCCGAGTCCGTTGCTTCGGTCATGCATCGGCTTCATCGACTCAATGATCGCCTGTCCGCTCATTTTCTTTCCTTCTTTTGAGATAACGGCAGCTATCGCACATCCGGACGGAATCCGGACTTCGCCTTCCCGTAACGCAGCCATGTTTATTTCCTCCTTTGGAAAAACTCCGGATAACACAGAAAAGGCGTCCACTTCCACACCCCTTTCGGGTATGAAAATGAACGCCTTTGCTCATTTAACCGCATTGTAATGTTTCATTTTTTATTTGTCAAGCACTTTTTTAACAGACTTTCCACCGTAAGTGCTGCCGCATACAGTCTGCACTCGTCTGTTCCGTACAGCATTAACGCCTGCCTCACGCCATGGGAGTCAGAACTTTCGCCGGCAACAGTGACTGTCGGAAGCCCGCAGAGGTGATTGACGTAGGTCGGACCGGTAATCAGCACGGCATCGAAATCCGCGATTTCCTCCGTGACATTCTTGATCTGATTCGCACGGGATTTCATGGCCTTTTGGTACGCTTCCTCTACCGAGGGCCCTTCCGAATCCTCGTACAGCGCTCCCTGCAGCAAATCGTACCCGTACTTCATCATCGTATCCGGGTGTGCCTCGAAGTATTCGACGATTTCTTTAAGCGTCTTAAGCTTAGCCGTACTCTTTTTCAGGTATTCCGCGAGTCCCGGTCCGAACTCCCGTTTCATTATTGCGGGAAGTTCCGGTGTCGGCGGCTCATCGACATCGGCAATTACGGCTCCGTTTTTCCTGAGAGTCTCGATTACTTCACTAAGGAATGCCTTTCGTTCCTCCGGGTTCATATCGGCGTTGGCCGTATTCACCGCAATCCGAAGTTCTCCTGCGGGGGTCGGTTTAATCTCGGGTAACGGTTCGTCCCGCATGGCGGAATAGAGCAGGAGCGTATCCTTCATATTCATGGCCATTGCCCCGGCACTGTCGAAGGTCTTCGAAATCGGAATGATTCCCTCCTGCGAAAGGGTGCCTGCCGGCGGCTTTAATCCGCAGATGCCGTTGCCCATCGCGCAGCCTGTAACCGAATGGGAAGTGTCGGTTCCGACCGCCATCGGAACAATGCCTGCTGCCACCGCAACAGCCGAACCGGTGGATGATCCGAGCGGATCCAGGTCCGCGCTTACCGCATGCCTGACCTGCCCGCCGCGGGAACTGTATCCGCCGGGCATATTCGTCGAAACGAAATTGGCAAATTCGGTCATGTTGGCTTTCCCGATAATGACGGCACCGTTTCGGCGCAGATTCGCGATCACGGGCGCGTCCTTCTCCGCCAGATTGTCCGCTAACGCAAGGCTCCCGGCCGTCGTATGGAATCCTTTGACGTCTATGTTGTCTTTAATAAGAATGGGAATCCCCGAAAGCGGGAGCGTATCTCCCGGCATCGCTGTTGCTGCAGCGTTCTCATCGAGTTCCGCAATACAATTCAATACGTCCGGTCCGCCGATTTCTTTTGCACGGCGGATCGCTTCCGATATCCTATCCATAGTCCGTCCCTCCTCCGCATTCCATGATAGCATAGAACAGTGCCTCACACAAGAGAAGAGCCGGTCATCCATAGACCGGCTCTGCTGTCGTTGCAATCCCGCCGTTACGGGGATGCGAAAAATCTTACGCAAGGGATTTTTGAAAAAGAGGCTTGACATTCTGCGCGGCAAGGTGTATAAATGGCACATGAAAAGGCAACGGCGTCTTTGAGCAACAGGCTCAGAGGCGCTTTTTCTTTTTTGCGGGACACCCGCACGATCATAAACAGAATACGTATTTCGGAAAGGCAATGGCGTCTTTCATGTCTATGGCATGAGAGGCGCTTTCTTTATTTCCGATATGAAAGGAGACGCACGATGGAAACTACGAAAACGATTTCCGATTACTTCGGAAGCATGGTATTTGACGACAGAGTAATGAAGGCAAAGCTTTCAGCAAAGGTTTACTCTTCTTTGCGCCGCACGATTGATGAAGGCGCGGAGCTGGATATCCGGGTTGCCAATGCCGTGGCGGAAGCGATGAAGGACTGGGCGGTATCGAAGGGAGCTACACATTTCACCCATTGGTTCCAGCCGCTTACCGGTATTACCGCGGAAAAGCATGACAGTTTTATCTCCCCGTCTCCCGACGGCGGCGTGATCATGGAATTCTCCGGCAAGGAGCTCATCAAAGGTGAGCCGGACGCATCCTCGTTCCCGAGCGGCGGCCTCCGCGCAACCTTCGAGGCGAGAGGATATACCGCATGGGATCCTACCTCTTACGCATTCATTAAAGGAAAGACGCTTTGCATCCCGACGGCGTTCTGTTCCTACGGCGGACCGGCCCTTGATAAGAAAACGCCTTTGCTCCGTTCGATGGAAGTGCTCAGCAAAGAAGCTCTCCGAATCCTGAAGCTGTTCGGAAACAAGACCGCGAAACGCGTTGTTTCCTCGGTAGGTCCGGAGCAGGAATACTTCCTTGTTACGAAAGAAATGTTTAACAAACGTCCTGACCTTTGCTTCACCGGCCGCACCCTTTTCGGTGCGAAGCCTCCGAAGGGACAGGAGATGGACGATCATTACTTCGGTGTTATCAAGCCGAGAGTTGCCGCTTTCATGGAAGAACTGAACGAAGAACTTTGGAAGCTCGGCATCCTTGCTAAGACGGAGCACAACGAGGTGGCTCCCGCGCAGCATGAGCTGGCACCGATCTACTCCACGACCAACATCGCAACCGACCACAACCAGCTGACGATGGAGATCATGCAGAAGGTTGCCGCAAAGCACGGTCTTGTATGTCTCTTACATGAGAAGCCCTTCGCAGGCGTGAACGGTTCCGGTAAACATAACAACTGGTCCATCGCTACCGATAACGGCCAGAACCTTCTTTCCCCGGGCGAGACGCCTTATGAAAATGCACAGTTCCTGTTGTTCCTGTGTGCCGTGATCAAAGCGGTTGACGATTACCAGGATCTGTTGAGACTTTCCGTTGCCACCGCAGGTAACGACCATCGTCTCGGAGCCAATGAGGCACCTCCGGCTGTTATCTCAATCTTCCTCGGCGATGAGCTGAATGCCGTTATGGAAGCGATTGAGAGCGGCAAGCCTTATGCAGGCGCTGAGAAGACACAGATGAAACTCGGTGTTGACGTACTTCCGAAGTTCAATCGTGACACGACCGACCGTAACCGTACGTCACCGTTCGCATTTACCGGCAACAAGTTCGAGTTCCGTATGCTCGGTTCCTCTAACAGCATTGCCTGCGCGAACATCATGCTGAACGCTTCCGTAGCGGAGAGCCTCAGAATCTACGCAGACCGCCTGGAGAAGGCAGAGGATTTCGAGACAACGCTTCATGAGATGATTCAGAAGACGTTCCACGATCATAAACGCATTATTTTCAATGGTAACGGTTATGACGATGCATGGATCAAGGAAGCAACTGAGAAGAGGGGCCTTCTCAACTACCGTACCACCGCAGACTGCATGCCGCATCTGCTGGATGAAAAGAACGTTAAGATGCTTACAGGACTTGGCGTATTCAGTGAAGAAGAGCTTCGTTCCCGTTGCGATATCATGCTTGAGAACTACTGCAAGAGCGTAGTAATCGAGGCAAATACGATGGTGGACATGGCAAGAACGCTGATTGCTCCGGCCGTGGAAGCATATGCAAGCGACGTAGCGAAGGCGGCAGCTGCCAAGAAAGCGGTTGTTCCGGGTCTCGGATGCGGATATGAAACCGAACTGGTTAAGAAGCTGTCAAGTCTGACGGATTCCATCAGCGCACGTACCGATGAACTTGCGGAAGCAATTCTTAAGGTTGCCGGCGCAGGCGACATCATCGAAGAGTCGGGTCTCGTAAGAGACATTCTCCTGCCGAAGATGAGCGAGCTCCGTATCCCGTGCGATCAGGCGGAAGTTATTACGGCACGCAGCTACTGGCCGTTCCCGACCTACGGCGAGCTTCTGTTCGGCGTAAAATAAGAAGGTTATATTGGCGGGGTTTACAAATTGGGAAACCAAATAACCGAAGAAGGAAGTGACCACTATGTTAACAGAAGAAATCACGAAAGCATTACAGGAAGCCGTTACCGGTGAAGTATTCGCCGTCTGGTTTTTGATCGGCGCAGCCCTTGTATTCTTTATGCAGGCCGGATTCGCAATGGTTGAGACCGGTTTTACCCGTGCCAAGAATGCAGGCAATATCATCATGAAGAACCTGATGGATTTCTGTATCGGCACTGTCGTATTTATCCTCCTCGGCTTCAGCCTGATGATGGCAGAAGATTATGTCTGCGGCTTCATCGGCGTTCCGAATTTGAAAATCCTGACCGATTTCGGCGGATTCCTTGCAGACGGAAATGCCCCTGCGTTCGTATTTAACCTGGTGTTCTGTGCTACGGCAGCAACGATCGTATCGGGCGCCATGGCAGAACGTACCAAATTTATTTCGTATTGTATTTATTCCGGTGTTATTTCGTTGGTTGTATACCCGGTGGAAGCCGGTTGGGTTTGGAACTCGCAGGGCTGGCTCGTTAAGATGGGCTTCCATGATTTTGCAGGTTCCGCAGCCATCCATTCCGTCGGCGGTGTTACCGCTTTGATCGGTGCGATCCTTGTAGGTCCCCGTCTTGGAAAATACATCCGTGACGAAAAGGGTAAGGTTAAGAAGGTAAATGCTATTCCCGGTCACGCGATCACGCTCGGAGCACTCGGATGCTTCATCCTCTGGTTCGGCTGGTACGGTTTCAACGGCGCAGCCGCCTGGGACGGAAACTCCCTTGCATCCATCTTCGTAACCACGACGATTGCTCCCGCTGTTGCCACCTGTGTAACGATGGTATTTACCTGGGTTAAGAACGGCAAACCCGATGTCTCGATGTGTTTGAACGGTTCCCTTGCCGGACTTGTCGGCATCACCGCAGGATGCGACGCGCTTGACGCTCTCGGTTCCGTGATTGTCGGTGTTGTATCCGGTATCCTCGTAGTAGTTGCTGTAGAGTTCCTTGATCTGAAGCTTCACATTGACGATCCGGTCGGTGCCGTAGGCGTTCATTTTGCAAACGGTGTCTGGGGTACCATCGCGGTAGGTCTGCTGGCTAACCCTGACGCACCCGCAGGTCTTAAGGGTCTGTTCTATACCGGCAGCGCAAAGCTGTTGGGCGTTCAGACGCTCGGTATTGCAGCCATCCTTGCCTGGACGACCGTAACGATGCTGATCACATTTGTCATCCTGAAAAAGACAATCGGCATCCGTGTTTCGCAGGAAGAAGAGCTTCGCGGACTGGACAGCACCGAGCATGGTCTTCTGAGTGCATACTCCGATTTCGTACCGGCAGTTGAAAGCGTGGATTACGGTTTCGGTACCCTCGCTCTTGCAGGTGCCCCGCAGCCCGCTGCTCCTGTCGCGGTTGTCGGCGATACGCCGGTTGCGGAAGCGATTCCGGTGAAGAAGGTGGCTTCCTTCGATGACGGTTCACCGAAGTTCACAAAGGTTGAGATCGTTTGTAAGGAAACGCGTCTTGAGAGTCTGAAGAACGCGATGATGGATCTCGGAATTACCGGTATGACGGTATCCCACGTACTCGGCTGCGGCGTGCAGAAGGGTACTCCGGAATACTACCGTGGTGTTCCGGTTGAGGCAACCCTGCTTCCTAAGATCCAGGTTGATATCGTTGTCAGCAAGGTTCCGGTTCGAAGCGTTATCGAGACCGCGAAGAAGGTTCTGTACACCGGCCATATCGGTGACGGCAAGATCTTCGTATACGATGTTGAGAATGTTGTAAAGGTTCGTACCGGTGAGGAAGGTTACGACGCTTTGCAGGATGTAGAGTAACAGAATAAAGAAATCTTTGGGGAAGCGCTGATACGCTCGGCGCTTCCCCAATAATGATATTTTCGGAGGAAAGAGCGATGTGCTCGATAATGGGATACTGCGGCAGTTCGGCCGCGATGGAGAAATTCTTGACCGGATTCGGGAGGACCAAATCCCGCGGACCGGACGATACGCGTGTTGTTGAGACAGGAGACGGCATACTCGGTTTTCACCGCCTTGCCATTATGGGACTTCATCCGGAAGGAATGCAGCCATTTGAATCAAATGGCTGTTATGCTGTTTGTAACGGAGAAATCTACGGCTTCGATAAAGTGCGGGAAGACCTGATCAAAAAGGGCTACACGTTTGAAAGCGACAGCGACTGCGAGGTTCTGCTTCCGCTTTATCATGAGTACGGAACCGATATGTTCGCCATGCTTGACGCCGAGTTCGCCTGCATTCTTTATGACGGTGATACCGACGAGTACATTGCCGCGCGTGATCCGATCGGAATCCGTCCGCTTTATTACGGCTATGACGAGTCCGGCACGATCATCTTCGCGAGCGAAGCGAAGAACCTTGTCGGACTGACGGACAGGATCATGCCGTTCCCTCCCGGACACTATTATAAGAACGGTCAGTTCCATTGCTATCGCGATATTACCGCAGTACGCAAGGTTTGCGATGACGACCTGGAGACCGCCTGCGCGCAGATCCGCGAGAAGCTGATCGCCGGCGTAAAGAAGCGTCTTGTTGCGGATGCGAAGGTAGGATTCCTGCTTTCGGGCGGCCTGGATTCTTCCCTTGTGTGTGCGATCGCGGCACGGGAATCCGACAAGCCGATCGAGACATTTGCCATCGGTATGGAAAAGGACGCGATTGACTTAAAGTACGCAAGACAGGTTGCCGAGTATATCGGCAGTCATCACACCGAAGTATTCATGACTCCCGAGGAAGTTCTTTCGTCCCTCTCGGATGTCATCAAGCTTCTCGGTACCTACGATATTACGACGATCCGTGCAAGCATGGGCATGTACCTTGTTTGTAAGGCCATCCATGAAACGACCGATATCCGCGTGCTTCTGACCGGAGAGATCTCGGATGAGCTGTTCGGCTACAAATACACGGATTTCGCTCCCTCTGCGGAAGCGTTCCAGGCGGAATCGGTTAAGCGCGTGAGCGAGCTTCATATGTATGATGTATTGCGTGCGGACCGCTGTATTTCCGTGAACTCCCTGGAGGCCCGCGTACCTTTCGGCGATCTCGATTTCGTGCAGTACGTGATGGAACTTGACCCGGCGAAAAAGATGAATGTTTACAACAAAGGCAAATACCTCCTCCGTCACGCATTCGAAGGGCTCGGATATCTTCCCGATGAGATCCTTTGGAGAGAGAAAGCCGCATTTTCCGATGCAGTCGGACACTCGATGGTGGATGATCTGAAGGAATTCGCGGAGAGCCGGTACACCGATGAGGAGTACGAGCGCCTCAGAGAAAAATACACATTCAGCAAGCCGTTTACGAAGGAATCCCTTCTGTACCGTGAGATCTTCGAATCGTTCTATCCGGGACAGGCGGAGATGGTGAAGGATTTCTGGATGCCGAATAAAGAATGGGAAGGCTGTAACGTAAACGATCCGTCAGCACGTGTTCTTTCCAACTACGGTGCAAGCGGAGAGTAATCACGATGACAGCGGTAATACACAGAAAAGCAGAAGGTTTTATGGGACAGGATGCAGGAGGTGCAGCATGACGAAATATGTATTTGTTACGGGTGGTGTTGTTTCGGGACTCGGAAAAGGAATTACGGCGGCGTCACTCGGACGGCTTTTGAAGGCCCGCGGGCTTCGTGTCGCGGCCCAGAAGCTCGATCCCTATATCAATGTGGATCCGGGTACGATGAGCCCTTACCAGCACGGTGAGGTGTATGTTACCGAAGACGGCGCGGAGACCGATCTGGACCTCGGCCATTACGAGCGCTTCATCGATGAGGATCTGAACAAATACTCGAACCTGACGACCGGTAAAGTGTACTGGAACGTTCTCAATAAGGAGCGTCGCGGCGAGTATCTCGGATCGACCGTACAGGTCATCCCGCATATTACAAACGAGATTAAGGAATTCGTCTACAGTGTCGGTAAGAAGACAGCAGCGGACGTTGTCATCACCGAGATCGGCGGCACCATCGGCGATATCGAATCCCAGCCCTTTATCGAGGCAGTCCGTCAGATTTCCCTCGAAGCCGGACGTGAGAACAGCCTGTTCATCCACGTATGTCTGGTACCGTACCTGCATGCTTCGGAAGAGCACAAGTCAAAGCCTACACAGCATTCCGTTAAGGAACTGCAGGGCATGGGCATTAACCCCGACATCATCGTGCTCCGCGCGGACGAACCGCTGGAGGAAAGCATCTTCCAGAAGATCGCGCTGTTCTGCAACGTTAAGCCGGACTGTGTGATTGAAAATGTGACGCTTCCGCATCTTTATGAAGCGCCGCTTATGCTTGAAAAGTCGCATTTTTCCGATGTTGTGTGCCGCGAACTCGGTCTTACGACCAAGGCACCCGACCTGAAGGAATGGGAGGAGCTTGTGGAGCGAATCCACGCATCCCGTTCCCATACCGTAACAATCGGCCTCGTCGGCAAATACGTCGGCCTTCATGACGCCTACCTTTCGGTAGCGGAAGCGCTGCACCATGCCGGTTATTATCATAATGTCCATATCGACATCCGCTGGATCGATTCGGAAGAGATTACGGCGGAAAATGTAAACGAAATGCTTGCAGGCGTCGACGGGATCCTTGTTCCGGGCGGTTTCGGAAGCCGCGGTATTGAGGGAATGATTCTTGCAGCGAAGTACGCAAGAGAGAACAAGGTTCCTTATTTCGGGATCTGTCTCGGAATGCAGATTGCCGTTATCGAATATGCGCGTGATGTCGCAGGCATTAAGGACGCCAACTCGGGCGAGTTCAATGAGCAGTGCAGAAACAAGGTTATCGATTTCATGCCCGGCCAGAGCGAGGATGTCGATAAGGGCGGAACGCTCCGTCTCGGCGCTTATCCGTGCGTGATCACGCCGGGAACGACGATGGAGCGCTGCTACGGTTCCCTTTCCATCAGCGAAAGACACCGTCACCGCTACGAGCTCAACAATGACTACCGCGATGTGCTTTCCGCGAACGGGCTGACACTGAGCGGCATATCCCCGGACGGCAAGCTCGTGGAAACCGTAGAGCTTACGGACCGTGATTTCTATGTCGGCGTACAGTACCATCCGGAATTCAAGAGCCGTCCGAACAAGCCGCATCCGCTTTTCCTCGGCTTTGTCGGAGCGGCGGGCAAATAAGACAGCACACTCAATAATCCGGAAAGGTCGGAATGAAATATGGATCTTCATGAAGAATGCGGTGTATTCGGCGTGATCACGCCGGAACCTTCGGACGTAGCGGCCGATTGCTATTACGGACTGTATGCTCTGCAGCACCGTGGCCAGGAAAGCTGCGGGATTGTGGTAAATGATGACGGCGTATTTGTCTCCAAGAAGGACCTCGGGCTGGTGAGCGAGGTGTTCGCGGGTGACGCGCTGTCGTACCTTCCGAAAGGAACCATGGCGGTTGCGCATACCAGGTACGGTACGACCGGTGCGAACAACCGGAGTAACTGCCAGCCGATTGAGGTCAATCACCAGAAGGGACATATGGCGATCGCCCACAACGGCAATCTTGCCAACGCATCCGCGCTCCGGTCGGAGTTAGAGCTTTCCGGAGCCATATTCCATACGACGAGCGATACCGAAACGATTGCCTATATCGTTACAAGAGAGCGCCTCTGTGCGCCTTCCATCGAGGAGGCCGTGAGCAGGGCCATGAATAAGTTTGAAGGGGCTTATTCGCTGATTTTGATGTCTCCCCAGAAGCTGATCTGTGTCCGCGATCCGCACGGGTTCCGCCCGCTTTGCTACGGAACCCTGCCGGACGGCGGTTATGTCATCGCTTCGGAAAGCTGTGCGCTTCATGCGGCAGGCGCGACTTTTGTGAGAAACGTGATGCCCGGAGAGATCCTGGTGTTCTCGAAGGACGGCGTTATCTTACGCGAGGAGCACTGCAACCGGCAGGAGAAACGGCTTTGTGTTTTTGAATATATCTATTTCGCGCGGCCCGATTCGGTCATTGACGGCGTATCGGTGCATGAATCGCGCGTACATGCGGGCGAGATTCTTGCGGAAACCCATCCGGCAGATGCGGATATCGTCATCGGCGTTCCCGATTCCGGTATCGATGCGGCGCTCGGCTTCAGCCGTCAGTCAGGCATTCCTTACGGCATCGGGCTTGTGAAGAACAAATACATCGGACGCACATTTATCGCGCCGAAGGACCGATCGACGCAGGTAAAGATCAAACTTTCGGCAGTAGAGAGCGCGGTCAGCGGGAAGCGGGTTGTTCTGGTGGATGACTCCATTGTCCGCGGTACGACTAGCGAGCAGATCGTAAGGCTTCTGCGGGAAGCCGGAGCGACCGAGATCCATATGCGCATTACGGCTCCGCCGTTCCGTTTCCCTTGCTACTACGGAACAGATGTGGATTCGAAATCGGGACTGATCGCGACCGAGCATACGACCGAACAGATCGCGGCAATGATCGGCGCGGATTCGCTTGGGTATTTTCCGACGGAACGACTTCCGGAGCTCTCCGGCGGACAGGGAATCTGCAGCGCCTGCTTCGACGGCAGTTATCCGACCGCTGTGCCTTCCGAAGGAAGTAAAAATCGTTTCGAAAGAAGACTGTCCGTGTGTTGACGAACGGCTCTCTGATTGCTATTATGTACGGTGGTTAAATGAGATTCAAAAGGCAGTGTCCGCACCCCGGTCCGATCCTGATGAAGAATCGCGGAGACGGCGTTGCGAAAGGAACATACAATGAGTACGGAGAATAAGCGGAAGATTGTCCTTGAGGACGGACAGGAATACATCGGTACCGCATTCGGCGCTGACGGCGAGCGGATCCTTGAGCTTGTGTTCAACACGTCGATGGTCGGTTATCAGGAAATCCTTTCGGATCCTTCTTATACGGATCAGGCGGTAGTAATGACATACCCGCTGATCGGCAATTACGGTATGGCAGACGAGGATTACGAGTCCCTGCATCCGAGTATCGGAGCATTGGTTGTAAGAGAATATAACGATGAGCCGTCGAATTTTCGCAGCACGGTCTCCCTCGGAGACGTAATGAAGAAATACGGTATCGTCGGTGTGAGCGGCGTGGATACGAGAAAGATTACCAGATCGGTCCGGGATTACGGAAGCAGGCTGGCTCTTCTTACGGATGTGAATACGCCGCTTTCCGTGTGTCTTGAGAAGCTTCGCACATACCCCGTTCCGACGGATGCCGTGTCGCGTGTAAGCTGCCGGGAGGCGTTTGATTCGCAGCCGGTTCCCGCGGACAATATCGCGAAACCGCTTCACGTTGTCGCAATCGACTGCGGCATGAAACAGAATATCGTACGTTCCCTGAACCGCAGAGGATGTCTTGTGACGGTCGTTCCGTGGAATACCTCCGCGGAGGAGATCCTTGCGAAGGATCCGGACGGTGTATTCATTTCAAATGGCCCCGGAGATCCGAAGGATGTTCCGGAAACGATTGCGACGGTTCGGAGTCTGATCGGAAAGAAGCCGATCTTCGGAATCTGTCTCGGTCATCAGATATTATCGCTTGCATTTGGCGCAGAAACCTATAAGCTGAAGTTCGGCCACCGCGGCGGAAACCATCCGGTTAAGGAGCTGGCAAGCGGAAAGATTGAGATCACGTCCCAGAACCACTCCTATGCGGTTGACCTTGCAAGCCTTTCGAAAACGCCTCTTACCGCAACGCATATCAATCTGCTCGACAATACCGTGGAGGGTGTTGCGTGCGCGGCAAAGCAGGCTTTCAGTGTGCAGTACCATCCGGAAAGCGCTCCCGGCCCGCAGGACAGCAGTTATCTTTTCGACCGGTTTATCCGGCTGATGCGTACCGGCGTGCTGAGCGATTCGCGTGACGACGTATGCGCCGCAGAACCTTTGCAGTGCGGGAAGGAGGCGATGTAGTCATGCCGAAGAGAACAGACATTAAGAAGGTGCTCGTTATCGGTTCCGGCCCGATCGTCATCGGACAGGCAGCGGAGTTCGATTACGCGGGAACGCAGGCCTGCCTCGCACTTCGTGAGGAGGGCTACGAGGTTGTCCTTTGCAACTCCAACCCCGCAACGATCATGACCGACACGAGAATTGCCGACAAAGTATATATGGAGCCTTTGACGCTCGAATATCTTGCGAAGATTATCCGCTATGAACGCCCTGACGCCATTCTGCCCGGTATCGGCGGACAGACGGGACTGAATCTCGCAATCCAGCTGGAACGCAAAGGAATCCTTGCGGAATGCCGCGCGGAACTGCTCGGAACGAGAAGCGAGTCCATTGAACAGGCGGAAGACCGTGAGCTCTTTAAAGAATTGTGCGAACGGCTCGGAGAACCGGTGCTTCCGTCGGAGACGGTCAGCACGGAGGAGGAAGGTCTGGCAGCAGTAGAGCGGATCGGATACCCCGTCGTACTCCGTCCGGCATTTACCCTCGGCGGTACGGGCGGCGGCTTTGTGGAGGACGAAAAGGATTTCCTGCCGATGCTCCGTCACGCGCTCGAGCTTTCGCCCGTAAGCCAGGTGCTTGTTGAGCGAAGCGTACGCGGTTACAAGGAGATTGAGTACGAGGTAATGCGTGACCGGAATGACACGGCGATTACCATCTGTAACATGGAGAACCTCGATCCGGTCGGCATCCATACCGGCGACTCCGTCGTTGTATGTCCTTCGCAGACACTGACGAACAAAGAGTATCATATGCTTCGCGACAGTGCGCTGAAGATCATCCGCGCGCTGAAGATCGAGGGCGGCTGCAACGTGCAGTTCGCGCTGGATCCGAAGTCTTTCCAGTACTATCTGATCGAAGTTAACCCGAGAGTATCCCGCTCGTCGGCACTCGCTTCGAAAGCAAGCGGTTATCCGATCGCCCGCGTGTCCGCGAAGATCGGTATCGGCATGACGCTCGACGAGATCCCGCTTGCCAATACCCTTGCTTCCTTTGAGCCCGCACTTGACTATGTCGTAACGAAGCTTCCTCGCTTCCCCTTCGATAAATTCGCCGACGCCAATAACACGCTTTCGACGCAGATGAAGGCAACCGGTGAAGTCATGAGCGTCGGCCGTACCTTTGAGGAAAGTCTCTTAAAGGGAATCCGTTCCCTTGAGAACGGCGCGATGCACCTTTTCAGTAAGAAATACGCGGATAAGAGCGTTACGGAAATGCTTGACTATATCCGTACCGGTACCGATGACCGTCTGTTCGCGTTAGCCGAATTGCTCAGAAAGGGCGTAACGGTGGAGAAGATCGCCGAAGTAACGGCGATCGACCTGTTCTTCCTTCGGAAGATCCGTAACATCATCGCTCTTGAGAATAAAGTCGCAAGTCTTCCGGGTGACATGCAGGTGCTTCGTGAAGCCAAGAAAAACGGCATGTCCGACTATGAGATCGGAATCCTCTGGAACCGCAGCGAAGAAGAAATCTTCGCGATGCGTGAGGCGGAAGGCATTATGCCCGTCTATAAGATGATCGATACGTGCGCATCTGAGTTCGAAAGCTACATTCCCTACTTCTATTCGACTTACGAAGAGGAAAATGAGTCGCGCGTATCCGACAAGAAGAAAGTGATCGTACTCGGTTCCGGACCGATCCGTATCGGGCAGGGCGTAGAATTTGACTACTCGACCGTTCATGCCGTGCAGACGATTCAGAAAGCCGGATATGAGGCCATTGTCATCAACAACAACCCTGAGACCGTATCTACCGATTACACGTGCTCGGATAAACTGTATTTTGAGCCGCTCTGCGCGGAGGATGTCATGAATGTCATCCGCCTCGAGAAGCCGGAAGGCGTGATCGCAACGCTCGGCGGACAGACAGCGGTCAACCTTGCGGCACCGCTTGCAAAGCGCGGTGTGAAGATCCTCGGAACGGATTGCGAAGCCATCGACCGCGCGGAGAACCGCGATGCGTTTGAGCATCTGCTCCTGTCCCTGAATATCCCGCAGCCCACCGGTTGTGCGGTTACGAGCATTGAGGCAGGCATCAAGGCGGCAAAGGAGATCGGATATCCCGTTCTCGTACGCCCGAGCTTCGTACTCGGCGGACGTGCGATGCAGATCGTAGCAAAAGAGGAATCCCTTTGGGACTACCTGCGGAACGCGGTTGCGATCGATGAGGATAAGCCGGTTCTTGTGGACCATTATATCCGCGGCAAGGAAGTTGAGGTGGATGCAGTCTGTGACGGTACGGACGTATTTGTTCCGGGCATCATGGAACTTGTGGAACGTACCGGTGTTCATTCCGGCGACTCCATCAGCGTATATCCTTCCTACAGCCTTTCGGACAAGGTTAAGGAAACCATCCTCGATTATACGAAACGGCTCGGTATCGGCATCGGTATCCGCGGTCTTTACAACATTCAGTTTATCGTGGCACCGGACGAAACGGTTTATATCATTGAGGTTAACCCCCGTTCGTCGAGAACGGTTCCGTTCCTTTCGAAGGCAACCGGATATCCGCTTGCGGACATCGGAACACTTGCGACACTCGGTGTGTCACTGAAGGAACAGGGTATCACGGAAATCTACCCGAAGGAGAAGTCGAGATACTACGTGAAGGTTCCGGCATTTTCCTTCTCAAAGCTGTTCGGTATGGATGCATACCTTTCGCCGGAGATGAAATCGACCGGCGAGGCCATCGGCTATGATAAGCGGCTGCACCGCGCGGCATACAAGGCTCTGATTGCTTCCGGTCTCACCTTAAAGAGTTACGGAACGGTTCTTGTAAGCGTCGCCGACGAGGACAAGGAGGAGACGGTTCCGCTGATCAAACGGTTCTACGATATGGGCTTCAATATTGAGGCAACGTCGCTTACCGGAGAAGTCCTGAAGGAGCACGGCATCCGTACGAGAATCCGCCATAAGCCGAGCGAGGGCAGTGAAGAAGTACTCGACTCGATCCGCGCAGGCTATGTCAGCTATGTGATCAATACGCGTGCGGTCGTTTCAGGCGTTCATTACGGCGACGGCGTGGCAATCCGGCGTGTCGCATCGCAGAATAACGTTCCGCTGCTTACTTCTCTTGATACCGTGCGTCTTGTGCTGCAGGTGCTGGAGGAAGTTACGATGCGCGTATCGACGATTGACGCGGAGTAGAAATCATAATCGGAAAGGATAACGGAAACATGAAGCCGAATAAACATTACGCAGATCTTGCAGAGTCCTATCTGTTCTTCCATATTGCGCAGAAAACCAAGAAATATCTCGAGGAGAATCCCGGAACACATCTGTACCGGATGGGAATCGGCGATGTATCGCTGCCGCTTTGCGATGCGGCGATCAAAGCGCTTCACGGCGCGGTAGATGACCAGGCGGTAAAGGAGACGTTCCACGGCTATATGCCGGAATGCGGCGCGCCGTTCCTTCGGGAAACGATCGCGCAGTATTACGCGAAGCGCGGGGTAGAGCTTTCGAGTGACGAAGTTTTCGTTTCAAGCGGCGCGAGCGATGAGCTCGGCGATATTCTGGACCTTTTTGATCCGTCCAACCGCTCTATGGTCATTGAGCCTGCTTATCCGGCATATGTGGATGCCAACGTGATGGGCGGACGGAGCATTCTGCACCTTGCATCCGGCATCGACAACGGATTCCTGCCGGAGCCCGGTCCCGATACAAAGGCCGATCTTCTGTACATTTGTTCCCCCAATAACCCTACCGGCGCCGTATTCGGAAGAGAAGCGCTGACGAAGTGGGTTGAGTTTGCGAACAGAACCGGCGCGGTAATCCTTTTTGATGCTGCTTACGAAGCATTTATCGAGGATCCTGCGCTTCCCCACAGCATCTTCGAAATCCCGGGCGCGCGCACCTGTGCGATCGAAATCTGCTCCCTTTCGAAGACGGCCGGATTTACCGGAACCCGTCTCGGATATACGGTAATCCCGAAGGATCTGGAGCGCGAGGGAATGAACCTGAACGCCATGTGGGTACGTAACCGTACTACGAAGACGAACGGTATTTCCTATATTCTGCAGCGCGGAGGCGCGGCAATCTTCACCGAAGAGGGTCAGAAGCAGATTCATGAAAACATCCGTTACTACAAGGAAAATGCGGCGATCCTGATGCGTGCTCTCGATAAGCTCGGCATCTGGTACTGCGGTGGCAAGAATGCGCCTTACATCTGGATGAAGTGCCCGAACGGCATGGGAAGCTGGGAATTCTTCGACCTGCTTCTGAAGAAGATCCAGGTTGTCGGGACACCCGGCGAAGGCTTCGGTGCCTGCGGCGAGGGATTCTTCCGGTTCTCGACTTTCGGCGACCGTGCCGATACGGAAGAGGCGGCAAGAAGACTTGTGGAACTGCTTGGCTGAACGCCCGTCGTAAGACACAGTTGAAAAATGAATGATGAATTACAGTAGGAGGAGGCTAAGGCCTCCTCTTATTTGTGCTTTGCAGCATAAAAAGCAATGGACAAGACCCCGGGAATATGAGATACTCGGCATAAGAGGTCCATCGGGTGAAACCGGATGGACAATACCTGTAAAAAAAGGGGGTATAAAAATGATCAAAGTCGCATTTTTCGACGCAAAGGAATATGATATTCAGTCCTTTACGAAAGTAACGGAAAGCAATCCGAAGGTGGAGTTCAAATTTCTTGAGACAAAGCTGACGGAGGACACGGCCGACCTCGCGAAGGGGTTCGACGCGGTGTGCGTTTTCGTCAATGATACCGTGAGTGCAAACGTGATCGACAAGCTGTATGAATACGGTGTCCGACTGATCGCTCTTCGTTGTGCGGGTTATAATAACGTGGACGTGGAGAAGGCGTACGGCAGGATTCACGTGGTACATGTTCCGGCATACTCGCCGTATGCGGTTGCGGAGCACGCCGCGGCATTGCTGCTCACTTCGGTGCGACGCATTCACAAGGCATACAACCGGACGCGGGATTTCAATTTCTCGCTGAACGGATTGACCGGCTTCGACCTTCACGGAAAGACGGCCGGCGTCATCGGTACCGGGAAGATCGGCCGGATCTTCCTCGGAATCTGCCGGGGCTTCGGCATGAATGTGATCGCGTATGATGCTTTTCCGGCAAAGGACAGCGATATCGAATATGTGTCGCTTGAGGAATTGCTCGAGCGGAGTGATATTATCTCTCTTCACTGCCCGCTGACGGATCAGACGAGACATATGATCGATGCGGCCGCGATCGCACGGATGAAGAAGGGCGTTGTTATCCTGAATACATCCCGCGGCGCCCTGATCGACGCGGAAGCACTGTTAGAGGGCATTAAGGCGCGTAAGATCGGTGCCGCATGCCTTGACGTTTATGAGGAGGAAGCGGACATCTTCTTTGAGGACCGTTCGGGACACATTCTGAACGATGAACTGCTCGCCCGCCTTCTGTCCATGCCCAATGTGATCGTTACGTCACACCAGGCATTCTTAACGGAGGAGGCGCTCGGAAACATTGCCGAGACGACGGTAAGAAATATTCTTTCCTGCTTCGAGAACGACGGCATGTGCGACAACGAGCTTTGTTACCGCTGCGGAAATATCGAGTTTTGCAAGAAGGAAAGAAAGCAGAGATGCTTCTAGAGAAAGGTCGGAGGGTATTATGTTACCGGTTATAAAGCCGAAAAGCAGATTCATAGAACGAGTTACACGCATGGGGAATGAACTGGTTCTCTATGCGGATTACGGGACATTGCGCCTTACGCCGAAGTCCGCGAATGTCGTGCGTGTTTCCTATGTCCCTGATGGCGCCAAGCAGGACGGAATGTTCCGGATGGAGGAACGTCCCGGCGTTGTGTGCGGGGAGACATATGCTGACTGGAGTTTCCGGGAGAGTGAGGATATCATCGAGATGGAACTTCCCGGGATTACGGCGGTTGTAACGAGACAGAGCGGAGCCGTTTCGTTCCAAAGAAAAGACGGCCGATGCCTTTTCACCGAGCGAGAGCAGGAACCGAAGGAGTTCGAGGCGTTTGAGACATATCGTCTTGCGGACGCGCCGCAGCACACCCGTAGGGTGGAAACAGCAGACGGTGTAAAAGAAATCCTTGAGGATCCGGAGAAAATCCCGACGGGGACCGCGTATCATGTGCGGTTTCATTTTACGCCGGGAGATGAGGCTTTATACGGACTCGGACAGCAGGAGAAAGGGTTTGCGTCCCTTCGCGGAAAGACTTTGTATGTGCACCAGGCCAATCGGAAGATTGCCGTCCCGATGTTCGTTTCGACGGCAGGATACGGAGTGCTTACGGATACCTATTGTCCGTTCATTTTCCATGATGGTTCCGACGGGACGTATCTTTACCTGGAGGCGGACTGCGAGCTGACGTATTATTTCATAGCCGGGACGATGAACGAAGTAATCGCCGGGTACCGTTTCCTTACCGGTAAAGCTGCCCTTTTGCCGAAGTGGGCGTACGGCTATGTGCAGTCGCAGGAGCGGTACGAATCGCAGGAGGAGATTCTGCGCGCCGCGGAGAAATCGCGGGAACTCGGAATCGGTATGGACTGCATTGTGCAGGACTGGTTTACCTGGCCGGCCAATGCCTGGGGACAGAAGTCATACGACGAATCGAGATATCCGGATCCGACAGGGATGATTTCGAAACTGCATGAATCTCATGTGCACTACATGGTTTCCATCTGGCCGAGCATGGCAAATGGAACGCCGGACCACGCGGAGATGTCAGCACGCGGGCTGATGCTCCCCGCCTGCACCGTATATGATGCTTTTCGGAAAGAGGCACGGGAACTGTATTTTGAGCAACTTAGCAGGACGCATCTGTCGTACGGGACGGACGCATGGTGGTGCGACAGCAGCGAACCGTTCACGCCGGAGTGGAGTCATCTGATGCGAATGGAGGAAAGCTGCATATACCGTGAATACTGCGACGAGGCGGGGCTACGGATGTCACTCCCGTACGCAAATGCGTTCCCGCTTTATCACGCGATGGGAGTCTAT
The DNA here is from genome assembly GCA_017427775.1 of Lachnospiraceae bacterium. Lineage (GTDB taxonomy): Bacteria > Bacillota > Clostridia > Lachnospirales > Lachnospiraceae > ISDg. The sequence continues at coordinate 25,365 of JAFRSD010000017.1, read as the reverse complement.
GAAGGGCAGAGAAACGCGATGAAGAATCGCCCTGAACCGGAGCAGAAGAGAGTATGTAATCTCACCCGGAGTGCGTACACCGGACAGCAGCGCTACGGCACGATCCTCTGGTCCGGAGACACATCGGCGAGCTGGGAAACATTCCGTGACCAGATTCCGATCGGTTTGCATCTCAGCGCGTCCGGATTGCCGTACTGGACAACGGATGTCGGCGCATTTTTCGTAAAGCGTGGCCTGAACTGGTACTGGGACGGCCATTATGATGACGCAACGGATAATAAGGGGTATTGCGAACTGTACACAAGGTGGTACCAGTTTGCGGCATTTCTTCCGATGTTTCGCGCACACGGGACGGATTGCCGGCGTGAGCTGTGGAATTTTACGGGAGAGTTTTACGATGCGCTCCTTGCAGCTAACAGGCTTCGGTACCGGCTCATGCCATATATCTATTCCGAGGCGGGCAAAGTCTGGCTTGCGGACCGGTCGTTTATCCGCTTCCTTGCCTTTGATTATCCGGAGGACCGCAATACCTGGGAGATTGCCGACCAGTTCCTGTTCGGGGAATCCCTGATGATCTGCCCCGTTGTCAAACCGATGTATTACGGGGAAGACGGCGAGGCGCTTGAGAATGAAGCAAAGACCAGAGAGGTTTACCTGCCGAAGGGCTGTGACTGGTATGACTTTGAGACCGGGGACAAATACGAAGGCGGCAGCATAGTAACGGTTGAAGCACCGCTTAACCGCATCCCCGTCTTTGTGAAGGACGGAAGTATTATTCCGATGCGCGAACCGGCCCGTTCGACGGAAGAACAGACGGATCCGGTTGTGTATCGCAGGTTCGGTGAAGGCGCCCGCTACGAGATGTATGATGATGCCGGTGACGGTTATGCATACGAACAGGGAGCGTATACGCTGCAGCGGATTTGATTCATGACAGCGGAGTTTTGTGGGGATATGATTATGATATTGTTTATGACAAGAGGACATACATATGATGCATCAGATGCAACTGCAACCGGAGCCGTTTCGTATGATCAAAAGCGGCGTAAAGACAATAGAACTTCGGTTATACGATGAGAAGCGAAGGAACATCCGAATCGGTGATGAGATAATGTTCACCAATACGGAAAATGGCGAAACACTTGCCGTGAAAGTGCTTAATCTGTCTGTTTTCGATTCCTTTGAAGAGTTATACAAAAACCTTCCGCTGATGAAATGTGGCTATACGGAGCAGGACATTGCCTCGGCATCGCCGGATGATATGGATGTGTATTATCCGAAAGAAAAACAGAAGAAATACGGCGTGGTCGGAATAACAATAGCTTTGAAATCCGCGGAATTCCTTTCATACTACCGGCTCAAGGAAGAACTGGTACAATTCTGCCGGGCTAACGGGCTGCCGACATCCGGTGGAAAGCAGGAATTGACTGCCCGCATAGCGTACTTTCTGGATACCGGTGCTATTATGCCGGTGAATAGGAAACGTACCGTGAAGCAAAAGGGTTCGGGTATCACGAAAGGCAGCATTATTGAATCGGGCTTTGTATGTTCGGAACTTCATCGGGCATTTTTCAAGAGAGAAATCGGCGATGGATTCTCCTTTAATGTGGCGTTTCAGAAATGGCTGAAGAAAAATGCCGGAAAGACGTACGCGGACGCCATTGCGGCATATAAAGAACTGAAGAGTGCAGCAAAGGGGCAGCCGAAGAAAATAGATAAACAGTTTGAATACAATACATACATACGTGATTTCTTTCAGGATAATAAAGGGGCCTCACTTAGTGATGCAATCAAGTGCTGGAAGTACAAAAAGAGTATCAAGGGCCATAACAAATACGAGCGATCGGATTTGGAGGCGTTTTAGTGTAATCAGTTTGACGGGAAATGCAACATATGGACGATAGATTGGATCGAATACGGGAGAGCGAAAATAAATCCCACACAGCGATTTATTCCGGAGAATTTGAGAAAGTCGACAAGTGACATGAAAAAACAATCAATCAAACAACTGAAAATCATTCGAAACCTGATTTGTGTTGCGGGCATCTTGGGCGGCTTTATTCTGTGGACATTCCTGCCGGACACTTTTCAAAACACTAAACTTTTCCATGTTGGAAACGGTGGATCAGGTTTGAAAGGCGGAGCACTGATTCTTTTACTAATCCAATTTTTCGCGTTTATTCCTGATGCAAACAAACCGGAGATACATACAGAGAATCCCGAGGAACGTGCACAACTTGAAGAAGAGTACGGAAGAAAGGAAGTAGTGCGACAAATCTTTACGGCGATGGGGCTCGCCTTTACAATTTGGTTCGTCATGGGGTTTGCGGCACTTACGCTGTGATATAAAAGTCCGGCAAAATGAAACAACCATTTTTATGCAGTTAGTTTTTAATTTGGGTTTATAAGAGGGGTACAAGATGGATAAAGTGACGAAAAGGATAGAGAGCAATGATTGGTGAAATCACGGATTCAAATGAAAAACAGGTTATCGCAAGAAAGGTACTCGAGGCTCTTACTGATTGGTTTGAAATAGAGGAGAGCAGAGAGGAATACATTTCCCGCTGTGTTGATTGGACATTTCTTGCAGCAATAGAAGAGGGAAAGGCTGTAGGATTCCTTTGTTTAAAAGAAACAGGAAAGGCAACGGTTGAACTCGCTGTCATGGGAGTGTTGAAGGAGTATCACCGGAGCGGCTTAGGCCGGCAGCTCGTGGAAAATGCAAAGAAAGCTGCCCGTTCCGAAGGATATGAGTTCATGCAGGTCAAGACCGTAAAGATGGGAGTCTATGAGGATTATGACAGGACAAATCATTTTTATATCAGCTGCGGCTTCAAGGAATTAGAGGTGTTTCCGCTTTATTGGGATGAAGCGAATCCCTGTCAGGTATACGTGATGTCATTGAAATCATAAAATTTGTTCGCAAGGATGATGAGGTATTTATCACACTTTTAATTTACTGAATCCGAAGAGTAGGAACCATTATGTTCCGGAAAGATGAAATAAAGGGGGGTGGGGGATTGATTAAGGTGTTAGAAACAGAACATTACATTTTCCACTACCTGAAAGGCAGTCTCGCTGAGCGGGATATCGAAACGATAGCGGCGGTACAGGAACGATGCTTTACCAAAATCTGCAGTTTCCTGGAGGTCGAATATCCCCGCAAAATCAGCTACTGGCTATATAATTCGCCGCAGGTTATCGGTGACATTTTCTGGGACGGCGAGTGGTGCTGCGGGCTGTCTATTACCGATGAAAACGGTAGCAATGTCGGGAGGCAGGTTTCTTTAAGCGGCGATTCCGACAACCTTTTTACCGTGCCTCCGTACTCCGTGCATGCCGCATATGAGGAAAATGCCAAATGCATCGGCGAGCATGAGGACACGCATGTGATCGCGGCAATGATTTGTGAGCCGAAATCGGATTTCCTGTGTGAAGGGCTCGCAATGTATATGGACGGCAAATGGTGGGGCGAGGACAATACCGTATGGGTGAAACGATACCTCGAAAAAGGCGAACTGCTGTCAACGGAACAGCTGATCATGGTCGATGTTGACGAAGATAACGAAGAGTGTTTTTATGACTGGAATTGTGCGCAAACATACCCGGTAGCAGGAGCGTGGACGAAGTATATAATGGAAACATACGGTGCGGAGAAGTTCAAAAAGTTCTACTGCTCAAAGGATTTTGAAAACGATGCTAAGGAACTGTTCGGCTGTTCGCTCGGCCGGCTGAATGAGTTGTTTGTTGGATGGATCCAGATGGTTAAGTAACTTATGTACGATTCGGAAAACAAAGAAGTTATTTATCTGTCGGATGCCTGTGATGTATATTACCTGATTGATAAGAATGATGTCTTGGTTCATTGGAAAAAGTACTGTGAGCTGGAGCAGTATCGTTTGCCACTTAAACGGGCATTACAGGTGATCTGAAATCATGTCGGCTGTAATTATGTGGCAGAATCCGTTTGAAAAGCGAGAAAGATTATTGGAATTGAGAACAACATGATAAGATTTAAAAGCCCAATAGAGAATATCAACGAATATCAATCCGGTGCACCCCCGAAAAATGCGATAAGAATTGAAACGCCCCGGACGATAGAGAAACTGATGAAAAATGCGTCACCAATTGCCATTGGCCTTTGTTTGATTATGTTTGCGGCGATGCTCGGGAAGAGCCTTTATTGTCAGGAAATGGTAATAGCACCGTTTATGATCCCGGTTGGTTTTTTGATCGGCTTTTGCCTGCTTATTGTGCATGAATGGCTGCATGCAATTGTTTATCCCAAGGAGGCGGAGGTTACAATCGGAAGGCTGCGCGGGAGGATTACATTTGTTGCATTGGCATCATATCCATTGACTCGGAGAAGGTTTGTGTTGATGTCACTTCTTCCTTTCGTTCTCGGGCTTCTTCCGTTAGGCTTGTTTATTCTGGGAAAGCCGGAATGGAAGATTTTTAACGGCTTGATGTTCGGCATGGCAGGTATAGGAATGGTGTCGCCGTTCCCGGATGTCTATAACGTATTGACAGTCCTTCGAAAAGCGGAGAGAACGGATCACATTATGTTTCATCAAGATGATTTGTTTAGGGTTCCGTTGGAAGAAAAGAGTTAGGGCTTGTTGCAGAAAATGAAAGTATTATAAATGACCTTTTAAAGGGATAAATCATGGCAATGATGAATGAATATGACGAGTGGCTTTGGAAAGATCTGAAGAAGATAGACGAGGATTTTTCGTTTGATAAAATGCGATGGCTGCATAAGTATCCCTATCCGCACGCAATTAGTGTTTTAAGGCTTTTGATACAGCGGGCCTGCTGCTGTACGAATGATGCTTTGATTATGCAGGGAAGGAAAGGAATACTGAAAATCGACCGGATATGGCGGCTTGAGCATATTCTTCCGGAAGCAAAGGAATGCATTGATTTTACCGACGATTGGGATTACCGGCGCTTCTTGGAACTGGTCGATCTTTCCGCTTCTGAACTGATGCAGGAGGTAATTCGGATTGGGAAAGACTCGGACAATCCGGAGAACAGAGAAGCTGCGCAGGATTTCCGGGAGAATTATGAATATTTGACCGCGCATAAGGATGAATGCTTTCGTAAGGACATCATAGAATCGGATTTGAATTGTATCGATGACTTTGATCTGGCGGAAGTTGCATATAAATACAAGGCACTCGGGATGAGCCAAGACCGCATGTATGAGTTGTTAGAGGAAATCAGGAGCGGGATGGAGACAGAAAAGCAGGAAGATAAGATTCGTGATTTGATGGATTTCCTATATGGATGGTGTCATCCGGATTGGAAGGTTTATTAAAAGGCAGATAACTGTCAGGTGCATGTTACACAATTACAAAAGAATTATGCACTAACTAATTGATTTAGAAAGATCGTGTTCTGTTGAGAGGGGAATCATGAGCATTCAGGATACAAGCAAATACATCAGCTTAATTCTCAGACATAAGCCGGAAACGATCGGGATTACTCTTGATGAGCATGGTTGGGCGAGTGTTGACGAACTGATTGAGGGGATTTCCAAGACACAGGAATTCAATATGGATATGCTTGAAGAAATTGTTCGTTCGGATGAAAAGCAACGGTATTCATTCAATGAGGACAAAACGCTTATCCGGGCGAATCAGGGACATTCCATTCCGGTGGATGTGGAACTTGAAAAAATGGAGCCGCCGAAATATCTCTACCATGGTACCGGCGAGAAATACCGCGAATCAATAGATTTGCAGGGACTTATTCCGAAAAGCCGCCTTTATGTTCACTTGTCTGCTGATATAGAGACTGCCGAGAAAGACGGGAGCAGGCACGGAAAACCGGTGGTGTATCGTGTTTCGAGCGGTCTGATGCATAAAAATGGCTTTGATTTTTACAAATCCGTGAATGGGGTTTGGTTAACCGCAAAGGTTCCGACACAATACATAAAGCGGAAGACATTTGACGAAAAAGAAATCGAAGAGGTTGTGGGGAAGATTAACAAGATTCTTCTGAATACGGAGTTGGACAGCGATACTTCAGACACAAGCAGAGCAAACGTGATTTTCAAAGAATTAGAAGAGAAATACTCATGGGAAGTGTTGCAACAGGCACTTTTCAATGTTCTGCTCGATGACAACAGAAGCGAGGATGCCTGGTATCAGATGGCATGTGTGTTCTGGTCGGCCATCCTTGAAAGTGACAGCCGGAAGCGGGAAGGACTGCCTGGGCTGAAATTCCGGAAGAAAACGATCATTGCTTTGCTGTATTACCGGCTTCGCGAGTCGGAGATTGAGTGTGCTGACAATCTTTTGTGGAGCATAACGTGTGATCTGTATCATCTGGATTACTGCCTCTCAATGTATGAGCCTGAGAAGGATGAAAAAATAATCAAAAAACTGTCAGAGTACGGTTTTTCGTTCTGATGTGAATACAGGTTTTGAAAGGCTGGTCCTTAGTCAATAAAATGAAAGTTTTATGCTCTAACATAGGCAAGTAAATTTGAATTTATAGGGCAAATTGGGACATATGATTACTTTGAAAAAGATGATACAAGAAGAATATCTTGATTACAAGGAGTTCAGTATTGCAGAGTATGCAAAAGGTTTGATGGAGGAGAAGCCATGTATGAAGAACTGTCGGCTTCAAAGAAAAAGAGATAAGGAGAACGGAAGCAAAATGAAAAAACATTTGATAACGATTCTGATGATGCTGGTCCTGGCGGGCGTTATGCTCGTTGGGTGCGGCGGAGATGACGGGGATGCCTCCGACGATGCGGGAATTACCCAAGAAGCGGAAGAACCGACGCAGTCCGAAACCGCGGCAACGCCTTCCGCCACGGAAAGCGCGGCAAGCCCGACTCCGACGGCGGAACCGACCCCTGTCGAGGAGAACCGGCGTCCCCAAGTTTCCGGCGGTTCGGTATTTATTGATTGCAAAGGGAAGGGTCTTGCAAAGATGATCAATAACATACTGGATATGCGGACTATCAGCACCAGTACAACCATGGACAATTTTGCGGATCGCTTCGACACGGCACCAAATCCGTTATCCCTGGGGATTCTGGGCGGAAGGGCAACTTACACTTGGCTCCCCGAGGATTGCGGATCCGACGAGTTTATCAGCAGTGTTGAGGTCACTGCCACAGTAACCGACGGGTTGATAGATATTTCATCCGAAACGGTCGGAGAAGACTTTGAAACGATAGAGATTCCGGAGGGTGGCGGATGTATATACATCACCATCACTCTGAAAAACAGGGAATTGGCAAAAGGACTCTATGACAGGATCGGAGAAATCCTCCGGCAGGATTATGAAGAAATATACAGGATTCCTGATGATCAACGTCCGGTTACGCCGGTGAATGAGGAGAATTCCGAGGGGGATTGGTCTATCGTATATGGGAACGCCCGACATGCAACACTACAGTGGAATCAGGAGCAGCAGGCGTATACACTCAATATCGACATTTCGTTAAGGTATGCAAAGCCGTAGCGATTTTCTGCAGAGGGGTACTCTAATGAAGGATAAAACAGACGCGTGAGATTGACTTCTCAAAGCACATGTAGAACGGGAGGAGAGCATGGCTGACAAATTATATCAACACATGAAAGCTATAGCGAAAAGCAAAGGGGTGAAAGCATCCTCGCAACATGATTTGTATAAGATGGTTCCGCCGTATTTCATCAATGCCTCTTACAGTGATCTCGGGCGGAAGAAGAACTCGGACAAGATTACTGTGGTGTTTTATTATGAAGTCAAGTATGCGTATTTTGATGATCTTACTTTGTCTATTATCAATCCCGGTTCAAATATAAAACTGACTGACAAGGTTCGTGCCAACAGTGTCATTGCCTGCAAGTCCGTTATAGAAAATGAACGGATTGAATATGATTTTGACGGCAAAGAAGAATCATGGAAGTTCTTGGCGGAGAGGATATTTGAACATATCGAAGAATGGTACCGGAGTTTTGAAACAGAAGTAAAAGAAGAGTACGGAAGTCTGGAGAAGTATTTTCTCCGGAACAAAAGAAAATATCCGAAACAGGCAGCACTCGTCTACATTCATGAAGAGAGGTATGATGAGGCAGAGGAATGCCTTAGGCGTATGCCTCGGAAAATGAATTCGGTGCGTTTTATTCATCCGAAAACAGCAGAGCAAGCGAAACGATTGGTCAATTCCGGAGCGGACAAGTATGGAGAAGACAATTACTTAAGAGATGATATGGATTGTCATTTCGACTACATTATCGCAAAAAAGAAGGGGTTGGAGTGGACTGCCGAAAGGGCGGGATTTGGATTGACAAAAGCGGAAAGCGGAGAGAGACCGGACGCACGTAAGCAGGTTGATCTGCTCGGATAGTTCCGGTATGTATGACAGTTTTATTTGAAGATAGTGTAACAACGCCTTATTACACAAAATAAAAGTTTTGTGTAACAAGGGCGGTAACGAATATATCGAATAAGGCGGAGAACAAAGGGAGTGTTATCTCTGTGGATGACAGTCCCTTTTCGGCATTAATTCGCGAAAATAGAATCGTTTGTTGTTTTTTTTTCTGAGACTTTTCTGTACTACTATACGACTAATAGGTGAAAGGACGAAGAGAGATTTCCCAAAGAGGTGTTCCTATGGATAACGGTGCAAGTGGCTACCGCCGTTTTCTTCAGGGTGACGAGAAAGGTTTTGAGGAGATTGTCCGAATCTATAAGGATGGTTTGATTCTATACCTGAACGAGTACGTGAACAACCTGTATACAGCGGAGGAGCTGACGGAAGAGACTTTCTTCCGGCTGCTTACGAAGAAACCGCGGTACTCCGGACGAAGTACTTTTAAAACCTGGCTCTACGCAATCGGACGGAATATTGCAGTCGATTATATTCGCCATGAGGCAAAGATGACGACGATTGCAGCCGAAGACGCGGAAGCTTATCTGAGTGATGAAACCGATTTGGAACGGTCATACATTAGGGAGGAGCGGAAGATTGCAGTGCATAAAGCACTTGCAGAGCTTCCTGCAGACTACCGTAGTGTTCTTTGGCTTGTCTATTTTGAAGAATTCACTCCGAAAGAGGCTAGCGTGATTCTCAAAAAGAACAGCCGCCAGATGAAGAATCTTCTCTATCGTGCAAAACAATCCTTGCGTTTAGAACTGGAGAAGGAGGGGTTTACCTATGAAGAGTTCAGATGAAATGATTCAAGACCTCTATGAACGAAGAGAACAGTATCAGAAAGATAAGAAGACGAAACAGGCTAAGCGGATGAAGGTGATGCTGCCGGTTGCCTGCGCATGTATAGTTGCCCTAATCGGTGTAGGCGTGTGGAAGTCCGGGCTGATCACAGACCGAAAGGATCCCGCAAAAGAAACGGAAATTAAGAATGATAAACCCGGAGCGGAGTCACAATTCCCGAACACAATGCCGACAGATAATCCCAAGGACCCGATTCCTACCGGAGAGATGAAAGAAAAACCCGGGAAGGACATAATCTATCTGGATCCCGATGCGACGGTGAGCGACGCTTACGGTGAGTGGCGTGGAAAAACGGTCAGCAGCAGCCTTCTTGCGGTTCTTGACTCCTGCGCCGATGACGACGTAATAGCGATTCAGTACGGCTGCGACTGCAAATGGTATCAATATAACGGCACAGCGATTGTAAATCTGGAAGAGGAATACGGGCGTTCCCGGCAAATCCCTTCCCTGATGTATCAGATGCTGAAATATGACGGCGAATACCTGGCGTATGGGAGCGCCATCTATGAAACAGGGGCTCCGGACGGAACAAAATGGGCGAAAGAGTTTTACGAATCACAAGTGGTGAAATATAAGAAACTGATTGATGCGTATATCGTTGATGGCGTATTCCTGCGGGATAAGCTTCAGGAGGAACTGGATTCCGGCAGACCGGAGGAAACCTATGTACGCATCCCTTACGAAAGGTGGCAGGAGGCAGTCAACGCATTTTACGGGGAACTCGCGAGTAGGCTTTGCGCAGACGGAGTACCTGTTGAACTGTATGATACTTATAAAGACGGATGGAAACAGCTGGTCCTTTTTATGACAAAAGAAGAATTTGCTGCTTTCGCAATGGACGAGACGCTCGGACAGACGGGCAGCGAATACAGTTTAGCCTTGCGCCCCGATTCATATGACGATGCGATATGGCTTGAGCCCGGCACGGCCGTTTCGGAGTAGGAGGTGTACCGTGAAAAGAGTTTTATGCCTCATTACAGTAATTGCGGTCCTTGCGGGGTTATGTGCCGCTTGTGGTGATAAGCGGAAGTCTCCATCGGAGGAAGAGCTCGAACAGGATGATAGTGGGCTTCCCGGCAAAGAAGAAGGCAGCAGCCTTGAGTTTTGGCTCACGGAAAATGTGGACGATGTGGATTTTTCGAAGTATCAGCGCAGATACGGACTGTACGGCGGTTGGGAGTATTACGGCACCGGGTATGTGGCCACGGAGAGCGAAGAAGGGGCGCAGAAGGATCCCGACGCATGTGTGATTTACACCGTAACCTCTTATCCGGATTATTCCGATCAAGAACATTATATCACGCGTATTGTTATCACCGATCCGACGGTGCGGGTTTTCGGATTAACGAAGCAGTCTTCTGTCGGGGAAATCAAAGCCGTTATGGAAAAACTCGGATACGGGCAGGAGGATTTCGGAAGTGATAACGGAGTCTTGTACCGCAAAGGAAAGGTATCAATCCATTTCTCTGAGCAATGGATCAATATCCGGGTTGACATCAGCAACGAACAACGGATTCAGTTTAAAGCACAAGAGAGCGAAAACGGACAGATCTGTTTGTCCGTTCCGGCAGGTGACATCACAAGAATCAGCCTTATGTACCAGCCGGAAGGAAAACTCTATAACATAGAAGATAAAGAAGTCATCAAAACTATATGTGAACAGCTTCATGAGATTTCGGGAACTTCACGAGAGATGGAGGAGGGCGTAGCCGGACCTTTTTACTTTACCCTGTATCAGGGAGGAGACGATCATGTGGCAGCATATGAACTGGTATCCGAACAGGATATTTGGGAGGAGAAGGGTAGCGGAGCACTCATCCATTCGGACACGGTGATTCCTTTATATGCATATTTTATGGAACTGATCACTCAGATGGAGCCGGTTAAGGGAATTGAATGCTATGGGAGACTCGACTGAGTTTCCCGTTCTGGTTAATGAATTCTCCGTATAATGTAATAACAAAAGTGTATTCCTTGATTTGGTATATTATAAAACCGTAGTATTGTGTACTAGAAGAAGACGATTATTCTGTTGTGGGAGACCAGCATGAAAAAACTCAGAAAAATACAATCAAGTAGAAAAAGATGGCTGTTGCTGGTTGGGGCGCTTCTTGTTGTGGCGATAATAATATGGATTGTGCTGGTTATTGTGATTTTCAAAGACGATTCCGAACCTTATTATGATATCAGTTACAATCTGGGGGAGTTTGAAGACCTTTTCTTGAAAACGCCTACGAAAGCTAAGGCTGGTGAAGTTGTAGATGTACAGATTGCTGTTATATATGATGGCGGAATTCATTTATACCTTGATGGTCAGGAATTGCCTTTGAAGTATAATGACGGGGAGTATCGAGCATTCTCATTTGTTATGCCTGATAGAGATGTGATGATAACAGCTAAACCTTACACAAAGGCGGAAATATGGGGAGGCGGAATCCATGTTTTTCCGTTGACGCCATCGGAAGAAGGCGTTGCAGACTTTCTTGAAATGATGGAGTCCGGTGATAGAACGGGCAAAGGCTGGCACAACGTCTCGCCAAACGAGATGACAGACAAATATGGGTTCCAGGTTTTTAAGGATGATGATTATATGACTTGCCTCGTATTTGAAGGAAAGATATACCTGCTTGGGGAAAGCTTTGGTGGACTTGGAACAACTGCATTTGCCGTCGCAGATTTGAATAGCGATGGTAGTGAAGAATTATATTTTGCCTTTTCCTGGGGGTCGGGAATGCACCGGTCCCAAATCGGATATTTCGATTCAGCATCGCGAGAAGCTACGGTTTTCGATTACGCGAATTTTGATAACGATATGGCTTTCGTAGCGGAAGCAGGTGTTTTGGAAGTTAGGAATGCCACAGTGAAACAATTTCGATCAGCCGTCGACATGGATGTTATTCCACAAGAAGAGAGGGTTGGAATTATAACTTATACGGAGAATCAATTCGTGTTAGTAGTAGACCAGTAGTTTTGGTTTTGGGTTTAGTACGTAAAATACGAATTTTGTTGAGTACAATAAGTCCAAGAAAGGACAGTTAAAGTGGATTCCATGAGAAAATAGCAAAAGCGGAAAGGTGATCCTCTCCGCTTTCTGTTATGGGTTGCTTTATTTCTCCCCGTGCCAAGCCGCTCTATTTTGTGGGAAGCGGTGTGACCACAGCCAGACCTGCGGTGAACCCTTCGGGATCATCGTAGCACTGAATCTCATGTTCGACTCCGTTTGCGTCGGTCATATACAGCTTTGCGCCATCTACGCGGAATGAAACGCCTTCCAGGACACTCGGGTCGTAGGTGACTACTGTAAGTGCTGTTCCGTTCGGTCCGTCCTGTGCGTATCCGACGTAGTAGGTGCGGCCATTGGCATCGGTTTCTTCATGGAATGTCATCTCCTGCTCATCCGACTGATTCATTGCAACCAGAATACGGCCGATCCAGCCGGTGCCGGTGGCAGCGTAAGCGATCAGATTGCTGCCAAACACGATAACGCAAAGCGATGCCACGACAAGAGCCACCTTGTAGAGCGCCGGACGTTTCTTAACAACAGGCGTTGTGCGCGCGGCTTGAGTCGTAACTTTGGAATAGGGTTCCGAGGGGGCATGAAGGTTCTCTGTTGCTTCTGCGCAGAGTTCCTTGATCTTGGTTTCCTCGGTCTCGGAAAATACATTGTCTTTCATAGGAATGCTCCTTTCTCCAGAATGTCCTTGAGTTTCTTTCTCCCACGGTATAGGCGGGTCTGAACATTGGTAGGGGAAATCCGCAGGATCTCCGCAATCTCATCCACAGAGTAGTTTTCGCAGTAGTACAACTGAACGACGGTGCGATACCGGTCCGGGAGTTTCAGAACAGCTTCATAGACGCCTCGGGCATCCGCTGAGGATTCTTCTGCGGAAAATGCCGGATGGTTCTCATTTTCCTCATACAGTTCGTCCAGACTTACGATGTTTCGTCGCCAGAATGAATGCCAGAAATTCCTGCATTCGTTGATGGCCACACGGATCAGCCATTTGCGGATGTGATCGTCATCCTTGAATGCCGTGTTCGTTGCCATCAGCTTCAGAAATGCGTTCTGAACTGCGTCCGATGCATCTTCGGCATTTTTACAATATGCGAGGACGATATGGTACACGGCGTCTAGATGCCGGTCAGCTATGGTTGTGATGCTTGCTTTGTCCATGGGTTTCCCTTTCTGCGTTTGAAAAGCCTTTCAACAGTATAACAGTTGAGCACGGGAAAATATCACAACATTAAAAAAACTGTGACCAAAAAGTTGAATATCAAACCAGAAATTAGTTTGACATTCAACTAAAATGAAAAAAGTGCGCCTATTTTTTCAAAGATTCGGGACTAATAGGTAGAAGGGCAGATCGGAGGTGAGCCAAATGGATGATAACGGTGCAAGTAGCTACCGCCGTTTTCTGAAAGGCGACTGGGACGGTATGACGGAAATCGTAGAAACGTACTATGACGGGCTCATCCTCTTCCTGAAACGATACCTTGGAAATGAGACCGATGCGGAAGATATGGCGGAGGAAACGCTTCTTGTTTTAGTGAATAAGAAGCCCGCGTTTCATGAGAGGTCACTGTTCAAAACATGGCTCTATAATATTGCGAAAAATACTGCGATTAAGTACATGTACATGAACAGCCGGACTATCCCTGTTTCTCCGGAGGATTTGACGGGAATTAGGATTGAGGATGAGGATGTTATTTCACAGTGCGTACGGAAGGAAGAAGCTGAGGCTCTGAATACGGCAATGGATCATTTACCTGAGGAATATCAGCTGGTTTTGCAGTTGAAGTATGTCGAGGAGATGCCGGTGAAGGAGATTGCCGAGGCAACAGGACGTACCGTTCACAGTATCAACAGTCTCTTAAAGAGAGCACGATCGGCTCTTAGGAATGAGCTTTTGAAGGAGGGCTTTCGTTATGAGAAGTCATGAAGAAGTGGTGGAACGCCTTAAGGCGAAGAATAAAGAATACATAGCAAACCGAAGGAAGAAAATCGCAGGAATTGCCGGTATCGTTTCGGTGGTGGTTCTCGTTGGCATTCTAATTCCGATTTATCAGCAGTTCGGGAAGAATACAAACATGCAAAAGAAAGCGGAAACAGTTCCGACGGAAGGCGTCAGTGTTACCCCGACCGGAGACGTCAAACCTGTTGAGAAAGATCCCCCAACCGTTACGGTTACTCCGACAGTATCCCTGGAAGGGAGAAGTAAGGCAAATGTGGAATTGACCGGCGAGCAGGTTGGATTTGTGAACGAGTCAATATCTCAATCAGGGACTGTTTATGCCAGCAGAACTCTTAATCAAATGATTCAGGAGAATTCCGGACGAGATGATATTCTGTATTCGGTTGTCTTGACAATTCAATTGGATTGGAAGGACCCAGAGGTAACTGCATTCGAAAATGATTTCAGGGTAAATTATGAAAAAAATCCTCTTTACGAACAATACAAGACAGAATACGAAACCTGGCTCTATAGTGAATATATGCCATATCTCAGCGAAAGAGTGGACAATCAACAGGAGAAAAAAGAAGACTGGGAAGTTCTGATGGGAAAGGCACCGGAAGTTTTTCCCTCGGTTTGGCAGGAAAGACATCCGGAAGAATGGGAGGAACTTCAGGTTATTCTTGATCATGTGAATACATATGATAATGACATCAAGGAAATCAGGAACAGACTTATTCAGGAAGAACTCTCGCTGATTCAGAAATCCGGAATGCTGACTTATTGCTATCCTGCGGAAGTTCATGCTTATGGGGCATCTCTTGGTGCACTGATTACAGCCGCGCAGTTTGAGAACCTTTTGATATCGGATCGGTTCAGCTATCATTTTAAATGGTCAGAATCAAAGGACTTAGGTGACCTGGAAAAAGATATTCCCGGTTTCACAAAAGCGTTACCGACAGAACCGGTAAGACCGGAGCATGTTATCGTGATAGACAGTACGGATCCCCGGATCGACAAGAGACTTCATGGCGAACAGGACGCGGATGAAGTGGTGACAATAACGATTCTGTTTGGAGACACATGGGGAGAAGGGCAGAGAATCCTCCGTGAGCAGTATCCGAAGGAATACGCAGCCTATATTGAGATGAAGGAATCCAGTGAAGTATGGGATAATGATGATCCGCGTCTCGAATTGGCTCTTCGCGGATGGGAGTTACACAACTCCCTTCCCGGTGACTGGGAAGAGGAACAGGAAGCGAAGTTTTTTGAACGACATCCGGATTTTCTTTCATACAGGGAAACGTACGGTGTGATGTGTTTGTATATGCGAGTGCCTTTTTCTCTCATCCCCGAAATCGCTAAGGATGATATGATTACTGAAATCAGAAGAGCACCGGAGGATAAACGTAAACCGGAGGTTATCGGAGAGTATCAAGGTGTCATCGTGTATGATTTGCAAGGAATTGATGAGAATGCTGATTGGTTGGGAGAAGACGTAGGCGAAGCCGCAAATCAGTGAATTTGAATTGTAACAAAATGCAACGATTTATTGTCGTTGCATTTTGTGTTATTCATCCGCGAAAGGTCTTTGATGGAGGATTGAATAAAATTCTGCAAATCAACATTATTGCAGAAACATGTTGAAAAGGCTCGTTTTTTGTGTTACACTCATGTACAAGGGAGAAAGGAGGCATCGGATATGGCAGCATATATTCCAAAGACCATACATTTTCTATCAGTGGATGAACTTGCAAAAAACGGTCTGACATATTATAAGATAAACCGTCTTGTCGATGAAGGCGTGCTGACTAAGGTAAACAAAAGCATGTATGAAAACATGACATACGATGGGGATGAGACTGATTTTTCGATTGTCTCGGCCTATGCTCCCAAGGGGGTTTTCTGCATGATGAGTGCGGCCCGATACTACGGGCTGACAACGTATCTTCCGGACGCGGTAGATGTGGCTGTTGAGCGAAGCATGAAAATATCTACACTTCCTGCATGGCCGAAAGTGAAAGTGTGGTATTTTCCGGAGAAGCGGTATCAGGAAGGGGGTACTGTTGTTGCAGAAGAGAGCGGTACATTTCGCATTTATGACATCGAAAAAACGGTTGTCGATATTGTTTATTACCGTAATAAAGTTGGTATAGAAGAGACTAAGGAGATACTGCGGAATTACCTTGACCGTGATGACAGAAATCTTGTAAAACTGCATCGGTATGCGAAAGAGCTTGGGTGCGAAAAGATTCTCAGCACGTATCTGGAGGTGCTTGTATGAACGCAGAGTCGGTAAAGGCAAGGCTTAAGAACAGAAGTAAAGAAACGGGCAAGACTCTGCAGGAACTGCTTACGCTTTACGGCTTGGAAAGAACGATATACAGACTCTCAGTATCAGAGTACAAGAAGAATTTCACGCTGAAGGGTGGTATTTTTCTTTATGCCGTCTTCGATGGGGACTATGCCCGCAGCACCACGGATATTGATTTTCTGGCACAGGGAACGAGCAACGATATATCCGATGTGAAAAAGATGTTTACAGAGGTGTTCGGAATTGCAACGGACGATCCCTTGGTTTACGACCTCAACTCGCTTAATGTGAAGGCTATCACGGAGTTTAAGAAATATCACGGGGTAAATGTGTCTTGCAAAGCTTATCTGGACCGGACGGAAATAGGCATTTCGATTGATATCGGATTCGGAGATGTTATCTATCCGCAGAGAATAGAGATGGAGTTCCCTACGGTGTTGAGTGACGAAAGACCTCAGGTATACGCTTATTCGCTTTGTTCGTCCATTGCTGAAAAGTTTGAAGCGATTGTGTCTCTGGGGGAAGATAACTCAAGGTTTAAGGATTTTTATGATATCGTTGTCCTTTCCGACACGTACGACTTTGCCGGGCAGGAATTGTCTATGGCTGTGAAGGAAACGTTTGAGTACCGTAAGACATTCTTGAACGAGATTGTAGCGTTTGACTCCGGATTCTCAGAGGACAAGCTGCGTCAATCCAGATGGAATTCTTTTGTGAAGAAAAAGAAGGCAATGATACCGATTGCTTTGAATGAGACAATTGAATCGGTGAAGGCATTTCTGGGACCGATTCGAGATGCATTGTTGAAAGAGGAGATATTCACCAGGAATTGGTCTCATGATAGGCACAAATGGGTATGAGCCTGAAATGATGTGTCATGGTGCAGTATACCCTTTGTTACACAAAATAACGAATAAAGTGTAACAGGTCTTTGCCTCACATATTCCGAAGAGTATGAACCCTCATCTTTCGGCAATCCCGCTGAATCATGTTGACATGCGCAACCTGAGGTGGCATTTTCCGCGGAAAATGCACCCCGGGGTTGGTGGAAAGAAAGGCTTATGCATGATACTCTATGCTTGCGACGCGACGCAGACAAGTATGAGTAAAGGAGAAAAAAGTATGAGCTTCGGAACAAATCTTCAATATCTCCGCCAGCTGAGCGGCGGCATGACGCAGGAGGCGCTTGCCGAGAAACTGAATGTGAGTCGGCAGACGATTTCAAAGTGGGAGAGCGATGCAGCGAACCCCGAGATGGACAAGGCACTTGAACTATGTAAGGTGTTTAACTGTTCTCTGGACAACCTCTTCCGCGATGAGATGGATAAGCGCAGCACCGCGTACACGAATCTTCGTGTCGAGGATGTGCCCGGATTCCGTTATGTGGAGCATACGGTTGTAAGTACCGAGCCGGAAAGCGATGCGCTGGAGCGCGTCTATAAGATTGCAAAGGAAAATGGGGACGCCGCCCCGAAAGTGATCGGATGGGATTTTCCGAACCTTTCGCAGGAGCAGGTGAATGTGTTCAAGATGCACGGTTACACGGCTGCGTGGATCATTCCCGAAGGGATTTCGCCACAAGGTGTCGGGATTAAGGAGCAGGCTGCGCATAAGTACGCCGCGATTCACATTGACAGGCCGTTTGACAATCCGTTCGTCACGATCCCGGGCGCGTATCATACCCTGGGGGATTTCATGCGGACCAACGGCCTGAGGCAGGCGGGAGAAGGAGTCATCCCCTGTTTTGAGACAGACGGCGAGAGTATGGATGTGTATATCGCCTGTGAGTAAGAGAATGAAAAAATGCATTATGGGAGAGCCGATTGTAGAATCGACTCTTCTTTTTTTACGATTTATCTTGACAGCGTTTAGATTGTCGCGTATAATCTAAACAGTGTCAAGATGTTGGGAGGAGTCGATATGAAAACGGATACTTATCATCACGGAAATCTAAAAGAGGAATTGATTGAGAAAGGGCTTATGTACATTAACCGGTACGGGACGGAGAGCTTTTCCTTGCGAAAACTGGCGGACTCGGTCGGTGTCAGTCCGGCGGCTCCGTATGCGCATTTCAAAAACAAGGAAGCGTTTCTGAATGCCGTAAGAGACTATATCACAGACCGGTTTTACAGGACGCTTCGGGAGACGGCGGACCGCTGCGCGAAGCCGGAACGGATGCTGCTTGAGTTGGGGAAAAGTTACGTACTGTTCTTCTATGAGAACCCGTTGTATTATCGTTTTCTGTTCTCAAGGGACGATATCGAAACAGAAACCTATCCTCCGTTTATGCTGTTTAAATCCATCGCGCAGCAGGCAATCGGGGAGAAGAGAGACAAGGCGGTAATCGCCCTGTGGGCTTTGGTCCACGGGCTTGCTTCCATCGTTACAATCAAAGGCGCGGTGGATACGGATCATCTTAGCGAGGAAGTCGGGCAGATTCTCTGCTCGGTAAATGTGTGAGGAGGCGGAAATGACAGGAGTATATCTAAGCGGTACCGGAAATACAAAGCACTGCATTGAAAAATTTCTTGCGGGGCTTGATGAAGCAGCAGGGTGCATCCCGATTGAGGGGAAGGAAGCAGTCGAAGCCATTCATAACAGCGAAGAAATTGTACTGGCGTACCCAACGCAGTTTTCAAACGTTCCGTATATGGTGAAAGACTTTGCCAAAAGAAATGCGGGACTCTGGAAAGGAAAAAGAGTTTTCTTGATTACAACCATGGGGGCATTTTCCGGTGATGGAACGGGGTGTCTGGCGCGGGTTTTGAAGAAGTACGGCGCTGTGATCCTCGGGGGAATGCAGATCCGTATGCCGGATGCGGTCTGTGACAGTAAAATGCTGAAAAAATCGTTAGAAGAAAATCAGAGAATCATCCGGGAAGCAGACGCGAAAATCGAAAAGGCGGTAGCCGGTATCAAAGAAAACGGAAGCTACCCGAAAGAAGGGCTAAGCTTCCCGGCTCACCTGGCGGGACTGTTCGGGCAAAGACTTTGGTTCTATGGGAAAACGACCGGCTACAGTAAAAAACTGAAGATCAGCGATGCCTGTGCCGGGTGCGGACTTTGCGCCGCGAACTGCCCGATGGGAAATCTGCGAATCGAAAACGGAAAGGCAGTCAGCCTCGGAACGTGCGCCATGTGCTACCGGTGCATCAGCACCTGTCCGAAACAGGCAATCACACTGCTCGGGAAGAAAGTTTACGAGCAGTGCAGGTATGAGAAATACGTACAGGAGCCGGACATATCTCAGTTTTCCGAGTGACAGGAGGGCTTGTTTTATGGTATAATAGACCAAATAGTCTGTTGGCTTAGAAGCCGGGGAGGAGATAATTTGCAATATAAACGGAAGGATTCAATATTGTCTATGGTTGAGATGAAGATGCGCAGATTTGCCGTAGTTTCAGATATACACGGGAATAAACCGGCACTGGATGCAGTGCTTCGTGATGCGGAGCGGCAGGGAATAACGGAGTTTCTCTTCGCGGGAGATTACTGCCTGAGCGGTCCGTTTCCCGATGAATGCATCGGGACTCTCCGCAGTTTACAGAATAAACAGATTGTCCTGGGAAATGAAGAACGTTACCTTGAGGCTTTGGAAGGAGGCGACCAAAGTACATGGACCGACGGACAGAAACAAATTTCCTATTGGAATTATAGAAACATCAGTGAGGAGAACCGAAAATGGCTCCTTTCACTTCCGAAGACGATTGCCCTCAACATAAACGGCAGGGCAATACATATTTCGCATCAACTGAACGATTATATCACCGGGAAACCGGAACTGTTCTTCACCCGATCAAGCCGATTTGCTGCAAAATACGGAGATCAGCCGGTTTCTGCCGAAAGTATTCGGGCGGAAATCGAAGCGGAGATTGAAAGGACTCCGGAGTTCTACGGATTGCTTTCCGATTTGCCGGACGGTGTTTACATTTTCGGCCATTCCCATCTGCAGTGGAGCTATAAGGTACCCGGGCGGGAAGTGTATCTGTTGAATCCCGGTTCCAGCGGACTGCCTCTTGACTGCATACGAAATACGATTCCATATGCAGTCATGTCTGTCGAAGAAAACGGGCAGGTCGTGATTCAACTGCGACGGATTCCGTTTGATCTGGGAGGATATGCGGAAGAACTCCTCCATACAACACAATACACCGAAGCAAGGGTTTGGAGTGAGGTGATAATGCGCGAATTACGGACATCAAGGGAGCATCTGGTATTCTTTCTGAAATATGCCGAACAATATGCGAATTCCATCGGGGATCCAAGGCGACCATATGCTGTTGAAACGTGGGAAAAAGCTTACACGGAGTGGATATCTGCAGGTGCAAGCGGCAGTATATAAAGGTTCAGGATGAAAGGATACTTAAGTGGAGAGATTATATATTACGCATTACTATTATCCCGGTACGGATCCATGGAAGAACATAATGCATCTGTCTGAGGAGGAAGCGTTTCGGGTAGCGGGGGAACTGGCCGCTTCGCATCCGGATACAACAAGTTTTTATCGATTTGCTGATTTTGTGAACTATTATCCGCAACGGAAGAAAGCGGATGAATACGTCCGGGATGCCTTTATCCGGCTGGGAGGGAAGCCAAAGTTGCGCAATCCGTATGCATTTGTTCTCGGTGATTGCGAATACTTGAAGAAATGGTTCGACACAAGCGACAAGCTCGTGCTGGATATTTCCGATATTCCTGATGAACAGATCAGTTTCACGATTGGTGACAGCTGCGCCATTATTACGCAAGGCCTCGAGCCGACGGCTCTTACAAAAACGATGCTTTTCGAAAGAATCCGCGTGTGCGGAGGGTCGCTGCAGGCTTTCCTCGAGAAAGAACTTGGAAAATATGCCTATGTTGAAGTGCAGTTATGGGATCACGGAAAGGATTATTAAATATGCTGCTTGAAGAATTTGAGAGAGAAACCAATGCCGTAATAAATCCGGATATGTGCACGGAGAAAGTCGAAAACTTCCCCGAAGTAACGATATCCTGCTTCTCCTGGAGACTGTTCGACAGCGTCCTTGAAAACTTTGAAGCGAAAAAAATCGCTGAGATTCACTCTGCTACGTGTCTCAATCCGGTATATGAAGTTGAATACAAGGGAAAACGGTTTGCGCTGTTTCATTCCTTGGTCGGTGAACCGATTTGCGTCGGACAGTATGAAGATTTGATGGCAATCGGAAGCAAGCGTCTCATACTGCTTGGCAATTGCGGGGTCCTGGATAAAAGCATTGAGGATTGCGGTATTATTATTCCGACTGCTGCGTTAAGAGATGAGGGGACGAGTTATCATTATGCGGAGCCGGGTGATGTGATCGAAGTAAACAAAAAATACAGAGATACATTTAAGCAGGTTCTGACGGAGTGCGGTTATCCCTATGTCGAAGGAATGTCGTGGACAACGGATGCCTGTTATCGCGAAACAAGAGAGAAGGTAAACCGCAGAAAAGCACAAGGTGCGATCTGTGTCGAGATGGAATGTGCCGGCATGCAGGCGGTATGCGATTTCAGAGGGACGGAATTATTTCAGTTCTTCTATGCCGGAGATAATCTGGATCATTCTTCTTGGGACCCGAGAAGTCTTTCGGGAGGTTCCCGTCTGGATGATAAGACGAAAATCATGTTCCTCGCATTTGAACTCGGACTGCGAATCATGCCTGATTAGAATGGTTATGTAAGATATCTGACGGAGGAAACCATGTTAAAAGATTATGAAATAAACAAGCCGGTTCTTGAAACAGACAGATTGATTATTCGTAAGATTAACGAAAGCGATGTGGCTGATTTAAAAGAGTGGTTGGGAAGAGATGAAATTTACACATATTGGGGAAGAAAGGCTAACAGGAACGAGAAGAATCCTGAACTTATGTTTGCGCCTGATCCCCGCCCTTGGGTAATAAGAAAACCTTCTCCTGATTTTGATTGGGTAATTGTATTGAAAGAAACCAATAAAGTGGTAGGCATGATTGCGGTATTTGATATCCAAAATGCCAGAATGGGCGATATAGGATACAGGGTTAACCCTGCGTACTGGAATATGGGAATTACTACAGAAGCATTGAAGGAAGTGATACGGTTTATATTTGAGAACACAGAACTGGACCGATTGAACGGACGTGTGGATGTAAGAAATATTGCTTCAAACAGAGTTATGGAAAAATGTGGTCTTATAAAAGAGGGAACCATTCGTCAGGGGAAAATGGTTTCGGTTTATTGCGACTATAATATCTACGGTCTGCTTAGAGAAGATTATATGCGTATGCAAGGTAGAAACAGTTAGACAAAAGAAAAAGGAAAGACGACTATGAATATAGCGTTAAAACAATTATCGATGGTATTCCTGTCGGTTACGGCAGAGTCAGGCATTCGTCATCCGAGTATCTGGAAACGGTTGTCGGTGCGGGAAATCTGGGGTACGGAATCGCAAAAGAATACAGAGGGAAAGGATACGGAAGCATTTTATTCAAAGAATTATTGAAAAAGTGCAAAGCGATCGGATATAAGGAAATAAAGCTGTTTCCGATGAAAAGCAATGGGCCTACCGTAAAAATCATGCTGAAAAACGGCGGTCAAATAATTGGGGATTTCAGGGATCTGAAATTTATCATCCGTATACCATTGGAATAAACGTTGATTTGATAGATTAAAGTATATAGGGTTGATGCCTTAGTCGAGAAGAAAAGATGTATGATATACAGAATTGATGGTTGAGGAGGATTGGCTGCAGTCATGAAGATCGGCATTATCTGTGCAAGTGAAAACGAATTGGCCCCTTTTCTTGATGAATTTCAGGAGCACTCTGTTGTAGAGAAAGCTATGCTTAAAATCCATATCGGCGAAATAGGAGCGCATGATGTTGTGCTGCTTTATTGCGGAGTATGTAAGGTTAATGCGGCAATCGCAGCGCAGATTGTAATTGATGAGTTCAATGTCGATGCAATCATCAATGCCGGTGTGGCAGGCGGGATGGATAGCAGACTCAGAATATTTGATACAGTCGTTTCAACGGAAGTCGCGTATCATGATGTCGCGTCCGAAATTTTGACAGAATATCATCCCTGGATGAAATCCGTTTTTTTCGCTGCTGATGATAATCTTCTGAAAATAGCAAAGGACGCTGCAGAACGTATTCAAACCAAGGGGAAAATATATTTTGGCCGAATGGTTACCGGAGAGGCTTTCATTTCGGATGACGGGCGGCAGGAGATTATTGACGCATTCGATCCCCTGTCGGTTGATATGGAAACCGGAAGCATCGCGCATGTCTGCTATGCGAATTCAGTACCGTTTTTGGCAATTCGAAGTATTTCCGATACCGCAGATCACAGTGGATCCGGTTTTTTCGAAATGAACTGCAAAGAAGCATCCCGGATAGCCAAGGATTTTACGGTGGAGGTTATCGGAAGCGTGCAATTAGAGGAGTCGGCAAATGAGTCAGATTGTTGAGAAAATGCGTCAGGAAATCATGGACCGAAGTAGGCAAGTAAATTTGAATATAAAGTGATAATGCACAAATCGGAGTTGGAGGTTGGATGATATGAAGTGCGAACTGTTATCAGAACACAATCTTGCGCTGATGCTTGACTTTATTGACGATGAGAACACGAAATACGATGAGAACGTGCTGAAAGGTTTTTTGGAGGAAAAGAACGCATACGGTTATATTGCTGTAGATAGCGGAAAAGCGGTCGGATTTGCTTACGGCTATGTTCTAAATGAGCCGGATGGACAAAAAATATACTATCTACACGCAATTGATGTTATGGAAGGATGGCAAAACCAAGGTTATGGAACGGAACTTGTCCGGTTTGTTCACGAACATTCGAAAACCTTGGGCTGCCGCAAAATGTTTCTGCTTACCTATAAGCACAATGCTTCCGCCTGCAGGTGTTACGAGAAAGCAGGAGGAATCTGCAATGCTGCTTCCGATGATATTGTGTTTGCGTTCAAGTGATTGAATTTATGTGAATAGGGGGCCGATATGAGTCAGTGTGTACGTTGCAAAAAAGATGCTGAGAAAGATTACAGATTTGTTGTAGTAGCATCTGCGATAACATCTCAAAGTAAAGAGTATATAGTTGCCAGACAGACCAAAACAACTATATACGAGAAATATGAAACTGTTGAAAGAGTCGGAATCTGTAACAGTTGCATAAAGAAAGAACGTAATAAGCTTGCGCTGGGGGGATTGGGTTTTCGCTGTTTTTCGTGTTTTGCCTGATATCTTATACACGTGCTTTTACGCCGGGATTCCTGATTGCGTTTGGTATTATTGCCCTGATTTCTTCAATAGGCTTTTTTGTCTATTCCAGAACGAAAAAAGATGCGTTTTATGCAGCGGACATCAGACGTAAAATGAGCGGGAAAAGATTCCGATATGTTCCCGTAGAAGCGAGTCTGTACTGTCCTAAGAAGAGTACCACCCCGCAAATTAAGATTTTCAAAGAAAAAACAGGCATGAGAACCGAAGTGGCCGATAAGGTGTTTGAAAAGTTTGTAATTCCCGGCAATGGTGATGAAATCATAGATTCGATACTTGCTTCTAACGGCAGATAGGAAAATCTTTAATGGTCGGTGGGGGAATAAGAGGAGCAAAATGGATGAAAGAATGAGAGTTCATTTGGTGCCGATAACACAAAAGAAAAATGCAGCAAGTTCATTGTTAACTATATTTCGGGAAGATGAATGCTGGAAGAAGGATCCAACAGAAAGGCAGTCGGCATGTCTGTACTAATTGAATTATTTATGACATTCGCCAAAATCGGGTTGTTTACTTTCGGCGGAGGATACGCGATGCTTTCGATTATTGAGGACATCTGCGTTGAAAAGAAAAACTGGATTACCCATGACGAGAT
>JAFRSD010000016.1 GCA_017427775.1 Lachnospiraceae bacterium | reverse complement strand
GAATTAAAGTATTCGGCTATCAGAGTTTCTATTTCATTTTTCGCCGTCTGCGGGTGCCCTGCATTCCTTGTATTGAACTGAACATAGCGTTCTTTCAGAAACCTCAGCCTTCTCAATCGTGGATTGATTCGAAAGAGCCGCTCCTCATAATCATAAGTGTTCATCAAACAAGTCTAATAAATCTGTGATATTATACATACAACCTCCTTCACGTAAAATAGTCTGCAAACATATCTTACGGAAAGAGGAAGGGAAGGACAATAACAAGCCCTTCCCTTTAGTATTTTTCTCAATTTTACAGACCCACTACACCCACGGAGAGACCCCACTAACAGACCCCACGGAAAGACCCCAAAAAGGTAGAACCCAAGAAACTTTTGATACCCCAAAAAAGGTAAACCATAAGAAACTTAAGACAACCACTTTGGATACCCAAAACATGAAAGGGCGTTTTCGAACGCCCTTTCCTCCTGCCCGCAAAATGCCTTTTCCTACTTGCTTTCATGAAAAAAATATGATATTTTTGTTAAATTGGTGGAAAAGCTTCTTCCATAAGCTATAATACGAGAGTTGTTATAAGAGTTGTAGTATAATACCGTCGGCGTATGGCGGCGGTGCGGATAGAGAGTTACCAGAGGTTTTTATGTCGGATAGTAAGAACAACAGAGAGTTGGAGGAGATTCTTGACGACGAGCGCGTGATATACAACGCTTTTCCGGACGAGGCGGACGCCGAGGACGATGCTATCGGCGATCTGTCGGAAGTGGTATCGATCGAGGATTCCGTGAACGGTGATTCCGTTGACGGCGATTCTCAGGAAACTGCCCTCAACCTCCACACCATCCTCTTCGATGAGACCTCCCTCCCGGATGTTCTCAAAGAATCCATTGATGATCTGCCGGATGCACCGCCGGTTAAGAAGAAGGAGCGATTCTCCTTCCGTTCGGTGCTGCTGCAGTTGTTCCTTCCCTCGGCCGTTCTTGTGTGGGACGAGGTGATGTTCCATATCTATCTGAATAAGGGAATACACGACAGTTCTGTTTTCTATATTCTTTTTTTTGCGGCTGCGATCGGTTTTTTGTATGCGGCTGCGACCGGGTTCCTGAAGGATTTTGCATCCAAGATCGTAACCTGGGTCATGCTCGGCGCGATCACCGTATGGTTCAGCGTGCAGGCTACTTATCACGCGATATTTAATAACTATCTTACATTTTCCGTAATGGGCAATGCGGGCGACGCGAAGGAATTCTGGAAGGCCGGCGTGGGTGCGCTCTGGTCGAGATTTCCGCTTGTTCTGCTGCTTCTTGTTCCGCTTGCCGCGTATGCGGTTCTTCGCTGGAAGGCAGGATACCGTCATAAGAGACTTCCCGGCCGGTTTATGTTGCGCGCTGTCGGGATGGGAGCGCTGTGTGCAGGTATCGTATTTTCCATGATCGACAGCAAAGGATCCCGTCTGAACGGACGATTCAATGCTTTTTATAAAGAGTGGCAGCCCGACCGCGGCGTTCGCCAGAACGGCATTATGGTCGGCCTGATCCAGGATGTGTGCCGCGTGATCACTTACGACGAGAAGGCGGTGGGTGAGGTCGTTATCGACGTCGATCCGCTTCCGGTTCCTCCGCCGATCTCGACGCCGACACCGGTTCCGACCGAGGAGCCGACGCCCGATCCGAACCGTGATCCGCTTGCTACGCCGACGCCGACACCGACCCCGGTTGACCGTTCGCCGCATGTGCTCGATCTCGATTTCAGCTATATGGCTTCGACGTCGACCAACAGCTCGATCAAGACGATCAACGAATATCTGGCAAATGTGACGCCGACCAACAAGAACGAATACACCGGCATGTTCGAAGGCTATAACCTCATCGTTATGACCTGCGAGACGTTCCATCCGCTGGCAATCCGGGAGGATACGACGCCGACGCTTTACCGCATGGTTCACAGCGGATTCTACTTTGACAATTTCTATACGCCTTACTGGATCACGAGTACGAGTGACGGCGAATACACGGTGTGCACGGGTCTGCTTCCGGATATCCAGCAGTCAAGCAGCTTCAGCCGTTCTTCCAAAAACGTGATGGCCTGCTGCCTCGGACACATTTATAACGCGATGGGCTACAAAACGTATGCGTTCCACAACCATTCCGCGACCTATTATGACCGCGACAAATCCCACCCCAACATGGGCTATGAATTCATCGCCCGCGGCCGTGGTCTGAACATTACCGAGCAGTTCCCGGAATCCGACCTTGAGATGATGGAGCAGGCGATTCCGATGTTCATCAATGAGGAACATTTCCACGCATACTTCATGACCATGAGCGGTCATATGGTATATGAGTGGGGCGATAACGCGATGGGCCGCAAGCACCGTAACGAGGTGAAAGACCTTCCTTACAGCGAACAGGCCAAATGCTATCTCGCCTGCAATATCGAGTTAGAGAACGCGGTCAACTATCTGATCACCAAACTGGACGAGGCCGGCGTTCTTGACAATACGCTGATCGTTATGTCCGGCGACCACTATCCGTACGGTCTTCCCGAGGCATCACGTAACGAACTCGCGGGGCACAAGATCGATCCGACTTTCGAGCGGTATAAGGAATACCTGATCATCTGGAATCCGAACATCCGCCCGCAGACGATCACGAAAGCGGCATGCAGCCTTGACATTCTGCCTACCGTTCTGAACTTGATGGGTATCGAGTACGATTCGAGACTGTACATGGGTACCGATATCTTCTCCGATTCCCTCGGTCTCATTCAGTTTAAGGACAGCAGTTTCATAACCGATTATGTCCGTTACAACGCGAACACCGGCAAAGCGGAGTGGCTGCTCGGCGCAGACACCTGGGACGACGGATACAAGAAGATGTACCTCGATTCCTACAAGACGATTGTCCGGAACAAGTTCAACATCTCGCGTGCGATTTTAAATAACAATTACTACAAGACCATTGCGGACCAGCTGTGGTGGATGCAGTAAGCCTCTGAAAGTTTAATTCAATTTATGCAAATAAATGCCGTATAGCGCAATGATATACGGCATTTTCTTTTTGTGTTGATTCATATTTCTAAATTGTTTCTTGACTTTCAAAATGGCTGAGGAGATAATAAAAAAAACGGGATTTTCCGTTTTTTGAGCGCGTGAAAGGAGAAATGTATGGCGAAACCCGGAAGAAACTTATATCCCGACATTTCGGGAACTCAATATCTGCCTATCTTCCTGGCCGGTGTAGGCGGAACGGACGCACAGCTGAAGGTTGTGCGCGAGGACGGACTGAACTGGCATCAGATTATCCGGTGCGGCAAAGGAGAGGGCGTCCTTGTTGCGGACGGCGTGCCGACCATGCTGCACGAGGGGGATTTCATTCTGATCCCGGCGGGATATCCTTATGAATACCATCCGACTGTGGAACCGTGGGAGACGAACTGGGTCGTATTTGGCGGCGATGCCTGCGAGAACCTTTTGAAGAATCTCGGACTGGACCGTCCGACGGTGGTATCGATCAACGATAACACCACACCCCGATGGCTCTTTACAAGCATTTACGTGAACGTCAATTCCGGCAATGTATTCGGGCAGGAGATTGCTTCGGGATATGTGTATGACCTGATCCTTTGGTTCAAGCAGACGATTCTTCTCAACGAGATGAACCGTTACCGCAAGAACAGCCAGCAGATCCTCGGCATAGCCCTCGAGTACATCAAAGACAATGTGACCCGCGACGTAACGCTTCGGGAACTGTCCGATCATATCGGCATCTCGCAGCAGCATATGTGCCGCATATTCCGTGAGCACCTGAACGTGCACTACACGGAGTACGTGACGCGGATCCGCCTCAATATGGCGATGGATATGATCCTCAACACCGACACGCCGATGGCGGAGATTGCGAAGAAATGCGGCTTCCGCAGCGCGTCTTATTTCTCCACCGTATTCGGCAAATACGAAAACATGACGCCCAATAATTACCGTAAGCGCTATAAAGTTTAAGAGCGGCATGGTAAGAAAACAGAAGAGTAAGATGAACAATGCAGGGTGGTTGCCCTGCATTGTTTTTTATGTTATGATACTCGTATGGGCTGACGCGGCTATGAATGTACCCGTTAATAAGCAGGCCCGAAACAGCGTATATGAGAGGTAAGAGTATGGAACATTTATTGGCACCGACCCCGCCGATGGGGTGGAATTCCTGGAACACATTCAGCTGGAATATCAACGAAGAACTGATCCGCACGACCGCTGACAAGTTCGTCGAGTGCGGACTGAAGGACGCCGGCTATGAGTACATCGTCATTGATGACTGCTGGAGTCTTCGTGAGCGCGATGAGAACGGAAGGCTTGTTCCGGATCCCGAGAAGTTTCCGAACGGCATGAAAGCCGTGGCGGATTACATCCATGCGAAGGGACTGAAGTTCGGCATGTATTCCTGCGCCGGAACACACACCTGCGCGGGTTATCCGGGAAGCTTTGAGCATGAGTTTATCGACGCCGCCACATTTGCCGAATGGGGCGTGGATTATCTGAAGTATGACTATTGCTATAAGCCCGCGACCGCGGACGGCGCGAACCTGTACCGCCGCATGGCGATGGCGCTCCGTAACTGCGGACGGGACATCGTATTCAGCGCCTGCAACTGGGGCGCCGACGACGTGCACGGCTGGATCCGTTCCTCAGGCGCGCAGCTGTTCCGTTCGACCGGCGACATTCAGGACAAATGGGAATCCATCAAGGCGCTTGCGGAATCACAGATGGACAAGGCGCCTTACGGCGGAGCGTACTGCCATAACGATATGGATATGCTTGTGGTCGGCATGTACGGACGCAGCTGCAACACCTGGATCGCAGAGAAGATCGGCGGCTGCAGCGACGCCGAGTACCGGACACATTTCGCACTGTGGTCGATCATGGGCAGTCCGCTGATGATCGGCTGCGACATCCGCGACATGACGCCTGCGACCGCAGACATTCTGATGAACCGCGATGTGATCGCGATCAACCAGGACAAGGAGTGTCGGAGCTTCTACCGCGTGAACCAGTGGAACAATCCGAAGAATATCTTCACGCTTGTAAGAGCACTCAGCAACGGTGATTACGCGGTCGGCATGTTCAACTTCGGCGAGCATCCGGGAGAGATGTCTCTTGAGTTCTTCGACATCGGACTTCCGTATGCGAGCGGCATGGCGTTAGAGTTTTATGACTGCTATCAGCATAAGGTCGTCGGAACTTTTAAGGAACGCTATTCTACGAATGTAGAACCGCATGACAGCCTGATGTTCCGCGTGAAATTGGTGAAATAATGATATACCGGCCGGGCGGACGGATTGTTTTCCGAATCCGGACACCCGGCCGGGCGTGTTTGTAAAGCAGCGGGAATGAAACAGTGAGGGGACCCATGGAACAGGAGAGCGTATTTATTACCGAAATCAAATTCGATGACCTGCCGGTAACCACGGAGAAGCGGAAACGTTACCCGAATACGGCTTTGCTTCTTCGAAGCACGTGCCGTTCCGTGTGGATCTCGCTTGCGGCTCTCGGGTGTACTGCGTACATGGCTTTCTTCGCGATCCTTGCGATTCTCTTCGGGGCATTTGACCGGACAGGAAGCGCTTCGGATGCGGGGGAGAGGTCAATCGATAACCTTGATACGGCGTTCATTCTTTTCAATGTCGTGGTTGTAATTCTTGCGTGCATCGTGATGTACCGCCTGCTCATGGCAATGCGGGAGTTCCGGATCTATTTTGGGCCGCTCGTCGCATTTGCCGCAGCCGCAGTTTCCTTCCTTGGCGGGCAGAAGCTCATGCCGGTTGCAGTCGCGTTCCTCTATATCGGCTATATGATCATGACGATCGGAACGCTGTGGGTGTGTAAGAAAGCGCATCCTGAGGAGCCGGTGCTGAAATCGGGAATTCTGGCGATCGTGGTGTTACATGTATTTGCTGCGATGTCTCTCCTTCCGATGCTGTCGGAACGGTTGGAAATTGACAATGAGGTTGTCGGTTTCTTCATGGCGGCGGCAATCCTCCTTCAGGGGATATTCTACACGATTGCCGCGTCGAAGTTCTCCAAGGACATTCCGAAGCGAAGACGCCGTTCGTCGGAGAAACAGGTTGCGGAAACTTGAAAAATACCATTTCGTCGTTGCGGTCACAGGGATTGCGCCCCGGTTTCACGAAGCAGCGCTGCAATGCCGGAGGCTGCATATAAGGCGAGGCCGGCTATGGCATAAGCCTTTGACCAGACGCTGTCCGTTCCGTAGATTTGGACTACGCCCGTAAAAAGGAAACCGACGGTCCATACGGCGATTCCGTCACGCCATAGCTTTCCCGCGAATCCGTTAAAGGCGGGAATCCGCCTGCAGAACGGCAGAAGAAGCGCCGGCAAAGCACCGCACACAAGCGGAACGGCAAAAGCATAGATCATATAGTATGAGTATACGCCAAAGCTGAAATGCTCATAGACGGCGCCGAATACGGCCACCGCAAGGGCAATCAGAACATAATTCCTTGCAGCTCTGAAATAGCGGAGCTGCAACGTTTCCCGGGATTGGTCCCCGGAGCAATCATTCCTTTCGATATCCGATGCATACAATGTCACTCACGCTCCTTTCCGATGTGTTCCGACCGTTTGTGGTGGGGTGGTTGATGACCTCTCCCATAAAGACCATGGTGGACGATCCGCCACCGTCGAGATTATAAGCGGTTTGCGCGCCGAGTGTCTGCAGAAACTGTGCCAGTTCATACAGGGTGAGGCCGTCGTTGTCGCCGGTCCGCCCGTCACTGACAACAAAAAGATAATGGTTTTCACCAAGCTGCGCAACAGCAGTGCGGGGATTGGATGCCTTCGCTTTTCCGACTTCCTGACTTGCCGATACGGTAATCTCGCCGTCTTTCAGTAATCCGGGACCGAAGGACCAAACCTGCACGGCACCGTCTTTGAGCAGATTGTCGGCGGAAACTGAAGACTCCTTAACGACCTCCATTTTGCCGCTTTGGTATAATACGAGGTCTTCATTTTTCGCGGAAACATTCCGATAGAGGATGCCGTTCCGAATGACATAGCCGCCGGTTCGGGAACCGTAAAAGTCCCCGTTAACGGCCAGGATCGCATCGACGCGGTCCGCTGTTTCGGACACGGTTTCCTTCACGTTCCGCCCATATGTGTCCTTGGCAAATGCCGAAAACAGGTACTCCGGAGACGACACCGTTACATCGGCAACATAAACGTCGGTATCGTTCACGCGGTATTGCGTAATCACGACGGAGATGTTTTCGTCCCGATAAGAGAGGTCGGTAACAACTGGGTCGTCCGTGTTCGAAAACGTTTCCGCAGTTTCGCTTTCGTCCTCCCCGCTTTTCGATATCGAAAGCCCGGCAGACGGGACGTCCGCTTTTCCGTAATTCCGCGGGATGACGAACACGTCAAGAAGCGCATATCCCGTGAAAAATGTGATCAAAACGCCCGAAATGATTCCGTGACGGCAGCGTTTCATAAAGGATTTCATGTCTTGCCTTCTCCTACAAAGTCTCTTTCACAACCGGTCTTCCGCAGACAACGGTAAGGTTCCCGTTGCGTGTTCTGATTTCATCCATGAACTGTTTGGTTTCGTGAGAATCACGAAGCAGAATCTTATAGCTGAGCTCGTACAGAGTTCCCATATTGGTCGTCTTGACCCGGTCTAGTTCGGCGTTCTTCGTGTATTTCCGAAACAAATCGTCAAACAACTCTTCGTAATCCAGATTTTCCGGAATCGTGATTTTGAGTTCCCGCTCCGCAGCGGAACCCGCGCCGAAACCGATTAGCGTCAACAGAAGCATGTAAGCAGCAATGAGAAGGAAGAAGACGGCCGCAAGAATCACATACCCCATTCCGGTCGCTAAACCGATGGCGGTGGCGAGAAATACCAGCCCGATTTCTCTTGCGCTCCCTGCGACGCTTCGGAAGCGAATCAGCCCGAAGGCGCCGGCCACGGCTACACCTGCGCCGATGTTTCCGTTCACCAGCATGATGATGAGCTGCACCATCGCGGGAAGAATGGCGAGTGTAAGAAGAAAACTGCGTGAGCTTTTGGAACGGAACATGCCGATCAGAGCCGTCCCGAGCCCGAGTGCCAGAGACACTGCCGTGCAGATGAAAAATGAAGACACCGTAATTTCGAATCCGTTGAAAATGGTATTAAGCACTGAGAATGACCTCCTTCGTGAAAGTGTCGGGTTTGCTTTGCAATATGTATTTCTGATAGTAAGCACCGTATTTTGAGAATGTGGTTGGGAAGATTCCCTGCCGGGAGAGAAGACCGGCAAGCCACATCGGCGCGACTCCCGGAATCTTGATTTCCATCAGAATCAGGTCATCGGGAAGCAGAGGGCAGCCGCCCCGGACGGAGCGCAAATCGAGGCTGTCACTGCGGCCGCACAAAGCGGTGTCGAAAGTGATGCGCAACTCGCTGTCGGTTTGGGATGCCCAGGCCTCGCGCTCATACCCGATGAACGCCTTCGGAACCGGGCGGTAATACTTCAAAAACCATTCGATTTCCCGGCCGATCTGACTGTTTTCATGCTGCTGTCCGTTAAGAAACCGGACGGCCTCCTGTAACGGCTCCGTGATGCGCCGCTTATAGACGACTCCGTCATACTTTTTCTTCAATTCCACGAACACCGTGTCCTGGTTGCCGGGCACGCCGTAGCTGCGAAGCCGCAGCTTTTCTTTGTAAACCGGTTTCTCCAGGGATGAGCGGATCAGTTCGTAGTCTTCCGTGTCATAATAGATGTTTCGGATGGAATAACGGGGATGTTCATCCGGACGCATATACGGGGACATGACAAGTTTTACCGCCCGGTACTGTTCTTTGGTGATCAGGTATTTCTTTTCATATCGGTTGAAACAGCTTTGTATTTTACACATGGAGTGCCTCCTTCGTTTTGGCTTTTACGATTGTAATGATACTTCCGAAAGAGCGGGAAATCTCCGAGAAAAAGGTGCGAAATTTACGAAAAACACACGAAATCATTCGTATGAATTGCGGCAGTTTTCGAAGGGGAAACCCATTGTCAGATTCCGTTTTCGCCGCTATAATGAAAGAAAAAACGGAGGAGACATCCAGTATGGCAGATGAGGCAAAACGAATCTATATTGCGGACGATGATGACAACATTCGTCAGGTTGTCAGAACCTTTCTCGCGAATGACGGTTACGAGACGGAAGATTTCCCGACCGGAGACCTGTTGCTTGAGCGGTTTTTGCAGAAACCGTGCGATCTGGTCATTCTTGATGTGATGATGCCCGGCTCTGACGGGTTTGCAATATGCACGGAGTTACGAAAGACAAGCACGGTCCCGATCATCATGCTTACCGCGCGGGATTCGGAAAATGACTACGCGATGGGTCTCGGTCTCGGAAGCGATGATTATATTACGAAGCCTTTTTCCGCCATGGCGCTTCTAATGCGGGTTCGCGCTATTTTCCGGCGAATCGATTTCGAAAGCCAGAAGCACGGGACGGAATCTTCGGTTGAAATTGCGGTGGGAAGACTTAGGCTGGATGAGCAGCGGCGCCGCATTCTGAAGGACGGGAACCCGCTTTCCCTGACACCGACAGAGTACGAAGTCCTGAAATACCTGATGCTTCATGCCGATCGGGCCGTTTCGAGGGAAGAACTGCTGAATACGGTCTGGGGATTCGAGAGTGTTGTGGAGACAAGGGCAACCGATGACACGGTTCGGCGTCTTCGGCAGAAGCTCGGAGAATGCGGGGCAAATATCACCGCGGTTTGGGGCTTCGGATTCCGCCTGGAGGAAGCAAAATGAAGAAACAATGGCATATCAAAACCCGACTGTTAGTCACCATGACCGGTCTGACCTGCCTGATTCTTGTTGTTGTGGCGATTGCCTTCAATCTTTCCGTGAAAGGATACATCCGCGCGCGTGTGTCCTCGCAGCTTGATCTGGTGTCGCGAAGCGCCACGGAAATCAGAAGGGAAGAGCGCGGTCCCCGGATGAACCCGGATCCGTTCAATGAGCATCCGGATAAGATTACCGGAACGCGGGGAAATGCGGTCATTCTGGATGAAAAAGGAAACCTCGAGTTCAATCTTCACGGAGACAACAAGATTGCGACGGAGCTTGCGGAGTGGTATCAGGGGCTGAATCAGGCCGGGGACATTTCGAATAAAACGGCCGCTTTAAGCAGCGGAACATTTGCCGTTTCCACGATAGCCGATCCCGCGGAAAGCGGAAGAACCATCCTGGTTTATGTGGATGTCACCTCCATCATGGCATTTGCGAAAAGAATCAACCTCGTTCTGCTGATTGTCATCGCGGTGGCCGTTCTTTTATCGGTTGTCCTGAGCGGAGCGCTTGCGAAAACGCTTGCGGAACCCGTGCAGCGCCTGTCGGATTTTGCATCGGAAATCGGAAGGGGAAATCTTTCACCGAAGGAACTTGCCTTCCGTGACCGGGAATTTGATGAGCTCGGAAATACCATGAACCGGATGGCAGCCGAACTCCGGGAAGCGAAGCAGAAGCAGGAGACGTTCTTCCAGAATGTGTCTCATGAGCTGCGGACGCCTCTCACTTCGATAAGAGGCAATGCGGAGGGTATCGTTTACGGCGTCATGGAGCCGAAGAGCGCCGGCGCGGTCATTTTGTCGGAATCCGACAAGCTTGCCGGCATGGTGGAGGATATCCTTTATCTGTCCCGAATGGGAAAAGGCAGACCGGAAGAAGCCCTGGAGCAGATTGATCTGCGGGATGTTCTTTCCCTGTGCGTATCCGAGCAGCGCGCGGAAGCGGAAAAACGGAACCTCACATTTTCCTTCGATTTTGACGACGAGCCGGTTCTGGCGGCAATCCGGGACCAGGATGCGGAGCGGTTGTGCGGTAATCTGATTTCCAACGCGGTGCGCTACGCGAAGCGGGAAATCCGCCTTTTCTGTCGGAAGCAGGACGGCGGCATTACAATCCGCGTGAGCGACGACGGGGAGGGAATCGCGGAGGAGGATCTTCCGTATGTGTTTGAGCGGTTCTACAAAGGAAACGACGGCCAGCACGGAATCGGGCTCGCCATCGCGAAGTCCGTGACGGAAAGCTATCACGGGAAGATTCACGCATACAACGAGAACGGGGCGGTTTTTGAAGCGGCCTTCCCGCAGTAGGGACTGATAATATTTCGGGAGCGCCGATATTCGTCGGCGCTCTTTTCGTATGAATTTCGTATTTTCTGCCTGAGCTTTTCGGGGATTCCGGCCGCGGAAAATGATACAATGACGCCGAAAACAGAGAAACGGAGGTTCCCAAAATGAAACAGAATAAAAAACAGAGATACAGTATTTTTCTTGTTGTAATCATGATCCTTGCCATGCTTCTTGCGGCATGCAAAACAGGCAATGAAGAGCAAATAACGGACGTTGTTCCGAAGACGGCTTCGGCCGGTTCCGGCAACAACTCCGGCACATCCGGCATGGTTGCTGTCGACGGAGGAGAGTCCGGAAGCATGTTCGCCGCAGCATTCTCCGAGAGGGATCTCACAAACGGGTATGACGCGGAGGGAGCGGTCAGCATCGTTTTGTCCGGTTCGTCCATAGAGGCGTCGGCCTCCTCGGTGAAGGTGAGCGGAAGCAACGCAACCATCACGGAAGCAGGAACCTATATCCTTTCCGGAACGCTTACCGACGGCACCGTCTATGTGGATGCCGATAAGGAGGATAAGGTGCAGATTGTGTTAAGCGGAGCGGACATCACCTCTTCCGATTTCGCGGCAATATACGTCCTGCAGGCCGATAAGGTGTTCCTTACCCTTGCGGACGGAACCGTGAACAGACTGAAAAACGGGGGCACGTTCCGGGACGAGGACGAGAACAATGTGGATGCCGTCGTATTTTCCAAAGACGATCTCACCCTGAACGGAACCGGAAAACTGATCATCACGTCTCCCGCGCAGAACGGAATTGCGGGGAAGGACGAGGTGACGATTACGTCCGGAACCTATGAAATCACTTCCGGAAATCATGCCGTTCAGGCGAAGGACAGTCTGGCGATTGCAGACGGAGATTTCACCGTCACTTCCGGTCAGGACGGATTCCATTGCGAAAACGATGAAGACAACACGCTCGGAAACATCTACATCGCAGGCGGAAGCTTTACGATTCAGGCAAAGGACGATGCCGTTCATGCCAATGCCCTGCTGCAGATTGACGGCGGAAGCATAAACATCACGGCAGCCGAAGGGCTTGAGGCGACCTACGTC
The DNA here is from genome assembly GCA_017427775.1 of Lachnospiraceae bacterium. GTDB lineage: Bacteria > Bacillota > Clostridia > Lachnospirales > Lachnospiraceae > ISDg. The sequence continues at coordinate 38,934 of JAFRSD010000016.1, read as the reverse complement.
CGCATAAACGGCGGAGAGATTGCGATTCAGGCATCGGATGACGGCGTGAATGCCGCAAGAAAGTCCACGGCCTATACGCCGACGTTTGAAATGAATGACGGATATCTGAAAGTCGTCATGGGCCCCGGAGACACGGACGGCATTGACTCGAACGGAAACATCGTCATAAACGGCGGAACGATTGACGTGACCGGCAATTCGACCTTCGATTATGACGGAACCGCACAGCTTAACGGAGGAACCGTCATCTGCAACGGACAACAGGTCAGCAACCTTCCCAATCAGATGATGGGCGGCGGACGCGGCGGAAACTTCGGCGGAGGAGGCTTCGGAGGAAACGGAGGCGAAAACAATCCCGGATACGGCGGATGGGGAAATGAAGGAAATCCCGGGTTCGGCGGAAAGGAAGGAAGAGGCAACCCCGGCGAGGGCAGAAGAAAATAAACATGAAAAAGGCGCCGCGAACGAACGGCGCCTTTTTTCAGTTTTCGGATAAAATATGACAAGTTTTTAAAATATTTATTCATTGAAACATCTGAATATCTTTGTTATACTGAAGGAAGAATGGGCAGCAGCCTGTTGTAAGGAGGATTTTTATGTTAAAAGTAGTAAAAACGGAAAATGGTATGGTACGCGGCCTGCCGGGCAACAACACCCGCATCAGCGTATTCAAGGGGATTCCCTTTGCCGCACCGCCGGTAGGAAAGAACCGCTGGCGTGCGCCGCAGCCCGCAGCCGATTGGGAAGGCGTGCGTGACTGCTTCAGTTTCGGCCCGATCTCGATGCAGGACCAGCCCGGCGTCGGCACCGACATCTACTGCCGTGAGTGGCATGTGGATCCGGACATCCCGATGGATGAGGACTGCCTGTACCTGAACGTATGGACCAACGCGAAGAGCGACACCGACAATCTGCCGGTTTACGTATGGTTCTTCGGCGGCGGATTCCAGTGGGGCTACCCGCCGGAGATGGAATTCAACGGCGAGAACATCGCGAAAAGAGGCGTTGTATTTGTCAGCGTAAACTACCGTCTCGGTGCATTTGGCTTCATCTCGCATCCCGAGATCACGAAAGAGTCGCCCGAGGCTCCGACCAACTTCGGTAACCTCGACCAGCAGGCAGGTATCAAGTGGGTTATCCGCAACATCAAGGCATTCGGCGGCGACCCGAACAATATTACGATCGGCGGACAGTCCGCAGGCGGCGGAAGCGTTATGAACCAGCTGACGAGCCCGCAGAGCATCGGCCTGTTCCAGAAGGCAATCGTACACAGCGGCATGATCCGCAGCCCTTACATGCTGGACGGCTTCATCACGCCCCGCACGATCGAAGCAAACGAGCCGAACGGCGAAGCATTCTTCGAGTTCCTCGGTGTGAAGACGCTTGAGGAGGCGAGAGCGCTCGACGCTTTCTATATCCGGGACAAATACAGCGAATTCGCCCAGTCCCACCCGCGTTTCGCTCCGACGATCGATCACAAATTCATGATCGAGGATCCGTACATCCTTTTCCTGAAGGGTGAGCATGCGAACGTTCCGATGATCTCCGGTAACACCGGAGACGAGTTCAAGGCAGCGGTCTTCGCAAGTGACGAGGAAGACTACAAGAAGAAAGCGAAAGCTGCGCTTGGAGACAAATACGACGAGTTCATGTCCTTCCCCGAGGCACATGTGCGTAACGGCAAGATGTTCGCACCGACCGACGGACTGGAGTGCGCGATCAAGGCCGCATTTGCCCACAACGAGGCACCTTCGTATTACTATAATTTCAATCCGGATATTCCGGGCTGGGACAACCCCGGCACGTTCCACTCAGTTGACCTGTGGTTCTTCTTTGAGACACTGGCAGCCTGCTGGAGACCGTTCAAGGGCTATCACTTCGATCTGGCCCGCCAGATGTGTAACTACCTGACGAACTTCATTAAGACCGGCGACCCGAACGGCAAGGATGCCGACGGTACCGACATGCCGGTTTGGAAGCCTTATGGAACCGGTTCCCACTGCGGCATGAACTTCCTCAAAGAGGGCTGTGTTCCGAGCTATGAGAACAAGCCGTTCAACGACTTCATGATCGGCGTCATCACCGACCAGACGGTTCCGGAGCGCAAGCAGGCTTACAACCCGTACCTGCCGAACTGGGAGTTCATTCCGGACGGTGAGCCGTATGTGTTCGGCGACCGCGTTTATGTATACGGTTCCCACGACCAGTTTAACGGTTACGTATTCTGCCAGGGTGATTACGTATGCTGGTCCGCGCCGATTAACAACCTCGGCGACTGGCGCTATGAGGGCGTTACCTACCTGAAGACGCAGGATCCGGTTAACTCAAGAGGCAACATGGTTCTGTACGCGCCCGACGTAACGGTAGGTCCCGACGGACGTTACTACCTCTACTATGTGCTTGACAAGGTCGGCATCGTTTCGGTAGCGGTTTGCGATACGCCTGCAGGCCGATACGAATTCTACGGCTATGTTCACTACGCAGACGGCACGAAGCTCGGCGAGCGCGAAGGCGACGAGCCGCAGTTCGATCCGGGCGTACTGACCGAGGGTGATACGACGTACCTGTTCACCGGCTTCTGCGGAAGAGGAGACAAGAGCCGTCACGGTTCCCAGCTGACCGTTCTCGGACCGGATATGCTGACGATTGTGAAGGATCCGCGCATCGTCGTTCCGGGTTCCTGCTACAGCGAAGGCACCGGATTTGAAGGCCATGCATTCTTCGAGGCAAGCTCGATCCGTAAGTTCGACGGTAAATACTACTTCATCTACTCCAGCGAAGTGATGCATGAACTTTGCTACGCAACCTCCGACAGCCCCGAGGGACCGTTCACCTACGGCGGCGTAATCGTAAGTAACAGCGACTTCCACATCGACACCTATAAGGATGCGGAGACGCCTGCTGCATACGGCGCAAACAACCACGGAAGTCTGATCGAGATTGCCGGAAAGCGTTACATCTTCTACCATCGCCAGACCAACGCGACCTGGTACTCCCGTCAGGGCTGTGCCGAGGAAGTGAAGTTTGCAGCCGACGGTTCCATCAAGCAGGTTGAGATCACTTCCTGCGGCTTGAACGGCGGACCGCTTCGTGATACCGACGAGATTCCGGCACACATCGCCTGCAACCTGTTCGCACCTGACATCAAGGAGCCGATGCACTGGCTTGTCGGAATCGGCAACCAGCCGCGCATCACGATGGACGGTAGGGACGGGGATAGGGGTCCATCTTATATTGCGAACATCGGAACCGGCACGACCATCGGTTTCAAGTATATCAACTTCAAGGGTGTGAAGGAGATTGAACTGACCGTTCGCGGTTACATCCATGACAGCTTTGAGGTTCGTACCGAGATCAATGGACCCGTTATCGGAACCGTCAAAGTCGACTCCTCTGACATCTGGGAGAAGTACCGTGCAGTCTGCCCGATTCCGGACGGCGTATCGGCACTGTATCTCACAAAGGTCGGCGGCGGAAGCGGACATCTGCTGAGCGTGAAGTTCATTCACTGATAAACGCAGAAACAGCCTTTTCTCATACTTGAAGAAAGATTTTACCCCATGCTTTGCCTTGCATTGCATGGGGTATTTTGGTATATTTTAGAGAGAGGTTTTTCGGGATTTCCGGCTGCGGTTTCAGACGGATTTAATAATCTTAGTTTGATTCGTTTTAAGCAGATTTCAGATGTGTCAGGAGGCATTTTTATGGGTCCGGGATTATGGATAGCATTAGGCACGATAGCGGTCGGCGTGATCATCGGTCTGGTCATGGCGGGACATTACAACAAGCTCTTTAAGGGAGGCGTTGCCAACAAGAATCATAAGTATGATTTTTATCAGCAGATTCATACATTTAAGACGGTTGTGCCGGACCTTCAAACGATGCTCACGGCACTCGACATGAATGTGATGCGCGGGCAGGGTATCAGCATCACGCAGGATACCGAAGGCGGCCGTCTTGTGTTTCATAATTCAATGGGAACGATGGCTGCGTCGATTACGGCCAATGCCGGCGGGCAGCAGGACGGAATATACCGCTTCAGTTTCAAACTGGATTCGTGGAAGACGCGCAACAACTCAATCGTAAATTCGGCAAGAATGGACGGCAATATTATCCTGACACAGCTTGAGAAAGCGTTCCTGCGGCTTGATTACAATGCGGTTGTGGAACGGATTTATATGACCAATCTGAAATCGTCCACATCTTTCCTGTAAGGTTTGACACGGGGGATAAAAGGCATATCATTTGCCGTATTTGGGAGGAGAAAAGGGACATATGGAAAAGGTCGAAGGTAAGAAAGCAATCAGAATGAGTAAGCGGAAGTTTATTATCCTGATTGCTTCGCTGGTCGGCGTGGCACTGATCGCATTTGGCGTATTGCTGTATATGATCTTTGGAAAGAAGGATTTGATCGAGAAACGCAAGCTGCCGAAATACGATATTCCCAAAGTGCCGGACGGATACATGTTGGTGTTCCGTGAGGTGGAGTTATATACGGTTGAAGACGGGAAGAAGAGAATAGACGCCAAATACGAATACAACGCTAAAGGAGAACTAATAAAAACGGTTCACTATTCGGAAGGAAAACAGACCGGTAAGACTGTTTTTGAATATGATGAAAACGGGGAATTGAAGCAAGAAGAATACATCCCGAAAAGCGCGGAGGCAGATCATAAGATTATTACCTATGAAGTTGATGCTGACGGAAATCAGGTGAAAACCGAGAAAACACCGGATAGCAATTATACCACAAAAAGGGTTACCGTGACGGATCCGAAAACGAAGAAAAAGGTGCGGGAGGAATACTATACGAACAGAGGGGAAGGTAAGATTTCCGTATATGATGACGGTGTTCTTGTTCTGGAAAGAAATAAAGAATCTGACGGATCTGAGTGGGAGTCTGTAAATGCGGTCTATGCTTCGGACGGTGAATTGTCGGAAGTACGTTATTATGGATTACATAGGGTGGACGGTAATAAGAAACTCTGCCTGGATAAAACAGAGCATTACACCTTTTCCGGAAACGAATGTGTGATAGAATCATATGACGTCGCGTTGGACGGGAGATCGGAACTGACGAAACGCGAACATATCATTTATGATGACCAGGGGAACAAAAGAGAGAAGCGTGTGGAGATCATTCTCGAAGGTGAAATAAAAAACAGGATTTATGAAGCGTATTCTGATTGGGGGCAGCAGATAAAAAAAGAGAGTTATACTGTTGAAAGCGGTGAAGAAAAGTTAGTACTCAGTCATGTAAAAGAGTACAATGATCAAAAACGCCTTACCAAAGATATCACGCGGAATTCTACTAGGCCTACGCAATGGGTGGAATACCTGTATAACAAAGCCGGAGAAGAAGTCAAAGAAATCCATTATTATCCGGACGGGTCCATAGAGTATTATGCCGAAACGACATACGAAGAGAAACCGAATAAGGTTGTTCGGACGAAGTTTTATAAGGCAGACGGGACAACGTATGAAACACAATGGGGTACAACTGCTATATTTGCGGAATATGATTCGTATGGAAATGTGGTATTCTCGATAAGTTATGAACATAATAAGGCAAAGGAAATGCATGTCCATGTATATAAGCCGTATGTCATTCCGAAGAAAGATGATATAGAGTAAGGCAAAGTCCGGATCGGATGCCGGTACCGGCAACAAAGTATGAAGGAAAGAGGTATTCCTATGTTTTGCAATCAATGCGGCGCAAAGCTGAAAGATAACAGCGCGTTCTGCCACATATGCGGCGCTAAGATCGAAGGAGCACCGGCGCAGCCGCAGTTTACAGAAGCAGCTCCGGTTGCCCCTGCAGCACCGGCGCAGCCGCCCGAAGAGGAGAAAGAGAAGAAGACCAATCGTGGCATCGTTCTCGCTGAGGTGATAGGCGCGGTCGTATTTGCCGTGCTTTTATGCATCTACGCATCGGCGCCGCTTCGTAAGTTTGAGTCGAAGAGTACGCTTGATAAGTTGCGGGGGATGGCCGGAAGCATGGCCCAGGATTACATCAATGCTTATGAGAGTAAGATGGCACAGGAGAATCCGACACAGGGGCCGACCAAGCCGGCCGAAGTGGTCACCAAAGAGCCGGTAAGCAACCCGACCGAAAAGCCGACGGAGACGCCTACCGAAACGCCTACGGAGACCCCGACCGAGACACCGACGCAGGAACCCACACAGGAACCGACGAGGGTTGTATGCGGGCTCGAAAACGGCGTGCTGAAGGTTGACTACAGCCTCTTCGGAAAGACCTATCAAGAACTGCAGAGTGTGATCCCCGGTATGACCGCACTTGAAGCATGGGAGTGGGCGGCTAACCCGCTTGACTGGTGCACCGCGGACGACACCGAGGGGAACGGGATCTGCCTGTTCTTTGAGAATAACCGTCTTGTATGGGTAAGAATCGAGAAGCAGATTTCGGACGACGCGATTCCCGCAGATCTGTACAGTGCGGCAAAGGAGCTGTTCGGCCGTAATTATGACTATTATTTCTACTATACGGACACGGGAGCGGAATTTGAATATGACTGGTGGGATGCGGAAGGTTCGCACATTGATTATGCCATGTTTTTGAATCCGTATGACGGAGTCAGTCATGTCTGCCAGCAGTACATGTCTCCGGATTATTCCGGGTTTGACCGGTCGGTTCACATGAATGCCCGGTAGGAGTACGGTTCGCTAATCATTCTTAATTCGGAGGATTGCGGTTTTGGATACCAATACAATGATCGTTCTGGCAGCAGCCGGTATCATCTTTCTGGTCGTGCTGTTAGAGTTTATATTCAGGGTCCTTTATAACAAAGGCACCAACGCACTTGGAAACGCGAGAAGGCGCCATAAGAACGCGACGCAGGGACCGGTGATCGAGAGACTTTCCGATCTGTATCCGGAGATTGCGGCGCAGCATCAGCAGAACGGCACGGCGACGGCGATGAATCCCGCGCTGCTGCAGTCGGACATTCCGATCATTCCGGCAACGCATACTGCGAAGAAGCAGCCCGGCAGCATACTCCGGGCATTTGCGTCGATCATCGCCGGATTCGGAATACTGATCAATCTGTATCTGCTGCTTATGATCGGAATTCATACGGCGTTCCCGGGCTGGAAGGACCCGGAGATGGCATTTGCCTCGATGACCATCCAGTTATTGGTTGCAATCGGAATAATGGCCTTGATCGCTTATGTCGTTATGATCATTACCCGAAAACCCGCCTATACCGCTTTCTTCCCGATCATCGGGACGGCGTCTGCCGTAGCATTGATGCTCGGTGCAAGGTGGTACTTTTTCGATCGGGGCGTTCAGGACCTTAAGAAGTATCTTTCCTGGATCGGCAGAAGGTCCGGCTCGGCGTCCGCGTCTCCCTACATAATCCCGTGCATATGTGTGGCTGTGGCATTGCTTTTATGCTATCTGCTTTACTGGCTGTGCGGATGGCGGTGGCCGCTTATCCCGGCGGTGATCATAAGCATCGCCCTCGCACTCATTTTGTTATTTGTGATAAGAAAGGCAACGTTCCTAGCCGACCGCCTGATCCTGCTGTTCGGTAATTACGCCGGGTACGCGCTTGTCGCGCTCTTATACGGACTGGCTGAACCGAAGAAAGCCAAGAAGAATTAAAAACAGAAACGAAAGAAAACCTCCGTTCCGGAATATCCGGCGCGGAGGTTTTTTGCGTCTGTTCGGAAGATGTGACAGTCCCTTCCGGAGCGTTCTACTCCACGCAGATCAGAAGATATTTGTAATAGCGGTGGTTGGTCTCGTTGTCGTAAAGGTTGATGAGGCTGACCGAGTAGAGGTCGGAGCAGGCGTTCAGCTTGTTCCGTTTCAGGTACGCGAGAATCTTTTTATAGCTGCGGCTGATATCCTGCTCGTTGTGGCTGTGCGCACACAGAACGGCGCGTCTTGACGGAAGCGGGAAGGAACTCCTGTAATCGGCCGGCATCAGCGAAAGCGTGATGACGTTATTGTAAGCATAATTGCCTTTGACGAAATCGTCATAGGCGATCGTGGCCCCCGACGGGAAAGTCATCAGACTGTCGTCCTCGTAGGATTTGGCCAGATGCACCGAAATATCGCCGGCAATGTCCGCGGCATGGTAAGAACCGTCCTGGCGGTGCACCGGTGTGGAGGTAACACTGATCGGCGGGATGGATGCAACGAAAGGCACACCGGAACGATGATTGCCGTACTGCTCGATCATCCATGTGCCGAGGTGCAGCGCGTTCACTTTCTTATTGAGGTTGATCAGCTCGCGCTGCATATCGTGAATCTTCACATTTAGGAGGTCGACGATGTCCGTCTGCGAAAGATTGTAGATGATGTCCGTGATCTCGCGGATGGAACAGCCGGCCTGCCGCATCGTCGAAATGAAGAAGAAGGAACTGATCTGCGATGCGGAATAGTAGTGGTAGCCGTTGTCGGGATCGACGCGCGGCATAAGGATCTTCTGCTCGTAATAGTAGCGGAGCGTATCCCTTGAGGTGCGGCATAATTTGGCGAACTGTCCGACGGTAAGCGTATACTCTGCAGAATACGCGGAACCTTCAACCCTGCTCTCTGACATGACATTTCCCCCTTCAACGAAATTTGAAAAAATTTAATATTGACCTGGGGGTTACCCCCAACATTATTATAGCGGCGGATTTGGAAAATACAACCCGTAAAATGCGGGAACTTTGCAGGAGGTTTTCAAAATGAAGGACATTACCGCTACAATCATCCATATCATTGCCGAGTATCTTGACAAGGAAGAGTCGGAGCTTTCCGCTTCGGACAAATTCACCGAGATCGGTCTTGATTCCCTTGACATCATGGAACTTGTGATGCAGGTGCAGGAAGAGTTTGACTGTAAGATTGAGCTGACGCAGGAGATCACGACCATCGAGAAGCTTGCGGAACTGATCGCAACACAGCAGTAAGTTCGGTATGCGGGGCGCTCCGGCGCCCTGCGCATCAAAAACGGAGAGAAGCATGATTAGAGAGAATAACAGCATTTGTCAAATGCTTGGAATAGATTACCCGGTGATCCAGGGCGGAATGGCCTGGGTCGCCGACGCGCAGCTGGCTGCGGCGGTTTCCAATGCCGGCGGACTCGGACTGATCGCTGCGATGAATTCAAACGGCGAGCAGTTAAGAGAGCAGATTAAAAAGGCTAAGGAACTGACGGACAGGCCGTTCGGCGTAAACCTGATGCTCATGAGCCCGTTTATCGAGGAAGCTGTAGAGGTCGTGTGCGAGGAGCACGTGGCGATCGTTACAACCGGCGCGGGCAATCCGGCAAAGTATATGGAGCGCCTTAAGGAAGCCGGCGTGAAAGTAATCTGCGTGGTGGCGGGTGTCGCGCTTGCGATCATGGCGGAGCGGATGGGCGCCTGTGCGGTTGTTGCGGAGGGCTGCGAGTCCGGCGGACACGTCGGTGAAACGACGACGATGGCGCTTGTTCCTCAGGTCGCTGACGCGGTAAGCATTCCGGTCATCGCGGCAGGCGGCATCGCGGACGGACGCGGCATGGCGGCGGCATTTCTGCTCGGGGCACAGGGTGTCCAGATGGGGACCCGTTTCCTGACTGCAAAGGAGTGTACGATCCATCAGAACTATAAAGACAAAGTCATCGCGGCCAATGATCACGACACGATTGTTACCGGAAAGACGCTCGGACATCCGGTACGCGCGCTGAAAAACCGCATGACGAGAGAGTTCCAGAAGAAGGAAGCGGATCCGAATACGACGCCGCAGGAGCTTGAGGCAATGGGCGCCGGTGCGCTTCGAAGAGCGGCGCGCGAGGGCGACGTGCAGAACGGTTCCTGCATGTGCGGACAGATCGCGGGCCTTGTAAAGAGTGAGAATACGTGCGCGGAGATCGTACACGGAATCTGCGAGGAAGCGGATGCTTTGCTTGCACGCTTCGCAAACGTTTAACACGGGAAGGATCAGGAAAATGGCGAAAATCGCGTTTTTATTTGCCGGACAGGGAAGCCAGTACCCCGGCATGGCAAAAGACCTCTACGAGGCTTCTGAGAGCGTCAGAAGGCTTTTTGACAAGGCGGAAGCAATCCGCCCCGGCACACTTCGGCAGATGTTTGAAGGAACGGCAGAGGAACTGAAGCGTACGGACAATACGCAGCCATGCCTGTTCCTTGCGGATCTGGCGGCGGCAGCGGCTCTTAAGGAGCGCGGGATAGAAGCGGATGCGGCGGCCGGGTTCTCTTTAGGGGAGATCGCTGGACTTGCCTATACGGGAATCCTTTCGGACGAGGATGCGTTCCGGCTTGTGGTAAACCGTGGCTTGAGAATGCAGAAAGCAGCCGAGGCGCAGGAAGGAAGCATGATCGCGGTGCTTCGGATGGACGTTACGGAACTTCGGGGACTTTGCGCGGAACTCGGCGTATATCCGGTCAACTATAACTGCCCCGGACAGGTTGTCGTTTCGGGAGAGACCGAAACGATCGAAAAGATGAAGGCGGCTCTTACGGAGCGCGGCGTGCGCTTTATAGAACTTGCGGTCGGCGGGCCGTTCCATACGCCTTATATGAAAGAGGCGGCGGAAGGACTTCGCGGGGACGCGGCGAAGCTTGCCTTGTCGGCACCCCGGATTCCGCTTTACGCGAACCGGACGGCGGCGCCTTATCCGGACAGGAGGGACGAAATCCTAACGCTTATCTCGGAGCAGATCTGTAACAGCGTTTTGTTTGAGGGTACGCTCAAAAACCTTACCGAAGCGGGCGTCGATACGTTCGTTGAGTGTGGCCCCGGAAAGACGCTTTCGGGTTTCGTGAAGCGGACCGTACCGGGTGCGAAGATTCTGCAGGTATTTGATAAAGACAGTCTGGAAGCAAGTGTTTCCACAATTCTACAATAGTAGTACAAATGGAGGCTGAGATGACTTTACAGGGAAAGACGGCTCTGATCACGGGTGGAACGCGCGGGATCGGGTATGCGGTTGCAAAGAAGTTCGCCGAACACGGCGGCAGGCTCGCGCTTCTTGCCGCTCATGGCGGGGAGCGGGCGGAAGCGGCCGTAAAGGAACTTCGGGATAACGGAGCGGAAGTCTCATTTTACGTCTGTGACGTTAGCGACGCGGCGGCGGTCGCTGAAACTGTTACGAAGGTTCTCGCGGATTTCGGAAGCGTAGACATTCTCGTAAACAACGCGGGAATCACGCGGGACAATCTGCTTCCTGCCCTTACGGAAGCGGATATCGACGAGGTGATCGATATCAACCTGAAGGGCACGATCCATATGACGCAGGCGCTGATCCGTCCGTTCATGAAGAAGCGGAGCGGCGTGATCATCAACCTGAGCTCGGTTGTCGGCATGATGGGCAACAAAGGGCAGACCAATTACGCGGCATCGAAGGCGGGCGTGATCGGCTTTACGAAGGCGGTGGCAAAGGAGTACGGACGCAGGAACATCCGCTGTAACGCGATCGCACCCGGATATATCGCGACCGATATGACGGCAGCGCTCAGCGAAGAAATGACTGCGGAACTGACGAAGCAGCTGCCGATCGCACGGCTCGGACAGGCCGAGGACGTTGCGAATCTGGCACTGTTTCTTGCAAGCGACGCATCAAGCTATATCACCGGAGAGGTGATCAAGGTGGACGGCGGAATGTATATTTAGGACGGTTTGTGTGGGGAACGGAATACGGCGCGAAAATGCGCTATGAAGTACAGCAGAGTCTGCACGGACGGAGGTTTTTATGAGACGAGTTGCGGTAACCGGGATGGGAGTCATCACTCCCGTCGGAAATACGGTGGAAACATTTTGGGACAATCTGAAAAAAAGCGTATGCGGGATCGGTAAGATCACGCGGTTTGACGCGTCGCGGCTGAAGGTTTCGCTGGACGCCGAGGTAAAGGATTTCAATCCGAAGGACTATTACGACACGATGCAGGAGATTCGCCGGTCGGACCTGTTCATCCAGTACGCGATGGCTGCCGCTAAGCAGGCGGTGGAGGCAAGCGGTATCCTTGAAAGCGGAATTGAAAAAGACCGTCTCGGTGTATATATCGGTTCCGGGATCGGCGGCATCAATACAACGATCCGCGAACTCGGACGACTCACGGAGAAGGGGCCGGACATGGTTTCGCCGTTCTTCGTTCCGATGATGATCGGCAATATGGCAGCAGGTTCGGTGGCGATCCGTTTCGGCGCGAAGGGACCGACGCTTCCCGTGATCACGGCTTGCGCAACTTCTTCGCATACGATCGGCGAGGCGTACCGGGCCATTAAGCACGGCTACGCGGATGCGATCATCGCAGGCGGAAGCGAGGCTTCAATCAATGAACTCTCCATGGCAGGCTTCGTGAACTGCCAGGCATTGAGCCTTGCGGAGGATCCTTCGGAAGGAAGCCTGCCGTTTGACAAACGCCGCGGCGGCTTCGTTATGGGCGAGGGCGCAGGCATTCTGATTCTCGAAGAATACGAGCGTGCGGTAAAGCGCGGGGCGAAGATCTACGCGGAGGTCGCCGGATACGGCAACACCTGCGACGCTTATCATATTACGGCTCCCGATCCCGAAGGGGACGGAGCGGTCCGGGCAATCAGGGATGCGGTTTCGGAAGCCGGAATCAATGATCCGGCAAGCCTTTACGTGAACGCGCACGGTACAGGCACGCACTTAAACGACGCAATGGAAACCAGGGCTTTGAAGAAGGTGTTCGGCGATGACGCCGCGCGTTTACATATCAGTTCCACGAAGTCGATGACCGGACACATGCTCGGCGCGACGGGCGCGGTGGAAGCGATTGCTTCAATTCTTGCGCTCGATACGGGCATCATCCCGCCGACGATCAATTACCGTGAAGCCGATCCGGAATGTGACCTTAACTATACGCCCAACGAGGCGGCAAAGGTCGATCCGACGGCCGCGATCAGCACCTCGCTCGGGTTCGGCGGACACAATGCGTGTGTTGCGTTCCGGAAGGTATGAAACAGAAAGGAAAATACGATGAAACCGTTGGAAGAATATGCGGAATTGTTTGAACGCCTTGGGCTGACAGAACTGTACGTGGAAGAGAACGGCAGCAAGCTTCGCTTAAAAAAGGAGACCACACTTTCTCCTCATCCAATAATAACTCCTCTGCATCCCGCGTGGGCCGGTAACGAATACCCCTTTGCCGGTCCCGCGGAACATGCGCAACGCGGGGACTCGGTTCGGTCGGACAAAACCACTGACGCGGCAGTGTCCGAAGACAGGGAGACAGTAAAAAGCAGTGAAACCGCAAAAGGCAGCAAGCCGGACACGGCTTCCGGCGATACGGTAAAGGCACCGCTTCTCGGCATATTCCATCAGAACGCCGGCGGAAAGGTCCGCACGGTCGGTGAGCAGGTGAAGAAAGGGGAACCCGTCTGCACGATCGAAGCAATGAAGATGATGAACGAAGTTGTATCGCCGCGCGATGGCGTGATACGGGAGATTCTGGTAAAGGACGGGGAACTCGTCGAATTTGGCCAGGACCTGCTTGTGCTTTCATAGACGGGAGACGATTATGAATCGGGAAGAGATTAAGACAATCCTGCCGCACCGGGAGCCGATGCTCTTGGTGGACGAGGCGGTATTAAATGATGACGGGACGGCAACAGGCTGGTATCGGGTAAGAGGAGATGAGTTCTTTTTGCAGGGCCATTTTCCGGGCAATCCGATCGTGCCGGGCGTGATACAGTGTGAGATGATGGCGCAAGCGGCGTGCATGCTCTTTGCGGATAAAATGCGCGAAGAGGGTGCACTGCCGGTCTACGCCGGACTCGATAAGGTGAGATTCCGCAGCATGATCAAACCGGGAGACCTGATCCAGATCGATACGAAAATGGTCCGGTCGATGCCGCCGATGTACAGTATGCACGGCGAGCTGAGCGTGGACGGAAAGGTTTGCATGAACGGAGATTTCTCCTGTGTGATCGTTGGGAAGCAATAGGCTTCGTGGGAGGTTCGGATGTTTTCTAAAATTCTCATAGCGAATCGGGGCGAAGTAGCGGTTCGCGTGATTCGCGCCTGCAAAGAAATGGGCATCGACACTGTGGCGGTGTATTCCGCCGCGGATGCCGACGCTCTGCACGTGGTCATGGCCGACGAGAGCTACTGCATCGGCGGACCCTCGGCAGCGGATAGTTATCTGAATATGAACGCGCTTCTGACGCTTGCCGGAAAGACCGGCGCGGACGCGATACATCCGGGTTACGGCATGCTCGCGGAAAATGCGGAATTCGCCCGTCTTTGTGAATCCTGCGGTATTACGCTGATCGGTCCCGGAGCCGAAGTGATGGAAGCGATGGGACAGAAGGAGATCGCGAGAGAGATTGCGGTGAAGGCCGGACTTCCGGTGGCGCCGGGGAGCGGGATCCTTTCGGGCATCGCGGAAGCGGAAGCCGAGGCGGACCGTATCGGATACCCGGTTATCCTGAAGGCACGCGCGGGAGGCGGCGGACGCGGGATCCGTATTATCCGTGACAGAAAGGATATACCTGGGGCATACACCCAGGTTCAGAAAGAAGCGAAGAACGCGTTCGGCGATGACGGTATATTTCTTGAAAAGTATCTGGAAAATGTGAAGCACATCGAAGTCCAGATCCTCGCTGACCGGGAAGGCAATGTGCGGATCCTCGGCGACCGCGACTGCTCGGTCCAGCGAAAGAACCAGAAACTGATCGAGGAGTGTCCGGCACCGGTATTGACGGATTCTCTTCGTAAAAAGCTGCACGAAGCGGCGCGCTTGCTTGCCGCGGCCGTGCATTATGTGACGGTCGGTACGGTGGAGTTTCTCGTGCACGGCGACACATTTTCCTTCCTCGAGATGAATACGCGGCTGCAGGTCGAACATTCCGTGACCGAGATGGTCAGCGGGATCGATATCGTCGAGTGGCAGATCCGGACGGCGGCCGGGATCACGCTTCCGTTTACGCAGGAGGAGATTTCGCTGCACGGACACGCGATGGAGTGCCGGATCTGTGCCGAACACGGAAAGGAATGCCTGCCGGCGACGGGGCGTGTGGAGATGCTTCACATTCCCGGCGGCGTCAATGTGCGGTTCGATTCCGCGCTCTATCAGGGCTGCGAGATCACGCCCTATTATGACTCCATGCTCGGCAAGCTGGTTGTCAGTGCGGATACGCGTGACGCGGCGATACGGAAGATGAAATGCGCGCTGTCCGAATTTGTCCTCGTCGGTGTTGAGAACAACCGCGAGATGCACATGAAATTCATGGAGGACGAGAATTTTCTGAACGGCCGGTATGATACCGGAATCGTTGGAAAGGTTCTGTAAGATGGATCTTAGGAAACTTTTTCTGAAGGCAAATAACGAGCCCGAAACGAACGGACTCCTGCCGCGCAGCAGACATATCGTCTGCAAGGGATGCGGACGCAAAACGCCGGTTGCCCGCGTGCGGAGGGAGTTCTTCGTGTGTCCGTCGTGCGGACGCTATTATACGATGCGCGCGAGACGGCGCATTCTGATGCTTACCGATAAGCGGAGCTTCACGGAGCATGACCGCGAGTTAGTGAGCCGGAACACACTCGGGTTTCCGGAATACGACGCAAAGCTTCTGGCGGCGCGCGAGAAGAGCCGCGAGAACGAGGCGGTCATCTGCGGAACGGCGCGGATCGAAGGGCACGAGGTGTGCATATTCGCGATGGACTCTTACTTCATGATGGGGTCCATGGGAGCGGTTGTCGGAGAGAAGATCACGAGGCTTTTCGAATATGCCGCAGATCACCGCATGCCGGTTGTGGGCGTGACGGTTTCGGGCGGAGCACGCATGCAGGAAGGCATGATTTCTTTGATGCAGATGTCGAAGGTGTCGGCGGCGGTCAGACGCCACAGCGATGCCGGCGGACTCTATATTGTTCTTTTGACTGACCCGACGACGGGAGGCGTGGACGCAAGCTTTGCGATGCAGGGCGATATTACGCTTGCGGAACCGGGAGCGCGCGTCGGATTTGCCGGTCCGAGAGTGATCGAGAAGAGTCTGAACCAGGCTTTGCCGAAAGACTTTCAAAGGGCGGAGCGGGTACTTGCGTGCGGGTTTATCGACGCGATCGTCCCGCGGAATGAGCAGAGGACCGTGATCGGAAAGTTGTTGGCGCTGCATGAACCTGTCGCGGCACGGAAGGAAGATAGCGATGGAAGATTATGATATTGTGTGCGGCGCGCGGAGCGACGGACGTCTCACGGCCTGCGATTACATCACGCGGATGATTCCCGATTTCTTTGAACTGCACGGCGACCGTCTGTACGGCGATGACCGCGCGGTTGTCGCCGGTGTCGGCACGCTTAAGGGCATGCCTGTGACCGTGATCGGAATCGAAAAGGGAAAGACAACCGAAGAGCGGATCGTGCACAATTTCGGAAGTGCGCATCCGGAAGGATACCGGAAGGCGTTGCGGCTTATGAAACAGGCTGAAAAGTTCCGAAGACCCGTCCTGTGTCTTGTGGACACGGCGGGGGCGTTCTGCGGCATTGATGCCGAGGAACACGGGCAGGGACGCGCGATCGCGGACAGCCTTGCGGAAATGTCCGCGCTGAAGACACCGGTTGTGTCGGTCATCCTCGGAGAGGGAGGAAGCGGCGGCGCTTTGGCGCTCAGCCATGCGGACCGCATCTTTATGATCGAGGATGCATACTTCAGCGTTGTTTCGCCGGAAAGCTGCGCGAACATTTTATGGAAGGATACCGCCAGGGCGGCGGAGGCGGCCGAGATGTTATGTCTGACGGCGCCCAAGCTGCAGAAACTCGGACTGATCGACCGCGTGTGTCCGAAGAACGCGCCGGAGCGGCTTGCCGCGGATATCGCAGGGGAACTGACGGTTCTTTCGGCAATGAGCGACGAGGCACTTTTGGAAGCGCGCTACCGCCGGTTCAGGCGGATCGGATAACCGGCGCGGAAAGAAAGCGGACCGGACGGAATGCGGCATGAAAACCGTTGGGGCGGATGCCGCAGGGAAGGAATCTATGGCTCAGATTTACGAAGAATATTACCGGGAGGTTACGGCTCCGGACGGAACCGTGACGGATATCGTGACCTCTTATCCGGACAATTTTAACTTTGCCTATGACGTGCTGGACCGTTTCGCGGCGGAATGCCCGGACGGCATTGCACTCGTCCATCGGAGCACGCTCGGTACGGTGAGAAAATTCACATTTGACTGCATGAAACGGCTGTCGGATAAGGCGGCAAATGCGCTTATGTCCCTCGGGATCGGGCGGGGCATGCCGGTGTTTCTGCTGCTGAAGAGACGCTTCGAATTCTGGATTTCGATCCTCGCGCTTCATAAGATCGGTGCGGTTGCCGTTCCGACTTCGCATATGGTCAGCGCCGAGGAGATTGCGGAACGGACACGGACAGCCGGCGCGAAAGCCGTGATCTGCGTTGACTCGGAAGGCATCTGCGAGAAGGTGGAAGAAGCGCTTTGCGGAACGGATATCATCCCGCTTGTTGTCGGACAGCAGTACGGAACTTTCCGGAACCTGAGCAGTCTGATAGAAGAGGCTTCGGATGTGTGGGAGCGCAGGGCGACGCGCGCCTCCGACCCGATGCTGTATTATTTTACGTCGGGCACGAACGGAGCGCCGAAGGCTGTCATCCACGACTTTACTTATCCGATCGCGCACATTTATACGGCAAGGCGCTGGCACGGCGTCAGAGAGGGCGGCCTGCATCTCGCTGTGGCCGATACCGGCTGGGCGAAGACGGCGTGGGGCAAGCTGTACGGACAGTGGTTTCTCGGCGGCGCGATCATGGTATTTGACTATGACCGCTTCTATGCGGGCGAGATGTTGAAACTCCTTGAAGAACAGAAGGTAAGCACGTTCTGTGCTCCGCCGACAATCTATAAATATTTCGTTCTCGAGGATCTGGGCAAATACGACCTTTCCCATCTGCAATATGCCGCGACGGCCGGTGAGCCGATGCCGCAGGAAGTCGCGAAGAAGTTCCTTGAGGCTACGGGCGTTCCGGTGCGCGACGGCTTCGGCCAGACCGAGACCGTGCTTCTAATCTGCACGCCGGTCGGAGAAACGGCTCCCGCGGGATCGCTCGGGAAAGCTTCCCCGCAGTACCGGCTAATGCTCCTCGACGAGGACGGTAATCCGGTAGCTGACGGCGAGGAAGGCGAGATCGCCGTCGTACCGAAGGACGGCAGGAAGCCTGTAGGAATCTTGTCGGGCTATCTCGGAGATCCCGCGCTTTATGAAGAAGTATGGCGCGGCGGCGTGTACCATACCGGAGACCGCGCAAGACAGGATGCGGACGGATACTTTTATTACATCGGCCGGACCGACGACGTGATAAAGTCGAGCGGATACCGGATCGGACCCTCCGAGGTGGAGGATCTTCTGATGCGGAGTCCCGCGGTAAAGGAGTGTGCCGTGACCGGATATCCTTCCGAAACGCGCGGAACGGTCGTAAAAGCGAGTGTTGTGCTGAAAGACGGATATACGGGCAGCCCCGCGCTGAAAAGGGAACTGCAGGACATTGTGAAGCGTTATGGGGCAATCTATAAGTATCCGCGGATCATCGAGTGGGTTGATGATCTGCCGCGTACGGCGTCCGGAAAGGTTTCCCGGGCGAAGATCCGTGAACGCGACGCGAAAGCGTCTTACGCGGAATAGATTATCGGATAGTAGGGAATTTGGCCCTGTTCAAACGAAAAACTACATTGCATTCGGGAAAATCTTCCCATAAAATGGGGAAGAAGGCGTAAGAAGCGGAGCCTTTATGGCTCCGTTTTTTGCGGACGGGAAGGCGTTCCCGGAGAAAAGTATAAAAGGAGAAGACCTATGGGAAATTACAGAAACTTCGAGCTGACCACGTATTTCGTTGCCGGCGGTACCGCCAGGGCGAAGAAGGAACAGCTCGAAAAGGACATCGCCTGGTTCAACCGTTATCTGAAGATTGACAAGGTGTATGTGGAAACATTCCGCGGTGGGGATTTTGCTACGGAAGAACAGGTACGAACGGTGAAGGAAGCCTTTGAGAATGCGGGCATCCGTACCGAGGGCGGCATTACGACGGCAATCGCAACACCGAAAGGCGCCAAGCCGAAGCAGAGACTGTTCAACACGTTCTGCTACAACGACAAGAAGATGCTCAACGCTTTGAAGAAGGCCGTTCAGCTGACGGCAAAGGTGTTCGATTCCATCATCATTGACGATTTCTTCTTTACGAACTGTACATGCGACGCGTGCCGTAAGGAACGCGACCGGTTCAACGAAGAGAACGGCATGGAGGACGGCAGCTGGCAGGAATACCGCGTGAACCTTCTTCAGAAGATTTCGAAGGAATATATGATTGACGCTGCCAAGGCCGTGAATCCGGCGTGCAAGGTTATCATCAAATACCCGAACTGGATGGAATCCTACCAGGAGACCGGATACGACCCGATGTCCCAGAAGGATATGTTCGACGGTATCTATACCGGAACGGAAACGCGTGATCCGTTCCATACGGACCAGCATTTGCCCCGCTATCTTTCCTACTCGCTGATGACGTATATGGACAAGATGCTGCCGGGTAAAAACGGCGGCGGCTGGTTTGATCCGTTCGACTGCCAGGTGATGGATTATTATCTGGAACAGGCTTACCTGACCTGTTTCTCAAAGCCGAAGGAACTGATGATGTTCTGTTTCCAGGCGCTTGCCGGAAGCCCGCTTATCCCGGCGCTCGGCTGTCAGCTTGAGAAGCTTGACGATCTGATGGACAAGCTCGGCAATCCGATCGGCATTCCGTGCTACATCCCGAATGCTTCGCAGGGCGAAGACAACGTGCAGGATTTCCTCGGCATGTGCGGTTTCCCGATCCGTACGACGCCGTATTTCGAGGCAGACGCGCCGGCCATCCTGCTGACTGCCGCATCGGCTTATGACGAAGAGATTCTGGACAAATTGGACGCCTACACCGCAGCCGGCGGCAAAGCGATCGTTACCTCCGGTTTTATGACCGAAATGCTCGGTTCCGGCATTGAGCGGATGACATCCATCCGGTTCCGCGGCCGTGTGGTTACCGTGAACGAATTCCTGCAGGAGTCCATCCACGGACACCGCGGATGGCAGGAGTCGTACAGCGCGTCGGGCATCACGTTCCCGATCCTCGAGTTCCGCAACAACGCGACCTGGGGCGCTCTCGTAAAGGGCCGGAAGAACGAGGAAAGCTACACGCTTCTTGCAAGAGACACTTATGGCGACGGACAGATGATGACGCTCGTCGTTCCCGATTCGTTCCCTGATTTTGCGAAGATGCCCGCACCTGTTCTTAACCGTCTGCGTGCCGAATTCGAAGTGAACGGCATTACGATGGAAGGCCCGTCCGGTATCAGCCTGTTCCCGTACGACAACGACACATTTGTCCTCTACTCGTACGTGACAAGCATGAATTCCGATTCGGAGATCCTGATCCGCGTGCGCGGGGCGAAGGAACTGAAAGCACTTGTCCCGATGTTCCCCGGCCGAAAGGATTTCACGATCCAGCCGCTTTATACGCAGGGCGATACCGCGGTATTCAGCCTTCGTGCCATGGTCGGCCGTTTCGTCGGTTTCAAGATCGTCCGCTAGTATATCCGCACATAGTAAAACACCCGTCGGAAGCGACGGGTGTTTTTCGTATGGGGGGAAGGCGACGCCGCGTGTATATATGGGGGATGAGAGTGACACGACGCCGCTATGCCGGTAAGTTGATATCCGGGTGCATTCCCGGACGGGAGCGGGGCTCCGAAAGGATATTATGCGATATCCTCGAGCTGGGATGTGTAGAGGTGGTAATAATCACCCTGCTTCGCCATCAGCTCATCATGCGTCCCGGCTTCCGTGATGCCACCGTCATCAATATACATGATGAGGTCGCATCCGCGGATTGTGGAGAGCCGGTGAGCAATAATAAAGGAGGTCCGGCCCTTCAGCATGGAGTTCAGTCCCTGCTGGAGTGCCTTTTCGGTTTGAACGTCAATACTGGATGTTGCTTCATCCAGGATCAGAATGGCGGGATCGGAGAGCACGGTGCGGGCAAATGAGATCAGCTGCTTCTGGCCCTGGCTCAGAAGCGAGCCGCGCTCCTTGACTTCCGTGTCATAGCCGTCCTGCATGCCGGTAATGAAGGAATCCGCGCATACAAGCTTTGCGGCTTTTTGAATCTCCTCGTCGGTAGCGTCAAGCTTGCCGTAGAGGATATTGTCTTTGATCGTTCCGGAGAAGATGAAGCTGTCCTGCATCATGATACCCATCTGGCTTCTTAACGAAGACAGGGTTACTTCGGAAATATCCTGACCGTCTATCAGTACCTGCCCCGAATCCACATTGTAGAAGCGGGAGATCAGGTTTACAATCGTACTCTTGCCGGCACCGGTGGGACCCACGAGTGCGACACTCATGCCGGGCTTTACGTCGAAGGAAACTTTATGGAGAATCTCCTTTCCGGGCTCATAGGAGAAGCACACGTCGCGGAACGAAACCGCGCCTTTGATGGGCTGCATCACGGATGCGCCCGGAATATCGTCAACCGTAACCGGCTCGCCGAGGGTTTCAAAGATTCGCTCGAGATAAGCCATGTTGTTGAGAAAGTTATTAAAGATGTTGCCCATATTCATGATCGGCTGCCAGAAACGCGAGGAATAACTCGAAATCGCGAGGATGGTACCGATTGATTTGCTGCCCTGACCGAACAGGATCATGCCGGAGATGAAGATTGCCGCGCGGATGCATACGGAAATCGCGTCGATACCGGGCCATACAAGGTTGTTGCACCGTACGGCATGCATCCAGGTGTGGCGGCAGTCATCCGCGAGTCCGCTGAAAATCTTCGCATTTTCGTCTTCCCGTGCGAAAATCTGTGTAATGCGGGCCCCTACGATGTTCTCCTGCAGGTAGGCATTCAGGTTCGAGTTCTTGTTGGATACGCGCTGCCATGCACGACGCTGGCGGTTTTTGATCCAGAACATGAACGCCGCAAGGAACGGAACACCGCACATCACGACGAGCGTCATCTGTACATCCACGATCAGCATGAAAATAATGATCAGGATCAGGTTGATCATCTCGAGGATGACGTTGATGAGACCGTTCGAAAGCATGTCCGAAACGGAGTTTACATAGTTTACGACACGAATCAGGATCTTGCCGTGCGGCCGGTCGTCGTAGTACTGGAACGGCAGCTTCTGCAGGTGCGCGAACAGGTCTTTACGGATATCGTAAATGATGCTCTGGGATACGCGGATCATCAGCCTCGAACGGATGAGAGCGAAGATCACGCTTACGGCAAATACGAATACAAGCATTCCGCCGAGAAGGAACAGGTAAGGCTTGTCCGCATTCGGAATCGCCTCATCGATTGCTTTCTGCGTGAAGATCGGGGCAAGCAGTCCCACTGCCGCACCGAGGGCGCTTATAATGAGCGCGAGGATCATCTTCGGAAGGTATTTCTTAATGTACGCCGAAGCGAGCAGAAGATGTCTTATGTTAAAGGGTTCGTCGAGCCGTTCGTCCTGTTTATAGGTATTCTTTTCAGCCATTTCGTCTCACCCCCTTACGATGCACTGACCATGGATTCGCCGAGCTGGAGCTTTACAAGGTCGGAATAGTAGCCGCCAGCCGCAACGAGGTCTTTGTGATTGCCGGACTCAATGATCCTGCCGCCCTTCAAAACGAGGATCTTGTCGGCAAATTTGGTCGTGGAAATACGCTGCGCGATGATGATCTTCGTGCAGGGGAAGTCCAGGTTTCTGAGGCTATGCTGAATCTGCTTCTCGGTTTCCATATCAACAGCCGAAGTGGTGTCGTCAAGGATCAGGATGGAAGGCTTGATTGCAAGCGCTCTCGCAAGGGAGATACGCTGCTTCTGGCCGCCCGAGAGACCGACGCCGCGTTCGCCGACGATCGTGTCGTAGCCTTCCGGCATACGGTGGATAAAGTCGGATGCGGCAGAGTAGCGGGCGTATTTCTCCACTTCCTCCGCGGTCAGCGCCGTGGCACCGTAGGCAATGTTGCCTTCGATCGAATCCGAGTACAGCAGGACGTCCTGCGTGGCAAGACCGATGTTCTTACGAAGGTCGGTCATATTGTAGTTTTCAACCGGGATTCCGTCCACGAGAACCTTTCCGGAATTGGGCTCGTAGAACCGCGGGATCATCTGGATCAGCGAAGTCTTGCCGCAGCCGGTCTCACCGATGATGGCAACCGTTTCGCCGGGCTCCGCGACAAAGGAGATGTCCTTAAGAACCGGCAGCTTGCCGTCTTCATACTGAAAACTTACGTGGTCAAATTCCACTTTGCCTTCAAAACGGTCAGGATGCGGGATCGCATCGGGATGGTTCACGATTTCCGCTTCGGAATAGTAGATTTCCATGATCTTGTCGGAAGCCGCGCTGAAGCGCTGGAACTCGTTCATGATGTTACCCATCATGCGCATCGGGTTCGCGATGGCCCAGATCAGAAGGGAGAACGCGGTATAGTCGCCCATCGTGATCTCGCCGTTTATGATGAACACACCGCCGACCAGAAGAAGGATAACCGGCAGGGCGTTGGCAATCAGTTCCACAAACGGGAAGAACTTAAGCCATACCATCTGCGTCTTCATATTCGTATCGCGGTAATCTGCATTGGAAGTATCGAACTTCTCCTTTTCGTATTCCTCGCGGGCAAATGCCTTTACGACACGGTTGCCGGAGATGTTCTCCTGGGCGTCGGTATTCATGCCGGCAAGCTTCTCACGAAGTGCTTTATGCATCGGCGCTACCGTCTTACGGAAGCGGAGAACGATGAAAAAGATCAGCGGCGCGATGGAAACGATGCAAAGCGCAAGCTTTACGTTGATCAGGAAGAAGTATACGCTTGCCGAAAGGAACAACGTCAGAGACTCGACGATGCAGCGGATAACCCATGCGATGTTGTGCCGTACGGCATCGAGGTCGCCGGTTACGCGGGTCATCAGGTCGCCGGTACGGTAGGTGCTGTAGAACTTCATATCCTGGCGCTGAATTTTATCGTATAAGTAATTACGGATGCGGAACAATGCGCCCTGGGACACACGTTCGTAGGCCATACAGTCGAGATATACGACCACGACGCGGAACAGCGTCAAAGCAACCATTAAAAAGATCAAATGGTAGATGGTGTCGGATTTGTCGGCGAGCGGAAGGTTTTCTCTTTCCGCTTCCGAAAAAAGATTGATCAGCTGTCTGGAATAATGCGGAACAACAAGCTGCAGAACGTTGTACAATGCGGTACCGAACAGTGCCACAACGAACAGGATGCGCTTGCCCGCCATATTCTCCCAGAGCCAGCCGAGGCGTGACTTCGGGTATTGTTTCTTCTTGTCCATAAATCCCTCCAAGATTCATGAGGGGGAGTTCCTTACTCCCCGGAACTGTGTTCATTTTCCTTTTCGCTTACAGAGTAGCAAATGAATACAAAAAAGAAAATGTCGATTCTTGTCGGGAAAATGTCTGAAATTGTACTCGTTGAAAAAAAGGCATCCCTTCCCGGTCAGGGGAAAGGATGCCCTCATGCTTATTTCTGTCCGGAACGGTTCAGAAAACGGTCCGCGCGGATCTTCCAGATGTCTTTATAGTATTTGCCGGTCAGGTACAGGTACTCGCCGTCATAGGCAATGCCGTTCAGATTGGGGAAACGGATTCCTTTGCTTTTCAGGTGGATGTAGTATTTGCGGATCACTTCGCCGGTGGAAGCGTCTATGGCAAGGATGATATTGGTCTGCCAGACGTTGGCGAAGATGATCCCGTCGATATACTGGAGCTCATTGATATGGCGGACAGGCCCCTTCCGGTCACGTACCGAGATCGAATCCATCGTCTGAAATCCCGTGTCCAAATAATAAATCCGGTCGCTCCCGTCAGAGGCGATCAGATGCGTTCCGTCGGTCGTGAGTCCCCATCCCTCACGTTCATACGGGAAGCGCTCCGTAATCTCAAAGGTGTCCTTATCAAGGACAAGTGCGACGCGGTTCTTATAAGTCAGCAGATACATCCGGTCGTGAAGGATCACGCATCCCTCCAGAAATACCTCCGGTACCGGTTTTCGGAACCCGTCACTGTATCGGAACAGGAAGGAACGGTCCCGCAGTCCCGATGACTCATAAAGCGTTCCGTCATGGAAGAAGAAACCTTCCGTGAAGGCCGGCTCGTGGGAAAGTGTTTCAACCACATCCTTCTTTCGGATATGGGTGCAGGAGCGGCAGTTCCGGATGTAATCCAGATTGCCTTTCAGCTTCCGGTAACCATAGTAAAGAAGCTTTTTAAAGAATTGTTTCCGCATCGTCATAGGGTCCTTTTTTACGAATATGTGTGAACAGATAATATTGTAATATATGCGGCGGGGCTGCGCAAGAAAAAGAAGATGGCAAAGCTTTTGGAAAATGTGTCCTTTTTTCAAAAAAGCATCCTTTTTTCATCACAAATTAAACATATTTGTGGGCTACATTAGGCTGTGTAAGGCAGAGAGCCGAAGTTTTATCATGGATTTGCAGTGAGGGAACTATAATGGAAGAGTATAACGGAACAGAACAGAGCAGTGAAGTTCAGGGAATGATGGACGGACAGTCTGCGGCGAACAGCCAGCCCGTTACGAACGGACAGGCACCGGCACCCGGGTATCCCGAGTACCAGCAGGCAGCCTATCGGCAGGATGTGCCGCTGTCTTATCAGCCCCCCGTTTACATGGAACAGACCGGACTCCCGGAATATGATGCCTATATTCAGCATCTGAAACAGTCTCAGGCACCTGCCCCGAAGAAGAATAAAGAAAAATCTCCGTTTGCCAAGTTTATGCTGCTTGTCGGCAGCGCAATCCTTTTCGGTCTTGTGGCCGGAGGAGCGCTGTGGGGCGTAAAGCTTGTCGAGAAGCATTTTGATACCAAAAACGAACAGGCTCCGGAGCCTTCGGATGTGGAAGGCGTTTCGGAACTGGAAGTGAAAACTCCGAAGCAGGGAATCGTTCTTTCGACTTCCAGCGAAATCGGAGAGACCGCGGTCAGCGCGGTTGACGTATCGGCGGTTGCGGAAAGCGCAATGCCCGCGATTGTTTCGATCAACAATTATATGAAGCAGACATACTCCTATTTCTTCTACGATGCGCAGAGTGAACAGGAAGTCCTCGCCGGCTCCGGTTCGGGAATCATCATCGGACAGAATGAAACAGAAGTTTTAATGGTAACCAATCTCCATGTTGTGGACGGAGCAAAACGGCTTTCGGTACAGTTCGTGGACGGCACAACTGCCGATGCAACCGTAAAGGGAACGGCAGCGTCTTCCGATCTGGCTGTAATCTCCGTCAAATTCGAAGACCTTTCCGACAGCACGATTGAAGCGATCCGTGTTGCCAGACTCGGCAATTCCGATAACCTGAAAGTAGGTGAGATTGCCATCGCTGTCGGAAATGCTCTCGGATACGGCCAGTCCGTGACCGTCGGCTACATCAGCGCGAAAGAACGGAACATTACGATTGATAAATCCACCTATACACTGATCCAGACCGATGCGGCAATCAACCCCGGCAACAGCGGCGGTGCCCTTCTTAACAAGAACGGCGAAGTGATCGGAATCAATTCCGCCAAATACGCCGACAAGGACGTAGAGGGTATGGGATTTGCCATCCCGATCAGTAACATTCTGAGTTTGATCAGCGAGCTCAGTAACCGCGAAGAACTGACGACCGAGGAGATGGGATATCTCGGAATCGAACGCGGTACGGACATTGACGATTTATATGCGGAACGATACAACCTTCCGAAAGGACTGTATGTCAATACCGTTAAGAGAGGATCCGCAGCCGAGAAGGCCGGCATTATCCAGGGCGATATCATTGTCCGCATCGACAAGGTTATCATCTACGGAATGACCGATCTGCAGGAATTCCTCAGCTACACGAGAGCCGGTACGGAAGTTCAGATCACGATCTACAGGGCGAACAACGGCGTTTACGAGGAGAAGACGATCAAGGCGACACTCGATAACCGTCCGACCAAGAAAAAGTCATGATCACTCCTTTAATATAAAGCACTTCTCTTAATCCTTTGTGCCCCGGGGCTTTTTGCTCCGGGGCAATAGGCATTTTTAAAGACTTTCTTTTTACGGGGGTAAAAGAAATGAAAAAAGGGACTCTTTGGAGACTGTTTCTGCTTGGCACGTTCCTTATCGGGGTCGTGATGTATGCTGCTGTTACATCCCGCTACAAGAACGATGAAGAGTGGATCCAGGCTGAACCCACCTGGGGGGCAACACCGACTCAGGTTGTGATCACGGCGACGCCTGTTGCGACACAGGAGATCACGCCGCCTCCGTTGAACCTCAAAGGACGCACGTATGTGTTTTCGGAGATGGATGAGGAGACAGCGAGGAACTGGCGCAATCCGGGTAATGCATACGATGAAGCATACTACGATATGATCGGGATGTATGAGAGCGAGCATGATTTCAAAATAGAGGTCAAGGGTTCCGAGGCTGCTCCCGAAGAATATCTCGCGATGATCAGGGCTTCCATTCTGGAGGATAAGCCCGCGGGCGATATCATTTCGGTCAATGCCTCGCAGGCGGTAAGTCTTCTTACGGATCCTTCCGGGAATCTGCTGCTCGCGTATAACGATATCCCCGGCGGCGACGCGATCAATACGAAGTGGAGCCGCGGCGTAAGCGAACTGCTGACGGTCAACGGAAAGACGTACGGCGTATGTAATAAGGCCAATGCCGGAGTTGGACTTTATTTCAATAAGGCGAAACTTCGCGCCGCGGGAATCGACACGGATGCCCTCTATCAATTGCAGAACAGCGGGCAGTGGGACTGGGAGGCTTTTCTGAGCACATTCGGAACGCTTTTCAGCGACAAGTGCGGAACTCCGGACTGTTACCTTCTCAGCGCGGATGCAAAGCTTACTTACAGCGCGCTTCTTTCAAACGGCACATTTGTCATCACAAAAGATGACAGGGACTTGCTGCAGGTTAATACCGAAGCAAAGGAAGTCAGTGAGGCGCTTGCCTTTGTTCATAAGCTGTTTGAGAGCGGAGTGATCTATGCTCCTTCGCAGACCGCGGAGTCGTCCCGGCAGGCATTTCTTGACGGAAAGACGGCTATGATCATTGAGGACATGACCTTCCTCGATACACTTGCGGAACAGGATCAGATCGAATACGGATTCATCTCCTTCCCGCATGGTCCTTCGGCCGCATCACAGCTGAACTTCTTCATCTACGGGGAGAATCCCGTTTACGTGATCCCGAACTGCGAGTCAAGCCGGGAGAAGGCGGAAGAGACCGTGTTCGTTTATCAGTGCTATTCGGATTTTCCGCTCATGTTTGATTACGGTGAGGAAGATGCGAAACTGACTAACCGATTCCGATATAAGCTGGAAAAGCACCTGGACGAAGCAAGCTGTAAAACGATTTATAAATTGATGTACGATTACCCCGTCTCCGTTAATAATTCGGAACTGATCGCTGACTTTTCGCAGGCATGGGCAGCAGAGGTGATCGCGAGCGATGACTACCGGAGCATTCTGAATGCGAACAAGGGACTCTGGGAAGAGCAGGTCAGCAGGTTTAACGCATGCTTTACGGAGTAAACGTTCACTCCTGAAAAGGGTAACAAAAAAAGGGTGTTACACCAATCGGTGCAACACCCTTTCGTTATGCAAGGATTATTCCTCTTCGGAAGCGTCGTCAGCAGTCTCTACCTTAACTTCGACAGGCTCGTCATCCTCATCTTCATCGTCGAAATCTTCATCATCAAAATCTTCCAGATAATCCGGAGCGCAGAAGCGGTAAACGGCATATGCGATGCCGGCGATCACGGCAATGATTCCGATAATAGCGAGAATCCAGCAGATAATCTTGCAGCTGCTGCAGCTCTTCTCTTCACAATCACAACAACAATTCTTCATGGTAAACCCCTCCTTTGAATTATTATTGTATTTATTATAGCATAGCCTCCGGCAAATGAAAAGGAGGTTTTCATGAACAATCTGTGATTGACGGCCGGCGTGCGGCGACCTTCCTCAGAAAGTTATACTTTCTCCAGTTTTGCGAAGGAGGCGAGCATCTTCTTGCGGCCGGAAGGGAAGTCCACGGTGACCTCGAAATCCTTTCCGCCCTTGACGATCGCTTCCACGGTACCGATGCCGAACTTGACATGCTTCACGCGGTCTCCGACGGCAAATCCGAGCGATGAAGCATCGCCGCTTCCGAAGTTTCTGGCAGCAGGAGCGGAGGGCGTAAGGTACGGATTCACATACGGCTTTGCGGAAGATACGGAAGGCTTGGAACTGCTTCCGAAAGGCATGTCATTCCGATCGGAAAATTGTCCGCCGCGGCGTTCGGACGAGCCGCGGTAATCGTTGCGGTATGAATTGCCGGAACCGCTTGAACTGCCCTTGGTAAGTTCGTACAGGCTGCCGCTCGTACGAGAGGAGCTTCCGCCGAAGAAGCCGCTTGCACCGGCAGTCTTCTCGGTGATCAGGTGGCGTGCCTGCCGCTTGAGTTCCAAAACAAAGCGGGACTCGGGATTATACGAAGTTTCTCCGCGGAGCATGCGCTCTCTTGCCCGGGACAGGAACAGGCGCTTTCTTGCACGCGTGATTCCGACATAGCAAAGACGGCGTTCTTCTTCAATTCCGTTCGGATCATCGAGACTCATGCTGCTCGGGAACAGATTGTCCTCCATACCCGCTAAAAATACCTGGTCGAACTCGAGACCCTTCGCACTGTGGATCGTCATAAGAACGACATAGTCCGGATTCTCCTCCACGGAGTCAAGATCCGTAACAAGGGAGACTTCGGAAAGGAAACCACTGAGTGTCGGGGGCTCCTCGGAAGTAATCTCATACTGGGCAACGGAGGTGATGAATTCATCGATGTTGCCTTTGCGGTCTTCAAAGGATTCCTCATCCTCCCGTTTCAGTTCTTCCTCATAGTCAAGGTCCGCAATCAGGTCCGTTACCAGATTCTTGAGACAGCAGTTCTTCTGCGCCGCCCGTTCCCGGTAGCGCTCGATCAATTCGACGAACGGCTTGATCTTCTTGGCTGCAGCCGCCTTCACGGTCGGGATATGGTCCGCATAAGTCAGGGCGTCGTAAAAACTGCAGTCATTGACTTCCGTAAAATCCTGGATTGCGTTGGCGGTAGTATCGCCGATGCCGCGCTTCGGAACGTTCAGGATACGTCGCACGGCCACACTGTCACGGCCGTTATCGATCGTACGCAAATAAGCGAGAATGTCTTTAATCTCTTTGCGCTGGTAGAAGTTCACGCCGCCGACAACCCTGCATGGTATCCGATTCTTGGAAAGCTGGATTTCAAATGCGCGGGACTGCGCGTTCGTGCGGTACAGGACGGCAAAACTGTTGTAGGTTGCCTCGCCGGCTTCCACCTGACGGCGGATCTCATCGGCCGCGCCTTCCGCCTCGGACATGGCGTCGGGATACACCGTATAGATGATAGGCGTTCCTTTGCCGAGCTTGGTCCAGAGCGTCTTCGTATTGGTATGGAAGTTGTTCCGGATGACCTCGTTGGCAGCATCAAGAATGGTCTCGGTAGAGCGGTAGTTCTCTTCGAGTTTGATGACAACGGCATTGGGATAATACTTCTCGAAATTCAGGATATTGCGGATGTTGGCACCGCGGAATCCGTAGATGGACTGGTCATCGTCACCCACGACACAAAGGTTGTGTTCCACCTCGCCCTCATCGTTCGTGTAGTTCGCGAGCAGACGGATCAGTTCAAACTGTGCGGTGTTGGTGTCCTGGTATTCGTCGACCATGATGTAGCGGAAGCGGTTACGATAATAGGTAAGCGCGCTTTCGCTCTGCCGGAACATCTCCACCGTGTTGAACAGGAGATCGTCGAAGTCCATCGCGTTCTGGTCAAGGAGACGCTTCTGGTATTCGCGGTACACCGAAACAACAAGATCCGAATCACGGTCATGACCGTATTCCTCCCGGTACCGGTCCGGACCGACCAGTTCATTCTTGGCGGCGGAAATACGGTTTAAAAAGAAGGATTCGCGATACTTCTTTGAATCGATATTCATCGACTTTATGATGGTCCGCATGAGGCTCTTCTGATCGTCGGTGTCATAAACCGAGAAGTTCTTCTCGTAGCCGATGGTATCGGAAAAGCGCCTGAGCATTCTTACGCAGGCGGAATGGAAGGTGCTGACCCAGATATCCTGCGCACCGTAATCGACAAGACTGTTGACACGGTCGCGCATCTCCTTGGCGGCTTTATTGGTAAAGGTGATAGCAAGGATGTGATAGGGGCTCACATTATATTGATCGATCAAATACGCAATCCGGTGCGTGATGACGCGGGTCTTGCCTGATCCGGCGCCCGCTAAGATCAGAAGCGGTCCGTACTGATGCTCCACGGCCATACGCTGTTCCGGATTGAGATCGCTGACGTAATCCATAGGAATAATAACCTTTCTCGGAAAATCGAATGTATGTTCTTATTATATCACAGGAACCGGCGGAACTCAACAGAAGAATGGCGCGAATCCGGACTGTTTTCAACGCTGATTTAGTTGACACATGGTTTTCAATACTATATAATAGCATTTAACTGCATTACCTATAATGAGGCGAGGAGAACGGCTGTGGAGAATCAGTGGAAATACTATCTGAGGAAGCTTGAAGAGAATATTCAGGAGACCAATTATATCGGCCCGAACGATATTCCGAACATTGATCTTTACATGGATCAGGTAACGAAGTTCTTAGATGAGTACCTGGAGCAGTCCAAACGTTACGACAGTGACAAGCTGCTCACGAAGACCATGATCAACAACTACACGAAGAATGATCTGCTTCCGAGTCCGGTGAAGAAGAAATACAGCAAGGACCATATGTATCTGCTTGTATTTATCTATTACCTGAAGAGTTTCCTGAGCATCAATGACGTGCAGCATATTGTCGGCCCCATGAAGGACATGTTCTTCGGCGAGGATTCCGAGATCGGTCTGGAAGAGATCTATAAACGGATTTTCGAGATGGAGAAGGTCGTCGGGAACGACCTTGCGAAAGATGTCATGAAGAAGTTCGATCGCTCGAAAGGCGTATTTAAAGACATCAAGGATCCTGATGCGAAAGAATTCCTGGCCATCTTCAGTTTCATTTCCATGCTCAGTTTTGACGTCTATCTGAAGAAACAGATGATTGAGCAGATCATAGATGACCTTCTTGTAACGGACAAGAAAGAGAAGAAAGACAAGAAGAGCGATTCACGGGACAATGCGAAGAGTGAAAAGTCCGATCGGAAATAACATAAAGAAAAGCCCGTGAATCATCACGGGCTTTTGCAGTGTAAAGCAGATTCTTATTGTTCGTCCATCCGGGAAAATGCAATCTTATATCCGTCCTTACCGTATACAAGCGACCGGTTTACGCGACTGATCGTGGAAGTGGATGCGCCGGTCTTCTCGGCAATGTCGAGATAGGTCCGGTTCTCGGTAAGCATGTGCGCAACTTCGAGGCGCTGGGAGATAGAAAGCAGTTCGTTGATGGTGCATACATCTTCAAAAAAAGCATAGCATTCATCGATTGTCTTCAGGGTGAGAACAGCTTTGAAGAACTGGTTTACTTCTGCGGTATGAATATCTTTACCCATAACGTGCCTCCTCATTGATATTTGGCATATTCACATTGTAACACTTCACAGAGCGAAAGTAAAGGGATATCTTAGAAACCCGGGAGCATCCGTAAAAAATGCTTTCGAGGGAAAATACAATACCGGGAGTTTTTATGAAAAAAGGCGATTTGATACAGGGAACCGTAACGGAGACACATTTTCCGGATCGCGGTACGGTAATTGCGGAAGGAAAGAAGATCCGCGTGAAGGGGGTTCTTCCGGGACAGGAAATTCTGTTCCGGCTGAAGAGGAACGGCGCGGAGAAGGCGGAAGGCGAGCTGAAGGAAGTGCTGACGCCGTCACCGGACGAGACCGCGGTGCCGCAGTGCCCGCAGTTCGGGATTTGCGGCGGATGCGCGCTGCAGACACTCCCTTATGAGAAGCAGCTTGTTTTGAAGGAGGCACATATCCGCAAGCTTCTGATGCCGGTGATCCGTTCGAAAGATTGCGAGTTTCTTCCGATCCTCGGAAGTCCTAAGCCGTACGAGTACCGTAATAAGATGGAATTCTCCTTCGGTGACGAATATAAAGACGGACCGATGACGCTCGGTCTTCACAAGAAGCACAGCATGTTCGATATCGTTCCGGCGTGTGACTGCGCGATCGTGCATCCGGACGTGCGCCGGATCATTGCCGCAGTCAAGGAAGCTGCTGCCGCATCCGGTGTCGATTTCTACCATCGGACAACCGGGCAGGGATTCTACCGTCATCTTCTCGTGAGAAGAGCGGAAAAGACTGGGGAAATCCTTGTGAATATCATTACTTCTACACAAGTAGAATATAGATTTGACAGTGTTGTTGAGAAATTGCTTGCGCTTCCTTCAGAGGGTCGGATCGTGGGAATATTACACACGGTGAACGACTCCATAGCCGATGCGATTCGGGATGACGGAACGGAGCTTCTGTACGGACGGGACTGGTTTACGGAGGAATTACTTGGATTAACGTTTAAGGTCAGCACATTTTCCTTCTTCCAGACCAATTCGGGCGGGGCGGAGGTGCTGTACTCCGTTGTCCGTGACATGGTCGGCGAAACAAAGGACAAAGTCATCTTTGATCTGTACAGCGGCACGGGTACCATCGGGCAGATTCTCGCGCCGGTTGCGAAGAAAGTGATCGGCATCGAAATTATTGAGGCGGCCGTAACCGCAGCGAAGGAAAATGCGAAGCGGAACGGTCTTACAAACTGTGAGTTTCTCGCGGGCGACGTTCTCAAAAAACTGGATAACATTACGGACAAGCCGGATTTTATCGTGCTTGATCCGCCCAGAGAAGGCGTCGTTCCGAAGGCACTTCAGAAGATCATCGACTACGGCGTAAACGGAATGGTATACATCTCTTGTAAGCCGACATCACTTGCGAATGACCTCGAGGCCTTGCAGGACGCCGGCTACCGTGTGGTCAAAGTCCAGCCCGTTGATATGTTCCCGCAGACGCCCCATGTGGAGACGGTCTGTTTGATGTCAAGGGTTGAGAGATAATAGCCGCGAAAGCCCGGTAATACTGCGGTTCTTGAGCAATCGAGCAAATTCGACATCGAGCAGATGAAACGCTCCTCGGTAACTTATCCAAGGGTAATCCGGGTCAAAAAGTGTGAGAGTTGAGTTGCCGCGATAGATGTCACTATGTTGAGTTGCCGAGTTAGATGTCGGGGAGTTGTGGCTGTGAG
The DNA here is from genome assembly GCA_017427775.1 of Lachnospiraceae bacterium. Lineage (GTDB taxonomy): Bacteria > Bacillota > Clostridia > Lachnospirales > Lachnospiraceae > ISDg. The sequence continues at coordinate 4,644 of JAFRSD010000016.1, read as the reverse complement.
ATAGATGTCGGAGGCATCATTTTGTGTAAATTGTTTTTAGTACATTTGAGAAAAATCTTAAAAAATGCCCATTTGATTTTTGATGAAAATCAAGTTATAATATAAGAACAACGTGTGGCGTTTCAACTGCGTAAATCCGGTTGGAAATCCACACGTTTATTTTATGTCACGAAGAGGAGGTAAAGCGAAATGAAACGAGTGAAAGCCGCTTGTATCTGTCAGACACTCCACTTTATGTTAAAGGATGATCTTGGACACGATTACGCAGTGAAGTTGGTCAAGGAAGAGGTTGAGAAGTATAAAGCCTCTCTGGACAAGGACCGGACGAAGTATAAAATCGTCAGCGAAGAAACTCAGTCAGATGGTTCTGTCATGATCAAAATCATTAAGCAGTACAACACAAGTCCCGTTGGCGATTATCTGGACTGAAAAGAATATCGTTACGACACAGTATAGCGTGTAGCCATTGGCGTAAAACCAGCTGATGGATACACGCTATTTTTTTTGAAAGGATGTGACTTAAGTGGAACAGGAAACAAATCAGTTTTTAGGGGAAGAGCATGTCGGCAAATTAATGCGGAAATATGCGATTCCCTGTATCATCTCTCTTCTGGTCGGCGCACTCTACAACATTGTCGATCAGATTTTTATCGCAAACGCATCATATCTTGGCTCATATGGCAATGCTGCCAATACGGTAGTTTTCCCTCTTACGGTTATTGCACTGGCGATTGCTGTCATGATTGGCGATGGCTGCTGTGCCTTCGTAAGTCTGAGTCTTGGACGAAAACAGCCTGAAACCGCCCATGCTATGAGGCATTTTCAGATGATACAGTAGATATTTTATCTTGCGGTTTAATGTAGAAAGCCAGACCGGAGTTTTCTTTATAGAGAGGCCTGTATCAAATAAAAAGAGTATAAACCGAATAATAAGTCGTTGTGCCGCCTGCAGGCATTGGGAAAAATCCTGATGTTTGCAGGATTTTTTATGAAATAAAATAAGTCGACTAAAAGTCGTTGACTTAAAGTCGACTTTGTGTTATACTTCCACTATCGACGGAGGAACAGACTATGGACAAGAAAATGACAAAACGGCAGGTTGCTGCCCTGGAAACGAGAAAGAAGATCATAGAAGCTGCAAGGAGAGTAATTTCTGAGAAGGGTTTTGAGACGGTTTCGATTGACGACATTATGACCGAAGCGGGACTCGGCAAAGGTACTTTTTATACGCATTTTGAACGTAAGGAAGATGTAGTGTACGAATTAAATAAGACCGATTTTTACCGCCTTGCTGAGATTGTGAATGGTATGGAAGACAAAGATATCATGGAAAAGCTAGAGTATTACTGCAGAGAGTTCATGAAGTCCATAGAACGTTCCGGTATTGAGATCTGCAGGCAGTGGATTAAAAACAATCTGTCCGGGAGCACTATGTGCGGTATTGAGGATAAGGATGGAACTGCCATTTCCAAGTACAGGTACGATTACCAGGCGATGCAGTCTGTGTTGTCGGAGGCAGTAAGGCGTGGTCAGCTTGTCGAAGATACTCCGATTGATGAATTGTCTGTACTGATCAATGCTGAGCTTTATGGACTCATGACCGCATGGTGTATGTCGGATGGCACATCCGTCGGTTCGGAGAACATAAAAGCATTTAAGACCTATATGTTGGAGCAGAGTATTGAACCGTTTATGGTAAAGTGAGTTTTTAGGAAAGAAAACAGGAGGATTGTGCAATGAATAAAGCATTGGTAGCTTATTTTTCAGCAAGCGGAGTGACCGCAAAGATGGCAAAGAAACTGGCAGACGGGACAGGTGCTGATCTTTTTGAAATCAAGCCAGAGACTCCCTATACGAGTGAGGACTTGAACTGGCAGAATAGTAAAAGTCGCAGTTCGGTAGAGATGAATGATAAGAGCTGCCGTCCGGCTATTGCTGAGAAGAAGGATAACATGGATGACTATGATGTGGTATTCGTGGGATTTCCTGTCTGGTGGTATAGAGAGCCGTCAATTATTGATACATTTATGGAGCAGTACGATTTTAACGGGAAAACAATCGTTCCGTTTGCGACATCTGGCATGAGTCCGATCGGAGATTCGGGAAAGAATATGCAATCTCTCGCTGCGGGCGCAAAGGTAGTGAGTGGAAAGAGATTTGGAAACAATGTTAGTGAAAAAGAAATAGCCGATTGGGCAAATGAATGGCTGTAAACCAAGTGATGCTAAGGAGGAAAAAACAATGGAATTTATGGAATTGGCAAAGAAAAGATATTCAGTAAGAAAGTTTTCAGACAAGCCTGTGGAGAAAGATAAACTCGAACAAATCCTTGAGGCGGGCAACATTGCACCTACTGCAAAGAACCAACAGCCTCAAAGAGTTTATGTGCTGCAAAGTGAGACTGCGCTGTCAAAACTTAAAGAGCTTACTCATTGTGCTTACGGGGCAGGAACTGTTCTGCTCTTTACTTATAACGAGGATGAGGAATGGAAGAATCCTTTGGAGGATGGCGTTCATTCCGGCGTAGAAGATGTGAGCATTGCTGCGACACATGTTATGCTCCGTGCTGCCGAGTTGGGACTAGATACCTGCTGGTGCAATTATTTTGCAAACAGTAAGCTGGAGGAGGCCTTTGAAATCCCCGCAAATGAGCATTCGGTTCTTATCATGCCGGTGGGATATGCTGCAGAGGATGCAAAACCTACGCCTTTGCATGAAACATATAAGGAGATTGAAACTACTGTCAAATATCTGTAAGGAGGATACAGACGATGGAATATATTTTATTAAATGATGGCAATAAGATCCCCGCAATCGGTTTTGGGACTTTCCAGATTCCTGCGGATGGAAGCACATATGAAGCAGTGAAGACGGCACTTACCCTTGGAATACGTCATATCGATACAGCGGTTGCGTATTTTAACGAGCAGGAAGTTGGTCAGGCGGTCAAGGATAGCGGTATATCGCGAGATCAGATATGGATTACGAGCAAACTTTGGATTCAGGATTACAAATACGAGGATGCGAAAAAAGCGATCGACCTTTCCTTGAAAAAACTTGGCACAGACTATATGGATCTGTATCTTCTGCACCAGCCTTATGGTGAAGTCACAGACGCCTGGAGGGCTTTGGAGGAAGCAAAGAAAGAAGGTAAGATCCGCTCCATTGGTGTTTCCAATATGACACCCAAAATGTGGAATATGTACGTGGAGAAATTCGATTCCGTACCTTCTGTAAATCAGGTGGAGTTTAATCCGTATTTCCAGCAGAGGCAGCTGCGTGAGATCCTTCTAAAAAAGGATGTCAGGGTAGAGGCATGGGCTCCGCTGGGACAGGGGAATAAGGATTTGTTTGCAGATCCGGTAATCACTGCACTTGCAGAAAAGTACAACAAGGACGCCGGACAGATCATACTCCGTTTTGAAAACCAGGAGGGCATTATCGTATTTCCGAAGTCTACTCACAAGGAGCGGATTAAGAGCAATATGGAGATATTTGACTTCGAACTTATGGAAGATGAAATGGAAAAAATCCGTGGCTTAGACAAGGGTAAAGGAATCCACGATCCGGATGCACCCGGAGTGGGGGATTGGCTTCTTGCAAACTTTGACGTGCATGCCAATGATTAGGGGGAAACATATGGCAGAGAAGATTGTTCAGACAGCAGGGCGTGATGCTCTTGGAGAATTTGCGCCGGAATTTGCACATTTCAATGACGATGTTCTTTTCGGAGAAAACTGGAATAATCAGGACATTGATCTTAAGACCTGCGGCATCAGTCGCTGTGCCTTTCCTTGTGCGGATCACCATCACCGACCTTAATATCCGCAAGGGGCCGGGGACGGACTATGACAGGACGCAGTTCATTCCCGTGGGCGTTTATACTATCGTGGAGGTCAAGTCCGGCAAAGGCTCGACCGCCGGATGGGGGCGGCTGAAATCCGGTTCAGGATGGATAAGTCTGGATTTTGTGAATAAACTGTAATTTAAAGGGCTGACATAGAGATTAAAATAGTCTCTCTGTCAGCCATTTTTTGATGTAAAAAGAAACGCCGTTGTTTATTTTTTGATATTATTTACATATTCTCGTGGCGTTTTTCCATAGTATTCCTTGAATGTTTTGAAGAAATTGCTTCGATCAGCATAGCCGAGCATAGCAGAAATTTCTTCAACGGGCAGCTCTGTTCCTCGAAGAAGCATTACTGCTCTTTCCATCCTCATCTGTGTAAGTATCTCTGAGAAAGAGCGTCCAGTGTCCTTGCGCAAAAGGTTTGAGATATAGTTCGGATGGTATGAAAATTGTTTACCAAGATCAGAAAGCGTTACCGTATCAGTATGGGTGATCATATAGCGCATTATTTTTTCTGCCAAGGTTTTTCCGGACTCCTGTGGATAAAGTTCCCGATAGCACCTCGCAATATATAAAAGCAGGGAGCTAACAAGAGGTCTTAACACAGTTTGCGTATCGTCCTTGCGGTTGGCATATTCTATCACCATTGTTTCAAGTAGATTCCTTATGGGAGAATCCTCCTGAATAGGAAAGTGCATAAAATCCTCAGAGTAAGCATCGTTTTGAGGATCAAGATAGAAGTGAAATATGGCGGGGTCGGATGCAATGATCGGAAGAAAATCGCGGTAGAACAT
>JAFRSD010000015.1 GCA_017427775.1 Lachnospiraceae bacterium | reverse complement strand
CCGACAGAGGGTATATACGGCCAATCCGGGAGGGCTTCCTCCCATGGTATACAGACAGCTGCTGGAGGCTCAGCCTCTGGCGGCATAACCGTCAAAGAAATTTTGTGAGTTTATACGACTGCACTTTTCTTGACATTTCCATACCTACAACCTAATGAGCCTCGTCAACAAATACATGGATCAGTACCGTAATACCGGAAGTGTGGACGACAAGGCAAGAGCAGAGAAACAGGCGCGCATGGTCGCCAAATCCATCATCACCGGTGGTGTGGATATGGCCAACATGGGCGCCAATTCATTTTTCTATGAGGCATCGGAGTCGCTGCTTACCTCCGCCATTATGATTCTTTCGGAATTCGGAGATCCGGAAACTCGGCATATCAGCTCCGCCCATAAGCTAATCGATGCCGTATCCGTGAAGAAAAAGGGAGAGCCGAACCTCTATGCGCAGCTTCTTTCAGTGCTTCCGCCGTACCATAAGGCGGCCATGTTGGCCAATTCCGCAGTAAATTCCGCAGAGCAGACCACAGCAAGCATCGTTTCCACCGCCCATAGCCGCCTGAACGAACTCATCGACAGCGAGCTTGAGCAGATGATCTGCTTTGATACCAAGTTTCAGGTGGAAGAATTTGTCAAACATCCTACGGGGGTCTATATCGTCCTTCCGGAAGAGGATACCACCAAGTACTTTATTGTTTCCCTGGTCATCCAGCAGATTAATGCAGAACTGACGGCCATTGCTGACCGGTTAGGCGGAACCCTCCCGAAGAAGGTCATTTGCTTCTATGATGAGCTTGGCACCATCCCGAAGATCGAGGGCTTAGACGCAATCTTTACCGCCAGCCGGAGCCGGAATATGACCATTGTCGGAATACTTCAGGGCATTAGTCAGTTGAATGACCGCTACGGGAAGGATGTCGCGGAAACCATGTTCAACAGCTGCCACGACACGATTGCCGGTGCCTTTGGCCCGCTTTCACAGGATGCGGAGTTCATCTCGAAGCAGCTCGGCAGCCGGACAGCCCAAACCGGAACCGTTACTACGGACGGTAAGACCGGTGAGCAGAGCCTTTCAGAACAGATGATGGAAGTACCACTGATGGCACCGAATGAGCTTCGGGAAATGCCAAGGGGCGAGTATGTCTTATTGAAGACCTTCTGCAGGTCCGCAAGGACGAAGATGCCACTGTTCACGGATTGGGGGATTACTCTCGAGGAAAAGTATCATATCTCAGAGCGACCCATTCGGAATATTGAGTATATGGATGTCAAGGAACTCATAGACCGATTGAAGAAAAAGACTGGCAGAGATATACAGAGTGGGGGCGAAAAAGAAGAAAAAAGTGTCAAAACAAAGGATTCTCCGACAGAGATAGATTCCAATAATACCTTCGGAGCATAGCGGCTTTTTAATAGAAAGCGGGCAGAACAGCCCTTACAGTTTTTTCTTCGCGATAAGCTTGTACCGGTTTTTCAGAAACTTTGAAGGAGTATCGAAGAAAACCTTCTCCGACTCCGTAAACACTCCTCTTTCTGCTTTCAGAGCAAGCAGTTCCCATGTACAGATTAGGTCTGCCACCTGGAACAACTTATAGTCGGAAGGCTGGACTTTTCGAAACTCCACATTCGTAAACAGAATGCTGAACACGGAGGTGATGATTTTATTCAGCTCGTGTTGTCCGTTATCATAATAAATGATAATCCGTTCATAACGGCTCAGATAATCCATGTTTTTGTTAAGCTCGTCCGATATTGTCCGCGAAAGCGCAGAGTACAGTGCAAAGAAATCCGCACACCTGCTCTTATCAACACACGGGCAAATGTAGTGGATATCCAGTTTACGGGTGAAGTGATACATGGTATTGAGAAGTTTCAGCCGTGCGGACTCATCATCGTACCGCAGATAGATGGATTCCCGTCGGATCAGCGGTCCCATATGAACTGCATGCGGAGGAAAGCCCATCTCCGCGATGTGCCTATTGAGAATCGCGATGTCTTCGGTGATGTCAACACTCTGGTCATGGAAAACCATTCCGACCATGTAAAACGGAGACTCTTTGGAATACCCGCCGAAATCTCCCGACTCGTCAATGAAGATGCTTAATACTTTTTCCAACCCCGTTCTCCTTCGGATAAAAGAAATGGCGGGGTATATCCCCGCCTCTTGGTGGACCAGGGCCTTACGGCCAGCCCGAGCATCCGTTTGTCGACGAACGCTTCTTCTACTGTTAAAATACCATAAGAAGATGACAAAATCAAGCACTTTCAGTGAAAAAACTAAATGCAAGGCGGAGTAAGGGAAAGATATGAAAGTCCTTTGTTTTGGCTTAATTTGCGCTTGAAATGGTGTATAATAATGGCAGAGCTGTTGGTTACACACTGTTTATAAGCACAACAAACAGGCAGAGGTCATTTTCTTTGAAAAAGTAAATGAGACCCCTACCAAGGAAGTAATTGTTGTGCAGTTGCCTGACCTATAGATGTTTACTTTCTTACGTTTTAGTATGTACTGCCGAAAGGGACCGCATTTGACGAACTGACGCAGGAGCAGGTGTTGTTGATGATTAATCACATCAATAACACAACAAGGCCTAAACTTCATAGTTCGACACCCATGAAGAAGGCCTTGCAGTCGTTCGATAAAAATGCGCTGGAACGGATCGGGCTCACGATCATCTTGCCGGATGATGTCAGCCTGAAGCCAAGTTTACTGAAGTAAAACACTGGCAGGAGGATACGGAAAGAAGAACCTTGCACAAAGGCATCCGGAAGTTACTCTTGCAAACGACTCTCCGGAGGCTCGCGACCGCATACTCAAAATTCCCCGCATTTTCCTCAATTATACTCCGGAAGATGGCGAAAAACAACACGGAAAACGGCGGGAAAGAGCCAAACCGGAAGTTAGTCAGACAAAAGCGAAGGACAAAGTTGAGACCAGAAGTTAGTTTGGCATTCAACTATTTAAACATTTTACAATTTCGTGTAAGACATTTTGGGAAAAAGAGCGTCTTTAAGGTGAAGGGATAACTACAGACGAAATATCATCCGGAGGAATTCAACTGTAGACGCATGCGTATAAATGAAAACCCTTTGTAAGGAGTCGGAAGTGGGAACAACATCAGTAGCAGACGACAATCGAATTCTTGATCTGTTCCGGCAAGACCATGAAGCGGCAATCGAGGCAATCCAGTCACAGTACGGAAAATACCTTTTGCGAATTGCCAATGGTGTTCTTCAGAACGAACAGGATGCGGAAGAATGCGTAAACGATGTGCTGGTGCATTTGTGGAATAATGCCCTTCCGGAAAAAATCATAAGTCTTAAAGCATACCTTTCCAAACTCGTCCGGAACCGGGCGATTACAACTCTACGCGAAAAAAAGCGCAAAAAACGCGGCGGAGAAATCGTGACGGTTTCTTATGAGGAATTATCGGAGTGTATTCCGGATCCGAATTGCTTTGATGCGGATGATGATACAGGAATAAAAGAAACGCTCGATTCCTTCCTGATCGGACTCAGTAAAGAAAACCGTATCATATTTATGAAAAGATATTGGTTTTCCCTTTCGGTGTCGGAAATAGCAAAACAGCTAGGGAAGAACGAGAGGTATGTCACTAATAAACTCTATGTGATGCGGAAAAAACTACAGAAGCATCTGAAAAAGAAAGGGTGAGCGGAATGAAAGAATTCGATTTATATGCAGCATTAACGGATGTTGACGATCGTTTTGTGCTTGAGGCAGCAGAAACAGAAACCAATCCTAGGTCGAAATGGCGAGGCATTCAAAGGGCAGCAATTGCGACCATCGCAGCCGGGGTGGTTGCCGTTGTCGGGATCACGGTCGGAAGCGCGTTGAAGAACCAGGCCCCGACAGGAAACAAAACAGTAAAAGAAGATGTTAGTAGCACGAAGCGATGGGCAGATCAGCCGAACTATGAGAAGTATTCGGAATTGTCAATAAACGGAGTAATATACACTGGTTCGTCCGGTGAGTATGAAGGGCAGACAGGACAATGTTTCGGGGAGTTTACCATAGTGGGTGTAGATTACGGTGATGTAGTCTTCGTAAGTGATGAAAAAACAGTTCAAACCGGACCGGCTGTATCGGAGACTATTTTGTCCGGCACATGGGTGGCTGTTGATAGCCAAAGTGTGCCGGAGCCGACAACACGGGAGACAACAGTGCTCGCTTATGAGATCCCCGGTATAGATCCGTCTTTTGCTGTTGCTGTTAAGTTCCCGGACGAGGAACAGTATTGTGTGTATGGAAATGCATTGTATGTAGCAGATACGTATTCGGACTTTGCGACTGGAACACAGCTTCTGCAGTACACCGATCTTATCGGAATAATCCTGCATACAGAGACAGGGGAGCAAGATGTTTCCGGCGCGTATGGAACAATCCGCGAGCTATTGGAAGAGTTGTTTGCCGAAGAGTCAATCCCGGTATTTACTCAAGAGGAACTACCTTCGAATTTTGGCGGATGTGCGTACATGCCGAACGATCCTATTTTAACTGCACCGAACCATGGCATCGGGACAACAATTCAGATTGTTTCAGGCGATGTCCTGGAATTTCTTCAAAACAAAGAGTTTGGCGAATTGTATGCTGAAATCGGAGTTGATTATCGCCTGCTTGGTCAGCAGAACATCGGAATTCGTGTGTACAGCGGTGGTTTTGTAACAACCAACATCGGATGGACAGAAAAGACATTCTATGTTGGGGAAGAATGTGTGACGAGCTTTATTCAGGCGTTAAGCGGTAACTGATGCAAATTCATATAGAATCCAGTCTGAGTCGCCCAAAGCCTGACGGCTAACAAACAAAAAAGGAAGGTATAGCGTTATGAAGAGAAAAAGAGCAAGAAGAATTATCAGCCTGCTGTTGACGTTCGTGATGGTATTGAGCCTTTCGGTGTCTTGGACCATGGCAACAGGCGAGGGCGTTTTGACTGAGGAAATTGATCTTTCCCAGATGTATCGAAAGTACGACCTTAAAACGGGGGAGGTATCCCTTGTGCCAAGATATGCTCCGCCCCAGTATCGAGACGGGCAAAGGATTACTTCAACCGAACCGTTCAATCCGGTTGCAGAAAAAGAGATCCTGGGTGACAGAAGTATTATTGGTACGGACGGAAGGACACAGGTTACATCAACTACCAGTTCGCCGTACTACAGAATTGCTAAATTGGTTATGACATATACCGATGGTACATCTGCCGAGGGTACCGGATTTATGGTTTCAGGAAATGTTCTGCTTACAGCAGGTCATTGCTGTATGAGTACGTCCAACGCGTCTTTGTCTTCCATGACAGTCTATCTTGGAAGAAATGGAACGTATACTCCCATTACGGCAAGCGTTTCGTATTATTATGTGTGTGCGAATTTTACCTATTTCAATGATGACGACAAGGATGATTATGCCATCGTTGTTTTGAGCACGAGCCCGGGTAATACGACAGGGTGGTTTGGTCTCGGGTATCAGAATGACTCCTTTTTCTTGAACAACACCTTTACAATTACTGGATATCCTGGAGACAAGACTTATGGTACCATGTGGAAAGCCAGCGGAAGCGTGAATAGCTGTGCCACTTACGTTTTGAATCATTCAATCGATACATATGCCGGAGAAAGCGGTGCACCGCTGTATTCGTCTTCCAATGTTGTTTATGGCATCCAGGTTTCAGGGGTAAATCCAAGCAGTCAATACAATCATTGCAGGAGGATGACTCAGGAGGTCGTGGATTGGCTCATTGCGCAGGGGTTGATTTCATAAACACAAGAGATAATAATGTGGTGTGAGGCTTTATTTGTTAAAACATGAAGACAGGAGCGACGAGATATGATTCGAAAAGTAGAATGTTGGTTATTGATGTTGGTACTTTTGGTTGCGTCATTTCGCCTGATTCCGACTGTAAAAGCGACTAAATTGCTTGGGGATTTATCGGGAGAGCATTGCGATGATGAACTTGTCGAAGTAATGGTATTCTTGCGAGATGTCTCCTCTGAAAAAGTAATGACGACTTTTGCTGAACGTTATCCGGAAGAGTCCGAATTGTATACATACGTTAAAGAAAGTGAGGAATCGTTGTCACTGGATGAAGCAGAAGGATTATTGCTCCAAGAGGCAATTTCTCACAAGAGGGATATATACTGTGAATACTATGATACGTGGAACGGCGAATTTTTAAAAACATATGACAACCAGGTGGAATGCTTGTTTCAAAGTAGTTTTTCCCCCATGCTCATTCTCAGAACGGATTATTCTGCTTTGGACGAGATGGAAAAAGACAACCGCGTAGAATGGATCACGCGTTTTTATGGAGCTGAGGTCGTTGATGATGGTCTTGATGATGCGAATGTTTTCACACGGGCAAACTATGTTCGCGATAGTTGCGGAAACCGAGGGAGCGGCGTGAAAATAGGGATGATTGAGAGCAGTGTTCCAAACACCGCAGATTCCTATTTATCGAGTGCAACAATACATAAACGGTATGCTTCCGCTGCCACTTCAACTCATGCGACTACAGTTGCACGTATTATGGTTGGAACGAGTGCGTCAGACAATAATGACGGATTTGCTCCGGATGCGGAGCTGTACTGTTGCGGTTCGACAGGAAACCCTACGGATTTTTATGATGGAGTTGAGTGGCTTTTACGCCAATATGTAAATGTTATAAATATGAGCATGCGGATATCTTCTGCTTATACATCTGATGGGGTTTATGATATTGTCAGCAGATGGGTGGATCATATTGCAGTAAATCATGATGTCCATTTTGTAAAATCCGCAGGGAATAGTGGCGGGATGATCTCGCCTCCCGGAATGGCTTACAATATCATGACTGTTGGGGCTTTTGATCCTGTAACGGCAACTGCTTGGAATCAGTTTAATTTGTTTAGCTTGGCATCATTTAGTTCCTATGATGAAAGCGGAACCGATCGAGCAGAGAAACCGAATCTGGTTGCTGACGGAATGAATTTTTGGGGGATGGATGGGACAAGCTTTGCAGCCCCGCAGGTTACCGGAACAATTGCCCAGTTGTGTAGTTATCAACCAAATTTAAAAACGAAACAGACGATTGTTGGTGCCGTCTTGATGGCGTCTGCCGCACATAAGATTGATGCATTGGGCAATGGTAGTGTCGGTGACATATTTGCATCTAGCGTTCAACTCGCCGGAACCACTCAGATTAGCGATAAAGAGGGAGCCGGAATCCTCGATTCGCGATGGGCAAGAGATATCGTTGTAAGCGGAAAGTATTGGAATCCCATTGTATACGACGCTGGATTTCCTTATAACAGAACGGTTTCGCTTTCGGCAAACGCGAATACCGTAGTTCGTATATGTATTTTCTGGCTTCGGCAAAACAGTGTTTCCGAGCCTCATAACGATCCAAATGTTAGCGTGACAACAGCATCAATGTCTAATCTGGATTTATATGTGTACGGTCCCAACGGGAGCGAAGTCGCAAAATCAACTACAGCAAAAGGGAATTTTGAAATCGTTCAATTCACTCCGCAAACGTCCGGAAATTATACAATCCAAATAAAGGATCTTGGTGGGCACACAGGCAAGGATTATATTGGTATCGCCATGTGGACTGGTACCAATGGACAATAAGGGGGGATTTCGATGAGCATTAAAAGAACGCTATTAGTTATAGTCTGTTTGTTGACGTTATTAAGCAATGTTTCCTGTGGGGACAGAATAGAACAACCTGCTGACACCGATTTGCCTTCAACGAATCAAGAACCGGAAAAAAAGCCTATCATTTCGGAATCAAAGGGCATTTCGGAACAGCTGGAATCCCCTGGAGAATTAGTGCTGTTTTCAGTTGATTCTTCAGATAAAGACAAGACTGATAACTTGGCAGAGATTATAGGAGAATATAATGGAAAAAAAGTGTATGACATTACCCATATATACGGAATTGCCTATGATGAATATGTCTCTCCGGGTGGAAGTATGGAGTTTCTTCTTGATTGTGAACAATTTGCCGGATTTGATGATGATGATTATTATCTCCGCATAGCTATTATTCCGGAACCGGCGCAACCTATCATCTGGGAGCGTGTAAGCAAAGAGCACAGTATTGACTTAAACGGGACGGAGTGGTATTCATGGAGAACAAGTGATGTCGGGAAAAAGGCTTTTGAGCAAGCAGAACAGGAGATGACAAAATCAGTTCTAGATAAAATACACTCATTTGGATGGAAAATACTTGAAGATGGGGATGGAGGAGATGTTATCCGAAAAATTTGCAAGGCAGAAATGGGGAGTAGGTATGTGGTCGTGCTGGCCACTAAGAGACAATTAAAAGAGTTTCTTCCAGCACTCAGTACGGTTAAAACTGGCGGAATGGTACCGATACTCCAAGCGGATAATCCATCAGAACTGCTAGATGATCAGTGTGATATTCATGTCTTTTGGGCGGGAATGATTTACGGATTGATGGATGACGTTAAAGCAAATAGGGGTATTATCACAGAAATAGAGTAAAAATGTATGTTGCACGGTAAAATTGCGCGGGGCTTGAACGGTCCCGCGCAATTTGTGACAAGAACATGAACATAGTGATGTCACCGAACAAAAGCGAAATGGTGACATCTCATAAGAGTAAATCTTCATCGTTTGGAAACATTGTGGTTGCATTTTTGAAGGATATAGATTATACTAGACCTAACAGAACCCAACACGCCTCTCAACGATGCGGACCACGTTGGGTCTTTGAATTATATGGAGAAATAATAAATGGGAGAGTTGAAGCATCATCAACCGCCAATGACGATTGATGAACAAGTTGAGAATTTAAAGACTCTGGGACTTGTTATCAGTGATGAAGAGTATGCTAAGAGAATACTGAATGACATCTCATATTTCAGGCTGATTAAAGCATATAGTTTGGGGTATAAACCTAAGAATGGGAGTTATAATGGAGAAGTAACATTTGAGCAGATTGTGGAGTTATATCTGTTTAATGCAAATCTCCGTCAAATTACGTTCGCTGAAATTGAGAAAATTGAAGTAAATGTAAGATGTAGAATTGCAAACTATTTTGCGGAAACTTATGGCGTTTTGGGATATAAGGATCCGTCCAATTTTGCGGATCTAGATTATCATAAGACTTTTTTGTCTGACATCGAGGGAGAGATCGGAAGAAACTCAAAAGCCCCGTTTGTACGCAACTTTAGGGAAAACTACGAGGGTGGTGAATTGCCTATATATGCGTTGGTAGAGGTGTTTAGCTTTGGAACTCTTTCGAAGTTCTATAAGAATATGAAAAACTCAGACAAGAAAGCTGTGGCTAAGAGTTTTGGCATAGGTTATACGTATTTGGAAAGCTGGCTTGAAAGTATTGCTTATGTTCGCAATATTTGCGCACATTACGGAAGAATTTACAATGCAAAGTTTTCCAAGACGCCGGTGCTATACAAAGAGTATACGCAGGCAGGAATAGGAAATAATAGAATGTTTGGTGTTTTGCTCTGCATGAAGCAAATACTAAAAAACGATAATCATTGGAATGCGTATGTCAATCAGATTTCGATTCTTGTAAATAAGTATATACACGTGGATGTAAAAACCATGGGATTTCCAGATGATTGGCAGGACTTATTGATACAGAAATGAGTATCACATCAGGTATTCTTTGATGGGAATAGTATTATTAGTAACGACTTCTAATGGAAGAAGAGTACTTGTTTCAAATAGCAGATTCAATGGCATCTTCAGACCTCCAAAGGTTTGGCGATGCCGTTTTTTGTATGTTGACATAACAGACGAAAAGAAGGCAACAAAGGAATTAATAGAGTGAAAAGTCAAGGTGTATAGGCTGCGGAACATGTTTTCAAACTGGACTTTCGTGAATCCAGAAGCCGGCGGTTCCACGGACGCATCCATCGTGGAGAAGGCGGATCACGCTTTCTTCTTTACAGATACCATCAGCCATTCGCGATATTACCAGTTCATGAAAGCTATCCGTGAGAAGAAGGTCGATTTTGCCTATATCCACGGAGTGAACATTGAGAAGAATATCCGGGACATTTATCATGAAATCTTTGATTCGGAATAAGGGACAGGGGATTGAAGCATTGATGACGTGATTTTCAGAACGCGTACATGGTCGATGCTGTTGAAACGAACGAAAAATGATTGAAAACCGTTCCGTATAATCGGACATCAAGGCGAATGTCAAATACTACTTGACATTCTTGCTTACATGAGATATGGTAATAAGCAAGAAAGTAAAACGGGAGAGGCGGTGATGCTATGACTGATTCCCAAAAGATACTGGAACTTGTAAAACAGAATAATGGCGTTATTACGACTTCCATGCTTGTCGAGGCCGGCTTTTCCAGAGGAAGCCTTAAGTATCTGGCGGATACCGGAAGTCTGGAACGAGTATCACGCGGCGTCTATACCCTGCCGGAAGCATGGGAGGATGAGTTCGTCAATGTCCAAAGCCGATATAAGCGGGGGATTTATTCTGTTGATACGGCGCTGTTTCTCTGTGATCTTACTGACAGAACTCCACTTAGGTTTCATATGGTTTTCCCGCTGACCTATAACGTGTCCAATCCCAAACGGGACGGGATTGTATGCTGCAGTTCGAAAGAACCTTTGTACAGCCTCGGGGTAACGGAGTTGACAACGCCCGCGGGAAACACGGTCAGAGGCTATTGCGCCGAACGGACGTTATGTGACATCCTGAAAACGAGAAACCACACTGATGTTCAGGTGGTCACAGACGCATTTAAGAGGTATGCTTCAAGAAAGGAAAAGAATATTCCGCTTCTTTCCGAATACGCAAAAGCTTTACATGTCGAAGAAAAACTCAGGGCTTATCTGGAGGTATTGTTATGAAGAATGCCATGCAGTTGAAAGCGGTAATAAAGAACCTGGCGAAGGAAAAGAACATTTCGGCGGCGCTTGTTCTGCAAAACTATATGCTGGAACGTTTTTTGGAAAGGGTATCTCTTTCAAAGTACCGCGACAACTATATCATCAAGGGCGGATTCCTGATTGCATCCATGGTAGGGCTTGATTCCAGAGCAACCATGGATATGGATGCAACTATTAAGGGCTATCCGGTAAATGAGGAAACAATACGGAAGATGGTGGAGGAGATTATCGCAATTCCTGTTCCGGATGATATTACTTTCCGGTTTAAGAGCATCGGGGAGATTCGCGAGGGTGATGAATATACAGGTTATCGTGTGGCGCTGAGCGCGGATTATGAGAAAATGGCAGTCCCGCTGAAACTGGATATCACGACCGGGGATAAGATTACACCCCGTGAGGTTGAGTACAGATATAAACTGATGATGGAAGACAGAAACATCAGCGTGATGGCATATAATCTTTCAACCGTTTTAGCGGAGAAGCTGGAAACAATTGTCTCCCGAGGCGATCAGAATACCAGACCGAGAGATTATTATGATGTATTCATTCTGACAAAGCTGCAGGCAGACAATATTGACATGCAGAGCCTTGGAGCAGCGCTTACGGCAACGGTGGAGAAAAGAGGATCCGCAGAACTGATGAAACAGTACCGTGAAATCATGTGTATTGTAAAAAAAAGTGATGTCATGAAACGGCAATGGGACAATTACAGAAAAGATTTCGGTTACGCAGCCGGAATTGAATTCAAAGAAACCTGTGATGCCGTTATTGCCGTTATGGACATCATTATCAAACACTATGCTCTATCCATGTCGGGTAGCGAAATTGCTCGCCAGACAGGGGCAAGCAAGTCTGGCGTTAATGACTTCTTAAGCATTTAAGAAGTGTGAGGGGCTTTCAGTATCCACTAGCACCGGGAATCACGAATTACGGGATTGCCATGAAGGTGTATGGTTTGCTAATTACAAGGGCCGCTTTCGCTACCTCTTTATTCAATCGGTAGTGAAAGCGGCCGCACATTTTGCTGCTCATGTCAAGTGTTTTTATAAAAAAAGACCCCTATACCATTTCTGATATAGAGATCTTTGTTTGTCATCTTAACTTAATGACATTGAGGAAGAAGGAGTCCGTTTTTATCAGTACAGCCAGTACTGTGAGCTCT
Organism: Lachnospiraceae bacterium; assembly: GCA_017427775.1. Classification (GTDB taxonomy): domain Bacteria; phylum Bacillota; class Clostridia; order Lachnospirales; family Lachnospiraceae; genus ISDg. The sequence goes on along the minus strand of JAFRSD010000015.1, from coordinate 131,592 downwards.
ACAACAAGTGGTGTGAAGAGAATTATGAGACTGCACACTTTGATGCCGTAATAGCTCAAATGATGGAGGTGGACTTCGCAGGCCAGACCTAAGGGAGGGATACCTTCGGTATCCAACTGTGGGCCGGCGGTATCATTGCTGCGAAATGATGGTACCGCTTCCGCGGCACCTCGGTCTTTTAAGCTCGGAATATTCACGGAACGAATTGTCAACTTCCTGATGTACCTTCCGTTCGGCGTGATTTATCTGCTGGTGACAAAGAGTAAGAGCTGGCTGCGGACGGTAGCGGCCGGATTCCTGTGTTCTGTGATTATCGAGTTACTTTAGCCAGTCATCGGACGGGCATTTGACATTGATGATGTGTTCCTGAATTCGGCAGACGCGATAGAGACCGCTACAGTACTCTTCGCGGTTGAGAGACTAATTGTTCGAGAAAAGGCAGCCTAACGGGAAAATTTGAAAGTTACTTCAGATTGATTGGTTTACGATATTCTTGATGTTTAGTCATCTTGCTGTGTAATCTGTTCGTACATCTCCGATAATGATTTGCTATGTTTTCTATGAATACGGTTGCTCTCAACGACATTAAGTTCACGCCTTTGGCAAATGAGTTTTTGCAATGAAAAAATGTGAACGTTGTTTTTCGAGACCTCAAGCATTTCGCATATATCATCAATTTTGATAGATAGTCGTATGTATTTAATGTTTTCGATGAGTCTATTCGATAATGTTAAGATAGCGCTAAACAAACAAAGAATAATCCTTGGAATAGAAACGTGAAATAAATACCCACATATAAAGCATAGAATGATACATAATAACAGAGCGACAACAGAGTTTCTCACTCGTCTGCGACTGAGTGCACGGTTCCACATACAGTTTTGTTTCTGGCACTCAAATACTGCATCGGATTTAGTGTATTGTTGTGAAAACTGATACCAGTCTTTCACCCCTGGTGGGGTGTCTTTTCCAGTATTAGTCACTTGAACTTTCCATTCCTTTTCGTTTTTCTTAGTGGCATCGATGATCAGTCGTTTAATCCGACAAATATCATTATTTGAATTCGTGGCTGTTTTGAGCCCAAGTACTATCTCATCGAAGTAATTGCGGAGAATTGCTGCTGAAGAGACAGAAACTTCCATCCGCCAATAATATACTATACTGATTGCATCAAGGAGTAGTGGTATAATATAAGTGGCAGTGGAATATGCCGAAGAGGCTCCTTTAGGTAAAAAAACTGCTGATAACGAGACAATTGCACAACTAAAAGCGATAATACTGCATCTTTCTGCTGTATTATAGAAGTGTCTTGCTGCAAATTGGCATTCTAGCATTTTTCTGTCATTTTGTTTTTGCAATATTTCGTTTTGATTGTTCAAGAGAAGAGATCTCCTTCCTTAGGTAATGCAAATCCGACACAGCTATAGACTTCTTCTTGAGATTAGTCATAAGCGGAAACAAGAATTTACCGTGACACTTACGTAGTTTTTGACCGCTACCACACAGGCAAGGTTGATGACCACGGTATTCTTCATCTGCGACATAGCGAAGTAATGTGATAGCTGTCCCGGGATTATCGACATGTAATAATTCCTGATATGTGTGTAAGATACCACCAAGTCCATGTGGTCGTTCTCCGAACGGAAAAACGCCGAATCGTTTATAGTATTCGTAAGAGAAAAAGAAGGGCTCAACGAATTCATCCATCCATGTAGCTAGATTAAAACCGTCGAAGAAACGCATTCGAATAGCAGTCTCGGTTTCAAGACAGAGGCTTCCATCGCGATATCTGTGAGGATACTCTGCATCAATCATATTGGCTGTTTCTATGACGGTGGGGAGATCTTCACTTCCTATTGGTATGAAAATGTCTATAGGATACTCTTTGTGAAGAGTATAATTGAAAGCAGAGCGATTTACAACAATGGAACCGCTGAGTCGAATCATTGTCAAATCCGCTTCCTTTATCGTTAGCTTGGAGTATAATGTGAGCAGTTTTGCAACCTGTTCGATAGCTGTAGCATAGTCAAAAATCATAATGCATGATAGGGCTTTGAAGCCGAAAGAGTGTTAATGGGTTTTGATTTGGAATTTCCGTACTTCAAATCACCCAAGCAATTTCTGACTGCATCAGTTCCGAAGGCGTTTTCGATTTGCGTACGGAATTTGTCATCAGGCAACTGCATGGAGTCGATAAGATCGGTACGACAGGCGTGAACCCATCTGAAAAAGTACTCCGGGATGGCAGGATTCTCATTCCATTTGTCAGCCAAATTGTCTTCTGGGTTAGCAGGGTTTTGAATCCGCCATAACCCACTTCCTCGTGTAAGAGCGGACCAGCCTTTGTATTGTTCGTGAAAATCGTCATAAGGCATTGTTTGCTGTTTGGCATAGATGTCTAGGGTGTTGAGTACAAATGTTAGTAATGAAAAGACATCGGATGTTGGAGCAGTGTGTCGGGATATATCCGCGACTAATGTGTTGATAATCGCAGAGATGGGTTTTATGTCATCGTGGTCTTTGCGTGGCAAGCATTGATAATAGTGGTCTCGGTGATACTTCAAGAGTTGGATAACCCGCTGCATAGCGGAATGATCCAATTCGTGTGGAATACTCTCTACGGAATCAAAGAATGTTCGATGTTCGTTCAGATACTTGTTGCGTCTCTCAAATGAATGATGTTCAAGAAAGGGTTGGTTAATCTCGTCAAACCAGGCTTTAAATCCCCGAGGGTTGTTTGTTAACCAGGAGTAGTTGCGGTCGCCGTCCTGACGAGGAATTGCAATAGCGGTTTCAATTAAATCGGGCCGTTCACTGAAATGCTTGAGTTCATGTTTTTTTTGATTGCTCTCATCTGCGGCGGGAACGATATCTATACTGAATCCAACTCCGTTTACATCTGCATACTCTATAGTAAAGCATTCACCGCATTTTGTAAGCTTTCCGCCATATCGGTCGCTACTTTTGAGAGCACCTTCTATTCTCGCTCGAAGCTCACTTGGTGCAACACTGTCTCTGCTAAAATGAAGCTGACAGATAAAATCAAGGTCATAGCTAGCATCTTGACCTTTGTAGCAGGGTCTTACTACGGTACCAATTGCGAATGAACCCTGCGGGTAAAAATCTGCATCAATGCCGCAGTCATTCAGGAAAGCTGCCAAAGCCTTGTATTTCTCAACCGCATTCTTGTACATGGTAGGTGAAATGTCAAGTTGGGAGACAATGGTTAAGATGTCATTCTGCCTATCAAAAATACTAATCAAGGGATATTCCTCCTTTGTTCTTGATGTGTTATAGCGTTCGGTTTCGGGGTGCTAATCTTATGTACAACATAACACAAGATGCAAAACAAGTCAACACAATATTGCACGCAAAACGAAAAAATCGATTACGAAGCAATGACAAATAAAATTCGGAGAAAATATTATAGATTTAAATTGACAAAATCGTTTTTACAAGGTATATTCGAAAAAGATTAATCGGAAAGTGAGACAATGAAAAATGCTGATCAGGTTTGCCGTATCCAACTTTCTTTCTTTTGATGGAAAGCAAGAGCTGTCCTTGGAAGCCGGAAAGACACGTAAAAGCTCTAAGCGTGTGTTTATAAATCGTAGGATGAGACTCGTGAAATGTGAAGCGCTTTTTGGTGCAAATGGATCGGGAAAGTCGAATTTGATTAAGGCACTTAGGTTCTTTCAGGCCGTTCAGCGCGATGGCTTTCCCAGAGGGTTTTCCAATTGTTACTATAGATTAAAAGAGGAAAATCGTTTTTTGCCATCTGAATTTGAAATAGAGTTGTTGTGTGAAGACAGGCGTCTTTGTTTTGGATTTACTGTCATATTAAATACCGGAAGTATTGAAGAAGAGTGGCTATATGAGACAACACCTTCCGGCCTCAGAAAATACCTTTATGAGAGAAATGTTAGTGATGAGTCCTTTATAGTAGGGGATTTTTTTAAGGGGAAGGAGGCTGTCGCAAAGATCAGGAGTTATGGGGAAGATAGTGCTGGCGATCATGAAAGTCTTTTCTTGACGATAATCAATAAAAGTAAGGGGAAAATGTTTGCAGATTATCCAGAATTGGGAATCTTGAACGCACTAGATGTTTGGCTTCAGCAAAAATTAACGATTAGTTTTCCAGAGGATATATTGAAAGGATATCCTTATTTTCGAGACTCAAATCTTCAGGAGATAGCAGATATACTGAATTCCCTTGGTACTGGCATCAGAACACTTAGGATAGCGGAAGTTCCACAAGAGATTGTAAAAAATAAAATTCCTGAAAACATATATAATACTATTATAGCAGACCTAGAAAAGATGAATGCCAGGGCAAAAAAAGACGGAAAGAATGTCCTGCCTTCTATTATGGCAAGGGCAGTAAAAGAGTTTTATACATTTGAAATCGATGTGGAAGACAATGTTTCAATCAAGACCATTGAGTTTGAGCATGAAACAAATAATGTTTTCTTCAATTTGAATGAAGAATCCGATGGAACAGCCCGTTTGCTTGACTTGATAGAAATCCTGTTTAAAATATCCAATGACAGCATCTATGTGATAGATGAGCTTGATCGGTGCTTACACCCGGCGATGACGGCTAAAATAATCAAACTTTTTCTTCAAATGGCAGAGAATCGCAATACACAATTGATTATTACAACGCATGAGTCAAGATTACTTAAAGACGATCTTTTAAGAAATGATGAAATCAGCTTTATGCTGAAGACTGCAGAAGGGTCAACGATTATTAAGTCCTTGGACAAATACCAGCTTCGTGCTGATAAGAATATCTATGAGGCTTTGTTCGATGGCACTTTGGATGCAATTCCAGTCTTTATCGAGGATAAAATTCAGCAGATTGTGGAGCATAACCTAAATGGGTGATGAATGACGGATAATACGGCGACATGTTCAATGATACGAACCTGTTCGGAATTACGAATCTATGCGATTTTTCGTAGTGGAAGTATGATGTTCCTATCAGAAAGTAGGAGCATCGAAATGATAGATTACTCGCCGTTTTGGGTGACACTTGAAAAGTCGGAACTTGACTGGTATCGGTTAGTCACATACCATCACATTTCCAGCAGCACACTCTCCCGGTTGAAGAACGGAAAAGATATTTCCATGAAAACCGTGAATGACCTGTGCCGCATCCTTAAGTGTTCCATCTCCGATATTTGTGTATATGTAGAAAGTGATAAAGATCAAGCGCTCTAAAAGGCAGTGGCGAGTTTCCAACCAGAATCCCGAAAGCTCCGGTGACAAGAAGTCCCGGAGCTTTTTTGACCCTATAAATGCGCAAGGGGGATTCTTGGGCAAAACGGGATGCTGAATCTCCCGATGGAGAGGAGGCAAGATATGGGTAGAGCACAGGAACGAATTCTGCAGATACAGAGAGAACTCTATGATACGGATGAGAATCATGTTAAGAACACGAACATGCTGCAGGCGCGGGTTGATGAAGCACTCGGCTGTGGGTTTGTAGACCGGCGGACAACCTATTCGGACATTGATATCGTGCAGCAGTTCAGTACGGACCGAATCCGGTATTCCGCCCAGGCAGGCGGCTATTACATGGAGCACGGGATTACCCCGATGGATTTTCTGATGATGACCGAGCGGGTTGCGCAATCCGAGGTTCTGGATGAAACAGAAATCGAGAGGATTAATGAGCTCATCGCATTGCAGCTTTATCCAGAAGCAAAGAAGAAACTGAAGAGGGGATTTTCTGTCCGGCTTGACCGTATGACACCGCGTGGCGATGTATACTTCAACATGCATGTGATGCTCACCGCGATGGAAGAGCATAGACGGATCCGGTTTCAATACGAAATCTTTGACAGACATTTCCGTTTGGTTCCGAAACATGACGGCCAATGGTATGATATCAGCTGTTACCGGTTCCATTTTGACAGTAATGCGGTTTATCTCTATGCCGGCGATGCCACAGCCGGGAAGAAAAAGACCTTTCGGGTTGAGAGAATGGTGGGAGTTTTTATGAGCAACGAGATTACGGAGAAAGCAGAGAAGTATTACGGGAGTTGTTCGGAGGAAGAGATCCACCGTCAGGTGAATGAATCGGTATTGCATTTCGACGGGGATCCGATCCGACTGGTCCTTGCAGTAACCTATAAGCCGTTCATTATGGAGGAACTGTGGAAGATGAGCCGAGGGACAGCGAAGACCACAGCCGAGATTGATGAAAACACAATCCGTGTGGAGTTTGATGTCAGGAAGGGAGAGCCCCTGGTCCGGGTGCTTGCCTCCTATGCGGATCTGATCAGGGTGGAATCCCCGAAAGAGGTGGCGGAGGATATCCGGAATCTTCTCTGTTCGGCAAAACGCACATATGGAATCTGAAAACTTTGTTCAATTTCACAAGGGACTTTTTTGAGGGTGTCGTATCTGGTACGACACCCTCTTTGCTATGATGAGGCCAGGGAATTCGGAGGGCAACCGGTCACCCGAAAAATTTTTTTCGGATGGGAGGACCAGGAAGTCCGCTATTTCGGAAAAGCGGACTTGCGCGACCTTGTGCAAAGAACGGTTTTCGGCTATGATCGAGGCAACAGAAAGAAAGGGAGAGCAAATGAACGGTAAGTATTCATTCTCAATAGAGAGTTTCGGCAAGCGCCTTAAGTTCATCCGGACCGAGCTTGGTTATACCCAGGACCGGCTTGCGGAAGAAGCAGGGCTAGATGCACGGCAAATCCGCCGGTATGAGGCGGGCCACCAGTGTCCGACCGTGATCCACATGGAAGCTATCGTACGCGTACTGAAGGTTCCGGTATGGAGGCTTATGGACATGGACCGGGAGACGGCAGAGACGGTCTTCGGACTTCACGCAGATACGCTTGTTCCACCGACGGTCGAGTTACAGGTCTTGCTCCAGACTATCTCGGACCGCTTCGCAGCGCTTAACCAGCAGTTGCAGTGGGTCCGGGATTCTAAGAGTATTTGAGTGGCATGTCCACTAATTCAGACGAAGACAGATGACGGTGCGGTATGCGATTCTGCCAATCATGCCGTCCAAGCGGAAACACCGATAACCACTGCGTTTGCGGATGGCTTATCGGAACGATGTAGAAGTATGGCCTCGATAATGCCGGAAGATTTCCTTCCGTTATTATAATTGAACCTTGACAATTGCATCCGAACACGAACAACCACGAGGGGCAAACCACTGCGATGATCTAGGCGAGGGAGCGGCGGAATGTCTCGGACGCTATTGGTACGCGTTTTGGAAGTGGTTTCCTCCGCAACCGCGGACCGGAATAGCAAGAAGCTCACGGGGGTACATACCGGGGCTGTCCTGACCAGGCAGGCGTGTTCATGGGAATCGGCGTAGAAGGCGCCGGTTTAATTACTGTTTATGGTTTTGACCTAAAAAGGTTTTGAAGCGGGCAGTAGGATTATCCTTCTGCCCGCCATTTGGCTGTTGCAACGATACTATGTGAAAGAATGGAGGTGGTTATCATAGACCGGAAAAACCTATTGCGATATAGCAAGCAGTTGGCTATGCTTAACCAACTTCTTCGAAAAAAACTAATCTCGGAAGAGGAGTATAAAAGGGTATTGAGGAAACTGAAGATGGATTATGGCATTGTATCTCATATTTCTACTTGAACAACCCGATTTGCTATAGTATAATTAATATAGACACTACGAAGGGAACACAACAGAAGTGAAAAGGAGACGTTCATGGAAGTAGAGGTTATAAAAGCGAATAACAATTTCGATGATTCATCATCAGTAAATCGAAAAGAACGCCTGAGAGTTGCAGCTTATTGTAGGGTTAGCACTAGTGATGAAGAACAGGCAAAAAGCTATGACTCCATGGTGAAATACTATACGGATTTAATTAAGAAGAATCCTGATTGGGCCTTTGTCGACGTTTATGCTGATAAGGCATCTACAGGAACGAAAGCGGAAACACGGGAAGATTTTCAACGTCTTATCGCGGATTGTTTGGCGGGAAAGATTGATATGGTAATCGCCAAAAGCTTGTCAAGATTCGCAAGAAATACACTCGACACACTTAAGTATGTTCGCATGCTTCGTGAGAGACAAATTGCAATCTATTTCGAAGTGGAAAAGATAAATACGATAAAAGACGGAGAGTTTCTTCTTACAATACTGAGTTCTGTAGCGCAGCAGGAGGTTGAGAACACCTCTGCTTACGTGAAAAAAGGGCTTAAAATGAAAATGCAGCGTGGGGAATTGGTAGGTTTCCAAGGATGTCTTGGTTACGATTATGATCCGGAAACCAAAACGCTATCGATAAATGAGGATGAAGCGGAGACAGTACGCTATATTTTTGACCGTTATACTGTTGGTGCTGGATGTTCAATGATTTCCAGAGAACTTAATGAGAAAGGGATAATGACGATCAGAGGAAATCCGTGGACTTCCTCGAGCGTTTTAGGTATAATAAACAACGAAAAATATACAGGTGACATTCTTTTGGGAAAGACTTTTACCGTGGATCCGATTTCGAAAAGAAGGCTTGAAAATCTCGGCGAAGAGGATCGTTTCTTTATAAAGAATCACCATGCTCCAATTATCTCACATGAGATATTTGAAAAGGCTCAGGAGATAAGAAAACGAAGAGGAGTCGGATTGACTCGTGGTGTCTCCCCAGGAAAGAGAGAAAAATTCAGTCGTCAGTTTGCTTTTAGCTGCATGTTGGAATGCGGATTCTGCGGCAAGAACCTTTCGAGAAGACGATGGCACAGCTCATCAATATACAAAAAGACAATTTGGCAATGTGTAGCCTCTACCAAGGGAGGAAAACGACTTTGTCCGGATTCGAAAGGAATCCCAGAACAAGTGATTGAAGAGGCTTTCGTTGAATCTTATCGCCTTTTATCCTCTGATAATCAGGATGTTATGAAAGAGTTTCTCAAGAGAATAGAGGAAACCTTGGGGGATAAAACGGTACAACTCAATTATGATAAAGCATGCCGAAATAAGAAGGAATATGCCGAAAAGAGAAAAAAACTTCTCGAAAAGTATGTAGACGGAAGTGTGGAAAAAGACATATATGAACTCACCGATAAAGACTATCAAAAGAGAATCAGTGAGGCGGTAGCTCAGATTGAGTACTTCGGTAATTTGCTGCAGGATAACAAAAACCTTAGCCGGCGAATCGAAGAATTCGAACGAGTATTAGAAAAGAATCAGGTTCTCGAGCAATTCGACAGATCAGTCTTTGAGAGCATGATTGAAAAAGTAATCGTCGGCGGTATTGACGATGAAGGCAAAAAGGATCCCTATAAGATCACTTTTATATACAAAAACGGGTTCAGGGATAGCATGGGTCAGACAAAATCCAAGTATGGATTAAGTAAAAAGTCCGGTGGAAATGTGTGTTCCCATGATAGTGTAAAGGGTGAAGAATTGTATTCCAATTGCGAGGTCGACGCACGTCGAATGCGTTACGCTTTTACAGCGAATGAGCAACACCGGGAAAGAACGATCACGCTTGATGTAGAGATGGAGGACTATCATAGGATCAAGAACGGAACGGAGGTGACTGCAGATGCCACGGAATGATCATGAAAAATGGCAGATGGATCTTGAAGAGTATATAAGACAGGGAGAACCTGAGAAGTCAGAGAAATCTACTGCGTGGAAAACGGCTATCGGTCTACAGGATGTTGATGGATTAAAGACCTCTGAGTATCTGTTGGAAACGGCCAAAGAGCATATTGAAGGTCGAATAGATATAAAGACAGCGCAGAAGCGTATTCAGTCTTATTACGAGGAAAGACAGACCCGAAGTGAGATTGAAGAGGGAACAAAGGAAGCGGATATTGTTTCCGCCAGAATCACTGAGCTGCTTGGTGAAAGAACATTTCAGTTTTCACCGGCAGAGTGGAAGACCATTCATAAACGGCTGTTCAAAGATATATTCCCTCATGCGGGAGAATACAGGACTTATAACATTACGAAAAGCGAATGGGTTCTTAATGGAGAGACTGTTCTGTATGCATCGGCTGACAGTATAAGGGATACCTTGGATTATGATTTCGGCCAGGAAAAGCTTTTTTCTTATGAAGGTCTTTCTGCCGGTGATGCGGTGAAACATATAGCGAAGTTTACCTCCGGTATATGGCAGATTCATCCGTTTTGTGAAGGCAATACAAGATCTACGGCGGTTTTCATTATTAAGTATCTGAAGACGTTTGGCTTTTCGGTTAATAATGAGATATTTGCCGAGAACTCATGGTACTTCAGAAACTCTCTTGCAAGAGCTAATTATAATGATCTGGGCAAGGGAATCAGCGCTACTACAATATATTTAGAGCGATTTTTTGAAAATCTTCTGATGGGTTATCAGAATGAGTTGAAGAATAGATTCATCCATGTGGATTACAAGGAACAAAGTGCAATTCAAAGTGCCAAAGTGCCAAACACAAAGTGCCATAATGGCACTATGAAGATGACGATTGAGGAAATGGCAATAATAAAAGTGCTACAGACAGAGCCTTCAGCAACTCAAAAGAGAATTGCGGAGCTTATGGGAAAATCCGAGAGGACAATCAAAAGAAGAACAGTTGAAATGCAGGAGAAGGGACTAATCCGCAGAGAGAACGGTAAGCGTAACGGCAGATGGGAAGTGTTGGTAACAATATGATTAAAACGGTAGAAATAGTGAGCTTAGAGGGGAAGATATATGGCATCAACGCGAGAATATCTGGATTTCATTTTAGAGCAGCTGGCAGGGCTTGATGAAATCAGTTACAAAACAATGATGGGAGAGTACATTCTGTATTATCGGGGCAGAGTGTTCGGCGGCATCTATGATGACAGGCTTCTTGTAAAGCCTGTTCCGGCGGCGGTTAAGCTGATGCCGAATGCAACGATGGAACTTCCGTATGAAGGGGCGAAAGAGATGATCCTGGTAGATGATGTGGATAACCGGGAACTGCTGTGCGAACTGGTTGAAAGCATGTGGGAGGATCTGCCGGAGAAGAAAAGAAAGAAACAGTCATACAGTTGAGGATCAGAATGTATATAGAAACGGAAAGAATCGTGATCAGGTCCATTCAACGCGGAGACGGGAAAGCGTATGCGAAACTGGCCGAAGACGAGAGTCTTACGGAAATCGGATTTGACGTGAACTTTTCTGAATGGGCAGAAGAATGGATCGAAGAGGCGTTGGAGCTTACCGAAAAGGATGACCCGCGGGCGGATTATATCCCGTGTACTATCGTCCGCAAGTCTTCGGGAGAAGTGATCGGAAACGTCGGGTGCACCTATTATGAAGATTTAGGAAAGACGGGCATTTGCTATTTCATCGGCTCCGAATACAGAGGAAAAGGATACGTGACCGAGGCGGTGAAAGCCTATGTTCGCTACTTTTTTGCGCATTATGATGAGGATGAGATAATTGCCGTTATTAAGGACTCCAGTATTCCTTCCGTGAAGACGGCCGAAAAGGCCGGATTCCGACTGCTTGAGACGAAGATGTATCAGGATATCAATGATGAGAAGGAAGCGTTATACCGGTTTTATTCCATTCGCAGATAGTCTATACAGATTCGCGTAACCCCGGAAAGAGGTTGATTGTTTATGGTACCTGACATTTATTATCATATTCTGGAGATCGGGTTCCGCTTTGAAAAAGGACGGAAAGACGGCGACAGCTGACGCCTATGAAGCATTACAGAAACTTCATAACATCCCGCGGACCATGCATGGAACGGACGCGCTCGGAACTGCCGTACCGATCACATTTGCCGAAGCAAAGAAATACACAGACAGGGAATAACAGAAAGACGTTGCGGAAAAGGAGAAGGATATGATTCATGCGATTTTAACAATTGATGACATCGCTTCGCGGAACACGCCGGCGATCGTCGATTACCTGAACGAAAAAGGAATTACGGCACTCATGTTCGCAGTCGGACAGAATGTCGAAAAATACTATGATAATGCGGTTTATGCGCTGCAGCACGGCATGATCGTGGGGAACCACAGCTATTCCCATCCTGCGTTTTCGGCGATCACTTTCGAAGAGGCGAAAGCGGAGATCGAGAAGAACGAGGCAGTGCTTGACAAGCTATATCAGGATGCCGGTGTGGAGAGGCGTTTCCGCCCGTTCCGTTTCCCTTACGGGGACAAGGGCGGCGCGAATAAAGAGGCACTTCAGGAGTACTTCCGCGAGAACGGTTTTCATAAGCTTTGTGACATTCAGATCCCGTATCCGTTCTGGAAGGATTTCGGACTCAGTAAGGACATAGACACACTCTGGACATTTGACTTCGCCGAGTACAATATCCGGCCGAATTCCGGATTTACCGTTGAGGATGTGTGGAAGCGGATTTATGACAAGAACCCGGGAAACGGTGCTGCGATGCTTGCGGACGGCGGAAGCCATATCCTTCTGCTCCATGCACATGACGAGACCGACGAGCTTGTGCCCGGATACTATAAGCAGTTTATTGACTGTCTATTGGAGAATGGTGTAACATTTGACGTACCGACGTTCTTTGAACCGGTGAGGTAGGAGCGGCGGACGGAATGCGCCTGCTTGCAGCGTTATCGGAGGATAGATGATGAAGATTTACGATATTTCCCAGGAAGTTTTCGGCTGTAACGTGTACCCGGGCGACCCGCATCCGGTCCGCGAAGTGAAGTTGCGGATTGCCGACGGAGCGATATGCAATCTTACAGCCTTTTCGATGTGCGCGCATAACGGCACGCATGTGGACGCGCCGTATCATTTTATCGATGGCGGGAAGACGATCGATCAGGTGGATCCGGACAGATTCATCGGCTACGCGTATGTCGCGGAACATGAGGGCGACGTGACGGTTTCGGATGCGGAGCGGATCTATGCGGCAGCATATGCATGTGACATGCGTGCCGCGGAGCGGATCCTCGTCAAAGGAAATGCTACGCTTTCTTTAGAAGCGGCAAAGCTCTTTGCGGACAAAGGAATCAAACTGTTCGGAAACGAGTCGCAGACCGTCGGGCCGGAGGACGCGCCGATGGCAGTGCATCTGGTGATGCTCGGCGCGGAGATCGTTTTACTCGAAGGAATCCGCCTTTCTGAGGTGCCGGAAGGAGTATACCTTCTGAATGCGGCGCCAATCAATCTCGGCGGTTCGGACGGCGCGCCCTGCAGGGCGGTTTTGATCAAAACGGAGGAATAGAATGGAAGAGAAGATGGTGTATTATTCGGCAGAGGAAATTGCTGACGGGAGTTATAAGATTTACAACAACGGCGTGGAGCGCCCGTTTGCCTATTGTTATCTGATCGTGGGTAAGGATTACGCGCTTCTGATTGACTCGATCATCGGTCTCGGAAACGTGAAGAAGTTCTGCGAGACGCTGACGGACAAGAAGATCATCCTTGTCAACACACATGCACATTCGGATCATATCGGGGGCAATTTCTTCTTCGACTGCTGCTACATGCATCCGCGTGATATGGCGCTTGCCGCACAGTCGTACGGCTATAAGAAAGAGCAGCTTTATGAAATGGCTTTACAGAGCGCTCCTGCGGAGTATCGTGACAGGATTGTGTTAGACGACAACTTCGCAGACTGGGATCCGATCAAAACGCTCCCGGTATACGGCGGGGATGCGTTTGACCTCGGTGACCGGATCATCGAAGTAGTGGAGGCCGGCGGACACACTGCCGGTTCGATCGTTCTGATCGATCACAAGACGCGGATCGCGTACAGCGGTGATGCATGCAACGGAAGCACGCTTGTGGAGTTTGACCACTCGCTTCCGATCATCGATTACATGGAGAGTCTCCTTCGGCTGAAGAAGCATCAGGGCGAGTTCGACATGATGTACGGCGGTCATGAGATCTTTGACAATACGATCATCGATGAAGCAATCGAAACCGTCGCGAGAGTGCTGGCGGGCACGGACGACCATGTGGAAGCAGACGGAATGCTCGGCGGCAAAGTTTGCTGGGCCGCGAAGAAGAAAGAAGTCGGTTATGGCCGTGAGGACGGAAAGCGTTTTAACATGAGTTACAATCCCGGTCAGGTATCGGTTCCGAAGGATTGGAGACAGGTGATCAGACTAAACGATAATACGGAAAAGGAGAATCAGGCATGAAGAGTTTGGTAACGTATTTCAGCGCGGAAGGAACAACCGCAAAGGTTGCGAAGGATTTGGCGGAGAAGCTTACGGCAGACGTATTCGAGATCGTTCCCGAGGTGCCTTATACAAAATCGGATATCCGCTGGATGAACCCGCTTGCCCGCTGCAATAAGGAGAAGTTCGGCAAGAAGGATGTTCCGGTTGCCGGTAAGGTTGAAAATTTCGGTGAATACGATACGGTATACATCGGATTCCCAATCTGGTACGGCTGCGCGCCCAACGTAGTCAATACATTCTGTCAGGGGTATGACTGGAGCGGAAAGAAGATTGTCGTATTTGCCACCTCCGGCGGAAGCGGGATCGGCAAGACCGGAGAGAAACTCGCTCCGTATGTGAAGGGCGGTGAAATCGTCGGAGCGAAGCTCGTGAAAGACGCATCCCAGGTTGATGTGATCTAAGGGCAGACGGTCGATGAGAAACGATTTGGTTTCTTTCGGTCATTTTCCAACAATGTACTTGATTTTTCTTTGAAAAGAGAGTATAAAGGGAGTGCAAAACAGAGACAGGGGAGTCTGTGCGGACAGGCTGAGAGGAAGTTAGCGAACTTCGACCCTAAACCTGATGCGGATCATGCCGCCGTAGGTAGTCATTATAGTGATTTCTTTTACGGGAGGCATCCGAAGGTGTCTCCCGTTTTTGCATGCATGCCCTGCCGCTTTCCGGCAGGGGGTTCCTTCGAAGGAAGGAACGGTCCACTTAGGTGGCGGACGGAGGGGGAGCGCCCTGCGTCTTGAAGAACAGCGATGGGAAGCCGTGTTCCGGCGTGAGAGGATGCCAGCAAGCATCGACCGAACTTCCGACAGATCCCCGCGGGGGTTCTGCATCATAAGGAAGCGCGCTGTTTTTCAGCCGTTTCCCGAAATTGTAAAGGAGTATGCATTATGAAGAAAAGAAACATCATCAAACTCGCGCTGGCAGGCATGTTCTGTGCCGTCGCCGTGGTGGGAAGCCTGCTTTCGTTCCCGGTTTTGGGGAGCAAATGTGCCCCGATCCAGCATGTGGTCAACGTGCTGTGCGGCGTATTGCTCGGGCCGGTATACGGCGTGTGCGTCGCATTTGCCGCATCGCTTATAAGGAACCTGACCGGACTCGGAAGTCTGTTCGCTTTCCCGGGAAGCATGATCGGCGCGTTCCTCTGCGGCCTGCTTTATAAGAAGACGAAGAACATTCCGTTAACCCTGGTCGGAGAGGTTTTCGGCACGGCCGTTCTCGGCGGATTGTGCGCCTATCCGATTGCCATTCTGTTCATGGGACAGGATGCTTCCAAGCTTGCGTTTTATGTATATATCTTTCCGTTCTTCATTTCCACGGCGGTCGGTTCGCTGATCGCGGGAGTGATCGTATTCAGCATGAAGAAGTCCGGTGCGCTCAGCATGATGCAGAACAGCATGGACACAAAGGAAGCGTCGTAAAGGAGAGAAGACATGTTGAAAGAGATGATGGAAAATGTAAGAAATACCCGTCCGCTTGTACACAATATTACGAACTACGTGACGGTTAACGATTGCGCAAATATTCTTCTTGCGTGCGGCGGCTCGCCGATCATGGCGGACGACGCCGGCGAAGTCGAAGAGATTACGACTGTATGCGGCGGTCTCAATATCAATATCGGAACGCTCAACAAGCGTACGATTGAAGCAATGCTTCTCGCCGGAAAGAAGGCCAACGCACTCGGTCATCCGGTGGTACTTGATCCGGTCGGCGCCGGGGCGTCGAAGCTTCGCACCGAAACGGCGTATGCACTGATCAAAGACGTGAAGTTCGCCGCGATCCGCGGAAACATGTCCGAGATCAAGACGCTCGCAAACGGAAGCGGAACGACCAAGGGCGTGGATGCCGATGTGGCGGACAGCGTGAATGAGGATAATCTGAACGAAGCGGTGGCATTTGCCGCAAGTGTTGCAAAGAAGCTCGGCACGGTCATCGCGATCACCGGAGCAATTGATATCGTAACGGACGGTACGAAGACGTACTGCATCCGGAACGGACATTCGATGATGAGTTCGGTTACCGGAACGGGCTGCCAGCTGTCGGCGATGACGGCGGCGTACGTGACCGCCAATCCCACGCACCCGCTTGAGGCAGCGGCTGCGGCAGTATGCGTGATGGGACTTGCGGGCGAGATCGCCTATAAGAGGCTTGGTGATCAGGACGGCAATTCGTCCTATCGGAATTATATTATCGATGCAGTATACCGAATGAGTCCGGAGCAGCTTGAGAAAGGCGCCAAATATGAAGTGCGATAAGAAAACTATGCTTTTATACGCGGTAACGGACCGCGCATGGACCGGAAAGCAGACGCTGTATGAGCAGGTGGAATCGGCTCTTAAGGGCGGCGTGACCTGCGTACAGCTTCGCGAGAAGGACCTTGACGAGGATACGTTTTTGAAAGAAGCCGTCGAGATTGCGGCGCTTTGCAAACGCTACGGCGTTCCGTTCTTCGTGAACGACAATGTGGACATCGCGATCGCGTGTCATGCAGACGGAATCCATGTCGGGCAGGAGGACATGGCGGCCGCGAAAGTGCGCGAGCGGGTCGGCGAAGGAATGATGATCGGCGTATCCGCGCATACGGTTGAGGAAGCGGTCGAAGCCGTCCGGAACGGAGCGGACTGCCTCGGCGTCGGAGCAATGTTCTCGACCTCCACGAAGACCGATGTCGATGTTCTGCCGAAGGAAACGCTTAAGGCAATCTGTGATGCGGTCGACGTGCCTGTAGTCGCGATCGGCGGCATCGGCAAAGGAAACATGAAGCAGCTTGCCGGGACGGGAACAGACGGATTTGCCTTAGTAAGCGCGATCTTCAGCGCACCCGACATTGAAAAGGAATGCCGCGAACTGAGGAAGCTCGCGGAGGAAACGGTGGGGCAGTAATGACTGTCTGAAAAAAGAAATATGAGTTTATGACCGCGCTCTATGCCGCGGTTTCATAACGAGGGGCACACCGGGGGCACCACCTTGTGCCGCTTAATAAAACGATGCTGAGACTTCGCAGCAGGATTACAGCCGCGCGAAGGATGAAAGGAGTAACATGAAAATGAAGACAGCATTGACCATTGCAGGCAGCGACTGCAGCGGAGGCGCCGGAATTCAGGCCGATTTGAAAACAATGACCATGAACGGTGTTTATGCGATGAGCGCGATTACCGCCCTGACCGCACAGAACACGACCGGCGTAAGATCGATCCGGGAAACCGACCCGGAATTTTTGGGAGAACAGATCGATATGATCTTTGAGGACATCCGTCCGGATGCGGTCAAGATCGGCATGGTTTCGAGCGTTAGCCTGATCAAGGTGATCGCTTCGAAACTGAAACAGTATCAGGCACAGAATGTCGTTGTCGATCCGGTTATGGTAGCGACCTCCGGCTCCGTCCTACTTAAGAGCGACGCCGTAGACACGCTTACTTCGGAGCTGCTCCCGCTGGCGACCGTGACGACGCCCAACATCCCCGAAGGCGAGATTCTTTCCGGGATGAGCATCAAAACGGAGCAGGACATGACCGAAGCCGCGAAGAAGATCGGCGACACCTATCATTGTGCGGTTCTTTTGAAGGGCGGACACAGCGTCAACGACGCGAACGACCTTCTCTATGCGGACGGCAAGTTTACCTGGTTCAACGGAAAGCGGATCAATAATCCGAACACCCACGGAACCGGCTGCACGCTCTCAAGCGCGATTGCTTCCAATCTTGCCAAAGGCTATGACCTTGAAACCTCGGTAAAGCGCGCGAAGGCGTATATTTCCGACGCCCTTGCGGCAATGCTTGACCTCGGTGCGGGATCCGGCCCGATGGCACACGGATTTGCCCTTACCGGCGAATATGCGAAGGAGGCGGAGGCATGAACGAGAAACGTACTTCCGTTTTCGAAAACGGTTTGATCTGGTTCGGCGCAGCGGTTTCCATCGCGGAAATCCTGACCGGTACTTATTATTCTTCCCTTGGCTTTATGAGAGGCCTGGTAACGATCCTGCTCGGCCATGTGATCGGCTGCGTGATGCTTTTCGCAGCGGGTCTGATCGGCGGCAAGGTTCGTCAGAGTTCGATGGAGATCGCGAAGATGAGCTTCGGTTCCATAGGCGGCCTGCTTTTCTCGGTACTCAATATCATCCAGCTTGTCGGCTGGACCGCGATCATGATCTATGACGGCGCGGGTGCCGCAGGCGGCATCTGGGGGGCAAATGTGAAATGGCTCTGGTGTCTTGTCATCGGCGCCCTGATCGTTCTCTGGATCTTCATCGGAATCAAGAATCTCGGAAAGGTGAACACGGTTTCCATGTCCGCGCTTTTCATCCTTACCGTGATCTTAAGCTTTGTGATCTTCGGTGGCGGAGTGATCCATGATGTGGACGGCGAGAGCATGTCCTTTGGCGCGGCACTGGAACTTTCCATCGCAATGCCTCTTTCCTGGCTTCCGTTGATCAGTGATTACACGAGAGAAGCCGAGAAGCCGGTAAAGGCAACGGCTGTCAGCGCGCTTGTTTACGGCGTGGTCAGCTGCTGGATGTACATCATCGGCATGGGGGCCGCGATCTTCACCGAAGAGTCCGATATCGCACAGATTGTCGTAAAGGCAGGTCTCGGTATCGTAGGACTTTTGATCATCGTATTTTCCACCGTAACGACGACCTTCTTAGATGCCTACTCGGCAGGTGTGTCGAGTGAGTCGATCTCAAAGAAGCTGAGCAGCCGGTGGATCGGCATTGCGGTAACCGTTATCGGTACTGTCGGCGCAATCCTGTTCCCGATGGATGACATCACCGATTTCTTATACTTCATCGGGTCTGTATTTGCCCCGATGATCGCCGTACAGATCGCGGATTTCTTCATCCTGAAGAGAACCGGCGCGAAGCATCGTTTCGACATCCGAAACCTCATCATCTGGGTAATCGGTTTCATCGCTTACCGTCTGCTGATGCGTGTGGATATTCCGGTCGGATATACGGTGCCCGATATGGCGATCACGATGATCCTCTGTGTTATTTCCTATTTGATCTTCGGAAAATGCCGGAACGATAAGGAAGGCGAGTCCGAAGCCGCGAATGAAAAGGACTGAACTTATGAACAGACGTTGTGTGATCGTCGGCGGTGCCGCGATAGACAATTATGAGTTTGTAAAAAGCTGCCTTCGGTACGGCGATTTCTTCGTGTTCTGCGACAGCGGGCTTAAGCATATGGACGCGCTCGGCGTGCAGGCGGATCTGATCGTCGGCGATTTCGATTCTCATGAGAATCCGCACCTTTCGGTAGAGACGATTGTGCTTCCGTGCGAGAAGGATGACACCGACACGGTTTATGCCGTGAAGGAAGCCGTGAAGCGAGGCTTTTCGGAGTTCCTGCTGATCGGGACGGTCGGCGGAAGGCTTGACCACACACTCGGTAATGTTTCGATTCTTCTGTACCTCGATTCACTCGGAAAGAGGGCACAGATGATCGACGATTATTCGGAGATGGAAATCGTTTCAAAAGAGCCGGCTTTCATCGAAGACCGGTATGCGTATTTCTCGCTTTTAAACATCACGGGACTTGCGGAAGGCGTAACAATACGCGACGCGAAATATCCGCTTGAGAACGCATCAATCACCTGCGAGTACCAATACGGTATCAGCAACGAGCCGCTTCCCGGAAAGACGGCCCGTGTATCGGTTGCTAACGGCAGACTGTTACTGATTAAGGTGAGATAGCAGACAAATGTAAAGACAACGAACGGTATGACCGCAGTCATGGTTTTCCTGTGAAAATCGTGACCGCGGTCACTTTTTATTTGTGCAGCAATCGGGTATGATTGAGTAGAATTCAGGGTACGGGACCCGGCAGGGTCTGCCGGACACCGAACTGAATAGAAGTTGACGAAATGCGATAAAACAAAGGGACTACGATTGTAGAATAAATGCATAAAAAGGAGCATTCCGGTATGAAAAGCCGATTGTCCGCAACCGGATATATTAAAAACAACAAACGAACCTGCTTCGTGCTGATCTTAGCGCTCGGGCTCACGTTCATGGCGATGTACATCATCGCATTTATCCTCGGAGCAACGACCGAAAGCTTCCGGCCGATCATCTTCGAATATCCGAGAAGGATCTCATTTGCCGAAGTGACCGCCAATGCCTACTCGGTAAAACGGAGCGATTTTGAAACCATCGAAGAATATGCCAAGGCTTACGGGCAAGAGTATAAGGCGTTTTTCGAGGCACTCAGCAACGATCCGGACGTTACGAAGGTATATGACACCCAGTTTCTGAATGCCACCTACAACGGCGTGATCGGCGGAATCGGGTACGAATTCCCGCTGCTGCCGGCGGAGGAAATACCCTTTGTCGCGGAACACCTCGGCGCGGTACTGACGGGAGGACGCATGCCCGAAGGAGAAGGTGAGGTCGTGGTCGACGAGATCATCCTCAAAAACGGAAAGATGAAGATCGGCGACTGGTTCTTAGAGAATTCCTATGGACAGGTATTCAAGGTTGTCGGAACGCTCCGCTCGGACGGAATGGCATGCCTCGGGACCCCGCGCGGAAGATATAACAGCGGATGGGGATTTGTCGTTTTATGTAATGACAACAGCAAGGATTTTACGAAGCTTGCCGCCAAATACGGCGTGCACGTTTCCGAGGAGAACGGCGATAACATCAGCGACGCCGTGACCTATAAGAAATTGTGGGATAAGGATATCGCCGGTACGATTGACAGCGTAATGAAAGTAATCCTTCTTGTGGTAATGATCTTTCTTACGATTTCCGTTCTGATCGCTTACATTTCCTTCATGCGGAACCGTGTTAATGAGTATTGCCTGTATGCTTCAATCGGTTATTCAAAAGGCGAGATTTACGGCATGATCATGCGTGAGATGATCATCCTGTTTCTTTCGGGAATCGTGCTCGGCGTGATCACTTCGCTCGGCATGATGAAGATACTCGACGTGACGGTCATGGAGCCGAGAGGACTTGTTTCGGCATGGTTCATGAAGGACCAGTTACTGCGGATTCTCGGGGCATTTGCCGTGATCGTCGGAATCCTGCAGATTCCTGTCATGCTGTCCGTTCATAAGATCAAAACCATCGACCTGATGGAGGATTAAGGATATTCCGCATGGCTGTTCAGAACGTCCATACGAACCAAAACACGCCGCCTTCACAGGCCGGCAAATACGACCACAGGAGAACATAAAAATGTTTGAAGTTAAAAATATCAGCATGATCTACGACATGGATACGGACGAGAAAATGTACGCGCTCGGCGGGTTTGATTTAGAGCTTCCGGACAAGGGACTGGTCGGGATCAGCGGGCCTTCGGGAAGCGGCAAGAGTACGCTGATGTACTGTCTTTCGACACTCAAAAAGCCGACCGAAGGCAGCGTCCGATACAACGGCCTCGAGCTCACCGCAATCCCGGACCGCGAGCGTGAGACACTGCGGCGGAAAGAGTTCGGATTTGTCTTCCAGAAGCATTACCTCGTGCCCTATATGAGCGCGCTTGACAACATCCTTGTGGCGGCTTCGGATTCCGGTAAGGAAACGGTTGAGAAGGCAAAGGAGATTCTTAAGATCATGGGTCTTAAGGAACGGGACTTTAAAAAGAAGCCGGCCAAGCTTTCGGGCGGACAGTGCCAGAGAGTTGCGATCGCAAGGGCTTTGATCAATGATCCGAAGGTTATCTTCGCGGATGAGCCGACCGCATCCCTTGACCATGAGAACGCATTTAACATCATGAAGATTCTGAAGGAATACTCGAAGGAACGGCTTGTGATCGTTGTGACACACGACCGGACGGTTCTCACGGACGTCGATACGATGATCGAAATGTGGGACGGTAATATCAGCAGCATCTCCGGCCGGGAACGGTAAGGGCGGAAGGAAAGGAAGAAAGCAATGAAGCCATTTTCGGCAGCCTATTATATCGCAAAGAACAAAAGCCGTTCGGCCATTGTCATTTTCATGATGTTCTTAACAATGTGCATGTTTCTGGCAGGCAATTATATCAGCAGTGTGTGGTGGTTTTACGATGTGTCGGCGAAGTACGATTCCCGCTTGATTGTGGTGACGGCGCTGTCAACGGATACGGATGATTACCGGGACTGGAAGTCGTTTCGCGAGGATATCAAAAACGATAAGGAAGTGATCGCGCTGTTCCGTACCGGCAACGGTTATGGCGGCGGGAGCCTCAAGACGACGCTTGGTCTGGAAGCCGGTGTCGGAAGCATGGTATTCCGCTCGAAGGAAGATATGCAGAAGGCGATGGACCTTCTCGGAATCGACTTTGACTGCAGCGGCCTAACCGATCAGAGCGCGGTGATCAGTGAGAACATGGCGCGGAACCGAAAATTGAAAATCGGTGACCTGAACGGAACAAAAGAGTTCGAAATACAAGGGATCATGAACGATCAGAGTTATATGTTCTTCTACCTGCGGGAGAATAAAGAGGAGGATTGTTACCGCGTCAACATCATCAGTGAGACGCTTTCCGGGCAGGAACTGATCGACCATGTGCAGAAGATCATCGGTGATCGGAAGGTCCGGATTGAGAAGTCGACCGATTACTATATCCGGGAGGACCTCGGAAACATCGATCTGATCTTTTATGTCGGCCTGATCATTCTTTCCGTGATCATGGCGGTTACGCTTAACTCGGTCGTGACCGGACAGTATATTAAGAGAGAGTATGAATTTGCAGTGTACCGGGCACTCGGCGTGTCAAAGGGACGAATCCGCCGCAAGATAGCAGCGGAACTCGGGCTGATGGATCTGATCGCGCTTGTTATCGGTGTTGCCGCAATGCTTCTTGCAACGTTCCTTTTGAACGAACTCCTGTATATCCCGAGAGGTCAGTACCTCCCGTATTGTTCGAAGAACGGCATTATCGGCGTGATCGTATCGAACCTTTTAATGCTTGTCCCGATGATCATCTTAAAGGGACGGAAAATGTGTAAAACCGATGTGACGGAGTATTAAGACGTGACATTTGCCACACGTATTTAACGGACTCCGCTTGTGGATACCCCGATGTTATGATACAATCGGGGTATCCTTGATTTCAAAAAGGAGGTGCGGACAATGGTATTTCTGAAACTGGCGATAGCGCTACTTGCCGGCATTCTGTCCGCGCTTAGTTCGGTTTATCCGCCTGTCACATTGATCGTAACCGGCGTAATGATGGTTCTGATCGCGGCGGAAGATGTAACCGATCCCTCGCGGAAGCGCACCGCTCTTCGGATTGGCACTGCCGTATGCGCGCTTCTTATGGGTGTTCTTTCCGGTCATTGGTGGGGCTTTCCGGCAGCAGCCTGTGTCACGGTTCATCCCATCCCGGGAATGTTGGCGGCAGTAGTGTCCTATGTGATCTTTGCGGCAGCCGGAGTTGTGTCAACGAAGATGCCCGGCGTACGGGAAGTATCCGGCGAGTCTGCCGGCAGACATATTGCGGAGCTGATTTTCGCGGCAGCCGTTCTCGGAACCGTCGTCGCGGTATTGTTCCTGTTACGGCGGCTGTTACTCATTCAGGAGGACCGCCGGAGAACGGAACAACAGAGGCTCAGTGCGACGGTCGCAAGCGAGATGCACGAGCGGAGGCTCAATCGGGAACTTGCGCAGCAGTCATACAGCGCCGAGAAGAATGCGCGTCTTCTGGAGCGGGAGAATATCAGCCGCAACATCCATAACAACGTAGGCCACTCGATTACGGCCGCGATCATGACGTTGGACGCGGCGGACATGCTTTTTGAGGCAAAGCCGGAGGAAGCAAGGAAACGGATGAACGACGCCAACGAGCGGATCCGCGGAAGTCTGGAGTCCATCCGGAGTGCGGTAAGGGCGCTGGATGACGAGGATGCGTCGGTTCCAATCGAGGATCTCAAAAGATATCTTGAAAACATTGTGGAAGGCTTTACGATGGATACGGAGCTCCGGGTAAGCCAGTCTTATGATGTGTATTCCGCGGAGGTCCTTGTACCGAAGGAGCATGCGGAATTCCTGACGGGCGTATTGCAGGAGTGTTTCTCAAACGGCGTGCGTCACGGTAAAGCAGACCGGTTTGTCGTTTCGCTTCTTGCCGATGCGGGACACGTGAAACTGACGGTCACGGACAACGGAAAGAGCGGCTTTACCTCCGATAACCGGGAGGAACTGATCCGGAACGGGTTCGGGTTAAAGAAGATTGAAGCGTATGCGAAACGATGCGGCGGAAGCGCGTCCTTCACGAATGACGAAGGCTTTAAGACCGTAGTGGAGCTGCCGTTTACGGCGGGCGTATAGGAGGTTGGAAATGTTCCGGGTTTTATTGGTGGATGACGAAACGATGCTTCTTGACAGTCTTGAGATCATCCTTTCGTTAAATGATATGGAAATCGTCGGCAAGGCGCATGACGGGAACGAGGCGCTGGAGATTCTTACAAAAGTGTCCTGTGACATCGCACTTGTCGATCTTAATATGAAGGGCATGGGCGGGATTGAGCTGATCGGACACATGAAGAAGCTCTACCCGCAGACCAGGATTCTCGTGCTGACGACATTTTACGATGACGCGAACATCACGAATGCCATCAGCGGCGGAGCGGACGGGTATCTGTTGAAGGACAGCGGCAAGGATGCAATTCTCGGTGCCATCCGCCAGATCATGGGCGGCATTAGCGTTCTTGATCCGAAGGTCATGCAGCGCCTTACTACGCTTGTAGTACATAGTACAACCAAGGAAAATGTGTCGGAAGAGCAGGCGTACGGAGAACTTACCGAGCGGGAGCGGGAGATTGCTTCGTTGTTAGCGGAAGGCCTCACGAACCGCCAGATTGCGGACCGGCTCTATATCTCGGAAGGGACAGTCAAGAATTACATTTCCGCAATCTATGATAAGACCGGGATCCATGACCGCGTGAAGCTGGTTGTGGCACTGAAAGGATAGAGAATGCACTCCGATTACGGATGCGGAGATGTCTGACGGGTTTGGAGGAGATGCTGTGAGCGGTAAGAAAAGAAAGAAGAAGCAAAGTATCCCGAAGCGGGCGAAGATCGTGCTTGGCATTGTTGCGGTAGCATTTGCGATGTGGATCGGGCTGCTGGCGGTCATATTTGCCCCGAAGAGAGAAAAACGGCCGGAGGCAGGCAAGCGGCGGGTGATGGAAACCGCTACGGTATACCGCATTACAAAAGTTTGTGAGGAACTGAACGGAAAGACCTTTGACAGTGTTGTGACCGAGTATGATGATTTCGGCAGACTGGTGAAAGTGATGTACTATGATGATGACGGAAATGGCTGCGGGCATGGGGAAGTTCGTTACAACGAAGAGGGCCGCCTTTCCTCCGTTACCGAATATGAAGAGGACGGAAGTCCGGCTGACGAATACAAGTATGTTTACATGGACTACTCGGACGGCAGTGAAGGCGGACCGGTTGCCGTCTGCATGAAGTATAATGCAGGCGGGAGGAAAGTGTGGGCGAAGAAATATGCCCTGAACGGCGTGCGGCGGTTGATCCGTTACAGCGTATATGAAGATGATGGCACCATAGAGAACGAGTATCGAACCTACCATTATGATGATGCGGGACATTTAACCAATGTGGCGCATTTGGTAATGGTTGGCAGGGGTTACAGGACGACGGATGTCATCTCGTACTACTATTACGATGACGGAATGCCCAGATCGATTCTCTATGCCAACTGGTTCTATGACGGGGAGGACGACCAAAAAGGGAAAAGACTGGAAACTTCCCAGACGAATTTCAATCGGGGATCGGACAACCGGTATACCGAGATACAGGAGATTGATAAAAGAACGGGAAAAGAGACGACCATTCCGTGTACTTACGATGAGAACGGTAATCTGATCAGCCCGATCATCATCGATAAGCAGATCGCGAGTGTCGGCGTATCCGTTAAAAAAGGCACGGCAACATATGACGAGCAGCACCGCCAGCGTGTGTGGGTAAGCGGCACTCCGGATACCGCGCAGGAGCGGTATGAATTTGATGAGCGCGGGGAGATGGTTACGCATTCGATAATCGGAGAGCATGGCGTTTTCACAAAAGAGACATATGTCTACGAGGAACTCACCGTCAGCAAAAAAGCATTGGAGTACGCGGACGAAATATGGTTCCTGATTAATTACACCGAAGTCAAATAAGACTGCGCAAGGTCGTAAGGAATAACAACCGAAGAAACAGAAAAGGCGCTATCCGCATCGGATAACGCCTTATTTTTTGTACTTCACGGATTGCCGTAACAATCGTCTGTCCGGTTTCAGAACAGTCGGAGCAGCTGCCCGCAGTCAATTGGTTAGCAGATGGAGGCTATCCGACAACCTTCTCGAAATCATCCGCGCCATGCTTACAGAGCGGGCAGATGAAATCCGGCGGAAGCTCTTCGCCCTCGTACTCGTAACCGCAGATCTTGCATACCCATTTGGTGGTCGGGGTATCGCTCTTTACGGGCTTCGGCTTGATATGCGCGAAGTAGTATTCGTACGTTACGGAAGGCTCGTTCGAGAGCACTTCGCTTTCCGTGATGTCGGCGAGGAATAAACTGTGGGAACCGCAGTCCGTTACGGAAATCACTTTGCAGCTGAATACCGCGTTAGTGCTTTCGGTGATTGCGAGCAGTCCGTTGGCGGTACGCTTGATGCCGTCGAAACCGGCGAATTTGTCCGTGTCCCGGCCGCTTGCAAAACCGAAGCGCTTGAACAGGTCAAACTCCGCGGACTGCGTCAGAACGGATACGTTGAAGGTGCCCGTGCGGACGATCAGGTCGTGGGTGTAATTCTGCTTGTTGACCGCGATCACGAGGCGGTTCGGTCCGGATGCGGCCTGCATGGTCGTATTGGTGATACAGCCGTTGTCGCGACCGCCCTCGCGGGTCGAGATCACGAACAGACCGTAGCTCAGTTTGAAGAGAGCGGTAGGATCTGTGGAGCCGGTCACACTCGGTGCGGAAACATCCGGGACGGTCTCGGTAACCGGGAACGTTGCAAGGATGGAATCGGCGAGCGCGTCAAGTTCCGTAAGCTGCGATGCGGCAAGGGAACTCTTCAGGGAGACAACCGGTTCAATGAAGGACATGTCCTTGCATTCCTCGAAGAGGGCGCGCATCTTGCGGCCGCTCTGGGCAGCCCAGGTGCCGTTCTCAAGGAAGGCAACCGTGCGCTTGCGGATGTTGTGCGCAACGAGGTCGCGAAGCGCCTCCTCCATGCGGACGAAGATTTCCGCGTTGTAAGTCGTGGAGGCAAATACGAGGTGGCTGTAGCGGAACGCTGCGGCGACGATTTCCGACGCCGGCTTAACCGACACGTCGAACATCGTAACCTTGGCACCGCGTTCGCGAAGCTTCACGGCAAGGATCTCGGCTGCATTTTCCGTGTTTCCGTATACCGAAGCGTAGGCGATCATGACGCCGGTTTCTTCGGGATCGTAGCGGCTCCATTTGTCGTAATATTCGATATAGTCGCCGAGGTTGCGGCGCCATACGAAACCGTGCAGCGGGCAGAG
Source organism: Lachnospiraceae bacterium (assembly GCA_017427775.1). Taxonomy (GTDB): domain Bacteria; phylum Bacillota; class Clostridia; order Lachnospirales; family Lachnospiraceae; genus ISDg. The sequence goes on along the minus strand of JAFRSD010000015.1, from coordinate 103,985 downwards.
CATCTTGATATCGAGTGTTGCGGCTTTTTTGAGGACGGCCTGCACCTGCGCGCCGTATTTGCCGACGATATTCGTATAGTAGCGGCGGGCCTCATCGAGGTAGTCGCGGAAGAAATCCACTTCGTCGGCGAAAAGATTGCCGTTCAGCGCACCGAACGTACCGAACGCGTCGGCGGTGAAAAGCGTGCCGGTCGACTTATCGTAGGTCATCATAACCTCGGGCCAGTGAACCATCGGTGCCATGACAAATGTGAATTCGTGGCGTCCCGTACGCATCACGTCGCCTTCCTTCACAAGGTAAGGCTTGCGGTTCTCGCCTACATAGCCGAAACGGACCATCATCTCATGGCTCTTCGTGTTGCATACGACAACACAGTCGGGGTAGCGCAGAAGCAGCTCGCGAAGCGTCGCGCTGTGGTCGGGTTCCATGTGGGATACGACTACGAAATCGAGATCGCGGCCGTTCAGAACATACGCGAGGTTTTCAAAGAATGCTTTATCGACAGCACGGTCTACCGTATCAAACAGCACCGTCATCTCGTCAAGCAGAAGATAGGAGTTGTAGGAAACGCCGTCCGGCACGGAATATACGCCTTCGAACATGGCAAGCCGGCGGTCGTTTCCGCCTACCCAGTACAGGTCATCGGCGATCTTTCTGGTACAATGCATAACGAACCTCCTGATATTGTATTTATTATTCCAGTATAGAGGAGAAAACAACTTCGGTCAAGCCTTTTCGACCGGGAAAGAAGATCCCGTTTTTTAGGCAAATGGAAACGGTCTTCTGTTGCAAAACAGGATCTCGGTTGGTATAATAAAGGGTATTACAGGGGAGGCATACAGGCACATGAAAGAGACGGATTTATCCTGGACTACCGAATCGGTCCGAACCATTCTGAAAACACCTGTTTTTTCGGTAGAAGCGAAGCAGCAGACGGCCGCCGCGGGACCGAAGGGCGAATACTATTCCATTCAGGGGTGTCGCTGTGTATGCTGCGTTGCCGTCTATGAAGGACAGTTCGTCATGGTAAGGCAGTGGCGTCACGGAAGCGACATGATTACGGCGGAATTTCCCGGCGGGATCGTGGACGAGGGAGAGAACCCCACGGAGGCTGCCGCGAGAGAACTTGAGGAAGAGAGCGGTTTTCGTGCCGGCCGGGTTACGCTGATCGGCATCGTGAATCCGAATCCCGCGGTGTTTGAAAAGGAGAGCGAGCTACACATCTGTCTAGCCGAAGATGTGACTCCGACAGGAGAGCTTCATCCGGATGAGGACGAGGTGCTTCACAGCGTGCTCGTTCCGGTAGATGAGGTCCTTACGAAGTTCGGGACCGGTGAATACATGCATTCGTTCATGGGCGCGGCCCTGTTATTCTATCTGCGCGCGACGGGACGGATCGTCTGAGGATTTCATGATCAGAGTATATATAGGCGATATCGGAACAATCGACAGTGCCGCGGCGGAGAGACTCTTTCTGTGTCTCGGCGCGGAACGGAAGGAACGCGTCACGCGATATAAAAGAGAGAAGGACCGCCTTCTCGGAATCGGCGCGGGAGTGTTACTTTCCCTGGCACTTTCCGAGGAGTTGAAACGGGAAAGCGGCGGGAATGCCGCGAACCTTGGAAAGAGCGTACGAAACGAAGACTTCCTGACGAACACACGGCCGGATGCCGGCACGGAGATTCTTCTTACCGAGGTCGGGTTTGTTTCGCTGGATACGGCCGGGTTCCCGTCTCCCGAAGACCTGGAAACGGGCAGCGGCGCGCACGGAAAGCCGTATTTGAAACGTTATCCTGACTTTCACTATAACATTTCCCACTCGGGCACAAAGGTGATGCTCGTGTGCTCCGATGCGGAAATCGGATGCGATATCGAGAAACACGGACAGGTACGGGAACGTATCGTGCGGAAGGCATTTGCCCAGGCGGAGCAGGAGTATGTGTTCGCTGCGGAAGGCGGGGAACGGGATGCGCGCTTCACGGAAGTGTGGGCGCGTAAGGAAAGTTTTCTGAAAGCGGCCGGTACGGGGATTGAACGGGAGATGGACACATTTTCCGTGATCGGAAAGAACGGTAAGCCGGCGGTGACGGTTACGGCGGAGAAAGGAATGTTCGAGATCCTAAGCCCGGCGGAAGTAAGCGGCTATGCCTGTTTTATATGCGTAAAAAGAGGATAAGAGAAAACGCGGAGCGGGATCCGCGGACGTATAAGAAAGCCGCGGAGCGGGATCCGCGAACGTAAGTCAGGAGGATGTATGAATTTCAAAAAGATCACAAAGTATCTGGACAGCCTGCCGGAGAAGTACGGCCTGCCGTCCGTTGACGTTATCATCATGAAGGACCATGAGCAGGTGTACCGCCATATGACCGGAACGACCGACACGGAGCATAAAAAACCGGTGGACGAGAAGGCACAGTACCTTGTGTTCTCAATGACGAAGATTCAGACGATGGTTGCTTTGATGCAGCTCGTGGAGCAGGGGAAGATCTCGCTGCAGGACGAGGTGGCGAAGTATCTGCCGGCGTATGAGAAGATTTTCGTCGAGGAGAAGTTTGAGGAAACGATCAGAATCGTTCCGGCAAAGCGGCCGATGCAGATCTGGCATCTCGTTTCGATGCAGTCCGGACTCGATTATAATCTCGACAGGCCCGGCATTTCGCAGGCGCGGCGCACATACGGACCGGAGGCTACGACGCGGCAGATTGTTGACGGATTCCCGCTTACGCCTTTGCTGTTCCATCCGGGTGACCACTACCTGTACAGCCTGAGCCATGATGTCATCGGCGCGGTCATCGAGGTTGTGTCCGGCATGAAATTCTCCGAATATCTTGCGGAGCATATCTGGAAACCGCTCGGCATGAACCGCACGCGCTTCTTTATGGAGGAGGGACAGGAGAAGGATCTGGCGCAGCAGTTTACCTGGGAGAATGAAGAGATCGTTCCGATGGAGAACGACTGCAATTACCGCCTGAGTGACGCATATGAAAGCGGCGGCGCGGGTCTCGTGAGCTGTACCGAAGATTACGCGATCCTTGCGGATGCGCTTGCGTGCGGCGGTGTCGCGAAGAACGGTTACCGCGTATTAAAGGAGGAGTCCATCGAGACAATCCGTACCGACCTGCTCACAGAGCAGGGACATAAGGAGATCGAGCAGAACATGGGACGCTACGGATACGGCTACGGCGTCGGCATGCAGGTATTGATGCATCCCGAGGTCATCGGGTCTCCGGCAAAGGCCGGCGTGTTCGGCTGGGACGGCGCGGCGGGAAGCTGCACGATCATGTCGCCCGAAACGAAGACTTCGCTTGTATTTTCCATGCATGTGAGAAGCTTCGGCCCGGCATACGGCGAGATTCATCCGAGACTTCGCGACTTGCTGTTTGAAGAGTAAGACCGGCCGGCTGACGGGTTGAGGGATTCCCGCTGCCGGATGAAATAAGTTAAGCGGCAATGCCGTGAGTATTTGGAGGGATATGATGAAACGATTGGGAAAATGGATGATTGCACTGCTCGTAATGATCTGTCTGATCGGATGCCTTACAGCATGCGGAGACAAGGAAGAGGATCCGAAGGCGGGCAAGACGCGTGACGGAAAGACAACGGTTACGCCTACGGAGGAGCCGACTCCGACCGAAGAGCCGACACCGGAACCGACTCCGACCGACGAGCCTACCCAGCCGGTAACTCCGGAGCCGACGCCCACTGAAGAGCCGACACCGAGCCCGACACCCGCATTGTCCGGACATGCGAAAGAGTTGGAGAATCTTTTCGGAAACTGGTACAGCAATGATGATATTGCAATCACGATCCGCCCGGGTGAGGATCGCAGCAGCGTTGAGGTAGTATGCGGTTCCTGGTATGACGACAGTGTCGGGCTGCATCAGGATGACACGTCCGCTTCCGTAATGAAGGTTATCAGCAGCGATGTGGATGTTGACGCGAGAAAGGCAACCTTTACCGTTTCTCATGTTGCAGCGGATCAGGATTTTATCTTCTCGCTTTCGGAAGTAAGCGCCTCTGATTTTAATCTGCAGATCAATCACGGTATGACGAGACATTTCGAGAAGACCGAGAGAACGCCGAGAGCATCGGAGGATGCGCTGTCCTTCTTTACGTATTATCACGGAGTCTGGTCCAAGGGTTATGATTTTGTGCTGATCGGATATGAAGGCAAGAACGATTACTTCTATGCAAGCTTTAATACCTATGGGTCGGAGTGGCTGCCGTCGTGTAAGATTGAGAAGATCGTTCCCGCACCGAAAACGGGTCATTATGTTCTGGTAGATATGCTTGGTGTCGAAGGACCGATTCCGACATGGACGTTCTGGGATCTCAACAATAAGGGAGACCTTGAGATGACATTTATCCGGGACGGAAGGAAAGACGTTTATGTAAAGGGAGATACTTACAACAGCAACCCCGAATACTCTGTGGATAGGCCGAACATCTTTGAAGCAGCGGCGCTTCCGTATGAGATGGCTAACATCTATCTTGTCGGATATGATGTTAACGCGCTGAAGAAAGACTGGAGCGGATTCCTCACGCATGAGGTTCCGGGTGAGTCGATGACCTTTACCGATACCTACGGATATTCCGTTACCGTATACTACGATGCATCCGGCAAAGTGACGGAGGCCAAGACCACGAAATAAAAATCTTTGGGGTGATTTATGGGTGACAGTATTAAAAAACTGACAATCTTACATTCAAACGACCTGCACGGCGATTTTCTGCCGAAGGAAACCGATGGAAAGGAGACCGGCGGTCTGACCCGTCTCGCGGGATACGTAAACAAGGTCCGCAAAGAGAAGGAAAATGTCATCTACGCCATCGCGGGTGACATGTTCCGGGGCTCGGTCATCGACTCCGAGTATCAGGGGCTCTCGACGATCGATCTGATGAACAATCTGAATCCCGATGTCGCGACGATCGGAAACCACGAGGTTGACTACGGATTTGCCCACCTGTTGTTCCTTGAAAAATGCGCCAAGTTCCCGATCGTAAACGCGAACCTTTTCATTACGATGAATAACGCACGCGTATTTACTCCGTACGTCAATATTGATGTCGGCGGAATGCGCATCATGTTCATCGGTATTCTGACCGAAGAGGTGCTTGCATCCACGCGTTCCGAGAAGATCATCGGTACCTTTATCGATCTCGAATCGGCAGCGAAGGAAGTCGGCATTATCTGCGACAACTATCGGACCATCCGTACCGATATGACGATTCTCTTAACGCATATCGGTTACGAGAACGACTGCAAGCTTGCCGAGATGCTTGACCCCGACTGGGGCGTGAATCTGATCATCGGCGGACACTCGCATACATTCATGGAACAGGCCGATGTGGTGAACGGTATCCCAATCGTACAGGCAGGAACCGGTACGGGTTTGATCGGGCGTTTCGATTTACAGTATGATACCGAGAAAAAGGTCATCGAAGACTGGAAATGGCGTCCGGTTCCAATCAACGAGGACACCGCTCCGAAGGATGAGATCATGGAGGAGCTGCTCGACAGCTACCGCACGAAGACCGACAGCAAATACAAACGCGTTGTGACACGCTGGGCGCGCAAACTGACGCATCCGTGCCGTGAGCAGGAAACTGAGATGGGCAACCTCTACGCCGACCTGATGGCGTGGGAAGCAAGCTATGATGTTATGTTATTTGGCTCGGGAAGCATTCGCAAGAAGGAACTCGGGCCGGTCATCGAGTACCAGGATATGGTGGAGAACACGCCGTTCGACGATAACCTGTATATGGTTGAGGTAACCGGCGCGCAGATCCGTCGGATTTTTCAGCACCTTTTCCGTGATGAGGCGTGGATCGGCGAGACGGAGTTCTATCAGATTTCGAGCGCCCTTCGCGTAACGTATCGTAAGTCGACACACACGATAGAAGGTTTTACTTTTAAGGGTGAAGAGATTACCGATGATATGCGGATCAAACTCGGAATACAGGCTTATCACTACAACAATTTCGATGAATTCTTCGGCGTACCGCTTGAAGAGGTTAAGCCCAATATGAAGCCTCGTGTTGTGGCAACTTCCGTGAACAACATCATCGAAGAGTATTTCGCGACCAACAACGGACTCGACGCGAAGGTTGACGGCCGGATCACGATCCTCGAATAGGAGAACTGTTTCGGGGAGTGCCGTGCGCGGCACATTTGCCGCATCCATAAAACCGAAAAAAATCCCCGGAGCGTTCTCCGGGGATTTCGTTTGCTCTAAGTTGTTTATACCGATCAGGTACCTGCAAGGATCTTTCTGAGTGCGGAAGCATCCGGAGATACCTTGTAGCCCTCTTCCTTGGTGATGAGGTCCTGACGGATCAGGTTTGCAAGGTCGTCGTTCATGGTACGCATTCCGGCGCTGCGGCCTGCCTGCATCATTGCAGGAATCTGCAGGGTCTTGTTCTCACGAATCAGGTTCGTGATGGCAGGCGTTCCGATCATAACCTCGGATGCAAGTACACGGCCCTGTCCGTCGCTTCTCTGAAGCAGCTGCTGTGTGAATACACCGCGGATTACGTTCGAGAACTGGTTACGGATCTGGTCACGGCCTTCAAGCGGACACGCGTCGATGATACGCTCGATCGTCTGTGCAGCGGAAGTCGTGTGCAGGGTGGAAAGAACGAGGTGTCCGGTCTCAGCTGCGCTGATAGCGGCCTGAATCGTTTCGAAGTCACGCATCTCACCTACAAGGATGATATCGGGGTCCTCACGAAGTGCGGAACGGAGAGCGGATGAGAAGTTATCTACATCACGGCCAACCTCACGCTGATGGATCATAGCCTTGTTGTAAGGATATACATACTCGATCGGGTCCTCAATCGTGATGATGTGACGGGCGCGGGTCTTGTTGATGTAAGCAACCATCGAAGCAAGCGTCGTGGACTTACCGCTACCGGTAGGACCGGTTACAAGTACGAGTCCGCGGGGCGTCTCTGCCATATCCTTGATCGCATTGGGAAGACCGAGTTCCGCAAAGGAAGGAATATTCTGCTCCAAAATACGGATGCTGCATGCAAGGTTGTTACGCTGATGATAAACGTTGGCACGGATACGGCGGCCGTCCGGAAGCATAACACCGACATCAAGGTCATTGCCTGCATCGACAAATCTGCGCTGGTCCTCGCTGAGGATTGAATAAATCATTTGCTTGGACTCCTCGGCACTGGGTGCGGGTTCCAAAATACGGAGTTCACCGAATCTTCTCAAAGCGAGCGAAGTTCCGACAGTGATGTGGATATCCGAACAGTTAATGTCGGTAGCCATTTCCAACAGTTCTGCGAAAGTCATTGCTATCCCCTCCTGAAATAGTAGTGGTTTTTTACTGACTAAACTATTGTAGCATATAATTTCGGAAAATGGTATATGGTTTTTCAACTTTTTTTGAAGTTTTTTGCACTTTTTTCTATTTGGCCCATAGTTATGGATGACAACAGGGACTTGAAGTTTGCACGGAAGTTTAGTAAAGTAGTAAAATAGCAATGAATATGAAGAGAACTCCGGAATGCGAATTCCGAAGGAGGTAAGTTTTGAATCGTCAAGAATATGAGAGACTTCGAAAAGCCTATCAGGAGAAGAAGAGAAGGAATCGTCAGCGCAGAAAAGTGCTGATCGGCGTAACCGCCGTTCTCCTTCTGGGATGCTTTGTATGGATTATCGGCAGCTGGTGGAAGGGCCGCAGCAAGCCTTCCGAAGGAGAGATCAGCGGTACCCCGGGAGCGCCGACACAGATCGTCAGACTGACGGACACGCCGGTTCCCACGCTGACACCGACCAATACGCCTTCCCCCACACCGACGCCGACTCCGTTGCCGAAGGTTGTTTCGCTGGTGGCGGTAGGGGATAACCTTTTTGACTGGGATATTCTCGAAGACGGATATCTCGGCGACGGCAAATTCAGCTTTGCCGGCTATTATGAAAACATTGAGCCTTACGTGAGAATGGCGGATTACGCCGTGATCAATCAGGAGACTCCGCTCGGCGGAGACGGCGGCTATTCCGCTTCCGGGACCGAGATAGACTATATCAAACAGAAGAACCGCTGGGGTTCCTACCACGGTTACGCAACGTTTAATACGCCTTACGAAGCGGCCGAAGAGTTCATGAAGGCCGGATTTAACGTAGTTACTTCCGCGACCAATCACTCTTCCGATTACGGTTATAAGGCCATTCAGGCGACTATGGATTTCTGGAAGAAATATCCGGAAATGACCGTCCTCGGCATGCATGACAGCGCGGAGTCCCAGGAGAAGATCACCGTCGTGGAGAAATACGGAATCCGTATCGCGCTTTTGAATTATACCTACGGTGTGAACCTTTCGACGGCACTTAAGGAAGCGCCTTATTCCATCGACGTCCTCGAAGCTAACCGCGTGAAGAGCGATGTGCAGAGGGCAAAGGAGATGGCCGATTTCGTAGTCGTATTTCCCCACTGGGGAACGGAGTACTCGCTTTCCGTTTCCTCTTACCAGAAAGAGTGGACGAAGAAATTCGCAGAATACGGTGTCGATGTCGTGATCGGTGCACATCCGCATATATGCGAGCCGATGGAGATCGTGACCCGTCCGGACGGCGGAAAGATGCCCGTATATTATTCGCTCGGCAACTTCCTTTCGATCTTTAAGAGCGCGGACTGCGAGCTTGAAGGAATGGCGTATGTCGAGTTCTATAAAGACGGTGACACCAAGTATATCAAGGAAAGTACAATCATTCCGCTTGTAAACCATTATAACTACGACGGAACTCGGTTCCGTTCGCGGTGTCATTTTACGGTATATGCGCTGCAGGATTATTCGGATGCGCTTGCAAGCGAGCACGGCTGTCTGAAGTTCGGAGACGGAAAGGGCTTCTCAAGATCGCGTATGGAGAAGCTTGCCGTACAGCTGTGGGGTGACAACATCAAGGTTGTCGACTGGTCGAAGGTCGATGAAATGCAGAGCCGGTAAACGGCTGACGATACAGGAACCGGACAATGGTCCGGAGAAAGGAATTCCATGACCGGAGCGGAAAATGTAATCCGATGTCTTCATGAGCAGGGCGTAGATACGGTATTCGGGTATCCCGGAGCGACCAATCTTGCGCTGTATGACGCATTGTGCCGTGACCGCGGGATTCGTCATGTCCTGACGGCGCACGAACAGGGTGCCGCCCATGCGGCCGACGGTTACGCCAGAGCAAGCGGAAGAATCGGTGTCTGCATGGCGACGAGCGGACCCGGAGCGACCAATCTGGTTACCGGTATCGCCACCGCGATGATGGACAGTGTCCCCGTGGTTGCCATTACCTGTAATGTAGCCGTGGATTCCATCGGAAAGGACAGTTTCCAGGAGGTGGATATTTTCGGTATCACGCTTCCGATCACAAAGCATAATTTCCTCGTAAAAGACGTTCACGAACTGCCCGGCACGCTGACGAGAGCGTTCCGGATCGCGGGAAGCGGACGGAAGGGACCGGTTCTTGTCGACATCGCGAAAGATGTCACGCAGGCGGAACTCAGCGAGGAGGAATATACGGCTGCCTGCAGGCGCGCGTACGGACATGCCGATAAGAAGAAGTCCGCGCAGCAGGAGAGCGGCGACGCGAAAAAGCTGTGGGAGATCGTTGCCTCGGCAGAGCGCCCGGTAATCCTGACCGGCGGCGGAGCAGTGGCGGCAGGTGCGGAAGAGGAAATCGCTGCGCTTGCGGATTTTCTTGATGCGCCCGTATGCGAAACACTGATGGGTAAGAGCGCATACCCGGGCAGCGGCTGCCGATATCTCGGCATGGTCGGACAGCACGGCACAAAGGCGGCCAATACGGCGCTTCGCGAGAGCGACTGCGTTCTGGCACTCGGCGTACGTTTCAGCGAGAGAGTGACCGGCGGCAATATGGAATGGCTTCCGAACGCGAAAATCTGTCAGATCGATCTCGATGCGGCCGAAGTGAATAAGAATGTGCATGTGGACGCATGGATCCTCGGCGATGTGAAAGAGAGTCTCGCGGGGTATCAGTCCTATGTTTCAAAGAAGGACCACGGAGAGTGGATGAAGCGGATGTGCGAACTCCGGGAACAGGACCGCGCGGAAGGACTCCGGCTTTTCGAACCCGGTTCCGGAAACGAACTGAGCGGAACGTATCTTGCGATGCTGATTGACCGGATCACAGCCGGAAATGCGATTCTTTCTACAGATGTAGGACAGCATCAAATGTGGATGGCACGAAATTATTGCGTGACGAAGCCGCATCGGTTTTTAACCTCCGGCGGGCTCGGTACGATGGGCTACGGACTGCCTGCGGCGATCGGCGCGGCATTTGCCTGCCCCGGGGAAAAGGTGATCAATATCACCGGCGACGGATGTTTCCGTATGAATATGAATGAACTGACGACGGTAGCCCGCTACGGACTTCCGGTTATCGATATTGTTTTTGACAATCACGCGCTCGGACTGGTGCACCAATGGCAGCATATGTTCTGTGATGACCGGTTCTACGAGACCGAGCTTCCGGGCGGACCCGATTATGTGCGTATCGCGGAGGCGGTCGGCATCCCGGGTTACCGGGTACGGACCAAGGCGGAAGCCGAGGAAGTGTTCCGTGATGTATTTACCAGAAAGGGCCCCGCGGTGATCGTGTGTGAGCTACGTACCGAGGACAGTCTTTGGACTTCGGGGGCGATCGTCGGGAATACGGAGTCGTAAAATGGCCGGGTATTTGTATGAAGTTTCGCGGCGGAATGCGTAATTATTTTCCGTTGACGAACGGATGCAGGGTTGCTATAATCACGATTGAAAATTGCATATAGCGAAAACCGTTGATGCGGAGATAACGGCAACGATGCCTTTACAGAGAGCCTGCGAGGATGAGAATCAGGCAAGAAACACATTGTCAAATGGACCGCTGAGGGCGCAGTCAAACGGGTCAGTCCCGGAGTATTCTGCGACGCGCAGGCAGGCGTAACTTGCCGGGGATATGATGGTATCCTGCAGAGAGCACGGGAACTCCCGTGAATCAAGGTGGCACCGCGAATGAGTATATTCGTCCTTGACAGAAGCAATTCTGTCAAGGACGTTTGCGTTTTAAGCGAGAGTTTTTCCTGCGAAGCAGTTGCAATTCGGTGTGCGGATGCTCCGTGAAAACTTGTTTTCGAAGGAGCAAACGCATATCGGATTGCAATCAGCTGACGAAGCCAGCGTAGAAAAACCGAGCATACGTATAACGAGCGAACGAAGTTCGCGAGTGTGCGCAGACGACCGGAAACTATGGAGGTATTTATGAGAATCTTTCCCGATCTTGAAGAAGTAAAGCAGCTTGCGGCCACCGGCCAATATGATGTTATCCCGGTAAGCGGCGAGATCCTGTCCGATTTTATCACGCCAATCGAGGCGCTCCGGATTTTGAAGAACATTTCAAAGCATACATTCATGCTGGAGTCGGCACAGGCGGACGAGACATGGGGACGCTACACCTTCCTCGGATTTGACCCGATCTCGGCGATCACCTGTGTGGGCGGAACCGTGAACGGTGTTCTCGAAGCCGGCAAAGTAAAATACGTTACCGGCAATCCGAATGATTATTTAAGAGAAGTGCTTTCGCATTACAGAAGCCCCCGGTTTACGAACCTTCCGCCTTTCACCGGCGGACTGATGGGGTATTTCGCCTACGATTATTTCGGATACAGCGAGCCGAGCATCCGGAGGGACGTTACCGACACGGAGCAGTTCCGGGACGTCGACCTGATGCTGTTCGATAAGATCATCACATTTGACAATATACGGCAGAAAATTATCCTGATCGCCAATATGCAGACGGACGACCCCGAAACCAATTACCGGAAAGCCGTATGGGACATCAAGCAGCTGGAACAGCTTCTGCGGCACGGCGAGAAGAAGGAGGAACCGGCGGGAAGGCTTCTCGGGGAGGTCACCCCGCTGTTTACGAAAGAACAGTATTGCGAGATGGTTGAGAAGGCCAAGCATCACATCCACGAGGGAGACATCTTCCAGATCGTCCTTTCGAACCGCCTCTCGGCACCGTTTGAGGGAAGCCTTTTGAATACGTACCGGATGCTCCGGACCATCAATCCGTCGCCGTACATGTTCTACTTCTCGGGAACGGATGTCGAAGTGGCTGGCGCCTCGCCGGAGACCCTTGTCAAACTTGAGGACGGCGTGCTGCACACATTTCCCCTCGCCGGAACGAGACCGAGAGGAAAGACCGAGGAAGAGGATATCGCGCTTGAGAAGGAACTGCTTGCCGACGAGAAGGAACTTGCGGAACACAACATGCTTGTAGACCTCGGACGGAACGATCTCGGACGCATCAGTAAGTTCGGAACGGTTGAGGTGGAAAAGCTCCGCTCGGTGGAACGCTTCTCCCATGTAATGCACATCGGTTCAACGGTGCGCGGCGAGATCAAAGACGGTTGCGACGCGCTTGACGCGATTGCTTCGGTACTGCCTGCGGGAACCCTTTCCGGAGCCCCGAAGATCCGCGCCTGCGAGCTGATCGCGGAACTGGAGAACAACAAGCGCGGCATCTACGGCGGCGCAATCGGATACATCGATTTTACCGGCAACATGGATACCTGCATCGCCATAAGGCTTGCCTATAAGAAGAACGGACGCGTATTTGTCCGGAGCGGTGCCGGCATCGTAGCGGATTCCGTACCCGAGAAAGAATATGAGGAATGCCTGAACAAGGCGAAGGCCTCCTTGAGAGCGCTGGAACTCGGAGAGGAGTTGGACAAATGATACTGCTGATCGATAACTACGACAGTTTCTCCTACAACCTTTACCAGTATGTCGGAGAGATCAATCCGGACATCCGCGTCATCCGTAACGATGAGATGACGATCGAAGAAATCCGGGAATTAAATCCGTCGCACATCATCCTTTCACCGGGGCCGGGACGGCCGGAGGATGCCGGGGTCATTATCGAAGCCGCGTGTAAACTCGGACCGGAGATTCCGATCCTCGGCGTGTGCCTCGGACACCAGGCGATCTGCGCCGCATTTGGCGCGACCGTGACCTACGCGAAACGGCTGATGCACGGCAAGCAGTCAATTGCGAAGCTCGATACGGACTGTCCCCTGTTCGCGGGATGTCCCGAAAAGACGCCGGTCGCCAGATATCATTCACTGGCAGCGGATCCCGATACGATTCCCGAAGTACTTACCGTCACGGCGATGACCGAAGACGGCGAGGTGATGGCAGTAAAGCACCGCGACTATCCGATTTACGGCGTGCAGTTCCATCCCGAATCGATCCTGACGCCTCATGGAAAACAAATACTCAGAAATTTCTTAAAATAAAGGAGATAAGACCATGATCAAAGAAGCCATTGTGAAAATTGTCAGCAAGGAAGACCTCACCTACGATGAGGCATATGCGGTAATGAACGAAATTATGAGCGGCGAAACGACGGCAACGCAGAACGCGGCATTTCTCGCATCCCTTTCCACAAAAAGTGCGAGAGCCGAGACGACCGATGAGATCGCGGGCTGTGCGGCAGCCATGCGCGACCATGCGATCCAGGTTAACACCGGTATGGATGTATTCGAAATTGTCGGTACCGGCGGAGACAACGCGCAGAGCTTTAACATTTCCACGACGGCAGCCATCGTTGCGGCAGCCGGCGGCGTAAAGGTAGCCAAGCACGGCAACCGCGCGGCATCCTCCCTTTGCGGAACGGCGGACTGCCTTGAGGCACTCGGCGTGAACATTCAGCAGAGCCCCGAGCGCTGCGTGGAGCTTTTGAAGGAAGCCGGCATGTGTTTCTTCTTCGCGCAGAAATACCACACCTCGATGAAGTATGTCGGACCGATCCGTAAGGAGCTCGGTTTCCGTACCGTATTCAACATTCTCGGACCCCTTACGAATCCGGGACACCCGACGATGCAGCTCCTCGGCGTATATGACGAGTACCTTGTAGAACCGCTCGCGCAGGTTCTTGTAAACCTCGGCGTAAAGCGCGGCATGGTCGTGTACGGCATGGACAAGCTCGACGAAATCAGCATGAGCGCGCCGACCAAGATCTGCGAGATCCGCGACGGATGGTTCCGCACGACAGTGGTGAAGCCGGAAGACTTCGGATTTGCCCGCTGCACGAAGGACGAACTGAAGGGCGGCACGCCTGCGGAAAATGCGAAGATCACACGCGCCGTTCTTGCGGGTGAGACCGGTCACAAGCGTAACGCGGTTCTGATGAACGCAGGCGCATCGCTTTACATCGCAGGAAAAGCGGAGAGCATGGCGGACGGTATCAAACTGGCGGCAGAGCTGATTGATTCCGGTAAGGCAGCACAGACGCTCGAGAAGATCATCGAGGTCAGCAACCGTCCCGAGTAACACAAAGAGGTGAAACACGTGAACATTTTGGAACAGCTTGCGGAACATGCACGGTTCCGTACGGAGGAAGCGAAAAAGGTTTTTCCCTTTGCGGCAATCCGCTCCATGGCGGAGCAGCTTCCGAAGAATCCGGGAAGATTTGCTTCGGCATTGTCGCGGGAAGGAATCTCCTTTATCTGTGAATGCAAAAAAGCTTCGCCTTCAAAAGGCCTGATCGCGGCGGATTTTCCCTATCTGCACATTGCGAAGGACTATGAGGCGGCGGGTGCGGACGCGATATCGGTTCTGACCGAGCCGAAGTGGTTTCTCGGAAGCGATGAATACCTTCGGAAGATTGCGGCGCAGGTTTCGATTCCGTGTCTTCGGAAGGATTTCACGGTTGATCCGTATATGATCTATGAGGCGAAACTCCTCGGCGCGTCGGCAGTGCTGCTCATCGTTTCCATCCTCGATGAAGCCCGGATACGCGAATACCTTTCCGTCTGTGATGCACTCGGACTCGACGCCCTTACGGAGGCGCACGATGAGGCGGAAATTGAGACGGCGCTTCGCGCGGGAGCCCGGATCATCGGTGTCAATAACCGGAACCTCAAGGATTTCACGGTAGATACATCGAACAGCAGGAAACTGCGGGAAATGGTACCGCGGGACGTCCTTTTCGTTTCCGAAAGCGGAGTCAGGACTGCGGAGGATGTCGAAGCGCTCCGAAGAAGCGGCGTTGACGCGGTGCTTGTCGGCGAAACATTGATGAAGGCATCCGACAGGAAAGCAAAGCTTGCGGAGCTCCGCGGAACATCGGAAAGGCAGATACCATGACAGAGATTAAACTGTGCGGGCTGACCCGTGCGGAAGATATCGAAACGGCGAACCGGCTTCGGCCGGACTATATCGGACTGGTCTTCGCGAAGAAGAGCAAGCGGTATGTGACACCCGAAACAGCAGCCGGCCTGAAGGGGCTTCTTGCGGAAGGCATCAAGGCTGTCGGCGTCTTCGTGAACGAGCCGCCGGAGCAGGTCGCAAAGCTCCTTTGTGACGGCGTGATCGATATCGCCCAGCTGCATGGGTCGGAGGACGAAGATTATATCCGGACACTCCGGACACTGACGGACAAGCCGGTCATCAAGGCGTTCCGGCTCGGAACAGGACATGCACAGCCCCGCAGCGACGGAGATTCCTGCTGCAGCGACAGGCAATCCGAAGCAAAAGAGACAGCGAAATTTCTCGCGGAAGCAGCGCGTTCGTCCGCCGATTATATTCTGTTAGATTCGGGAGCCGGCACCGGCGAAGCATTTGACAGGACTGTTTTGAAAGACTTTGAAAGACCTTATTTTCTCGCGGGGGGAATGAGCCCCGGAACGGTCGCGGAAGCGATACGCGAGGTACATCCATTTGCCGTCGATGTCAGTTCCGGCATCGAAACGGACGGCGTCAAGGACCCGGTGAAGATGCAGGCGTTCTGTGACGCGGTAAGAAAGGAGACGTTATGAGCAATCCAAACGGAAGATTCGGCATCCACGGCGGGCAGTATATTCCCGAAACGCTGATGAATGCAGTCAATGAGCTGGAGGAAGCCTACAACCATTACAAAAACGATCCCGATTTCAACAAGGAGCTGTCAGACCTCTTCAATGAGTACGCGGGACGCCCCTCGAGACTTTACTTCGCGGAGAAGATGACTAAGGACCTCGGCGGCGCGAAGATCTATCTGAAGCGCGAGGATCTGAACCACACCGGTTCGCATAAGATCAACAACGTGCTCGGGCAGGCGCTTCTTGCGAAGAAGATGGGCAAGACGCGCCTGATCGCGGAGACCGGCGCAGGGCAGCACGGTGTAGCTACGGCAACCGCGGCGGCACTGATGGGCATGGAATGCGTTGTGTTCATGGGTGAAGAGGACACGAAGCGGCAGGCGTTAAATGTGTACCGCATGCGTCTTCTCGGTGCCACCGTCATTCCCGTAAAGACCGGCACCGCTACGCTGAAGGATGCGGTTTCGGAAGCAATGCGTGAATGGACGAACCGGATCAGCGACACCCATTACTGTCTCGGTTCCGTTATGGGTCCGCATCCGTTCCCGACGATCGTTCGAGATTTCCAGGCCGTGATCTCGAAGGAGATTAAGGAGCAGATGCTTGAGAAGGAAGGACGTCTTCCCGACGCGGTACTCGCGTGTGTCGGCGGCGGTTCGAACGCGATGGGCTCCTTCTATCATTTTATCGAGGATAAGAGTGTTCGTCTGATCGGCTGTGAGGCAGCCGGACGCGGCGTCAACACAAAGGAAACCGCAGCGACCATCGCTACCGGCAAGCTCGGCATTTTCCACGGCATGAAGTCGTATTTCTGCCAGGACGAGTTCGGGCAGATCGCTCCCGTGTATTCCATTTCCGCGGGGCTGGATTATCCGGGTATCGGACCGGAGCACGCACACCTTTACGATATCGGAAGAGCGGAGTACGTACCCGTGACAGATGTGGAGGCGGTAGAGGCGTTTGAGTATCTGTCGAGAACCGAAGGCATCATTCCGGCTATCGAATCCGCGCACGCAGTCGCTTACGCGAGAAAACTCGCGCCGACCATGGGAAAGGACAAGATCATGGTCATCACCGTTTCCGGGCGCGGCGACAAGGACTGCGCGGCAATCGCCCGCTACAGAGGGGAGGATATCCATGAGTAACAATAACAGAATCGCATCCGCGTTCAATAACGGCAAAGCCTTCATCGCATTTATCACCTGCGGCGATCCCGACCTTGAAACGACCGCTGCTGCCGTAAGAGAGGCTGTCGCCAACGGCGCCGATCTGATCGAGCTCGGCATCCCGTTCTCCGATCCGACCGCCGAAGGCCCGGTCATCCAGGAGGCAAATGTGAGAGCCCTTTCGGGCGGCGTCACGACCGATCGTATTTTCAGTCTTGTGCGAGAGCTCAGGAAAGACGTGACCGTTCCACTCGTATTCATGACTTACGCGAATGTCATATACTCTTATGATCCGGAGCGTTTCCTCGCAAAATGCGAAGAAACCGGCATCGACGGGCTGATCCTCCCCGACGTGCCGTTCGAGGAGAAGGAGGAGTTCCTGCCGTACTGCCGGAAGCATGGTGTGGCGCTTATCTCATTGATCGCGCCGACGTCGGCACAGCGGATCTCGATGATCGCGAAGGAGGCGGAGGGCTTCGTCTATCTTGTTTCGAGCCTCGGCGTTACCGGTACGAGAAGCGAGATCAAGACCGACCTTTCTTCCATAGCGGAGGAGGTACGCAGGAACACGGACATTCCGTGCGCCATCGGCTTCGGTATTTCGAAGCCCGAGCAGGCTGCTGCCATGGCAAAGGTGGCTGACGGCGTCATTGTCGGTTCCGCTATCGTAAAGATCATTGCCGCTTACGGAAAGGACGCTCCCGTACATGTCGGCGAATATGTGCGTTCGATGAAGGACGCGATCATGCAGTAAATCGTCCGGAATCATGCAATATCTGTTTACAACCTCTTTTCAGTCTGTTATGATGAATGAAAAGATGGCGCGGCAGTTGCACGAGATGAACAGCCGGTACTGATGACCGGAGGCAGCGGAAAAGCAAAAAAGCGGCGCGTGAAGCCGCACGATAATGATCATTCTGACCGAGGGTGTAATGTGATGTTTCACCCTCGGTTTTTTCACGGAAAAGGGTACAATGCGTTATTGACTTTTCGGCGGATAAAGAATACAATTATTCCCGTATGGTGATATCGGCAGATAGTGTCTCCCGGTATCACAAAAAGCCATACACACCGAGCTGCCCGGAAGGCAGTAAACCGATATATTCTAAAGGAGGAATTTACCATGGCAAGAGTTTATAACTTTTCCGCGGGCCCGGCTGTATTGCCGGAGGAAGTATTGAAGGAAGCCGCAGCAGAAATGCTCGACTATCAGGGAAGCGGTCAGTCCGTAATGGAGATGAGCCACCGCTCCAAAGTATTTGACAAGATCATCAAGGATGCTGAGCAGGATCTCCGTGATCTTCTGAACATCCCGGACAACTACAAGGTGCTGTTCCTGCAGGGCGGCGCACACCTTCAGTTTGCGATGATCCCCATGAACCTGATGAAGAATAAGGTTGCCGATTACATCGTAACCGGTCAGTGGGCTAAGAGAGCTTTCAAGGAAGCTCAGAAATTCGGTGATGCAAAGTGCATCGCTTCAAGCGAAGACAAGACATTTTCCTATATTCCGGATTGCTCCGATCTTCCGATCGATGAGAATGCGGACTATGTTTATATCTGTGAGAACAATACCATTTACGGTACCAAGTTCAAAACTCTCCCGAACACCAAGGGCAAGGATCTCGTTGCAGACGTTTCTTCCTGCTTCTTAAGCGAGCCCATGGATGTTTCCAAGTATGCGATCATCTACGGCGGCGCACAGAAGAACATCGGACCTGCCGGTGTTGTGATCGTCATTATCCGTGAGGATCTGATCACCGAGGACGTTCTTCCCGGAACTCCCACGATGCTTCAGTTCAAGACGCATGCAGACAACGATTCCCTTTACAATACCCCTCCGTGCTACGGTATCTACATCTGCGGCAAGGTATTCAAGTGGCTCAAGAAGCAGGGCGGTCTTGAGGTGATGAAGGAGCGCAACGAGAAGAAGGCTAAGATCCTTTATGATTTCCTTGATCAGAGCAAGCTCTTCAAGGGTACCGTTGAGAAAAATTCCCGTTCCCTTATGAACGTTCCTTTCGTAACCGGCGATGCCGATCTCGACGCGAAGTTCATCAAGGAAGCAACCGAGGCAGGCTTTGTGAACCTTAAGGGACACAGAAGCGTAGGCGGTATGCGCGCATCCATCTACAACGCTATGCCGATCGAAGGCGTTGAGAAGCTCGTTGCTTTCATGAAGAAGTTCGAAGAAGAGAACGCATAGGAAGGAGAATGAATATGAAGTATGCATGCCTGAACCCCATCGCTCAGGTGGGTCTTGATGTTTTCAATAACAACTATGAGAAGACGGACGATTTTAACGAAGCCGAGCTCGCCCTTGTAAGAAGCGCGGCCATGCACGATATGGAGTTCGGCGATAAGCTTCTTGCCGTTGCAAGAGCAGGCGCCGGCGTTAACAATATCCCGCTTGACAAGCTCGCCGAGAAAGGCGTAGTCGTATTTAACACTCCCGGTGCCAACGCAAACGGTGTTAAGGAGCTTGTGATCGCAGGTCTTCTTCTTACCAGCCGTGATATTCTCGGCGGTATCGATTTCGTACAGACCATTAAGGACGACGAGAACGTTGCCAAACTTGTTGAGAAAGGCAAAGGCAAATTTGCCGGCAAGGAGATCCAGGGCAAGAAGCTCGGCGTGATCGGCCTTGGTGCAATCGGTGTTCTGGTTGCCAACGCGGCCAGCGCTCTCGGCATGACCGTATATGGCTGCGATCCTTACATTTCCGTAGAGAACGCATGGAAGCTTTCCCGCAACGTTATTCATGTAAATACCCGTGAGGAGATCTTCCAGGAGTGCGATTATATTACCGTTCATGTTCCGCTTCTTGATGATACCAAGAAGATGATCAATAAGGACACGATCGCGATGATGAAGGACGGCGTAAACATCCTGAACTTCGCGCGTGACCTTCTGGTTGACGACGATGCAATGGAAGAGGCACTTGCTTCCGGCAAGGTTGCCCATTACATCACCGATTTCCCGAATGCCCGCACCGCAGGCATGAAGGGTGTTATCGCAATCCCTCATCTCGGCGCTTCCACCGAAGAGTCCGAGGATAACTGTGCGAAGATGGCCGTTAAGGAACTTCGCGAGTTCATCGAGAACGGTAACATTTTGAATTCCGTTAACTTCCCGACACTCGATGCAGGCGTATGCCGCGTTGAGAGCCGTATCTGTATCCTTCATAAGAACATCCCGAACGTACTCAGCCAGTTCACGGGTGCGGTAGCCGGACTCAACATTGAGAATATGTACAACAAGAGCCGCGGCGACTATGCGTACAGCGTACTGGATGTATGCGGCAAGATCACTGATTCCATGATCAACCGGATCCAGGATGTTGAAGGCGTTTTGAAAGTAAGAGTGCTGTAATTTACGAAGACCGGAGGAGACCCCTTTGAGCGATAAAGGCGAAAAGAGTCTGAAAGAACTGATAGCGATCTGCGATGAGATCTGTGCAACCATCAGCCGTTACAATGTCGGAGCGGTACTGTGTCTCGGGACAACCCTGAAGACACTGCTGCATCAGGAATTGGCGCAGTTTGCGATTTATCTTGAGGATGCCGACGGCGTCATCACGATGGAAGAGCAGAGTCTGATCCATGACTATCTGAACCTGACATTTACCGTCAGCGAGATGCGCACCATTCGGCAGCAGCTGAACGATCCGAACGGATCCTTCGGCTCGACGCGACCGAAGGCTCTCAAGTATTTCATTCTGGCGGACGCAGGCAAGAAGATCCCGCACGACCCGTATCAGTCCCAGAACGCACAGATTCTGGTGGATACGTATAAGGCGTTCGGTCAGTCGATTCTTGCCGTGCAGGAGTCGATGGACGAGAAGCAGGTTGCGCGTATGAGCCAGTATACGCAGATGCTGGAGACGTTTTTGAAGGAATACGGCGTCTTCTATACGAACCAGTTTAAGGTTGTCCGCACGAAACCGACTGCTTCGAAGAAACCCGTTGCGGATATCAAGAACGATGAGAGCGTTGAGAAGATTCTCGAGGAGCTGAACTCGCTCGTCGGGCTCGAAAGCGTTAAATCGGATATCGCGTCGCTTGTTGACCTGATCCGCGTGCAGAAGATGCGTGAGGAAAAGGGAATGAAGTCCGCGGATATCAGTAAGCATATGGTATTTTTCGGCAATCCCGGTACCGGTAAGACAACCGTTGCGAGAATGCTCAGTAAGATCTACCGCGGCCTCGGCGTATTGTCCGGCGGCCAGCTGGTGGAAGTTGACCGAGGCGGCCTCGTATGCGGCTATGTCGGCCAGACGGCGATCAAGACGCAGGAGGTGATTGACAAATCCATCGACGGCGTTCTGTTCATCGATGAGGCATATACACTGAATGTCGGCAAAGGCGAGAACGACTTTGGACAGGAAGCGGTTGATACACTGCTGAAGGCAATGGAAGATAACCGTGACCGTCTTGTCGTGATCGTAGCGGGTTACACCGAGCCGATGGAGAAGTTCATCGAAAGTAACCCCGGACTGAAGTCCCGTTTCAATAAGTACATCCGTTTCGACGACTATACGGCCGAGGAACTGATTCAGATCCTCGAAGGCATGTGCAAAGGCAAGGACTACGAACTGAGTCCCGAAGCCCGCGACGTTGCCATCAATTACTTTAAGAACCGTATCGAAAGCAAAGCGGAAGATTTCGCTAACGCCCGTGAAGCCCGTAACTTCCTTGAAAAAGCGATCACCAATCACGCTACGCGTGTTGTAAAACTGAAGGACCCCGATGATAAAGTACTGTCCACGCTTGTTGCGGAGGACCTGATTACCATCACGGCCGCTTCAATCTGTTAGAACTTCGGAAGGGGCTGTACCCGGTACAGTCCCTTTTCTTTTGTTAGCCGGGAGGCTGTCCGCGGGAAGAGCCGCCGGAAGCTTTTTGCATCGGAGAGGACGCAGAAGGAGGATTATGGAAACCAGAGTTGCATTGATGAGTATTCTTGTGGAAGAGTCGGAAGGTCATCCTTCGGATTCGGTCAGACAGATGAACGATTTACTGCATGAGTACGGACAGTATATCATCGGCCGTATGGGCATCCCTTATCACGCAAAGCATGTGAGCATCATCAGCATCGCGATGGATGCTCCGCAGGACGCGATCTCGGCCCTTTCCGGAAAGATCGGCCGCCTGCAGGGCGTTACGGTGAAGACGACATACACGAAGTAAGCTTGCGAAGTGTGAAAAGACTGTTAAATATGGCGACGGGGTTGCATTTTCCGTAAAGAAGTGCTAGACTATGACATGTAGTAATGAAAACTACATGTCATTATTATTGATATGAGATGGGCGGGAATGGGCCGCAGGAAATCTCTGATGATAGAAGTTTCTTAAAGGGGATGAGTAGGAATGAATAGGACACCGTTACGGGAGAGAGTATTCCCGGATTACACGAGAGGGGAAGAAACCTTTAACATGGTTTCCCACATTGTCGGAGCGGCGATCGCGATTGCAATCACGGTACTCTGCATTATTATGGGGGCGTCGCATCACAATGCGTGGGCGGTTGTTTCGGGCGCCATCTACGGCAGCACGATGGTCATCATGTTTACGGTTTCATCCATCTATCACGGTCTGCATGAGAACATGGGAAAGCAGGTTATGCGGGTTATTGACCACTGCGATATTTACTGTCTGATCGCGGGTACCTATACGCCGATCCTGCTGTCGGCGCTCCGTCCGGTCTACCCGGGATTGGCGTGGACACTGTTCGGAATCGAATGGGGCTGCTGCATCTTCGCGATCGTGCTGAAAGCCATTGATCTGGAACGCTTCGACAAGCCCACATTTGTCTTCTATCTGACAATGGGATGGGCGGTTATCATCTTCGTAAAGCAGGTGATCGAGGTGATCGGCTGGGGATTTCTCTGGATCCTGCTCGGCGGCGTTTCGTTCTCCATCGGCGCAGTCCTGTACGCGCTCGGCGCGAAGAAACGTTATTTCCACAGCGTGTTCCACATCTTCGTGGACATCGGCTGCCTGCTGCAGTTCTTCGGGATATTGTTTTATGTACTGTAATGAAATGCGGCCGCGTCCAAACCCGGTAACAGACCGAATCGAAAAAATACGATAATGAATGAAGCAGCCTGCCTCGGCAGGTGCCCCAAGAAGGAGGTAAATCCTTCTTCAGGGCACTGCCGGGCGCGGCTGCTTTCTTTTTGCGTGATTGATGCGGTCTGTTGCCGGGGCACGGCCAACCGCTTCTGTTTTGTCAAATCTGATATTTCTTACTTCAGCACAACTTTCTTGAAGTTCTTCTTGCCTCTCTTAACAAGAAGTCCTGCCGCGCACTGGTCCTTTGTGAATGTTGCCTTGAAGTCGGTAACCTTCTCGCCGTCTACCAAAACGCCGCCCTGCTCGACATTACGACGTCCCTCGGAACGGGTAGGAGCAAGACCGGACTTTACAAGGATCGAAACGATGTCAATCACACCGTCCGTGAAATCTTCGTCGGAAAGGGGGGACTCGGGAGCATCTTCCGCGGAACCTGCGCCGAAGAGGGCACGTGCCTGTTCCTTAGCCTTGGTTGCTTCCTCCTCGCCGTGTACGAGTTTGGTAAGCTCAAATGCAAGAATCTCCTTTGCCTCATTCAGCTGGCTTCCTTCCCAGCTGCTCATCTTATCGATCTCTTCAAGCGGCAGGAACGTCAGCATGCGGATGCAGTTCATAACGTCGGCGTCCGCAACGTTTCTCCAGTACTGGAAGAACTCGAACGGAGAGGTCTTCTCCGGATCCAGCCATACGGCACCCTTCTCGGTCTTGCCCATCTTCTTGCCTTCGGAGTTAAGAAGGAGCGTGATGGTCATCGCGGAAGCGTCTTTGCCGAGTTTTCTGCGGATCAGTTCGGTACCGCCGAGCATGTTGCTCCACTGGTCGTCTCCGCCGAACTGCAGGTTACAGCCGTAATCCTGGAAGAGTCTGTAGAAGTCGTAGCTCTGCATGATCATGTAGTTAAATTCAAGGAACGTAAGACCGCGCTCCATACGCTGCTTGTAGCACTCGGCCGTCAGCATGCGGTTAACGGAGAAATGCGGGCCGACCTCGCGAAGCAGCTCGACATAGTTGAGGTCGAGAAGCCAGTCGGCGTTGTTGACGATCATCGCTTTGCCGTCACTGAAGTCGATAAAGCGAGCCATCTGTTTCTTGAAGCATTCGATGTTGTGGTCGATCTGCTCTTTGGTGAGCATCTTACGCATGTCGGTCTTACCGGAAGGATCGCCGATCATGCCGGTGCCGCCGCCGAGAAGGGCGATCGGCTTG
Organism: Lachnospiraceae bacterium; assembly: GCA_017427775.1. GTDB lineage: Bacteria > Bacillota > Clostridia > Lachnospirales > Lachnospiraceae > ISDg. The sequence continues at coordinate 79,669 of JAFRSD010000015.1, read as the reverse complement.
TTGCCTGCCATCTGCAGGCGCTTCATCAGGCAGAGAGCCATAAAGTGTCCGACATGAAGGCTGTCTGCGGTGGGGTCAAATCCGATGTAGAAGGTTGCTTTTCCTTCGTTCACGAGATTCGACACAAGTTCTTCGTCCGTAACCTGTGCAATGAGGCCGCGGGCTTTCAGTTCGTCATAAATTTTCATGGTAACCTCCTTCTTGCCGTATCATTTGAAAGTGTGATACCGGCTTCGTGCAGTGCTGAATTGCGGCACCGCGTGAATAAAAATACCCCCGTCCTTGTTAAAGGACGAGGGGGGATCTCGTGTTACCACCTTTATTCACACGCGGCTCGCACCGCATGCCTTACCGAGTACGGGCAAATGCATCGCACCTGCTTATACTCCCGCAATATAACGGTTGCAACCGTCGCAGCCTACTTGAACCCTTTCGGTGCGCAGCATCGGGGAGGTATTCCGAAGGTTGTTCCCTGCGCCTCTCACCGACCGGCTGCTCTCTGTAGGTTCGTGCCAACGTACTATGTCCCGTCAAAGCCTTTTGCTTATCGTGATTATAGAGAGAACGGAAACATTTGTCAAGCATTTTCCGAAACGCGACAGGACTTTTCCGGGGAATGCCGGAGCGGACGTTTTCTGAATTGTTTCGGAGCAAAGACGGAGCAAGCGTGGTATTTTCCGAAAATCCCCGTTTTTTCTTGAATAATTGCGCGTTTTCACATATACTCTTTGTGGGGGTATTTCCCAAATAAAACAGATTGGAATGAACATGGAACAGGAAGAGATCATCGGACAATTGAAGAAACACCTGAGGCTGTGGCGGACGATCGCGTGGGTGCTTACGGCGCTTATGATATGTGCTACCGTGGCTTTGTTTTTGTTATGGCAGAAACTGGAAAAGGAGAAGCACACGGAGACTCCCGAAGAGCCGCTTCCGACAAGCGCTTTCTGCATCACGAACGCGGACGAGCGGATCGCGGCATTTAACGGCGAGTACACGCATTGCACCGCGGAAACGGAGACGATTCTCGGATGGCAGTACATCACATTTGTCTATCCGAACGGGATGAAGATGAGTGCGCGGAACGAGTATCCGGTTACTGCGGACGGCAAACCCGATAAGAGCGAGAACACCTTTGCGACGATCCTTTCGAAAGGAAAGAACAGCAAGGAGTGCAGAAATAACGTTACGATCGATAACATCTTCGAGGCTGCCGCGGTGACGCCGATCAGCTTCAACGGCGTGGATTATCTGATCGTTGACAGCGGGGACGACACCTACAATTTCATCAACCTGGAGACGCTTGACGAAGCGCTTGCGGCCCGTTTCGAGGATATTGTAAAACAGTACTTTGAGGTCAAGAAGACCGAGGAGAATAACATATCGGTGAAGGCCGGCGGCGCGGAGTTCGTATATGATTCGGACGAGACAGCGGTTTCCTTTTCCGGCTTCCGGATTGAACGGAATGATAAGGGACTGTATGTGATCTCCAGTCCGGTATGCCTCGCGGAAGGCGAGTATATCGGATACATCGACGGCATGATTGTTCCGTCGGGCGACCGCTTCGCTTTTCTTGAGGCAAAGTTCGGCGCGTACGTCGGATTTGAATACGACGATCCCGAGAGTACGAAGATCATCACGCCGATTGCCGAGCCGATCGAGAATCCGGTTGTGCTTTCCGCAACGGGTTCGGGGCGGTACTATCTGCCGCGTTACAAGAACGTTTCGAATCACGAATTTAACTGGGATAACCTGAAGATTTACGACGACGGTTTCCGCGAGCTGACGGATGACGAAGGCAACGTCATCTCGAAGATGGGTATCGACGTGTCGCACCACAACAACAATAAGGGTAAGATCGACTGGCAGCAGGTGAAGCAGGCGGGCATCGAATTTGCCATTATCCGGCTCGGCTACCGCGGAACCGGCGAGGGCACGCTCGAACCTGACAACTACGCTGAGGAGAATGTGAAGGGCGCCGCTGCGGCAGGCCTTGATATCGGCGTATATTTCTACACGCAGGCGATCACCGAAGCCGAAGCAATCGCGGAGGCGGACTACCTCATCAATAAACTGAAGGAATACGGCGTGGAGGTCAAGCTCCCGCTTGTCATCGATACGGAGCTTTACGAGACGAAGAAGACCGCGCGCGGCAACATGATCAGCCGTGCACAGCGCACGAAGTGCCTGAAGGCGTTCTGCGAACGCGTGGAGGCGGCGGGCTACACGCCGATGATCTACGCAAGCACCCGCTGGTCAATCCTCAATTTCGACCGCGACGCGCTTTCAGAGTATCCGTTCTGGTTCGCTTTCTACGGCGAGAAGGTAACTTACCGCTTTGACTTCTGCATCTGGCAGTATACGAGCGAGGGACGCGTTCCGGGAATTACCGGCGATGTCGATCTCGATATCATGCTGTTAGAGCCCACAATGAATAAGTAATCGAGACACGGTTTCGGACATTGTTTCTCCGGAAAATGAGACGGAGGACTTGACATTTGTCCGGGACCGTGTTATGTTATATATGTGCTATGAGATATAGAACAGATAAAGCAGAAAGGTTGTCGCCCGGAATGTGGCGGCAGGCAATAGATTGCCCGGAGGTTCTCCGCCGGGCCGGAAGAGGGTGATGGTATGAACATCAATAAATTTACGCAGAAATCATTGGAAGCGGTGCAGGCAAGTGAGAAGTTCGCATATGATTACGGCAATCCGGAGATCCGTTCGGAGCACCTTTTGTATGCCCTTTTACAGGATTCGGAGGGGCTGATCCCGAAGCTTCTTTCGAAGATGGGTGTCACCATAGAAGTGTTCGCGGCGCAGGTCAAGGGCGTGATCGAACGCCAGCCGAAAGTGCAGGGCGGTAACACCGGCATTTCCCAGGGACTTAATAAAGTGCTGATCTATGCCGAGGACGAGGCAAAGGGCATGGGCGACTCCTATGTCAGTGTAGAGCACCTTTTCCTGTCGCTTTTAAAATATGCCGAGCGGGAGACGGCGGCTTTGTTCCGTGATTTCCGGATCACGAGAGAAGACTTTTTGAAGGCACTCGCGACGGTCCGCGGAAACCAGCAGGTCAACACAGACAATCCCGAAGCAACTTATGACACACTTGAGAAATACGGCTACGATCTTGTGGAGCGCGCCCGTGCGCAGAAGCTGGATCCGGTCATCGGACGTGATTCCGAGATCCGTAACGTGATTCGTATCCTTTCCCGTAAGACGAAGAACAACCCCGTTCTGATCGGTGAGCCCGGCGTCGGTAAGACTGCCGTTGTCGAGGGACTGGCGCAGCGTATCGTAAACGGCGACGTGCCGGAAGGATTGCGCGACAAGATCCTGTTCTCGCTTGATATGAGCGCGCTTGTTGCCGGAGCAAAATACCGCGGCGAATTCGAGGAACGTTTAAAGGCGGTTCTCGAGGAAGTTAAGAAGAGTAACGGCAGGATCATCCTGTTTATCGATGAACTGCATACCATCGTCGGAGCCGGAAAGACCGACGGCGCGATGGATGCGGGCAATATGTTAAAGCCGATGCTTGCCAGAGGCGAACTGCATTGTATCGGTGCGACCACGCTGAATGAGTACCGTCAGTATGTGGAAAAGGATGCAGCGCTTGAGCGCCGTTTCCAGCCGGTACTGGTGGATGAGCCGACGGTGGAGGATACGATCTCCATCCTGCGTGGTCTGAAAGAACGTTATGAAGTATTCCACGGTGTAAAGATCGCGGACAATGCGCTTGTGAGCGCGGCTGTCCTTTCTCACCGTTATATTTCGGACCGTTTCCTTCCGGATAAGGCAATCGACCTGGTTGATGAGGCATGTGCTCTCATTAAGACCGAACTCGATTCGATGCCGACCGAGATGGACGACATGCGCCGTTCCATCATGCAGCTCGAGATCGAGGCCGCGGCACTCCGTAAGGAATCTGATCCCGCGTCTGCAGAGCGTCTTGCCGCGATTGAGAAGGAAATGCAGGAGAAGAAAGACACATTTGCCGTAAAGAAGGCACAATGGGATTCCGAGAAGGAAGCAATCGAGAAGATCCGCCGCATCAAGGAAGAGCAGGAAGAAGTCAGCAAACAGATTGCGGAGGCTGAACGGAATTACAATCTGGAGAAGGCCGCGGAGCTGAAATACGGGAAGTTACCGAAACTGGCGCAGGAACTTGCGGACGCCGAAGCGAAGACCAAAGGAGCCGATGACGCGCTTGTTCATGAGACTGTGGACGAGGATGAGATCGCGAAGATCGTGTCCCGCTGGACAGGCATTCCGGTTGCGAAACTGACCGAAGGCGAGAGGCAGAAGACACTCCGTCTCGGAGAACTGCTGCATCAGCGCGTGATCGGCCAGGACGAAGCCGTAACGAGAGTGACGGAAGCAATCCTCCGTTCGAAGGCCGGCATCAAAGACCCGACCAAGCCGATTGGTTCCATGCTGTTCCTCGGACCTACCGGTGTCGGCAAGACCGAGCTTGCGAAGGCTTTGGCAGAGGCTCTGTTCGACAACGAGCAGAACATGGTCCGTATCGATATGAGTGAATATATGGAGAAGCACAGTGTCGCGAGACTGATCGGCGCACCTCCCGGATATGTCGGTTACGACGAGGGCGGCCAGCTGACCGAAGCGGTGCGCAGAAAGCCTTATTCGGTTGTTCTGTTCGATGAGGTGGAGAAAGCGCATCCCGATGTGTTCAACGTGCTCCTGCAGGTGCTCGACGACGGCCGGATCACCGATTCGAAGGGTCGTACGGTGGACTTTAAGAATACAATTCTCATCATGACCTCGAACATCGGAGCGGATTATCTGCTTGATGGTATCCGTGAGGACGGTACGATCTCCGAAGAGAGCAGGAACATGGTGCAGAACGAGCTTCGCGCGCATTTCCGTCCGGAGTTCCTGAACCGTCTTGATGAGATCATCATGTTCAAGCCGCTTACGAAGGACAACATCAACGGCATCATCGAACTGCTGATGAAGAATCTGAACGAACGGCTGCATGACCAGCGAATTACCGTGAAACTGACGCCGGAGGCGGTCGCATTTGCCGTGGATTCCGCATACGATCCGATCTACGGAGCAAGACCGTTAAAGCGGTACATCCAGCGTAATGTTGAGACGCTCAGCGCGAAGATGATCCTTTCGGGCGAAGTACAGTCGGGCGATACGATCCTTTTGGATGTGGAGAACGGCGCGCTTACGGGAAGGAAGGCGTGAGAGACCTTCGGAAGCCATTCCCGGTGTGACCGCGGGTGATCCAAAGTTGTCACAAAACCGAAGGAAAATGCAAAGTTAAATGTCAGAACCCCTGATACATCAGTGAATGTGTCAGGGGCTTTCTTTTTCGAGAAAAGGGTGGAAGAAAAAGCCGAAATGTAGTATAATAAATTCTAATAGAGTTAAGGTGCGCCGATGGGCTTTTTCGGCGTTTCGAATTCTAAAATGAGACCGAAATTTTAACAGACAAGGCAGGTATGATCCATGAAGAAACGCATTATGCGGATTTGTACAGTTATGGTCCTGACACTCAGCCTCATCGGGGTCCTTTTCGCGCGCATGCAGGGGAACGCCAAGGCTGCAAACAGAGTGGTGATCGATAATATGATGCTTAAAACGGCAATTGCTTCGTGTTCGAGTATCACTACGATCAATGTGAAAACATCTCTGCTCTCTGGAGGAACGCATTATGACCTGAACAGTGACGGAACGGTTGTCGGCGTGCTGGACGGAACGACGTTCTCCATCTGCCCGAAAACGGCAGGGGACACGATTGCGATGGGAGAGAGCTGCATCGAACTGTTTTCGAATACCACATACCAGCAGGCGGGATGTACTGCTTTGAGCAATTTGAAGAAGGTTAATCTTCACGGAATAGATTTCAGCGGTGTCACAAGTATGACCAGTATGTTTTACGGAAGTAACAAGTTGGCATCGGTAACGATTGACTGGAATACGGTAACGGCGGTAACGGACTTTACATGGGCGTTTAGAAATTGTTCTGCCTTGACATCGATTGATCTTTCGGGAATTGACGCTTCTCATGTTACGTCAACCGAGTCCATGTTTGCCGGTTCCGGACTCACATCGTTCTCATTTGCCGGTTTTAACATTAATCCTACCGTGATGGTAAGGATGTTATATATGTTTGATCTGTGCGAGAATCTGCAGTCGGTAGATATGTCAACGCTGAATATTACTGATAATTCGCCTGACAACATTAAAATCGATATGCGGTATATGTTTCAAAACTGCAAGGCCCTCACTTCTATCTCGGTAGGGCGGATTATGTTGTCAAAAAACTGCAAGGTTGATTCCATGTTTCAGGGGTGTGAATCCCTGACGGGCATAGACATGTCTCAGGTTACGCTGAACGGTATCAAATCTCTGAAGAATATGTTTACTGGCTGCAAATTGTTGAAATCAATTGATCTCAGCTTTTGGGACACGACGAATATTACGATTCTGGAAGGACTTTTCAGCGGCTGCGCATCCTTGACAAGTGTTAACCTGACAAATTGGAATACCGCGAAGGTCAGAACAATGGCCCATATGTTTAAGGATTGTTCTTCCCTGACGAGCATTGATTTGAGCAATTTTACTTGTGAAAGATTAAAAGATACGCACCCTACCCCGAGTTCCGATAGCGGTTATTCTTTGGCGGGTACCAGTTCGATGTTTGAAGACTGTACGAAGCTTCAATATGTAAACCTGAGCGGGTTCAGAACGGATTATAACGGCAATCCTAGTAAGTTTATCATGGAATACATGTTCTGGGGATGTGAGAATATAGAATCGATAAATTTCAGCAATTTTGTTCCTGCCACATCGGGATTCGGTACCAGGTATGGCGTGCTTGGTGACGAAGACGTCGATATGGCGTCGCTCACACATGTCTGCATGACGAGTCAGGAAGTGCTGAATGCTTTCTATAATTCCGCATACGGACATGGTACTAACATTAAGAGTCATGAATATGGCTCGGACGGGATCTGTCTTGGCTGCGGAACCTGTAGGAGTGTTGTTGAAACCGGCAGTCACAATATGGTTAACGGTGTCTGCACCGTCTGCAATTTCGGTGGAAACAATTATCAGATGCAGGCTTCGTTGACGCTTAAGTCCAATATTTCCATGAATCTTGCATTCTATCTGCCTAATGATGTGCTGAATGATAACGGCGCTTATGTTTTAATAACGTTTGCGAATGATGCTAACGGCAGCAGAACGAAGAAGATTTTCATTAAAGATACTTCTGAGGTTCTGATCAATAAGAAGACCTGGCGCAGCATGTCTTACGAGCTGGCGGCAAAGGAAATGGCCGATGAAGCCACCGTGAAAGTGTACCGCGGAAACGGGACGGAGTGCTATGCACCAACAAATACGGTTTCCGTAAAGAGCTACGGCGAGGCTATTTACAACAATAGTGCATCTTCCACTAATGAGAAGAATCTTGTAAAGGCATTGTTGAACTATGGCGCTTATGCACAGAAGTATTTTAAGTATGAGACGAATAATCTCGCGAATGCCGGGGTTGGCTCGGGAATTGCAAGTGCGCAGACCGTCCTTGATGCAACCGGTGACTATACCCTCGAAGTACATGATAATGGAGCGAAGGGCGTAAACTTTGCCGGCTGTTCCTTGATACTTGAGGACACGGTTAAGGTTCGTTATTGGTTCACGTTTGACAGTTCACTTTCTTCTACCGAGAAGAATAAGCTGATCAACTCCATGCATCTTACCGCCGGTTCAGGTGGCAAATACTATGCCGAATCCACGAATAGAAACGTTCTTTACTGGGGATATGTAAATGAATACAGCGGCGGGAACTATTATATTAAATACAGCGTGGTTTCTTATATGCGTGATGTTCTGACCGTGAAGGAGAGCGGAGCTCTTTATAACCTCGTAAGATCCATGTATTCTTATTGGAAGGCCGCATTGGCTTACGCAAATTAAACAAACAACTCATGAATGAATCAAGGCCCTGTACGGTATTTCGTGCAGGGCCTTTTCTGTGTCTTTTATTCGGTTTTGCGATTCACTGAATGGAGATGTGGCTTAATACTGCTCCGAGCCGTTTCGTGCGCTACAGCGTCGCCTTCTGGCCTTTGGCGGCGCGCTTACGGTTGCGGACTTTCTTCGCGTGGTAGACTTTGCCGTCAAATGTGAATTCGTTCTCGTTCTGGTCGAGGGACGTGCCGTAAACAACGTAGTCCTTCTTCTCGAGGGCGATGGCTTTGACACCCTTCGAAGTCTTCTTGAGCTCGGGTACTTCGTCGAGCGGGAAACCGAGGGAAAGCTTCTTCTCGGTCAGGATGATAACTTTCTGGTGACCGGACATGACTTCCTTCGCGGAGAGGGCGGTGAGGCCGACAATCTTATCGCCGTCTTCGAGTTTGGTCGTATTGACCACGGCACGGTTGGTGTCGAATTCGATACCCGAAACCTGCTTGATCAGACCGTTCTTCGTGATGAACAGAAGCTGCGAGTTGAACAGGTTTTCAAATGCGATGAAGAGAACGGCGTCCTCGTCGGAACCGATCTTCGTGAGCGTCTGGTACAGTGTTCCCTTCTCACGCAGCTTGGCGCGCGGGATCTGCGGAGCCTTCAGCTGGTACATATTGCCCTGGGCGGTGAAGATGCACAGGCGGTCGTTCGAACGGATCGGGCAGGCGTGTACATATTCCTGCAGATTCTCTGCCGAAGCCTTCTGGTAGGAAGGTGTGTCGATTGCCTTCATGTAGCCGAAGCGGTCGATCAGGATCATCAGGTCCTCAATCTTCTCCTCAACAACGTATGCCTTGGTCGTTTCGGTCGTGATGACCGTCTTACGGGGTGCCGCAAACTTCTCGCGGAACTCAAGAAGCTGTTCCTCGATGACTTTATAGAGCTCGCTCTTCTTAGCGAGAATCTTATTGAATCGCTTGATGTTCTTCTGGAGCTCGTCGTCTTCCTGCTGTAGTTTCAGAAGTTCGAGTCCGACCAGTTTGCTTAACTGCATCGCGAGGATCGCATCGGCCTGCCGCTCGGTGAAATCAAACTGCTTCGCGGCACGCTTGGCTTCCTCGGTCTTAAAGCGAATATCGTCGATCACACCGTGTGTCAGACATTCTCTTGCCTGCTTCAGGTCCTTCGAACCGCGCAATACTTCGATGATGAAATCAATCACATCAACCGCGCGGATCAAACCGCTGACAACCTCGAGACGCTTCGTGGCGCGGTCAAGGAGATATTGATATTCCTTCGTATACAGTTCGTCCTGGAAATCGATGAATTCCTGCAGGAGGCTCTTTAACGGGAAAGTACCGGGCTGTCCGTCCTTTACCGCGATAAAGTTCACACCGTAGGTGTCCTCGAGGGAGGTCTTCTTGTAAAGACCGTTCAGAAGGTTCTCTGTATCACGGTCCTTCTTCACCTCAATAACGATGCGCAGGCCTTCCTTGTTGGACTCATCCCGAACGTCTGCAATCTCGTCAAATGTCTTCGCGCGTACCGCCTCTGCAAGTTCCTCGACAAGCTTGGTCTTGTTGCCGGCGGCTGTGTACGGAATTTCGGTGATGACAATGCTCTTCTTGCCGTACTCACCGTTTTCGATAACGGCCTTTGCGCGGATGCGGATACGGCCTTCACCGGTCTCATACATCTGCAGCAGCTCATCGCCGTTGACGATCGTTCCGCCGGTCGGAAAATCCGGACCCGGAACAAGCTGCATCAGATCCTCGGTACTGATGTACGGGTCGTGCATAACCGCAATCGCTGCATCAATTACTTCCACAGGATTGTGCGGCGGTATGCTTGTTGCCATGCCGACCGCGATACCGGTCGTACCGTTGATCAAAAGGTTCGGGAGCATGGCCGGCAGAACGGTCGGCTCCTTCTCGTTGTCATCAAAGTTCGGAACAAATTCGACGAGCCCCTGATCCAGGTGATCGAGCATCGTCATGGCGCCTTCGGAAAGACGCGCTTCGGTGTATCGCATGGCGGCTGCGCCGTCACCGTCGATGGAGCCGAAGTTTCCGTGGCCGTCGACAAGCGGGATGGCGAGAGAGTAGTTCTCGGTCATGTGCACAAGCGCGTCATAGATCGAGGAGTCGCCGTGCGGGTGGTATTTACCCATTGTATCGCCGACGATACGGGCACTCTTACGATGCGGTTTCTTCGGATCAAGCCCGAGTTCTTTCATCGCGTAAAGAATGCGTCTCTGTACCGGCTTCAGACCGTCCCGGACATCCGGAATGGCACGGGCGATGATAACGCTCATCGCATAGTCCCGGAAGGAGGTTTTCATTTCTTCCGCAAAATCCAGCTGGATCACGGATTCTTTCTCAGTGTTCAAATGTCTGACCTCCTGTTACGTAATATCCAGATTGGCATATCGGGCTTCATCAATGATGAACTGGCGGCGCGGCACGACGTTGCTTCCCATCAGAAGATTCGTGACTTCGTCCGCCTCTACGGTGTCGGCAATCGAAACCTGCGCAAGCATACGCTGCGCGGGATCGAGAGTTGTCTCCCAGAGCTGGTGCGCATCCATCTCACCGAGACCCTTGTAGCGCTGCAGACCGGTAATCTTTCCTTTTGCGTCCTCGATCTCACGGCGCTTCTTCTCAAGCTCGAAATCGTTCATTAAGTATTCGCTCTTCTTCGAACTCTTCTTGCCCGGGATTTCATATTCAATCTTATAAAGCGGCGGAAGACCGCGGTAAACCTTTCCCTCTAAGATCAGTTCCGGCATGAAGCGGTAGAAGAAGGTCAGCAGCAGAGTGCTGATATGCGCGCCGTCGACATCGGCATCGGTCAGGATGATGATCTTGTCGTAACGGAGCTTGCTGATATCGAATTCCTCGCTGATTCCGCAGCCAAATGCGGCGATCATGGAACGGATCTCGTTGTTCTGCAAAACTTTCTCAAGGGTTGCTTTCTCGACGTTAATGATCTTACCGCGAAGCGGGAGAACAGCCTGTGTCTTACGGTCGCGGGCCGTCTTTACGGTACCGCCTGCGGAATCACCCTCGACGATATAGATCTCGCACTCGGTGGGCTTCTTTGAGGAGCAGGCTGCAAGTTTGCTCTTCGTATCGAAATCGTTCAGCTGCTTCAGAACCGCGGAGCGGGCTTTATCGCTTGCCTGGCGGGCCTTGCAGGAGCGGGCGGTATTATCGAGGATCGCGCGGAGAACTTCCACGTTTTTATCGAAATATCTTGTTACCTCCGCGGCAAATACTTCGTCAACCGCAGTCTTGGCGTCGGTATTGCCGAGCTTGGTCTTCGTCTGGCCCTCAAACTGCGGGTCGGGATGCTTGATGGAGATGATCGCCACGAGACCGTTACGGACGTCGCGTCCGTCAAAGTTATCATCCTTGTCCTTCAGGTAGCCGAGTTCTCTCGCATAGTTATTTAAAACCCTCGTAAGAGCAGTCTTAAAACCGGTTACGAGCGTACCGCCGTCCACGACGTTGATACGGTTACAGTAGGAGTTGATCTGCTCCGAATAATCGTTGATATACTGAAGGGCAACCTCAACTTCGATATCGCCCTTGCTGCCTTCCACATAGATCGGTTCCGCGTGAAGGGGCGTCGCCTCACGGTTGATGTAGGAGATAAAGCTCTTGATGCCGTGCTCCTCATAATAAACGCGCTCTTCACCGGTACGCTCGTCAGTGAACTTCAGAGTCAGGCCGCGGTTCAGGTAGGCTATTTCCTTGAGACGCTTGCAGATTGTTTCGGGGACAAATTTGACCGTTTCGAAAATCTGCGGATCGGGATAGAAGGTTACCTTTGTGCCGGTCTCGCTTTTCTTACATGTTCCGATGACCGGAAGCAGCCCGTCCACAAGCTTCGTTACCGGGTGGCCGCCGTTCTCATACGAATCGGTGTATACGTTTCCGTTTCTGCGGATCTCGATGATCATCTTCGAGGAGAGGGCGTTTACAACCGAAGCGCCTACGCCGTGCAGACCGCCGGACACCTTATAAACTGAGTTCCCGAACTTGCCGCCTGCATGCAGCACGGTGTAGACCACGCGGGCCGTCGGAATCTTCTTGGTGGGATGGATATCGACCGGAACACCCCGGCCGTTGTCGGTGATCGTGATCCCGTCGTCTTTCCGCAATACTATCGTAATCTCGTTGCAGTATCCTGCCAAATGTTCATCGATGCCGTTGTCGAGGATTTCCCAGATGAGGTGGTGCAGACCTTTCGTACCGGTTGAACCGATGTACATACCGGGACGCTTGCGGACCGCCTCGAGGCCCTCTAAAACGACGATCTGACTGCCGTCATATTCCGCCATAACAGAACCTTCCTTAAAGTAATACCAGGCACTACGGATTGTGCCGGAAACATATATAATATACCAGATTTAGCAAGTGTTTGCAAGCAAAACATACGGCAAACCGAAACTTTGTTCGTATTTTCCGTAAGGGAAAAGGAGCTGATCGCGGGAGCGGGGAGCAGGCCGCACAAAGAAACGGAAAATACTACATTTTTTTAGACTGATATAGCACATTTACCGATAGCGCAACGAAAAGTATAATGATTCCAAGGGAGGTTGTGTATCTATATTATTTATATGGGAAATTCCAGTTGCAAACTTAGGAGCGGCATGCTATAATCAATGAGATTTTTGCGTATTTGTCCGGTGAAACCGGCAATGAAGGAGACGAAATGAGCAAGATTCCGTTTGTGACAAAGGAGCAGGTTGAGGCAATCGCCGCGAATTACAAGACTCCTTTCTATCTGTATGATGAGAAGGGAATCCGTCAGAATGCGAGGGAACTGAAGGAAGCATTTTCCTGGAACCCCGGATTCAAAGAATTCTTTGCGGTTAAAGCAACGCCCAATCCGTATCTTTTGAAACTTTTGCGGGAGGAAGGCTGCGGTGTGGACTGCTCCTCCTACACGGAACTTCTGCTTTCGGAAGCGGCAGGCTTCGGCGCAGGTGAGATCATGTTCTCATCCAATGAAACTCCTGTCGGCGAGTTCACGAAAGCCCGTCAGCTCGGCGCCTATATCAATCTGGACGACATTACACATATCCCTTTCCTGCAGCAGGAATGCGGAATCCCCGAGACTGTATGCATGCGGTACAATCCCGGCGGTATTTACGAACTGGAAAACGGCATCATGGATAACCCCGGCGATGCCAAGTACGGCTGCACAAAGGAACAGATGGTTCAGGCATACCGGGAGTTGATGGGGCTCGGTGTGAAACGTTTCGGAATCCATTCCTTCCTTGTAAGCAATACGATTGCCGAAGATTATTATCCCACGCTTGCGCGTACGCTCTTTACCCTTGCGGTAGAGTTGAAGGAGCAGACGGGAGCGGAGATTGCGTTCATTAATCTTTCGGGCGGAATCGGTATCCCTTACAAACCGGAGGATCGGAAGGTTGACATCCGCCGCGTGGGCGACGGAGTCCGCAAAGTCTATGAAGAAGTTTTGGTTCCCGCAGGTATGGGTAATGTTGCGATCTTTACCGAGCTGGGACGCTTCATGATGGGACCTTACGGCGAGCTTGTCGTGAAGGCGATTCATGAAAAACATATTTATAAGGAGTATATCGGCGTGGATGCCTGCGCGGTCAATCTGATGCGTCCGGCAATGTACCGGGCATATCACCATATTACCGTACTCGGTAAGGAGAATGCGCCGAAGGACCATGTTTATGACGTGGTCGGATCACTCTGTGAGAATAATGATAAGTTCGCGATCGACCGCGAGCTTCCGAAGATTGATATCGGAGACTATCTGGTAATTCATGACGCGGGTGCACACGGTTACGCGATGGGCTATAATTATAACGGTAAGCTGAAATGCGCGGAGCTGCTTCTCAAGGAAGACGGTTCGGTTCAGCTGATCCGCCGTGCGGAACAGCCGAAGGATTATTTCGCGACTCTTGATATCAGCGATATGATGAAGCCTTATTTATCATGATTTGACCAGAGGACGATATGGAGAATAATGTTACGAAAACTGTCTGCGGCGTCATTTTGGCGGTCGCAGCCGTGGTGATCATATTGACACTGCGGGACAAGAGAGACCGGAGAGCTCCGGAGATACAGTTTCCCGACACGGAAACGATCTACGAGACAGGAGAGGATACTGCGGTCCTTTTGGAGGGGGTTACGGCCCGTGACCGAAAGGACGGAGATGTTACGTATTCTCTGATGATCGAGTCGGTCGTTCCGCGCAGTGACGGCGAATCGGCGATTGTATCTTACGTTGCTTCCGACAGCTCCAACAATATTGCGAAGGCATATCGAACTGTAAAGTTGCGTAAGAAACCCGAATATCCTCCGGGAGAGAATCCCGACGGATCAGACGTGTTGTTTCCGGATGACGTCAAGTAGATTTCAGGCACAGTCGATATTTCTTCGACTGTGCTTTTTTGATATCCGGAATTGAGAAAGGGATGAGATATTTGAGTAAGAAGAACAAGAAGGGGGACAATCTTTCCAAGCATACGAAAGAGCGGATCCCCTCATATGTCAGAGAGTTATTGAAGCCTTATTTTCAAGGCATCGATATGGACGATAAGGAAAAGGGAATCCTAATCTGTACGGAGACCGACATGAACGGATCGATGGAATTTTCCAAAGGCCATATCGCGCTTTGCAAAGACAGGCTGTTCGTGCTGGAGTCCGAGCCGGTGCCCGGAGAAGTGCACTTCTTTAAGGGACGCGAGACGCTGTCGTCGAAAGTCCAGACCGTAAAGCGTGAGTGGACCGTAAAGGAATACTCCCTTGCGGACATGAAAGAAGTGAAGATCGAGCGTACTGTCGGCGGCGGATTCCTTGTATTGGTTCATAAGAATCCGGACGACGAAAAAGCGGATGGAGCGGCGGAGGTTATCGCGTCATTTTCCAACCACTGTATCGGCCAGACTACAAGAGTAGAACGCTTGTGCGAAAAGATCGCGGAAGGCGATGAGATCAAAGAGGACGAACTTGAGGACAAGGATAAGGAAGAGTTCTGTCCGACCTGCGGCATGATGTATCCGGACGCAGACCGGAAGATCTGCCCGAAGTGCATGAACAAGAAATCAATCCTGTTCCGTACCATTGGATATCTTAAGCCGTACCGGTGGAAGATCGCCCTGATGATCGTCTGCTTTTTGATCACGGCGGGTCTGAATATCGTATGGCCGTACCTGAACGGTAAGATTTTGTACGATAAAGTGCTTGCGAAGAACGACGCGTTCCTTGAACTGATCAAGGTTCCGGCAGGTAAATACGTCCTCGCCCTCGGGCTTGTCGTACTGACCATGCTTGTGACGAAGATCTGCATTCAGGCAGTCGGGATCCTGCAGGGTGTTATTACCGCGAAGATCGTTCCGGACCTTGTTAAGACGCTGAAGACCGACGTGTTCAGTTCTATGGGCAAGCTTTCCATCAGCTTCTTTACAAGCAAACAGACCGGTTCGCTGATGACGCGTGTCATGAGTGACGCCGAGGAAGTAACCGGCTTCTTTATCGACGGTCTTCCGTACTTTTTGATCAACGTATTTACGATCATTGCAACCGCGATCATCATGTTCATGCTGAATCCGGTGCTTGCGGTCGCGGCGCTTGTGTTCATGCCGATCGCGTTCCTGATCAGCTGGAAGATGCTTCCGCGTCTCTGGCACCGTTACGGCCGCCGTCACCGCGCAACCCGTTCCCTGAACTCGAAGGTAAATGATAACCTTCAGGGCGCGCGTGTCGTTAAGGCGTTCGGTCAGGAAGAGAGCGAAGTGGGGCGGTTTGACAAGAGTAACGAACGTGTTCGAAGCGCCGATATGGCGGTCTTGAACTATGATAACAAATTCAGTGCTTTGTATTCGATGGCGGAGAATTTTGCTTCTCTGACCGTATACGTGATCGGTGCGTTTTTGATCCTGAAGGCGCATACGCTTTCCCTCGGCGTGCTGATCACATTTACCGGCTACGTAAGCCAGCTTACGGGACCGATGGACTTCATGTCCTTCTTCTTCCGCTGGTACACGAACTGCATGAACAGCGCGCAGCGTATGTTCGAGATCATCGACGCCATTCCCGAGATTCAGGAGAAACCCGATGCGATCAAACTCGATCACATCGACGGAACGGTCGAGATGAAGCACGTGACCTTCGGTTACGAGAAGCACAAACCGGTTCTGAAGGACGTAAGCTTAAAGGTTAAGAGCGGTGAGATGCTCGGTATCGTAGGACGTTCCGGAGCGGGTAAGACGACGATTGTCAACCTGATCTCGCGTCTTTACGACCCGCAGGAAGGGCAGGTTCTTCTGGACGGATATGATGTCCGCGACCTGTCATTTGAGACGCTCCGCGGTTATGTCGCGATGGTTTCCCAGGAGACATACATGTTCATGGGAACCGTGGCCGAGAATATCGCCTATGCGCGTAAGGATGCGACCCGTGAAGAGATCATCCGGGCGGCGGTTCTTGCGAGCGCCCATGACTTTATATGCCGTATGCCGGACGGATACGATACGATCATCGGATCCTCGGGACGGGAACTGTCGGGCGGTGAGCGGCAGCGTATTTCAATCGCACGTGCCATCCTTGCGAACCCGAAGATCCTCATCCTCGATGAGGCAACGGCGGCAGTGGATACCGAAACCGAGCAGGCGATCCAGCAGTCCATCAACCTGCTGATCAAAGGCCGTACCACGATCTCCATCGCGCACCGTCTGTCGACGCTTCGTGACGCGAACAGCCTGATTGTCATCGACGAAGGCAAAGTCGCGGAAGAGGGTACGCATGAGGAACTGATCGCGAAGAAGGGCGTTTATTACAAACTGAAAGAGCTTCAGACCAAAGCTTTGGCGCTGAAGGGAATTGAATAAAAGCCGGACAGGCGGTGCAAACCGCAGATTACTGTCAGGCGACGAACCGGCAGGCACAAGGATGTGTGCCGCCACCGTAAAAGGAGAGTGTTAATATGGGTTTTAAACAGTTTGAAGGTGCAGACGAAGAGTTCAATCTCGAACAGATGGAAGCTGAGACCGAGCAGATGCTCAGGCTGCGCATGATCACGAAGGACAACGCGACATTTGCCCGCACAAAGGGCGGATTCGTTTCGCTTGACCTGAAGGACAGCATTGCGCCGGAGCATTATGACCGAATCCGCGTTGTGCGGAGCTTCCCGTTCACGGACCGGAACAAATACATTTCCATCCGCACCATAGATGAGAAATCAAAGGAGATCGGCATGATCAAGGACCTCGAGACCGATGTGGATCCCGAGACGAGAAAGATGCTCGAAGAGCAGATGGACATCCGCTACTTCACGCCGATCATCAAGAAGATCAACAATATCAAAGACGAATACGGACATGCGTATTTCGATGTGGAGACCGACCAGGGACCGTGCAAATTCGTGATCTATATGAATTCGAGTTCGGTTGTAAACCTTTCGGACGTGCGTCTTCTCATCAGCGATCTCGACGGAAACCGTTTCGAGATCCCGGATTACACGAAGCTGTCCGCACGTGAACTGAAGATGCTCGACCTGTTCCTGTAAAAAGAAACAGCTCTGCATCGGCCGCACGGGATAAAGACAAATGTGCGGTTTCTGAGAGAAGAAATGAGGTTTGATTATGGACTTGAAATTTAAATTGCCGAAGCGTCAGTCGGAACTGCTGGCGCTCGGGAAAGGGGAAACGATCCGGTACTGTTCGCCATATGACATCGATACGGAAGGGCACTGGACGAGTAACGGCTACATTGTCGTAACCGACCGCCGTCTTGTCGTCCTGACGGATCAGGCCGTTTCGGAAGACATACCGCTTTCGGATATTGCGTTCCTCAAATGTGAATCGCTTGTCAATAACGGAATTCTCGTAGCCCGCAATGAGGGTGATACCGAAGACCGGATCCTGGCACGGTTCAGTATGAAGCATGTGTCCCGTGTCGCATTTGTCGCAAAGGGAGCACTGCTCATTAAAGAAGGTTCCAAAAAGGAAGCGGTCAGCAGGGAACGTGACCATGTGTGTCCGATATGCGGACGCGCGCTTCGCGGCATGAGCGAATGCCCGAAGTGCAGCGGAAAACCCTCCGCTTTCCGTAAGTTCCTCGGTTTCTGCGGAAACTATAAGGGGCTTCTCGTTTTGATCGCGTTATTGATGCTTTCCACTTCGGCGGTTCAGCTGCTGATCCCGGAAGTGCAGAAGAGGTTCATCGATAAGAACCTGCGTCCGGCTGTCGGCACGACGCAGGAAATTATCGTGTATGCGATCACGATGGCGATCCTTTCGATCACGCTGATCGGCATTTCCGTGGCCCGTTATTACACCTGTATGTCGATGGGAACGAGGATCAGCAAGGACCTTCGCCGTCAGTTGTATCATAAGATCCAGAAGCTCTCGCTGTCGTTCATTCAGGACCGCCGTCCGGGCGCGCTGATGAACCGTATTACCGGTGATACCGCACAGATCAGACGCTTCATGGAAGACGGTTTTGCAGGCATGTTCTCGTGCCTGATCACGATGATCTCGGCGGTTATCGTAATGGTACGGCTCAGCTGGCAGCTGACGATCGTCTGCGTTACATTTGTCCCCGTTGCATTGGGACTTTCGATTTCGTTCCGTAAGAACATCCATCGCCGTTTCCACATGCAGTGGCATAAGAGCGATAAGATCAATTCCGGTCTGCAGGATGTTCTGACCGGTATCCGTGTCGTAAAGTCGTTTGGTACCGAGGAGCAGGAGGCCGAGAACTTCAAGGAGCTCGCGGCTGAGTTCGCCAAGGTGCAGAAGCGTAACGAGGTGTTCTGGGCGAAGCTGTTCCCGATCATTTCGTTCGTAATGGGTCTCGGTATCTACTTCGTAACGTATTTCGGCGGCGTACGCGTGCTGAACGGACACCTGACACAGGGTGAGCTGATGCAGTTCATCAGCTATTCCTGGATGCTGTACGGACCGCTCGGATGGATGACGTTCCTGCCCCGTATGATCACGCAGCTGATGACGAGCTTGGAGCGTATCTACGACGTTCTTGACGAAGAGCCGATGATTCAGGACCATGAGAACGCGGTGGAGATGGACGTGAAGGGCGCAGTTGAATTCCGCAACGTAACGTTCGGTTACCACTCCTACGAGCCGGTTCTTGAGAAGATCAATCTTTCCGTTAAGCCCGGCGAGATGATCGGTCTGGTCGGCGCATCAGGCACCGGCAAATCGACGATGATCAACCTGATCATGCGTCTCTACGAGGTAGATGACGGGCAGATTCTGATCGACGGTACGGACATCAACGACCTGAAGATCGAAAAATACCACTCGCAGATCGGTGTCGTTCTGCAGGAGAACTTCCTCTTTGCCGGCACGATCTACAACAACCTGAAATTTGCTAAGCCCGACGCGACCGAGGAGGAGATCATCCGCGCCGCCAAGATGGCCAACGCGCACGATTTCATCCTGAAGACGCCAGACGGCTACAACACCTATGTCGGTGAGCACGGCTTCAACATCTCGGGCGGTGAGAGACAGCGTCTTGCAATCGCAAGAGCAATTCTCAACAACCCGAAGATCCTGATCCTCGATGAAGCAACATCCGCACTCGATACTGAGAGCGAATACCTGATTCAGAAGGCGCTTGAGAGACTGACGGCAAATTGCACCACATTTGCCATCGCCCACAGACTTTCCACACTGAAGGATGCGGACCGTCTCGTTGTTATTGACGGACACCACATCGCCGAGGTCGGCACGCACAACGAGCTGATGGAGAAGAAGGGCATTTACTACGGCCTCGTTACGGCCCAGCTGCAGATGCAGGCCTTAAAGGGTGAGGACAGTGATGAACCGGTCCTGAGCAGTGATGCCGCGCCGGTGCTTGCGTAAGAAATGCCTTAGGTGTATAGTAGAATCATAAGAGTGAATCAACCCGTCCGTGAGGAAACTCCGGGCGGGTTTTTGTAAGCCGGCGGACCGGTGAGAAGGAGTACATATACCGTGAATCTTTACGAAGAAGTGATCCCGTATCTTTTGAAATGGTACGAGTATAACGCTCGGGTGCTTCCCTGGAGGGAGGACCCTTCCCCTTATCATGTCTGGGTTTCGGAAATCATGTTACAGCAGACGAGGGTGGAAGCGGTTCGCGGGTATTATATGCGGTTTTTAGATGAGCTGCCGGACCTCAAGTCCCTTGCGGCATGTCCGGACGACCGGCTGATGAAGCTGTGGGAAGGACTCGGATACTATTCCCGCGCCCGCAATCTGAAGAAAGCGGCGCAGGCCGTATGTGAGCAGTACGGCGGTAAGCTGCCGGACAGCGCGGACGGGTTGCGTAAGCTCCCGGGAATCGGCGACTATACGGCCGGTGCGATTGCTTCCATTGCATATGCGAAGCCGGAGCCTGCCGTGGACGGAAATGTGCTCCGCGTCTTCTCAAGAATTACCGGCAGCCGGGAGGATATCACGGTTCCCGAGGTGAAGCGGAACATGGCAGCGGAACTGAAGGCTGTTATGCCCGGTGCGGAGTCGGGAAAACTTAACCAGGCAATCATGGATCTCGGCGCAACCATCTGTGTCCCGAACGGCGCGCCGCACTGCGAGGAGTGCCCGGTAATGCATCTGTGCCGCGCATTCCACGACGGAACGGTTTCCGAAATTCCCGTAAAAGCCGCACCCAAGGCAAGAAGAGTGGAGCAACGAACCGTGTTCGTTATCGAATGCAAAGGAGGTATCGTTCTTCACAAACGTCCGTCAAAGGGACTCCTTGCGGGGCTCTGGGAGTATCCGAATGTAAGCGGGTATGTGAAGAGGAAGGAGATGGCGGAAGTAATCCGCGAAATGCTCCGACTGCCGGAAACGAACCCGGATAGGAGACCGGGTCAGGTATCGGAGAACAGCGGAAACGAAGGTTCAGACGACGCCCAGATCACGGTCAGCGGCCGTCTCCCTGACGCGAAACATATCTTTACACACATCGAGTGGCAGATGCGGGTATACAAAGTTAAGGCAGAAGGAATTGAGTCGCTTCCCGAAGACTATATTGTCGTGACGGATGAGGAGATGAGAGCGAATTACTCCGTGCCGTCCGCATTTGCGGGGATAAAAAGAGAGTAGATAAAGAAAACGAGACCGGCAACACTGCCGGCCTCGTCGTATATAGTCTGGATTTCCTGGGCTTTGCGGGTCTTTCCAAAGTGCAGTCCTTAAACCGCTTTCCATTACAGCCCGTACTTCTTCAAAATGTCATCAATCTTGCTGCGGTTCCGGTTGATGCTTTCCACGTGGTTCCACATGCGGGAGTTGGAAAGAGCACGCTCGCGGTCCTGCGCGATTCGCTGCGCCTTTTCCTCCGCGGAAGGAGGAAAACCGTTCATTCTACGATCGTAGTACTCAATCGCTCTTATCGTATCGTAATAGCCAATCTGCATCCGGTATACGGCGTTGCGCCCGTCGAAATCAAGCGTTCCCGTGATCAGGGAACCGATGTCGGCGCTCGGCTCGATCTGCAGCACCGTTTCGGCCTGCGAAAGAAGATAAGGATTGCACTCCTGGGTGGCGGAGCATTTGACGACAATCAGGTTACGTACGCCCGTTTCCAGAAGCGGGCGGATCGGAATATTGTCATACAAACCGCCGTCACGGAAGTACTGTCCGTCGATCTCGACAGGGTCATACACGAGCGGGATAGCAGTAGATGCTAACAGGATCTTCGTAATGTCTTCTTTGGAACGGCCGTTCACGAGCAGATACTCGCCGGTGCGCTCGTAGGAATCCTGGCTCAGGCTGGATACTGCCGAGGCAACCTTTCCGGCGATCATATCGGGCGCGGGCGAAGCGTTCGTTACGCTTATGTAAGCGGGAATCGGGCTGTTCGAAATCGCATTGATATCAATCTTCTCACGCATCAGTTTCATAAGACCGTCACGGGAGCAGTAGCCCTCGGGAACAACGTCAAGGAACTGCACCGGACGGATCTCGGTCCAGATCTTCTCCGCGTTGTCATAATCGCCCGCAAGGAAGAGCATTGCGTTTAACGAACCTGCCGAAGTTCCGGCTACGGCTTTGATCCAGGTGTCCATCTGCTTCTCGCGAAGCGCTTTCCAGACACCGATCTGATAGGCTCCTTTTCCTCCGCCTCCGCTGAGGACGAGCCCGTAGTTCTTTCTCTCCATAATTAATCCTCCCTGATACAAACTGAGGAACGCGTTATCCTCCCGTTTATTATACCATGCCCGCGGTATGTTGACAACGGGTTTCAAACGTGCGGAAAATGTGACGAAAATGCATGAAAATGCCTGTATCTTATAATTGCGTTATAATCCGATATATGATACAATAATTATGTATATGCTTTCATCGGAGGATGACATGAGTAAGATTTTTGACGCAGATAATAAATTCTTTTCAACACTATCGAAAGTCTTCGATATGATGGTGTTGAATTTTCTCTGGCTCGTTACGCTGGTCGCATTTATCGGACCTGCCTGCACGGGACTTTATTATGCCGTTGTGAAGAACATTCGCAGAAGCAGGGACTATACGGCAAGAACATTTTTCCATTCGTTCAAAGCCAACTTTAAACCGGCCGCGATCCTCGGCATTCTGCAGATCATATTCGGTTTCGGATTGTATATCTGCTATCAGTTTGCGATCAGCATGAATCCCGACGCTTATCTCGGCCAGGTTTATTACTGGGTTGTTATCGTTACCGCACTGCTGTATCTGATGATCAGCGTTTACATCTATCCGGTGCTTTCCCGGTTTGACATGAAAGTTTTTCCGATCATCCGCATGTCCATGTACATGGCAATCCGCCACATCCCCACGACGATCGTCGGTGTGGCCGGTCTTGTAGTCGCGTTCTATTGTTTGAAATATATCCAGTTAAGCCCGCTGTTCCTGTTTGCTCCGGTGCTGTACGTATTTGTCCTGTCCTTCCCGATGGAAGGCGTGCTCCGCAAATATATGCCGAAGAAGGAAGACGCAGGCGAGAACGAACAGGAAGCCTGGTACTACGAATAAACTTCACCGGATTGAGAGACCGGAAGGAAGACGGAAGGAGACCCCGATATGAACGAAGAACTGTACAAGTTGATGAATTGGCCCGAGATTGAGGCTGTCGTTTATTCGGAACATGATAATCCACATCAGGTTTTGGGACCGAGAGTAACGCCGGAAGGAGTGCTGATCGGCGCATTTGACCCCGATGCGAACGGTGTGTATGTCTGCACCGGTTCCAAAGAAATCCCGATGGAGAAAGAGGATGACGGCGGGTTCTTCGCCGTGCTCATCCCCGGAAAGAAGATCCCGCGTTATACGCTCCGCTTCACGTATGAAGAAGGAGAGCGTGTGTGCGAGGACGCCTACCGGTTCGCTCCGCAGATTTCGGAGGACGACCTGCATGCATTCAACGCAGGCATCCATTACACCATTTATGAGAAGCTCGGCGCACATCCGATGACGATCGACGGCGTGGACGGTGTCTACTTTGCCGTTTGGGCGCCCAATGTGCTCCGCGTCAGCGTGGTCGGCGAGTTCAACCACTGGGACGGCCGCCGCAATCCGATGAGAAGACTCGGCGGAAGCGGCGTGTTCGAACTGTTCCTTCCCGAGGCACAGCCCGGACAGCTGTATAAGTTCGAATTGAAAGTGAAGGGCGGACTTACCTACCTGAAGGCCGACCCGTATGCAAACGCTTCCGAACTTCGTCCGGGAACGGCAAGCAAGATTGCCGACCTCCGCGGTTTCCAGTGGACCGACGAAGCGTATCTGAAGGCGCTTGAGGAGAAGGATTTCAAAAAGTCTCCGATGAATATCTATGAAGTACATCTCGGCTCGTGGAAGAAACCCGCGGACGAGAACGGAAGCTTCTATAACTACCGCGAGCTCGCCGTAATGATCGCGGAATACGTGAAGTCGATGGGCTACACCCACATCGAACTGATGCCCGTGATGGAGCATCCGCTCGACGCTTCCTGGGGCTATCAGGTGACCGGTTACTACAGTGTTACCGCACGCTACGGTTCGCCCGAGGACTTCATGTTCTTCATGAACTATATGCATGAGCAGGGCATCGGCGTAATCCTTGACTGGGTGCCGGCTCATTTTCCGAGAGATACGTTCGGCCTTTCGAACTTCGACGGAACCTGTCTCTATGAGCACCAGGATCCGAGAAAGGGAAGCCACCCGCACTGGGGCACGCTGATCTTCAATTACGGCCGTCCGGAGGTTTCCGACTTCCTGATCGCCGACGCGCTGTTCTGGCTTTCCGTTTACCATGCCGACGGTATCCGCATGGACGCTGTCGCTTCGATGCTGTATCTCGATTACGGCAAGAATGACGGCGAGTGGGTTGCCAATATGTACGGCGGCAACGAGAACCTCGAAGCAATCGAACTTCTGAAGCACCTGAATTCGATCGTAAAGAAGAGACTTCCCGGACGTCTGATGATCGCCGAAGAGTCGACCGCATGGCCGAAGATCACCGGCGACCTCAATGATGACGGTCTCGGTTTCGACTTTAAGTGGAACATGGGCTGGATGAACGATTTCACGACCTACATGCGGCAGGACCCGCTGTTCAGAAGAGGCTGCCACGGATCGCTCACCTTCAGCATGATCTACGCTTACAGTGAGAACTTCATCCTTGTATTCTCGCATGACGAGGTTGTACACGGCAAGGGCTCGATGTTAGGCAAGATGCCCGGCACATACGAAGAGAAGTTCGCGAACCTTCGCGTGGCATACAGTTACCTGATGACGCATCCCGGCAAGAAGCTTCTGTTCATGGGACAGGATATGGCTCCGCTTTCCGAATGGAACGAGGAGAAGAGCCTTGAGTGGCATCTTCTGACCGATCCGGTCGAGGGTGACCGCGGCGGCACTTTGAACGCGAAGATCCACCACATGATGAAGGATCTGTTCAATGTATACCGTTCGCATCCCGCTCTTTACGAGCTCGATCAGGATCCGGACGGCTTCGAGTGGATGAGCTGCCTTGATGCCGACCACAGCATCGTAACATTTGTCCGCAAGACCGAAGACCCGAACGACACGCTTTTCATTGTGTGCAACTTCACGCCGGTCGTTTATGAGAAGCAGGCGCTCGGTGTTCCGTTCGCCGGCAAATACAAAGAAATCTTCAACAGTGACGCTGTGATCTACGGCGGCGCGGGCAACACGAATCCGCGCGCGAAACAGTCGAAGGCAGTCCGGACGGACGGCCGTGACAATTCCGTTGTGATCACGATCCCGCCGCTCGGATGCGCGATCTTTACGTGCACGCCCTCCGGCAAATAGGAAAGAAATATGGTTAAGTTCATTGAATTACTACAAGAAGGCGATATCAGCGCCGCAGCCGAGCTCGTATGGCCGCTGATCTTCAAGCTGATCATGGCGGTTGTGATCTTCATCATCGGACGGAAGATCATCCGCTGGACCCGCAAGATCATCGTGAACGCGGTCACACCGAAACTGGAACCCGCCGTGGCAGGTTTCCTGCAGAGCGCGGCAGGGGTTCTTCTGAATCTCGTGCTGATCTTCGCGATCATCGAATATCTCGGGTTCTCAACGGCATCGCTTGTGACAATCCTCGGTTCCGCGGGACTGGCGATCGGTCTGGCGCTTCAGGGCAGCCTTTCCAATCTCGCCGGCGGAGTTCTTCTGCTGGTAAATAAGCCGTTCTCAATCGGCGATTACATCATCGTCGGAAACATGGAAGGAACCGTTAAGAACATCGGCGTCTGCTACACGAAACTGAACACGCCCGACAACCGGATGGTCGTGCTTCCGAACGGCACGCTCAGTAACAGCAATCTTATTAACGTTTCTGCGGAGCCCGAGCGTAGGATCGATATGATCATCCCGATCTCGTACAGCGACGATATCCGTTCGGTACGGAGTGTGCTCCTTGATATTGCGGAAGAGCAGACGAAGATTCTGAAGCATCATTCGGTCGATGTACTGACAAAGGAATTCGGTGCGGACAGTATCAACCTCGTGTTCCGTTTCTGGGTGAAGAGGGAAGACTACTGGTCATGCTTCTTTGAGACACAGGAGCAGGTACGGTACGCATTTATTGAGAACGGATTTACGATTCCGTTCCATCAGATTGACGTGGAGATTAAAAATCCCGCGCCGAAAGAAGGAAAGCAGTAGGAGATAGGAGCAGATATGGAACGCTTGACGGACATATTCGGAATTGACGTCTTTAATGAGACGGTGATGAAGGAGAGGCTTCCCGAGGAGGCTTTTCTCGCATGGAAGAAAGCAATGGAGGACGGCGAGCCGCTGGAACGTGAAGTGGCGGACGTGATCGCGGGTGCCATGAAAGACTGGGCTATCGAGCACGGCGCAACGCATTATACGCATTGGTTCCAGCCGCTGACCGGAATTACGGCCGAGAAGCATGACTCGTTTATCACTCCCGCACCGGGCGGAAAGGTATTGATGGAATTTTCCGGTAAAGAGCTCATCAAGGGCGAGCCGGATGCATCTTCGTTCCCGAGCGGCGGACTTCGTGCAACCTTCGAGGCGAGAGGGTACACCGCATGGGACTGCACGTCTCCCGCGTTTCTCCGTGAGGATGCCGCAGGCGTTACGCTCTGCATTCCGACCGCGTTCTGTTCGTATACCGGCGAAGCGCTTGATATGAAGACCCCGCTTCTTCGTTCGATGGAAGCAGTCAGCAAGCAGGCTGTCCGCATCGTTCACCTTTTCGGTGCGAAGGATGTCAAGAAAGTCGATTGTTCGGTCGGTGCCGAGCAGGAGTATTTCCTGGTTGACCATCGTTCCTATATGCAGAGAGAAGACCTGATCTTCACGGGCGGCACGCTGTTCGGCGCAAAGCCTCCGAAGGGACAGGAGATGGACGACCATTACTTCGGAAGCCTGAAGGAACGTGTTGCGTCCTTTATGAAGGAACTGAACCGCGAGCTGTGGAAGCTCGGCATTTACGCGAAGACACAGCACAACGAGGCAGCTCCCGCGCAGCATGAGCTTGCTCCGATCTACACGTCCGCGAATATCGCAACCGACCATAACCAGCTCATCATGGAGTGCATGAAGAAGGTTGCAAAGCGTCACGGTCTTGAGTGTCTTCTTCATGAGAAGCCGTTCGCCGGCGTGAACGGCTCCGGTAAGCATAACAACTGGTCGCTTGTGACCGATACCGGAAAGAACCTGTTGAATCCGGGCAAGACACCCAATGAAAATATCCAGTTCCTGCTCTTTATGGCAGCAGTTCTGGAGGCTGTTGACACACATGCGGATCTGCTTCGTCTTTCCGCGGCCAATCCCGGCAACGACCGCCGTCTCGGCGGCAACGAGGCTCCGCCGGCAATCGTATCCGTATTCCTCGGTGAGCAGCTCGACGACGTTGTAACACAGCTGATCGAAACCGGCGAGGCAGCACGTCTTAAGAAGGTCGGACGGCTTTACACGGGTGTGTCCACGCTGCCGACGATCGGACGTGACGCGACCGACCGTAACCGTACGAGCCCGTTCGCATTTACCGGCAACAAATTCGAATTCCGTTCGGTAGGTTCCTCGATGTCCATCGCGGATGCCAACACCGTACTCAATACGATCGTTGCGGATACGCTGCAGAAGTTCGCGGATATTCTTGAGAAGTCGCCCGATTTTGAGCAGGCCGTACACAACCTGATCAAGGATTCCCTTACGGAGCATGAGCGAATCATCTTCAACGGAAACGGATACGCGAAGGAATGGGTGGAGGAAGCGGAACGCAGAGGTCTTCCGAACCTGCATTCCATGGTGGAGGCAATCCCGGCGCTTACGACCGAGAAGGCGATCACCGTATTTACCCGTCAGAACGTTCTGACCGAGACCGAGCTTAGAAGCCGTTCCGAGATTTATTACGAGATTTACGCAAAGCAGATCAACATCGAGGCACGCACGATGATCTCGATGGCTGCGACCAAGTTCATTCCCGCCGCAATGCGTTATCTGAAGAATGTGGCTTCTTCGCTGAACGAAGTGAAGGCTGCATGTCCCGATGCGGATACCGGTGTACAGGCTGAGCTTGTAACGAAGACTTCGGCTCTTCTTCGCAAAGCGCAGGATGCTTTGAATGAACTGAAGAGTCTTGATGAAGAGGCAGGAACGAAGCACGAAGGCCGCGAGATGGCGGTATTCTTCCGTGAGAAAGTTGTTCCCGCCATGGACCGTCTGCGCGAGCCCGTGGACGAGTTGGAGACGATCGTGGACCATGACCTTTGGCCGGTTCCGACCTACGGCGAACTGCTGTATGAGATTTAAGAAACGATGAGGGATGCCGGACGAGGCGCTTCCTTTGGGAGTGCCTTGCCCGGATAAACTTTTGAATGGAGAGGAATATATGATACAGGCATGCAATGTTACCCTTCGCATCGGAAAGAAAGCGCTTTTTGAAGATGTGAATATCAAATTTACGGAAGGCAACTGCTACGGAATCATCGGTGCCAACGGCGCCGGTAAATCCACCTTCTTAAAGATCCTGAACGGACAGCTTGAGCCCAGCAAGGGCGAGGTTGTCATCACGCCGGGACAGCGGCTTTCCTTCCTGCAGCAGGACCACTTCAAATACGACGCGTTCAACGTTCTCGATACGGTTATCATGGGCAACAAGCGTCTCTATGATATCATGCAGGAGAAGGACGCCATCTACGCGAAAGAAGAGTTTACCGAGGAAGACGGAATCAAGGCGAGCGAGCTGGAGACCGAATTTGCCGAACTGAACGGATGGGAAGCGGAGTCTGACGCGGCAACGCTTTTGAACGGACTCGGAATCGAGCCCGATATGCACTACACCCAGATGAGCGAGCTGAACGGCAACGACAAGGTTAAGGTTCTGCTTGCGCAGGCACTGTTCGGAAACCCCGACATCCTGCTTCTCGACGAGCCTACCAACCACCTCGATCTCGACGCGATCAGCTGGCTCGAAGAGTTCCTGATCAATTTCGACAATACCGTTATCGTTGTCAGCCATGACCGTTACTTCCTCAATAAGGTATGTACGCACATTGCCGACATCGACTATTCGAAGATCCAGCTGTACGCCGGCAACTATGACTTCTGGTACGAGTCCAGCCAGCTGATGATCCGCCAGATGAAGGAAGCCAACCGTAAGAAAGAGGAGAAGATCAAGGAGTTGCAGGAATTCATCCAGCGCTTCTCCGCGAACGCTTCGAAATCGAAGCAGGCGACTTCCCGTAAGCGTGCCCTTGAGAAGATCGAGCTTGACGACATCCGTCCTTCAAGCCGTAAATACCCTTACATTGATTTCCGCCCGGCGCGTGAGATCGGAAACGAAGTGCTGACGGTTTCGCACATCTCGAAGACGATCGACGGCGTAAAGCTTCTCGATGACATTTCGTTCGTTGCGGGACGCGAAGACAAGATTGCATTTGTCGGCGGCAATACGCTTGCAACGACGGCGCTCTTTAAGATTCTCGCGGGTGAGATGGAGCCCGATTCCGGTGAAGTCAAATGGGGCGTTACGACGACGCAGGCATACTTCCCGAAGGACAACACCGAACTGTTCCGCGGTAGCGAGTCGATCGTTGACTTTCTGATGCCGTTCTCCCCGGAGAAGGATGTCACCTATGTCCGCGGTTTCCTCGGCCGCATGCTCTTCGCAGGCGACGACGGCGTGAAGCCGGTTAACGTACTTTCCGGAGGCGAGCGCGTGCGCGTTATGCTTTCGAAGATGATGATCATGGGAGCCAATGTACTGATCCTTGACGAGCCTACCAACCACCTCGACATGGAGAGCATCACGGCACTCAACAACGGTCTGATCAAGTTCCCGGGCGTGGCGCTCTTTACCGCGCTTGACCATCAGTTTATCCAGACGGTTGCAAACCGTATCATGGAGATCATTCCGGACGGAACGCTGATCGATAAGGTTACCACATACGATGAATATCTCGCAAACGACGAGATGGCAAGAAAGCGTCAGAAGCTTGTTGTTAATGCGGAAGAGGATGACTGATCCGCATATCTGATGAATTCTTTCAGGAAGGAAAGCCGATGAAGGTACTTGGGGATTACAACATAACGGTTGCGGCAGGCGACCCGTCCGTGCTCGGAACGACGGTCACGGGACGGTTCGTAAACTTCGCGGTTGCGGTTCCTTCCGTTTCGGAAGTTGTGCTGCATGTCTATGACGGCGAAGGCAAGACGCCGCTTTATTCGATCCGCCTCGGCGAGGAGGACCGTTACGGTGACATCTTCTCCGTAAAGGTTGCCGATACGGCAAAGGACCGCACTTATCTGTATGAGACAAAGGGAGAGCATTTTCTTGACCCGTATTCGAAGCTGGTGCTCGGCCGCGGCGTGTTCGGACACAAGCTGTCGCAGAAGGAACGCAAATCGCTCCGTTCACTTGTGGCCTTCCATGATTTTTCGTGGCAGGAGGACCGCCATCCGGCAATCGCTTACACGGACATGGTACTCTATAAGCTTCATGTGCGCGGCTTCACGATGGAGGCCGGCGTCTCGCATAAGGGAACGTATCTCGGTATCGCGGAGAAGGCCGACTATCTGAAGGACCTCGGCGTTAACGCGGTGCTCTTAATGCCGTGTACAGAGTTCAATGAAATCGATGAGCCCGAGGAAAATGAGGATATCCCGTCCTTCTTCTCCTCGACATTCTACAGAAGTAGTACATACAAAAACATGGTGGAACAGGCGTCAACGGAGGCAGATGCTCCCGAGGATGTCAGAAAGTACCGCATCAACTACTGGGGCTACACGAACCACTATTTCTTCTTCGCGCCGAAGGCCTCTTATGCATCGAAACCGGAGCGCGCGGATACGGAATTCAAAACGATGGTTAAGAAGCTCCATGAGCGCGGGATCGAAGTACTGATGGAGATGAATATCCCGGTCGGGACGAACCGCTGCATGCTTGTGGACGCGCTTCGTTTCTGGGTAAAGGAATATCATGTGGACGGTTTCCGGATCAATCTTGAGCAGACCGATCCGCTGCTTCTTGCAGGCGATCCTTACCTGTCCGGCACGAAACTCATCGGAGGGGGCTGGGATATTCCGGCGATCTATCCGAAGGACCGCGTTCCGTCTACGGTCACGCTTGCGGAATTCCATGACGGTTTCCGTACCGACGCGAGAAAATTCCTCAAGGGCGATGAAGGGATGGCAGGCGCATTTGCCTCCCGCATCATACGGCGCCCGGACCGTTCGGCGGTCATCAATTATATCACGGACCATAACGGCTTTACGCTGAACGACCTTTATATGTATGACGTAAAGCATAACGAAGCAAACGGCGAACGCGGGCTCGACGGAAGCGATTACAATTACGGCTGGAACTGCGGAAGCGAAGGACCGGACCGCCGCAAGCGGATTCGCGAACTGCGTCTTCGGATGCGCAAGAACGCGCTTCTTTCGATGTTCCTTTCGCAGGGGGTTCCGATGATCCTTGCGGGCGACGAGTTCGGCAATACGCAGGACGGCAACAACAATGCCTACTGCCAGGACAATCCGGTCGGCTGGGTATCCTGGAAGGAAGCCAGGAAGAATACGGAGCTGACGGCGTTTGTGAAGCGTATGGCGGAACTACGCGCGGCACATCCCGCGCTGCATAATCCGTTGGGACTCCGCGGAACCGATTACCTTTCCTGCGGATGTCCGGATGTGTCCGTTCACAGCAAGACCGCGTGGAGACCGGACGAGAGTCCGTATAACCGGAGTGTCGGAATCCTGCTCGGCGGCGAATTTGCCCTGCGCGGCAAGAACGAACATGACGATTCTTTCTATCTGATCTTCAATATGTACTGGGAAGAGCAGATCTTTGAAATACCGCATCTGCCCGGCGGCCGGACATGGAAGGTTGTCCTTTCGACCTGCCCCGAAACACCGGAAGGACCGGTCAAGGAGGCGAGACTTGCCGTCGCGCCCAGAACGATAGTAGTACTGCAGAGTGAGGAGAACAATGGCACAGAACAACGTAAGCGAAAGAAAGCGAAAACTCCGGAAGCAGAATAAGAACCTGCCGAACCCGAACGAGAACGTTCCGAAGAAGGTCTCCAAGGACCAGATCAAGAAAGAACGGATGAAGGAGCGGGAAGCGGCGGTTGTTCCGGAACAGCCGAAGAAACGCAAGATCGCGATCAATCTTGCCATGCTGAAATGTCTGCTTCTGCTTGTAACGGCTGTCGGGGTTGCCGGAATCGTGTATTTCGACCCGACGCAGCAGATGCGGCACGTGCTCCGCGGTGTCGGGATCATGGGTGTTCCGATCGCGGTATTTGTTACCGTAGAGGCTTATTACCGGACATCGAGCCGCCCGAAATACTTTCTGCGGCTGCTGATCTGCGGCGTCCTCGCGCAGTTTCCGATGAATTATCTGTGCAGCTATGACAATGCCAGAAACGCGCAGATGAATATCGATTATTTCAACGGCCTGGATGAAGCCGGCCAGATGGAATATCTGCTTAAATGGCGCGAGTTCCCGATGCTCAATTACATTTTTACGGTCATGTTCGCGCTGCTTTTCATATGGCTTCTCGATCTTCTGTATCAGAAGTTTATGTCTCCGAGCACGAAAATGGCATGGAGGGGACTCCTCGGAGCGTGCATGGTGCTCCTTTTTACGATCGGCTTCCTCGCAGGTTTCTTCCTGCAGTCGCTGAAGATCGTGGAGTCGCCGATCCTGACGCTCATGCTCGTATTTGCCGTTATCCTGCTGAAGAGCAAGCCGGACCTGCAGGCACTGGTCTGCGGCATCATCGGACTGACCTTCGGAATGCTCATGGGACCGGATGACGGACGCATCTTCTTCGGTGCCGGCGCGTGTCTTCCGCCGTTCCTGTTCCGTTTTTATCGCGGCAAGCTCGGCTATGATAAGGAGAAACGCCCGGGGACCAAGATTTCTTTCTATATGTACTACCTTGTAATTCTGGCCGTGCTCTGTCTGCTTGCCATTATCCGTTACGGCAAGACATACGGCAACGTTTAAGAAAACAAATACAACGAAATTCAGATTATTAGCACTCGGCACTGCTGAGTGCTAATTTTGTATTGACATTTGCATTTTCGGGGTCTATACTGTTGTTGTTGCCGGAATCTCGGCAATATTTTGATGCCTTTTCAGGCTGGACAGGAGTGCGATTTATATGAAACAGGGTAGTTTATCCATTAATTCCGAAAACATATTTCCGATCATTAAAAAGTGGCTCTATTCCGATCATGATATCTTCGTAAGAGAGCTTGTTTCTAACGGCTGCGATGCGGTTACGAAGCTCAAGAAGCTGGCGCTGATCGGCGAAGCGGAGCTTGCGGACGACAACGAGTGGAAGATCACGGTCCGCACCAATCCCGAGGAGAAGACGATCACCTTTATCGATAACGGAATCGGTATGACCGCGGACGAGGTTGAGGAGTACATCAACCAGATCGCATTTTCCGGCGCTGCCGATTTCCTTGAAAAGTATAAGGACAAAGCCAACGAGGACCAGATCATCGGTCATTTCGGTCTCGGCTTTTACAGCGCGTTCATGGTAGCCCACAAGGTGACCATCGATACGCTTTCTTATCAGAAGGACGCGAAGGCAGTACATTGGGAGTCCGAGGAAGGAATGGAGTTCGTTATGGACGATTCCGACCGGACGGAGCGCGGTACCGAGATCACGCTTTATCTGAATGAGGACAGCTATGAGTTCTCGAATGAATACCGCGTCAAGGGCGTACTCGAGAAGTACTGCTCGTTTATGCCGGTACCGATCTTCTTTGAAGACGAGATAAAGATGCAGAAGGAAGCCGAAGAGGCCGAGAAGAAAGCTGCAGAGGCTGCGAAGAAGGCTGCCGAGAAGAAGGACGGTGAGGAAGCAAAGGACGGCGAGGCCAAAGCGGAAGAGCCGAAGAAGCCAGAGCCCGTCAACGAGACCTATCCGTTGTTCCTTCACAATCCGAGCGAGTGCAAGGAGGACGAGTACAAGGAGTTCTACCGTAAGGTATTCCACGACTACAAGGAGCCTTTGTTCTGGATCCATCTGAATATGGATTATCCGTTCAATCTGAAGGGTATTCTGTATTTTCCGAAGATCAATACGGAATACGACAGCATCGAAGGTACGATCAAATTGTACAATAACCAGGTGTTCATTGCCGATAACATCAAGGAAGTCATTCCCGAGTTCCTGATGCTTTTAAAGGGTGTTATCGATTGCCCGGATATCCCGCTGAACGTTTCGAGAAGCGCGCTGCAGAATGACGGCTTCGTGAAGAAGATCAGCGATTACATCTCGAAGAAGGTTGCCGACAAGCTTTCCGGCATGTATAAGACCGAGCGCGAGACGTACGAGAAGTGCTGGGATGACATCTGCCCGTTCATCAAGTTCGGCTGCCTGAAGGATACGAAGTTCCGCGACAAGATGAAGGATTTCATCATCTTCAAGAACCTCGAGGGCAAGTATATTACGCTTCCGGAGTATCTTGAGAAGGCGGCTGCGCCGAAGATTGAAGCGGAGACTGACGGGGAGACAAAGGAACCGTCCGACACGCCGATCACCGATGCCGAGGAGGCGAAGGAAAAGGCGAAGAAGATCGTTTACTACGTTACCGACGAGCGTCAGCAGAGCCAGTACATCAACATGTTTAAAGAGACCGGCACCGATGCGCTTATCATGACACATAACATCGACCAGCCTTTCATCACGCAGCTTGAGCAGGACAACGATACGTGTCGGTTCATGCGCATTGACGCGGACGTGACCGAAGCGTTTAAAGAGGAGACCGACGCTGACGAGCTGAAGGGCGAGACCGATGCGCTTACCGCATTGTTCCGCAGGGTTCTTGCAAACGACAAGCTCGAAGTCAAGGTAGATAAGCTGAAGAATGCAGGCATCGCTTCGGTTGTAACGCTTTCCGAGGAAAGCCGCCGTATGCAGGACATGATGAAGATGTACGGCATGGGCGGTATGGACGACGCGTTCAAGCCGGAAGTAACACTCATCCTGAACGCGAACAACAGCCTCGTGAAGTTCGTCTTTGAAAACCCGAACGACTCGAACACCGATATGATCTGCGAACAGCTCTTTGACCTTGCGATGATCGCGCATGCGCCGCTTGCGCCGGAAGCCATGACGAAGTTCATGGAGAGAAGCACAAGGATCATGACATTGCTGACAAATGCCGGAAAGTAATCCGGATCATGATGAAGGAGCGGAAGTGCCTGTGGTACTTCCGCTTTTTTGCGGTAACGGAAGAAAGTACTTGACAGCATGGAAGACACTTGGTATTATGATGTAAATAAGGTTTACGGTAAATGATTTTTCCAAGGAGGGGGTATTGTATGAAAAAGAAAGTTTTAATCGCCGTCATTTCCGCTGTGGTTCTTGTGGCAGCGGCGTGTGTCATTTTCCTGTTCGTTAAATCCCGGCCGCCGAAGGCTCCGAAGGGAACGAAGAGTTTTACCGCGAAGCAATATCGGGTTGAAAACGGAAGGAAGATTCTGCTGAGCGTGACAAAGGAGCATTATGATGAGCGGGGCAATCTGATTTATGCAAATGATAAAGCGGTCGGTGAGGAAACTCGGATTTTTCATTTCGAGTACGATGAACTGAACCGGATCACCATGAAGAAAGAAATGAAAAAGATATGGTTCGGGGAAGTCACTTCTGAAACCGTTTACTATCAGTATGAAGGGGATTCCAATCGTATAACGGAAAGCAAAACAGTATGGCCGTTAGGAAAGACAGTGGTTCGGACATACCGATATGATGAAAAGGGACAACGTGTTTATGAAAAGGTAGGTTCGGATTATACCATAGAGTCGGTATACAATGACCGTGGGGTAGAAATTTCGAAGATAATACGCACCGCACATATTGTATTGATTGAGAAAGAATACAATGAAGAAACGCGTGAACTGTCATGCTATGAAAGATTTTACCCGAAGGGGAAGGAATATCCGGACGGGAAGACCGGAGCACTGATCAGTATCAGCCGTCTCAATGAGGATGGCAGAATTGCCGAAACAATCGGATACTTGAAACCTTGGGATGCGGAAGACGGGGAAGAGCCGGTTCCGTATGAGAAAAGCGTGTTTACCTACTATTCAGGGGATGAAACCCTTGATTATGAAGAATATACGTATGATATGGAAGGGGTTATAAAACAGTACGAAGTCTTTGATAAAAACGGAAGGGAAGTCTGCTCGCGAGACTACGAAAACGGTGTGGAAGAGAGATCTTCAGAAACGGAGTACGATGTAGAACTTCCCGAATATCCGAATCGCAAGATGGAGATTCTGAAAAGTTACCGGTATGATGAAAACGGAGAAAAGAAGCTGATTTCCTTGACATATACCTGGAAACCAGACGGTCAGCCCTTTCAATCCGTTGTTGGCGCGGGAAGGAACCCCCGGATACTTCTCTGGGACAAAGAAGTGGACGGAAAGATGGTAACACAGGCTGATACATTGTTCTCTGATGACGGAATGCTGAAGGAGTGGCGCAGCTATAGCAGTGACGGAGGAAAGTCGATTCATTACTATGACCGCTACGGAAATCCTACCAAGACGGAAGAATACGATGCAGACGGAAAGATTACCGGCGAGTATGTGATAGAATATAAGTATTATTAGGCATTCGGAGCCTTTCAAAGGAAATCCCGCTCATTGCGGGCGGGAATGGAAAGCAACGAAAAAGCTTTTTGCGGCAAGTATGAAAAAATCCATTTTCGCGCTTGACAATTCCGTATTTTTGTTGCATAATAGTCGAGCATGCAAATGCATGCTTGGCTTGTTTTAATCGCAAGTTCGAGGCGTGGCTCAGTTTGGTAGAGCGCTGCGTTCGGGACGCAGAGGTCGTGGGTTCGAATCCCGTCGCCTCGATTTTCCTGCGGAGTACCGCGGAAAGGATAGTTAAGTGCTTGGTTCACAGGCATTTGATGATGCTGGAATAGCTCAGCCGGTAGAGCACTTCACTCGTAATGAAGGGGTCGTCAGTTCAAATCTGATTTCCAGCTTTCCCATAAGGGTTAATATTTCGAGGCGTGGCTCAGTTTGGTAGAGCACCACGTTAGGGACGTGGGGGTCGCGTGTTCAAGTCACGTCGCCTCGATCAGGACTGTCGTTTATGTAACGGCAGTCTTTTTTTGTTTTCAGGCCTTCCGCTGCGGATGTCTCTCCGTTGCGCCTGCCCTTTTCCGTCGTTTTGCACGAATCGCGGCGGGACGGATATACAATCTGCCGACGGGTGTGGCTCATTTTCCCTGCTTTTCGTTGTGCAAAACGTCGGTTTTCCGGCCCGTTTTTCTCCATGGAGGAGGTCGGTTCCGGATTGCTTAAAAGAGCGGAAAATGCTACGATGAATATGTCGGTTGACAGTTCTATTTTCTTATCGGGGTTCGCCCCGTCTCAGCCCGAAAGAACGGGCATCAGCCGTTTCTAACCGGTTCGCGCAGGAACCGAAGCGGAAATCCGGCATTATCAGCAAAGGAAGAAAGGTCTTAAGGACCGCCTGCCATCATGGAAGAAGTGCGGCCTTTTTGGGACCGCTTATTATCACGAAGGAAACTATGGAATCATTATGCCTGAATACGGGGGAGAACTATATCATTATGGATTTTACGAGCTTTTGCGAAGAACTGAAACGGCGCGTGGAGGAACAGCTGGGAGACTGTGAGGCGGAGCTTCGCAGCATCGTCAAGAATAACGGAACGGAGTTTCGGAGTATTACGATACGAAAGGGAGAGGACACGGTCCTGCCGACCATTTATCTGGAGGCGTTTTACAAGGAATATAAGCACGGTATGCCTATGGGCAAGGTGGTCGAGGAACTCGTGCGCGTCTATGAGAACAACCGCAATCCGTGGCCGGACGGAATAGATTTCTCCTTTGGCGGCGTTAAGAACAAGATTGCGTTCCGCGTTGTGAATTATGAGAAGAACCGGAAAATGTTAGAGACAATGCCGCATCTCCGTTTAGAGGAGTGGGCAGTCTGCTTTGAGTGTGTAATTGCGCGTGAGGGCGGCCATGTCGGTGCGGTGCGGATCGATGACCGCATGGCAAAGGAGTGGGATGTCACACTTGAAACAATGATCCAACTTGCCGTCACCAATACCTTCTGCCTGATCCCGTCGAAGGTGGAGCCGATCGAAGAGGTGCTTGCGGGACTGCTGCTTTCGGATTACAGCATGAAGGAGGCGGAGGACGCCGACGAGAGGGCAAAGGAGATCATCGACGAAGTGCTTGACCAGAAGAACCGTGCGGGGCTTCCGATGTATGTATTGTCCAATTCGCTGAACCATTTCGGAGCGACATCGATACTGAATATTCCGTTTATGGACAAGGTGAGAGAGAAACTGAAGGAGGATTTCTTCATCCTGCCTTCGAGCGTTCATGAACTGATCCTGATACCGGTGTCGGCGGCACCCGGCGAAGACAGGCTTATGGATATGGTGCAGGAAGTCAACGAAAAGGAAGTGCCGGAGGAGGATTTCCTGGCGGACGGCGTATACCGGTACGGCACGCTTCGAAGAAAGATCATAAAGACACTCGGTTTGCCGGCCTAAAAGAAAAACCGGCGTATGAAACCATACGCCGGTCTTGAAGCCGTGCACCTGAAGGGATTCGAACCCCCGACCATCAGCTTCGGAAGCTGCTACTCTATCCAGCTGAGCTACAAGTGCAGAAGCGAACTTTATTATACAATGATAAGTCGGGAAATGCAAGAGCAAAAACGCCCGGATTCTTGCCTGAAGGACGGGGTCGTGGTATAATTTCCGTGTATTGCACAAGCAAAGCGGTACGGAGGAAGGAACAGAATGAAGACACCGGAGCTCACAACCTTATGCTATCTTGAAAAGGACGGGCAGTATCTGATGCTGCACCGCGTGAAGAAGGAAAAGGACATCAATAAGGATAAGTTTATCGGCGTCGGCGGGCATTTTCTGTACGGAGAGAGCCCGGACGAGTGTCTGTGCCGCGAAGTGCTGGAAGAAACCGGACTGACGTTACGGTCATTCCGTGCGAGGGGGATTGTGACATTTGTCTACGGCGAAGACGTCGTCGAATACATGCATCTTTATACGGCCGACACATGGCAGGGAGAGATGCATGAGTGCGACGAAGGTGAGCTCGTCTGGATCCCGAAGGAACGCGTTTCGGAGCTCCCGATCTGGGAGGGAGATAAGGTGTTCTTTCAACTGCTGAAAGAAGACGTGCCCTTTTTCTCCCTGAAACTCGTTTACACGAAAGATGACCGGCTTACGGAAGTAATGCTGAACGGACAGCCCGTTCAGCCTACCATTTGAGCTTCGAGCCTTCTATGATCAGGACGCCGTCCCCGCGGTCAATATAGTAGACGATGCTGCTCGCGGAAGTGTCGCCGCGGTTCAACAGTTCTTTCTGAGTGGTGTTCATGTGGCCGTATGTGTCCGGTGCCGCCGTTTCGACAACCAGGAAAGAGGCATCGGGACTCACGGCGTATTCGTCCGGAATCGTTTCGGGAGTATAGACTTCCTTCTTAATGAGATTCATTTCCGTATCATACTGCGCCACGTTGATTTCGGCGGAAGGTTTCATCTGCTTCACGTGGACGGTAACCGATCCGTTTTCCTTCGTTTCGGAAGATTCGTAATCTCCGGAAAAGGTGTGGTAGGAATCGGTCCGGGTTTTGGACTCATTCAACGCATAAGTTGTGTCAGAGTATTCGGAAAGGGCCAAGGCCTGACCGGGAAGCGCGTAAACCGCCCCGTTTGAATCCTGATATACCGGATTGAAGAAGATAATGCAGTTGTCGATTGAGCCGCCTTCTTTCTGAAAATGTTCTTCGGTCAGGGCAAGCGTACCTTCCAGTGTTATCGACGGCGGCGTGTCCGCTTCATATGAGATACAGTGCAACAAATCCGTTTTTACGAGGTTGTTGTACGTCATGTACGTGTAAGAAGAACCGTTCTCGTTATAATACTGAGGACAGAAGAAAGGAATTCCTTCCACATATTCAAATACATATTTCCAGCCGTTGTTGCCGGTCCCGTAACCGGGGAATTCCTCAGCGGTCAGGGTTGCGAAGACGCGTTCGTCAATACGGTCGCTTATGGATGCCGCATTCCCGTCTGCATTCGCAAGTAAATAGTCCGTAACCTGTTCTTCCGTATAGTCATAGTCGTGGAGCGGCCGGAAGGTGATCAGAACGCCGATCAGCCGCTTTTCAGGTTCGGGTTGCTTTGCCCAGCTTTCCGGCGGCAGTCTTAAGATGCCGATTGCGCCGAGTATAAAAGCAATCAAAAAGATACCGGGTACAATAATCAACAGTTTTTTCTCAGTTTTCATTTCTCTCCTCCGGATTTCCGTCAAATTTCAGGATGTCCCCCACATCACACTGCAAATAGAAACAGATCTTATTAATGGTTTCAAACCGGATACCTTTGGCTTTTCCGCTCCGAAGAATGGACATGTTGGCTTCGGTAATGCCGATTTTTGCGCAAAGCTCCTTCGAGGTCATTCCGCGGGCTTTCAACACATCTTCCAAATGTACCAATATTGCCATCGCGTCCTCCAATCAGATAAACAGGTTATTGTCATCTTGTAGCTTGCGGTTTTCTTTGACGAGGTGCAGGATCAGCAGGATCGTAACGGCAAATACGAGACTGTCAACGGGCAGCCGAAAATGAAACTCCGCGTTGACCGGGTGGGAAGCCGTATAGTAGCGGCGCAGAAATACCATGATGTAAAGCGTGAGATTCGATAACGCCGTTTCGGCCGCGGTAAATGCGAGCGATATGCGGCACAGCCTCTCAATCCGCTTAGCAGAGCGGGACAGCTCGTCCTCCTCAGTTTCCGGGGACGGCTTAAGAAAACCGATTACGCTCAGAAATACCGCGACAACAAGCAGATACGGAAGCGGGTGAATCAGCGAGAGAATCGCGGTCACCCTGGCCTCCGCGGTAATTTCGGAGAAATTCTGCAATGAGCCGGTCTTGCCGAGAAACGTCGTGAAAAAGAGTCCGGTATAGATGACGGAACAGACGGCAAGAAGGATGCCAAGATAACGGCGAAGTTTCTCTTTGTTTCCGTTACGGATCTTGCGGACGATCAAAAAAACGAGGAACAGAAATACGATTCCCCAGATTGTCATGGCTCCGAAGAACATCTCGGTGTTTAACGAAAAGAGCCGGTCGCCCCACCAGAAAGCGGTGTCCTCCACGGTCGGATCCATACAAGGCATGTAGCGCAGGATGAAAAGGAGCGCCCCGGAAAGAAAGAGAAGCGTAACGCATTCCAGGATGACTTCCTTTTTGCGACGGTAGAAAAGGATGAAGACCGACGGGAGCAGGGAAACGGTAATCCAGACCGCAACGGCGAGTCCCTGCCCGAACACGCCTTTCGATAACAGAAAGCAGAACAGCAACCGAAGCTGCGCAATCGGAAATGCCATCACATTTCCGAGCAGTTTCGGATAAGCCCTGCAAAGACAGTAGAACGCGATGAGGATCACCGCTTCAGCCAGTAAAACAAAGAATAGTTTTTTGTTCCGCATAAATACTCCCCCCACACGGTGAAATTATTGTTTTACGATAATTATCATAGCATGAAATTATCGTTTGTCAATAATTTTTTCTTTTTTTCTGAAAAATCAGTGTTCTTCCCAGGCTTGCTTGCGGCGGGGGGCGGATTGTGGTATAATACGATTGAAGTTTTGTGGTTAAGGAAACTGGTATGAAAATGGCTATTTTCGCACAAAAGAGACGGCGCAGGGTATTGTTATTTCTGACAATGCTTGTTCTTTGCGTCCTTCTTTCCGCCTGCGGCAAGAAAAAGAAACCGACCGAAACGCCGACGCCCGTTCCGACCGAGGAACAGCAGACGCCTTCGGAGGCTTCCCAGACTTCGGACGCGCAGAAGATTTACCAGTTTGCCGCGCCGAAGACGGGCGACATTCTCGTGAAGATCACGGTGAAGAAATACGGGACCATCACGGTGAAACTATTCCCGGAAGAAGCACCTAAAGCCGTGGAGAACTTTAAGGCACTCGCGGACCAGGGTTGCTATAACGGTATCAAATTCTCCCGCGTTGTCGCCGACTACATGATCCAGTCGGGAACGGCGCAGGGTTATACATCAAGCATATACGGCGGCGGATTCGAAGTCGAAACGTCCGACAAGCTGATGCCGGTACGCGGCGCGCTCTGCATGGCGGATGCCGGCGAGGACGGAACCAACACCAGTTCCTTCTTTATCGTGCAGACCAAGGCTTCCGTGCTCCGAAATCTGAGTGAGCCGTTAGACGCGCGGTATCAGATGACATTTTCCGACTATCTGAAAGAAGCTTATAATACGAAGCTGACGGAAGAGCAGCTGAACTTTTACTATACATACGGCGGCGCGCCGTGGCTCTACGGACACCAGACCGTCTTCGGGCAGGTAGTAGACGGCTTTGACGTCCTCGATACGATCAGTGAGGCAAAGGTGACGTCGCATTGCGTACCGAACCCGGGCATCTTCATTGAATCGGTCACGGTCGAGGTAGTGCAGTAACCCGCCGTTTCGCAGATTATTACGGCGTTGTTCACATTTTGAACATAGGCATTTTATATCTTTACAGTAAGAATAATGCAAAGCATGCGGAAAGGAAACCGATATGGATGAGATTCGTGTTCTTGTAGTGGATGATGAGGCCCGGATGAGGAAACTGGTATGCGATTTCCTGCAGAAGAGAGGATATATTACGATAGAGGCTGAGGACGGCGCGCGTGCGGTGGAACTGTTCTTTGAAAAGAA
Organism: Lachnospiraceae bacterium; assembly: GCA_017427775.1. Classification (GTDB taxonomy): domain Bacteria; phylum Bacillota; class Clostridia; order Lachnospirales; family Lachnospiraceae; genus ISDg. Next base: position 36,986 of record JAFRSD010000015.1, on the reverse strand, counting down.
GAACATCGACCTGGTGCTTCTCGATGTCATGATGCCGAAGATGGACGGCTGGGAAGTCTGCAAGGAGATCCGGCAGTATTCCAAGGTTCCGATCATTATGCTGACCGCGAAATCAGAGGAGCGTGATGAGCTGCTCGGGTTCAAACTCGGAGTTGACGAGTATGTTTCGAAACCGTTCAGCCCGAAGATCCTTATGGCACGCGTAGATGCCATTTTACGTCGTACTACTTCTGTAGAAGAAAACTGCGAGGCGGGCGGTATCGTGATCGATAAGACCGCGCATCAGGTGACGATCGACGGTAAGCCGATCGAGTTAAGTGTCAAGGAGTTTGAGCTTCTTTCCTACTTTGTTACGAACCGCGGGGTTGCCCTTTCCCGCGAGAAGATATTGAACAACGTCTGGAACTACGATTATTTCGGCGATGCCAGAACGATCGACACACACGTCAAGAAGCTCCGCAGCAAGCTCGGAGAGAAGGGCGAGTATATCAAAACCATATGGGGTATGGGATATAAGTTCGATTATTGATCCCCCGACAGCCTTTTCTGCCCTGTGTAACAGCAGGGCATTTTCGATTTTCAGAAGCAGTCGCACGGCTGCGGGAAAGCAGGTGTCATGTACAGAGCAAGGTCAAAAACCCTTCGTGTGAAAATGGTAGTTGCATTTGTCCTGGTTACGTTTGCGCTTTTGTTTACGACCTGGATGATGACGAAGTTTGTCCTTCCGAAGGTGTATTTGAAATCAAAGCTGAATGATCTCACGAGCACGTTTGAAACCGTACAGGCAATTCTTCAGCAGAGCGACGGATTCAGTGAGGACACGACGTCCAGCCTGGACAGTCTTATGGTGGGCAAGAACATAATGCTCGTCATAAAGGACGGCAAGCGCGTGATCATGGCCAATCCGCTTTATTCGAACGGAACCAAGCGCGTACAGGACCGTCTGGACGAGATTCTGCTCGAGCGGAACCCGTTCGGGATTCAGAAGGATCCTGCCTGGGAGAAGAAAATGCTCCGCAAAACGGACAGCTACGAGATTTATGAGATGATCGCCGCGGACAACGAAGACGGAACGGGCGTTTTCAACAGCAGCAGCGAGAGCGGGGCGAAGAGTTCCCAGCACAACGAAAAGGGTGGCACGTATATCGATCTGTTCGGTATCGTCGGCGAAGGCGAGTCCTATTATGTCTACCTGAGCAGCGACTACGAAAGCATTTCGAAAGCAACCGCCATCGCGACAAGTTTCCAGTTCAAGGTTGCGGTCGGCATTCTTGTGGTGGCGGCATTTGTGATCTTCCTTCTCTGTAAGATCATCACCCGTCCGATCGAAGACATGTCCAAAGCAGCCGAGAAGATGTGCCGGCTCGATTTCAACGCGCATTGTCCCGAGGACCGCAATGATGAAATCGGTGAACTCGGCCGTTCGCTGAATATGCTTTCGGAGAGGCTGGAGAAGACGATTGCCGATCTGAAGCAGGCAAATAACGAACTCGAACGGGACATTAAGAAGAAAGAAGAGGTCGAGTCGATGCGGCGTGACTTCATCTCCAATGTTTCGCACGAACTGAAGACGCCGATCGCCCTGATCCAGGGTTATGCGGAAGGTTTGCAGGATAACGTTAACGATGACGCGGAAAGCCGCAACTATTACTGTGACGTCATCATCGACGAGGCGGGCAAGATGAACAGTATCGTGCGCAAGCTCCTGTCGCTGAACCAGCTGGAGTACGGCGAGCAGGCGCTGGAGTATGACCGCTTTGATATTTTCGACGTGCTGCGCGGCGTTCTGCGCGACACGGAGATCCTCGAAAAACAGCAGAACGTCAAGGTAACACTGTACGGCGAAGGACCTTGTTATGTATGGGCGGACGAGTACCGGATCGAAGAAGTCGTGACCAATTACATCAGCAACGCGTTCCACCATGTGAGCCTCTCGAAAGAGATTGCCGTATCCGTGAAAAAAACAGATGCAGTCGTGCGTGTTTCCGTGTATAATACAGGTGAGCGCATTCCCGAAGAAGACCTCGATAAAGTCTGGATCAAGTTCTATAAAGTGGACAAGGCGAGAACGCGGGAATACGGCGGTACCGGAATCGGCCTTTCGGTAGTAAAAGCGGTTATGGATGCGCACAATCAGAAGTGCGGCGTTATCAACCACGAAGGCGGTGTCGAATTCTGGTTTGAACTGGAATCTGCGGACGATGAACGTCCGAAGCAATAGAGGAGACAGAACATGATAGCAGTGATCGATTATGATGCCGGCAACATCCGGAGCGTGGAGCATGCCCTTGCGGCACTGAAGCTTCCCGCCGTCGTCACCCGTGACCCCGCGGTGATCGGAAAAGCCGATAAAGTCATCCTTCCCGGTGTCGGCGCATTCGGGGACGCGATGGATAAACTGAATAACTACGGACTTACGGACGTGATCCGCGAGGCCGTTGCGGCAGGAAAGCCTTTTTTAGGAATATGTCTCGGACTGCAGCTCATGTTCGATGAAAGTGAAGAGACCCCCGGTGTAAAGGGGCTGTCGCTGCTTCCCGGCAAGATCGTACGGATTCCCGAAGGCGGCGGACGCAAGATCCCGCATATCGGCTGGAATGACCTGTCCTTCCCGAAGAAGGGACGTCTTTTCGAAGGCATTCCGGAAGGCAGTTATGTATACTTTGTCCACTCCTATTACCTGGAGGCGCAGAATGAAAGCGATGTTGCGGCAACGACCGAATACGGCGCGCACATTCACGCGGCGGTGGAGCACGGAAACATCTTCGCGTGCCAGTTCCACCCGGAGAAGAGCGGTGATGTCGGCCTCCGAATCCTGAAGAATTTCGGAGACCTGTAGGACGATAAAGGAGAATGATCCGGTGCCGGAAAGCGGCGCCGGAAAGAGGATAAAAGCATGTTTACGAAACGTATCATTCCCTGCCTCGATGTTCACAACGGACGCGTGGTAAAGGGTATCAATTTTGTGAATCTCCGTGATGCCGGCGACCCGGTTGAGGTCGGCAGAGCCTACGGCGAAGCCGATGCGGACGAGCTGGTGTTTCTGGATATCACGGCTTCCTCGGATGCCCGTGAGATTCGTGCGGAGATGGTCAGAAGAGTAGCCGAGACGGTATTTATTCCATTTACCGTGGGCGGCGGTATCCGGACCGTGGACGATTTCAGAATGATCCTCCGCGAAGGCGCGGACAAGGTTGCCGTAAACTCGGCGGCCATTATGGATCCGGAACTGATCAGCCGCGCGGCGGACAAGTTCGGAAGCCAGTGCGTGGTATGCGCGATCGACGCGAAGCGTTCCGATGACGGCACGTTCCACGTATTCAAAAACGGCGGCCGCATTGACATGGGACTGGATGCGATCGAGTGGGCGAAGAAGGCGGAGCGCCTCGGCGCCGGTGAAATCCTTCTGACAAGCATGGACTGTGACGGCACGAAAGACGGCTATGATCTCGAACTGACCAGAAAGGTTTCGGATGCCGTTAAGATTCCGGTCATTGCCTCGGGCGGAGCCGGTAAGATGGAGCACTTTTACGACGCGTTGACCGTCGGCGGCGCAGATGCGGCACTTGCCGCAACGCTGTTCCACTATAAGGAGATGGAGATCGACCAGCTAAAGGAATACCTTCGCGGAAGAGGTGTCAGCGTCCGCTTATAAATCCGAAAGGAGAACCGCAAATGGGACCGATTGACGAATGGCTTCCGGCCATCGGCGAAGAGTTTTCAAAGGATTATTACCGGAAACTCGGACGGATCGTAAACAGCGAATACGCGAAATACACCGTCTATCCGGCCAAAGAGGACATCTACACGGCTTTCCGGCTGAGTCCGCTTTCGAAGGTCAAGGTTGTGATTCTCGGGCAGGATCCGTACCATGAACCGGGACAGGCACACGGCCTGTGTTTCTCGGTGAAACCGGGTGTGGACATCCCGCCTTCGTTACGAAATATCTACCAGGAACTGCATGACGAACTCGGCTGTGAGATCCCGAACAACGGGTATCTCGTCAAATGGGCCGAGCAGGGCGTGCTTCTTCTCAATACGGTGCTTACCGTAAGGGCACATCAGGCATTTTCCCACCGCGATATCGGCTGGGAGACGTTCACGGACGCCGTGATCGCCGCGCTTAACAGGGAGAACCGTCCGATCGTGTTCCTGCTTTGGGGCAGTCCCGCGCAGCGCAAAGCGGCGATGCTCAACAACCCGAATCATCTGATCCTGAAAGCGCCTCATCCGAGTCCGCTTTCGGCGTACCGGGGCTTCTTCGGCTGCGGCCATTTCGCGAAAACGAACGCGTTCCTTACGGAGCACGGGCTTGCACCGATTGATTGGCAGATCGAAAATATTTAACTCAGGGGGATATTATGGCGGAAATCTATTCGGACATTTCCTATCAGGATCTGCACCCTACCATCTGGTATGCGAGCCGGGTACATGATTCGCGGTTCGCGCATTACCATTCGCACAAGTGCATCGAGATTGCATTTGTCCTTGCCGGCAAGGGGCAGTATTTCGTTGACGGAAAGACCTATGACGTCAAGCAGGGCGATCTTCTCGTGTGCAACCCCGGCGTGATGCATCAGAGCATCGTAACGGACCCGAACGATCCGACGCTCGAATTTGTCTGCGGATTCTCCGATATCCATCTGCATGATATGCCGGAAAATACGATCATTCCCCCGGGCAGCTCGCCGATCCTCGCGCTTTCGAGCGAGAACAAGAGAGAAGTCAGCCGCTGCTGCTATGAGATCATCGAGGAATACAACTCGAACGAGCCCGGACGCTATTACATGATCCAGGCGCAGATGATGCGTATCATCGTGCTCATATTCCGTACGCTGTACGGCAACCGTAAGGACGACACGAAGGGCATGAACTTCGAGAGCTATTCGAAGGGCTATGTTGCGAAGAATCTTCTCGAGTACCTGAACGAGAACTATTCGCAGCACATTTCCCTCGACCAGATCGCGAAGAATATGTACCTGAGTCCGGTATACATCTCGAAGATCTTCAAGGAGAAGACCGGTGATTCGCCGATCAACTACCTGATCAAGCTTCGTCTTGAGAAGGCAAAGGACATGCTGGAGGACGGGCGCGGCAGCATCCGCAGCATCTCCGCGCTCGTCGGCTATGACGACGTATATCATTTCAGTAAGCTGTTTAAGAAACACTTCGGCGTGTCCCCGATGCAGTACCGCAAGAAGGCAATGGAGGATGACTGACGGAGCAGAGGAAGGTATTAAGACCTGACGGAAAGGAGAAATCATGGACGGGAATATCAAAACACTCACGGAATGGCTCAGAGAATCGGACAACATCGTATTTTTCGGCGGCGCAGGCGTGTCGACGGCGAGCAATATCCCGGACTTCCGGAGTTCGAACGGCTTGTATGTTCGAAAGCTGAACCGGCAGTGCTCCCCGGAGGAAATGGTTTCTCATACGTTCCTCGTACGTCATACCGAAGAATTCTTCGATTTTTACAAGAAGTACCTTGTCTATCCCGAGGCAAAGCCGAACCCGGCGCACTACGCCCTGGCGGAACTTGAGGAGATGGGCAAGCTGAAAGCCATTGTGACACAGAACATCGACGGTCTTCACCAGATGGCCGGATCCAAGGAAGTTTACGAGATCCACGGAACCGTCCATAAGAACTACTGTGTGAACTGCGGCAAGCGATTTGACGCAGATTATGTGATGAACTGTGAGGGCGTTCCGAAATGCGACGCATGCGGCGGCATGGTTCGTCCGGACGTCGTTTTGTATGAAGAGGGGCTGTCCGACTGGCTCATGAGTCAGAGCGTGCGGGCAATCCGCAACGCCGATATGCTGATCATCGGCGGAACCTCGCTTGTCGTATATCCGGCAGCGGGACTGATCCAGTATTTCCGCGGAAAGAAGCTGGTTCTGATCAATAAGAGCGAAACGCCTGCCGATTCTATGGCCGGGCTTGTCATTCATGACGATATCGCAAAAGTGCTTCGTGAAGCAGTTGACGGTCTGAAGAAAGACCGTACGTGAGGGGAGAACAATACACACCCGGAGGTGAAACGTGGAAGGTAATTCCAACAACAAGAAAGGCGGGAATGAGAACGACCGCAAGAAAGGCACGATTGTCCGGATCATATCGACAGTGATCGTGTTCTTTCTGTTCATCGGCGGCTATATCATTCTCCGCGATTATACGGATTCGTTAAAGCATAAAGAGATCACTTATAACGAATTCATTCAGATGGTGGAGGAAGGGAACGTCAAGGAAGTCGAACTGCAGACCGACTACGACCGGATCGTCATCACACCGATAACGGTAAAGGAAGAGGACCGTATGGTAGAGTCATACTACACCGGCATTGTCGGCGACGATGACCTTCCTGATTATCTTCTTGAACACAATATCAAATTCAAGCGTAAGATCGTCGATAAGAGCACGACGCTGATTGATTTTCTGATCGCGTACATCCTTCCGTTCGCGCTGATCTACCTGATGATGTGGGCGGTATTCCGCGCCATCTCTAAGAACGGCGGAATCGGCGGCGTCGGCGGTGTCGGCAAGAGCCGCGCGAAAATGTACGTGGAGAACGAGACCGGTGTCACCTTTAAGGATGTGGCCGGCCAGGAGGAAGCAAAGGACTCCGTTATGGAGCTTGTGGACTTCCTGCATGATCCGGCAAAGTACACACGGATCGGCGCGAAGCTCCCGAAGGGCGCGCTTCTCGTTGGCCCTCCCGGGACCGGTAAGACGCTTCTTGCGAAGGCAGTCGCCGGTGAGGCGCATGTACCGTTCTTCTCGCTTTCCGGTTCGGATTTCGTCGAGATGTTCGTCGGTGTCGGCGCATCCCGTGTAAGGGACCTTTTTAAGCAGGCACAGTCAGCCGCTCCGTGTATCATCTTCATCGATGAGATCGACGCGATCGGTAAGAGCCGCGACAGCCGTTACGGCGGCGGAAACGACGAGCGTGAGCAGACGCTCAACCAGCTGCTTGCGGAAATGGACGGCTTTGATACGTCAAAGGGTATCGTTATCTTAGCGGCTACCAACCGTCCGGAAGTACTTGATAAAGCCCTCTTAAGACCCGGCCGTTTCGACCGCCGGATCATTGTCGATAAGCCCGATCTGAAGGGACGTCTTGCAGTCCTTAAAGTACATGCGAAGAACGTTCTGATGCATGACTCCGTAAATCTCGAGGAGATCGCTCTTGCAACAAGCGGCGCGGTCGGTTCCGACCTTGCCAACATCATCAATGAGGCAGCGATCCTTGCGGTAAAGGAAGGACGTACGGTAGTCAAGCAGTCCGATCTGATGGAGTCGGTGGAAGTCGTATTTGCCGGCAAGGAGAAGAAGGACCGCATCCTCGGACCGGAGGAGAAGAAGATTGTCGCGTTCCACGAAGTCGGACATGCTTTGATCGCGTGTCTTGAGAAGAACGCGGAGCCCGTACAGAAGATCACGATCGTGCCCCGTACCATGGGCGCGCTCGGCTACACGATGCAGGTTCCCGAAGAGGAAAAGTACTTAGAGTCGAAGGAAGAGATCCTGACGATGATCCGTACCTTCTGCGGCGGACGTGCGGCAGAGGAGATCACGTTCGGCTCCATCACGACCGGCGCCAGTAACGATATCGAACGCGCGACCAAGCTTGCGCGCCAGATGATCACGCTGTACGGCATGTCGGATGAGTTCGGAATGGTGGCGCTCGAGTCGATCGAAAGCCAGTATCTCGACGGACGTTCCGTGCTGAACTGCAGCGATGAGACGGCGGCAAAGGTTGACGAAGCGGTACGCCGCGTCATGAAGGAAAGCTATGAGAAGGCTAAGCAGATGCTTTCCGAGAACCGTGAGATCCTTGAGAAGGCGGCAGCGTTCCTGATCGAGAAGGAGACGATCACCGGCAAGCAGTTTATGGAGATCTTCCGTTCGGTTAAGGAGCCGGTGAAGAACGAAGAGACAGCTGCGGATGCCGGCGATGCAGCAGCATCGGATACGGCAGCGGCAGATGAGAAGGCCGTAACGGATACGGCAACGGCATATACGGAAGGACAGCCCGGTGAAGGAATTTGATCTGAAAAAGGAATTGAAACAGCTTCCGGACCGACCCGGCGTGTATCTGATGCACGACCGCGACGATCAGATCATTTATGTCGGAAAGGCGAAGGTTTTAAAGAACCGCGTCCGCCAGTATTTTCAGACCGGTGTCCGCCGGACCGCCAAGATCGAGATGATGGTCAGCCGGATTGCCTGGTTTGAATACATCGTTGTCGATTCCGAACTGGAGGCGCTGATTCTTGAGAATAATCTGATCAAGGAACATACGCCGAAATACAATACGCTGTTAAAGGACGGAAAGACGTATCCTTACATCAAGGTTACGGTGGATGAGGATTTTCCGCGGGTATTGATGACCCGCGAACAGAAGAAGGACCGCGCGCGGTATTTCGGACCGTACGCACTTGTCGGATCGGTGAACGGCATGATCGAACTAATCCGTAAACTGTTCCTGATCCGTACCTGCAACCGTTCCCTTCCGAAGGATATCGGCAAGGAACGTCCGTGCCTTTATTATCAGCTCGGACAATGCAACGCCCCGTGTATGGGGTATATTTCGAAGGAAGATTACAGGGAAACGGTGGACAAGGTCCTCCGTTTCCTTTCCCATGATTATGAGGAAGTGTGCCGTACGCTCCGGGCGAAGATGCAGGAGGCAAGCGACGTGCTTGATTTTGAAAAGGCTGCGGAATACCGTGATCTGATCCGCCGCGTGGAGTCGCTCCACGAGGAGCAGAAGGCAGACGATTCGCATACCGAGGAACGCGATATCATCGCTCTTGCTTCAAAGGACGGAAGCACGGTGATCTCTGTATTTCTCGAGCGGAACGGCAGGCTGATCGGACGCGAGCATCATTATCTCTCCGAGACGGAAGGACAGGGAAGTTCGGAAATACTCGGTGAGTTTTTGAAACGGTTCTACGACGGGATTCCGTATATCCCGAAGGAGATTGTCACGGAGACCGAACCCGAAGACAGAGAGCTTCTCGAGGAGTGGCTTGCAAAGAAGAGAGGCCGGGGCGTTCATATCCGCGTTCCGAAGATCGGCGGCAAGGAGCATCTCGTTAAGCTCGCGAAGCAGAATGCGGAGATGGTTCTTCGTCAGGATCTCGATAAGATTGCCCGCGAGGAGAAGAGGACGCTCGGAGCGGTTTCGGAGATTGCCGGACTGCTCGGACTGTCGGACGTTCACCGGATGGAATCTTATGATATCAGTAATATCAGCGGCTTTCTGAGTGTCGGCTCGATGGTCGTATTTTCCGACGGCAAGCCGCGTAAAAGCGAGTACCGCAAGTTCCGCGTGAAGGGTGTCGAAGGACCGAACGACTACGCTTCGATGGAGGAGGTGCTGACCAGACGCTTCCGCCACGGCGAGGAGGAACGGCGGACCGGCAAGGAGTCGAGTTTTACCCGGTATCCCGATCTGATCCTGATGGACGGCGGCAAAGGACAGGTGCATATCGCCGAGGAGGTCATCGCGTCACTTGGCCTTTCCATCCCGGTTGCCGGTATGGTCAAGGATGACAACCACCGCACGCGCGGATTGTATTTTCACGATGTGGAACTGCCGATCAATACGAAGAGCGAAGGCTTTTCCCTGCTGACACGCATCCAGGACGAAACGCACCGTTTCGCGATCGAGTACCATAAGAGCCTGCGCTCGAAAGGACAGATCCATTCCTCCCTCGATGATATTCCGGGAATCGGCCCGAAGCGCCGGCGCGTGCTGATGCGATATTATGACAGCATCGACAGCATCCGCAAAGCCGGGACCGATGAGATCGCGGCACTGCCCGGGATGAACCGCAAGGTCGCGGAGGAAATCGCGGCATACCTGAAAGAACACAGCTGACATAGAACCCGTTCGGGCGGCAGAGACATTGCCGTCCGGGCGGTTCTTCGTTTATATACGTCATTTTCGTCGTATTTTTCTTCTATTTTGCGGGATTGCCGTTGCAACGGAGGGCAATCTCGAGTATACTGTATGCAGTCCGGTCACAAGTCCGGATGTTACGGAGGTTTTATATGTACACAGTTGAATTACAGAAGATGGTTGACAGAATGCATCTGACCAACCTTACACCGGAAATCGATATTACGGGAAGACTGATTTCCACACCCGAGATTAACCGTCCCGCTCTGCAGCTGGCAGGTTTCTTCAGCGACTTCGATCCGGAGCGCGTCCAGCTGATCGGAAACGTGGAATATGCTTATATGTATCATAACGAGATGACTTCGGAGCAGCGCCATGAGTGCTTTTCGAAACTGATGGGCTTCGGCGTTCCGTGCATTATCTTCTGCCGGAATCTGCCGGTCAGCGACGGCATGAAGAAACTCGCGATCGAGAAAGGTGTTCCGTTGTTCGGATGCGCCATGGAGACAACCGCACTTGTCGCCGATCTTGTAAGATGGCTGCAGGTTGAACTTGCTCCCCGTATCTCGATCCACGGCGTACTTGTCGATGTATTCGGCGAAGGCGTTCTGATCACCGGAGAGAGCGGTATCGGTAAGAGTGAGGCGGCTCTTGAGCTGATTAAGAGAGGACACCGTCTCGTAAGTGACGACGTTGTTGAGATCAAGAAAGTCAGCGACGAGACGCTGGTCGGAACCGCGCCCGACGTGACGAGACATCTGATCGAGCTTCGCGGTATCGGCATTATCGATGTTAAGACGCTGTACGGCGTACAGAGCGTAAAGGAGACGCAGTCCATCAACCTCGTGATCCGTTTGGAGGAGTGGGATCGTGAGAAGGATTATGACCGCTTCGGTCTTGAGGACAACTACACCGAGTTCCTCGGAAACCGCGTTGTCTGCAACGATATCCCGGTCCGTCCCGGCCGTAACCTTGCGATCATCTGCGAGGCGGCTGCGATCAACTATCGTCAGAAGAAGATGGGTTACAATGCGGCCAAGGAGCTTCACAACCGCGTTATGAACAATCTGAAGAAGAGCATGCAGTAAGAATTGCAGGAATACCGGTCTCCGGCACTCCGCGGACGCGGGCGTACCGGAGCAGAACAAGCGCATATAAGGAGAATGGTTATGAAGTATTTATTCGGAATCGATATCGGCGGAACGACGGTCAAGTGCGGTCTGTTCACCGAGGACGGCAAGCTTACGGACAAATGGGAAATCCCCACCGACCGTACCGACAAGGGCGCGAACATCCTGCGCGATGTCGTAAAGGCGATCCGTGACAAAGCAGCTGAAAAGAAGATCGAAGAGAAAGACATCATCGGTATCGGCATGGGCGTTCCCGGACCGGTACTTGCGGACGGAACGGTCAACTACTGCCCGAATCTCGGATGGGAGATCGTTAACGTTAAGAAGGTTATGGCGGAGATGATCAACGTTCCTGTGGCAGTCGGCAACGACGCCAATGTTGCGGCACTCGGCGAGGCGGTATTCGGCGGCGGCCGCGATTATGACAGCATTCTGATGGTGACGCTCGGAACGGGTGTCGGCGGCGGACTCGTCATCAACCGCAAGATCGTATGCGGCAGCAACGGTGCGGCAGCGGAGATCGGCCACATTATCGTAAATCCCGATGAGAGCGCGGTTTGCGGCTGCGGCGGACACGGACACCTCGAGCAGTATGCTTCCGCGACCGGAATCGTACGCCTTGCCAAGAAGAAGCTTCTTGACGAGACGCTTGAGTCCTCGCTTCGCGCATTTGTTCCCTTGACGGCAAAGGACATCTTCGACGAAGCCAAGAAGGGCGACAAGGTTGCCATCGAACTGACCGAGGAACTCGGAAAATATCTGGCTCTCGCGCTGACGCATGTGGCAGCAGTGGCGGATCCGCAGGCATTTGTCATCGGCGGCGGCGTAAGCCGTGCCGGCGTGATCTTAACCGAGACGATCGAGAGACATTATAACGAAAACATTCTTCGCGCACTGAAGGGCAAGAAGTTCATGCTTGCCGAGCTCGGAAACGACGCGGGCATCTACGGTGCGATGAGCATGATCGAAAAGTAGAACGGACCTTTCCGGACAGCCGAAGGCTAGCTTGACGGAGACCTCTTCGAATTATGAAAAAGCTGATAAAATATGTGTTCTACTAGCGTAGTCCATTGCACAGACAAGGCATTTTAAGGAGACAAATGGTACAGTCAGACTGGAAAAACAGGATACGATCGATCCATCCCGCAGAGAGACTTTTCTTCGATGAACCGATGGCAAAGCATACGACATTCCGCGTTGGCGGACCGGCGGAGTGCTACGCCGTAACTGACGACGCGGAGGAGATCCGCGCGCTTACTGGTTTCTGCAAAGAAGCAGGCGTACCGTACTGCATCATCGGAAACGGAAGCAACCTTCTGGTTTCGGACAAGGGAATTGAAGGATTGGTGATCCGCATGGAAGGAAACCGCGTGGAAGAGATTCCGGGCGGAGACGGGGAGACGCATTTCCGCGTTTCGGCGGGAACGCTTCTTTCGGGATTCGCTAAGGGCGTATGTAAGGACGGCTACACCGGTCTCGAGTTCGCAACCGGTATTCCCGGCTCGGTCGGCGGCGCGGTAGTGATGAACGCGGGCGCATACGGCGGCGAGATCAAGGACTGCCTTGTAAATGCCGATGTACTGACCCCGGACGGAGAAGTGCTGAGACTGACCGGTCCCGAACTGGACCTGTCCTACCGGCACAGCATCGTGACGGAGCGCGGATATATCGTGATCGCGGCGGAATTTGCCCTCAAAAAGGGTGATGCCGAAGCCATCAAGGCAACGGTCGACGGACTTTCCGGAAAGCGGAAGGACAAGCAGCCGCTTGAGTATCCGAGCGCGGGAAGCACGTTCAAGAGACCGAAAGACAACTTCGCCGGCAAGCTGATCGATGACTGCGGGCTGCGCGGCTTCACGTTCGGCGGGGCACAGGTATCCGAGAAGCACTGCGGGTTTGTGATCAACCGCGGCGGCGCGACGGCGGACGACGTCCTCGGACTCATCGGAGCCGTACAGAAGAAGGTGCTTGACGAGACCGGCATATTACTGGAACCGGAGGTACGGTTCCTCGGGTTTTAGCGGGAGGAAGCCATGTCATTTGCCGCGGATGTAAAAGAAGAACTGATTGCCAGATTGCCTTCGGCCGCGCATTGCAGAAAAGCAGAGCTCTGCGGGTATTTGGTCTACCGCGGAACCATCCTGCCGGACGAGAGCGTTGAATTTGTCACCGAACAGGACGCAATCGCAAAAAAGGTCTTTACATTTTTGAAAAAGTCATTTAATATTGGATTGGTCTCCGTGAAACGTAAGGCGGAAGGGCATTCAAGGACCGAACATGTGGTTCGCGTACCCGACCCGGAAGAGGCAACCGAGCTTCTTAAGGGACTTTCGCTCGGCGTGAATTTCCAGAGGGAAGGAAAGCTTACGATCCTCTCGGAGGACATCTTTTCACAGAGCTGCTGTAAGCGGAGTTTTCTGCGGGCGGCGTTCTGCATGGGCGGAACGATGAACGACCCGAAGAAATCCTACCATTTCGAGATTGCCGTACCCGATGAACCGACCGGGAAGGTGATAGCCGGGCATATGAGTTCGTTCGGCTGTGTCCCGAAGTGGACAGAGCGACGCGGAAATCCGTGCCTTTACCTGAAGGACGGCAACAGCATCGCGGATATGCTTAATGTGATGGAGGCCCACGGGTCACTGCTTACTTACGAGAGTGAGCGCGCGGTCCGGGAAGTCCGGGGCAATATCAACCGGAAGGTCAACATCGAAGTCGCCAACATTGAAAAGTCGGCGCGGGCATCGGAAAAGCAGATCAAAGATATTGAATTGATCCGTGATACGATAGGATTTGGGAACCTGTCGGAGGATCTTAAAAATACGGCGATACTTCGGCTGAATCATCCGGAAGCATCGTTGGGGGAATTGGGCGAGTTATCGGTTCCGCCTCTCGGAAGGTCGGGAATCAATCACCGCCTGCAGAAACTATGCAACATTGCGGAAGGTTTACGGTCTGAATAGCTGCGCATCCGCTGCGCGAGGTCCAACCAAGGAGGGTTATTATATGATTTCAAAGGACATGACAATCCGCATTCCGAGCGGTCTGGAAGCAAGACCCGTGGCACTTCTCGTACAGGTTGCCAGCCGTTATGACTCCAGTATTTACGTTGAGTGCGAGAATAAGAAGGTGAACGCCAAGAGCATCATGGGAATGATGAGCCTTGCGATTCCCGCAGGAACCAATATCAGAGTTACCGCTGACGGTGCCGACGAGCAGGAAGCCATGAAGGGAATCGAGGATTTCCTCTGCGGCCGGTAGAAGCGGTCTGACAACAGGCATTGAATGAACCGGAATACCGAGTGCGGGACACACCGCGTTCGGTATTTCTTTTTGCGAAAAATGATCCCGTCGGGCAGAAAAATACCCTTTATGATTTACGGAAAATGTGATATGATAAAATTTGGGTAAAAATGGGTGCATTTTCATGCGCTCAAGGCGGAAAAGGACACAGAGCAGGGGTTACAAAATGGGCTTTACACATTTGCATTTGCATACGGAATACAGTCTTCTGGACGGTTCGGGCAAGATCAAAGAGATGGTGGCGCGGGCGAAGGAGCTCGGCATGACCTCGCTTGCCATAACCGACCACGGGGTAATGTACGGTGCGATCAATTTCTATAAGGCCTGCCGCGACGCAGGCATCCGTCCGATCATCGGATGCGAGGTGTATGTTGCCCCGGGCTCCCGTTTCGACCGCGAAAGTTCCGTAAATGACCGCCGCTATTACCATCTCGTGCTTCTTGCCGAGAATAATCAGGGCTACCGCAATCTGATGAAGATTGTTTCGAAGGGCTTTACGGAGGGCTTCTATTACCGTCCGAGAGTCGATTATGAAGTACTGCAGGAATACCATGAGGGCGTGATCGCGCTGTCGGCGTGTCTGGCGGGCGAGGTTGCGACGGCTCTCCGGGCGCACCTTTACGATGAGGCTAGGGACAGAGCGCTTCATCTGCAGTCCATCTTCGGGGAGGGGAACTTCTTCCTTGAGATGCAGGACCACGGAATCCCGGACCAGAAGGTTGTCAACCAGGGAATCTTAAAGCTCCACAAGGAGACCGGTATTCCGATGGTTGTTACCAATGACGTACACTATATTACGGCCGACGATGCCGCGATCCACGATGTGCTCCTTTGCATTCAGACGCAGGCAAAGGTGAGCGACGAGGACCGCATGCGCTATGACGGCGGCCAGTATTACCTGAAGACCGAAGAGGAAATGCGCACGCTCTTCCCGTATGCGGAAGAGGCGATTGATAACACCGGCAAGATCGCGGAACGGTGCAATGTCGAGATTGAATTCGGCCATTATAAATTGCCGCGGTTTGATGTTCCGGACGGAAAGAACGCATTTGACTACCTGCGCGAGCTTTGTGAGGACGGTATCAAAAAGCGTTATCCCGACAGCTGGCAGCAGCATACGGAACGACTCGAGTACGAACTCGGCGTTATCCGCGATATGGGATTTGTCGACTACTTCCTGATCGTGTGGGACTTTATCCGTTACGCAAAGGAGAATGACATCCCGGTCGGTCCCGGACGAGGCAGCGGCGCGGGAAGCATTGTCGCATACAGTTTAAGAATCACGGACATTGATCCGATCCGGTACAATCTCATTTTCGAGCGTTTCCTGAATCCGGAACGAGTAACGATGCCCGATATCGATATCGACTTCTGTTATGAAAGAAGACAGGAAGTCATTGACTATGTAAACCGTAAATACGGCAAGGAACAGGTCGTGCAGATCGTAACGTTCGGTACGATGGGTGCGAAGCTCGTAATCCGTGACGTGGCGCGGGCGCTTGACATGCCTTACGCGCGTGCAGACGCCGTTGCCAAGATGATTCCGAGCGAGCTTGACATGACGATCGACAAGGCGCTCACGGTCAATCATGAGCTTGCCGAACTTGTGCAGAGCGACCCCGAGGTGGGCGAACTGATCCGGATCTCGAGAAGACTCGAAGGCCTTCCGCGGCATACCTCGATGCATGCCGCAGGCGTCGTGATCTCGAATGCCCCGGTCGATGAATATGTTCCGCTTTCCTGTAACCCCGACGGCGTTGTAACGACACAGTATACGATGACGACGATCGAGGAACTCGGACTGCTCAAGATGGACTTTCTCGGCCTCCGTACACTGACCGTTATCAAGGACGCCGAAGACCTTGTAAGACGCAGAATTCCGGATTTTCGGATGGATGATATTTCCTACGATGACCCCGAGGTTTACGCGCTGATCGCGTCCGGCAAGACGGACGGCGTGTTCCAGCTTGAAAGCGGCGGCATGAAGAGTTTCATGAAGGAACTGAAGCCGAAGAATCTCGAGGAAGTCATTGCCGGCATCAGCCTTTACCGGCCCGGTCCGATGGATTTCATTCCGCAGTATATCGCCGGAAAGGAACACCCCGCGGAAGTTACCTACGACTGTCCGCAGCTTGAGCCGATCCTCGAGCCGACGTACGGCTGTATCGTATACCAGGAACAGGTTATGCAGATCGTTCGTGACCTTGCCGGCTACAGCATGGGACGAAGCGACCTCGTGCGCCGTGCCATGAGTAAGAAAAAGGCCGAAGTCATGGCAAAGGAACGAGTCTACTTCATCGAAGGAAACGAAGAGGCAGGCGTTCCCGGCTGTAAGGCGAACGGCATCTCCGAAGAGACCGCCAACCGGATCTTCGACCGCATGACCGATTTCGCCAAGTACGCTTTCAACAAATCCCACGCCGCCTGCTACGCGGTGGTGGCATACCGGACGGCATACCTCAAGCGGTATTATCCCGTTGAGTTCATGGCCGCATTGATGACCTCAGTGCTTCATGACTCGGGCAAATTAGCCGGCTATATCTTAAACCTGAAACCGATGAACGTTACGCTCATGCTTCCCGATATCAATAAGGGCGAGAGCAAATTCGGCGTTGCCGAGAACGAGGACGGAAAGCTTGCAATCGTGTATGCGCTTTCCGCTGTCAAAGGTATCGGACGGCCGATCATCGACGCGGTTGCCGAAGAGCGCGCGTACGGCGGACCGTTCACGGATCTGAAGGACTTCATCAAGAGAATGTCGACAAAGGGCGTGAACAAGCGCGCCATAGAGAACCTCATAAAGGCGGGCGCATTTGACTCCCTTCCCGGTACGAGAAAGCAGAAGATGCAGGTTTACAACAGCATCATGGACGGGGTGGCGTTCGAAACGAAGAAGAATATCGAAGGACAGTTGTCCTTCTTCGATATGATGGAACCGGAGAACCGGCCTGAAGAGACGGTATTTCCGGATTGCGGAGAGTTCCTCCCCGAGGAGCGGCTCGCATTTGAGAAGGAAGTGCTCGGCGTTTACATCAGCGGGCATCCGATGCAGGAGTATCTCACGCTTCTTCGGAAGTATTCCACCTGTACTTCGGCCGATTTCGAACCGGGGGAGAACGATGTTCCCGAGGTGAAGGATCAGTCCGTTGTTACAATCGGCGGCATGATCACGGCAAAGCAGGTCAAGACGACGAGAAACAATCAGATGATGGCCATCCTTACCTTTGAGGATATGGTCGGAACGATTGAAGTACTTGTATTCCCGAAAGACTTTGAACGGTTCCGGACACAGCTGAACACGGATGCCAAAATGTTTATCCGAGGACGGGTTTCCGTAGAAGAGGAAAAGGCAGCGAAGCTGCTTCTTTCCGACATCGTTCCGTTTGAAGAAATACCGGTGGATGTCTATATTCAGTTCCAAAACGCGGAGGTCTTCCAGGCAGGGCGGCCGCATCTTGAGGAATTACTCAGGCAGAGCGAAGGAACCAGCGATGTGTACGCTTATCTCAAGGAGGAGAAGAAGCGGTTCGCGATGCCCAAAAACCTCTGTATTACCGCGGACAAGGCATTTCTGGAACGCCTGAAACAGGAATACGGGGAAGACAGCGTGGCACTTGTGCACGGCGAATTAAGGTTTTCAAAACCTGCCGGCGGATTTAAGCCGGGAGCGTGGAAATAAAGCAAATTCAGAAAGGAGCATATCCGGCCCGGAAGGTCCGGATGACACGAAGAATGGCTTTTTTGAAGGGTAAGACAGCAGACATAAAAACAATCGCGGTATTAACGAGCGGCGGTGACGCTCCCGGCATGAATGCGGCGATCCGTGGCGTTGTCCGTACGGCGGTTGTCAACGGACTGAAGGTGAAGGGTATCCGCAGAGGATATACCGGTCTTCTCGAAGAGGATTTCGTTGATATGGATGCGCGCAGCACGTCCGATATCATCCAGCACGGCGGTACGATCCTTTACACCGCGCGCTGCGCAGAGATGATGCACGACGAGGGCGTTGCGCGGGCAGCAGAGATTCTTAAGAAGAACAACATCGACGGTCTTGTGGTAATCGGCGGCGACGGTTCTTACCGCGGTGCGAGAGCACTTGCCGAGAAAGGCGCCAACGTAGTAGGCGTACCCGGGACGATCGATCTGGATATCGCATGCACGGATTATACGATCGGATTTGATACCGCATTGAATACGGCTATGGAATGTATCGACCGCGTGCGTGACACATCCGCTTCCCATGAGCGCTGCAGCATCATCGAAGTTATGGGCCGTAAAGCCGGACATATCGCGCTCTGGTGCGGTATCGCGAACGGCGCTGAGGAAATCCTCATCCCGGAACGTTATGATTATGAGGAGCAGGCGATCATTGACCGTATCGCGTTAAGAAAGCGGCTCGGAAAGAGACTGCATATCATTATCAATGCCGAAGGAATCGGGGACTCCAACGGTATGGCGAAGCGGATCGAGGAAGCAACCGGACTGGAGACGAGAGCAACCATTATCGGTTACATCCAGCGCGGCGGAAGCCCGACCTGCAGAGACAGGGTATTTGCCTCCGTTATGGGTTCGAAGGCAGTGGATATTCTCGTGAGCGGAGGAAAGAACCGTGTCGTATGCTACCGGGAAGGCAAATTCACCGACATGGACATTTTCGAGGCACTCGAAATGCAGAAGGATATCGATAATTCGCTTTGGGAGATTTCGAGAAAACTCTGCAGATAGGAACGGCCGCAGCAGGAGGCAGCGATGTATAAGCCGAAGAATTACAAGAGTAATTGCCGGGTAGAGATTCCCGAAGGGTTACTGAATGGGCAGTCCATGGGAAATCTCGGTCCGATGAAATTCGGTAGCAGTACCATTGATGACGCGGGGTGCGGTCCGCTTGCCGTGTATAATGCCATGCAGTATATGCGTAAGCCGGTTTCCCTGCCGAAGGTGATCCGCGAAATGGAGATATACGCGGCGCCTCTCGGAGCCCGTTTCGGATCCTCGGCGACTCTGATGATGATCTTCTTCTGGCGGCATCACGTGAAATTCCGTCCGGTATGGAGAATAAAGAAGATTGACCAAACCCGTGCAGGTGTGTTATTGTTCTGGACAAAACGTCCGATTTTCTCGGGTTCGCACTTCGTGTTCTACTGTAAGGGCGAGGACGGGAGGATGCAGGTTTACAACCGTTACAGCAACAGCACGGATGTTCATACCTATAATTCCATCAGGGATATGATCCCGCAGAAATTAATGTTCATTGGGTTTGCATTTAAAGATTCTAACTTTGGGGAAGAAAAGGAGAAATAATGAGTGAGACAGAAGCAGTGAAGAAAGAACAGAAAGGCGGCACAAAGCACAGCAAATCCTTTGTCCGCAACTACAAGATCGCGTTGATCGGAATCCTTTCCGCAATCGCATGCGTATTGATGCGGCTGGAGTTTCCGTTGTTATTCATCGCTCCCGATTTTTACAAACTCGATTTCAGCGATCTCCTGGCGATCATCGGTTCATTTGCCCTTGGTCCGGTAGCAGGTGTCATTATAGAGGGATTGAAGAATCTCCTGAAGATACTGTTCTTCGGGACCAATACGAAGTATATCGGCGAGATTGCCAACTTCGCTGTCGGCGTATGTTACGTTCTGCCGGCTTCCCTGATCTACTATTTCCGCAAGACCAAGAAGAGAGCGGTAATCGGTCTGGTTCTTTCCACGATCGTCTGTGTTACGTTCGGCTCCCTGCTGAACGCGTTCGTTCTTCTTCCCGCATACAGCAAAATGTACGGCGCACCGATTGAATACTTTATCGGAAAAGGTACGGAAGTGCATGCCATCATCAAGGATCTGCCGACCTTTATCCTTTTCGCGGTAGCACCGTTTAACCTTTTGAAATTCGGCGTGATCTCGCTGGTCACGATCATCATTTATAAGAGTATCAGCCGTGTTCTGAAGAATCCCATGGAGAGAGTGTAGATGGAACCGAACGAGAGCAACAATCAGGCAGTACCGGAGTTTATCCATGAAGACGGGGAAGTATGTCTTTCCGGTCCGCTTCGTTTCCGCGACCTTTTCGCTTTCCGCCTGAAGTATTCGTATTTCGGATTAAACGCGGTGGCGTACTGGATCGTTGTCGTTCTGATCGGAGGGCTGTTGATCGGTCACTGGAATTCTTATGAAACGAAGACGAAGGTTCTGCTTGTGCTCCTTCTCGTGATCATGGTGATCTACCTGCCCGCGACGACCGCGCTGAAGACGCTTCAGTATACTGCGACGCTCAAGGCACAGGGGATCGAGGTGTCGTACACCGTCAACTCGAACGGTATTCTTGTTAACCAGGGAGACCGGAGCGAAGTGATCACCTGGGAGATGATCCGTAAAGTGAAGGAAACCGGGAAGCGGTTCTACCTTTACGTGATGAAGAACTCGGCATTTGTCTTCGGCAAGGATATTCTTAAAGATCAGACCGAGGCACTCCGCGGCTACCTTAGGGGAGCGGGGAAGATGTAAAAAAGGTTCGGCCGTTTTGTGAGGTAGGCTATGGTTATGGAAAGTTATTCGGCGGAGGAAACCTTCCGTCTCGGAGAGATGACCGGCGGGAAATTAAAGCCCGGCGCGGTGATCTGTCTCGACGGGGACCTCGGCGCCGGCAAGACCGTATTTGTCAAAGGTGTTGCGAAGGGACTCGGCATTACCGATACCGTATGCAGCCCGACGTTTACGATTCTGCAGGAGTACCGGGACGGGCGGATGCCGCTCTATCATTTTGACGTATACCGGATCGAAGACCCGGAGGAAATGTACGAGATCGGATTTGATGAATACCTGTACGGGGAAGGCGTGTGTCTGATCGAGTGGGCGAAGAACGTTGCGGAGCTGATCCCGGACGGCGCCCTGAAGATCACGATCACGAAAGACCTCGATAAGGGTTTGTCTTACCGGAAGATCAGTATTGAGTAAGCGTGTTACAAAGCAGGTGAGAGTATGAAGATTCTTGCAATCGACAGCTCCGGGCAGGTCGCATCCGTGGCAATCGTCACGGACGAAGCGGTGCTCGCGGAGTATTCGGTGAATTATAAGAAGGCGCATTCGCAGACACTTCTGCCGATGGTGGAGGAGGTCATGAAGATGACCGGAACCGAGGGGAAGGAGCTGGATGCCGTTGCGGTAACGAACGGACCGGGTTCCTACACAGGACTCAGGATCGGTTCTTCGACCGTGAAGGGGCTTGCCATGGTCTGGGATAAGCCCATCATCCCGGTGCCGACGGTCGATACGCTTGCGGCCAATTATGCGGATTATGACGGACTGATATGTCCTTTGATGGATGCAAGACGCGGTCAGGTGTATACCGGACTTTACCGGTTTACGGACGGAAAGCTTACGACAGTCGTGCCGCAGGTATGCACGATGCTTAACGACATATTGGCGAAGGTTAACGAACTCGGGGAAAAGGTTATATTCCTCGGCGACGGCGTGCCGGTTCACAGGCAGGAGATTGCCGGGCAGGTAACCGTGCCTTATACATTGGCCCCGATGCACCGCTCGGTGCAGAGCGCGGCATCACTTGGGTATCTTGCTTGCACGTATCTGCGGGAAGGGAAGACGGTCACGGCAACCGAACTGGTGCCTGAGTACCTGCGTCTTTCCCAGGCGGAACGCGAACGGGAGGAAAGGCTTGAACATCGTAACGATGACTGAACAATGGGTTCCCGCGGTGGCGGATCTGGAGCGCCGGTGTTTCTCGGAACCGTGGAGCGAAGAGTCGCTTACGGAAGTGCTCGAAAGACCGGAGTTTCGTTATCTGATCGCCTGCGAGGGTGAGAAGATGCTCGGCTACGGCGGGTTCTATGTTGCCGCGGATGAGGCGTCGATTACCAATATCGCGACAGAGCCTGAGGCACGCGGCAGAGGAGTTGCGGGCACCATTATCAAAGAAATTATCAAAGAGGCTTCCGAACTGGGAGCACAGACGATATTCCTCGAAGTCCGCGCAGGCAATGCGGCGGCAATCCGCGTCTATGAGCGGTGCGGATTTGAACGGCTCGGAGTCCGGAAGGGCTTTTACGATAAGCCGAAGGAAGATGCTTTCATTTACGGCTACCGGATCGAACGGTAACCGGTTTCGGATCTTATAAGAGGTCCGGCAATACACATAAGCCGCGTGATGCGGCGGAAAGGTTCGGAGTTTTATGCTGGAAGTAACACTGCTCGGCACCGGCGGAATGATGCCGCTTCCCGGGCGCTTTCTTACATCCTGTATGACGCGGTTCAACGGAAGCGGTCTTCTGATCGATTGCGGAGAAGGTACGCAGGTTGCCCTTCGGAAAAGCGGACTCAGCTGTCACGATATTGACACGATCTGCTTTACCCACTACCACGGCGACCACATCAGCGGCCTTCCGGGTCTGCTTCTCTCCATCGGTAATTCCGAACGAACCGAACCCGTCACGCTGATCGGACCTCCCGGACTTGAGACGGTTGTGAACGCGCTTCGGATCATTGCGCCGGAGCTCCCGTTTGAACTCGAATTCATCGAATTGAAGGAGCCGGTCGTATCCCTCGAGCTGCACGGATACCGGCTGGAAGCATTCAAGGCGAGACATAACGTGACCTGTTACGGCTATTCACAGATCATCTCCCGCGCGGGCAAATTCGACCCCGACAAGGCCAAGAAGAACAACGTTCCGATGTGCTGCTGGAGCAGACTGCAGAAGGGACAGATTGTCGAATTCGAAGGACGCACTTTTACGCAGGATATGATCCTCGGACCCGAGCGGAAGGGAATTAAGCTGACATACTGTACCGACTCGAGACCGACCAAGCTGATCACCGAGAAGGCGGGCGGTTCGGATCTGTTTATCTGTGAAGGAATGTACGGCGAGAAAGGCTCTGAGGCAAAGGCAAAGGAGCACAGCCATATGAACTATGCCGAGGCCGCGACGATCGCGAAGAACGCAGGCGTGAAAGAACTCTGGCTGACACATTACAGTCCGTCGCTTGTACGCCCGGAGGATTTTATCGACAGTGCCAGGGAGATCTTCCCCAACACGAAGACGTGTAAGGACGGGCGGACCGTGACGCTGCATTTTGAAGAGGAGTAACGGCTTTTTGGAGCTTTTATCATGAAGGGAACATACATACTTGCAATTGAATCATCGTGCGACGAGACAGCCGCAGCGGTAGTGAAGAACGGACGGGAGGTACTCTCGAACGTGATCTCCTCGCAGATCGCGCTTCATACGCTGTACGGCGGCGTGGTTCCGGAAATCGCTTCGAGAAAGCATATCGAGAAGGTTATCCCGGTCGTGCAGGAGGCACTCGCGGGAGCCCGCATGAGCATGGATGACATCGATGCGGTTGCCGTAACTTACGGACCGGGACTCGTCGGATGTCTTCTTGTCGGTGTCGGGACGGCAAAGGCGATCGCTTACGCCGCGCAGAAACCGCTGATCGGCGTGCATCATATCGAGGGACACGTGGCGGCCAATTACATCTGCCATCCGGATCTTGAACCGCCGTTTTTATGTCTGATCGTTTCGGGCGGACACACGCACATCGTTGTGGTGGAAGACTACGGAACGTACCGGATTATCGGACGGACGCATGACGACGCGGCCGGCGAGGCATTTGATAAGATCGCGCGCGCCATCGGACTCGGCTACCCGGGCGGACCGAAGCTTGACAAGCTTGCCAAGGAAGGAAATCCGGATGCGATCGCATTTCCGAGAGCACATATTGACGGATGTCCTTATGATTTCAGTTTCAGCGGCGTGAAGTCGGCGGTACTGAATTATTTAAATACCGAGAAGATGAAAGCAAGAGACAACGGCCGAAGCGCCGATCTCGAAGCGGAAGGCGGGCGTAAGACGGCTGCTCCCGCGCATCACGGTGTACCGACCGGCGGTGACGCGGAAGGCACGGAGTTCTGCCCCGACGTATTCTCGGACGGAATCACGAAAGCAGACCTCGCGGCATCGTTCCAGGCTTCAGTTGTGGACGTTCTGGTAACGCGTACAATTGCGGCAGCCGACGCGCTCGGCATGGACAAGGTGGCAATCGCGGGAGGCGTTGCGTGCAACAGCGCGCTTCGTGCGAAGATGCGCGAAGTCGGCGAGGCGGCAGGCAAGAAGATCTACTATCCGGACCCGATCCTGTGCACCGACAACGCGGCAATGATCGGCTCGGCGGCATATTATGAGTATCTCGCCGGACACACCGCGGACTGGACGTTAAATGCGGTTCCGAACCTGAAACTCGGGGAGCGGTAGAAGGGCTTTTATAACGAAGAAAAGACGGATGCGGAAACGAAAATCCGGTATTGACAGAAAAGGCGCCGGGTGTTAATATGATATGCGTCGCTGATGTGTTACACGGCGGCCGTGAGTGTGAGATTCATATTTCGGGCACTGTCTTGGAGAGGTATCGAAGTGGCTATAACGAGGCGGTCTTGAAAACCGTTTGTCCGCAAGGGCGCATGGGTTCGAATCCCATCCTCTCCGTACTTGTCATGAGGTGGCAGTTGCGAAGCAACTGACGGAGTCCTGATGACCATTTGTCATAAGGAGGGGCCCACGAAGTGGGAAGATTCCTTATGACCTACGCAAACGCTTTGGCGAAGCCAACTATAATCGCGTTTGCTCCTTGTGTCATAAGGAGGGGCCCACGAAGTGGGAAGATTCCTTATGACCTACAATTGTATATCTCCTCGGAGATTCAGGCTATTTGGAGAAGTACCCAAGAGGCTGAAGGGACACCCCTGGAAAGGGTGCAGGTCGTTA
Source organism: Lachnospiraceae bacterium (assembly GCA_017427775.1). Classification (GTDB taxonomy): domain Bacteria; phylum Bacillota; class Clostridia; order Lachnospirales; family Lachnospiraceae; genus ISDg. The sequence continues at coordinate 11,874 of JAFRSD010000015.1, read as the reverse complement.
ATAGCGGCGCGAGGGTTCAAATCCCTCCTTCTCCGTCAACCCGTAAACGTAATGTTTACGGGTTTTCTTTTTGCCTTTTTCGGTAATTCTATGGTATGATGAAGAGAGAACGAGAAACTTCGGAATAAGGAGATTTCGGAAATGCAAACGCGAATCATGATCATTTCGGATATACACGGCGGAATATATAATTTGGAGAAGGTGCTCGCAATCTATGAGAACGAACACTTTGACCGGCTTTTCGTCCTCGGAGACCTGTTCGGGTATTCCTATGACCAGGCTGAGGACCGGATTCTTGAGCGCCTCAACGGGATCAAGGACTGCGTCATGGTTCGCGGAAACTGTGATCCGCAGACGCTAAGGTGCGAGGACATACAGCGACTGATTATTGAGGGGGTTAAGATCACGCTGACGCACGGTCACAGGTTCGGTCTGTTCATCATGCTTAGGGAGGACGCCGATATTATCTGCCAGGGGCATACGCACCGCCCATCCATATCGGTCGCTAAAAACAGGGTTGTTCTGAATCCCGGGTCGGTTGAAGCGTCCCGAAAAGGTCCCAACAGTTTTGCTACGATTGAGGATGGATATATCTACCTGAAATCGATCGATAACGAAGTGCTTGAGAAGGTCGAAATGCCGGAAATGGGCGGGAAGGAAGACGAATAACTAAGACGATTTGTTTAGATGAAAGGATAACGGTATGAAACTGATACATCTTTCCGATCTGCATCTTGGGAAAAGGGTATACGAATACTCCATGATAGAAGACCAGGAGTATATCCTTCGGCAGATCCTTAACGTGATCAATCAGGAGAAGCCGGACGGCGTGATCCTGGCGGGCGATATTTATGACAAATCCATCCCTCCGGCGGAGGCGGTGAGCCTGTTTGATGATTTTCTGGTAGGGCTTGCGAAGAGAAGGCTTGAAATCTTCGTCATCAGCGGCAACCATGATTCGGCGGAGCGCATCGCGTTTGGCTCAAGGATCATGGAGGCGGGAGGGGTGCACCTTTCACCGGTTTATAAGGGGAGTATTGCGCCCGTTACATTGAAGGATGCGTACGGGCCAGTGAACTTTTACTTGCTGCCGTTTTTGAAGCCCGTGCAGGTGCGCAAATACAATGAAGACGCGGAGGTTGGCACCTATACGGACGCGCTCCGGCTGGTCATCGATAAGATGGAAGTGAATCCGGCGGAGAGAAACGTGTTAGTTACCCATCAGTTCGTTACCGGCGCGACGCGGTCCGAGTCTGAGGATGTTTCGGTCGGCGGCTCCGACAATGTCGATGCGTCGGTTTTCGCGGATTTCGATTATGTTGCGTTGGGACATCTTCATTCGCCGCAGAACTGCGGCTCGCAGAAGATCCGTTATTGCGGGACGCCTCTTAAATACTCTTTCTCGGAGGCAAATGATACGAAGAGCGTGACGGTTGTGGAACTCGCGGACAAAGGAGAATTGACCGTCCGCACGGTACCGCTCAAGCCGAAGCGAGACCTTGTAGAACTGAAGGGCAAATATAATGACCTCATGCTGAAATCGTTCTATGACGGAACGACGTATCAGGAGGATTACGTCCACATCACGCTGACCGACGAGGACGATATTCCGGATGCGATCGGACGCCTGCGAATCGTGTATCATAACCTGATGAAACTGAACTATGACAACAAGCGGACGCAGAGCAACGCAGTCATCTCGGCTGACGCGGCAGTGGAGACGAAATCGCCATACGAACTGTTCTCGGATTTCTATCAGCTGCAGAATAACCAGCCGATGAGCGACGGACAGGCCGCGCATATGAAGGAACTGATTGAAAGTGTATTCGGCTGAGCCACGGTGCTGACGGGAGCGGAAAGACGCCGGTTGTCCGGCACACAGTCTGCGGGAGGTTTGCGATGAGACCTTTGAAATTAACGATGCGCGCATTTGGCCCCTATGCAGGGGAAAATGTGCTTGATTTAGAGAAGCTCGGAGAGGGCGGCTTGTACCTGATCACCGGTGATACCGGTGCGGGCAAGACGACGATCTTCGACGCGATCACATTTGCCTTATACGGACAGGCGAGCGGCGATATCAGAGAGCCCGGGATGTTCTGCTCGAAGTATGCAAAGCCGGGGACACCGACCGAGGTGGAACTGACCTTTTCCTATGGCGGAAGTATTTACACCGTACGCCGCAACCCGAAATATATGAGGCTCAAATCGAGAGGCGAAGGTCTCACGGCGGCTGATGCGAGTGCGGAATTGCATTGCCCGGACGGACGTGTTATCAGCAAGAGCGCCGAGGTGGATGAGGCAATCCGGAATATCATGGGCATTACCCGTGAACAGTTTATGCGTATCGCGATGATCGCGCAGGGAGACTTTTTGAAACTGTTGAATGCCTCGACCGATGAGCGGGGGAAGATCTTTCGTCAGATCTTTAAGACCGAACCGTACAGCTTCCTGCAGGAAAGACTGTGGTCGGAATCGCAGGCTCTGAGTGGAGAGATCAAGGCCGTAAAGAGCAGCCTGAAGCAGTACATTGACGGTATTCAGGTTGCCGAAGACGACCCGGAAGCAGCGGGCGTGAGACTTGCCAAGGAAGGCAGTATGCTGACTGCCGACGTGATTGAAATGCTTGAATCCATGCTGAAGCGGGACGAGACAAAGCAGACCGCGACGCAGGATGATAAAATTAAGAAGAACGCAGAGCTGGATAAGGTGAAAGCAGGGCTCCAGACCATTTCCGATGCGGAGAAGAACGAAGCATCGATTGTGTTGAAACGCGCGGATAAGGACAAGGAATCTTTACGGATACCGGAACTTCTGAAAGCGTGGGAAGCGGAAAAGGAACTTATTCCCGAAACCGAAAAGAAGAAGGTAGAGCTCGGAAAGATTGAAAGCGAGCTTCCGAAATACGATGAACTGAATGCGCTTTTATCGGGAATCGAAAAGCAGGAGAAGGAACTCGAAACAGAGACGGCGGCACGGGACGAAAGACAGTCCGCCCAGGAGAAGAAGCATGCGGAATTCGAGAAGATGCGTGAAGAACGAATGACGCTTAATGATGCCGGGGAGACCAAGGCAACGCTCGTTTCGGAAAAGGAGAAGAAGGAAGAACGGCGTGCCAGGATGCAAAAACTCTCTGAGCAGTTGGATACGTATGCTGTTGAGAAAGAAATGCTTCAAACTCTCCAGGAGGCATACCGGAAACTGTCTCATGAAAGTGACCTTGCAAAACAGGATTATGAAGCAAAGAATAAGGCATTTTTAGATGAGCAGGCGGGTATTCTTGCAGAACGTCTGGAAGCCGGGAAACCCTGCCCTGTATGCGGCTCTTTAGAGCATCCGCATCCCGCGGGAAAGTCGCAGGCAGCTCCGACCGAGGCACAGCTGAAGCAGGCGAAGAAGGCAGCCGAAGATGCGGACGCAGCAGCTCGCGCAAAGAGCGAGGCATGTGCGTCTTACCTGGCTAAAGTTAACGAACAGAAGAGCGTGATTGAAGGCGAGCTCAAAGAACTTGAGATGAAGTGTACCGTCGATGATGCGGCGAAGCAGATTGAAAAGGATCTGACGGATGTCGGGAAGGAAATCCGTGAACTTACCGAGGCAATCCGCAAAGAAGATAAGCGTGTGGCTCGCCGGATCGAACTCGATAATATCATTCCCGAGACGGAGAAGCAGCTGTCAGAGGAAAAGGCTTCGATTGATAAACTCTCCACGAAGCTGGTTTCCGCCCAGACGAAGATTCAGGCGGAGAAGAAGCAGGCGGAAGAGAGCCGTAAGGCACTCAGATTTGCCGGCAAAAAGGAAGCCGAAGCGGAGAAGGCGTCGATTGAAAAGGAAATCGCGAAGCGGAATAGCGCCCGGGAACTTGCGGAGGAACTATACCGCGATGCCGAGAGACGGGTTACGTCTCTAACTTCGGAAATCAAGGGACTTCAGGAAGCAAAGGATGCCTTCGGTGTGATTCCCGACAAGGAAACTTTACTTGAAAAACGGACGGAACTCACTGAAGCAATCGGTGCGATCGGAGAGCAGGAGAAGCAGATCCACACGAGAATCCAGACGAACAGCTCGATTCTTTCGGAACTTCGAAAGGGTTCCGAAGGACTATCCAAGACGGAGGAAAAGTACAAGGCCGTCAAGGCTCTGTCCGATACGGCGAACGGCAACTTGAATGGTAAGGAAAAGGTCATGCTCGAGACCTATATCCAGATGACCTACTTTGACCGGATCCTGGCGAGAGCCAATACCCGGTTTATGGTCATGTCCGGCGGACAGTATGAACTGAAGCGAAGGGAAATCGCGGAGGACAAACAGAAGAAATCCGGCCTTGACCTGGATGTCATTGACCACTACAACGGAACGGAGCGAAGCGTTAAAACGCTGTCGGGCGGCGAGTCGTTTAAGGCATCGCTTGCCCTGGCACTCGGATTGTCCGAGGAGATTCAGTCTTCGGCGGGCGGCGTGAAGCTTGACACGATGTTTGTGGACGAAGGATTCGGTTCGCTCGATGACGAATCGCTTGAGCAGGCCATGCGCGCGCTTTCGGGACTTGCGGAGGGAAACCGTCTGGTCGGGATCATCTCGCATGTCGTGGAACTGAAGAGCCGTATCGATAAGCAGATCGTTGTGACAAAGGAACCGAGCGGCGGAAGCAAAGCGGAGATTATCATGTAATCGCAAGAGACATTGCTTCACATCATATATTTACAGGGGGGGATTACCACATGTCGAAAAAGAAGAAACAATCCGGGAAGAAGAGCCGGCGCGGGTACTGGCTGAGCGTCATCATTATTGCGGCCGTTACGGTTTGCATCAATGGGCTCTCCCTCCTATGCACGCCGTTCAATGACTGGTATCTGAAGTATATCTACCCGGCATTTCTCAATACGATCGGACGGTTAGCAAATCTGTTCCCGTTCTCGATCGGTGAGTGGCTGGCATTTTTCGTGATCAACGCGTTAGTCATCCTTGCGCTATGGTGGATTCCGGCGGTTATCCTGAAGATCTGCAAGAAAGGAGAGCGGTTCCGCCGCTTCACCTGTTCGCTCTACCGGGTTGCCCTTCTTGCCGGATGCATCGTTCTTCTTTACATGACATTGACGGAGTTCGTTATCTATCATACTACGCCGCTCGATCCGAATCCCAAACGAGAGAAGCGGGAGTACACGTTAGAGGAACTGATCCTGGTTCACAATTACGTCTGCGAGCAGTTGGACATATATTCCCAAATGCAGACGCGTGACGTTGACGGCTGGATCATACAGGATAAGAAAGTTGCAATGGAGCGTTCGGCGGAGGCACTTCGCGGTATTTCGGACCGTTATCCGGCACTTGCCGGCTGGTATCCGCGGCTGAAACCGCTGTTCTTCTCGGGAATCGTAACGCGCTTGGGATTTGCCGGCTATTTCTATCCGTATTCGATGGAAGCCAATTATAATGCGCTGATGTACGAGAGCAATTATGACACATTTGCCCACGAACTGTCGCATTCGCATGGATTCATGCGGGAGGACGAGGCGAATTTCCTGGCATTTGCCGCATGTACGGAGAGCGATGATCCGTTCCTGATCTACTGCGGTTATCTGGGAGTATATGGTTATCTTGAGCGGGATGTGTGGAACTCCGTTGCTAACTATACGGAAGAGGAAATGCTTGCGATGGGACTTCCGGAGATTTTTATTCTGTGGAATTCTTTCGTTGATCAGGACTGGTGCTTCCTGAAGCCGGAGCAGAAGGAACAGCTGGACGAATCCGATGAATTTCTGACGGATATCGTTTCGCCGGAGACCATTGATAAAGTGGGAAGCGATGTAGCGGATATCACGATCAAAATGAGCGGACAGACGGGTATGGCGTCTTACGGCGAGGTTGTCGGACTGCTCCTACAGTACTATGACGGAATCCTGTATTAATGCGGGTTCGACGCCTGTCAGGATGGCGGAATACACCCGGTCGGACCGGAATACTTGCTATTCCGCCGAAAAAAAGGTATAATAGACGAGGCGTATAAAACGGAAGGAAGGCCGCTTTTCCGCGTGTGTAACGCGCCGGAAACAGCGGCCGGTATGATATTTATGAAGAGATTTATCACATTTGTCCTCCTGCTGTGCATGGTGGTAAGCCTTGCGGCATGCGGAAAGGAGACACATAAAGATATCCCGGACCCGGATGACAGCACGCACGGAAGCAACCCGTCGGGCAAGCAGCCGACCGCGGATCCGTCGAACGAAAAAGCAGAGGAGTATGACCTCTATCTCAGCGAGGCAATGGCGGACAACCGCAGGCTCTACCTGAATACCGACGCGGACTGGATTGAGATCGGAAGCCATGAGGAGAAGGTAGTATCCCTGAACGGCTATTACCTGACGGACGACAAGTCGAAGCCCCACGCTTTTCCGCTTACCGGCAATGTGATCGAGCAGAACGGTTTCGTCGTCGTGCTTCTGCCGAAGGATGCGCCGTTCCATTTGAGCGGCGAGGGCGAGACGATTTATCTGATCAGAAACGATGAGGTTGCCGACTCCCTGACCTACACGGAGGAAATCGGAGACAAGTCCGTTTCGAAAGACGGCGTGCTTCCTTTCGCAACCCCCGGATATGCGAATACGCAGGAGGGGTATGAGGAGTATCTGTCGACGGTGAAGCTGCCGGAGCTGATCTTCACGGAGGCAATGTCTGACAACTCGAAGTATTATCCCGTGAACGGGAACTATTATGATTTTGTGGAATTGAAGAACAATTCCGGACACACGATCAATCTCGGCGACTATTATCTCTCGGATAAGAGAAGTAAGCTGACCCAATACGCGCTTCCGAACCGGGAACTCGGCGCAGATGAGTATGTTGTTATCTACTGTTCCGGCTTGGAAGCTGACGGGCATGCGCCGTTCAAGATCTCCAGCAGCGGAGAAGCTATCTACCTTTCGGACGGCGTGAATCTGATCGATATGATTGATGTTCCCGGCGACCTCGAGAAGGACAAGAGTTACGGGCGGAATGACAACCGCTGGGTTTATATGGAAGTTCCGTCTCCCGGGACGAAGAACAATGACGGATTCGAAGCGCGTGTTTCGATTCCCGTTCCGGATGTAAAACCGGGTCTTTACGATTCGGCAATTACCGTTACACTGAGCGGCGAGGGCACGATCTATTACACGCTTGACGGAACGCGGCCTACCGAGCGCTCGGCCGTTTATTCGCAGCCGATCACAGTGAGCGATGTGAAGACGATCCGCACATTTGCCGTATCCGGCAGCCGTGTCAGCGAAATCGGCGAATACACCTATCTTGTCGGCATCAGCCATACGCTTCCGGTCGTTTCGGTCAGCATCCCGAGCAGTTATCTGCGAGGCGGCGAAGGCATTCTCGACAACGTTTCGAAAACGATCGAGAAGGAATGCGTGCTGACGCTTTATGAAGACGGGGACGTGAAATTTTCCGTTCCGTGCGGCTTCCGGCTTCACGGAAACGACAGCCGTAAAGGCGCGAAGCAGAACTTCCAGCTTCGGTTCCGTTCCGAATACGGCCCCGGCAAATTACACTACAAGCTTTTTGAAAACCTGGATATCGATACATTCGATTCGCTCCTTCTGAAGGGCGGCAGCGAGGACTATCCGTACGCGGTAATGCGTGACGAATTCTGTACCGGCATCGTTAACGGACGGACACACCTCTATGTGCTTGAGTGCAAGCCGTGCGTGCTGTACCTCGGCGACCAGTACTGGGGCATCTATTACCTGCGTGAACGGTTCAGCGACGACTATGTGGCGGATCATTTCGACGTATCCGCGAAGTCGGTTGACCTGCTGTTCAGTTACGGCGGCGTGCAGAGCGGAAGCGCGAAGGATTACAATTCGCTTCTTTCGTATGTCCGCAACCATGACCTTTCGAATGACGAGTACTGCAATTACGTGACTGACCGCATCGACGTTCTCAGCCTGATGGATTGGTACATTTGCCGTTCCTATGTGGGTGACACGGACGTTGCCAACATCCGTTACTTCCGTTCGACCGAATATGACAGCAAATGGAGATGGATGTATTTCGACCTCGACTGGGCATTCTGGCATACGACCGACCAGCCGATCTCCGGTTTCATCAAGAATGACGACCATAACATTCTGATGTACAACCTGTTAAAGAATAAAAATATGCGGGACACGTTCCTGAAGCGTTACGCGGAGCTGCTCGATTCGTTTATGAATGAGGAGTTCATCACGGCTGAGCTCGACCGTTACGTGGCGTTTATGGAACCCGAGATGGAAAAGGACCGCGCCCGCTGGGGCTACACCGTTGCCGGCTGGAAGAACGCCGTTAAGAAGATGTACGACTACGTCAAAGACAACGCCCGCACGAAGACCGTGCTGAAGGATATCAAGTCGTATTTTAAGCTGTCCGATGACCAGATGAAGAGTTATTTTGGAAAGTGGTGGACACAGTAACTTTCCGTGCGGGGGAGAAGAATATGAAAAACCGAAAGAGAATCACGCTGAAACGCAGGCAGTTTTTTCTTGCGCTTGCGGCGGTATGTCTGATTGCGATTATTGCGGAAGCTGTGTTGTTAATCTGCACATTTTCCAAAAAGAATGATAAGAACAAGGCAAAGGTCACGCCGACGGATCAGGGAAAGGTTGTCGATGACCCGACGCCGACAATCGAACGGGAACCAAGGTTTGTCCGGGTTTGGAGACTGGCCGGGGAGAAGACCACCTATTCAAACATTGATACGAGCGATCGCGTGTCGTATGAATATGACGACTACGGCAATGAGATTAAAAGAGTCTATTACGATTCGAAAGGCGAGTCACCCGAGAAAACGATATTGATCCATCATGACCGGAGCGGCATCATCATTGCGGAACACTGGGTGCCGGATGAAAAAGGACGTCTCGAGGAGAAACGGTGCTATTACCCGACCTGTTACGGCGTTTCGATCGATTACATGCTGATACATAACCCTCAGCTTTTCCAGGGAGAGATTTTAGAGAGCTGCAGCTACGATGAGGACGGAAATCTGACGGGCGAGCTTCGGGGATATCACCAGTTTCTTTCAGAACCGCCGGTGCATTCGGTTGTGAAGATCAGTCCGTATGGGCAGCTGACTTCGCACGAAGAATATGATGCGGATGACAGACTGACGGCGGAATATCAGTTTACATACGATTATGCAGGAAGAATCAGCGAGATCGTAAAGGTTGAAGACGGGTCTTCCAAGCCGTATGCCATTTATCGCTATGAGGGTTATTCCGGCTATAGCTCCGGGGATGAAGAAACCACGTATATCTATATGAACAGCGAAGGAACGAACGGATATATTTATAAGGGAGATGTCGAAACCGGTACGTTTTATGACTGCGGTTCCGAAGATTCGTGGGAGCGGATGACGCGTGAGGTGAATCCGGACAGAAGCATTACTGTCGGTTATGAACACACGGATCATCTTCCGCGCGGAAGATTCCCGCACGGCGCGGAAACGTATAAGCAGATCCTAGGCTCGATGGACTATATCGTGTATTCCGAAGGAATGACGGCGCGGGTGCTGAGAAAGACCGAATTTCGGGAGGACGGACAGCCTCTTAAGGAACTTCGAAGCGCGGACGGGATGTCAGATGTGCGCCTCGCGTCTGAAGTCGCAGAGAAAATCTATGAATACGGGGACAACGGACAGCTCAGCAGAATTACGGATGGCAACGAGATCTATTCTTTTACGTTTGACGGGGAAGGAAACCTGACGCAGTTCCGCAGTGAAACATACGGATATCAGACCGATTATAAGTGGGTTGCCATTGCGTATCCGGTGTACTAGTTATGAACCGGCTTCTGCCGTTCGGATTATATTGAAAAGTGTGGAGGAAGGAAAATGGAGAGTAACAATTCAGAAAAGAAAAAAGGGAGTCCTATGAGTTCCCGCAAAAAGATCATAATCGGTTTAGTCGTGCTGAGTCTTGCGGCAATTATTGCGGAAGCCGTGCTGTTGATACACGGACTTTCAAAGAAACCGGAGAAGAAAGAGCCCGCTCAGGTAACCCCTGCGCCGGTCCTGAAAAAGGAAGTACCGAAGGAAACAACGCCGAAGGTTTCGCCGACACCTACCCGGACTCCTTCACCGACACCGGAAGTGGATCATTACGAACAGGTATGGAAACTTGCAAAAGAGTATAAAACGGACAGTAACGGGATAAAGGAACCGGTCAGTGTCCGCGAGTACGACGATCAGGGTCGTGAGTCGAAGAGAATCGTTTATGATGATGCCGGCGAACCGGAATTAACGGCTGTATTTGTCTATGACCGGAGCGGAATCGTTCTTGTTGAGCAATGGGTTCCGACGGAGGACGGTGAACTGGAGGAGACAAGATTCATCCACGGAGCCGGCGGAAACACCGATATGGCGGAGTGGGGTTACTATATAGATATATACGGCGGAGAAAAGGTTGAGAATGCAGAGTATGATGCGGATGGAAATCTGACGGCACTCAGAACATCATACCATCCGTATTGGGCGTCGTCTCTGTCCGGTGAATACTCTTCCGATTGGACGATTGACAGTAACGGATTATTGAAAGAACGTCGGCTATATGAACCGAGCGGAAAGCAGAATTCCGCGATTCAATTTCGATATGATGATGAGGGAAGACTGACAGGCTTTATCTTTTTGGATGATCTGGCAGAGAGTATTTCGTATTGGGGACTGACCTACGAAGACGGCTACACCTATTATACGGATGAGATGAACGGAACTTATACCTTCAAGTTTAAAGACAACAATATGCTTATGTATGCCAGATTCATGGGATATGATGAGGATTGGCCGGGGGCATTGAATGTGACTGACGAGAATCAGGTATTTCCGGATATGTACAGGGGAATCGTTTATCGGCCGAAAGGCAATTTCCCGGCTTTTTTCGATACTAATTATACGATTGAGGGTTACGCGCCTAAAAGTTTCAGCTGTATCGATGATGTATACTATGACGAACACGGCAATGAAGTTCCGCAGGATACGGTAGAAGTACGGCCGGACGGGCAGCCCGCTTACGGGGACGGGTTTGAGCAAAAGTACTATGAGTATGATGCGAGCGGGAAGCTTACAAGGTACTACGATACCACTAACCCGTATGATGTATACACGAAACTGGATGACAACTGGAATCTGGTAAAGATGACGGACGTTCTCAACAAGGAGATCCTCGAATATGAATGGATCCTTGTTGATGTTCCGGTTTATAAATAGTACGTGCCGTTCCGTATTTCGGCGGCCGAGGTTTTATCACTGTGAACTTTGGAGGTGCACATGGAAGAACAGATCATTACAATTACGGTAAAGACCAAAGGCGACGTCTGTGAGATGAGCGACGCGCAGATCCGCGAGTGGTATGAGAAAAGCATCGCGGGACTCTTTAATCCGGAGTACGGAACCCCGGAGATCACGGTGGATGTGAAGAGGGTAATCAAAGAAGGAAAATGAGGAGATTGTATTCATAATGTAAAGAACGGGGCGTTCAGCCCCGTTTTTTCTTGCCGATAAAAGCATTTGTGCGTCGTAAAAAGACACATGCCGGCGTTTTGGAAAATGTGCCGATTATATGCTGGAAAATGCCGGAAAAATTGGTGATTGTTTTGCGATATTTTTTTACAAAAAGCTGTTGACAAATCAAAGCTTCTGCGTTAATATGTAAAAGCTGTCGCTGAGATGACAACGCCTTACGAATTCTCTTCTGAGTGCTTTGTTTTCTTTGATAACAGCGCAATGAACTTTGAAAACTGAATAGTGAAACAACCTTGAAGATTCGTTTGAAATGTTTCCTTCATTTCAATGAAGAGAAGCGAACTTTAACAAATGTAAATTTCAGGAAACACAGGCTTATTAATAAGTCAGATGTT
>JAFRSD010000014.1 GCA_017427775.1 Lachnospiraceae bacterium | reverse complement strand
TCCGGCGAAACTTTGGCGCAAATACAATATGGTACTTACATTCCCACGTTGTATGTGCTAAACTATTCATATCCATTTTGGGTAAACCTCCTTCGGTTATAATAGTGCGGTTGGCGAACCAGCACCATTATACCTCAGGAGATTTTTTTCTTGAAGCTAAAGCTCACTGGGAACACACCTGCATAGCAGGTGGTTTTTTTGTATCGTCATACAAAAGAAAAAACCCGGCGCACTTTCGTGCACCGGGCTGTCATTCTTCTTATGAATTGCTTAGATCAAAGCTTCGGGCCGGCCTTTACAAGAGCCTTACCTGCTGCATTGCCTTCATACTTCGCGAAGTTCTTAATGAAGCGGCCTGCGAGATCCTTAGCCTTCTCCTCCCAAACGGAAGCGTCAGCGTAGGTGTCGCGAGGATCAAGGATTGCAGGGTTAACGCCAGGAAGCTCGGTCGGTACTTCGAAATCGAAGATCGGGATCTTCTTGGAAGGAGCCTTGTTTACATCGCCGTTAAGAATTGCATCGATGATACCACGGGTATCCTTGATGGAAATTCTCTTGCCGGTGCCGTTCCAACCGGTGTTAACGAGGTAAGCCTTAGCACCGCTCTTCTGCATCTTCTTAACAAGCTCTTCACCGTACTTGGTAGGATGAAGCTCGAGGAATGCCTGACCGAAGCAAGCGGAGAAGGTAGGAGTAGGCTCGGTGATACCACGCTCGGTACCTGCAAGCTTAGCGGTGAAACCGCTCAGGAAGTAGTACTGGGTCTGCTCGGGAGTAAGAATGGAAACCGGAGGCAATACGCCGAACGCATCAGCGGAAAGGAAAATAACGTTCTTAGCGTCAGGACCTGCGGAAATTCCGTTAACCTTCTTAACGATGTTGTTGATATGCTCAATCGGATAGGAAACACGGGTGTTCTCGGTTACGCTCTTGTCAGCGAAATCGATCTTGCCGTTCTTATCTACGGTAACGTTCTCAAGGAGAGCGTCTCTCTTGATTGCATTGTAGATGTCGGGCTCGGAATCCTTATCGAGGTTGATAACCTTTGCATAGCAGCCGCCCTCGAAGTTGAATACGCCGTTGTCGTCCCAGCCGTGCTCGTCATCACCGATGAGAAGTCTCTTAGGATCGGTGGAAAGCGTCGTCTTACCGGTACCGGAAAGACCGAAGAAGATTGCGGTGTTCTTTCCTTCCATATCGGTGTTAGCGGAGCAGTGCATGGAAGCCATGCCCTGAAGAGGAAGGTAGTAGTTCATCATGGAGAACATACCCTTCTTCATCTCGCCGCCGTACCAGGTGTTGATGATAACCTGCTCACGGGAGGTGATATTGAAGGCTACGCAGGTCTCGGAGTTAAGGCCAAGCTCCTTGTAGTTCTCAACCTTTGCAAGGGAAGCGTTATAAATTACGAAGTTAGGCTCAAAGCTGGCAAGCTCTTCAGCGGAGGGCTGAATGAACATGTTCTTAATGAAGTGAGCCTGCCAAGCAACCTCAACGATGAAACGAACTGCCATACGGGAGTCCTTGTTAGCGCCGCAGAATGCATCTACAACGAACAGTCTCTTGTTGGAAAGTTCCTTCTTAGCGATATCCTTAACAACATCCCAAACCTCTTCGCTCATCGGATGGTTGTCGTTCTTGTAAGCATCGGTGGTCCACCAAACAGTATCCTTGCTGTTCTTGTCCATTACGATGTACTTGTCTTTGGGAGAACGTCCGGTGTATACACCCGTCATAACGTTAACTGCGCCGAGTTCGGTCTCAACGCCTACTTCATAACCGGTAAGTTCCTTCTTCATCTCTTCCTTGTAGAGTTCCTCATAGGAAGGATTGTGCACGATCTCGGTAACACCGGTGATGCCATACTTGGTCAAATCAATCTTTGCCATGCTTCAATACCTCTTTCTTTGGATTTTATATATTATGCCGCACTCCTCGCTTTCGTTACGGAAAATGTGGCTTTTTGCACCTCTTCAGGCGCCGACCGGACCGGCTTACGAGCATGCCGATTCATCGCGCAGCCTTCTACAAGCCCAATCAAAGTTATTATACACTAACTCAATTCTTAAAGTCAATATTTCTTTTGCAGGCGTAAAAAGAAACACCGCGGTCTCTTGTGAGAGCCGCGGTGCGGTGCATTTGGCGTTTACGGAGCGTACTCCGGAAGTTGTGCTACCAGATCCCAATAGAGATCCAGACCCTCGGCCGGATTTGGATTATGGTTTGCATCGGTCGTATAGAAATGGGCCGGGATCGAAATACTCGTCGTTTCCGGCGTGCAGGCGAACTTAAACTTTTTCGCGCCGGCCTGGATAACTCTGGAGTGGTCTACCGGCTCGGCCCATTGAGAATACGCAAAAACAATAGCATCAAAATTATTCCAGTACAAATGATGCGTAAACGGGTGAACGGTATTGGGATACGCGATAAATGTCATTTCAATACGAATCATAACCGAAGTCTCCGTACGGTTGTAGGCAATCAGTCTGAGGGAGTAATCCATCTTGTTCGGTGCCCCGTACAGTCTTCCGGAATACTGCGTAACCTTTTCTCCCGGATTTACGACAGGATCCGGTATAGGAGTCGGCTTCTTCGTGGGTTCCGCGGTAGGCTCTTTGGTCGGCTCCTCGGTCGGGACCGAAACCGGCTCCTGTGTTACAACCGGTTCCTGCGTCACAACCGGCGTCGGGTCTTTGGACGGGGCCGGAGTAGTTTTTTGGGTGGGGGCCTTGGTAGGAGCTTTGGTCGGTGCCTTTGTGGGGGCCGATGTGGGCGCTTGCGTCGGAGCGGGCGTAGGTGCTTCCGTTATCGCGGGGTCCGGCGTTACCGAAGTCTCGGGGCCCAGTTCCTCCGCCTTGGATGGCTCAGGCGTCTCTAAAGGACTCGGCGTAACCGTTGTGGAGACTGCCTCCGTCACAATCGGTGTGGATTCTATTGTCGCGGAAGGGGTATCCGTTTTCAAAACAGCTTCGGTAACATTTTCCTCTTCCTGCCTCGAAGCAGGGCGCTTCTTATTACCCCATATGATAAGAAATGCAATCAATCCGACTGCAACGATACCGATACACGGAACCATCCATCGTTTCATCCCTTTTCTCCCCTTTCCGGCCACGCAAAACTCCGCGTGGCGTCTATTTCGAATAGTATAGCATACCGGGATGCATTTGTCACGAAACATCCCGTAAAATACATATTGTTTCCTGTGGCGCAATCAGGGACGGTGTGCTATAATGTGTCAAATACGATGCAGGGGGACTATTGCATGAAAAAGATTGGTTTGATCGGCGGGACAGGCCCGGAGTCCACATTGATGTATTACCGGGAATTAAACCGGCGGATTGATACCTTAACCGGACAGAGGCAGATGCCGGAAATCATAATCGAAAGCGTTGATTTCCGAAAGGCCTGGAGCTATGTGGAGGATGGCCGATACGATGCTCTCAGCGATTATCTCGCAATGGAAGCGCAGAATCTCCGAAAGGCAGGCGCAGAAGTGATTGCCCTGACGGCGGCGACCATGCATATCGTTTATGATGAGGTGTGCAGCAAGTCGGGCGTTCCGCTTGTCAGCATTCCGAAAGCCGTCGCTAGGGAAGCCTTGGCAAAAGGCTATCATAAAGTCGGGCTTCTCGGAACAATTTTCACGATGGAACAATCGTATATGAAGAACGATCTGCTGGCTGCCGGAATCGAAGTTTATACCCCGGACAAGGCGGACCGACTGCTCATCGCGCATCGCATTCTTACCGAACTCGAAGTTGGGATCGTAAAGGAATCCACACTTTCGGAATTTCAGGCGATTCTTAAGAAGATGCAAGCGGAGCAAGGCATTGAAGCCGTCGTCCTCGGTTGCACGGAACTTCCGCTTCTGCTAAATCCTGACAACTGTCCGGTACCCTGCCTCGACAGCGTGGAAATCCACCTGAGCGAGCTCATCCGTCTTGCCGCGAAAGGCGACAGTCCTAATTAACAGAAAGGGAGGGACAACTCTATGATCATCGGATTTATCTTTTGGAGCGTTATGGCCATCGGGCTTACGGCAATCGGGATTATTTCGTGGCGGTCGAAAAAACCGGTTGGTTTTTTCACGGGCATGAAACCGCCGGAAGTTACAGATACGGTGAAATATAACCACGCCGTCGGAAAGATCTGGTTCGTCTACGCCGCGGTCTTTGAACTGTGCGGCGTTCCATTGCTCTTTTTGAAGCGGAATTCCGCCGGATTTGCCTTCCTGATGCTCGGCGTCGTCGCCGCCTCCATCGGGCTGGCGGTGGCATATACCATTATTTTAGCCAAATACGAAAAGAAGCCGTGACTTGTGATATGTACCCTCTTTACTGGACAACCAGTAAGGAGGGTATTTTCATGCGTTATAGCTACGAGTTTAAAAGAAAATGTGTTGAGTTGTATCGTCAAGGTCAGTGGCCTGAGACGCCGGAAGGGATTAAGGATTCTGAGAATTTTCACAGAATGGTGCGACGGTGGGCTCGGCTTGAGGAAAGCAATGGTCCCGAAGTTCTCAAGCACACAGGAACTAATAAGAAATGGACGCCTGAAGCAAAACTCGAGATAGTTTCACGGGTTTTAGCAG
>JAFRSD010000013.1 GCA_017427775.1 Lachnospiraceae bacterium | reverse complement strand
TCCGGCGAAACTTTGGCGCAAATACAATATGGTACTTACATTCCCACGTTGTATGTGCTAAACTATTCATATCCATTTTGGGTAAACCTCCTTCGGTTATAATAGTGCGGTTGGCGAACCAGCACCATTATACCTCAGGAGTTTTTTTCTTGAAGCTAAAGCTCACTGGGAACACACCTGCATAGCAGGTGGTTTTTTTGTATCGTCATACAAAAAGAGCAGGTACCGTATGTACCTGCCCGTATTTAACAAGCTATTGAGACAAGTACAGCGGATGCCATACTTAAGTCTCATCATTTAAGACAAACCAGACTGCCGAAGCCGCCATGATGTTGATTTGCCACGCGTTGCCGCGTCGATTACTCCCCTAAGGTTGTCTGTATTATACACCGGCGGTTAGCATCAGTCAACCGCCAAAAAACATAAATATTGAGCGGCAAAATGCCGAAACTTCTGTCATTTGTTACAAAGATGCAGGAAGCGCCGGCTTTCGTTGCCGCCTCGCATCTTCCGCCGCACCGAACTACCTTCCGTACTTAAAGCCGATATCTTTCCGCGTAAATCCGACGCTGACATTCTTGTCCGTCCGCGCGAGGCTGAAACCGACCTTTCCCCGCTTTCCTTCGGCCGTATCGGACTTATCGTTCATAAACGCATCCACTTTGGCTTCCTTAAAAGGGATTCCCGCCTTCTTCACGTATTCCTTAATATTCTTTCGGTCCGCCTGCGAGAAATCAATTCCGCAGATCTTCACCGATACAGCCGGACTCTGCTTCTCCGGCACGTAATCAATCGTACGGATGTAGCAGTCCGTATAGGTTGCCGCATCCTTTTCGATATTGACAACACTTACCTTAAAGCCGGTCAGATCGGCATGATCGCCGTTCGGCACGCCGATATAATAGGAATTGACCATCGTCGACTTGGCGTTCATTTTCATGGAACCCGAATCAATAATCGTTCCGTCCGGCTGACAAAGCGTCATTCCAAGCTTCTCCAGATCACCGACGGTAACCTGAAGTCCGAACTCCTGCCCGTTCACCTCAAAAGTCGGATCAAAGCGCATGAAATACCGGTAGACCTGTATTCCGCCGGCCAAAGCTGCGATAATAAGAATATAAATAATTATCTTCACCGGAAACTTCTTCGCCGTTTTTACAGGCTCCGGATTCCGGTTCATTCCGTTCTGTTCATTTGTTTCAGACATCACATCTTCCTCCCCGCTAAATCATTACACATGCATTCCGGTTGTATTGGCAATCGCAACAAGCGTGCCGAGATCGTCGGTCACGGTCACCTGAAAGAAGCAGGTGCGGCGTCCGTCTTTGATCATATCGGCTGTTGCCGTAAGCACGGTACCTTTCACAAGCGAAAGGTAACTGATCTGGCTGACCGCCGTTACCGCATGGTGCTCCGGGCTGTTGGTTGCCACGGCAAATGCGAAGTCGCACAGCGTGTAAACCGCTCCGCCCATCACGCCGCCGACCGCATTCTTATGGATTGCGGTAATCGGCATGCGGCATACCGAATGGTTCTCGCCGACCTCCTCGATGGTGATTCCCGAGGCTTCGGTGGCGTATTTGTCATTTGCAAAAAATGCTCTTGCTTCTTCCAGCGTCATGTTTTTTTTCATCCGGCAGCCGAAGCCGCGTGGATTCCTTTCTTTCACAGTATTTACTGATTGTTATCAGCGGTACATCTTCAGTTTAATGCGCTCCTCTTCCGTGAGTTTGCTGATCGGAACGTTGAAAAGTTCGTAGGAAATCTCCTCACGGTAAAGCAGAAGCCCGTCCGGCGTGTAAGTCGTTCTCGCCGTTACGTTGCCGGCAGTATCATACTCATAGGTGCGGTGATACTCGCCTTCATAGGAATCGACATCCTCGAGGGTGAATTTGCAGATTCTCTGCCCGTCATTGTTGATTTCGGACCCAAACTCATAGGTGTCCACTACCGTGTAACCGGATTCGGTATAGTTATTCGCCAGCAGAAAGTCAATTTTCTTTCCGATCAGTTCCCCGTTGTCGTTATACTGCTTCATTACGTCACGGTTAGCATACTGATCCTCGCCTCTGTAGGATTCCCGCACCTCGGTCAGAATTCCGTTGTCATCATACAGATATTCCTTAATAAGGCTCCGGGTGTTGCTGACAATCTCCGAATAAACAGTGATTCTTCCCTGTTCATCCATTGTATAGTTCATCCACAGCGATTCCTTCAGCTCTCCGGTCTTGGAATACGCCTCCCGTAATGCAAGGCGCCCGTCATCTCCGTAATAGTATTTATATTCCGGGTAAATCCCCTCGGAATAAGTGCATCCTTCCTGCTTCTCGGTCCACTCATGTATAACGCGTCCCTTGGTATCATACGAATACCTGTGGCCTAACGACGGATAGGGATAACGTACTCCGCCGTAATCGATCGTAACATACGGTGAGAAAAGCGCATCGTAAGTAAACGTATACTCATCCGGAGCCCAGTCATACATAATGCACAGTTCCTCTTTCCGGGAAAGGAGATTCCCCCGGGGATCATAGTCGTAACTGATCAAACCGTCAAGGACACTGTTCATCTGAGACGCCTGCGCGGCATGGAGATCAATATCCTTCGACCACATAAACGGCTCTTCCATATAGGTTCGCGGCTCAATCCAGAAGAACATTTCGTTCATCGTATAAAACCGCTGCTCGGTAACGCGCCATACGTCACGGTATCCCTCTTCCGTTCCCTCGATCCGCGGATCACCCGGATAAAGTTCAAGCCGGTCAACCCAGGCTTCCGGTGTCGGCGTCGGGGTAAAATTCTCATATGGTTTCGAGGATACTGTCGGTGGTGCCGGGTCCGTTATTACGGTACCCGTCGGTGCTTCCGTAACGGTTATGCTTGGCGTTACGTCAGACTTCTTCTCGTCTTTCTTGCGCCCTTTACGGTATATTCCGATGATAACACCGATTTCGACTGCGATCAGAACAGCGCAGACTGTTACAATTGTGATAAAAAACGTCTTACGATTCATTTCTCCCCCTCAGATGTCCGCGGCATCATGTTCTGTATGTTTTTATGTTGCGGCACTCTTCACGCTCCGCACGGCATGGCATTTACCGGCCGATGCTCTCCACATCATAAGGCGTGGCCTGGTATACATAGTAGTTTACCCAGTTTGTATAAAGCGTATTCGCGTGGGCTCTCCAAAGGAGGAGCGGCCTCTGCGTCGGATCATCGTTCGGATAATAGTTCTTCGGCATTGCGATCGGAAGTCCCTTCGCAAGGTCTCTTTTGTACTCCTTGTCAAGCGTGATGCGGTCATACTCCGGATGGCCCATGACGAATATCTGGCGTCCTTCCTTTGCCATCACGAGAAATACGCCGGCCTCGGGCGACTCGGCCATGATCGTAAGTTCCGGATTGGCTGCGATCGTATCCCTGGACACCGTCGTATGGCGGCTGTGCGGCATATAGAATTCATCATCAAACCCGCGCACCAAAGGCTCGCGGCGGTTCATTACCTTATGGCGGAACAGCCCGAACATTTTCTCCGGAAGCGGAATCTTCGGGATTCCGTAATGGTAATAAAGCGCGGCCTGGGCGCCCCAGCAGATGTGCAGCGTACTCGTTACGTTGGTAAGGCTCCAGTCCATGATCTTCTTCAGCTCGTCCCAGTAAAGCACCTCCTCGAACTCCATCTGCTCCACCGGCGCTCCGGTAATGATCAGACCGTCGAATTTCTGGTCCTTTACATCGTCAAATGTAAGATAAAACTGGTCCAGATGACTCTTCGCGGTATTGCTTCCGACATACGTCGCCGTAGTCAGGAATGTAATATCAAGCTGAAGAGGCGTGTTGGAAAGGCTCCGCAGCAGATGCACCTCGGTATCCTCCTTAAGAGGCATCAGGTTGAGGATTGCAATCTTCAGCGGACGGATGTCCTGCGACATGGCGCGGTTTTCATCCATAACGAATATATTTTCATCGATTACGACCTGCCTTGCCGGCAAGTCATTCTGTACTTTGATCGGCATAGTGTATCCTTTCTCCCAAACGAAACCGGGACGGTGCTTTATTCCCCGACGAGTGCAAGAAATTCGTCTTCGGAAATGATCGGTATCCCGAGTTCTTTCGCTTTTTTATTCTTACTCGACCCGCTTGCGGTGTCGTTATTGATCAGATAATCGGTTTTTGCGGAAACGGAGCCCGCAACCTTGCCGCCGCGCTCCTCAATGAAATCCTTGACGGCGTCACGGTTCGGAAAATGCGAAACCGCTCCGGTAATTACAAATGTCTTGCCGGTAATCGGCGATTCCACGACCTCCTCCTGTGCCTCGAAAGACACTACTTTGAGAAGGTCGTTAAGCATTCGGGCATACTCCGGATCGGCCATGTAAGCGGTCACATTTGCCGCAAGCACGGCGCCGAGACCGGGGATGTCCGTAAGGCTTTCCGCGGTGGCGTTTCGGATGGCGTCCATATCATAGCCGAATGCCTTGCAGATCAGCTTCGCGTTTGCAAGTCCGATACCCGGAATTCCGAGGCTGTAAAGGAATTTCGGCATGCTGACGGTCTGCGCTTTGCGGGCCGCCGCAAGCAGTTTCTCAAAGGACCTCTCGCCGAAGCCCTCCATCTTTACGATTTCTTCGCGGATCTCGGGGGTGTCCATCTTGAACAGATCGGCAGGCTCCTTAACGAAGCCTCTTCCGATCAGTTTCTCGATCGTCATCTCCGAAAGGCCTTCGAGATTCATCGCGTCACGGCTCACGAAATGGCTGAACAGCTTGATCTTCTTCGCGATGCAGTCCGGATTGGTACAGTAAAGCGCCTTTGCTTCCAACAATACGCGCACTTCGGTCGGTCCGCCGCATACGGGGCAGGTCTTCGGAATCTCGATATTGCCGCTCTTTGTAAGGTCCTCCGCAATCTGCGGAATGATCATATTTGCCTTGTAAACCGTGATCTCGTCGCCGATGCCGAGCTGCAGTTCTTCCATCACGCTCAGGTTATGCACGCTCGCGCGGCTCACGGTCGTCCCTTCGAGTTCCACCGGCTCAAAGATCGCAACCGGATTGATGAGACCGGTTCTTGACGGGCTCCACTCGATCTCAAGAAGCTTCGTCTGACGCGTCTCATCCTTCCATTTGAAGGCAATCGCGTTTCTCGGAAACTTTGCGGTCCGCCCGAGGCTGTTGCCGTACGCAATATCATTATAGGTAAGCACAAGGCCGTCCGACGGAAAATCATTGGTCGCCACATGGTCGGCGAACCACTGAATCGTCTCGAGCATGTTGCTCTTGCTTACTTTCTTATATTCAACCGGGTCGAAGCCGAGCTCGCGCAGGTAATTAAGCTGCTCCTCGCGGGTTGCAAATCCGTCCGCCCCATCCATGCTGATCAGGGCAAATGGGAACAGATACACGTTCCGTTCCGCCGTTATACGGTTGTTAAGCTGTCTTACCGTTCCGCTGCAGAGGTTGCGCGGGTTCTTGTAACGGTCCTCGTCCTTTTCGATCTGCGCATTAATCTGCTCAAAATCGCTGTAGCGGATTACGGCCTCGCCGCGGAGCACAAGTTCACCCTTGTAAGCGATTTTAAGGGGGATATTCTTGAATACGCGGGCGTTGTTGGTAATTACCTCGCCAATCTCCCCGTTACCGCGCGTAACGGCCTTAAAAAGCTCTCCGTCTCGATACGTAAGAACAACCGTCAGACCGTCCATCTTCCAGGAAAGGATACTTTCATGATCGCCCGTCCAGCTGACCAGCGCATCGCGTTCCTTTGTCTTATCAAGAGAAAGCATCGGGCTCTCATGGCGTTCCTTCGGAAGCTCCGACAGGATCTCATAACCGGCATGCTGCGTTGGGCTGTTTGAAAGCACGAAACCGGTTTCCTCTTCGAGCGCACGCAGCTCATCATAGAGCGCATCGTACTCGAAGTTCGACATGATCTCGCGGTCCTCCTGCTCGTATACACGTGCTGCCTTATCGAGAATCGCAACCAGTTCGGTTATGCGTTGTTTCTTGTCCATACCTTCTCCTGTTTCTTACAACAGTTTCTTAAGCTCACTCAGTTCCTTCGGCGAAACCTCGCGGTACTGGCCGCTCGGCAGGTCACCAAGAAGGATATTCATGACGCGGACGCGCTTCAGCGCGACCACCTTATATTCGAGATATTCGCACATACGGCGGATCTGCCGGTTCATACCCTGGATCAAAACGATCCGGAAGAAGCACTCTCCGATCTGCTGCACTCTGCAGGGCGCCGTCTTCTTTCCGAGAACCGGAACCCCGTGCGCCATGCTGTATAAAAACTCCGGCGTCAGCGGCTTGTCGACACGCACCAGATACTCTTTCTCATGGCCTTCGCCCGCCTTTGCGATGCGGTTGGCAAGGTCTCCGTCGTTCGTTAAAAGAATCAGTCCGCTTGAGTTCTTATCAAGCCGGCCTACCGTATAAATCCGCTTGTCATAGTGGATATAATCAATGATATTGTCGGGATTGCTGCGGTCCGAAGTACATTCAACGCCTCTCGGCTTATGAAACGCAAGAACGACTTTGTCGTCCTTCTTCGTAAGCGTTGCTTCCTTGCCGCGCACCTTAACCTTCTGCCCCGGCATGACTCTCGTTCCGAGCGTTGCCACCTCACCGTTCACGGTAACAACCCCCTCCTCGATCAGCCGGTCGGCCTCCCGCCGCGAGCATACGCCTGCGTCGCTTAAGTATTTATTGATCCTTACGCCTTCCTGTTCCATGTGCCGTCCTTTATCGAAAGCCCTCACAAGGGGCTTATTGCATTCGTCCGTTATCTGACAATTCGAGATAACCCTATTCTGAACTATTGTACCATATTCCGCCGTTTTTTCAACTGTTTCCGACAGATGCGCCGCGACACATTCCGACAGGATGCAGATTTCGCACGACTCCGTCCCGGCATTTTAACTTTTAACTTAATTCAAGTCAAGTTAAAGTGCCCTGAAATTCCAAAAACGGCAACGGATAAACCGCTGCCGCTTTTTATGACTTATAAAAATGTCCTTCTGTTATTCAATCACAATCTGATAAAACTCTAAAACCTTCTGATATACCGGATAAATCCGGGCGAACATATACGGACTGAACAGTCCGATTTCCGCAGGCGTATAACTCTCCTTTTCCAGCTCGGAAAGCTCAATGTTGCGGTACGGATATCTGCCGGTATAATCGCCTGCAGCATAGTAAACCTGCTCCTGCGGGTCATAAATGAGGAAGTAAATCCATTTGCTGCCCTTCTCCATCGGCGTCATGTCTCCGAAGGAAATCAGCTGTCCGAACTCTTCATCGAATACATAGCGCTGCGATATGCGAATCGTCTCACCTTCCGGCGCTCCTTTTAACACCCGATCAATTATAAATGTGTTGGTTGAGACCCCGTTATAGATAACATCCTTTCCGAATTCTTCGGAATATGTCGTCTTTACCACCTGCGTTGCATCATCGGAAAAGGAACCGATCACGACCAGATCTGCTGCCTGATTCAATGTTTCAAAATCAAAATAGAGTGCCTTATCGGTGTCATTTCTCACAACCGAATACTCCCTGTCACCTGCTTTCCAGATAATGGGTGTCGGCGTCGGATCTATGTCTTCGGTTGGCGCATTTTCTGTCGGAGTCAGCCCTTCCGTCGGCGATTCCGTCAGAGAAGAAGAATTATCTGAGGGGGTAGTCTCCTTTCTGCCGCATCCGATGAGCCCAATGAAACAGAAAAGGAGCAATGCTATTATTCTTCTTTTCATCACGCATTCCTCCTTTTTTGATTATTCGTTTTTTTATGCCTCGTCGATTGCCTTGCCGATGTCGTGACGCATGTATTTGTTGGCAAATGTGATCTTCTCGGTTGCCTTGTACGCCTTCGCTCTGGCTGCCTTCAGGTCGCCTGCCTTTGCCACAACACCGAGCACGCGGCCGCCGTTCGTGAGAACCGAGCCGTCCGCGCCGAACTTCGTTCCGGCATGGAATACATACTCTCCGTCAGCGTCGTTGAAATCCTTCAAACCGCTGATCGGAAGTCCCTTCTCGTACTTCTGCGGATAGCCGTCCGAAGCAAGTACCACGCAAACCGCCGCGCCGTTATCGAATTTAAGGTCGATATCGGCGAGCTTGCCGTCGATGCAGGCCTCAAAAACATCAACGATATCCGTTTCCATTCTGGGAAGCACAACCTGCGTCTCGGGATCGCCGAAACGGGCATTGTACTCAAGTACCTTCGGGCCGTCTGGCGTCAGCATCAGTCCGACGAACATAACGCCGTGGAACGGTCTTCCTTCCTTGCGCATTGCCGCCATCGTAGGCTTATAGATATTATCGATGCAGTACTGCTCGATTTCCTTTGTGTAAAATGGGCTCGGAGAAAATGTGCCCATGCCGCCGGTATTAAGGCCGGTATCGCCGTCGCCTGCGCGCTTGTGGTCCTGCGCGCTCGTCATCGGCGCAATATTCGTTCCGTCGCAGAACAACAGGGCCGAAACCTCACGTCCGGTCATGAATTCCTCGATAACCATTGTATTGCCGGCATTTCCGAAATGTTTGTCAAGCATGATCTCCTTAACGCCTGCCATTGCCTCTTCGCGGGTATTGCAGATCAGTACGCCCTTACCGAGTGCCAGTCCGTCTGCCTTTAAAACGATCGGCATCTTCGCGGTCTTCAGATATTCCATTGCTGCTTCCGCATCCGTAAAGTTCTCGTAAGCCGCGGTCGGAATGCCGTATTTCTTCATCAGGTCCTTGGAAAATGCCTTGCTGCCCTCGAGGATTGCCGCATTGGCTCTCGGTCCGAACACCCTAAGTCCGGCCGCCTCAAATGCGTCTACGACGCCGCCAACTAACGGATCGTCCGGTCCGATGACCGTAAGGTCGATCTCCTTTTCCTTGGCAAATGCAACAAGCTTATCGAACTCCATCACGCCGATCGGAACACACTCCGCGATCTCGGCGATTCCGGCATTGCCGGGAGCCGCATAAATCTTGTCCACTTTCTTGCTCTGACTTACTTTCCATGCGATGGCATGCTCACGTCCGCCTCCGCCGACAATCAAAACCTTCATGATCGTTCTCCTTTTTATAAACGAATTGTGCCGCCCGGGCACAATTCATGATCGTTCCAAATGCTTATTCGTTTTACAGACGTCTGTTCCGGATAAATCCGCTTACTCTTCTACGAAGTATGCCCCGCCGACTTCCTTGATCTTTCCGTTTGCGATCGCATTGATGGCCTTCGGAAGGATAATCCACTCCGCCTGCTCCATCACACGGCGCTGCAACACTTCGGGGGTATCTCCGGGAAGGATGTCAACCGCCTTCTGGAGTAAAATCGGGCCGGTATCGGTTCCCGCATCCACAAAATGCACCGTGGCACCGGTTACCTTTACGCCTCTTGCAAGCACTTTCTCATGCACATGCAGTCCGTAATAACCGTCACCGCAGAACGAAGGAATCAGGGACGGATGGATGTTGATGATCCGGTGCGAATATTTCTCGGTCATCTTCTCGGGAAGGATCACTAAGAATCCCGCCAGAACGACCAGGTCGGGGTTAAACTTATCTACAGCCGCAAGTAACGCATCCTCGAACTCCGCGCGTGTCTCAAATGCCTTACGGGATACGCATACGCCCGGAATCCCGTTCTGCTCCGCTCTTGTGAGAGCGTACGCATCGGGTTTGTTGCTGATCACGCCGCAAAGCTTCGTATTGGTGATCTTGCCGTCCTTAACGGCATCGATGATTGCCTGCAGATTCGTTCCGCCGCCGGAAACGAGTACTACTACGTTTAGCATATCGTAATTTCCTTCTCGCCGTCAGTGATCTCACCGACAATGTAAGCCGTCTCGCCGGCCTGCTTCAGTGCCTTGATCGCCGTATCCGCCTTATCGGGATCCACTGCGATCATCATACCGATACCCATGTTGTAAGTATTGTACATCATCTTCTCTTCGATGTTGCCGTTTGTACGGAGCAGATCAAAGATCGGAGGAACTTCGTAGCTGTTCTTACGAATCAAGGCATGCTTTCCGTCGGGAAGCATTCTCGGAATATTCTCATAGAATCCGCCGCCGGTGATATGGCTGCAGGCCTTCACGGTAACGCCGGCCTTCTTAACGGAATCCAGTGCCTTAACATAGATCTTGGTAGGCGTAAGGAGTGCCTCGCCGAGCGTCATTCCGAGAGACTCGCAGTAGCGGTTCAGGCTCTGCTCACGAAGGTCGAAAACCTTACGAACAAGGGAATAACCATTTGAATGAATACCGCTTGATGCGATACCGATGATGGTGTCGCCCTTCTTCACATTTGCCCCGGAAACGATGTCGTCCGCGTCAACGATACCAACGGCAAAACCGGCAAGGTCGTACTCGTCCTCCGGATAGAAACCGGGCATCTCGGCCGTCTCACCGCCGATCAGTGCGCAGCCGGCCTGCTTACAGCCTTCCGCAACACCCTTAACGATGGTCGCGATCTTCTCGGGATAGTTCTTACCGCAAGCAATATAGTCAAGGAAGAACAGCGGCTCACCGCCGGCACACGCAATGTCGTTTACGCACATGGCAACGCAGTCGATACCGATCGTATCATGCTTATCCATCAAAAATGCAAGCTTCAGCTTCGTGCCGACGCCGTCCGTACCGGACACCAGTGTCGGATGCTTCATGCTCATAAAGCGGTCAAGGGAAAATGCACCGGAGAATCCGCCGAGTCCGCCGAGAACTTCGGGGCGCATCGTCTCTTTTACGTGCTTTTTCATCAGTTCCACAGCCTTATATCCGGCTTCAATATCCACACCAGCGTTCTTGTAATCCATACAAATTCTCCTTATAAATCATATTCTGTTCCGTCGAAGAAGCGTCTCTCCTGTCGCCGGTTGTCTTCACGGTCATCAGTATAGCATAACCGCAGGAATAACGGTAACATTATTCCTTAATGCAATATATAAGCATTGCTAATAAACTTATTAGAATCACGGCAAATGCAACCGTTTACGTTACTGTCCCATATACTCGCGGAAGCCGATCTTCTCAATCTTCTCCTTCTTGGCCATAACGCCCGCCTTGAGCTCTTCCTTATAGGCCTCGATCTTAGCAAGAAGCTCCGGATTGCCGATGGCAAGCATCTTCGCTGCAAGAATGCCCGCATTGGCGGCACCGTCGATTGCAACGGTCGCAACCGGAATGCCGGAAGGCATCTGCACGATCGAATAAAGCGAGTCAACGCCGCTCAACGTCTTCGTATGGATCGGCACACCGATCACGGGAAGCGGGAAGATAGCCGCGCACATGCCCGGCAGATGCGCCGCGCCGCCTGCGCCCGCGATAATTACCGAAAAGCCCTTATCTTTGGCCGTCTTCGCATAATCAAAGAACACGTCGGGCATACGATGCGCCGAAATGATCGTCATTTCATAATCGATGCCGAATTTTTCAAGCATCTCCGCTGCTTTCTTCATTACCGGCAGATCCGAATCGCTGCCCATTACAATTCCTACTTTAGCCATCTCTTTATCCTTTCTTTCCACCGTGCCGTCCGGCCGCGGAGCATGTTTTCATTTTCACCGGGTCATCCGACCGCGGAGCACTTTCTCATTTCTTCTTTGCTTTCTCAAGACGCTCTAACGGAACATTCAGTTCTTCGGTTCCCGGAACAACGAACCGGCCGTTCCGGATAATGTCGTAGCATTTGCCGTCCACCGTATGCGCCGTGATGGATTCGAGCTCGTCATACGGGATCGTAATGTCCGTATGGCAGTTCATATAAGCGTTCTCGGGGTCGGTCTTACGAAGCGCGCTGACCTCGTTCTCGCGGGCGATGATTTCCTTGCCGTCCGGGTTATATACGGCTTTGTCCTCGGAGTGGCTGTAGCAGGTGTCGCCTACCGCAAAATGAGGACCGGTCTTCTCCGCGATCAGGATCTGAAGCTTATCCTGAATGTCGTATTTGATGCCCATTTCGTACGCCGTCGTGTTGGTTCCGATGGCAAATTCGCCGATCGGAAGCGTCTCATGATAATCCATAATGTTCTCGTTGATGTAGTCCGCGTTCTCCTTTTCGGTCGGGAAATTCGCGCAACTTGCCTTGGCGACCTTGCCGTCCTTGAAGGTAATGCAGAGGTCTTTGAAAAGCTTGCCCTCAAGATAAACCTTGCTGACATGGAGAACGCCGTCCGTTCCCGTAAGAACCGGGGAGGTAAATACCTCGCCGACCGGAATGTTGACGTCGGCCGCGCAGTTTTCAAAGTTGGTCTGCTTGGCGGGATCCGTGAGCTCATGCAGCATGACGCGGATATCCGTCTTGTTCTCTCCGCTTCCCTTAACGGTTACATACGATGCCTTGTCGAGAACGTCGATGATGCACTGATGAATCTTCTTATACCGGGCGCTGCTCAACGTGTTCACACGGATCGTTGCCTTGAAGATATCCTTGAATTTCGGTCCGATGGACGGAACCGGATAGCTGATGATCGTAAAGCTGCGCTCCTCGCTCGGCATATACT
The DNA here is from genome assembly GCA_017427775.1 of Lachnospiraceae bacterium. GTDB lineage: Bacteria > Bacillota > Clostridia > Lachnospirales > Lachnospiraceae > ISDg. The sequence goes on along the minus strand of JAFRSD010000013.1, from coordinate 195,928 downwards.
GTTCCCGAAGCATAAAAACGCGGGTCTTCATCTCTACCTGGAGTTTGTTCATCTTCGCGTCGGTCGATAACACTTCGGGCTTATTTACGGGATCGAAATCGGGGTCGCCGAAGATTTCCTGCACGGCAGGTCCGCCGACCAGGCGCATGCACTCAGCCACATTGTCAAAGCTTTTCTTCTCGGCACGGACAATGGTTTCAACCATCCGTTTATTAAGCGTAAGCAGCATGTCGTTCCGATGGTCATAGGCAGCCTGACGGTTATCACCGAGCCAGTTTTCGCCGTATACGTCCTCAAAATACAATACGATTGCTTCCTTGCCGAGCGCCTCAATCTTACGAATTGCCGCTCTCGTGATGCGCTCAAAACCGTATCCGGTTACAACCTGAACGTATTTCTTCTTGCTGAAATCCGTTCCCGTAACCGCAAAGCCTTCCACATAACCGTTTACGAACGTTTCCGCCATCGACTCGATGTCCTTTTCGGGAAGCGTCGCGAGGAATGACGAAATCTGAATCATATTGTCGGTTACGGGGCAGCCGATCTTATAAAGGTAAGCGTGATTCGAAAGATCCGCATTCATAGTGAGGTCGTAGAAATACCGGAATCCCGGGGTATACATTGCATAAGCGCCGGCATTGGTCCGCTCCTCACAGTAATCGTGACGGTGATAGAACAACGCGCGCTTTAAAGCATTGGCATCGGCTCCGCTCTCCAAAAGGGCATACACTTCAAGAACAAGCTCCGTGCTGTAAAGGAACGGACGCAAGATACCGGAGTATACGTCAGGCACCTTGGCAACCAGTCCCGAAAAGACAGCCGAAACGATGCGTCCCTTTGCTTTTCCGAATACCGATACGGCATAAGCCGGGTTCAAAAACGATGTTTCATAAACGTCCTTATCGGCGCAGAGATAGAGTTTTCTGTTATAGGTGCGGAGTTCCTCCTCCGTAAGGCCGTCCATGCCCTTCTTGGCGATATCTGCGGCAAATTTGGCCATGCAGAGCGCCTGTCCTGCGGCTTCTTTGCCGAAATCAACATACGTAACGCTTGTCACGTCGGACTCCTCGGAAAGAATCTCCGTCAGTCTGCCGAGCGCAAGCTCGAGGCGTTCCGCCTCATATTCGGTCCAGATATATAAATCCGGTTTATTCATACATTACTCCTTTCCGGCTTACGCCGAAACACGCTAAAAAGCCGTGCCGCTTAAGAACAGCCCGAACAAAGTCGCGGCAAGCGTTGCACAGAGGACCACGCCCGACAGAGCGGAACGATAGAACACATTGCTCTCGCGAAGTCCCCGCCCGCCGAACAGCATTCCGAAAACGGCCAGCACAAAGTCAGCTAAAGCCGTAATTCCGATCTTCGAGGAACCGGCTGCCGCGGTTCTCGATTCCCAGATGAGAACGAGAAAGATCACCCAGCCGATCACGCCGATTCCGATGGAAAGACGTCCCACAGCCGAGTGGTTCCGCCCGCGATACCGGATCGTGCTCTCTTCTTTCAGCGGTTTTTCAAAAATAGGATCCATTATTTCATGCTCTCCATGAATGCGATAAAGTCATTCACATCACGTACATCCGCGGTAAACTCAACAATGCCGTCAATTGCCACGAGATATACGGAATCGTTCTTCTCGTAAAATGTTACCGTCATTCCGGTATGCGTATCATTATCCTTTACGACAACCTCAAAGGAAAGGACTTCCTTGCCGGTTGCTTCCTCATCGGTCATTCCCTTGTACTTCAGCTGCAGGAACAGACGCGCCCATTCTTCACGCTCCTCATCCGGCAGGTCCCGGCCGTTTACGACATATACCGTCTCGCCTTCGGAACCGGTCTTTCCGACAAATTCGAAGGTGCGTCCGGCTGCTTTTACGGTCATCTTCTCAAACACATTGAGTCCCGGGAAGAAGATTGTCTTATAGTACCAGGATGCGACATCGGTCTCGAGCATGCCCTTCACAACATCGCTCCGCATCAGAAATACCCAGTCAATGCCTTTTATTCTCGCATAATAAAGGCCGTCCGCGTTCTGATTGCCGATATAAAGCGTGTAACTCTGGTCCGTCGTACCGGCTGCGTTCGTATACCGTACATAAACGGTTGCCGCGGGATTCTCTAACCCGTAGCGGCCGAAATCGGACGGACGGAAAGCCACCAGACTTTCATAACTGACGGTACGGTAACGGTCGATCGCACCTTCCCACGTATCGGTGCTGAGATCCGCATTGACATGCGTTTTGAACGGCTCCGTAAAATACCACCGGAACGACTTCGTGCTGGAATAATCGTAAGGATTATTCACTTCATAAATCGCATGGAGCGGTGTCACATTATCTCCGGAGATCTGAATCTCCCGAAGAAGCGTCTTATCCTCAATGTAAGGAAGACGGATATTCTCAAGGAACTCCTCTCTGCTCATGGAAAGGTAACGGTGATAGTTGTCGGAAACGATGTATACGTTGTCATCGCCGGCAATCTTCATGTAATACCATTCCTTCGAGGGATGCTTGCGGCCGACATAAAGCTCGATCAGAAGCGTTTCATCCGAATACAGCTTAAGCGTGATCGGAGGCTCGCTGAGACCGTACTCGGAAAGTGCCGCGGGGTTCTCCACCTTCGAGAACGCGCGCAGGTTGGCGGCAATGATGGAAATGATATTCGTCACATTTGCCTGATTCACGGGAAATACGCCTGCGTCCTCCCGGATCCACTCGTCTCCGCTCTTTACGAACTCGCCGTCAAAGCCGTCGTTCTTCAGAGCGATGCGGTTGATCTTCTCCGTATCAAGCGTTGTGATTGTAAAATAGTTCGTCTTCTCCTTGCCGGGCTTGTCCTTGCGGTCCTTCATCACAAAATAAAGGACGCACAGACCGACAGCCATCAGCGAAAGCAGGACAATCAGGATTATATTGCTTTTCTTCATCTATCTTCTCCGCATGATAAATACCGTAATTCCGAGCAGGAGAACGATTCCGGGAATCACTCCGACAAGGATGGTCAGAAGGGTCCGCTTCTGCTGCGTGGTCATGATCAAAGCCTCTTCCCTCGCCGCTTTATCGGGAATGGAGATAGCTCCTTCCTTGTTGCACATATCACCGAGCGCGTTTACAAAAATCGCGCCGTTTTCAAATGCCGCATTCTTCGTGATGTAGCGGTCCGCAAGGAAATACTGCGTATTGAATACATACAGGACTGCCGTATTTCCGCGGTATGTTTCGGAGACTTTCGTGAGTAAGGCATATGTGCCTTTCTCGTCGCCCTGGCGGTATACGGGATCCTGAATATTGCTTGTCAGATAGGCCTGATTGCTCGTCAGATACTGCGCATCGATCTCAATCGTATTTCTCGCGCCGGCGAGCTTCGATACGCCGACACCAAGTGCCCATCCGGAGTTCTTCGTTCCGGACTTCGCGGAAAGGATCAGCGCGGGCTTCTCGTCCTCGGTACGTCTCGCGTCTCCTTCGCAAAGAAGCAGCTCCTCGTAAGTAAGACCGTAATAATTGAGAAGCGCCTTCTGTACCGGGCGCTCCACGCCCGCGTAGCTTAAGAACCATGCGACTCTTCCGCCTTCGGTAAGATAGTTCTTAACCTTTTCGCTTTCCTCCTGCGTCATGTCGTTGATCATGCCGATCAGAAGGAGTGCGCTGCAGTCTTCGGGGATCGCGGTTGTTTTCAGATCGATCGTTTTCGCCGTATAGGAATTCAGCGAAAGCAGATCGGTAATGCTCTGGGAGATCACGCCGCTCTCGGAGATCAGCTGCTCGCCGTGTCCGGTCGCGACATAAACAACGGTCTCCGCCGTATCCGCAACCTGGGAAAGCGCACGGATCAGCTGTGCCTCCGCGCAATAACTCGAGATATACTTTGTCTTAAAATCCTCGGAACTGTACTCATAATTGATCATGCTGTCACGGTCAACATACGCATACAGGTCGGGATTATTCCGGTTGATCAGGATGATGCTGTTACTGTTGATGGTCTCCCCTACGCCGCTGTACTGCATAACGAACTGGGGATACTGCTCGGGATCCTTATAGGACATGGAGAAATCCCTGCCCTTCGCGACAAAGTTCTCCGCCACGCTCTGCAGCATCTTCATCTCCTGTCCGACTTCGCAGACATAATACATATCAATCGGCGTATCATAGTTCTTCAGATACTCGATGGTATCCGCAGAGAGGGAATACTGACCGGTTGCCGTAAGGTCCTTCGAACGGAACACGCCCGAAACAATCAGGTTAATGACCAGGATCACAACGATCACAAGGATTGAAAGCGCGGTCGTATAGGCGCCGCCTTTGAATTTACGGTTGTTAAATGCTGAACTCATACCGCGCACCTCCTAACTCCACCGGCGCTTTTTGATTGCCTGGATCGTCAGGAATACAAAAAGCACGGCGATACTGAAATAATAAACATACGCGGTTGCATCAAAAAGCCCGTACTGGAAGTCGGAAAATCTCGATACGAGCGAGAACCAGCCGAGAAGCTTCGTCAGGAATCCGTCGTAAATCTCGGGCTTCATGACATACGAACCGATCATGGCGCCGAAACCGGCAACGAAAAGAACTGCCGAAACAATCTTGTTACGCATCATGATAAAGGAAAGCGCAACAAGGACAAGGAGCAGAACGCCGATCACGATAACCGATATCGAGTGATCCGAAGGGATCATGTCCTTCATAACATCCGCAAGAAGCGTGAACAGGATCACGATGATCGTCACGATAGCCGCAACGATCTGGCTCTCCGTCAAGGCGGAAAGGAACAGACCGATGGCAAGGTACGCGCATCCGAGAAGGAAGAACGCGCCGAGGTTGCTGTAGGCAACCTTCATATTGACCGCGCCGTATTTCGAAAGGATCAGCGGATACGTCGAAACAACCGCCACCGCGAGGAACAGGATCGTCACCAGCGCTAAGTATTTGCCGAGAATAATACCGGAAACGCTCACGGGCGAGGTAAATACGAGCTGGTCGGTCTTCTGCTTCTTCTCCTCCGAAAGCGAACGCATCGTCAGCATCGGAACAAGGAACAGGAAGAAGGTCGTTACGCTGCTTACCGCATAGGCGAAGCTCGCATAGCCCATCTTCAGGTTGTAAATGTAAGTGTAGACGCCGAAAAGCGCCAGCAGGAAGGTCAGGAAAATGTAACCGAATATCGAGGTAAATGCCTGCCGCATCTCTTTCTTATATACTGCTAACATGTGCCCTCCTCTCCGGTAAGCGTGATGAACACTTCCTCAAGCGTTTTCGTCTCGGAGCGCATTTCGAGAACCGGAAGCCCGGCGTCAGCAAGCGCGCGGAACAGTTTCTCGCGGATATCGGCTCCTGCCTTCGGGAATACGGAGCATGCATACACGCCGTCCTCAGGCACACGCTCTTCGCGGATTGTCTGAATGTCTTCCATTGAATTCAATACTGCGTCGACCGCAGCCTTGTCCGTTCTGGCGGCAACATAGATGCCTTCCGTTCCGCCGATCGTATGGATGATCTGCTCGGGGGTATCAAGAATAATCTTCTTACCGTGGTTGATGATCAGGACACGGTCACAGACCGCATTTACCTCAAAGAGGATATGCGAACTGAGGATAACCGTATGCTCCTTGGCAAGGCTTCTGATAAACTCACGCATCCAGGAAATCTGCATCGGGTCAAGGCCTACCGTAGGCTCATCGAGAATGATGACCTTCGGATTGCCGAGAAGTGCCTGCGCAAGGCCGACACGCTGCCGGTAACCTTTACTCAGATGCTTGATGAGCTTCCGCTGCATGTGTTCAACACGCGCAAGACCCATAACACGGTCGATTTCCGACTTGCGGTCCTTCTTCGGCACCTTTCTGAGCTCGGCAACAAAGCCGAGATACTCGCGTACCCGCATATCGGGATATACGGGCGGGATCTCCGGCAGATAGCCGATGCACTGCTTAGCCTTCTCGGGCTCGTCAAACATGTTGTAGCCGTCGATGATGACGTCACCCTCGGTAGCCGAAATATAGCCGGTGATCATATTCATCGTGGTTGACTTTCCGGCACCGTTCGGACCCAGAAATCCGAGGATTTCGCCGTCTTCAACGGTAAAGGAAAGATCATCTACCGCTGCGAAACTGCCGTACCGTTTTACCAGGTTCTTAACTTCAATCATAATATGCTCCGTAATACTAAAAGAAAGGGCTGCCGGTTAAGACCGCCCCTTTCTTCTTATTCCATATCAATTGCGTCCTGCATGTTGTAAAGGCCCGGGCCCTTGCCGGCAAGGAATTTTGCGGCAGCAACCGCTCCTTTGCCGAAGATGGCTTTCGAATAGGCCGTATGCTTGATCTCGATCACTTCGTCAGTACCCGCGAAGATGATCTCATGCTCGCCGACGATCGTACCGCCGCGGACAGCCGAGATACCGATCTCCTTTGCCGGTCTCTGCTCTCTTCTTGCGGAACGGTCATAAACACGCTCGTAAGGCTCCGGAAGTGCTTCGTCGATGGCGTCCGCGATGGCAAGCGCGGTGCCGCTCGGCGCATCCAGTTTCAGTTTGTGATGACGCTCCACGATCTCGATGTCAAATCCCTCGGGCACAAGAACCGCGGTAACGGCCTTTACCAGCTTCAAAAGGGTGTTGATTCCGAGCGACATGTTCGCGGAACGAAATACCGCAAGATCCTTGGATGCCGCGTTGATCTCCTCGATCTGCTCCGCGGTATAACCGGTGGAACAGAGAACCAGCGGAAGATTCTTCGCCTTAGCGTCTCTGAGCAGCTCCGTCAGCAGCTTCGGCGACGTAAAATCAATCACGACGTCCGCCTGCTCCTTCACTTCCGCGAGACTTTCATATACAGGGAAAGGCCGGTCACTCTGACCGGTCAGATCGATTCCCGCTACGATTTCCGCGTCCCTGTCGGCAGCGACAATGTCCGCGATAACTCTTCCCATGTGGCCGTTGCAGCCACGCATAATAATCTTCGTCATAAGAAACCTCTGAAATGTATCATTTACGGCCGTGACCGGCATAACGGGTCGCGCCGCACAGTGCTGCATATGCGGAATTACTTAACGATTCCGAGTTTCTTCATCTCATCCCACAGAATAACCTGATTGTCGGGCTCCATCTCGGTAAGAGGCGCTCTTACAACGCCGTTACAGAAACCGAGCATCTGGCAGGCAGCCTTAACGGGGATCGGGTTTACTTCGCAGAACAGAGCCTTGATCAGCGGAATGTACTTAAGCTGCAGTTCTCTTGCCTTCTTAACATCACCGCGCAGATAGCTTGCGACCATCTCGTGCGTGTCCTCGGGAGCGCAATGCGCCAGAACGGAAATAACACCGCTGCCGCCGAGCGAAAGGATCGGAACGATCTGGTCGTCATTACCGGAGTACAGTTCGAAGTTGTCGTCAACGAGACTCATCAGCTTTGCCATCTCGCTGAAATCACCGGTGGCATCCTTAACGCCGACAATGTTCGGAACGTCTTTGTAAAGCTTTGCAACGGTCTCGGCCGCCATCTTGCAGCCGGTACGTCCGGGGATGTTGTAAAGCACGATGGGCTTCGTCGTCGCATTGGCGATCGCGGTAAAATGCGCGATCAGGCCCTTCTGCGTAGCCTTGTTATAGTAAGGCGTAACGACAAGCATTGCGTCGGCACCTGCCTTCTCCGCCTCTTTGGTAAGATAGATCGCGGTATCCGTGCAGTTTGAACCGGTACCTGCGATAACCGGAACCCTGCCCGCTGCTCTCTCGCAGCAGAAACGGATGCAGTCGATGTGCTCCTCGTGCGTCATGGTGGAAGCCTCTCCGGTCGTACCCATAACAACGATCGCGTCGGTCTTATGCTCGATCTGGTAATCGATCAAAGCTCCGAACTGGTCAAAATCCACACTTCCGTCATTCTGAAACGGTGTGATAATTGCCACTGCAGAACCCTTAAAAATTGACATGTGAAACACCTCCGTATTCCATACAACCCGGGCATTGTCCGGATTGGATTTTATCTTGGAAAATCAAGCACGGTCCCCGTTTGGAAACAGGAACCCATATTCTCGTGTATTGTACCATTTTCCGCGGATTCTGTCAATGTCAGGCCTTCGGCTCGAGTGCCCACTCCAGACCCGTTACGAGATGCGTCCGCCAGAAGTTGAAATCATGCACGCCGGGTGCGGTGACAAATGTCACGGGGACGTCGATCGAATCGAGGAAAGCCTTAAAATCGCGGTTCGGCTGGATCAGGAAGTCTTCGGTTCCGCAGGCCATGAAGATGTCGGGAATCCGCGCTCCGCTCTCTTTCAGTTTCCGAACAAGCACTTCGGGGTTGATATCGGTCTGCGCGGCCGTCTTCAGATCCCCGAAAACCCATGCGTAATAATCGTAGTTCGCCATACCGTTTGGCATGTCGGGAGTAAAGAACGAAAGGCCGTTCTGAATCAATGCCGAAGAAAGGGCCATGACTTTTCCGAACGTCTCGGGATAGGCAAATGCCGTATGAAGCGCTCCGAAGCCTCCCATCGAAAGTCCTCCGATATAGGTATCTTCCCGCTTGTTGGACAGTCCGAATGTCTTTCTTGTATACTCCACGAATTCCTTACCGACATAGCTTGCGTATTTGCAGCCGGTCTGCGGCTGGTCGAGATAGAAATTGTTGTCGCCGTTCGGCATGAAGAAGTTGACGTTAAACCGGTTCGCAATCTCCCCGAGAGGCGCGTTTACGAACCAGTCGGTATCACAGCCGCTGAAACCGTGCAAAAGATATACCGACTTCGTCGGCCGCTTAAAGTGCGGATTCTGCTCCGATCCGTATGCTACGTCATTGCAGAGCACCGCCGTAAAATGAACGGGCCTGCTCAACATTTTCGAGAAAAACGTGCCTGAAAAATGTGCCATAAAGATATCTCCTTTTCCTTTAAACCGCCTTGGTGTCATGCGGTTTTATTTCAGTATTTCGAATATCAACAGCGCGCCGATGGTATTGATTGCCACATTGGCGCTTGCATGAACGATATAACTCGCGACAACCGAATGATACCGTTCTAAGAGAAACTGTAAAAACAATCCGACCGCCGCAAGCCCGACGATGCAGAATATAAGCAGAAACGGATGAAACCACGTCCCGATAATTCCGACATGATACACGGAGAACAAAAGCGCGCTGAGCGGAAACGAAACCGTTCTGTTCGGGATCAGTTCCGAGAGAAATCCCCGAAAGAATGCCTCCTCTAAAAAGGAATTCACCAGAATGATATAGGCAAATACGAAGAAACAGTTCGTCCTCGTAAGCCCTTCCTTGGTCACAAGGCTCTGCCGGATGTTCGTCCAGTCGATATTGTTTTTGAAGATTAAAAACAGAATTCCGATCCCGAAGAAGAACAAAGCCGTGCACAATACAAGCTTCTTTACATTCTTCGGGCGTTTCAGCCGGATCAGTTCGCTGACCTTTCTTTTCGCAATTACGGCGTACAGGATTACCGCGCAGGCAAAGCTGCACAGTTTTACCGCACTCTTGATAAAATAGCCCGGCTTCCAGATCTGCTCGACTAAGAATACGATTATAAGGGCCGCTAACCCAAGCAATAACCCCGCAACATAAACCCGCTTGTTCTCTTTCTTTTCCATACTCCGCTCTCCCGCGTTGTTTCTGAAAACAACCGTAAATCAGTATACTCTAAAACCGTTCGAAAATCAAGAAAACAGGCTACACGGAAAATGTGGTATTTGTCGAAATACTTTGCGTAATTTTTGTGAAGACAATTGCATTTTCCTTTGGAATATGATGGGATAAAGACAGTAAAATAAGGAGGCGGTTTCATGAGCCGATGGGTTACCAAAAACGGAATACTGGCAACGGTGCTGATCACACTGTTCACCGGTTATGCCCTTTTGGATGTGTTCGTGATACCGCACGAGTACGCCGATGTCTCCGGTACGGAAACCGGAACCGTTTCCGACGGCAGCAATATCAAGAACTTCCTTCCCGGAAACGAAAGCCTGACGGAACCGGTCATCACCGACCGGTCGTATAACGATTCGAACATCTCCGTTACGATCACCGAGCACCGCATATGCGATACCGACGTTTACGTGGCGGATGTGTACGTCTCCTCGCCGAAGTATCTCTTCACCGCTCTTGCCAAGAACAAATTCGGCCGAAACATCAAAGACACGACATCTTCCATTGCGAAGCAGCACGGTGCCGTCCTTGCCGTGAACGGAGACTTCTACGGAGCGCGTAATTACGGCTATGTGATACGAAACGGCGTACTGTACCGTTCCGTTACAGCCGGCGGGGCCGACGAAGACCTTGTTCTCTACGGCGACGGTTCCATGAAAGTGATTTCCGAGGTCAGTAAAACCGCACAGGCACTTCTTAACGAAGGCGCGGTGCAGGTATGGGCATTCGGTCCCGGACTCATCTCCGACGGCGAACTGACTGTTTCTCAGACAGAGGAAGTCGTTCAGGCGGCGTCTTCCAACCCGCGGACGGCGATCGCGTGGGTCGGAGAAGGCCACTATCTTCTCGTCGTGAGTGACGGCCGGACGAGTGAAAATGACGGCCTCACCCTCTATGAACTGGCATCGTTTTTGAAATCTCTCGGAGCCGTGACCGCCTATAATCTGGACGGCGGAGGCTCTTCCACCATGGTTTTCATGGGCAAAGTCATCAATCATCCGACAACCAACGGCCGGAGTACTACCGAAAGGAGTGTGAGCGACATTGTATGCATCGGATACCCGAAACATTAAACCGGCAGGCGTGGATGCCGCTGCTGATCCTGATAACAGCCGTGCGTTGCGGCGCTCTTATCTATCGGCCGTGAAGATTTATGCCGCAATCACAGCCTTTGTATGGCTGTTCGGCGCGGTCTACGAGCATTTCAGCTTCGGCGTTTACTCCGTCTATATGCAGTACGCCTTTACGGTTCCGCTGCTTCTTGGATTAATTCCGGCGGTCATCTTCGCTGCTTTTAAAAAACCGAAGAAGCTTCGCCCGCTGGCGCGGAAACTCTGGCACGACGGTATCGCCGTTCTGACCGTAGGCTCGCTTTTCACCGGCGTTCTTCACATCTACGGAACGTCGAGCGGCTGGTCTTTCCTGTACGCATTTGCCGGAGCGGTTCTCATGTTTCTTGCGATATTGCTTCATAAAGCGGTGTGTCCGGGAGAAGCATATTCCCGCTAACATATACCGGTACCCGGAAGCCTCAGCTTCCGGGTATTTTCATGCTTTCGGGCAGCAAAAGAGCCCGGCGGATCATTCCCGCCGGGCTCATACCATATTTTCTTCTGTTTTCAGCACCGATTGCGTATCAGTTGACGGTTACTTTCTGCTTGCTCTCTTACGCATCAGCGAGTCGAGGATCTTCTTACGGATCCGGAGACTCTTGGGCGTTACCTCAAGAAGCTCGTCGGTATCGATGAATTCAAGGCACTGCTCAAGGCTCATCTCAACCGGAGGCGTAAGGCGGAGTGCTTCGTCGGCAGCGGACGAACGGGTGTTGGTCAGCTGCTTCTTTTTGCAGACGTTAACTTCAACGTCTTCCGCTTTGCCGTTCTGGCCGACTACCATGCCGGCATAAACCTTCTCGCCGGGTCCGATGAAAAGGGCGCCGCGCTCCTGCGCGTTGAACAGGCCGTAGGTAACGGCTTCGCCGCTTTCAAAAGCGATCAGGCTTCCCTGTGAGCGGTACGAAAGATCACCCTTATACGGCTCATAGCCGGAGAAAATCGTATTCATAATGCCCTCGCCGCGGGTATCGGTAAGGAACTCACCGCGGTATCCGATCAGTCCGCGGGACGGAATCGAGAAAAGGAGTCTCGTATGGCCGGAGCCGAACGAATTCATTCCTTTCAGTTCGCCTTTTCTTGCGGAAAGCTTCTGGATGACGGTGCCGGAATACTCGTCCGGAACGTCTACCTGGCACTCCTCCATCGGCTCAAGCTTCTTACCATTTTCGTCGTAACGGTAGATAACCTCGGCCTTACTTACGGCAAATTCGAACCCTTCACGGCGCATATTCTCAATCAATACGGAGAGATGCAGCTCGCCACGGCCGGAAACCTTGAAGGCTTCGGTCGTATCGGTTTCCTCCACGCGAAGGGAAACGTCGGTATTCAGCTCACGGAACAGTCTCTCGCGAAGGTGACGGGAGGTGACAAATTTGCCTTCCTGACCTGCGAGCGGGCTGTCGTTTACGATAAAGTTCATGGCGATCGTCGGCTCGGAAATCTTTTGGAACGGAATGGCTACCGGATTCTCGGGTGAGCAGAGCGTGTCGCCGATATGGATGTCGCTGATGCCGGAGATCGCAACGATGCTGCCGACGGTCGCTTCGTTGACCTCGACCTTCTTCAGGCCGTCAAACTCATAGAGTTTGCTGATCTTCACCTTACGCATCTTGTCGGGATCATGATGGTTCACGATGACGCATTCCTGGTTCACGCGGATCGTGCCGTTGTCCACTTTGCCGACGCCGATACGGCCGACATATTCGTTGTAATCGATCGTGCTGATGAGTACCTGCGTACCCGCGTTCTCGTCGCCCTCGGGCGCCGGAATGTAATCGATGATTGTCTCGAACAAAGGCTCCATGCTGACAGGTTTGTCATTCAGCTCAAGAATGGCAATACCGGTCTTGGCGGAGGCAAATACGAACGGGCACTCCAGCTGATCCTCATCCGCATCGAGGTCTATCAGAAGATCGAGCACCTCGTCGATAACTTCCTTCGGACGCGCCTCGGGACGGTCGATCTTGTTGATGCAGCAGATAACCGGAAGCTTCAGTTCCAGTGCCTTCTTCAATACAAACTTGGTCTGCGGCATCGGGCCCTCAAATGCGTCCACGACGAGGATGACACCGTTCACCATCTTGAGTACACGCTCCACTTCGCCGCCGAAATCGGCATGGCCGGGCGTGTCAATGATATTGATCTTAATTCCCTTGTAATATACGGCCGTGTTCTTGCTGAGGATGGTGATTCCGCGCTCACGCTCGATATCGTTTGAGTCCATAACGCGTTCTTCTACAACCTGTCCGGTACGGAATACGCCGCTCTGTTTCAAAAGCTCATCAACCAAGGTCGTCTTACCATGGTCTACATGAGCGATAATCGCAATGTTTCTTACATCTTCCCGCTTCATAGAAACCTCCGTTCGGTGCGGTATAATACTCAATTTCCTTCACAACCTTTACATTGTAACATAACATTTTCGATTTGCAAGCGTTTCCTGGAAAAATAACAAAAACGGGCATGCCTGAAGAGTAATTTCACTCTCCGGCATGCCCGCCTGATCAAGAATCAAGAAAAAGCAAAAATACAGGAATAAAGTCTCAGAACCTATGGCCGCCGCCGTGGCTGAAGTGACCGCCTCCACCGCCGAAACCGCCGCCGAAGCCGCCACGGCCGCCGGAGGAATTGTTGAGTACAACAACCTTCCTCGAGGTGACGTCTGTCTTACAGTTTGTAAAGGAGACGCGGCCCGTGTTCGCGGAATCGAGTTCCGCAACGGAAACTTCCTTCTTGGCATTCAGTCTGCGAAGCAGAATGAAGTTTCCGAGAAGCGCAATCAGAACGGCAATGAACGCGTTGGAAACATATTTCATCGTCTGCGCGATGCGGCCGCCTTCCATCAGCGTCTTAACCTGATCAAAGGTATCTCTGGCACATTTCCAGTATTCACCGCGGGAAGCATAACGATATACATTATCGGTGATCGTTCTCGCTTTTCCGCTGCTGATGACATCGCCGATGTATCCTCCGACTTCCAGATAAATCTCACGACGATCCATATCGATCAGAAACAGCGCGCCGCTCGTTCTGCCAAACAGCTTTTCGTACTCTAATTCCGCATATACATCGGTTGTTTTATAATTCTCGTTAATGGTGACCAGAGCGATATTACCGTATTCGGTCAGTTTCTCCATCTCTCCGATCAGATACTCCTCATCACTGGCGGAGATCAGACCGGCACCGTCCTCAATAATGACTTTGCCGGGTTCCGTCGGTTTCTCATGGTTTCCGCAGCCGGCAAGAAGCAGCATGACTGCTGAAATGCATATAATAAGCCAGATCTTACGCAACACCGTCATCACCTCCGCTTCTGCTGAACTGCTTCGGTTTCTGCGTCGACAGGATATTGTAGTTGTGGATCAGGTTCGTTGCCGAAAGTGCCACAATTCCCGCAGCAGCCAATGCGATGCTATAGTAAACCCAGTCGTTCGCCGGCCGGATAATGAATACCACAAGCGCCAGAACGGAAACAAGGAGATATAATCCGTTCGACAGATTCAGCCGCACATTGGAAAGCGACATATATTGGCTCTTCATCTTGAAAAACCGTATGCCGAGAACGATCGCAAACACGGCCGCGACAAGGATATACAAGTACTCCGCGCGGAATACGCCGGACAGTTCGGAACCTGCACTGAGCAGATCCGGCAGCGCTTCTATCATTATGACCGCGCCGATGAACAGCGCGCTTAACAATCCGGACAGAATCTTTTTGATATTCATTTTCTTCTTCGTGCCGGCATCCATCTTAATGTGAAACTGCTTTGCGAAGATCTCCCCGATCTCGCTCTTAAACATCGAAGAAGCAACAAATGCGCCGATTACCGCAAGAAACAGCACGAAGGAAGGTGCCGCGGTCAGCATCAGATTCAACAGCAGGAACAGCGGGATCGCCGTGATCAGCGAAAACAGGAAGAACTTCGCAGGCGATGCCGGAAAATCCGCATACAGTCTGCCGGTCTGCCCGTTCACCGTGGCATAGCTCACACGGTCACCGCGGCGGTACGAAAGGAACCAGACGGGGTCCATTTCAAGCGCCGATTTCGTTCTTACTTTATAGGCCCCGTAATCGGACAATTGTGATTTAGCCTGATTCTCCTGCAGTCCAATCGACTTAAACTGCCATTTGGCGTGATTCAGGATCAGGTCGCCCTCCATCGAAAGGATCTTGGAACGGTATTCCGTATCCTTCTGGTCGGCGGCGTTCGCGTAAAAGCCGTTCAGATAGCACTCGTCGAACGGTTCCGCGTCCTTCTCCATGAACGGAATGATCTGCTCGCTCACATAGTCGTCAAATGTGAGCGACGCATCATGAGAAAGCCCCTCATGATGGGAATTCAAATGACCCGAAGCCATATAGCGGGTCGTAGTCTGCGTATTTCCGACCGTATCCACGGTCATTCCGGGGAAACGGTACTCTCCGTCCCGGTCCACCTCGTAGGTCCAGAACGGCATATAGATTCCGCGGAAGCTCTCTGCTTTGCCGGCCCTGATCAGGTCGGACGGCGCGTAGATCTGCTTTCTTGCAACCGCGAGATAACGGGCAATGCACTCTTCCTTCGTAACCTTAAAGGGAATTACCCTGTCCGGTTTACGGATCCGGCTGAGCCTGCTTCGAAGCGTTGCCGGGCTGCCGCAGTAGCTGCACCACGTAACCGCCTCATCAGAATCCGCCACAATCTCCGCTCCGCATTGGGAACAGGTGAAAACGGTTACAACCATTTCCTTTTCGTTCATCGGCACATGCGCACCGATATGACTGAACTCATCCCCGAACTCGTCCTGTCCGAAATACTCCGGATTGTCGGCAGACATCGGATCATAATCCGTTGCCTCCGTATGCTCTTCCGCATTCTTCGACCGTTCCGAGACTTGGCTGACCAGATAGAATTTGCCGCAATAGCTGCACTTCATCTGCTGGGTCTTGATATCAAAAACCAGTTTACTTCCGCATCCGGGACACCCAACCATTACTTTACCTCCTCATAAAATAATCCCCACAAATCTTTGACGGACGAGGCGCCGTCACGCCCTGCCGTTATACAAACAGCCCGAGAAAACCGTAACTGAAAAGGCTCATCAGCAGTGCCGCAAGAAGCAGCCCGAGAAAGATTGCAATCGACGCCTTCTTAATGTCGAACTCGAACAGTGCCGCGATCAGAGAACCCGTCCACGCGCCGGTTCCGGGAATCGGAATGCCGACGAAGAACAGAAGGAACAGGAACTCTCCGCGGTCCTTGCCTTTGGATTTCTTCTCCGCGCGTTCCTCGAGTTTCTCCACCAATCCCTTTAAGATATTGTGCTTCTTCATAAACGCGAAGATTGCCTTTATGAACAGCAGAATAAAAGGAATCGGGATAATATTTCCGATGATGCAGATCAGATTGGCCTTCCAAAGCCCGATATTCAAAAGCTTTGCGACAACAAGACCGCCGCGCAGCTCAATAAGCGGCACCATGGAAACAAGGAAAATGAACACTTCCTTCGGCATAAACCGGCCGAGGGAATTATTATACCAGTCTGCTAACGATCTTAATGCTTCCGACACGGATTATGCCTCCGTCCCCGGAACATTGAGAACGCGGCGTACTTCGCGCTCCATTCCGTTGATTTCGCATACCGTGTCATGTCTGACGGGAGCCGTACGGATCTCAAGGATTGCCGGAGGCTCCGCCACATTTGCCGTCTTCGAAAGGGCGTCGATCACGGCGAAGTCCTCTCTCTCGTCCTTACCGCCGTTAATGGCTTCCATAACGCTTCTGGCAAATTTGAACGGGCTGGCGGTCGAAACGATCACCGTAGGCGTCTCGTCCCCGCTCTCCTTACGGTAGCGGCGGTATACCGACGAAGCAACGGCCGTATGCGTATCGATCACATAGCCGGTCCGCTCATACAATTCTTTGATCTCGGCTGCCGTATCCGCCTCGGTTGCAAAACCGGGAACGAAGTCGGCCATTTCCTTCTTCATGGCGTCCGTAACGGTATAGATACCGTCCTTCTTCAGCCCTTCCATGCGCTCCGCGTTCTTCGCGGCGTCATCGCCCGCGCTGTGATAGATCAGACGCTCGAGGTTGCTCGAGATCAGAATATCCATGGACGGTGAGCTGGTCAGGATGAACTTTCTGCGGATATCGTAGGTGCCTGTTGTGAAGAAATCGTACAGCACCTTATTCTCATTGGACGCGCAGATCATCTTCGCAACAGGAAGCCCGAGCTTCTTCGCGTAGAAGCAGGCAAGAATATTCCCGAAGTTACCGGTCGGAACAACATAATTGACCGGATCGCCGGCCTTGATGCGCTCCTCCTTCAGAAGTCTCGTATAAGCGAATACATAATATGCCACCTGCGGCACGAGACGTCCGATGTTAATGGAATTGGCAGAGGAAAATACCATGCCCTTTGCCGCCATGTCCTTCTTGAGCGTCTCATTCGTGAACATCTTCTTTACGCCGGTCTGGCAGTCGTCGAAGTTGCCGTCCACGCCGATCACGGTCGTATTGGCGCCTTTCTCGGTAACCATCTGCAGCTCCTGGATACGGCTCACGCCGTTCTTCGGGTAAAATACGATGATCTTCGTTCCGGGTACGTCGCGGAAGCCCGCCAGAGCAGCCTTTCCGGTATCGCCGGAGGTAGCCGTCAGGATGACAATCTCGTCCTTCTGGTTGTTCTTCTTCGCTGCCGTCGTAAGAAGGTGCGGCAGGATGGAAAGCGCCATATCCTTGAAGGCGATCGTCTGGCCGTGGAACAGTTCGAGATAATAAGCGTGATCGGCTTCCGCCATCGGCGCGATCTCATCGTTATCGAACTTCTCGTCGTATGCCTTCTCGATGCAGCCACGAAGCTCCTCCTCGGTATAATCCGTGAAGAACAGCTTCATCACCTCGTAAGCCACGCCCTTATAATCCATTGAGGCAAGCTCAACAAGGCTTTTATCCATCTTCGGATAAGAGGTCGGAACATACAGTCCGCCGCCGTCCGCAAGTCCCTTAAGAATTGCCTGCGAGGCGGTTACTTCACTGCCCTGTCCTCTTGTATTCCGGTACATAATATTCATTCTTTTATCCTTCTTTCATAAACACAGTACACGTGTCGCCATTTTGATTCAGTATAGCATAACTTCCATTCTTATGCAATATGAATGAGTAAAACCCATTGACATTTTGACGGAAAATGAAACGAGCGGCGGTTTATAACCCGTCGCCCGAAAAGTAATTGTACTCGTAAGAAACCCGCGTTTCGGTAAATTCGCGTTTGAAAACCATGCCGCCCTTCTGCTCTCTCATGTTCTTCTTCGTGTTGACGCCCGTCTTCCGGCTTAAAAACCGGAGGATCGTCACATGCAGAACAAGGGAAACAAGAAGCGCCGTAAGAATACTGACAAGATAAAGGATGATCATCCGTCTTCCCTCCCTTCTGCGCGCGGCGTGATCCGTTCGGACTCCAGCCGGTTATGAACCGCAATCTGGTATTTGACGGCAAATGCCGTACCGAGTGCCAGTATCGGCGCGGGGATAAATCCCCACAAACTGTCAAAATCAAAGCAGAACAGAATGGTTGAAACGGCAGCCGTTACAAGAAGAATTGCCGCAGGAACCGTATCATCCCTGTTGACGATTGCCGAATAGCGGTAATCCAGTTCCGCGAACCGGTATACCGTCAGCACCGCAAGAAGAATACAGTTGATCAGGCGGACCTTGGAAAGCGCCGATTCACTGCCCCAGAACAATAATGGGAACGATTCTAACGGTCCGTAGGTGAAAAACGTCATCAATCCTGCTCCCGCCACGACCCACGACACGCCCTCGATAATCTTCTGTGGTGTGGTTGTCATCACAAATCCGACGCTCTTCCGATACAGGTCGCGCACTTCCGCGAGCGTGATCCAGGAAAGGATCATCGATGCAAGCGTGATCGCGAAATACAGGTAGGAAGGTGTTGCCGTACAGAGCAGCCGGAACAGAAATACAAGCGGGATTGCCGTAAGCGCCACCCACGAGAACAGCTTTCTGCGGGATACGGGAACTTCCCCCGCAACCTCTCCTGTCTGTCCGTTCACCATCGCGTAGCTGACGCGGTCGCCGGTCTTAAACGGCATATACCATACCGGATAGAGATGCATCTCTTCGGACGAAACCGTGCCGGCTTTTTCTTCTCCGAGCAGCTGCTTGCGTGCCTTATTCACATTGAGACCGATATCAGCGAAGTCCTTCTTCGCCTGCGCGATCACAAGCTCGACCTCGGCCTTCTTCATCGCCCGTTTCGTCACTTCCGGGTCTTTATTCTCCGGAAAGACATAGAATCCGCTCAGATAGCTTTCCTCAAACGGAACGGCTTCATCATAGCGGAACGGCAGGATTTCTTCGGCCACACGGTTATTCATGTCTTCGGTCGCCGGAACGGAAACATCTTCAAAATGGCCGCGCATCCTGCCATGCACCTTATACCACGTGACAATCGTGGTTCCCTCGCCGGCCTCACGCGTCTTGCCTTCAAACAGGTAGCGTCCTTCGCGCTTAAAATCATAGGAATGGAACGGCATGTATACCGGACGGAAACCGCCGTCTCCCATGGCCTGAAACGGTCTGTAAATCTGCTTTTCCGTAAAATGTTTATATCTGCGGAGACATTCTTCCCTGGTGATCTTGAAAGGAATGATCATATCCGGACGGTGCATAGCCGTATCACACGGCTCCAGCTTCTTACCGGCACCGCAATGCGAACAGCCCGTAAGATCAAGCCCCGGGTCGCCGATGATCTCCCGACCGCACACGGGACAGGTGTATACGGTAACCGCAATCCCGCGGTCTTCCGCGGGGATCAGGCTTTCCGCGCCGCTTACTTCAAGCAAAAGTTCATCGAGTTTCCTCTGTTTGAGTACTTCGCGTTTCACGCCTCGCAGATCGTCCCGGTGGAACAATTTGCCGCATGAAGAACACACCATCCCTTCGGAAGCGATGTCATAGACAAGTTTTCCTTTACATTCGGGGCATTGCAGCAACATGATTGTTCTCCTGCGTTCCGTTTGCTTACGGGCGGCTTTCGGATCTATTGGTTCTCTTTATCGATCAGGATACCGTACTTCATCTCACGGTCGATACGCTCCAGCTCTCTCTCGACGGTTTCGCGCTTGGAACGGTTCTCGGACTGAATCCGTACAACCTCATCCAGGCTTTCGATCAGCAGGCGGTTGGTTTCCGCAAGCGTCGAAGCGTCAACCGCGGAATTGCCTGCGGCACGCTGCGTCTCGGCCGTTACCATCTTCAGATTCTCCGCATTGCGGATCAAAAGACGGTTGGTCATGTCATTGATGGTCATATCGGTCTGCGCAGCCTGTCTCGCGTGCTCTGCGCCGAGCGCAAGAATGATCTGGTTCTTCCAGAGCGGGATCGTATTGTAAAGCGTCGACTGCAGCTTGTCCGCCATTACCGCGAAGTTCGTCTGCAGCATACGGATCTGGGCCGCCTGCTGCATCGAAACGGTACGGGACAGCTCCAGCTCAACGGCCTTCCGCTCCATCCGGTCGATGATATTGTTCAGCCAGGAATCCTCGAGCGCATTTGCGGTCGCGCCTTTTCTCTTGAGCTTCAGTTCGTCCGTCTTCATCTTGATCGCGGCAATCTTTACACCCGCCTGACGGTAGTAATCCTGGTTCATTTCAAACATCTGATTCAGAAACGCGCAGTCACGGATGAGCCGTACCTGATGCTCCTCAAGCGTTTTGGCGATACTGTCAACGTTCTTCGACGCCTGATCATATTTCTTACGGATCGCAACCGCATTGTTCTTGCGCTTCCAGAAAAGGATACGGCGGTCATCATCGTCGTCCGCTTCGATCCCGTACAGGTATGCAATGGTTTCCTTCAGCGTGTCGTCAACTTCATCGATCGTCGAATTGTTCAGGTTGTTGATCATCACCTGCGAGAGCTCTGCCATTTTCCGCTGCGTATCAAGACCGTACCTTGTGATACTGTTGATGTCGTTGCTGTCCAGCTCGGCGATACTCGTCTCGATCTGCGGAATATCGGTCGTCTCCAGCTCTAACGTGGGATTGTCGGCGATCACTCTCAAATAGCCGATTTCTTTCTCCTTTTCCATTGCACTCTCCTTCAAAAATCACTTTATGTTTCCTCGAAAAACCGCGGTATGATGATGTTTCCGTCCAGATGAATCCGGGAAAGGAACGCGTCCGCGTCAATGCGGATGTCGCCACCCGTGATGCCCATCTCCTGCGGTGTTCCGATGTAAATAGACTTGCTGTCAATCTTCAGTATTTCACGGATCAGAAGCTCGCTCGCCACTTTGCCGTAGGTCATTCCCCAGTTAACATTAAACGGCATGGACTCTTTCAGCCGGGAGATAACGCGCCGCAGGAAGGCCTTTCCGCACATCGGATAATAGACTTTCGCGACCTCCAGGCGTCTGCCGGGTTTCTTCAGCATGATCTCACAGAGGAACAGTTCGGAATACTCGATACTTGCGGTAAATACGCGGAAATCGACAATATACCCATTCTGCTCGAGTATCTCGATCAGGTTGAGAACGAGTGCCCCGCGCCGACGGATCTGTTCTTCGGTCGTGTTCCGGTTATACGAAAGATTCATGTACATCCGGATAACCTTCTTCTCAACAACTCTGGTCATCCGGTACATATTCTTCGGCTCGCCCGCGATATATGCCGGAACGTTCGGCCGGCTGCCGACGATCGCGGTATGCACCTTCCGCTGCTTAAACGTCTGTCTGGTCACGGCGCTTAGCGGCTTTGCAACCGCGAAGAAATCCTCGATTCCCTCCTGAAAGCCTCCGGAGCAGAATGCGATCGCTTTATCAAGCGGCGGTCCCGCGAAGGCTTCGTCCGCGCGGATGCTCATCATATGCTGAAAACTCTTTGCGTTGACCGGAGGATCCGACCTGAGAAACCGTTCAATCTCGAGAAGGGAATCAAACGTCAGATGATAGATAATCAGTTGTTTTCTCTTTTTGATTGTCAAAAAGCGGCAATCTTCTGCTGAAACGCCGTTTCCCTGCATGTCTTACTCTCCTGTATCAGAACAGTCTGGAAATATCCCTGCCCTCGACAATGTCCGATGCTCTCTGGACAAATACCCGGATCAGCTCGATGCAGCCCGGGTCGGCATCCTTCTTGCCGTACTCGCGGCTGAGTTCCTTCGCGAGAAATGCGAGATACTCGGGATCCTTCGTCTGGACAAATTCATACTCGATGATCTTCTCGTCCGGGAAGCTGTTATGGTCAAGATACTTGCGGATTCTTGTTACGTCACGCGTTGTAATGATACCGGGCGCAGCCGCGCGCGACAGTTTGGACCATGCGGTCGTCGCGTCACGGAAAGCAACCACGAAGCGGTACCAGTCCGTATAATCCCCGAGAATGCTCTTCTCGACTTCGTTATCGTATCCGACGAAGACCGGAGTGAAACGCTGCTGTACCGACTCTTCGATCTTCTCACGGGTATTGTAGTTTGCGTCC
This sequence comes from Lachnospiraceae bacterium, assembly GCA_017427775.1. Lineage (GTDB taxonomy): Bacteria > Bacillota > Clostridia > Lachnospirales > Lachnospiraceae > ISDg. The sequence goes on along the minus strand of JAFRSD010000013.1, from coordinate 173,669 downwards.
GCGCCGTTACCGGTCGTATTGCCGGCTGCGATAATGCGGAAGTTCGGATGACGCATGACACGTTCCCCGTGCGGGAAATCATACGCGCCGTTGGTCGTATCCGAAAGGAAGGAATTGAGCTTTACGGTAGCACGGCTGTTACCGTTGTCAAGCTCGTCGCAGAACGCAATCTTGCCGTACTTGTAGCAGCGGTAGAAATTCGGGCAGCTGTAACCGCCGTTCGCGGTCTGGAAGCCGAGGATGTCGTATTCCTCGTTGATATATCCGATATCGACGCTTTCCACGTCGAGAATCTGCGCGATCTGCTGCACCATGAAAGTCTTTCCGCAGCCGGAGGGACCGATCAGGTAAGGATTCGCATTTTCCATCACGGCGATCAGAACGTCGTCGAACATTGCGTGAAAATGCACGCCGTGGTTCATCATATCCTGCTTCCGCTTCATGGCGATGCGGTAGCGTTCGTCAAATGCGATATTCTCGTCAAGCAGCACACTCGGCTCGTAGTTCGCCTCGTTCATCCAGTTGTGAAGGATAACCGGCGGCACCGGCATATCCGTTCCTTCCGGCGGCATCGGAGGGCGTCCTTCCGGCGGCATCGGCGGCTGTCCGGCAGGTCCTTCCGCGGGTGCATACGGACGGCCTTCCCCGGCGGGTGCGGCCGGTCTTTCCACGATCACGGTGCGGCCGGTGCCCTGGGTCGGCGCAGCAACGACGGGCATGGGCATCTCCCCTGCCGCCATCCTGGACTCATACATTTCCATCAGTTTATCGATCTTGTCGTTCAGCTGCTGCGAGAAGGTATCGTCGGCAAGAATATCTTTAATACGCTCGTTATTCTTTACATAGTTTTCGACACGGTTCACGGTTTCCGTGGACTCGCGGTTCAAACGGAGCAGGTCTCTGCGGGCATCCTTAATGATCGTGTCCGCCTGACCCTTCAGCTCGCGGAGTCCGTTCTGGCTCTCCGAGATAATGCTGTTGACAAGCTCGTCCTTTTCCGCCAGCACGGAACGTCTCTGGCTTTCCGTAAACTCCGTGTGGATTCGCTTGATGTCCTCACGGAGACTGCTGAGCGTTGCTTTTACGTTCGAAACTTCATCGTCGCAGAACGTCTTGACATCCTTCGTAATGCGTTCCGACAGGCCGTTCAGCATTTCTGCGCGGTCTTCGGAAAGCTTCAGGGAATCCTGCAGCTTGGTCGTCGCTGCCTGTACCGCGTCAATCTTCTGCTCTGCTAAAAGGATGCGCTCCTCGCTGACGTTATAGACACCGCTCATGCGGCGCAGCGTTGCGTATTCGCGCTCCGCAGCGGCTTTCGGGTCTTCTCCTTCGAGAATCCGGGACGTAAGTCGGATCAGGGAGGCGGTAAACACGTCCTCATCCATGCAGAACGAGCGGATCTTAATGGCAAATTCCGAGATCACGCCTCTGCGCGTCGACGTCAGGCCGTCCTTATCCTCGATCGACAGGATCCAGCGGCAGTAGTTGATCTTGTCCGTAAACAGGTGAAACAGCTTCGGGATAAACATTCTCGCATATACTACGTTGTAAGGTCCGAACATGGAAATATAGACCTTCGCGAGAGCGTCGAAATCCTGCGTATCCTCCTCTAACATAAACATATGCGGATAGATCAGTTCACCGTACTTCACGGCATCGAGCCAGTTTGCACGGTTGAAACTGATCTGATTGTTCATAATCGTGTCCACAACTTCGAGGAAGAGCGCTACCGGCTTAATGACGCTGCGCTCCGGATGATTGTAGTATTCTGTCACCATGCGGTACAGAGCTCTTGTTTTTTCGTCCCTGTAGCGGTCCAGTGTTTCTGCGATCCGGTCGTACAATTCCCTTGTCGGATCCGAATTTTTCGGGCTGAAGATTCCCATGACGTCCCCCTATGAAATAAAGTATTTGCCGGCCAGAGCGGTCCGGTACCTCCCGGTCATTCCGCCGCCAGCTTCACTGAAATAAGTCTGATACCGTCCGCCTCCGACGCTGCTTCGAATCATACGGACATTGTTCTTTCTGAGCACGACGCCGCTCTCTGTATTCCTGATCACGCTCCAGGAAAATGTTTCGGAGTACCCCGCATCCGGGTATACAAGCGACCTTTGGTAATGGTTTCTTGTGATCGTTCCGAACTTCTCCCCGGTCTCGGTCAGGACAAATGTCACGCCCCACGGAAGTCTGTAAAGAACCGTCGGTTTAACCCCTTCCGGAAGCAGCTTCTTCTCCTTTTCCGTAAGTTCCGCATTCCCTACTGCCTGAAAGCGGTTGCACTCGTAGCAGATCTCCTTTCCGCCGCGGGATATCGTGATCCGCGTTTCCATATACGGGATTGAAAACAGGAACTCCCATCGACCGGTAAGTCCTGATTTCTCCGAGGCAAATGCGACCTCCATCCGGTCCGGCTGCACCGTAATATCACAAAGCGTATTCTCCCTTTCCTCCGGATAGCCGCCGAGCGTCATCCTGTACGACGACACGCCCATCCGCATGGCCATGACCGGGACTTGCGGGAACTCTTCGCCGAGATGCAGCTGCAGAAGCCCTTTGCCGCGCCATCCGGTCACCCGGTCAGTCACCTTTCCGTTCCGCTCGAGAACCGTTTCCATCTCGCCGACGATATATTCCGCAAGCGGCAGAAAACGTTTGGAAAGGCACGCATCATAGGGAAGCATCGGCAGCGGATTGCCGGTCATTTCATAGAACCGTTCGGTAAAGCTGTCCTCCGAAACGGAAATGCCGGCCTCCATCACGGCACGCGTAGCATCGTCCATCACAACCGCGCTGCGGTCGGGAAGACGTCCGTAAACCGTAAGCGTCTGATCGCAGAGCGCATCGAAATAAGGGTCCATTTCACTCAGGGTGAACTGTTCGTTCTCGCCGCAGAGAACAGTAATAGCCGTACATCCCCGGGGCGTTCCGTCCGCATTCGAACGTTCGCCCGGCTGCCGTACGGCTCCGGTAAATTCATAAAGAGAAACCATCCGGAGATTCTCGATCTTCCGGATTCGGATCTCCTCCTCCGCCATTCTGTGAAGCATTTTATCCCACCAACCCCAAAATCATTCAAACGGGCGTGACCGTGCAGATCCGCCCGGTAAGTTCGCAAAGATCGAGTGATGCTGTAAGCCGGGTTCTGTAGAAGATGATCATCTGTCTTGACTGCATGTCGCCATGCAGCTCCTCCGCAGCCTCTCGGAAGCGGAACGCAACCCACCCGGGAACACGACGGGCAGCCGTATCGTTCCCTGTTCGGTCTTGCTGCGAGTGGGGTTTACACTGCCTCCTCTGTTACCAGAGAAGCGGTAGTCTCTTACACTGCCATTTCACCCTTACCGTCTGAAGACGGCGGTTTCTTTTCTGTTGCACTTTCCTTGGAGTCGCCTCCACCGGACGTTATCCGGCACCCTGCCCTGTGCAGCCCGGACTTTCCTCACCGGTGAAACCGGCGCGATCATCCGCATCACTCGATTGTCGATAATACCATTTTCCGTAAGGAAAGGCAAGAAAAACCATGCCCTTTCCAAGGAAAATCCAACCAATTCCCGTCCGTTTGCGGACGGCCGGTTTTTAAACGTCGAAACAGCTTCCGCCGACAAATTCTCTCGAGATGCTGTTTCTCGGGATCGCGTCGTCCGGAATGTTTAAGAAATAGCTGAAGAATTTAAGCAGACGCTTTGCCTCAAGATACTCCGGACAGTCCTTCGGAATACCGAACAGCAAAGGCTCCGAATACAGCTTCAATACGGCAAATTCGTAGATGGATGCCGAGTTGAACATGTAATCCGCCTCTTCCTGGAACGGGAAGATGTAATTCTCCTCGCCGTTACGTACCGAGCCCCACATCGCGATCGTATCCTTTGCCTCGGTACCGCGGGTACGCGCGTCGCGAACGATTCTTCGAAGCAGACGGCCGTCGGTCGTCGGAATCCGGTTGTGGCGGTCTACGTTCAGCTCGGTCAGGGCGCTGATATAGATCTTGTATTTGCTTTCCTTCGGAAGCGAATACGAAAGCTTGTCATTTAAGCCGTGAATGCCCTCGATAACAAGGATGTCGTCAGGTCCGAGCTGCATGAACTTGCCGCGGAATTCCTGCTTGCCGGTCTTAAAGTTAAAGGTCGGGAGTTCCACACGCTCGCCGTTCAGAAGCTGCAGCATCTGCTTATTGAAAAGCTCTACGTCAAGTGCCTCAAGGCATTCGAAATTGTAGGAACCGTCGGGGTTCTTCGGGCAGAACTCACGGTTGCAGTAATAGTTGTCGAGTCCGATCGGATGCGGCTTTAAGCCGAGTGCCTTCAGCTGGATGGAAAGCCGGTAAGAGAACGAAGTCTTACCCGAGGACGAAGGTCCGGCGATCATGACGAACTTCTTCGTGCCGGCTTCCTTGATCTGCTTGGCCATGTCGGCAATCTTCTGCTCCATCAGGGCTTCCTGCACGAGGATCAGTTCCTCGGTGCGGCCTTCCGCGATCAGCGTATTAAGATCGCCGATCGTGTCAACCTCGAGGGATTTGCCCCATTTGTTTGCTTCCTGAAGCGTATTGTAAAGCTTCGGGCGGTCGGACTTCTGTGCGGGAACCGTCGGGTCCGCGGGATCCGGAAGCATCAGAAGAAAACCTTCGTTATAGGGAACGAGGTCGAAAACATTCAGGCAAGCCGTTGACGGCGGCATGAAGCCGTAGAAATAATCCGTATAGCCCGAAAGCATATAAACGTTGGTCTTCGAATCAAGACGGTACGAAAGCAGCTTTACCTTATCCTCCATGCCGGCCTTTTCGAACAGTTTGATCGCGTTGCCCGTGTTCATGGACTTCTTCTCGATCATGCGGTCTTCCTTACAGATGTCGAGCATCTCCTTACGGAGGGTCTCGAGGAATTCGTAGGAAATCCGGTTGCGTCCCACGATCTCGCAATAAATGCCCTGCCCGATGCTGTGCTCCACGCGCAGATTGTTACACTCGTCCTGTCCGTACAGGCGGTACAAGGCCGCGAGCATCAGAAATGTCAGCCCGCGCTCATAGGTCTTATATCCGGGCGAAGTACTCACATCAAGGAATTTCACCTCACAGTCCGAATAGAGTTTCTTAAACAGTTCCTTCAAAGAGCCGTTCACCATCGCAAGGATCGGCTCCGGTCCCGGACAATCCATGTCCCTGTATACGCTTGAAAGAGACACTCCCTCCGGAAATTCTTTCGTTATCCCGTTCACGGTTACTTGAATGTCTGCCATAATAATACCTCTCTTTTCAGTTTAAGATTCCCGTAAGCTCCGCGATTTCGGCGGTCAGCTCGGCCGCTCTCTTTCCGGTGCTTTCCGGATCGGTTCCGGCAAGTCCCCTGAGCATGCGCTCCTTCTTCGAACGCTCCTCCGTGAGGAACTTCATCCAGATTTCATCCTTCCGCCCTGTAAGAAGCCTTCCGTAGCGGTATTCCGCCTCGGTGTACGGCTCCTCCTCCGTTCCCTTCCCGCAGGCAAATGCGATATAGTATTTGCCGTCTTCAAAGCACGCGCGCTCGTCCTCGATCCGAAAACCGAGCCGGTGAATCTCTTTCCGCACAAGATCGATGTCGGACTGCGGCTGCAGAACGAGCTGTTCCGCTTTCTTCACGCACTCTGCACCGCGGCAAAGGATATCGCTCATCAGGATCCCGCCCATGCCGGCGATCACGATCCGGTCGGCTTCGCCGGGCTTCAGCTCGTCCATGCCGTCCGAAAGCCTCGTTTCGATACGCTCCTGCTGGTGAAAGAACCGGATGCTGGCCTTTGCCCGCTCAAGCGGACCTTTGCGGACGTCCATTGCGATCGCACGCTTGACAGTTTCCGTACGGACAAGCCAGACGGAAAGATATCCGTGGTCGCAGCCGATATCGGCGAGCACTTCGCCCTTTGATACCATATCCGCAACCATATGCATACGTTCGGATAATCTCATATATTACTCCAGATAATCCCGAAGCTTGCGGCTTCTCGAAGGATGGCGCAGTTTGCGGAGTGCCTTCGCTTCGATCTGACGGATACGCTCACGGGTTACTTCAAATTCCTTGCCGACTTCCTCGAGGGTGCGCTGACGTCCGTCGTCCAGGCCGAAACGCAGACGGATAACCTTCTGCTCGCGGTCGGAAAGCGTCTCGAGCACTTCATACAGTTGGTCGCGGAGCATCGAATAGGATGCCGCGTCGGCAGGCATCGGCAGATGATCGTCGGGAAGAAAATCGCCGAGATGGCTGTCCTCTTCCTCGCCGATCGGGGTCTCCAAGGATACAGGTTCCTGCGAGATCTTCTGAATCTCCAGTACGCGGTCCACCGGAATCTTCATTTCCTTCGCGATCTCCTCCGGGCTCGGCTCACGGCCGTAATCCTGAAGAAGCTGGCGTTGTACGCGGATCAGACGGTTGATCGTTTCAACCATATGAACCGGGATACGGATGGTACGCGCCTGGTCCGCGATCGCACGCGTGATGGCCTGGCGGATCCACCATGTCGCATAGGTGGAGAACTTGAATCCCTTCTTGTAGTCGTATTTTTCCACGGCCTTAATGAGACCGAGGTTACCTTCCTGGATCAGGTCAAGGAACTGCATGCCGCGCCCCACATAACGCTTTGCGATGCTTACAACAAGACGGAGGTTTGCTTCGGAAAGACGCTTCTTGGCTGCCTCGTCGCCGTCCTCCATGCGCTTCGAAAGCTCCTTCTCCTCTTCCGCGGTAAGAAGCGGCACGCGGCCGATCTCCTTCAAATACATGCGGACGGGATCTTCAATGCTGACGCCTTCCGGAACGGTCAGGTCAAGATCGTCGAGATTACCGAGATTTTCAAGCGTCTCAAGGTCCTCGCCGGCAAGATCGGCATCGTCGTCAAGCATCGGGATGTCGTCAATCTCGGCCATCGTCTCTTCGCGGAGGATATCCACGCCGTTCGACTCGAGATAGTCGTAGATCCGGTTCATGCTGCCGGGCTGGAGCTCGATATCCTTGAAGAAATCGACGATTTCCTGATACTCGAGCACATTTTTCTTCTTACGGGCAAATGCGGACAGCTCTTTCAACTTCTCCTGGAAGCGCATCATCTCCTCATCCTTCTTCTCAAGGGGTTCGATGTCGGCTGCCTCGTCTTCAAGCGCGGTTTCCACAAGGTCAGCGGACATGCCGCCTTCCTTCTTCTCTTCCTCGCGGACTGCTTCGGTCTCCTGCGCCATTACTTCCTCCGGTACCTGCTCTTTCTTCTTTCTCGTTGCCATAAGTAATCCCTTTCTTTCCCATTATATTAGCTTCTTCTTGATCTGTTCCAGTTCCTTCTTCTTACGGATCAGTTCCTGGAGCACCGTCGTGTTCTGTTCCGCTACTGCTGCGGCCTGCTTCCGTTCGAGACTGTCCTTTGCAAGCCGGTATACGCTGTCAGCAAGCTCTTTCCTGCGTTCCTCCGCAGAACCTTCCCGCATTGCCGCTCCGGTCTCGCAGATTTCCGCCGCCAACGTCTGGTCGTTTCGTTCATCAAACCGGCTGATGATCGCCGACGGATCGATCTTCCCGTCCTTTTCGAACTGGGAAAATACGAGTTCCGCCACGGTCCGGTACGTTCCCTCCTCGAAATCCTCCGGTCCGAGGTACTTCCGGATCTCAGCTGTCATCTGCGGTTCATCGATGCACCTTGTAAGGATAATGCGCTGCGACTTGCGGACTGCGGAATCGGGTCCTGCCGCTTTCTGTTCGGACCGGTCTTCGATGACCGGATTGACCTTCGGTGCTGCCGAACGGAATTCGTTCTGCGCCCCGAGTTTATTCACGAGGCTTCGGAATTCCTTCCGGTCATAGCCGTAGTCCCTGCAGAAGGCATCGATGTAATTGGTCCGTTCGATATCCTCGCTGAACCCGAGGATACGTTCCGCGACTTCGGTCTGAAACGCCGTCTTATCCTGCGGATTGTTCAGATCATGCCGTGCCTCCATCACCTTTACCTCGAAAACGAAGCTGGTGCTGGCGTTTTTGATCCGCTCCTCGTAAGCTTCCTTCCCAAGCGCCTTGATGAACTCGTCCGGATCTTTATAAGGCGACATATTGAGCACCTTTGCCCTGATCCCCGCCTCCGCGAGGATCGGGATTGCCCGGTTGGCTGCCGCCTGTCCGGCTCCGTCACTGTCATAGGTGATCACGACGTCCTTCGTGTACCGCGAAAGCAGTTTCGCCTGCATTCCGGTGAGCGATGTGCCGAGGGACGCGACCGCGTTGTCAAAACCGGCCTGATGCAATGCTATCGTGTCCATATAACCCTCGCAGAGAAGCATATAAGGCTGTCTCGTCTTTCTTGCGAGGTGCAGTCCGTAAAGATTACGTCCTTTATCGAAAATGTCCGTCTCGGGCGAATTTAAGTACTTCGGCAGGGCGTCACCCATAACACGTCCGCCGAACGCGATCACCTTTCCGTTCCGGTCGAAGATCGGGAACATGACACGGTTAAAGAACTTGTCGTTTACGCCGCGTCGTTCGTCATAGGTGAACAGCCCCGATTTATTGAGGAATTCGTCCTGATAGCCCTCTTCTTTCAAATACTTGTATAGGGAGCCGTCGCTGTAGCCGATGCCGAAGTTCTTCATCGTTTCGGGACTCAGTCCGCGCTTTTCGATGTATTCCTTCGCGAACCTTCCCTTTTCCGAATAAAACATCCGGTAGTAATAGGTCGCGGCCTTCTTATACAGTTCAAGCATCCGCTCTCTGTGGGCCGCCGCCTGCTTTGCTTCCTCGGTCATATTGTACTTCGGAAGGGTTATGCCGACGCGCCCCGCGAGATTCTCAACGGCTTCGGGAAATGTGATGTTCTCATATTCCATCAGGAACGTGAAGACGTTGCCTCCTTTGCCGCAGCCGAAGCATTTGTACGTCTGCCTCGCCGGATTCACGCTGAACGAAGGCGTCTTCTCGCTGTGGAACGGACAAAGCCCCTGATAGTTGCTTCCCGCCCGCTTCAGCGATACGTAGCTGCCGATCAGACCGACGATCTCGTTACGGCTCCGTATCTCGTCAATCAGTTTTTCGTCATAATACATTTAATACACACCCCATGCTTTCGGGATCACGAGATCCATGTATTTGGAGACGGCAAATTTGTCCGTCATACCCGCAACATAATCCGCCACAACCGCGGAAAGCGGCTCGCCCTTTGCCAGCAGTTTCTGATATTCGTCCGTCAGCTGATCGGGCTTCCTCTTGTAGAAGTCGAAAAGGTATTCCACCATGCCCTCCGCCTTGTATTCCTCTCCTTTGGCGGCCGGATTGGTGTACACCTGCTCAAACATATAGGTACGAAGGTCCTGCATTGCCCGTTCCATCTCCGCGGACATGCGGATCTCGCCTTTATCATAGCTCTCGATAACAATGTCATGAACCATCGTGTTCAGCCGTTCCTTCAAGGTATGGCCGAGATAGTCGGTCAGGTCGGACGGAATATCCTCTTCGCGGATGATCTGCCCGCGCACGGCATCGTCGATATCATGATTGTAATAGGCAATCTTATCGGAGAACCGGACCACGTTGCCCTCCAGAGTAGACGGATGGCCGCTCATCTGATGATTGCGGATGCCGTCGATTACTTCCTTTGTGAGGTTCAGTCCCATCCCGTTCTTTTCGAGAAGACATACGACACGAACGCTCTGTTCGTTATGGCGGAAACCGCCCTCGCATACGCGCGCCAGAGCCCGCTCACCGGCATGTCCGAACGGCGTATGCCCGAGGTCGTGGCCAAGCGCGATCGCTTCCGTCAAATCCTCATTCAGCCGAAGCGCCTTCGCGATGGAACGCGCGATCTGGGAAACCTCCAGTGTATGCGTCATACGCGTCCGGTAATGGTCGCCGTTCGGCGTTAAGAACACCTGCGTCTTATCCTTCAGTCTGCGGAATGCCTTAGAATGAATGATCCGGTCGCGGTCTCTTTGAAAAACCGGCCGGATATCGCACTGCGGCTCATCCCGTTCACGACCCTTCGAGCAGTCGGAAAATGTGGCGTATTCGCTCAACATTTCGTGCTCTCTTCGTTCCAACATGATCCGAATATTTTCCATAAGTTCCCCGTTCCCCTTTCCGTGAAACTCCGCGGAACCATGCTATTTACCGGCTCCGCCCCATGCACGGAACCGTCCTCTTACCGATCCCGCTATTTTCTTTATTCAACGGGAAAACGGAATTTCCTTTTTTTCCTGGTACGATTAGGCGGAAAATGTGATATAATTTTATGTTGTAACCTTTCTTAAAGTCATCTGCGGGGCGAGACATGAACGAATTATGCGACCTGATCAAACAGACTTTGGATGCCAATCCCGGTTTTACAGGCATGTATACGGGGATTGTTCGCATTGTGTTCATGGTAATCTCCGTATTATTTCTTACATCGGCCGTTCTTTCGCTATTCCGGCTTCCGAGACGTCCCGAGATCTTTGCAAGGCTTTGCCGCCGCAACGCGCACGATCTGCCGCTGACGCACTGGGAGAATATTCTCGGACGTTCCCGTTCGGCCGACCTGACAATCCGCGATTCATCGGTCAACCGTCTGCACGCGGTGATTTCCCGCGATGAGGAGGACCGCTGGCACATCTACGACCTGGACTCCAAATGCGGCACAATGCTGAACGGACACGAGATTGACAGTGAAGCGGAGCTGCACTACGGCGACATCATCTTCGTCGGTAAGACTGAATTGACGTTTCAGGCGATCAGCGAGGAAGAACGCCGCGAGACCGATGCGGCAAGAAAGCTTGCCCGCCCTGTCTCTCCGTGGGGTCCCGTTGTGATCCTTACGATCATGCAGGTGCTTCTCTGCTTCCAGCTTGTCATCTCAAAGCAGGAACCCGCCGCCCGTTATATTATCCCGACATTTCTTATGTTTACGATCGTCATGTGGGTGTATTTCATTGTAATGCATTTCTTTAAGCTGGTCGGCTACGAACTGGAACTGATCGCGTTCTTCTTAACCACGATCTCGCTGTCCGTAACAACATCCTGCAACTATACGCTTCTCTATAAGCAGCTGATGGCTGTTGTCTGCGGAATCGTCCTTTTCCTTGGGCTCGGCATTCTTTTAAAGGACCTGAGTCTCGTGAAGAAGCTTCGCTGGTTCGCTGCAGCCGCCGGGATCGGCCTTCTCGGGCTGACGCTTCTGATCGGTGCCGCCAAATACGGCGCGACCAACTGGATCAAAATCGGAAATTCGAGTTTCCAGCCTTCGGAAATCGCGAAGCTCTGTTACATATTTGCCGGCGCGGCAACGCTGGACCGTTTATTCCGTAAGCGTAACCTCAGCCTCTTCATGGTTATGTCCTTTGCCATGATGATGCTTCTCGGATTGATGAGTGACTTCGGGGGCGCCGCGATATTCTTCATCACGTTCCTCGTTATCTCGTATCTCCGTTCCGGTGATTTTGCGACGATCCTGCTGCTTTCGGGCGGCGCGGTTTCCGGGGGCGTCATGGTTTTGCTTGCCAAACCTTATATCTGGAACCGTTTCTCAACCTGGCGCCACGCCTGGGAATATCCGTCCTCAGGCGGCTATCAGCAGGTTCGTACCATGACCGCGATCGCTTCCGGCGGGCTGACGGGCGTCGGCCCCGGCGCGGGATTTTTAAAGAAGGTGGCCGCTTCCGATACCGACCTTGTATTCGGCCTTGTTTGCGAGGAATGGGGGTTGATCGTCGGCATCCTGATCGTCGGCTGCATCATCGCGCTTGCCGCATTTGCCATCCGTTCGTGTGAAATGAGCCGTTCGAGCTACTATTCGATCGCGGCGTGCTCCGCAACGTCGATGATCATCTTTCAAACGGCTCTCAACATATTCGGCTCGGTGGATATGCTTCCGCTGACCGGCGTAACGTTTCCGTTCGTCTCAAACGGCGGTTCCTCCATGATGTTTGCATGGGGGCTTCTTGCCTTTCTGAAGGCGACCGATACGCGGCCGAACGCAAGCTTCGCGAACGCCGTCTATTACCGCGTCCGCAAGGCTAAGAAGACCGTTCCGTCTGCGGATCCGGCATCTATTACGGGAGGTGAACGCCATGAGAAAGATTGAACAGCGCGTCCGCTTCTGTAAACTGATCCTGCTTGCATTTGTCTGCGGCATCATATTGTTTCTCGTTCGTTACGTGAATCAGGCGGACAAATGGTACACGCAGCCCTTCAACAAGAACCTGTACTCCTCTTCCGGCGAGCTGCTGACGGGAACGTTAACCGACCGTTACGGAACCGTTCTATCAAGAGTAGAGGACGGAACCCGTTACTATTCGGCCCTTCCGGCCGTGCGAAAAGCGACGCTTCACATTGTCGGCGACCGTAACAATAAGATCGGTACCGGCGCGCTTAACAACCTGCGCGAGTACCTTGTTTCCTATAACAGCGGAAAAGGTTCCTCGGGCATCACCGACGAGGGCAATACCGTCTCCCTAAGTATCTCCGCGGATGCCTGTGTAACCGCGTACAATGCCCTGAACGGAGCTTCCGGGTGCGTAGGCGTGTACAATTACCGTACGGGCGAGATTCTGTGCCTGGTGTCCTCTCCGACATATGATCCGGACAATGTTCCCGAGGATCTCGAGACCAATGAGGCTTATGACGGCGTCTATGTAAACCGCTTCTTCTACTCCGTTTACACGCCCGGGTCAGTATTTAAGACGCTCACGCTGCAGGCCGCGCTGGAACAGATTCCGGACGTAACGAGCCGCACATTTGTCTGTGAAGGTTCCGTAAAAGTCGGCGACAACACCGTCACGTGTCCGCAGAAGCACGGAACGCTTTCGCTTTCCGACGCATATGCCGTTTCCTGCAACTGTACGTTTGCAAAGCTTGCCGTTGAGATCGGCGGCGACGTCATGACCGAATATGTGCATAAGGCAGGGCTCACCGCATCCTATAAGATTCACGGCTTTTCCACCGCCAAAGGTTCCTTCGAGCTTGCTTCCGTGTCCGCAAACCAGCTCGGTTGGGGCGGCGTCGGCTTATATCACGACCTCGTAAACCCGTGTGCCGTGATGCTCTATTACGGCGCGATCGCAAACGGCGGAAAAGCAGCCGTTCCGACCTGTCTGCACAGCGTTACGGACGCGAAAGGACGCGCCGTTGAGATTCCGAAGGCCACGTTTACAGAGGAACTTGTGACTCCTTCCACCGCCTCGAAACTGTCCGTTTACATGAAGAATAACCTGACGGTTTCGTATGACAAATCACGCTTCCCGAACGTTCCGATCGGTGCAAAATCCGGTACCGTAGAACAAAAAACCGGCAAATCCAATAGCTGGTTCGCCGGTTTCGTTGACTCCGAAGAGTATCCTTATGCATTTGTCGTAATCGTTGAGCACGGCGGTTCAGGAAGTCGTGTCGCCGGCGAGATTGCCGCTGCGGTCCTGAAGACGCTCATTCCTGTCCCGTAAGCTGAACGCGCAACCGCAATAATCCTGTCGGTACAGGTCATATTCGCGGGACAGTTCGATGGACCGGAGGTACCCGCCCTTCTTCTTAAAATCCGAAGTCAGGTACGGAACACCGATTTCCGAAGCAATCTGCTCCCCGATCGTATTGAGAAGGGGAGCATTTTTTAACGGACTGATGGATAACGTCGTCGTAAAGTAGTCAAACCCCTCTTCGGCCGCCTGCTTTCCGGCATAATTAAGGCGCATCCGGAAGCACACTTCACAGCGCTTCCCGCCTTCCGGCTCGTCCTCAAGCCCTTTGACCGCCTCGAAGAATTCCTTCGGATCATACGTCCCGATCCGAAGCGTCACCGGATGCTTCACGGGCATCTCGGAAATAAGCCGCTCAATCTCGCGGGCGCGCTTCTCGAACTCTTCCGGGCTCGTGATATTCGGGTTATAGAAGCAGACCGTAATCCGGAAATACTCCGAAAGATATGAAAGCACGTAGCTGCTGCACGGCGCACAACAGGCATGTAACAGCAAAGAGGGCACAGAGCCCTCTTTTTGTATGCGTTCAATCGTCTGATCCAGTTCTTTTTGATAATTTCTTACTTGCATTGGCTGATAATCTCTTTTAATGCGGCATACAGCGCTGCCATTTCCTCATCGGTACCGATCGTGATGCGAAGGCGGTTGTCAATCCGCGGCTTCTTCCAGTAACGGACGTAGATGTTCCGCTTCTTCAGTTCCTTCTGAATGAACTCGGCCGGAACCTTTTCATGTGTTACGAACAGAAAGTTCGTCTTTGAATCCGGGAAGGAAAATCCTAACGCCGCCATCTCTTTCTTGGCTGCTTCTCTTGTAGCGATTACTTTGCCGCAGATCTTCTCAAAGTAAGGCCTGTCGCTTAAGGAAGCCACGCCGGCAACGATGCTCGGACGGTTCAGAGTATAGGAATTGTAGGAATATTTAACATCATTGATTGCTTTGATCAGTTCGGGGTTTCCGACAGCGAAACCGATCCGAAGTCCGGCTAACGAGCGGGATTTCGAGAATGTCTGCGTGATCAGCAGATTCGGGTATTTCGCCACAAGCGGCATCGCGCTCGTTCCGCCGAAATCCACATATGCTTCGTCAACGATCACGACGCACTCGGGATGTCTCTTTACGAGCTCCTCCACGCGGTCGATACCGAGTTCGATCGATGTCGGCGCATTGGGATTCGCGATAATGATACCGCCCCACTGACCGTCATAATCGTCAATGTCAATCGTATAATCGTCCTTTAAAGGAATCATCTTATACGGAATCCGGAAGAGCTCCGCCCACACGTCATAGAACGAATAGGTGATATCGGGAAATGCGATCGGCTTCTCACCCGCAAAGCAGGTCAGAAAGCTCATTCCGATAACGTCGTCCGAACCGACTCCGACGAAGATCTGCTCAGGCTTCAGATCATATTCCTTTGCCAAAGCTTTTACCAGCGGACCGATGGACGGATCCGGGTATTTTCTGAGAAGTTCCGCGTCGTCGGTGTTGAGGATCTCCTGCACGGCAGGTGCCGGCGGATACGGATTCTCGTTCGTATTTAACTTGATGACCTTCCCCGCAGGCTGCTCACCCGGAACATAGGGCACAACCCTGCGGATATTGTCCATAAATGTATTACTCATTGTTTCTTGTGACCTTTCCGAAGAATTCGGATCACTTTAAGCCGTAATCCTTTGCAAGGCTTTCAAATGCCGGAAGGGAACGGACGATCATGTCATAATCCACGCAATATGCGATACGCAGATATCCGGGACCGCCGAAACCGCTGCCTGCAACCAAAAGCAGATGGTACTTCTTCGCTGCGGCAACAAATGCCTTATCATCTCCGCCCGGTGCCTTCACGAACAGATAGAAAGCGCCCTGCGGCTTAATGCAGGTATAGCCGTATTCGGTAAGCTTCGAGTAAAGAAGCTCACGGTTACGGTTGTAAATCTCAACGTCAACCTTGGCGTCGAGGACACGCTTGATCGTTCTCTGGATCAAAGACGGCGCGTTAACGAAACCGAGTACGCGGTTGCTTGCGGAAGCACCCGGAATGATCTCATCGGCGTCGTCCAGTTCGTCGGGCATAACCAGGTATCCGATACGCTCGCCCGGAAGGGAAAGCGACTTACTGTAGGAGTAACCGACGATCGTGTTGCGGTAGTATTTGGTCAGATACGGAACGGTAACACCGTCATATACAAGCTCACGGTAAGGCTCATCGGCGATCAGATAGATCGAGGTACCGTACTCCTTCTGTTTCGCCTCGAGAACGGCTGCAACCATGCGGATGATCTCCTCGGAATATACAACGCCGGTAGGATTGTTCGGGTTGTTGATGATCAAGGCCTTCGTCTTAGGCGTAATCGCCGCTGCGAGGTTCTCGGCAACCGGCATAAACGTATCCGGATCGGTAGCGACAGTAACGAGTTTACCTGCGAAATTGTTCACGTAGTTGCGGTATTCACCGAAGAATGGGGCAAATGTGAGCACCTCGTCGCCGGGGTTCAGCAGAACCTTGAAGATAACGTTCAACCCGCCTGCTGCGCCGACCGTCATAAGAATGTTCTTTGCATGAAAAGCAGTGCCGTAAAGACCGTTCAGATGCTCTGCGATCGCCTCGCGCACATCTTCGTATCCGGCATTGTTCATGTAACCGTGTACGGCGTTCGGATTCTCCTCATTCAATACGTCGATCATAGCCTCCTTTACTTCCTGCGGGGGCTCAACGCTCGGGTTTCCGAGGCTGTAATCGTATACATTTTCCTTTCCGACTTCCTTCGCCATCCGGGCGCCCTCTTCAAACATGGCGCGGATCGCGGAACCGTTACGGTTCAGGTTCAAAACGACTTCGCTGATCATACCTCTGTCTCCTCAATCTTTTCTTCGACGGCCTTGCTCTCCTCCGTATTCTCGCTTACGCTGTCGGATTTCTTACGGGAAGAGGAACCTTTCTGATGGTGGCCTTCACCTTTCTTATGCTGGTTCTCCTCGCCGTAGCCGTAGCCGTAACCGTAACGGGAGTACTTCTTGCCGTAATACCGGCCGTAGTAACTCTTCTGCAGGTAGTTCTGCTTGAAATCCACCTTGTTGAGCACTACACCGAGGATCTTACATCCGCTTCGGCCGAGCTGCTCAAGCATCTTCTGCGCAAGATGATACTTAACATTACCCTGGCTGATAACGAAGATCGCGCCGTCACAATACTGGGAAAGAACAGCCGCGTCGGTAACATTTGCCATCGGCGGCGTATCAATGATCACATAATCGTAATGCTCTCTCAGGGCATTCAGCATCGCACTGAAACGCTTCGTGTTGAAAAGCTCAACAGGGTTCGGCGGATAAGCACCCGAGAACAGTACATGAAGATTTTTAACATCGGTCTCGCAAATACAGCTTTCCAGGCTCTGCATGCCGGTCAGGAAATGTGTCAGACCGAAAACCTTGCTGTCCGCAGAGAATTTCGAAATAACAACCGATTTACGAAGATCGCAGTCAACATAAATCGTACGCTTGCCGAGTTCCGCGAAGGAACGTGCAATGTTCAGGGAAGTACTGGATTTACCTTCGCTCGGGAAGGTACTTGTCAACATGATAACGCGGACATCAGCGCCGCAGAACTGTACGTTGGTACGGAAGTTCTTAATAGCTTCTCTCTGGGCAAATTCTTCAGAGGGCTTTTCCAAAAATGTTACGCTCTGCATCTTATTTGTCCCCCTTTCTCGAATAAAGCGTTTTCGCTTTCTTCATATCGGCCCGATACTCCGAGCGCTTTCTCTTAGGCTCTTCGTTCTCATCGAGCGGAATGGTTCCGAGTACGGGAAGATGCAGGTACTTCTCAATATCGGTGTCGGATTTGATCGTATCATCGGTGATGAAACGAAGAACGATGATACCGCAGATCAGAAGGAATCCGATGGCTGCGCCGATCAGCGTGTTCTTCTTAACGTTCGGTGAAGCCGGCGAGGTCGGAACAACCGCATAATCGATAATGGAAGCCTCGGTCTTCATCTTCGATACGATCTGGCTTACAAGCACTTCAGAGACGGCGTCGGCCAGTTTCTTGGCGTTGTTCGGGTTCTTATCCAGAACGCTTACAACAAGCATACGCGAATCACTCGGTACGGAAACGCGAATCTCACTCTTCAGCTGGGAATAGGTATACGTTGCCTTACCGGGATCGGATTCGTCATACTGCAGATTCAGGTCGGCAATAACCTTTTCAATAACCGCGCGGCTTCCTGCCAGAATCTGGTAGTCTTTTACGAGCGCGTTACTGGCGGAAATATCCGATGAAGTCAGCGAGTTCTCATTGTTACGGTTCAGCACGAAAAGCGTACAACCGGCCGAATACTCGGGAGCAATGAAGAATCTGCTGTAGGCAAATGCAACCGCGCCGCACAATACCGTCACACAGACGATCGTCAGAATCCTCGACAGAAGAACGTAGAACAATTCTGACAGATTTATGGTGTCAGTCTGTTCTGAAGAGTTTGGTTTGTTGTCCATTTTTCCTCCTAAAAACAACTGTCAGGGCGGGCCGAAGCCCGCGGAGACAGTTATATTTTTTCGTTTTGTATAATCGATTCGGGATTGCGCCACAGAATCTCTTCTGCGTACTCCTCACCGAAATTCGAACAAATGTAATCCGCGCATTCCGACAGTTTCGGAATTCTGTGATGCGCACCGTGGGCATCGGTCGCGACAAAGGAAACGATGTGCTCGGAAAGCATCTTCCGCGCAAGTTTGCGGATCTTCGGTCCGTCCTCTCCCATGATGCTGTCGGCATTCATCTGAATGCGGCTGAAAGAAGCAATATGTCTGCGGAAGTTCTCATCCTCGAACGCGTAATACCGCTCAGCGTGTGCCACAATCGGCCAATACCCGGCCGAGAGAATGTCCATCAGCCGTGCCTCAATGATCTTGCCGGGCGTATACGGTGAGAATTCCGCGAGAAAATACCGGCTGTCGGCAAGTGTTCCGCTGAGTCCTCTGTCGATATCCTCCACAATGCTTCCGGATGCGGAAAAGCACTCGCAGCCTTCATAAATCCGCAGATCCGGGAAGAATTTCTGCGCGATCTCACGCAGATGCTTCACACGGATCACGCGCTCCGCTTTGCCGGTATTAAAGGTTCCCGGCTGATAATGCGGCGTGCAGATGATGCCGCGGATTCCGTCGTCATAGGCCATCTTCAGCATCTGGGCCGTAACCTCGGGATTCCGCGCTCCGTCATCAATTCCGTTTAAAATGTGGCAGTGGATGTCGAAATAGTACATGTTTCCTGAACTCTGCTCCTTATTCCGGCTTAAACTCGTTATTTACGAAACGGCCTTCTCTTACACGTCCGCTGACAAATACCATGCGGCCGTTACCGTGGCGGTTGTTGTCCTTCCAGTCGCCTTCATAGTAGTCTCCGGTAGACCATGTGAAACGGCCTACACCGTCACGCATACCTTCGCGGAAGCTTCCTTCGTACCGGCTGCCGTTCGCATAAGTATAAATACCGACACCGTCCGGAAGATCCTTCTCATTAACCTGTCCGGCATACTTGTTGCCGTTCTTATAAGAGATCGACTTCGTCTCGCGAACTACGGGCTGCGGAGCCTCTTCCTCAGCGGGAAGTTTCTCTTCTGCGGGAGCCTCAGGTTCTTCAGAAGCAGATGCCTCGGCGGGTTCCTCAACTGCTGCCGCTGTCTCCTCGGCCGTCTCTGCTACTTCCTCAGCAGTCTCTTCAACCTGCTCGGTGATTTCTTCTACAGTATCTTCAGCCTTCTCGGCTGCCTCTTCTATAGTTTCTTCAACCTGCTCGGTTACTTCTTCAGTCTGTTCGGTTACTTCCTCGACAGTCTCCTCTACAGTTTCGGAAACTTCTTCGGTTGTCTCTTCAACAGCCTCAGTTGCTTCCTCAACATTTTCCTCAGCAGTCTCAGTTACTTCTTCAACTGCCTCTTCCGCGTTCTCGGTAACCTCTTCCACAGTTTCTTCAACCGCTTCCGTTACCTCCTCAACGTTCTCAGCAACTTCTTCTGTGGTCTCTTCAACCGATTCCGCTACTTCTTCTGCAGCCTCTTCGGCCTGTTCGGTTACTTCCTCTACAACTTCGGCAACCTCTTCAGCAGTCTCTTCAACCGCCTCGGTTATTTCCTCAACGGTTCCCTCAGCATCCTCAGTTACTTCCTCGGCAGCTTCTTCAGCAGTTTCAGTCACTCCTTCAACTGCCTCTTCCAATTCCTCGGTAACCTCTTCCACAGTCTCTTCAACTGCTTCCGTTACTTCCTCAGCAGCTTCTTCTACAGTCTCGGTAACTTCTTCCGTTGTTTCGGTCGCTTCCTCCACGGCTTCTTCAACCGCTTCCGCAGTTTCTTCTACGGTCTCAGTAGTTTCCTCAACTGTTTCCTCTATGTTCTCGGTATCCTCTTCCACAGTCTCTTCAACTGCTTCCGTTACTTCCTCCGCCTTCTCTTCAATCGGCTCGATAACATCTTCAACTGCTTCCTCAACCGGAGCGGGTTCTTCAGCGATCAGCGGCTCAGCGGAGATTTTGATTCCATTCTCCCAAACCTGCTTCTCCTGAGTGCCGTCGGCATAGGTCATGATACCTTCACCGTTCTGACGGTTGTTGAACCATTCGCCTTCGAAAACGTCGCCGTTCTCGTAACGAAGGATACCGTGTCCGGCAAATGCGCCCGCCACAAAATCACCCTGGTAACTCTCACCGCTCTTCTTGGTGAACTTACCCTTGCCGGACTTCATGCCATTCTCCCAGCTGCCTTCATATATGCTGCCGTTGCCGTAGGTCAGGACTCCCTGTCCATGGCGTTTGCCGGCATAATAACCGCCTTCATAGATATCGCCGTTCGGATAAATCATTAAGCCGTTACCCTGACGGCGTCCGTCATAGAAGTCGCCCTCGTACATCTGGCCGTTTGCATAGGTCTCGGAGAAATATCCGGTCTTGCCAAGCGGCTGCTCCACAGTTTTTTCAACCGGCTGCTCAACGGGCTTCTCGACAGGCTGCTCCGCCAATGTTTCTGCAACTGCCTCAACAGCGGCTTCCTTGGTCTCTTCGGCAACAGCTTCAGCGGCTTCCTTGGCTTCCTCAACGGTCTCGGCAACTTCTTCCGCTGCCTCTTCCTTGATCTCATCAACTGCTTCTTCAACAGCCTCTGCGGTTTCCGCAGCCTCTTCGGTCACTTCTTCTGCGGTCTCTTCGACTGTCTCTTCAACAGCCTCTAGCGTCTCAGCAGTTTCCTCTGCTGCCTCTTCAACAGTCTCCTCAACGGTCTCAACCGCCTCTTCCGCAGCCTCCGCAACTTCCGTAGCGGCTTCTTCGGTTTCCTCCGAAGCCTCAACAGCAGCCTCCACAGCCTCTTCTTTCACAGGCGTTGCGTCTGCTCTGTCGAAAGGCGAATCGTAAACGATTTCCGCGGACATGCCGTCATCACCGTAGATGGTATTATCCTCAATGATGATAGGAATCTCTTCGTGTTTCTTTTCAACCGGTGCGGGCTCTTCCTCTTTCTCCTCTTCGTCCTCGAACAAAGCGTCAAAAGAAGGAAATTCCTCGCCGGGCTTATAAAGCGCGGTCTCTAAGAAAGATTCCTCAGCGGGATTCTCATCGTATGCCGGCGGAA
Source organism: Lachnospiraceae bacterium (assembly GCA_017427775.1). Lineage (GTDB taxonomy): Bacteria > Bacillota > Clostridia > Lachnospirales > Lachnospiraceae > ISDg. The sequence goes on along the minus strand of JAFRSD010000013.1, from coordinate 152,609 downwards.
AACCGTCGCGCATAAATACCGCAGTCGCAGACGGCACAGGCGGAGCCTGCTCCATCTCTTCCTTGTCAACCGGCTGGTCGGGAACGAGATAATCGGTATCATCAGCAGGTGCAGAGGACTCTTCGACATTCGCGGTCTCCTCAGCCTTTTCGGTCTCCGCCGAATCATCGTCTTCCTCAACCGGAATTTCAACCGCAGTCTCTTCCGTATCGCCGGCAAATGCCTGCTCGTTCTCATCATTCGAAAGCACTTCCGTGGGAGCGGTCTCTTCGGGAGTTTCCTCCTCGTTCTTGTTCCCGCGAATAGCATTATTAATCTCTTCTTCAACAGCCATTACAGGCTCTGCGGCGTAGAAACGGTCTCCGCCTTCCTGTTCCTTGGCCTGCTGCTCACGAAGCTGCGCGATCATACGGTCACGCTTCTCCTTTGCAAGACGACGGCGCTCATTCTCCTCAGCGAGCATCTCCTCTTCCTCACGGGCAATCTCCTCCTGCTTACGGAGAAATGCCTGAATCTGCTCATCATCGGGCTTGTCACGGAATGCGCATACGCCGTTGATCCAGAAGCCTTCCTCTGCGTGGCCGTCATGGAAGAACATCTTGCCCATGCCGTTCGGCAGATCATTGCTCCACTCACCGTCATATTCACGACCGTCACCGAAAAATACATGTCCGCTGATCAGCCGGCCCTGCTCATAGTAACCCTCAAGCACGTTACCGCCCGGGATTGACTCCTCGCCGTAGCCGTCGTATTTGTCGTGAACCCACTCACCGTCATAGTAAGCATCATTGCGGAACACGAGCTTCCCCTTGCCGTGCCGCATGCCGTCCTTAAATTCTCCCCTGTAGTACTTCCGGGAATCACCCTCATTATATGTCAGCTCGCCGCGGCCGTTCGGAATTCCGTTACGCGTCTTTCCGAAATACCGGCCCTCGGGCAGAAGCAGTTCCTGCTCTTCAAGAGGGGCAGACTCCTGCTGTGTATTCATCTTGAAACGACATTTTACACATAAGCCATCCCCGCCGGCTTTATTCTCTTTGCATACAACACATAACAATTCAGCCATAAGCAACCCTCCTTCAAATAACCGCACCTTCTCCGGGTCACAACCCGATGTCAGACGAAAATCAATTGTAACCCCATGGGCATAATATGCCTATATAACATAATAACAAGTTTGGCCGAAAAATTCCATAGGGAAAATGAGAAAAAACGTGCAAAAACCAAGAAAAGGGAAAAATACAGCAGGCACCGGGGCGACTGTCGCCACGTTACCTGCTTCATTAAACTTTTGTTATTGTGTGACAAACCTCCGGTCCAAAACTATAACACGTATTTCCCGGCTTTGATATTAGCCCAACAATCACAGGTTGCATACCATTCGCAATCCGATGTATTAATCATCTTCAATGTCCACTCCTTATTCCATATCACCCAAACGCTTATAACGAATTTATCCAGAATTCCGCGAATTCTTTCTTCGACATATAAACACGCTCTTTCCTCTTAGGGTCGCATTTCCTGCCGTTTTTTATCGAAATCTTCTTTTCCAGATACTGATCCTTCACATCGCAAAAATCAATCCTTTTCCGGCTCCAGTTTCTGTCTACAAATTCCCACCCCTCATGATTATTCCCGTCATTAAGATAAACAATACCTTTTGACAGGTCACTGTCTCCCAATAGGATCCAATTATCAGTAACACCCGGGATACCGACATCATAAATCACGTGAAAGGAAACATCATAGCACTCTTCGACGCATTCGTCATAAGGATCAATCTTCTTCCTGTAATGGGTTCTCCACCATTCGAACGAGGAATCCGTCTTCTCCTTTTGATCTGTTAACAAATAGTACTCTCCCTCTCTTTTCAGCAGAAGATAGTCTATTCCGTTTTTCAATTTAATTATCACTGGGTTCCTCCGTCATCGTTCTTCTTGAAAGCACCGTCAATGAAAAGTGCATAAAGCAACTCCCAGAAGGTAAAATCCAAGACACAGAGCAGTGCCAGCCATTTGATGGGACTGATCAAGCCTGCGATCAAAATATGAATGCCTCCCAAGAGCGGGATTCCGGATATAAAGCGTTTTTGTTTTTTGCTTTCTATAATGCACGCAACATTAAGGATCAGATAAAGGAGTCCTATTCCGCCTAAAACAGCGGGGAAAACCCATGGATGCATCTTAAACCACATAATCGTTAATCTCCGTTGTCTTGTTTCATTCCTGTCGCTTTTATCGCACCCGCGCAATGAATCCGGACGACTCTGTTATCGTCGGATTCGGACATGCTCCACAGCAGTTCCATGTACGGCTGGACAAACTCCGGTCTGCGTTTCCCTAGAACACGGAAAATCTCAGGCGATTCCATTCTGACCTTGTCATCCGGATCATGCAGAAGCTTCTCAAACACCTGCATATGGTCTTTATAGATGTCGGGCGTATTCGTGGCAATGTTCTCCGACGCCCATATAAAACTCAGACGTACCTTAGGATTCTCATCGTCAGCGAAGCGGAATAAATCGTTCCGGTATTGTTCTACTGCCGGATAGTTGCTCCTGCCGATCCTGCCGAGAGCGTTAACCGCCCGCTCCCGCAAAAGCGGCTCCGCGCTGTCAAGGAACAAGGCAATCTCCGGAACATACCCTTGCATATCCGCCGGATATGCAAGCCCCATCTCACCAAGCAGCCAGAGCACCTTTGCCCGGATTCTTACGGACTCCGTATTAAGAAGCGATGCGACAAATGGAATGCTCTGCTTCCATCTGCTCTTATCCTTTGTCAATTTCCCAAGGTCTTTATAGAGCTCAGATTCGTTCAAATCAGTTTCTCCCTAGTTAAGTTATGCCGGAGGTCAGTTAACAGACATTCGTCCTCCAGAAAAATCTTAGATATTATACCACACATTTCCTTTGTCTGCCACTTAAAACCCAGCCTTTACGACATTTCAGCATAAAAGGAAAAGAAGGGGTGCTTACAGCCCCTTCCAACCTGAAAACCACTTATTCCGCTCGATATGCTTCAAACAAATCTGTGAGATACTTGTATACTGCCATTTCAGAATCCGATGTGAACAATCGGCAGGAATTGCCAATCTGTTCCCGTAATACTGTCGGACTCATGATGCTGAAAGAGGCACACCTTTCATCTCCTATGTAACACTGTATACCATATGTATAACCGCCGCTTTCACCGACATCTTCTGCTGTTCCCGTAATACTATTGAATATGTCACATAGCTCTTTGAGCTCGTCACCATCGAAAGTGATGGTATCTCCAAAAGTCCCATCAATTATCTTTACTCGAGTAAGGCCTTCCGGCATGGATATCGTTACTCGACCATTTTCATTATTCTCATTTTTCATGACACTCTGTTTTTTCTTGCTTTCTTTGTATGCCAGTGCCCCTCCGACAGATGCTACCGCCAGAATGGCAACAAGAATAATAACAACCTGCTTTTTCATAGAAAACCGCCTCCTTTCGTTTGATTTATTTTCGTTTTGACGCTCATATAATTCTGTTTTTCTTCTTATACTTTTTACAACCTCATCAGTATCTCGCATGATATCCCTCCTTCGCCATCTCTTCACGTAATGCTTTCTTTGCCCGTGCTGTAAGTTGATTGACACTATATTTTGTCTTACTCATTACTTTCGCAATCTCGGAAGCGCTCATATCTTCGAAATACCTGAGCCAAAGAACCTGTCGGAATTCCGTTCGTAACCGCAATAAACAACGATGCAGCACCCGTTTCTCTTCGTCTAGAAAGAATTCCTCCGCAGCATCCTGTTCCTGTGATGCCAGCAAGGATAAATCATCCGGAGATACAGGAACTACCCGATGGTTCTTGCGAAGACTAATGCAGGTCACATTTCTGCCAATCCCATAAAGCCAGGTTTTGAAAGAGGCGTTGCCTTTATACACGGGTTTCTGTGTGGTTAACACTAACAGGGTTTCTTCAGCCATATCTTCAGCGTCCTGAAGATTATTCAAATATGTGTTCAGATATAAAACAAGACCTTTATAATATTCACTGACGATCTCAGTAAGACCATCCCAATCACCCTCGAGAAAACGGCGGTAGCTACTTGCACCGTTATCCATTGCCTCACCTCCTTCTACCCATTAGTATCACTTTTGAAAAAAGATTGCCAACTTTTTTTCAATAGCTACCAATTTCTTCACAAAAAGATAAAAAAAAATCAAGCATAAGCTAAACTTACGCTTGACTTTCTTTTAGCAGGCTTTCCGCAATCTTCACTGTAAGCTGATGGCGGGAATTGAACCCGCGACCTCTTCCTTACCAAGGAAACGCTCTACCCCTGAGCCACATCAGCAATCACGAATGCTATAATACCACACACCACTTGGTTTTGCAAGCAGTTTTTTCGAGATTTTTGAATCCTTCGAAAGTGGCTGAAAACCTGCAAATTATTCAGCTTTTTATGCCTGTCCGGAGCCGTTTGCGAGAAGCTCGCGCACTTTTCTTCGGATGCGCTGCAAGGTGTTGTCGACCGACTTCGGACTCTTCCCGAGCTTTGCCGCAATCTCGCGGTAATCAAGCCCCTGAAGATACTCCGTAAACACGGCATTCTCGCCCTTGCTGAGCGAATCGAGGATGCGCTTACGAAGCGTACCGGCATCCTCTCTGGAAATCACCTGGCTCTCCGGGTTATCGTACCGTCCGACGCCGTAAAGGCCGGTGCCGTCCTCGCTTTGAAACGCCGGGGAATCAAGCGGAACATAATCCTCCATCGCACCGTGCTTGCGGCGGTTACTGGCCGTGACGGCATTCAGCATTTTCCCGCGTACACAGAGCGCGGCAAATGTGGCAAAGCTCGCCCCATTGTCCGCGGAATACCCGCGGATTGCCTGCAGAAGGCCGATCATGCCCTCCTGCAAAAGGTCATCCCATTCGCCCCAGGAAAGGTACAGGTTCCGTGCCTCAAGGCGCACCATCTCCTTGTTCTTCACAAGCAGATACTCTTCCGCGTCCTTATCGGTCTTCGAAAGCCTGCAAAGCTCCTCGTTGCTGTAAATGCTGTAATCAGGACTCATTTTCCACCCATTCTCTGGCGTAAGATCTCATATGCCAGCACGCCCATCGCAACCGATGCGTTCAGCGAATCGATATCGCCCTTCATCGGGATGGACGCGGTATAGTCGCAATGTTCCTTCACAAGACGGCTTACGCCGCTTCCTTCGTTGCCGATCACAAGACCGATCGGACCGGTCAGGTTCGTTCTATACATCACGTCTCCGCTCATATCCGCGCAGACGAACCAGATACCTTTCTTCTTAAGGTCTTCCATCGTCTGCGTAAGGTTCGTTACCTTTGCTACCGGCGTATAGTTAAGCGCTCCCGCCGAAGTCTTCGCAACCGTTGCGGTAAGTCCTACCGCGCGGTGCTTCGGAATGATCACGCCATGCGCGCCCACGAGGTTCGCGGTACGGATCATCGCTCCGAGATTGTGCGGGTCTTCGATCCCGTCGAGAAGGATCAGAAACGGCGGTTCGCCCTTCTCCTCGGCTATCTTCAGAATGTCATCCACCTCGGCATAATCATAGGCCGCAGTTTGCGCGATAACGCCCTGGTGCTTGCCGGTCGTGCTCATATGGTCGAGCCGTTCCTTATCCACGAAATTGACGATTGAGCCGCCCTTTTCCGCCTCGCGGAGGATCGAGCGGACCGGGCCGTCCTTGCAGTCTTTCAAAACATAAAGCTTGTCGACCGTCTTTCCGGCACGAAATGCCTCCAAAACGGCGTTACGGCCCTCGATCAAAGTCTCGCTGTATCTTTGTTCATCCATGATTTCTATCCTTCCTGCCCGAAAACCAGTTCCATAATCCGGTCCATGCGTCCGTTCAGGTATAAATACCCGATCAGTGCCTCGAATCCGGTCGCTATCCTGTAATCGGTAACCGACGCATGCTTCGCAACCGAATGCGAGTTGGCGTTGCGGCCGCGCTTAAAGACGGTCAGTTCCTCCTCAGTAAGTTTCGGAAGCATTGCCGTCATGAGTTCCTTCTGCGCTTCCGCCTTCACCGCGTCGGCTGCATGTTTATGCAGATGGTTCACCGTCAGCTCGCGTTCGCAAAGAAGCTTTGTGCGGATCAGTAACGAGTATACCGCGTCTCCGACAAATGCGAGCGACAACGGCGAATACTGCTTTGCGTCGACATCCGCATAGCCGAAGCGTTCGCGGATCAGGGATGTCAGATCTTCTCCCATACGACGCCCTCTCTCGTATCCTTAATCTGAATGCCTTTTTCAAGAAGCTCCGCACGGATTGCGTCAGCCTTAGCGAAATCCTTTGCCTTCTTGGCTTCGGCACGCTCCGCGATCTTCGCGTTAACGAAAGCGATCCGCTCGTCATCGGCCTCAGCTGCGGGCTCCTCCGCCTGCGCGGCAGTCAGTCCGAGACTCAGTACGGTATCGAAGCTCTCCGCAAGAGCAAACTTCGTTCCGTCGGAAATATCCGCCTTCAAAACGTCATAAAGCACCGTGATTGCCGAAGCGGTATTGATATCGTTGCACAGGCAGTCCTCAAACTGCTTCCTGTAAGAATCGAAAGCTGCCCGATCCACCGGGGTATCCTTCTTAAGTCCGGCGATTCTCTTCACAAGCTTATCGTAAGCAGCCGTCATCTGGTCGAGTACCTCGTAGGAGAACTCAAGCGGCTTACGGTAATGGCTCTGTAAGCAGAAGAAACGGTATACAAGCGGCTTGTAACCCTTGCTCTCAATCAGAGAAACAGTCAGGAAATCGCCCTTCGATTTACTCATCTTTCCGCTCTTGTCGTTCAGATGATGCACATGGAACCAGTAATTGCACCATTTGTGCCCGAGATACGACTCGGACTGCGCAATCTCGTTCGTATGATGCGGGAAGATGTTGTCCACGCCGCCGCAGTGAATGTCCATATACTCGCCGAGATGCTTCATGCTGATGCACGAGCACTCGATATGCCAGCCGGGATATCCGACGCCCCACGGGCTGTCCCATTTGAGGGCCTGATCCTCGAACTTGGACTTGGTAAACCACAGAACGAAATCGTTCTTGTTCTTCTTATTCGGATCCACATCCACATCGTCGCGGACGCCCTCAAGGAGCGAGTCCTCGCTGTGGTTCGTAAGGACAAAGTATTCCTTCAGTTTTGAGGTGTCGAAGTACACATTTTCCCCGGCCTGATAAGCGTAGCCTTTCTTGAGGAGCACTTCGATCATATGAATGAACTCGGGGATGCAATGCGTCGCGGGCTCGACAACGTCGGGCGTCTTGATGTTCAGCTTTGCGCAATCCGAGAAGAACGCGTCGGTATAGTACTTTGCAATCTCCATAACGGTCTTGTGCTCACGCTGCGCGCCCTTTAACATCTTATCTTCGCCGGCATCGGCATCGTCGGTCAGATGGCCGACGTCGGTAATGTTCATAACGCGCTTCACGTCGTAACCGAGATAACGAAGCGTCTTCTCAAGAACGTCCTCCTGGATGTAGCTTCGAAGGTTTCCGATGTGCGCAAAATGATACACGGTCGGGCCGCAGGTATACATGGCAACCTTTCCGTCAACGTTCGGTACGAAGGTCTCCACCTTCTTGGTAAGTGTATTATATAACTGTAATCTGTTCTCCATGATATATGTTATCTCCCTGATTTCTATTTTGTGTAAGGAATGTAATAGTATTTGCCGTTACTAACCGTCAGGATACCGAGCGAATCCGCTTCCGTGGCAACCTCTTCCGGCAGGTAACAGGAGAAACCGTTGTCGCAACATCGTTCCGATGTGAGCAGCTCACGCTCATAGATCGGGAAAGCCTCGTAGAATACGGCATTTCCGCTCTTCTTCGCGATGATGTATACGTGGTAATCCTCGTCGAGGATCTCCGGCGCGATCGAACCGTAGATATGGAAGAACACGCCGGCGGTCCGCGAAGCAACCTGATTGTCGCGGTCGGAAATGTCATACGCATCGAGCACTTCCAGATTTCTCTTCGGCGCTTCCATCATCGGGGCTTTCTCCGCGAGGTTCTTAAGGTTACGCTCTACGATCTCCAATACGACCGTGTCCGCGCCGATGCGGTCGATCGTATTCAGACGGTACGGAACCGCACGCTCGAAATCTGCCTCCGCGAAGGCTTCCGCGAAGTATCTCCACGTCGTATTTCCGAACGAGTCACGGAACATGAGAAGCGAACCCTCTCCCGCTCCGCCGGTCGTCTCGATGACCATATCCATATCGCTTACAAAAGCGCCTTTAACGGTAAATGAATACGTAATCTCCGGGTACATCTGTACATCTGTGTCGGGCGCGCCCGGGTACATCATGTTCACGAGGTCGGCATCCCAATCCGCCCGTTCCGTAAACTTCACGTCTTCAAACAGACTGTGTTCCTTGGAAAGCTTATTCACAATCGTCCGATAGGCGAGCATGCCGCCTTCGTACGTCCAGTGGGAATCCCTCGGCTGGTAATAAGCCTTCGGCTCCTTCAGGAACATGCTCTTCAGGTCCGCATACTTCACGCCGAAACGGTCAAGGTCCGCTGCCAGCATGTCAAGATTGCTCTTGCCGGATGTTCTTACGTACCAGGCCGGCATATTGTCGGGATAAAGCGTATTTTTATTAGGCGCGACGGTAAATACGAAATCTACGCCGCGCTCCGTACAGTAATCCTGCATCATCCGGAGCGTTACCGCTACGTTCCGGCTGTTCCGCTCCGTAAGCGAAGCCACATTTGCATAATCATCGGCAGTCTCTTCGTAGAACAGCCAGCCGTTCTTTCCGAGGATGACCGAACTGTTCGCCGACTCGCCGAAGACGTATTCTTTCATCATGGTCTGCGCTTCCACAAGATACGAGCGGCCGCCCATATGGTCCGTAAACCACGCGTCAAATTCCGTAAAGAACGAAAGGTTCAGCTTGCCTTCCTTCTTCACTTCCGGAAACGCGCTCAGGTCTCTCTTCTCCTCCGCGGACGTATCCTTCGATAACGGAAGCATCGCAAGCGGAGTCAGACAGAGCAGCACATAGATTATGATGAAAACAACCTTTTTCTTCATGAAATCTCCAACACCGGCCGGCATCAATAAGCCGCCGGCTTATCTAAAACCCGGTTTCTAGAACCGGAAATAAATAAACGGATTATAGCTGTCCGAAGCAAGCGCCATAAACGCAAGCCCCAGAATGATCAGGGCGAAAAGCATCTCGAGATAAGGCATCCATGCCTCCGCATGCTTGCCCGAACGCATCTTCTTTACGCCGCTTGCAAGAAGCGGCGTCGCACCAAGGATCGCGCAAACCGAGATACAGATCATATAGGGCGACATCAGAGCAATCGCGCCGGCATATCCGGCCGCAGGATTCGCGCAGGCGCCGAACATCGATCCGATCATCGAAATACCCTGCCGCAGCGTATCGGCACGGAACATAACAAATCCGACCGTTACCATCAGCAATGTGTATATATGATTGAAAACCTTGATGCCCCAGTGGACCGGAATCCACTTCTTCTCTTCGAGCATCTCTAAAAAGCCGTGGAACAGACCCCATACGAGGAATGTCCAGTTCGCGCCGTGCCAGAAACCGGTACAGAAGAATACGACGAACTTATTGAAGATCGTACGCCACCGGCCTTTACGGTTTCCTCCGAGCGGAATATAGAGGTAATCCCGGAACCAAGTGGACAGGGAGATGTGCCACCGTCTCCAGAATTCCCGGATACTGCCCGAAGTATAAGGATAGTTGAAGTTCTCCTGGAAATGGAATCCGAACATGAGACCGAGGCCAATCGCCATATCGGAGTATCCGGAGAAGTCGAAATAAATCTGCATCAGATATGCAAACGCCGCGATCCAGGCCGCCAGAACGCCGACCTGCGCTGTCTCAAGCGCGAACAGCCTGTCCGCGGCAAATGCCATCGTATTTGCAATCAGTACCTTCTTGCCGAGGCCGACGCTGAAACGGATCAAACCGCTCCATACGCCGTCAACCGTAACCTTCCGGTCGCGGATCTCGGTCTCGATATCGTGGTATTTGACGATAGGACCGGCGATCAGCTGCGGGAAGAACGAGATGTAAAGCAGCAGTTTCAGCGGATTCTTTTGTACCTCTACCTGCTTGCGGTATACGTCGATAACATAAGAAAGCGCCTGAAACGTATAGAAGGAAATACCGATCGGAAGCGAAAGCTTCGGAACGGGCACGTTCATTCCCGAGGGAAGCACGTTATTGAGGCTGACCGCAAGAAAACCGGCATACTTGAATACAACAAGTAAGCCGATGTTCACAATGACGGCAGTTGCGAGGAAGAACCTGCCGGCCTTTCCGGATACACCGAGGCCGAGCAGATAGTTCATCAGTACGGAAGCCAGCAGTAAGATTACATACACTGGCTCGCCGTACGCGTAGAACAATATGCTCGCAATGATCAAAACCGCGTTCCGCACTCTTCCGATTGGAAGGATCGTATGCAAAATGAATACGATCGGGAAGAATATGCATAAGAATATGACTGAACTGAAAACCATATAGTCTCCCGGAAATTACGGTTTCGTATAGCCGTAATAGTATTTGTCCGTATAACCCGTCTTCGGCTTCTGCGGGCCGTAACGGGAATCGGTGTAGGTATACTTTCTGTCATCCAGCTGTGCCTGCGTAAGCAGGAACACATCCGAACGCATTGCGTCAATATACAGCCATTGACCGTTTACCTTAACCGCCGTCCACTGATGCTCCGAGAAGGTATGACCGCCGCCCTTGATAACCTTAGCCTCATAACCTGCCTTCTGCAGGATGATCGTCATCAAAGCAGCATAATGCCAGCACGCACCGTAATGCTTATTAATTGCTTCACAGGCAAGAGTACGGATTCCTGCAGTTCCGCTTGACCAATAGGAATACGTGGGAATCGTCTTCCTTACCCAGTTATAAAGTGCTTTGATATCTTTGCTTCCCACGACATCATTGATAATATAATCCAGATAAGCATTCAGATTGTTATCATTGATTGTGGAGAACTTAACCTGTGCGACACCGCTCGCGTCAATTTCGTATTTCTTGCCGTTGATCGTCATTTCGGTGTTGACGGCGATGGTTCCGTCACTGTAAACGTAACGCTGCTTGCCGCCGATCTTCTGAAGACCTTCCTTCGTAACGAGGTAGCCGACATCCGAGAATGCATACAGCTTACCGTCAATCTTCACGGCTCCGACCGCGATCGTACCGTCCTTGTAAGAATAGAACTTTCCGTTATCGGTATGCCAGCCGGGCTCCAAGAATCCTCCTTCGCGCGACAGATAGTAACGCTTGTTGCCGATTGCCACGTTTCCGGCAAGCATAACGCCGGTCTCAGCGAGATAATACTTCTTATCGTCTATAGTCTTCCATCCGGTCTGTGCGGAACCGTCCGCATTATACATTGCAAGCAGGCCGTTCACCGTCTGCTTACCGCCGCGGGCGATACCCTGACTGTCGAGGTAATAGTATTTGTCTTCAATCTTCGTAATGCCGGTCTTCAGGTATCCTTTATCAAAGTACTGCCGGCCGATCTCGGTCTCGGTAAATCCGTCATAGAAAGCGCCGTCGTCCGCGAAGAGATACTTCACGCCGTCGAATTCCTGCTCGCCGACATACAGAATACCCTCGTCGGAGAACCGGTAGGTCTTGCCGTCGATCGTCTGCCAGCCGTACAGCATGACGCCGTCGTTATCAAAGTAATACCGGCCGGTTTCACGCGTAATCCAGCCGCGCGCAAGGCGGTAGTCGGGTTCAAAGTAGTAACCTTTGCCGTCGATCTTCTGGTCGCCGGTTACAAGACCGTTCTCATTTGAGTAGAAACGGCCGCTCTCATCTTCAACCCAGCCGAGTACGAAAGCATTGTCCTTAAAATACCATGCCTTCTCCTCTGCTTCGCCGATGCCGTTCAGCACGGCGCCGTCCGTACTCAGAAAATACTCCGTGCCGTCCACGTTAACGCGTCCGAACCGGAGCGAGCCGTTCTGCGGCTCCGCGTAGTAACACTCTTCCTCACTGCGGATAAAGCCCTTGCGGACATATCCGTTCCAGTCGAAGTAATATAGTTCGCCGTCCACCTCACGGATGCCGGTATACATGTTATAGTCGCTAGGCGGGAAATACCGCACGCCGTTCTCAAACGATGCCCAGCCGCTGAGCAGCCGCCCGTCCGAGCCGATGTAGTATACTTTTCCGTCGATCTCACGCACGCCGGATTCCACAAAGCCGTGGGAATTGCGGTAGTAATCGACGCCGTCCTTTGTATAGAAGCCGCGGCGCAGCACGCCGTCTTCCTCGCTGAAGTAGTACTCCTCGCCGGCGATCGTGACAACGCCCTTCAGGACGCCCTGCTTGGAGGAATAATAGATCTGTCCCGATTCTTCAGCGGGTCCTTCAATCAGGAAACCGTTGCCGTCGAACAGATACATCGTCGAATCGATCGTGTAAAGGCCGACAAGACGGGAATGATCGCTGATGTAGAAGCTGCCCTCTTTCGTTTTATGCCAGCCGTTCAGACCGGTATAGTAGAACTGCAGGCAGGCAAATATCAGGAGCACGCCGAGTATGCCGAGAAGAACGATCAGTCTCGCTCTGCTCCGCTTCTGCTTCTCCTTAAGGGATTTATAAAACTCTTCTTCGGTAGCCGCTTCATAAACCGGTTCCTCCTCCCGGCCGGCTTCGATAGCCGCATGCCCGGAAGCAGGTTCCGCTGCGGGCGCGGGAACGGGCTCGTCGTCCGCAAATGCGTTATACTGCACGCCTTCGCCGTCCTCGAACTCTTCCTCACCGTCTTCACGGTCACGATAGACATCGTCACCGGACGATGCGTAAGAAGCAGCCTCGGTCGCAGCCATCGCGGACTGTTCCGCCGCAAGGTCTGCCTCCAGCTGGTCGTCCTCATCCCAAGCAAAGACATCGTCGGATGCCTCCGGTACCGCGGAAGCCTCATTCGCGATGAAGTCCGCCGCGTCGGAAAGGTTAGAGGAATCGCCCTGCTGTTCCGCAATCCGTTTCAGTTGTTCGTCGCTGAAAATTTCTTTCATAACACCTCTGTATCCTTTGTCTCGGCAAAGCCGCGTCAAATCTGATAGTTCGCGTATACGTATTCCTTTACGCAGGGGAATTTGACGGAATCCTTACTCAGTTCAAAATGCCACCATTCCTGTTTCGCAACAAGAGGGATCAGTCCGGTGCCGGTCGTCATAATGTCATATAACGCCTTGGCTTCCGTACCGTTGTAGGTCATATCGCACCGGTAATCGAGCGTATGCATTTTCGTCTGCATTTCGATTTCCTTACCGAGCTTATCAACGGAATCGTACTTCATGATCGTCAGGTCGAGCGCAATTCCGAGATTGTGCTTCGAGTTGTTCGCGATGAAGTAAGCTTCCGTATAGTTCTTATTCAAAAATCCGTTTGCAAGTGTCAGTTTATTGCCCGCAATTTCAATCTCTTCCTTGAAGTAGGCGTTACCGGTCATTGCGGAATACACCTTCTTGGAAGTCGAATTCGGACGGTATGCCTCATAGATCAGCAGACAGCGTCCGCGCGCCAGAGCGTTCCTCTGTGCGGTAAGCAGCTGAAGCGCCACATCCCATACCGCCGGCATCTGGTCCTTGCTGCCGTAATTCGGCAGTTTCTTACCGGTTACGTCCTTGATCTCGTTGTATCCGGTTGCTTCCAGGGAAGCCTTTCCGTCCTTTGCCTTTAACGGATCATAGCGGGTTTCTTCCTTGGACTTGATATCCACTTCCATGCCGTTTCCGCCGCACGTGAAGATAGACGCATAAGCGTTGGTACGGTTGTACTGGATGGAGTACTGATTGCTCATCGGGAAAATCATGGCGAGATCCACAAACATCGCGTTTCCGAGAATCCAGCCTTCCTTCTCCTCGCCGGAAATGGTACCCTTTACATGCACGCTGAAACGGTTTCCGTCGCGCTCGCACACATAATTGCCGTCCGCATCCGCGGTAATCACAAGGGGCGTACCGCCCGGAACATCGCAAATGATATTATTCAGCTCCACATCCGTGAATAAAACCGTCTTAAACTGTGCCCAGCACTGAACGCCGAGGCAGCCGTTCTCGGCCGTATATCCGACAAGCTTGCTCTGTTGTCCGACCTTAAGCGTCGTACGGACATTGAGGAACGGATCGCCGTAATCGGTGCCGCCCGGAGTAATCTTCGTAACATCGGAACGAAGCGTCGCGAAGTCCTCTTTGATCGCGGCTACCATGACTTCATACTCATTGCCTTTGACCAGACCGCCGATCGTGATCTGCGGTACGTCAACAGCAAATTCATGCCATGCGGTCTCTCCCGCCGCGCGGAAGCTGAACACGTAATTCGCGCCCTCTCTCGTAAACGGCCAGGCTAACGTTGCCGAATAGTCATTGGACGCCTTCATCGTAACAACCGGACGAACCGCCTCGGAGGAGATGATGGCTTCGGTCGAAGCCGGACCCTTCTCACCGGACGGGCTCAGCGAACGAACTTCGACATGATAGGTAAATCCGGAATGGATCTTAATGCGGGCATAGGTTTCTTTCGAAATCTCCTGCTGCCATTCGCCGGCTTCGGAACGGAACGAGATCTCATATCCCGCTGCGCCCGGTACTCTTTCATAATTCAGCGAAAGCGTCTCCACATTTGCCACAATATGAGTAATCTCCGGCTTCTTGTCCGGGTCCCACGGCTCCGGAGTAGGCGAAGGCTCGACCCATTTGGTGGGCTGCTCCGCAACTTCGATCGGCTTTTCGCCGAAAATCTTACCCACTTCATAAACGACAAATCCGATCACGCATGCAAACAGTGCCACACACACTGCTCCGATCGCGGCATATATTGCCGTCTTCTTTCTGCGGCTTCTCTTGCTCATTGTTTTCACCCCCTGATAAACCATAAGCATGCGGCTTCCCGCCGCGGCCGTTCACGCCTCCTACTGAAAGCTGTAATCGACCAGATAAATCTCCGTCACTTTCTCATCGACGATATAGAAAGACATCTGCCAGTTGCCGGTCTTATAGATCCGCTGCGTATTGGTGTCCTCGGTAGGCGCGCCGTACGCAGTGATCACATCCTCCTCGGTAGAACCGATTCCGATCCCGGCGTTCGTCAGGGCTCCCGTGCCCTTGAACTGCGCGCTGTATATGTACTGTCTTTCGTTCTGACGGATCGTATCGATCCGGAAATCCTTGTAGATATAGTTGATATCATAACCGCTCTGCAGGCACGAAACGCCTTCGAGCTTGTCGGCCACCTTGCCGGGCTCGTTCTCCTTGCCGGTAAAATCCATGCCCGGAATGATCCTCATGTCATTGATGATGACAACGCAGTCCTCTTTCGTAAACTTGCCGTCACCGCTCGGCGCGTTGGTAATGACCGGTGTCGGTGCGGCCGTTACCGTCGGCATAGGCGTTGCCGAGATCTCCGGTGTAGGCGTCGGAGTAGGCGTCGGCTTGTCATGATCTACATACGGCTGGCTTCCGACGATATCCTCGCCGATGCCGATAGCCACCTTGTGCGCGCCTTCCTCGGAATACGCCGGGGAGCCCGAACACGCCGTAAGGCATATCATCAAAACCGCTATTAAAATCGCCGCTAAGGCTCTTCTTCTCATCGTAAAAAACTCCCTCGAGGACATTAATCCCCAAAATAATCCAATTTTTACTATACCACAAATATCACGCAATAGCAAGTACGAACGCCGAAAGGGCCTGCCGTCAGGCAAGCCCTTTCATGGATAATTGGATTCTCTTTCTGTTGAGGTCAACCGAAAGGATCTTCACCTCTACGACCTGCCCGACTTTCACGACGTCAAGCGGGTGTTTTACGTAGCGGTCCGACATCTCGCTGATATGTACGAGACCGTCCTGATGCACGCCTATGTCGACAAATGCACCGAAATCGATAATGTTCCGGACCGTTCCCTTTAAGATCATTCCGGGCTTCAGGTCAGACAGTTCCATTACGTCGCTGCGAAGTACCGGCTGCGGCGCATCCTCACGGGGATCGCGGGACGGTTTCTCCAGTTCCGCGATAATATCGGTCAAAGTAATCTCACCGGTGCCGAGCTCTGCTGCCAGTTTCTTCACGTCGCCGGCCTTCTTGCGCATACCGCGCGCTCCGCCTGCCTTTACGTCGTCGGCCGTATAGCCGAGACGGGTAAGAAGTGCCTTCGCGATCTCATAGCTTTCGGGATGGACAGCGGTATTATCTAAGAAGTTCTCCCCTTCTCGGATCCGGAGGAATCCCGCGCATTGCTCAAACGCCTTCGGTCCGAGCTTAGCAACCTTCAGAAGTTCTCTGCGGTCACGGAAGCGGCCGTTAGTTTCCCGGTAATCGACAATATTCCTGGCAAGCGTCTTATTGATACCCGAAATATACGAAAGAAGCGGCGCCGAAGCGGTATTCAGGTCGACTCCCACGCGGTTTACGCAGTCCTCAACCACATTTGCCAGACTGTTTCCGAGCTTCTTCTGGTCCATGTCGTGCTGGTACTGGCCTACACCGATTGCCTTCGGGTCAATCTTCACGAGCTCTGCAAGCGGATCCTGGAGTCTTCTCGCGATGGAAACCGCGCTTCTCTGCCCTACGTCGAACTGCGGGAATTCCTCGGTGGCAAGGCTGCTCGCGGAATATACCGAAGCGCCTGCCTCGCTGACGATCGCGTAGCTGACCTTCTGCGGGATCTCTTTCAAAAGCCCGGTGATCACCTGCTCGGATTCGCGGGAAGCGGTCCCGTTTCCGAGAGAGATCAGCTGGACGTTGTATTTGTCTATTACCTGTTTCAAGACGCGCTTAGCGTCCTCGACGCGGTTCTGCGGAGCCGTCGGATAGATCACAACGGTATAAAGCACCTTGCCGGTCGGATCGACAACAGCAAGCTTGCAGCCGGTACGGAATGCCGGATCCCAGCCGAGAACGACTTTGCCCGCGATCGGCGGCTGCATCAACAGTTGCTCGAGGTTGCTGCCGAACACTTTGATCGCGCCGTCTTCCGCCTGCTCTGTAAGGCTGTTCCGAATCTCGCGCTCAATCGAAGGCGCGATCAGACGGTCGTAACCGTCCGCGATGGCTTCCTTCAGATATGCCGCGGTATCGGCGTCGGGTGCCGTAATGATCTGCTTTTCGAGATAGCGGAGGATATCCTCCTCGGGGGCTTCGATCCGCACGCTGAGGACCTTTTCGCTCTCGCCGCGGTTAATGGCAAGCACGCGGTAGCCTTGCATTTTCCGTACTTCCGAACGGAAAGCCTTATACATTTCGTAAACGCCTGCGTCCTCGGCTTTGGATTCCGAGATTAGGACGCCGCGGTCGGTTGTCATCTGCCGGATCGCGGTACGGAAATCCGCCGTATCGCTGACCTGCTCCGCAATGATGTCCTTTGCCCCGCTGATGGCGGCATCGACGTCGGGAACGCCCTTCTCCGCATCCACGTAAGCTTCCGCTTCGGCACGCACGGACTTTCCTTCCTGTGCAAGGATAAAGTCCGCAAGCCCCTGCAGTCCGCGGTCTCTCGCGTCGGTTGCACGGGTGCGGCGCTTCGGCCGGTACGGACGGTACAGGTCATCAACGGCGACCATCGTCTCCGCCTTTTCGATCTGTTCCTTCAATTCGGGCGTAAGCTTGCCCTGTTCCTCGATTGAAGCAAGCACCTGCGCCTTCTTCTCCTCGAGATTTCGTAAATATACAAGCCTGTCGTAGAGGTTTCGTAACTGTTCGTCATTCAACTGCCCCGTTGCTTCCTTCCGGTAACGGGCGATGAACGGTATCGTGTTGCCCTCATCGATCAATTTGACTGCCGCCTCGACCTGGCTGAGGCGGACATTCAGTTCTTTTGCAATCTGCTGTTCAATCATACATTACTCCGCCGGAAGCTTATAGCCCCCGTAACTGTTACTTATTGCTGCCGGTCATCTCCCCGGCTTCATCGCGCATCCACCACAGGACGCACACCGGTCGAACACCGGGAACTCAGGCTTTTCGATCAGGCATACCGCCTGTGCCGCGATTCCTTCCCCGGCACCGGTAAATCCGAGTCCTTCCTCGGTCGTCGCCTTCACGCTCACGCAATCGATTTCAACGCCGAGATCCGCCGCAATATTGGCGCGCATCGCAGGCAGGTAAGGCATCATCTTCGGCTTCTGCGCAATGATTGTCGCATCGATATTGCTGACAACGTAGCAACGCTCCGCGAGAATCTCGCGAACCTTCCGAAGAAGCACTCTGCTGTCGATATCCTTAAAGGCTTCGTCCTTGTCCGGAAAATGCTGACCGATGTCCCCGAGCGCAGCCGCGCCGAGAAGCGCATCCATGACCGCGTGAAGCAATACGTCCGCATCCGAATGGCCGAGGAGCCCCTTTTCATAAGGGATGTCCACGCCGCCGATGATCAGTTTCCGCCCTTCCGTCAGGCGGTGTACATCATAACCTGTTCCGATTCGCATATCTTCCCCAATCCGCGCTACCCTTCAAAGTAGCGCTGCATCTGCTGTTTCTTACTTTCCGTGATAATCGTCTCATAGATTTCGGCAACGATTTCCTCATACTCCGTTCCGGCAAGTTGTCTTACCCGGCGTCGTAACAGTTCCTCGCGCATTTCATCGTAGATCGGCACCCCCTGTGCCTTTTTCGTTTCCGCCATTTCATTGGTCACATAAATCCGGCGGGCAAGCAGGTCGACAATCTTCGCATCGAGCTCGTCAATCTCCATTCTGCATTGTTCCAAAGGTTTCATCGTACTGTCCTCCTTTCGGATTGTCTTCCCCATTTTACCCAAGGAAACAAGCATTGTCAATGTGTTGATTTTTCCTAAAGATGATGGTAAATTATATCCGATAACACATTTGTGCGCCGCACGCGTAAAAGCGGTGCTTTGCTGAATGAAACGAACAGGTGAATATATGAATTATCTGAAAAAATCTCCCTGGAAATGGGGTCTGATCGCACTTGCGGCGATTCTTCTCATATTGCTCATTCCGATCCCGCACCAGTACGATGACGGCGGAACGGTCGAATACAAGGCCATCCTCTATTCCTATACGAATTATCATTCCTGGCGAGTCGAAACCGATGCTGACGGCAACATTATTTCAGACAATCATCTGGTCGGCTATGAATTAAAGATTCTCGGTAAGACGGTTGCCAAGAGCACGCACCTGGAACCCCGGACGCCCGCTGATGAGCTGAACACGCCGACGCCGGTTGAGGATCCTACGCTGGTTGTCATCAACCCGACCGACGATCCTGTTTCCACGCCGACCGAGGCACCGACATCCGATCCGACTTCCCCTCCGACATCGACTGTTGAACCGACCAAGGCTCCTACGCAGAAGGTTACGCCGACTGCGAAACCCACGCCCACGCCGACTCCCGCTCCGAAGATCGACAAGGGCGGCTGGTACTACTCGAAGGACGACGTTGCTCTTTATATCCATACATACGGAAAGCTTCCGTCCAACTACATCACGAAAGACGAAGCCGAAAAGCTCGGATGGACCGGCGGTTCCGTCCAGAAGTATAAAAAAGGCGCCGCCATCGGCGGTACCTATTTCGGTAACTATGAAGGCCTCCTGCCGAAGAAGAACGGCCGGAAGTATTATGAATGCGACATCGACACGAACGGCAAATCCTCCCGCGGCGCCAAGCGCATCATTTACTCGAATGACGGCCTGATCTACTACACCGATGACCATTATGAAACATTCACCCTTCTCTACGGAAATGAATAAACGGGGTATATGACATGAAAACGATTGTTCTTGACTGCTCCTACATGACCGACCGCGATACGGCTTATGCGTATCTTGCGAAGAAGCTCTGCTTTCCGTCCTATTTCGGAAAGAACCTCGACGCTCTCTATGACATGCTGACCGATCCATGTGAGCAGCGCCAGCTCATCATTTACAACAAGAAGCTGATCCTCGTAAGCCTCGGCAACTACGGCCAGCGCATCCTCGACACGATCCGCGACGCGACACGCGTGAACAATAACCTCTATTACGCGGAGGACGACGTCTGATCATCCTCGAAAACCAATAAGACGAAAAAAACTCTCCTGTTTCCACAGGAGAGTTTTTTGATAGCGAAGGGGGGATTCGAACCCTCGACACTACGGGTATGAACCGTATGCTCTAGCCAACTGAGCTACTTCGCCACAGGTACGGCTCGACCGTACCTTTGCATTATATTCAGAAAATGTGCCTTTGTCAAGAAGAAATTAGCGCACAATCCTATAATATGTTCTGGCCGTCAGACGATAGATCAAAAGGTAGAGCAAAGTGAATGCCACAATCGTCAGAGCGGTGCACAGAAGGAACAGCTTATTGTTGCTGAGCATCAAGAGAGCAAGGAGCTTTTTCGTAACCGGATACGCTACCGTCATGTGGATCACGGCGGTGATTACCGGCAGGAAGAATACGATAACGATCTGGCGGCGGATCGTCGCCTTCGTCTCCTTTTCCGTCATACCGACCTTCAGAAGAATCTGGAAACGGCCGCGGTCGTCGTAGCCCTCGGAAATCTGCTTATAGTAGATGATCAAAGCCGTTGCGAACAGGAACACGATGCTTAAAAGAATGCCGAGGAAGAACAGCGAACCGTAGATTCCGTACATTTCATCGCGCATATGCCAGGAAGCGTCCCAGCGCGTGTGGGTACTCGGGTCTCCGTCATACTCCTTTTTCGCGTATGCACGGACCGCATCACAGAAATCCGCAAAGGATTGATGGTCGGCGTCATTTTCCGCGAACTTTTCCGTGTCCTCAAACTGAACGGCATACATGTAGGACACCCGGAGCATATCCCAGTCAAGGTCGCGGCTGATCTGCCTGCCCACGCCCTCAACGTCCTCAATGGAAGGCATCAGGATCGCATACACATTAAGAAGGGATCCTTCCGTTCCTTTCTGCGGAAAATAATCGAGTTTCTTTCCGATCGTATAGGTTTTATCTCCGAACTGAATCGTTCCGGATACTCTTTCGTTAAGGTCCTTTGCGTTATCCGAAAGCGGTACCCAGGCTATCTCCCCATCACCAAACTGCACATTCCGGCCGGTTATCTGATTATAATCGTCAATCGGCATAAACAGGAAATCAACTGCGTTTTCGGGCGGTATCTCAAATGATCTCTCCTGCACATAAGTCTTCGTAGCGCCGTTCATCTCTACGGTCATCGACTCCGTTAAATTTCGGCCGGGCTTAAAGGACTTGACCTTCGTTCCGTATTTTTCGGCGATCCGCTCGGTAATCGCGCGGAGTTCTTCCTCCGGAAGCTGAAAGCGGTAGATTTTCTCTTCCTCGTCGTTACGGTACGAGTAACCGCCCTCCACAAACAGGTCCGCCGCGCCGTCCATATACATGCTTTTAAGCGAATCCTCGCAGCCCGCATACAGGCTGACGGTGGTCGACATCATAACAAGCACGCCGGTCGCAAGGATTGCGATTGACGCAAGGCCGACCGCGTTCTGCTTCATGCGGTACAGAAGGTCCGAAACGGCGATCATGTTGGACTTCCGGTAGTAAAAACTCTTCTTTCTCCGGAGCAGCTTCAAAAAGGCAACCGAACCCGCAAGGAAAAGCGCATAGGTTCCGACAATGACAAGGATTACCGCAATGAAGAAGTCCTTGATCACTTCAAGCGGCGATTCCGCCTTCAGTGCGAGGTAATAACCGGTTCCGAGCGTGGCAAGACCGATCACGAGAAGTATCCACTTCGTCTTAGGCTCCCGCTCGCCTGCGCCTGCGCTTGCCAGAAGTTCAACAGGCTTCAGTCTCGCAAGACGGATCCGGTTCCACAAAAATGCGGCGAAATACATTGCGGCAAAGCCTGCAACCGTCTTCCAGACACATTCCGGATTCACATAAAAACCGAGAATCGTGCTCACGCGGAGAATCTTACAGATGAACATGCAGCACAGCTTATATACGAGCATGCCGCTCAAAACGCCCGCCGTAATGGCAATCACCGTCGAGATCAGGTTCTCAAGGAACATGATATGCCCGACGTGGCTTTTCTCCATACCGAGCACGTTATACATACCGTACTCTCTCGTCCTCTGCTTCATTAAAAAACTGTTCGTAAAGAACACAAGAATGACGGAAAGGATAATAACGACCCAGATACCGATCATCATGATCTCGGGGACTGCGTAACCGCCCTTAATGTTACGAAGGCGGTCGTCCTTTCCGAGGGTCAGCATGATGTAAAAGATGGCCGTAAGGCCGGTTCCCGCAAGGATGTGCGGGATGTAAAGCTGGTGGTTCTTCTTGATGTTGGACCAGGCCAGCCGTAAGAAGAGACCAAGTTTCATCGCTGCTCACCGCCCGTCGTAAGAAGTGTCAGCGTGTCCGAAATCTTCTGGTAAAGCTGCTCGTTCGTGCAGTCGCCGCGATAAATCTGATGGAATACTTCTCCGTCCCGGATGAACAATACGCGCGAGGCGTGACTGGCCGCTTTCGTGGAGTGCGTTACCATAAGGATCGTCTGTCCCTTTGCGTTGATTTCTCGGAACACCCTTAAAAGGTCGTCGGTCGACTTCGAGTCAAGGGCTCCGGTCGGCTCATCGGCAAGGATCAGCTTCGGGTTCGTGATAAGCGCACGCGCTACTGCGGTACGCTGCTTCTGACCGCCGGAAACCTCGTAAGGGAACTTATTCAGAAGCTCCTCGATTCCGAGTTCTTCTGCGATCGGCTTCAGTTTATTCTCAAGCTCCGCGGGCTTCTCGCCGTTTAATACGAGCGGCAGCAGAATGTTGTCGCGGATGGAAAATGTATCAAGCAGATTGAACTCCTGGAAGACAAATCCGAGGTTCTCTCTTCGAAATGTCGCCATCTCCGCTTCTTTGATCGCCGAGAGTTCCTTTCCCTCAAGCATAACCTTTCCCGCCGTCGGACGGTCAAGCGCCGCCAAAATGTTGAGAAGCGTCGTCTTACCGGATCCGGATTCACCCATGATCGCGACATACTCGCCTTTCTCCACGGAAAATGTGACGTTCGACAAAGCCTGCACCTTGCTCCCCCCGAAACGGGTGGTGTAGATTTTCTTCAGATTGCTTACTTCAAGAATTGCCATCATACCCTCCAAATTTTGACCGGTTCGTTTCGTAACCGTCGTTATCCCGAAACATGGATCGGGACGGCCGCGCAACGCTCTCCCCCTCTTAGGTGCTCATTTCTTCTTGCACCGACGCCCGCAGCCGTCCGTATTTCCTGTTTACAGCTGTGATTATACGTCGTCAAGAGAAGAAGAAACATCGATTCCGGTTACATTTTCCGTCTGTGATGTGACAGTTTTGTAAGGTTACAAAAGAAGCCCCGCAATCCTGCGGATCACGAGGCTTTCGTTATTACGGTACTTCATCCAGTAATGCAAACCGGTAGCCCTGCCCCTCCAGGAAGGTCAGCACGGCGTCCAGTTCGTCCGCGTTCTGCTGGCAGTCGTTGTGCATGAGAGCAACGGCGCCGTTATGGTAATAGGTCTTAAAGTGATTGGTCACGTACCCCGGAGCCGGCGGGTTGTTCTTATCGTAGTCGCCGTAGGCAATGCTCCAGAATACGGTCCGGTAGCCGGCGTCCCGGATCAGTGTCAGAAGCCGCACGGTATAGGAACCCGAAGGTGTCCGGAAGAAAGGATCGAACTCATACCCCGTCTTTTCGTAGTAATACTCCGCGACATCGAGAATCTCGGAAATAATCTTCTCAACAGACATGGTCCGAAGGTCCGAATGCGACACGGTATGGTTGCACACCGCGTGTCCTTCCTGCTTCATGCGGATTGCATAGTCGGAGCATTTTTCCAGATACATCTTCGTTACGAAGAAGCTTGCCTTCGCGTTGTGCTTCTTAAGCGTATCAAGGATCTTGACCGTCTTGTCGGACGGATATCCGCAGTCAAATGTGAGGTAGATCACCTTATCATCGACAGCCGCTTTGTCCACATAGAATCCGCCGTAATCCGCGATCGGCATGAATTCTCTCGTGCCGGACTGCGAATGGTCTTTCATGCGGATAAACTGCCAGGTGCGCTCGGAGGTATTGTCAAGCGAGTTATAGTAATCGACATTGGCAAGCAGTTTCGCCCGCGTTGCTTCGATCTTCTCAAGCGGCGACGGCGTAGGTGTCGGTGTCGGCGTATTGGTCGGCGTCGGCGGGTTGGTCGGTTCTATCGTAGGGGTAGGCGTATTGGCTGCTACCTTCCCCTCCGGCGTCGGTTCTCCTACCGGCTTCTCACCGTCCACGCGCGTTTTGGTCTTATTCCGGACAGTCAGTCCGAGGATCTGCAGCTTCGAACCGGTCTTTCGTCCGGTTTTCGTCACGCCGTTCTTCTCCACGCCGACAACCGTATTGTATTTCGTGTACTTGTAAAGAATCGCCTTATATTCGACGGTCCCGCCGTCCTCAAGCGTATTCTTGACCGGCGTTACCATCGCGATCAAAGCGACGACCAGCGCAGCGGCTACAATAATGATTCTTGTACGTTTACTCATTGGAATCCCCCGATTATTATTCCACCGTAATTTCTTCTTTCTTCATGTTGACGGTAAATGCGGTCCCCCTGCCGACTTCCGATTCCACCGAAAGCCCGATGTTCAGCTTATGCGCAACCTTGTTGCAGAGGTAAAGCCCGAGCCCCGTGGCACGCCTGCCGTTCGAACCGTCTCCGGTATTCATCCGGCCGTTGGCTCCGGTAAAACCTTTCTCAAAAATACGCGGAACGTCCTCCGGCGCAATGCCGATTCCGGTATCTTTTACGATCACTTTCGCATCTTCCGTAAGGGTTACCGTCACGCCGCCCTCGTAGGTGTATTTGACCGCATTCGAAAGCAGCTGCTCGAGTAAAAACGTGAACCACCTGCCGTCGGTCACGACCGTGACCTTTGCAGGTTCGTAGGAAAATGCGAGCTTCTTCGCGATAAACTGCGGCGCAAACCGGCGGATGGATGTGCGGATCAGTTCGTCGAGGTCATATTCGCGCACCGTCAGATCCGACGAGTCCTCGCCGAGGCGGATATACCCGAGCGCCATATCGACATACTGCTCCGTCCGGAACAATTCGGCCGCAAGCGCGCGGCTCTGCTCGGTATCCTCCGATTTGACCGTCATCTGCATGACGGCAAGCGGCGTCTTGATCTGGTGAACCCAGGTCGTGTAATAGTCTTCCGCTTCCATGCGTTCCCGGAACTGCTCATCCTCGAGCCGGTCGATCCGGGCCCAGAGTGCTTTCACAAGATCCGCATAGTCATTGGCCGCTACGCCGTATTCGTCCGGGATTTCGCTCTTCTCGTAGGCCGCGGTACGGATGCTCTGAAGCCTCACCCAGTGGCGTCTCAGTTCCTTGAAATAATCCACGACAGCGAACAGGATTCCCACGACAAAGCACAGCAAAACGGCATACAGAATCGCATCTGCGCGGATTCCGTAAAGCCAGAACACGACCGCACAGACGCCGATGGCGACAAGCCCCCAGATGATCGGATAAATCCGGTCCTTTATGAATTCCCGGAAGAATCTCATTCGATAATGTACCCGCTTCCTACTTTGGTGGTGATAAATCCGGTCAATCCGGTGCTTTCAAGCTTCTTACGAAGCCTTGTAACGTTGACCGTCAGCGTATTTTCCTCAACATAGCAGTCATCCTGCCACAAAGCTGTCATCAGGCGGTCTCTTGATACGATCTTTCCGCGGTTCTCAAGAAGCGTATGCAGGATCCGAAACTCGTTCTTCGTAAGTTCGATCCGTTCCCCGCCGTAAGTCGCGGAATTGTCCCCGAGATTCAGCGTCAGTCCTTCATGCGACAGCGTCTGCGGAACCTCCCCAAGGTCATATGCCCGTCTCAATATGGCCGAAACCTTGGCAGTCAGAACC
This sequence comes from Lachnospiraceae bacterium, assembly GCA_017427775.1. Classification (GTDB taxonomy): domain Bacteria; phylum Bacillota; class Clostridia; order Lachnospirales; family Lachnospiraceae; genus ISDg. The sequence continues at coordinate 126,730 of JAFRSD010000013.1, read as the reverse complement.
ATCGGATCAACCGGCTTCGGGATGAAGTCATCCGCTCCGAGATTCATTGCCATTACGATATTCATGTTGTCTGCCGCCGAGCTCAAAAACACGATCGGCACGTTCGAAACCTTGCGGATCTCCGTGCACCAGTGATAGCCGTTGAAAAACGGCAGCATTACGTCGACAAGTACGAGCTGCGGATCGCAGGCGTTGAATTCCTCCATCACATTTCGGAAATCCTTCGCCGTAACGACCTCATTACCCCAGCTTTCTATCTGTTTCTTAACGGCCTGCGCGAGCGCATAGTCGTCCTCGATCAAAAAAATCTTCTTCATATTCCTGTCCGAGATTCTTCCGCAAAAGGATGCGAATACCATTCTTCACGCCGCATACATGTCCCGCCGCCGGGACGCGTGCCTTTACAGTTCAAACGAATACGGCAACAGTTCCTTTAGGAGCAGTTCCTTCCGCTCTTCTCCCTCGGTTCCGAGAATCACAAGGAACTTGTCCGGATCTCCGAACTCTGCCATCACCTGACGGCAGCTTCCGCACGGCGGGCAGATCTCCGTTGCCTTCTCACCCTGCGGCGCACCGACAATGGCTATCGCCTTAAACTTTCTTACACCGCCCGCAACGGCGGCAAATATCGCCGTTCTCTCCGCGCAGTTCGTAAGCCCGTAGGAAGCATTCTCCACATTGGCGCCGCGGTAGATCGTTCCGTCGTCCGCAAGGATCGCCGCTCCCACGGCAAAGCCGGAATATTTACAATAGCTGTTCTTCCGCGCCTCAAGCGCTTCCGTAATCAGTTTCTTCTTCATCTTCTCGCTGATCATTTCTCCGTCGTCACCTCCCATTTGGTTCCGTCCGTCTGAAATACAACCGTTCCGTTCTCGTCCGACCGCCTGATCTCCACGGAAAATGCCTTCAGCACGCTGATGACATCCTCGTCGGCGGGTTCCGTCCTGCTGCAGGTGATAACCGCGTACATCGGCGCCACCTCGCGAATGAACTTCTTCGTGGTCGCGTCGCCCTGTCCGTGATGACCGACCTTCAGAATCTCCGCGGAATACTCATAACCGTTCTCGCGCATTTCCTTTTCCGTCCGCGAAAGCGCATCGCCCATGAAAAGCACCGTGCGCTCGCCGTACACGTACCGGAGCACAAGCGAGGAATCGTTGTCCGTTCCCGCCTCGAGCGCCTTTTTGCCGGGCGCCAGGACGGTAAATGTGCCTTTGCCAAGCGTAAATGTGCTCAAAAGTTCCGGAAAAGTATATTTCGCCTTTGCTTTCCCGAGTGCCGTCGCCATCGCTGCGTATTCGGGCGAATTCTCCTTCTTCGGGGAGAGGAACGCCTCCTCGATCGGGAACTCCCGGATCACCGCCGCCGCGCCGCCGACATGGTCCTTGTCGCCGTGCGTCGCAACGAAATACTTCAGTTTCTCGACACCGTGGTCTTTCAGATACTGCGTGATGACCGTCCCCTGCTCCGTATAGCCGGCGTCGATCAGCATCGCCTCTCCGTCCGCAAGAACAAGGATGGCGTCCGCTTTGCCGAGGTTAATTACGTGGATCTGCAGTCCCTCTTTGGCAAATGTGTTCTCCTTTTCCGGTTCTTTCATCGGTTTACGGCCGCAGCCCGCAAGGCAGACCGCCGTCAGCAGTACCAATATCAAAAAAAGTCGTTTCATTCTCTCTCCCGGTCATACATACTACTTTAAGAAGCCGCTGATGATCTGCTGCTCCGCTTCCTCTTCGGTGAGTCCGAGCGTCATCAACTTGATGATCTGCTCGCCGGCAATCTTTCCGATAGCCGCCTCATGGATCAGCGAAGCATCCAGATGGTTCGCCGCAAGCGAAGGCGTCGCAACAACCCTGCCCTGATCCATCAGAATCGCGTCGCACTCGGTATGACCGGTGCACGCGTTATTTCCGTTGATCATCGAGTAGAATTCCTGTCTGGATTCGCCCTTTGCAACCGACCTGGAAACAACGTCCGCTCCGCATCCGACGCCGTTCAGATCAACCGTAAAATCGGTCTTCGCGAACTGCGTTCCGTGCGTCATGATCTTCTCACGGATCACGAGGTTCGCGCCGTCCTTCAGATCGGCCTTGGTCGTACGTACCGTGGAATCCACGCCCTTGATCTGCACCGTATCCATCTCAAGCCGTCCGCCCTCGTCGATATGCACGATCGTCTGCGGATTGAGGATACGGCTTCCTTTGCCGTCGCCCTCACCGTAATGCTTCTCGACGTACTTGACTCTGGAGTTTTTCCCGACGAAAAATGTGTGGATTCCGTCATGCTCGGAGTCACTGTCTCCGGAATTGTGGATCCCGCAGCCGGCGATGATCGTTACATCGCAGTCCTCCCCGATATAAAAGTCGTTATATACGCTCTCTTTCAGACCGCTCTGGCTCAGAACAACCGGGATATGCACGCTCTCGTTCTTCGTTCCGGGCTTGATGATGATATCGATGCCGGGCTTGTCGGTCTTCGTAACGATATCGATATGTTCGGTCGTATTCCGCCCGGCGCCCTCGCCGTTTACGCGGAAATTATATGCCCCCGCGGGTACCCCGTGAAGGTCTGCTATCTGCTTCAGCAGTTCTTTCTGAATCGCATCCATGTATCTTTCCATCCTTTGTTCTGTGAATCATTTCCGTATTGCCGGCCGTACGTCCCGGCCCGCCATTCTGTGCGAAACCGTCCGCCGGCTGCCGTGCTACTCTTTATGGAACTGGCATTCCATCGATCGGTCGAGCAGCTTCGGAAGCATCTTCGCGCTGGCATCCTCCGAAAGAATTCCGCCGTCCGCGATCACGACGATGCGGTCGGCAATGTTCAGAATGCGTTCCTGGTGGGAAATGATGATAACGGTTCCCTTCTGCTCCTTATGAATACTCTCGAAAATCTTGATCAGGTTTCCGAAGCTCCACAGATCGATTCCAGCCTCCGGCTCGTCGAAAATGGAAAGCGGCGTCTTTCTCGCAAGAAGCGTCGCGATTTCGATCCGCTTGATCTCGCCGCCGGAAAGGCTCGCGTTAACCTCACGGTTGATGTAATCTCTCGCGCAAAGTCCGACTGCGGAAAGATATTCGCAAGCAGTCGTCGTTGAAATCTTCTCGCCTGCGGCAAGCGTGATCAGGTCACGAACGGTAATTCCCTTGAATCGGACCGGCTGCTGGAAGGCAAATCCGATGCCCATCTTCGCGCGCTCCGTGATACTGATATCCGTAATGTCCTGCCCGTCGAACAGGATCCGTCCTTGCGTAGGCTTTTCGATGCCCGCGATAAGTCTTGCAAGCGTCGACTTTCCGCCACCGTTCGGTCCCGTCAGCACGACAAACTGATTATCGGGAATCGTCAAACTGATGTTTTTGATGATTTCCTTCTTTCCGGCGTTCTCATCTTCGACCCGGAAACTGATATTTTTTAATTCAAGCATCTTAAAACTCCTTATATTCCATACGCAGTGCCGCATCATGAACGCTTTCCCGATTGCCGCACTCCGTTACATACTCAAACAGAGTAAATTATACCATATACAGGGGTAAATATCCACAGGTTTTTCTTCGGCGACGAAGCCCCCGATTTGACAAGCCGGAAAGAAACATATATAATATTTGCATTATCTCTCTGCAGAGAGCCGGCCTAAGCCGCGTAAATCATTAAAGGAGTGTGATTTTTTATTTTAGACCCTGACGCGCAATGGATCTTAGTTGCTATTGTTATTCTGCTGATTTTATCTGCTTTCTTTTCTTCTGCGGAAACCGCTCTGGTTTCTGTCAACCGGGTGCGCATGCGCTCCCTCGCGGACGACGGGAAGAAGGCGGCCAAGCTCGTATTACGCCTTGAAGAGCACAATACGAAGATGCTTTCCGCCATTCTGATCGGCAACAACATCGTAAACCTTTCCGCTTCCGCTCTATCCGCACGATTCGTAAATATCCAGTTCGGGAACAATTATCTTACGATTGCCACTGGCATACTGACATTTCTCGTTATCATTTTCGGCGAGATCGTTCCGAAGACCGCCGCTTCGTTGCATTCCGAGAAAATGGCAATGTTCTATGCCCCGATCATTCTTGCCTATATGACGGTTATGACACCCGTGATCTGGCTGGTTAACGGCTTCGCGAAGATCTTTCTGTTCCTGTTCCGTCTCAATAAAGAAAGTACTGCCACCATTACCGAGGACGAGCTTTTAACCTATGTTGACGTAAGCCATGAGGAAGGCGTCATTGAAAGCGAAGAACGGGAAATGATCAACAACGTGGTAGATTTCGGTGACTCAATTGCAAAGGATATCATGGTTCCGCGAATCGACGTCGATTTTCTCGATGTACATGCCGCATATGACGAGGTTGTCGCTGCATTCCTGCAGAACAACTACTCCCGTCTGCCGGTGTACCGGAACTCCCGCGACAATGTTGTCGGTATCCTCTTCCTGAAGGATTTCTTCCGTTACGACGGCGATAAAAAAGCTTTCTCCGTCGCCGACATGATGAGAAAGCCTTTCTTTACCTTTGAATTTAAGAAAACGTCCGACCTGCTGGCGGAGCTTCGTAAAAACTCCGTAACGATTGCCGTTGTTCTCGACGAATACGGCGCCACGGCCGGAATCATAACGCTTGAAGACCTCCTCGAAGAGATCGTCGGCGAGATCCGCGACGAATACGACGCCGACGAGGAGGACGAAATCAAGCAGGTTGACGACCGTACTTATCTCGTTCACGGAAATGCCCGCCTGGACGATATCAATGAGGCACTCGGCCTGAAGCTCGAATCCGATGACTACGACTCGATTGCCGGTCATCTGATCCATTTACTCGAGCATCTTCCTTCGACCGGAGAGACCATTACCGAAGACGATGTGACCTACGTTGCCGACTTGGTTGCCAAGAACCGTGTCATCCGCGTAAAAATCATCCTCCCGCCGAAGGAAACGGAGGAATCCGCCGAGGATTAGGCGGTCACATTTGCCGCGATCCCGAGCAGTGCTCCGATGCCGCAGATGGCAGCAGCCATCTCTCTTCCGAAGAAGAACATGGTAACGATTACGGCAAATCCGAAGAGGCATACGGCGTCTGCGGTCTCCTCTTTATGATTGCGAATCCATTCATTCACTTTTCTCATGATTATCAGCCTCCTTCAACAGGTGTTGTCCTTGTTTCTGAGGCTAGAATAATAAAAGTGCTGTCCCGTTTAACGGACAGCACTTTTTGATTTTTAATCCTACTTCCGTACCTTCAGAAGATACGTCCCGTAGTTCTTCTTGCCCGTCGCCGGAATGTATTTAACGATGTCGCATACCGAAAGAAGCGTGTCGATGTTGCTCGTCAGCTTCGGATGGTACTGACCGTCAAAGTTCTTCAGCGAACTGTAATCGGTGTCCTGGTCGGGCGTCTTGGTCGCGATACCGTTCACCAGCTCGCATTCGCCGTAATAGATGTAATCGATATCGTATTTGTTGATGATGTTGCGGATCACGTTAATATCGGTCGAACTGTACAGCTTCAGAACATCATCATTTCGTTCCTTCTGCTCGGGCGGCATTTCCTTTCCGCCTTTGGAACGCCACAGGTATTCATGGCTCCACCAGCCGACAACCGTCGGGTTACCGGTAAATACGGAGACGCGGTTAAAGTACGAGTAGCTGAATCCGACCATCTCGGCAATGACCGGCTGGCCGGTAATATTGTCGTTGATGTACCGGATCATCTCCGCATCGTCCTTGTTCTTTCCGGAGATAAATGCGGTGGCGTCAAGCGTGGTGTATTTGCCGCTGTACCAGTCCTCGTAACACTGGTTAAAGTAGCCGGCACACCATATGAGAAGCATAAACGCAACGCATCCGAAGCCTTTCTGGAACTTACTCTTCGGCATGAACAGGAACCGGGAAACGATATATGCCATGCCCATACCGAACATGATAAATGCCTGGTAGGTCAGCTTGAACATCGTATTGGAGCGCTCATATGCTGCGCCGTAAATATCGCGCACGAAGATTACTTCGGGAATCAGGATCAGTCCCGCCGCGCAGAGCATGGTCGTCAGTACGAACAGGTCACTGCAGGTAAGTGAGGAAAGAAGCCGCTCGATGAAGCTGTCCGCGTACTCCTCCTCTTCTTCCTCTTCGTCGGCGCCGTCCGCGGGATCTTTTACGATGGACTCCTTAGCCTCGGAATCTTTCGCTGCGGATTCCTTTGCCTCGGAATCATTCTTCTTAGATTTCTCCGCTACTTTCTTCGCTGCTTTCTTCGCTTCTTTCTTCTCCTTCTTCTCCTTCGGGCGGAGCTCGAACAGAAGTGCTACAAAGAACGCGATCAGGCAGGCGAACGGAAGTCCCCATACAACAAGGAACTCACGGAACCAGGTATGACGGAACGTGATACCGATTCCGGTGGAGATACTGTCAAATGTCAAATCGTACGGCAGGCTGACAATATGGCTGATCACGACAAATACGACTGCCTGGATCAGTGTCAGAAGCCATGCTTTTCCGTAAAAATCGTAAATGATCAGGTTCGAGAAGAATATGATCGCGCCCGCAACCACGAAATAAATCGGGAAATCCCAGAAATTCGTCATACGGAACAATCCGGTCAGAAACGCACAGGTAATGATCATCGGATGAAATGCTTCCGAAACAAGCGACTTGGGAACCTCCATAATGCTGCCGGTAAGCCGCATTTCGTCTATCCGGTCCTTACGGCGCAGAATGATCGCGAAAAGGATTGCCAGAATTGTCATGACAAATATCGTATTCACGACGTGGGCATGCAGGTCGCCGAGCGTGTACGAATAAACCGGGAACTCATGGATTGTCTTATCGTCGCGCTCGTAGAAGTGCCCGATGAAACGCGTCGCGTTCGAGAAAAAGTATTTGTCCGGGTCCTTCTTGCCGAGCAGTTTATAAAGCTTCGGAATGATGAACTTGAATATCGGATAATGCATCGTGGAGGAAAATGCGACCGCGAGTCCGGCAAGTGTTCCGGCGAAAAGCGGCCGATAGAAGGGCTCTCCCTCGCGGATCTCGCCGAGGAGACGGCTCTTCTTCTCCTGATACTCGTTAAGTTTCTCTTCCTTACGGTCCGAAAGACGAACGCGGATCAGGTTATTGACGATGGAGTAAGGCATGCAGAAACCGAATGCCGCGATCATCGTCATCGCGATATTGTAGCCGTGCGTAACCGGAACGGACGAAAACTTCGAAAGATACGCCGCCAGATACTGTCCGAAATAATAATAGTTAATGCTGTTCCCGGAGAACCACATATCAAGCGGAGGCATATACTCGCTCTTGAAGATCGTAAGCATGAAGCCGTAATCCATCATGCGTTCCGTTCCGAATGCGGCCGGATTGATGCCCTTCAGATAGCACCAGAACACGTAAATGCAGAAAAATACGACTTCCGAGCAGAGCATCGCCGTAAGACGTTCCCTCGTATAGAACTCGGCGATCCGGAATTTGCGGTTCCGCTTCATTCCGAGGAAATAAAACAGCACCACACCGACAACGGCGACGATGAAAAGCACGATGAACGTCGACGCATAGGTGAACTTCAGGATCTTCAGCGATGACAGGAACCACAAAAGCCATCCGCATACGCCCGCGCCGAGCGCCTTCGCGAAGATCCACCCGCCGTCATGGAAACGGCTGAATAAAACGATACAGAGCGGCTGCATCACGACGCCGAGAACCAGCAGTGCCATCCACCAGGAAAGCACGTACGGGAAATCCGTCGTACCGATGTACCGCACTCCGAGATACATAAAAAGCAGGAAAAAGATCAGCGCCAACAGGATTCTGATAATGCCTGTTTTCTCAATTTTATTCGCATCCGGCAGTTTCATTGTTCTCCCCCTGTTACTCCGAGTCTCTTGCTTGCGTCAAAGATCCGCGTCTTGCCGTCATTGAACACAAGCAGATAGGTATTGATAATATTTTGTTCATTTACAACGAACTCTTCTCTCTCACGCACTTCCTCATCGACTACGATGTAGCGGATACCGTACTCTTTGACGAGCGCGTCCAGTTCATCGGGCGTTTGGGCCTCATACATCTTGTATACGGTCTTCTCGCGGCCGTAGGTGTCATAGCCGGCGGACCATGCGTAATACGGCCAGCCGAAGTATAACATTGCTCCGCCGAGCACGTAATCGTTCAGCGAATACCAGCTGGTTAAGAAGATGTCCTTGGACGTTGCATTTGCCTTAACCCAGCGGCAGATATCCGAATCCTCATCAATGACCCATACGTGATTTCTTCTCACTTCGTTGCGGCCGAGGATAACCTGGAATTCGTAGATACCGGTAATCGTCAGCGCAACCGCGAGGAGGATTGCGATGCCCTTCGCGTACATACCCCGCTGCTGCCAGATCTTCGTAAGAAGCGCCGCCGCGGGAATGCAAAGAAGCATAATCCCCATCATGATGTACTTATGGTTGACTGCAACATCGATGGTCATCGAACAGGTAAATGCGAGGATGACCGGCGCGGTAAACGCGAATGTCAGGAACTTGCCCACGCGGTCAAGGAAGAACTGAGCCGCAAGAATCACAAACGGCAACAGGCCGCACAGGGTAATGATGTATTTGATCACGCCGAAAAAGGTCCGGTTCTTCGCTAAAAATCCGAAGTAAAAGACCGGATTGAGCGCGTTTCCGTCAATAAAGAACCTGGTGGTAAGGGTGGAAATGATCACCGCGATCGCCGCCGTAAGCGCGAACTCCAGCCGGCGGTCGGACACCCATGCCATCACAAAGAGCACGCACAGACACGCGATCACGCACGCCCCGTTAAAGAAGCTGCACATTCCGAGAAGGATACCGCAGGCGGCCGCTTTGGTCCAGTTGCGGCTGATCCAGCCTTCCTTTCTGAACAGCGACTCGCGTACCATGTATTCGAACTTCTCTCCGGGCAGCAGTTCCTCGTCCGGATTGTCCGTTAGAAACTGTAGCAGCTTCTGATCCGCCTGCTCCTTTACCCGCTTTGCCTGCCCGTACAGGAACTGCGTGAAGTAAATGAGAAGGAACAGGAGCACGCACAGACCGATCGCGAGATGGCGCTGGTTACAGTATACGTTCAGGTTCCAGAGTCCCCAGTCCTCATGCTCGGTCGTACCGATGAACGCCGGCTCCGCATTGTACACCTGCGCGATTGTCTGTCCCTTCGGAATAGACGCCGCGAAATCGAGGAATGCATAGGAACTGCGGAACGAGAACAGGAACGTAGTCAGATAACCGACCGCTTTCCTGCCGGTCAGTTTCACCGCGTAGAAATATAACAGCATGTATGTGCATACCATGAACCAGATGCTCGGGAAATTGAACGCCCAGTCAAGCCGCAGCCCGAGGTAGTTCAGATTGCCCACGAAGAACTGGAACATGAAATGGTATTTGATGTCGGCCCCCGCAAAATGCGAGTACTGCGTCGGGAAATTATTGCCGAGGGCAAATGAGCGGATCATGCCGATATGCGGCGAGAAGTCGCTCTGCACGGTCCAGCCGATATAGTATTTGTTGTCACGGCAGTAGAAGGTCCAGAAGAACAGGACCATATATAGAATGGTCACGATCAGAACGAAAAGGAGCTCGCCGAACCCGATATTCTCCACGAGATTCCGAAAGGTCTTGCGGTTCTTTACGCGCCGGCGGATCAGAAATACCAGAAGAATGATAATGCCGAGCGGCATCACGACCGCGTTCGCGTAGAACAGCGGATGACGCTTACTTTGAAAGAGATAGCCGATCAGATAGGTCAGCCAGGCCATCGGGATGGTTCCGAAGATACTCCAGGCCGGAAGACACACGAAAAGCGACGGAATCTCCGCCGTCGTGCCGTTATAGGTCTTATTTCCGTAAACCGAAAGCTTCGGAAAGCATAATTCGCATATGACAAATCCGACGCCGATACAGATGAAGAAATACAAACATCCGAGCATTAAACGATACCCCCTGCGCCCCGGGCTTTCCTGTCGGGAACGCATCATGCCTGACTTTTAGTATACTACAATATCCGATCTTTCTGCAATCAGATTATTGTACTGCGCCTCCGATTCCTCGGCGCTCAATGCCTCAATATCCTCTTTCGCGTCTTTCAGCACTGCCGCGTCACGGATAATATCCGCGATCCGGAAATCCATGCCGCCGCTCTGGCGGATGCCGAAGAAGTCTCCGGGGCCGCGAAGCCGCAGGTCCTCTTCCGCGATCTCAAAGCCGTTCTTCGCCTTCAGAAGGACGTTCAGACGCTCTCTGCTCTCCGCGTCCTCATTGCCCTGAATGAAGATGCAGTACGACTGCTTTGCGCCTCTTCCGACACGGCCGCGGAGCTGGTGCAGCGCGGAAAGTCCGAAACGCTCGGCATTCTCTATCATCATGACCGTCGCGTTTGGGACGTTGATCCCGACCTCGATAACGGTCGTACTTACCAATACGGTGATCTTTCCTGCGGCAAAGTCGCCGAGGATGCGGTTCTTCTCCGCTCCGTCCATCTGTCCGTGCAGTGCTTCCACCGCAAGTCCGGGCAGCTCTTCGCGCAGCCTGGCGGTGTATTCGGTCACATTTTCCCCTTCCGAATTCTCGCTCTCCTCGATCATCGGGCAGATGACATATACCTGGCCGCCGGCTGCCGCCTGTTCGCGGATAAAGCGGTATGCCGTCGGGCGGTAGGAACCGTCGACAACGCAGGATTTGACCGGCAGGCGGTCGGACGGCTGCTCATCGAGAAGGGATATATCCATATCGCCGTACAGCATCATCGCAAGCGTACGCGGGATCGGCGTGGCGCTCATGATGAGAAGGTGCGGCGTCATGCCCTTACGAAGAAGCAACTCGCGCTGCTTTACGCCGAAACGGTGCTGCTCATCGACGATGACAAGCCCGAGGCGGGCAAATTGTACGCTGTCCTGAAAGAGCGCATGCGTTCCGACGGCAATGTCAAAGGAGCCGTCCGCAAGGCCCGCAAGCGCCTTTCTGCGCTCTGCGGCGCTCTGGGAACCAACCAGAATGGCAATTTTCACTCCGAACGGTTCAAGAAGCTTGCAAAACGTATCGTAGTGCTGGCGCGCGAGTACTTCGGTCGGTGCCATCAGGCAGCCCTGAAAGCCCGATTCCGCGCACATCGAAAGGGCAAGCAGCGCAACGATCGTCTTACCCGAGCCGACGTCTCCCTGCAGCAGGCGCTGCATCGGGTAGGCGCCCTGTATGTCATTGGTAATCTCCGCGACCGCTCTCTTCTGTGCTCCCGTCAGTTCGTACGGAAGGCTGCAGAGGACCGCGTCCGCATAAGAGTGCTTCTCAATCACGCTGCTGTTGGCTTCCCGTAGGATGCTCATCTTCATATGTCTAACCGACAGCAGGAAACGGTAGAACTCATCGTAAGCCAGTCTTCGGACGGCTTCTCTCGTGACCGTCTCGTCCTTCGGCGCATGGATCTCTCCGTAGGCGTCCGCGAGCTGCATAAAGCCGCGCTGCCGGCGCATCTTCTGCGGCATCGGGTCCGGGATCTCCGTCACCGAAAGTGCCGCCGCAACGGCTTTCGAGATTGCGTTGCTGCTGAGTCCCGCCGTCAAATGGTACACCGGACGCATGGATTTCATACGCAACCGGTAGGCTTCCTCCGTAAAGATTTCCGGCTGCATCATGCAGAGTCTCCGGCCGCTCTTTGAAACCTTGCCGCGAAACAGAAGCCGCCGTCCGAGCGGGAGCTGCTTTAAGACATAAGGGCTGTTGAACCAGCGGAATTCCATCTCTCCGGAAACGTCACGGATCCGCGCGATGATCATGCGCCGCGCGTTGCCGGGAACCGGCTTTGCCGACTCCGTTAAAATGCCTTCCACCGTGCAGACGCTGCCGTCCGAAGCCGCGCTGATCAGTACGGGTGCCTCATAGCGCTCGTATTCCCGCGGAAAATACCCGATCAGCTCGCCGACCGTAACAATCCCCAGCTTCGCGTAAAGCGCTGCGGATTTGGCTCCGATCCCCTTCACTTTTACAATCGGGTCAGACAGATACATGGCGTCCTCCAAAAGTATGAAAAAAAGGGCTGAAATACTCAGCCCCTACAGGTCTTATTCTACGGAAAGCAGGTAATAGTATACCGGCTGACCACCGAAGTGAACTTCCACATCAACATCGGGGTATTGATCCGCGATACGAGAGGCAATTTCCTCGGCATCCTTCTCGGTCACATCGGCACCGTAATAGATGCTGACCAGTCCGGACTCATCATCGATCAGCTTGCCTGCAAGCTCAACCGTAACATCACCGACTTCGCTTCCCACGTTCAGGATTCCCTTGTCCGCAATGCCCATGATGTCGCCGGTCTTAATCTCAAGTCCTTCGAACACCGTATCACGAACCGCATATGTAATCTCACCGCTCTTAACGGCACCGAGTGCTTCGGTCATCATCTGCTCGTTGGTCGCCACATCGGAATCGGCAAGGAAGCTTACCATCGCGCTGATACCCTGCGGAGCAGTCTTCGAAGGGATCACGATAATGTTCTTGTCTTCGGTAAGCGCTTTCGCCTGCGTTGCTGCCAGAATAACGTTTCCGTTATTCGGAAGGATGAAGATGTTCTTCGCATTGACCTGCTCGATGGCCTTGAGCATGTCCTCCGTGCTCGGGTTCATCGTCTGGCCGCCCTCGATCACATAGTCAACGCCGAGGCCGCGGAAAATCTCATTCATGCCGTCGCCGACACTTACGGAGATAAATCCCATCTCCTTGGCCGGAGCAGCGGGTGCCTTCGGAGCTTCCTCCGCCTTGGCGCCGCCCTCGACAACGAGTTCGCGGTGCTCTTCGCGCATGTTGTCGATCTTCATGCGGGAAAGCTGGCCGTAGGTCAGTGCCTTCTGGATGGCAAGACCGGGGTCATTCGTATGCACATGCACTTTTACGACGTCCTCGTCCGCTACGCAGACAATGGAATCACCGATGGATGCAAGAAATGTCTTGAAATCGGTCTCCTCTTTCGCGGTAAAATCCTTCTCGAGGAGAATGATAAACTCGGTGCAGTAGCCGAACTTGATGTCGGCGGTCGAAATCTCGTCCGAACGGGCACCGCCCGTCTTCTTCGCGGAAGACTCTCCGCCCTGGTTCATCAGGGACTCGGGATCGATGTCCTCGCCGCTCAGGCCGAGTCTTGCGCCGCGCATAACGGAAAGAAGTCCCGTTCCGCCGGAATCGACAACGCCCGCCTCTTTCAATACGGGGAGAAGCTCCGGCGTATTGTCGAGTGCAATCTGCATCCGGTCAATAACCTTATCGAGGAACTCTTCCACGTCCTCGGTATAATCCGCGATCTCGGCAGCTGCTTCCGCACCTGCTCTCGCTACGGTAAGAATCGTTCCTTCCTTCGGCTTCATAACCGCCTTATATGCGGTATCTACTGCCTTATCAAATGCCTCTGCAACAATCTGTACGTTCAGTTCCTCACAGCCCTTGATCCCTTTGCAGAATCCGCGGAACAGCTGGGAAAGGATAACACCCGAGTTACCGCGCGCGCCCTTTAAGGAACCGGACGAGATTGCCTTCGATACCGACGCCATTGATTCGTCGGGCATCTGACTGATCTCTTTCACTGCCGACATGATCGTCAGTGTCATATTCGTACCGGTATCTCCATCCGGAACGGGGAATACGTTAAGCTCGTTGATGATTTCCTTCTGTGATTCCAGATTCTTCGCTCCTGTCAGGAACATCCGTTTCAAGAGTGAAGCATCTACCGTTGTAAGTGCCACTTTCCTTCCTCCTTTTGCCAAAAACCCGAACGGGCCGGCGTGCAATCAATTAATCAATAACGCGGACGCCGTCCACATAAATATTCAGTTTTTCGACATTCAGACCGGTGAAATCCTCCACACGGTACTTGACATTCTCATAAAGATTGGTGCATACAGCCTGAATGCTGATGCCATAGGAAACAATAATGTGCAGGTCAATCGTAATGCGGTTGTCCGCAAGCTTAACCTTCACGCCGTGCTTCAGCGAATCCTTGCGAAGGAGCTTGGAAAGGCCGTCCTTCATGCTGACGGCAGCCATTCCCACTACACCGAAACACTCGGTTGCAGCAGACCCTGCGTAATTCGCGATAACATCCAAATCAATATATACATCACCGTTGTTATTGGTAATCGTTCCGTCCATAGGTTCCCTCCTAATCTGTGATGTACCGTTCGGAATCGTCTCACGCCGGACATGCGGCATGAGGTTCCTTCCGCGCAGCAGAAAACAAACTCATAGATATTAACATATTACCACTAAATGGCAGAAAAATAAACACATTTTTCGGAAAATGTGTTTATATCGGCAATCTTCTCATAAAAACAAAGAAAAAAGGGGTATCGCCCTGCGGCAACACCCCTGAATCATTATGCTCTTTCCACTAAACCGGAACGGAGACACGAAGTGCATACATGCATCTTCTGGGTTCCGCCGTTAACCTTTACGCGAACCGTCTTCACGTTGGATTTCCACATCTTATTAGCTCTTCCGGAAACCTGACTACGCGTAATGCTGATCTGTCTGCCGAAAAGTGCACCCTTATCACAAATCTCACATTTTGCCATGATACAAGCACCTCCTTCACTTGTGAATTGGTTGCAATAACCCGAACATTCACATAATAACAGAAACACTTTTCAAATGCAAGAACTTTTTTCACGCATTTTCAAAGCTTTTTTCGGGCATTTTGCCTATTCACTCTTAAGAAGTTCCTGCGCCGCCTCGTCGACCTTGCTGTCGTCGATGTTCAGGTCCTTGTCCTTCTTGGAGAACATGGCCTTCACACGGGTGATAACCTCGGGAGCCATATCGACGATTCTCGTAAGCGTATCGGTATCCTTTACCGTGATCAGACGCGTATTGCCGTCCTTGATCACAAGGATCGCGTTCGGGGAAAGCTTTCCGCCGAGGCCGCCCGCAACACGGTCGCGGAGCGTGTCGCTCTTGCTGTCTCCGGACTTCTTGGCGTCCTTATTGAAAGCGCCGGCTGCAACGCCGAACGTTACATCCACAAGCGGAAGAAGCACGGTGCCGTCATCCATACGGATTGCCTCGCCTACTACACTCTTCGTGGTAACAAATCCTTCCATCCCCTTTAAAAGTCCCTGTACGGTTTCGTTTACATTAGCCATAATCTTCTGTTCCTTTCCACTTGTAATTTATTTTCGTGTTCTGATTGGACAAATGCTACGCCGCCCCGGCGAAGATCTCCTTGGCCTCATCGGGCGTTTCCATAATGGTTTCCTTAACCTTCTTCGCTTCGTCAACAACCTTGCGGATGTTCTTGTCGCGGTAAAGGCTGATGGCGCGTGTGAGGAATCCCCACAGCCTTATTCTTCCTTTGAGATATACATTTCCGCCTGCCGTAAGCTTTCCTTCAAAGGAAGGCGTAACGGTGAACTTGTCGGCAATCAGGATGTACCAAGGCGAGATTGCCGCGCATATTTCTCCGGTCAGCGACGGATCATCGAGGCCGAACGTAAGGCTTCCGCTGTACTTCTTCGGGCAAATGTGCTTCAGTACCCACACAAGCACCTTCCAAGCCTTCTTAACGGCTTTCTTCGTGGATTTCTTGGTGATGTATTTCTCAAGAAGTCCTTTCTTCTTTTGTAACAGGATCAGCAGCGCCTCGAAGGATTCGAGCAGGTCGGTCACCTTTTTACTGATTTTATCCTTGATTCCTTTGATCTTCGCGGCGAGCTTGCCCTTCGGTTTCTCTCCGCTTTCCTCATTGGATGCTTCGGCGCTTTCCGAATCGGCTGTTTCGGTGCTCTCATCGCCGTTTCCGCCGGATTCTTCAGTGCCGTCGGTCTTGCCTTCGGGCTTCGAGGTCTCCCCGGGCTTTACGCCGTCCTCCGGTTTCGAAGTTTCTTCCCCGGGTTTTGCGCTGTCCTCAGGCTTTGAAGTCTCTCCCCCGGATTTCACATCGGTCGCGGAACTGCTCTCCGGCTCATTTCCCGCGGTTTCGCCGCCGGAATCGGGCTTCTCATCGGAATCGTTGTCCCCCTGTCCGGCCGTTTCTCCGGAATCACTTCCGCCGTCCGATGATTCCCCGTCGTCAGCGTGGTCTTCATCTCCGGGCTTATTGATTGCCTTCTTAACGGGGATGCCGAACACCCGCAGGATGTATCCGTTCTTATCTTCGGCCCCGTCGGGCGTCTTATCGAACAGATATTGGAAGCTGACGATCCGGAACAGCCATCGCACCTTAACGAGGGCGTGAACCTCCGGCCCGTCCTTATCGCCGTCGGCCGTTATCTCATACTTAAACGCGCAGAACAGAAGCGCCGCCAGGACGAGAAGGACAAGCAGAATAATCGCAAGAAGCGTTATTCCAAGTATCTTTAAGATCATAAAAACGATACTCACGTCTCCTCCTTTCGTCCCGGTTCAGGTCGCGTCCTGCGGCATAGGCCGCACAGCCTTACGGACATTGCGTCTTTATTTCAGAAAATACTTTTCTACGTCAAATGCGCCGGTCTCCCGGTACACTTCCCCGATCATGCTCTCCACAAGTTTGAGGGCATTCTCCCTGCCTTCGCTGACACCGAGGATTGTAATATCATGGTCCTTTGCCTCGAGACGAAGCGCAAAAAGCGGGATTACTTCCAGAATGCCGCTACCGGTCGTCGGAAGGATCACACAGTAAAGTGCACGGTCCGAAGGACGCCGCTTTGTAAGCTGGGCGGTCATCTTCTTTCGCTTTTCCTCCTGCTCGGCAGGAATGATCAGGTTTTTGCTGATGGTGATCATGACTCTGCCGCCTCCGTATCAGGTTCGCTGTCCGCGCTCAACAGGCTTCGAAGCATCTCCGCCGCGACGCGCTTCTCACCGACATTGCTGCAGTTGTGAAGCGACTGGAGCACATAATTCATAACTTCCGTATGGGAATTGAAGAATACCGGCAGTTCCTTGAGAACCGAAGCCATCACCGAACGGTTGTACCCGCGCGAGCGTCCTTCGAGTCCCGCCGCAAGCGTCTCGATTGTCTCCGCCGCAACGCTCTCGAGCTTCTCGGGCGTAACCATGACGATCTTCTGCTCGCTGAGTCTCGCAAAAAGAGATGTCGACATCAGCTTCTTCGCAAGAAGGATCTGCGTGCCTTCTTCGCTCTGGGCAAATGCCGCGTCATGCTCACAGTAGGCGTCAATCTTGGCCTCCTCTTTCAGCACCTGCTCGGAAAGCTGCTCCATGCGGCCTTCCATGAAGGCAAATGCGGGTGCAAGTTCACCCTCTGAAAGAGGAACCTGCCGTCCGCCGAGAATGTTCAGGCCGAATTCCGTGATGGAACCGACAGCGGGAAGCATGAGTCCTCTGGTCTGCTCGTCGGCACTGTCCTGATCCAAAAGCGCGATCGTATAGAACGCGTTCACGCATTCCTGAAGCGCCATCAGGTATTCCGTGCACTCGCCGAGATCCTCTCCGCAATCCTTAACGGCATCCTGCAGGCTGAGGCATGTATCCATATCCATTTCGGCGTCGACCGTCTTCTTCTCAAGCATGTCGATCAGCCGGCTGTATTCCTCGAAGATCTTGTCCGTCGGGCGATCCTGCATGGCCGCTGCGGAAACGATCCGGTAACGGAAGCCCTCCAGCGCGTCCACGTCGGAATTGCCGTAAATCGAGAAAGCCTCTTTTACGAGGTCGAAAAATCTGGATTTCGTAATGCGGACCGGAAGCTGCGAAACCATCATCTGAATCCGAAGGTTCACCTCTGCCGCATCCTTTGCATCGAAAATCTTACGAAGAAGGTCTCTCGCCTCCTCCTCGTCGTCGAACGGTTCCCCGTTGTCCGAAAGCGAATACTCGACGCGGTTCAGCAGGTATTCGTAAATCGTCAGCGAGTCGCTGAACACCTGAATCTGTTCGGAACGGCGCACGATCTTCTCACGGATCGCGCTCATTTCGGAAAGGATCGACTCCCGTGCGCCCTCACCACGGTCCGAGTAGCTGCGGATTGCCTCCAAAAGGCGTCCGTACAGCGTATTGGTCTCGCCCTGCAGCCCGGTAAATTCCATTCCGTACCGCCCGTCCCGTACAGCCTCCGTGAGGTCGTAAAGATGTGCGGTCAGATTCATCCATGCAAGCGAATCATAAGCCTTCGAAAGCTTTTTGATCGCGTTATTGTCAGATTTCATAGGTCAACGTTCCTTATATCGTAATATAGTCAATCTTCGTTCTTGTCCTGTCCTGTGCCCTCTCCCGAAGCTTCAGCGTCCTTCTTCTCGCGGACGACATGCACATGCGTGTAGAGGTGATCCATGCAGTACTCGTAATTGCCTTCGCATTTGCTGCAGAAACGGAACTCCAGTTCCGGATCATCCAATTCCGTACGGCCGCAGACCACGCAGCGGTGTCTCGTGATGACCGTCTTGCCGGAGCTTGCGGTACCGACAACCTGTGCCTCGCGCTCGCCCTTGCGGACCTCCGTCGCGTACTCAAACCGCCGTTTCAGATGCTTCATCGCACCCTTCCGGTACTTTCGCGTGTTGATGAAGAAAAGCACGAAGTTCAGCACCGCAACGATAAATGCGACGGCCATGTAGACACCGAGCGCCTGGCCGGAAAGAAGCAGCGTAACGATGGAATAAACATGAATCAGGGCATATATGATTCCGATGTACTTTACCTTCACCGGAATGATGAAGAACAACAGAAGCGATACTTCGGAGAACTCCACGGAAAATGCCAGGAACATCGAAAGATTGATGTAATCAAGCGGGATCGGATACGAATATCCGCCGCCCCATACGACCAGCGTTCCCGCATAGATGATCAGCACCGCGATGATGTTGAACAGGATGCCGGAGAAATAGAACAGATTGAACCGGAAGCTGCCCCACAGCCTCTCAAGCGTCATTCCGATAAAGTAATATAGATACAGCGAGATCAGCATAAACAGAATATCAATTCCGCTCTCCGTATCATAAGTGATCGGCTGGATCAGAAATGTCAAAAGACGCCATACCTGTCCCTTTAAGAACACCTTTTCCACATCGAACATCAGCCAGTCGGTATAAAACGACGGGCTCATCATCGAAATCAGCCACCCAAGAATATAGGCGGCCGTAACATATCTCATTAAGTTCTTGATCGCGTACTTTCCGAACTTTTTCTCAAGGCGATAGATCATCTTCCCGTATACTCCCTGTTCCCCTCGCGCACGTCGGAACAAATCAAAATTATTCTAGTATATTATAAATATTTTCAATGGTAATGTCAAATGTAATATGTTATATTATGCGTGGGAGGATAACCAAAATGGCATTTGACGGCATCACACTTTCCGCTCTTGTTTCCGAATGGAAACGCGCGCTTTCAGGCGGCCGGATCCAGAAGATCAGCCAGCCCGAAGCCGATGAGCTTTTTCTTACAATTAAGACCGACAACACTTATTATCTGCAGCTTTCCGCAAGCGCTTCCCTGCCCCTTGCGTGCCTCCGGGACGAAACCAAAGCGGCCCCGATGACGGCGCCCGCGTTCTGCATGCTGCTAAGAAAACACCTGAACGGCGGTCGGATTCTCGACATCCTTCAGCCCGACCTCGAGCGTGTCGTGCAGTTTAAGCTGCAGCACCTGAACGAGATGGGTGACACATGCGTGAAATACCTGATCATCGAGTTGATGGGAAAGTACTCAAACATCATCTTTACGACCGAGGATTACCAGATCATAGACAGTATCAAACGGGTCAATTCGTTCGTCAGCTCCGTTCGGGAGGTTCTTCCCGGAAAGCCCTGGTTTATTCCGAAGACCAACGGCAAGCACTCTCTTCTTTCGGAGGCTCCGTCTGCCCTTTGTGAAACGCTTGCCGCACAGAGCGGACCGGTTTCCGCGGCGATCTACCGCACCGTTACCGGCTTAAGCCCCGTCATCGCAAACGAACTCTGCTGCCGTGCCGGCATCAATCCGGAGCTGCCTGCCGCCGAATTGTCCGATAGTGACCGTTCATCGCTTGCCGAGATCTTCGGCTGGCTTCGTCAGCGGATCGAAACGGAATCCTACACGCCCGTCATCTATAAAAAGGACGGCGTGCCTGTGGAATTTGCCCCTGTTCCGCTCCGCACCTTCTCGGATTACCCGGAGTACGAGGTCATCGAGAAGCAGTCCATCAGCGATGTCGTACTCGGCTACTACCAGGAGAAGGACACGGTAACGCGTATGCGGGCCAAGTCAGCAGACCTTCGTAAGACCGTACAGAACGCGATCGAGCGTACCGCGAAGAAACTCGACCTGCAGCGCAAGCAGATGGACGACACCCGCAAGAAAGACCGTTTCCGCATTTACGGCGAACTGCTGACGACATACGGCTATTCCGCCGAGCCCGGAAGCAAAGCCTTCACCTGCATGAACTATTATGACAACACGGAGATCACCATCCCGCTCGATCCGACGCTTACCGCATTGGAGAATGCCAAGAAATACTTTGACAAGTACGCGAAGCTCCGCCGGACCGGCGAGGCCCTGACGGAACAGCTTGCCGCCAGCGAGGCTGAGCTTAACCATCTGGAATCGGTAAAGGAGTCGCTCGCATTTGCCTGCGCCGAAGCCGACCTGAACCAGATCAAAACCGAGCTTACCGACTGCGGCTATCTGAAGTTCCACCGCGAGCCCGGCGCCAAGAAGAGCCGCCCGCAGAAGAGCAAACCCTACCACTACCGCACGAAGGACGGGTTCGATCTGTTCGTCGGCAAGAATAACTACCAAAACGACGATCTGACCTTTAATCTGGCGAGCGGCGGCGACTGGTGGTTCCACGCTAAGGGAATCCCCGGCTCGCACGTGATCTTAAAGACCGGCGGCCGCGAAGTGCCCGACGAGCTCTTTAACATTGCGGGAAGCCTTGCCGCTTACTACTCTTCCGGACGGGAAGGCGGCGGCAAAGTGGAGGTCGACTACCTGCTCCGAAAGAACGTCAAGAAGCCGAACGGTGCGAAGCCCGGTTTTGTCGTTTACTACACGAACTATTCCCTGGTCGCATCGCCCGGGATCGATGAAGGACTGACGGAAGTAATGGAATAACGCCGGTCAGGCATATTATCAGAAAAGGAACAAGAGAATGATTACCGCAGATTTTCATACGCATACAAGTTTCTCCACCGACAGCGAAGCCTCGCCCGAGAGCATGATCGAACGGGCAATCGCGCTCGGTATGAAGACATACTGCATCACCGACCACATGGATTACCTGTTTCCGATCAAAGAGGAGCCATTCACATTTGACCCGGATGCATACTTTGACAAACTAACCGCCCTGCGGAAAGCCTATCGCGGCAAGATTGACCTGCGGATCGGCGTGGAGCTCGGCCTTCGTGATGAGCCGTACACCCGCGCTAAAGTGAAAAAGCTCTGTGAGAAGCTGGTTTCGGACTATCCGTTCGATTTCGTGATCGGTTCCACGCACGTGATTGATCACTTTGATCCGTACCATAAAGACAAATGGAACGGTCGTTCCGCCGAGGAGATCGTACAGATGTATTACGATTCGGTCCTCTACAGCGTTCGGAATTATGATTGCTTCAACGTTTACGGACATCTCGATTACATTATCCGCTACATTCCGGAAGGCGTGACCGTCGATCTGACGAAATTCGATTCGATTGTCGATACGATTCTTAAGGAACTCATTGCCCGCGGCAAAGGCATCGAAGTAAACACTTCCCGCCTGTTCCGCGGCGGCAGGACCAATCCGTCGGCCGACATTCTCGCCCGCTACCGCGCATTTGGCGGGACCACGTTAACGATCGGCTCCGACGCGCACCGGACGGAGCAAGTCGCGGGGGCCTTTGACAAGGCCTGCGAAATGCTTAAGGAACTCGGATTTAAAGAGTATTCGGTATTCAAGAAAGGTAAAGAAAGCCGGCAGAAACTGTAATCTGCCGGCTTTGCTTATTCTCTATGTTGGTTTTAAAAGATCAGTAGATGATCTTGAGATCATCCGTAAGGTTCCAGGATTTGATATCGAGCAGTGTTTTATCCTCTTCAACCCAAGCCGGGTCATAGGAAAGTCCGAGACTCTTCCGCTCTTCATCGGTCAGGTACTCTTCCTTTACGAGGACCGTTTCATACTCTCTCTCTTCTTTTACGAAATTCTCACCGTACGTCTCGTCCTCTTCTTCCTTCAGAAGATTGCCCTTCTGGTCGTAGGTATAGCGAATCTGATAATTCTTATGGGTCTCATTCCCTTGGTGATCCTCAACAATCAGGTTGCCTTTCGCGTCATATTCATACCGGATCACATCCGTATCGTGACCGTTCTTCTCCTCTGCAGCAAGAACCAGCCGTCCATGATCGTCGTACTCGAACCGGCATGTCCGGAGTACCTTTCCTTCATCGTCATAATCCGTCCTATAGACGGTATTTCCGTCATACGTGAAGCGGCTCCGGCGTCCCGTGATTAAGCCGTACTGGCATTCTTTCTCAATAATCCGGCCGTCCTCGCCGTAGCTTTCCGGATTGTCCGGAATCAATTCGGTCATAGACTCTTCGTCCATATATACAATCTGATAAGTGGGACCTAAAGCAAAGTTCGGCGAAGACATATAAGAAACGCCTCCGTGGGTATCATTGATCAATATCATACCCTTGCATTCTTCCTCACCGGCTTCCCATTCCGATTCATTCTCCGTGTACTGAACCCGTACGAGCTTGCCGGGGGCGTCATAGAAATACAATTCCCGCCTTTCCCCGAAGCACGAACGCAAAAGCGGCAAAGTCTGCCGGAGCAACCCGTTCGTATAAACTTCCGTAAGCCGTCCGTACTTATCGAACTTGTATTCCTTGACCATATCCCGGGTCGTACACCGAACTACCCGTTTCACCGGGTAGTATCCGTCCGTGCCGTCCTCCGCCTTGACAGTATTGCTCTTCTTTCCGAAGATCACCGCAAGCAGGACCGCCTCCGCGATGATCACGATGCTGCATATCGCAACAACCAAGATCCTTAATGTCTTACTTTTCATAATGTCCCCCCCTTGACCAGACTTTCCTCCGGCTCTTCCTTCCACGGAAATGCGAAACAAACCACTGCGGTTCCGTATCAGGAACAGATCAGATGCTTGTTTGTATATTCAAATGAATGAGAGGTGTTGGGAGGTCACAAAAAACTATCGTGCGATAATTCTACAATTTGTACATATTTCGTACGATTTTCATTGCGTAAGAAAGGAAAATCGCTTATAATCATATCAAAAGGAGGTGCACCGTCATGATTATCACCGCTACGGAATTCAAAACCAATCTCGGTAAATACTTAAATCTTGTATCCACAGAGGACATCATCATCACAAAAAACGGCAAAGCCATTGCGAAGATGATCTCTCCGAATGTCTCTGCCGTTAATTCACTGCGCGGTTTACTGCGGGATGTTTCCGTCGACTATAAATCCGAGAAGGAGGCTCGCCGTGAAGAACTCACGAATCATGATTGATACCAATATCTTTCTCGATGTCATGCTCGAACGGGAAGGCCTCTGTGACGGTTCCGCTGCGCTTCTTCAGCTTTGCGAGGACCGCCTGGTCACCGGATTCGTATCCGCTTCGTGCGTTACGGACATCTTCTACATTGTTCGCAAACATCTGCACAGCACGGATGCCGCATATCTTGCCATCGGCAAAGTACTTGACATCGCGTCCGTCTGCGACGTTACTAACTCCGACGTTCTTCTCGCTTTCGAAAAACGCTCCCGCGACTTTGAAGACTGTCTCCTCTCCGTCTGCGCCCGTTCCGCCAAATGCGACTGCATCATCACGCGCAACACCGCAGACTTTGCCGGTTATGACGTCCCGGCGTTTACACCAGAGGAGTGGATGAGGGAATAACAGGTTTCTAGAACACTATCTGTGTATTGCTTAGAGTCCCTTGATTGAAGAAAGCTCTACGCCCCAAATTCTCTTGAATTCTTCATTCAATCGATAATTAACATATGCAATGAAATTATTATGCGAAGCTTCATTCGCTTGACCATATGGTTTATCTAAAACTCTTTTGTAGCATACATCAAGATTCATAACCAGATTATAAAATGATTCGTTGTCAAGCCAGCAAGCAAAGTCTAAAATATCCGATCTTCTTACATACTGGTAACAGAGAGAGATTCCCAGATTACATATATTTGCATATCCTGAAATCAGCCATTTGGCTGCCTTATATGCATACTTGAAATCTTTATTAACCAAACTTAACCCGGTAAGTGACCATTTGAAAACCTTATATCTTGTATCGTTCTTTATATTTCCCTTCAATTCAAGAAATCCAATATAAGCATTGCAGCAAAGACCACGGCTCAGATTATCCGCATTTTTGAAGTCATAAACAACTTTTCCTTTTGAGTTTTTGTGAGTTCTCTGCCCCAATACAGCACAGGCTTCAATGAATTTCTTGGCATCTTCAATCTTTGAAGACGGAAGCGGTACCCAATCTGCATTACTCTTTCGATAATACTCTACCATTCTATCTGCAGTTTCTCTATCAGAAAAATCATATGTATAACGAAGCCAGCAGCTCAGAATAGCATCTTGTGCAGCGGTTACATAATAGCTGAATACCTTTCCCTGTGCCTTATAGTATTTTGAAAAAGAATCGAGATCATATACCTTGCTGGCCAATTTTTGTCTGCAATTGTCTCTGCAACACTTAATGGAAACCGTTCCGGATTCATCCCAAATTCTATATTTATGACCAAGTGCTGCCGAAGTCCGCCCCCCGTTAACCACCTTTCCACATTTGGTACAATAAGTTTCATATCTTCCTTCTTGGGTACATGTAGGTTGAAATGTACGTGTTGAATACGACCCATGAGAGCAAGAAGCTGCCTTAGCCTGCTGAACAGGTAAAATACCAATCATAATTACAAGAACCATCATAATAGGCATCAAATTATTTCTAAATAGTTTTCTCATCACAATTACCTCATATCCTTTAGTTTCATGTTCCACTAAATATCTGTTTCCCTTTTGTTGTACGATATCCCCCATTGTCGGAAAAACTAAATTGCAAAAATACCTGTTCCGTCCAATGGGGCTGTCATTCCCACATCCGTCGCGATTATCGCCATTGCGGCTGTAATCGTCTTCATTCTTCATAATTGAGTTTAAATAATTATTCCCTTTCCTCCACAGTTTTCTAATAGTAACAATCATGAAAATCCCTCAAAAACGCGCAAAAAAAAGCCCACTCTCCCTCGCGTAATCAAGTAATCTCTCCATAATTGTCCCACAAGAATACAGTAAGTTAATTAAATAGAAAAATAAAATAAATAATCGTTGAACTTTTCAAATAATTGAACAAATCAGACCGTTTGACATTCCACGCGTCAATTTTCTTTATTTTTCTTCTCTTATCTTTTTTCCGCCTTCCACCCTGCTCCGACTTGCCTTGCGGAGCGGCTTCCCGACATGTTATTCTTGTCCCAAGAAAAGCGATAAGGAGGTAACCTTCCATGAATAGACGAAGATTTCTGATCCTTTTATTGTGTATGACAACCGTTCTGGCATTTGCCGCGTGTGGAAAGAAAGACTCCGGAAAGGATACTACTCCAACTCCCACCGAAACGGTTGTAACCGAGACCCCCACCGAAAAGCCGACCGAACCGGCGGAATCTCCGGTGCAGCAGGCGTTGAAGGACGCGCCCGAGAATTGTGATTTTGCGGTAGAGGTCAGCATTAATCCTGACTTTCTGCTTTATGTAAAGGGCCATGAAGTTGTCGCTTATAAGGCACTGAATGAAGATGCCAAGAAGATCGAGGATCGCTGTGCGATTGTCGGACGAGGCATTGACGGTGCTGTTGAGGATATTGTCCGCAGTTCGAAGGACGAAGGGTACCTGAAGGAAGGCGCCACGGTTAACATGACGGTTGTCCGTGCCAATTGCGCCAAATCCCAAGCCGAAGAAGCCCTGAAAGTGGCTGATGAAACCATTCAGTGCACCTCTCAGGAGTGCGGTGTTCAGGTGCAGGCAGAGGTTCACGTGGAGAATGATGTTGCATTTGCCCCCGAACCGGATAATCCCGAGCCCGGTCCCAACGAACCCCGCAAGGATGAAGGCTGCTCGGTATGCCAGGGTACCGGCGATTGTGAGCGCTGTGACGCGACAGGCGTTGCGTAATGCATGTCCTGCCACGGCAGCGGCAAGATTCTGAAGCTCTGCTGGAAATGTAAAGGCACCGCAAAGGATGAGAACGGCAACTCTTGTAAGGAGTGCAACGGAACCGGCAACCACGGGGAAGAAACCTGCCAGGATTGTAACGGCACCGGCCAGGCGGAATGCGAACAGTGCTTCGGTTCTAAGAAGTGCCCTGCCTGCGGCGGCACCGGCAATAAACCGGAAGATTGACTACGCTCCCATTCAGGTTCCAGAAAATCTTGAATAACGTTATTCACAAACGTACAAAAAGCCGGCGGATCACAACTCCGCCGGCTTTGTTTCATTTATAATCAAATACCAAATACGACTGCCGAAACACTTATTGGAACTGATTAAATGTGATACTCGTTGCGTTCGGCTTACCAATATAATCCAAGACGCCCTGAATAGTCCAATTGTTTAAATCTTTTATCAGACAATTAGTGTAATTCTTTCCGTCGACATTCGGAACCCAGAAGCTTACCGTATTCTTAGGATGGATACCATAGGCGTTGATTTTAGGCATATCAGCGATAGTACATTTTGACGTCCGTAAACGGCCATACTGAACCAGGTGATTGGTGTTAACACCACCTACCCCTATTCCATCACGGTCAATAAACCAGTTATTTGAGTTAACATTGTAAGTAACGGTCAAGGTTGGTGATGCATTCTTCTTCCAAACAGCATAAAGCGTCATGTTACCGGAAACCGGAATCGGCTGTCCTGCAGGATATTTTGCTGTAGTTGCGGTACTCGTCGTATTGTAACCGAGAAACGTGTATCCTGAACGAGTTGCCTTAGGGCATCCGATTATTGCCCCGCTGCCGGCGGTCATCGTGAATGTAGTATAAGTCTTTCCCCCATACGTAATCGTTCCGCCGTTACCTTTAAATGTAATCGTATAGGTGTAGGAACCTGCTTCGGCCTTTCTGCCGAATCCGGCAGCCATCCCGGCTGCCATTGCGATTACGAGCGTCAATGCCGTAATCATCTTCATAAGTGTTCTTTTCATTTCTTTCCTCCCGGAATTATTTAATTTGCGGAAATAATGCCGAAAGAATTCAAAAATGAGAAAAACCCCTAACATTCCCAATAACAAAAATCTTCTCCCTTTATTATTCCCACGCTTACAATATACGACATTTCCATGCCGTCAGCAAGAGTTATCGGGAGCGAAAATGCTCAATTATATTTGAGCAACTTTATGTGAAGATTTTGATGTTCGTAATCGCGCACTGGTCGCCGGAAAGCGCGACGTATACAACGCCTGCCTCAGGCGGAAGGATCGTGGTATTCTCGATAAACAGTCCCAGATTGTCGGTCATTACGGTGATCCGGTTGGCGTTACGCCTGAACGTTACGGTTATGTCAAGACCTGCCTTGTGAGACTTCTTCCAGTCATCCCAGCCGACAAAGTCATCCTTCTTCACCATGGTCATCTCGTTCTTGACGCCGACGCCGTCCCAGTACTCTCCGTCCAGACGGACAAGGCCGTATTCACGGCTGTTATTTCCTTTGACTTCGCCGTTTTCCGACCAGAACAGGACGATGTAAGGACAATGCCATATCAGTCTGGCTGTCGGAAGACTCAACGAATGGAACGTTATCTTCAAGCCGTCGGTAACTTCGATGCCCTTCGTGGCATCCGAGCGGAACGTATCAACCTGTACGTTCGGGATATCGCCTTCATTCTCCCGAATATAGCTGATCTCTTCGGCAATCCGCGGGATATCGGAACCGGATGTTTCCTCATCCGCATGGCTGATCCTCACGTTGTCGATCGTGCAATGCTCACCCGTAAGTCCGATATAGGAGAACCGGGTACAATCGGGAAATGCAACGATCACATCGATCAGATCCTTCCCGTTGTTAATCTTAATGCTCGCATGATCACGGACTCTGACAGCCTCAATCTCGAAGATCTGTGAATCGCCTGCTTCACCGGCAGTCTCCGCTTTCAGCTTACTCTTCCGGACATTGGTCTTTCGGGCTTCGCCGTTTGTAACCTCGCCGTCCGCGCGAATCACGGCATACTCCGTATAAAACAGTTCGCGGGCCGATTTCTCGCTTCTGTGATAACGGGAATCAAGTGAATCAAAAAGGATAATGCTCGGATAACCGGCGTCGGGCCGGCTCTTATCGGGCTCATAGCAGAACCGGATCTTCACGGCATGCGTGGAAAGCAGGATGCCGTCCGAGACTTCGTTGGCGAAAGAATCACAGGTAAGCGTACCGTCGTCAATGACCTGCGTGACCGCCTTCCGCTCTTTCATCGTATAATTGTTATCGATATCGATCAGATACTGCATGACGCGGGCCATCTTCGGATCGAACTGCGTTCCGGAGTTCTTGACGATCTCCTCACGCACGATCTGCTGCGGAATGGCGGAACGATAACTACGGTTGGACGTCATCGCGTCATATGCGTCCGCAACCGAAATGATCCTAGCTACCTCGGGAATCTCCTCTCCCTTCAAGCCCTCAGGGTATCCTTTTCCGTCATAACGCTCATGGTGGTAATGCGCGCCGACGCCGAGATACGGATAATCGCTGATGCTCAACAGAATCTGGTTTCCGATGACAGGATGCTGCTTAATAGTCTGATACTCCTCGTCCGTCAGCCGACCGTTCTTCGTGATAATGCTGTCCGCGATACCGATTTTACCAACATCGTGCAGAAGCGCGGTATAGAATACCTTCTTACATTCCTCTTCGCTCTTTCCGATACGTCTCGCGATCTTCTCCGAATACTCGGCAACACGAAGCGAATGGCCTCGCGTATACTCGTCCTTGGCATCGATCGAGTTTGCAAGCGCCGTCGCCGTCTGTTCGAACATGCGCTCCGACAGTTTCCGCTGCTTTTCCAGGTATTCGATCTTGAACGTATTGGCCCGGTTAACCTTCTCATTGATATCGATGTAGGCAAATATGTAGATCAGAATCGAGGTGATCACAAGCGCGATGTTAAGAAGCGACAACCCGTCCGTGAACAGCACCTGTACGATCGCGGCCGCAATCGGTCCGAACAGGAACAACAGGATCGAAACAAATAAAAGCTTGCTGAAATATTTTCGGTATTGGATGACCACCCAAGCCATCAGGATGACCGAAATCCCGGGGATCACGAAGCTGAGAGCGAACAGATTCCCTCTGTGATACCAGTTCGAATCGTCGAAATAATAGTACAGCTCGTTAAAATGCCCCACGATCACGACCGCAATACCGATGAGGGAAACGCCCATCGCGACCCAGAGCCGTTTCGGAACGGCAACCTGGCGTTCCTCTTCCAGCAGATTCATGATATAGTGGGCAAATACGAACGCGCAGAAAGGCATCAATGCAAAGATCATTGCATTGCTTAGCCGCACCATATAATAGCCCTTATCGCTGACGTCTCCGTTATAGATGTAGGTAAGGCGGTCAAATCCGAGCAGAAACATACCGGTCAGCTCAATCGCAAGAATGATCAGCCGCCGTTTCTTCGGAAGCGCCCTTGACAGGAGAACCAATACGGCAAATGCCATGCAGATGCCGATCAGCGCGAGCATTATATCCAGCTGATATAGTCTCAAATACTCCATAAACGGCCTCCCGCCTTATCGTTTCAGCTCCGGATGTTTCTGATAGTATTTCTCTTTATCCTCATACATGCGCTCATCCGATATGTGCAGTGCCTTGAAGATATCCTTGGAATCCTCGACAAAGCACCAGCCGACCGCAAAGCTCGCGGCATCGAAGCCAAGGCTGCTCGCTCTCACCTTTTCCGCTTTCGCCTCGAGCGCCTCCTCGGTCGTGTCGGGAACGATGACCATAAACTCGTCGCCGCCCGCACGGAATATGTTGTTCATCGTAAAGATGCTCTTCAGCACCTCAGCCGCATTCTGTAAAAGCACGTCGCCCGAGATGTGCCCGTTGTCGTCATTTACCCGCTTCAGACCGTTCAGGTCGGCAAATACGATGCCGAGATTCTTAATGTGGATCTCGCCGTGGCTGATCCGGTCGATGCGGTTGTTCATTTCGTTACGGTTCTGGACGCCCGTCAGCATGTCGACGGAACTCATGATCTTCAGCCGCTTTACAAGAAGGTCATTGGCCACCTCGGAGGTAACGAAATAGGTCGTCAGTTCCATAACTTCCTTGATATGATCGGTCTTGTCCGTATCAAAATTGGTCGCCCAGATGTATCCGAGCACCTCGTCACCGCTCTTTAACGGAAACAGTACGATACTCGTTACGCCGTGATTGCAGAGCGACTGATACCATTCCGGATGCTTCTCACGGATATATTCCATGTCGCTCTCGTTTCTGACGATCAGGCAGCTGCTTCCGCCGATGGTTTCCTCCCAACGCTCCGCAATTGCATAGAAGTTCGGTTCCTCGTTCAGAATGGTTCGCCTGGTCTGAGCCTGACTCGGATCTTTCCGCTGCTCCGCGAGGACCTTACAGGTCTTCTCCTGCTTATTGATGAGAAGGATCGTACATGCCCACGCGCCGCAGATGTCGCGGATATCCTTAATGACTTCCTTGATGGACTCATCCAGGTCCTTCGCGCCGTGCAGCTTGATGCACGTATTGAGAACCGCACGGGCCGTATCCGAGGAAATATTTGACATTTCCTTCGTATCCGGCTTGTGTGTTACTTCCTGCGTATAGGTGCAGTAATATAGATTGCCTTCGTTCTTTAACGGAAGCAGGAACAGGTTGAACCAGAAATCAAACCGGTCCGGATGCACATACGTATGCACAGGGTCCTTCTCAACAGCAGCCCGGTAGCATACTCTTTCGAAATTCAGATCCTTCGGAAAATAGTTCTGATAAAGGCTTCCCGGCACAAACTTATTGCTCAAAAGCTGCGGACCGTCCCATACCGTTTCGATGGAATCCACATACGCCTTATTGCCTGCCACGAGACGTATTTCCCCATACCGTCCGCCCGGAAGCGCTTCCACGGAAATAACGCAAGTCATCGGATCAAATTGATCGACAAATGCCTGAAAATCCATACGGCCGACACCATCCTTCTCTCAAAAATCAAGCACAGGAATCTGTGTGAATGATATTACTTTCAGTATACGCCTTTCTTTTTTGAAATGCAACGGATGGAAAAAGAACACCGCACGAATGCGGTGTTCTGATTGCCATTCTTTTTTCTAATACTTATCCAGTCTGTCGCTCCATAATTTCCAGGAATACGGATTGACAATGCTGCCCCGGTAAACCACTACCTGCTTATCATAAGGCATACCGAGTTCCATTCGTTCCTCGTTGGTGAGGTACTGCTCCGTAACGGAGAATTCTTCGTATTCTTTCTCCATTATCGTAATGTCACTCCCGTTAACCTTCCGCACGCGTTTTGTAAGATGATGCGCGCCGTCATAGATGTTGTCATGCTCCTTAGAAAGCCTGTTGTCCGCTCCATAGTATTCCTCGTGAACAACGTCGCCTGCCATATCGTATTGGTACACGATGCGCGCCGTAAGATCATTACCGAAGTCCAGGCATTCCGCGGAGATCATCTTCTCTCCGTCGATATAGGCAAATGTGCACCGCCGCTTCTCTTCGTTCCCATCGGAATCATAGTCGATCCGGAGGATAACATTTCCAAATGAGTCATACTGAAACTCGCTGACGCACCCTTCATTCGGATAGCAGATCCGGATAAGCCGTTCCTCTTCATCAAACAGGAACATGTCCGACTCCATTCCGGGAGTGACCCGCGTTGCATGCTCAAAATAATCCGCCTTTACCGCCACGCCGCCGGTTCCGTCGGTCTCAAGAACCTGAAAGGCGGGGGTCTCCTCTCTGGTCGTCAGGAGATTTCCGTCCATATCGTATGTCGCGATCTCAATCCCCTTCACGTTCCCCTGCTCATCATAAAGATAAGTCTGGACTGTTTTTCTGCTCGCCACGCCTCCCTTAAGTTCGTTGTCCAGGACGCCGGACGATTCGATCGAGATAACCCTGCCGTCCTCATCGTATTGATAGCTCACGCTTCCGGTTGCGGAGCGAGCGCTAACCATACGGGTTACGGTATAGCGTTTCTCAGGCTCCGGAGTAGCCGTACCGGGCTTCCCGGTGGAATCCGTCATTTGGACAATCTCCGCTTTCGCCTTGGGATTTTTCTTCCCGAGTACGTTTATGATCAGTATTATTTCCGCAGCTACCGCGACCAGGCAAACCGCAACTATCAGAATCCGAAAAGACTTGCTCCGCATGGCATCCCCCTATAAAACACTTTTATGCTGTAATGCACGGGATGCCGCGGGCGGTCACATTTTCCTAATATACGGAACCGATGTCGCTGAATACCTGCCACAGATACGGATCGATCACAAACGTCCGCTCGAAAACCCAGTCCGAATCATAATTGAGACCGATCTTCTTCCGTTCATAATTCGTAAGATACTCTTCCGTGACATTCACGGTCTCATATTCATACGTAATGACTTCAGCCTCGTTTCTGCCTTCGTATTTCATCCGGATTTCAATAACATCGCCATCCTTATCATAGATGAACTGCTTTTCCACGGCCACTTTTCCGCCCTTTCGGTAGAATGTACCGGTTTGGAGACGACCATCAGCACTATACATATACGTGATATAGTTGATATCCTGCTCGCCCGCACCCCAGTTTCGGGCAGTAGACAGCTTTCCAAAGTCATTATAGGTAAACTCACAGCGGCGCATTTCTTCGCCGTTCGGATCGTAATCCACCCGCTTGACGAGGTTCCCGTCCTGATCATACGTAAGGCGGCTGAACCGGTCATCAGCCTTCAGAAAATACATCGCCGATACTCTTCCTCTGTCATCGAGGTCCCAGTTCCATTCTCCGTTTGTCAGGCAGAAATCCAGCGACATAGGACGGCATCCTCCATAGCAGAGCGTAATGATCCCGTCAAAATAGGTCTCCAAAACACCTCCCATACCGTCTTCCCCACGGCATATCATTCCGCTGGAAGTCTCATTTCCATCCATATCATAGCATACCGAATACTCATTAAAGCTCTTTATCCCATTGGTATACTCATATGTTACCGTCTTCTTATAATCCGTAATCCCCCGGAATGCAAATTCGAGACGTCCTTCCTCAACCTTTTTTGTAAGGCGGCCGTCCTCGGGATCATAGGTGCATTCTACGCTTCCGTAAGGCGAATTCGCCCGCACAACCCGTTTCACGGCAAAGGTCACGGGCTGTTCCGGAGTCGGAACCGCGGTAGGGGTAGGCGTCGACGAAACGGTCGGCACCGGCGTTGCTTTGGGAGAAGGAGAAGGTTCCTTGGAAGGCGTCAGTACGGCCTCTTCGGTCGGCTTTTCCGTTTCGGTTTCCGGTTCCGCGTTCTTCTGTAACGCCCCGGAACCGATCAGGATTCCCAGCCCCAAAGCCGTACAGATACATACAATGATCACGATGATTTGTGTCTTACTCATAAAACAATCCCCTTTGCATCTTCATTGAGCATATTGGAAGCCGGCTCGTTTTCCCGTAGCCGGCTCTTTTTCAAAACCTGGCTGTTCGCAATTTCATAACGGTCTCACGAAGTACGTCTGCTGCCAGATCGGCCTCTTCCAAGGTATTGTCCGCGGAAAATGTGAACCGCACCGTCCCTGAAAGGTAAGGCTCCTCCCGTCCGATCGCCTGCAGCACCTCGGAAGGCTTGTTCTCTGCGGACGAGCAGGCTGAGCCGCCCGATGCGGCAATGCCGGCAAGATCCAGAAAGACAAGCACCGACGTTGCTTCCACGCCGCCGATGCTGATGCTTAACGAACCCGGCAGGCGCGGTGCCGCCGCTCCGTTAATGATAATATCCGGAATTTCAGCACGGATACGCGCTTCCATATGGTCGCGGAGGGTTTGGACATACGTTCCTGTTGCCACTCCTGCCGTCAGCTCTAACGCTTTCGCCATAGCGACGATCGACGGCACATTTTCCGTACCCGCGCGCAGGCGTTTCTCCTGCGGTCCGCCATGAAGGAGCGGCTCCAGCTTCGTTCCGTTTCTCACGTAAAGGAAGCCGACACCCTTCGGGGTACCGAATTTGTGGCCGCTCGCGGAAAGCATGGTAACGGGCAGCGTTTTCAGATCGATCGGCAGCTGACCGACCGCCTGTACCGCGTCCGTATGAAAGGCTATGCCGCGTTCCTCTGCCGTCTCCCCGATCTCTCGAATCGGTTCAACCACGCCGATCTCGTTATTGGCATATTGAATGCTGATGAGCGCGGTATCCGGGCGAATGGCTCGTTCCACGTCTTTCGCGGAAATGATGCCATTCACGTCTGGTTTCAGAACCGTCAGTTCATATCCGAACCGTTTCATGAACTCACATGTCCGAAGGACGGCCGGATGTTCGATTGCCGAAGTGATGATATGCTTTCCCTTTGCGGGATTTGCGAGGAGAAAGCCTTTGATTGCCTGGTTGTCCGACTCGGTTCCGCCCGATGTGAACAGGATCTCATTGATCTCACAGCCTAAAACAGCCGCAATCCGTTCCCGGGCGCTTCGAAGCGCCTTCTTCGCGGCAAGTCCGGGCCCGTGCAGGCTCGACGGGTTGCCGAACTGCTCCCGCAGATACGGAAGCATGGCGTTAAGCGCCTCTTCTTTAACACGCGTCGTTGCCGCGTGATCCAGATAAATCATTGCAATCTCCTCATCCTATCCGTTATCGGTTCATTTCTATCTTCTCGACTATCCTTTTGACGAATTCAGTGCCGTTGCACTCTCCCCTGATCAACTCGAAAACAGTCCTATAGTAGGCATCCATCTCCTCCGGGTGCGTAACAACATCACCGAATCCGACAAGCGCGTTCGCATTTGCCGCATTCCGGGCCACTTTACGGGTAAGAGGATTGAGATGCTCGTCATCAATATCGATACTCCATGCCGGGAAACCGATGCTTTCCTCATAGCAATAATGGCTGAGCAGCTGCGCGAGCTCGAATGCATATCCCGCTACTGCTTCAGGATCCTTTGTATGCGCGGAAACGGCGAGATGATCCGAAGGAGCTCCGATCAGCCGGCCGAGAGATCCCTGCTGACTGATCACCGGGAATTCGGCAACATCAAAGTTTATTCCATACGTCTGTCCGGCCAGATATACATCATAGCAGTTCCATGATCCGTTAATGTAAAACGGGTATTTGCCCGCCAGGAATTCCGCTTTGACATCATCATTATACGAATTGGAATCCGTAGGACCGATATATCCTTTGTTTACGAGATCAAGGAACATGTCAACGGTGGCAGCCACGCCCGGATTGTCCCAGGAAGCGCGTCCGCGGAATATGTCGTCAAGTGCCTGCGGCTCAATGTTCTTCTCGATCATGGACTCAAGAACTTCCTCCACGCACCAGGCTTCCGACAAAGCACACCCGATCGGGATACGATCGGCTTCCTTCAGCTTCTGACAGCATGTAAGGAACTCGTCGTAGGTTTGCGGGATGCTCGAATACCCTATGGACTGCAGGATATCCATATTAGCAAACAGTACGACATTGTTCAGATAGTAAGGAACACCATACAGGTGTCCGTCTACCATCGCGTTGGTAAGCATCTGCCCGGGAAGGTCAGCCTTATGCTTCTCGTATTCCTGATCCAGACAATATAACTCTGTCCATCCCGTGAAGTCGTCAATGTAATAACCTCCGCGGAGGAACATGATATCCGGGAGCGATTCATCGGCCGCAGCCGCTATCTTAAGCTTATAATTGTAATCCGCGATGTCGCATGCTTCCCACTGGATGACAATATCGGGATGGTTCTTCTCGAAGTCCGCGATTGCAGCTTCGTAAGCATGACGTGTGGAATCATAAGTAACGGCGGTACACCACATCGTAAGTACCGTCTTCTCGTCAGGATCATCCTTACCGGGTTGGTCAGGATCCGGAGTCGTTGTGATGTCCGGAGTCGGCGACACCGTAGGAGTATCCGTAGGCTCAAACGTTCTGGTCTTTCCTTTCTCCACGGAATCACTGTCTCCGCAGGCCGAAAGAAGTCCCGCCATAAGGACCGTTACGATCAGCAATGCGATCAGCCGCGCGATTTTATTTCTCTGTTTCATGTCCCCTTCTTCCCGGCGTTACGCCGGATTGTAAAACTGTTCCGAACCGCCGTTTCCCATTGCGGCAGCCTAAAATGTAAATATATTTTACCATGAACATTATTACATTTCAAGAAAAATCTGCGTGGAATCTCCTGTCCTGTCACGGCTGCTCCACCACACCGACGAAAAGAGGAATATTGTCATACGTTTGAATTGCAAAAAGGAACGGTCTGTCCAAAGTAAACTCGATCCTGTCTTCCATAAGAATCGCTCCGGCAACCTGAATCTCCGTAAATGCAGCCGCCTTGACGCCCTCCTCATCAACCATCACACGAACGGCATGCTTCGCTTCCGACACATAATATCCGTTCCCCTTTTTGAATAGCGGCGTAAAATCCGACTTCATCGCATCGAAGACGTCGGTCAGTCCCATTTTCCGAAGGACGCCGCACAGATCGATCAAAGATGTCAGGTCATACTTCGGAACAGTAAGGTCTACGATTGCGGGATGACATTTGCCTTCCGCACCTTTCTCCAAAAGACGGTGTACCTGCGGATCCGACAGCAGTTCGTCCACGGTTACACCCTCGTCCGGAAGGATAAACCACATATAAGCCGATGCCTCACTCGTAAAATGCTTTGGTACGGCTACGAACTTGTCACCGCGATAATACATGCCGCTCGATTCGGTCCTGTGCATGTAGGAAACGTTCAAATCTCCTTTCGATGCATGGAAAATGCCTGTGTCGGTCAGACCCGGCGCAAATTCATCGCCCCATCTGGCCTGATACAGGATCGTCGTTACAAGACCGAGCATGGTACCGCTGTCTAAGGTGATATCGCCGGCTTCTTTTTCAAGCAAACCGCCGGTCTGATTATTGATCCAGGTCTGCAGAGCCTTATTGTATTCGGCGGTCCCCATCTTCCCGCGGAAGGAAGAGGCGTGATAATACTGTGCCAGATTCTCCAGCACTTTCTTTTTGTAGGAATCCGTATCGTCCCGCAGCCATACGGAAGAGCCGAGCACACATTTGCCGGAGGAATCGTTCTTATAAACTGCATTCCAGAGCGCATCGGCGCGCGTTCTGATATCCGCCACGCTGTCCGCGCCGACAAGCGTGAGGATCTGCTTCCTCGTATTGCCGTCGGTGATTTCCGCGAGCATGGCAAGCGTCAGATAGATGTTGATCGGCGAATACGCCCGGTTCTCTCCGTTCCGGTCCGACAGCATGCTTATCATACTCGAAGTTGTGAACTCTGCAACGGATCCGGTCGCCTTTTCCGTACCGTAATCGATCAGCTTGTCCCGGCGGGAAGCGTTTTCTTCTATCCAGGCATTCAGGTCCTTGATGTACTGCTCTCCGTCGTCTTTCTCCATATCATAATCGGCCAAATTAGGAAATGCGGCCGACTTCGGATAAACCGCTGCCGCAATCGCATACTTTTGGAGCGTGGAGTCCGAAAACGGATCGAGTATACCGCCGCTCTTCTTTCGTAAAATCCCCGATTTTACCAAAAGGATTCCTCCCGAAACCGCCAGAACAACTGCCGCTGCCGCTATGGGCAGGAGCAGCCGCCTGAATCCCTTCTTCTCTGCGGACTTTCTTTCTCCTATATTGCCTTCGCTCCGTTTCAAAAGATCATCCTCAACTTTTCCTATTCCATCCATCAAATCTTCCGGTTTCATAATATCTCCTTTCCGCTTTTTACTGCTCTCATCTTATAAGACAGCAAAATGAAGACAAATGTTACAGAAGTTTTCGGCTACATGTTTAGCATTCCTCTTTGATAGCCTGTAACGTATCCGCGATCCAGCCCGTCATTCCGCGCGGCAGACGCTCATCCATAGGCGTACCGTCAGCGAACATCAGATTAGACTGCATCGCGTTCATCAGGCAGTGCTGCCCCATCTCGATTCCGAAATTGATAGACGAGATGCCGTGGTCGCCGTTATAAACCCAGTCCGGGTTAAACAGGAAGCAGTGCTTCATCGCCTGAAGCCTCGGCATGCGCGGTACGACATCCTGCTCAAAATGATTGAATTCGTCGCGTTTGCCCTCTGCATAGAAAAGCCAAATGTCATTCGCGTCGAAAGCATCAAGCCGCTCGTCAGTTGAAATGTCCACCGTACCGACAGGAATCAGCACATTGTATGCTTCCGGGTGCGCATCCGCAATACGGAATACGAATCTTGCGCCGGCGGAATTACCGAACAGGAACCGTATGCCCGCATCGGCTCCGCGCTCGCGCAGCACATTCATGATCAGCTCATGTGTCGGCTCAACGTACTCCTTTGCCCAGGTTCCTTCTACTCTGCCCTCGGCAGTCCGGTACTCATTGGCGATCGGAATCAGGATGTATGCGCCGCCCATTGTCTTCTGATAAGCATCCGAAGCGTATAGCTCAGCGCCCGTATAGTTAATGCAGACATCCCCCTCCAGAGCATTGCTCTTTCCGTGAAAAAATATGAGCACCGGGTAGTCCTTCCCTGCGGGGTATCCGTATCCGGTCGGATCGAAGAAATAATACTTCATCTTCGTCCCGTCACTCGCGGTATAATAATCCGCGCTGAATCTGTCAAAATACTTTCCGACCTCATACGACGGTGCGTAAGAAATAAAACTGCCTTCCGGCATCTGGTCCGCCCAGGGCGGTGTCGGTCTCTCTGCCATAATTACCT
This sequence comes from Lachnospiraceae bacterium, assembly GCA_017427775.1. Classification (GTDB taxonomy): domain Bacteria; phylum Bacillota; class Clostridia; order Lachnospirales; family Lachnospiraceae; genus ISDg. The sequence continues at coordinate 87,894 of JAFRSD010000013.1, read as the reverse complement.
CCATGTGATTCCGAGCAGTTCCCTCACACGCGTGAGCCTGTAGCCCGGATATTTCTCTTTAAAATGCTTTTCCTTCGAAATCGCGTCCGTATAGTAGCGAAGCGCAAGTTCGAGATGAATCTTATTGAATGCCTGCGGCAAATGCGACGCCGCTCCGGTTTGATACCCTTCGGCGAGAACATCGGCTGTCTCCCCTCTTCGATACCCTTCGGCGAGAAATTCTGCTGCCTCGCGGTCGAAAGAGCCCCTGCTCTCGCAACAGGAACGGATGCAGTCGGCAAGTTCCTCCGTTACGGAACCGGCCATGACGGTATCGAGGTCGAGCATTCCGACGACCTGCCCGTTTCGAAACAGCATATTCGACAGCTTCGCGTCACCGTGGATGATCGCGATGTCATCGGCCGGGGTGATGTTCTCCTTCAGCGCGGTTCCTTCTTCACGGGCACCTTCGGAGCAATCAGCCCGCCTGGAAAGAAACGGCCCGATCCGTTCCGCAAGCTGCGCTTCCACTGACGGGTCGCGGTTCTCTTCTATGATGTCTCCGCTCTTAAGAAGCGTAAGGTAACGTTCATAGTAATAATCAATGTCATGCAGTATCGGATAGACCGCCTGCGGCGTTCCGGAGAGCTCGCTGAGAAGCCTATGTACCCGCGCAAGTCCCTGCCCGCAGGCAAGAAGCTGCTCCCTCGTAAGCGGCGCGTGAAGAACCTCTCCCTCAATATACGGGTACATCCGCCAACGGTCGCCTTTTCCGTCCGTATGGAAATACTCCCCGGCTTCGTCCCGAAGCCATTTCGGATACAGAAATCCATGCGCTTCGAAAACCGGTGCGTACAGCTTGTAATTGTTGATCAGGCGTTCAGGGGGCATCTTTCGCTGAAGCCGCTGCAGCACATACTTCCCGGAACCGGTTTTTACCAGATACGTGTCGTTAATGTGCCCTTCTTCAAGAGTTTCCACTGAAACCGGCTCCTCGTTAAGAAAACTGCAGCAGATCGATTGTAATAGTTCCGTTAAATTCATGATCATTCCTTTAGTATCATGCTCCCGCCTAAACCATAATTCGGTCCGCAACACAATCATTTCACGTCATGTTTCTGTCTAAAGCATGATTCCGTTCACAACCGCGCGTACCCGGTGATGATGGTACAGTTCTTCGTTCGGGCGCATATTGTGCATATAGGCAACCGCGAACTTATCAACCGGGTCCGCTTCCACCCAGATTCCGGTACCGCCGGTCCATCCGAAATCTCCGAGATGACCGTTGTGGCCGTATTTCTGCGTCATCAGCGTGCGGAAACCGAGTCCGTAACCGTAACCGGCCAGATAATCGTTTTCAAAGTCCTTAAGCTGCACCGGACCGAGCTGGTTCGCGTGAAGCATCGCTACCGTACCGCTACCGAGGAACTTCTTCCCTTTATAGGTCCCGCCGTTTGCGAGCATTTGCATGAAAACGGCAAAGTCATGTGCGCTTGTAAGAAGGTTCGGGCGGGCACCTGCCGGAACACTGTCCGGATCAAGCATCGAGAAGTTCGGCGTAGGCTCAAACTGTCCGGGGCCCTTCTTCGCATAGTTCGTTACGATTCGGTCCTTGTTCCACGGGCGGGCAAATGTATCCGTATCGGCAAGCTCCAGCGGATCGATCAGACGGTCCTTAAAGACTTCCCGAAGCGGCTTTCCTTCAAATGTTTCAACAAGTACGCCGGTAATCTCGGAACCGAATCCGTACTGCCAGTGGGAACCGGGCTCAAACATTACGGGAACATCGGCCATGACGCGCACTTCCTCGGCGATCGTGCTCGGGCCTTTCTTCAGAAGTTCCGCCATCTGCCTGCTCATTGCTCCGAGCGTCGGCGTATCGGGATCCACCGCCGGCACCATGCAGTACGGAAGGCCGCACATCATCGCGACCGCGTCGCGGATCGTAATCGGCTTTTCAAGCGGCGCCGTGGTTACTTCCCCGTTCGGAAGCGTCACATACTTCTTCGTATTTTTCCATTCCGGCAGATACATGGAAAGCGGGTCGCTGAACAGGAACTTGCCTTCCTCATAGATCATTCCGAGAATGGCATACGTGAAAAGCTTTGTTGTGGACGCCTGGCTGAACATGCTGTGAATGTCCACTTTCTTCCCGGATTCGATATCCGCGTAGCCTGCCTCTCCGTGATAGATCAGTTCGTCCCCCTGCATAACGGCAACCGCACACCCCGGGTTCGTTCCCTGCTCGACGAATGTCTGAAGAAGCTTATCCAGTTTTGCAAAATCCCTCATAACAATACCTCCGCTCTTTTATTCCTTTGCTGCCTTTACGGCAAGCACGACAATCGAAAAAATACAGGTTGCCAGGTTGATGGCCGCACAGCCATCCTCACCGCTGAAACCAAAATCGAATAACAGAACGTGCAAATCCTCTCAGATTTTTCAAGAAGAACATTTGAGCTATTATACCATATTCCGGCTCCTCTGTCACGAAAAACCGCACCCTGCTGCCACAAAAAACAGCCGCCCGATTGTCTCGGACGGCTGAATAATTGTTTACCATTTGCCGGAGTATTATACCGGATATGCCTTGTTCGCAGCGTCTGCCTTAGCTACGTCAACGCCGGTCTGCTGTGCCTGACGATACTTGAAGAAGTCGGTAGCAACCTGCGGGAACAATGCGTAGGAAAGAACATCCTCATCCTGCTGGATCCACTGCTTGCACTCTTCCTTGAACTTCGGAAGCTGAGGCTCGATCAGGTCTGCCGGACGGCAGGTGATCGGCTTCACATCGCCGATGCACTTCTTCTGTACAACGGGATCGAACGGTTTAATGGTCTGGCCGAACTCACCGGAAAGGATCTTCTTACTTTCCTTCGTAACCATCTTGTAGCGCTCACCCTGCAACACGTTGAGAACTGCCTGGGTGCCGACGATCTGAGAAGAAGGAGTAACCAACGGGGGCTCACCGAAGTCTTTACGAACTCTCGGAACTTCCTCGAGAACTGCCTCGAACTTATCCTCAGCGCCTGCTTCCTTAAGCTGGGAAACAAGGTTAGAAAGCATACCGCCGGGTACCTGGTACATAAGCGTCTTAATGTTAACGCCGAGAACCTTCGGATTCAGAAGGCCGTTCTTCAGGCACTCTTCACGGTAAGGACGGAAGTACTCCGCGATCTCCGCAAGAAGGTTCTGGTCAAGGCCGGAATCGTAAGGGGTTCCGCGGAACGTCTCAACCATAACTTCGGTAGCAGGCTGGCTGGTACCGAGAGCAAGAGGAGACATTGCACAGTCGATGATGTCGCAGCCTGCTTCTACGGCCTTCAGGTAGGTCATCGAAGCAACACCGGACGTATAGTGCGTATGAAGCTGAATAGGAAGGGAAGAACCTGCCTTCAGCGCGGTAACAAGCTCGGTTGCCTTGTAAGGAACCAGAAGGCCTGCCATATCCTTGATACAGATGGAATCCGCACCCATCTCCTCGATGGCCTTTGCCGTCTTCTCCCAGTACTCAAGCGTATAAGCATCGCCGAGCGTGTAGGAAAGAGCAATCTGCGCGTGTCCGCCTTCCTTCTTGGTCGCCTTAACGGCGGTCTGAAGGTTTCTGAGGTCATTCAGACAGTCGAAAATACGAATGATATCAATACCGTTCGCAATGGACTTCTGAACGAAATACTCTACTACGTCATCTGCATAGTGGTTGTAACCGAGGATGTTCTGCCCACGGAACAGCATCTGCAGTTTGGAATTCTTAAAGCCCGCACGGAGCTTACGAAGACGCTCCCACGGATCCTCCTTCAGGAAACGGAGGCAGGCGTCAAATGTGGCACCGCCCCAGCACTCTACGGAATGGTAGCCGACCTTGTCCATCTTCTCCACGATGGGAAGCATTAACTCGGTAGGCATTCTCGTGGCGATCAGAGACTGATGGGCGTCACGCAATATCGTTTCGGTAATCTTTACAGGCTTAGCCGTAATATCTGCCATAATCAATACCTCTTTCTTTTAGTAAATTAAACACCGAATACAGCCATGAATACACCGGCTGCTACTGCGGTACCGATAACGCCCGCAACGTTCGGTCCCATGGCGTGCATGAGAAGGAAGTTCGAGGGATCGGCTTCGGCGCCGACTTTCTGGGAAACACGAGCCGCCATAGGAACCGCGGATACACCGGCGGAACCGATCAGCGGGTTAATCTTGCCTCCTGACAGCTTGCACATCAGCTTACCGAACAGAACACCGCCTGCCGTACCGATGGCAAATGCGATCAGACCGAGTGCAACGATCTTGAGCGTATCAAGCTTTAAGAATGCTTCCGCGCTCGTCGTAGCGCCTACGGAGGTACCGAGCATGATAACTACGATGTACATCATCGCGTTGCTTGCGGTCTCCTGCAGCTGACGAACAACACCGGACTCACGGAAAAGGTTACCAAGCATCAGGCAGCCGATCAACGGAGCGGTATCCGGCAACAAAGCTACAACGACAATCGTAACGATTACGGGGAACAGAATCTTCTCAAGCTTACTAACCGGACGAAGCTGCTCCATCTTGATCTTCCGCTCCGCCTCGGTCGTGAAGAGTTTCATGATCGGGGGCTGGATGATCGGAACAAGAGACATGTAGGAGTATGCAGCAACGGCGATAGCTCCCATGTAGCCCGTCTGTCCTAATTTACCTGCGAGGAATATGGATGTCGGTCCGTCCGCTCCACCGATAATGGAGATGGCCGCGGCTGCTTTGTCGCCGAAGCCGAACAGGATCGCCATCAGGTATGCCGCAAAGATACCGAGCTGTGCGGCAGCGCCGAGAAGGAAGCTTCTCGGGTTCGCGATCAACGGACCGAAGTCGGTCATCGCGCCTACGCCCATGAAGATCAGGCACGGCAGGATTGCCCATTCGTCAAGCTGGAAGAAGTAACGGAGAATACCGCCTGCGCGGCTGCTCTGCTCCGTCTTCGTGCAGCCTGCAACACTGAAGTTGCTGAGCTCGCCTTCATGGATATCGTACCGCAGAATGGACTTGCCTTCATAGAAGAACTCGTAGGTTACGGTGTCCATGAAGTACGTCTCGTTGATGTACTTCAGAACCTCTTCCTGACTGCTCTTATCAACGGTGTCCGGAATCTTCTGGCTGTACGAAACTTCAATCTTATCTACATCATAAACTGCGCCTTCACCCTGGTAAAACTCCACGATGCCGTCGGCAATGCTTACGATCTGTACATCGTCCTTGTAGAAGGTATAAACCTTATCCACAGGCTCCGCCATGATTGACGGATACAGGTTTACGAGAAGCATACCGAAAGAAATCGGTACCAAAAGGAGAGGCTCATAATCCTTGGCAATAGCCAGGTACAGGAAGAACAAGGCGACGCCGATCATCAGCAGGTTGCCCCATGAAAGAGAGGCAAATGCGGTGGCTTTTACCAAGTTCCCACATGTATCAATAATATATTGCATTGTGATTTACCTCCCGGTTCTAAATGTCTTCTTTGCGCAAATGCTTATCAAAGAAGGATGTCATCTTTGATAATCGATTAGTTCAAAGAAACAAGCAGTTCACCGGGCTCGAAGCTCTGACCTACGCTTACGTTAACACTTGCAATCGTTCCGTCCTGAGGAGCGGTGATATCGTTCTCCATCTTCATGGCCTCAAATACGAGGAGAACGTCACCCTTCTTAACTGCTGCGCCGGCGGAGGTGTTAACCTTCAGTACCTTACCGGGCATGGGAGCGGAAATCTTAACGCTTCCGGCAGCGCCTGCAGCAGCCTTGGGAGCAGCTTTCGGAGCAGCCTTGGGAGCGGCCTTGGGAGCAGCTGCGGAAGTGCTTACCGCACCGTCAGCTTCCTCAACACATACATCATAAACATTACCATTTACCGTAATAGTATAATTCTTCATTTTATCCTCCTAATCAGGCGTTCTGCCATTTTGATTTATTCACTTTACGAATGGAGCGGACAACCAGGCTGTCCGGAGAAACCGCATTGCCCTGCGCCTGCTCATAAGCACAGATTGCAGCAGCGATAACCGCAACAAGTTCCAGGTCGTCGGTCTCGTCCTCTGCCGGTGCGGGAGCCGGGGTGGGATCATTCTTCACCGGTGCCGGCTTCGCGGGGCGGTTGGCAAGCTTCAGAAGCGAGATGATCGTGCTGATCAGTACCAGCATGATAAATACGATGCCGATACCGAGCAGGGTGTTCAGACCCGCACGCTCCATAACCTTCGCGGAAATGCCGAAATTGATCAAAGTCATAATCTCTACCTCCGCTTATACCGTGCCGTGCTTCTTGGCAGGTCTCAATTCCTTCTTGGTGCTGAGCATTTCAAATGCGTAGATAACCTGTGCGCGAACTTCCGAAGCGGAAATGATGGAATCCACATAACCTCTCTTCGCAGCGTTCTCCGCGCTGTTGGCTTCCTTGCGGTACTCTTCCGCTTTCGCGTTCAGAGCTTCCTCGGTGTTAACCTCACCTGCGTAAACGATCTGTGCGGCAAGCTTTGCATCCATCGTACCGATCTCGGCACCTTCCAGAGCGAATTCCATATCCGCACCGAGCGTCTTAGAGTTGAATGCCGCATAAGCGGTACCGTAAGACTTTCCGGTTACAACATTGATCTTCGGAACGGTAGCGCCGGCAAATGCGAACGCCATCTTTGCGGAAGCCGTAGCAATCGACTTTGCGTCGGAAGCGCTCTTGCTGTATCCCGCAACATTGGAAAGGGTCAGAACCGGAATGCCGAAAGCATCACAGTAATTTACAAATGCAGCAGCCTTGTAGCAGCCTGCGGAGGTAAGAACCGCGTCGAACTTCTTCTTGTCCTTGCCGTTCGTAAGAAGGGTACGGTTGCCGACAGCTCCTACCGTAGCACCGTTCAGCTTAATGAAACCGGTAACCATCTCGGGAGCATAGCCGGCCTTGATCTCAACGAAGGAACCGTTGTCGGAAAGGTCGGTAAATGCAGCTGCGGCATCGGCAACTTCATCATCGTAAAGGGCCGTGGCACGATTCAGGTCGTCCGTGCACTCCATAATGCACTCATCCTCGTTGTTAACGGGAAGAATGTCAACAAGGTCGCGAACCTTATTCAGAACGGCAACCTCATCCTCGCCGACATAATCAACGGCGCCGGATGCAGCCATGTAGGAAGCGGAAGCCGTGTCAAGCTTACCCTCGTTATTGCCCGCGATCGCATTGGGTGCGGTTACGAAAAGCTTGGCATCTTTCGACATAACAACGAAATCGCTCATCTCGGCAAGTACTGCGAGACCGCCGCCGCACTCTCCGAATACCGCCGTAATCTGCGGGATAACGCCGGATGCCATTGTCTCGGCCTTAAATAGACGTCCGAAGCTTGCAAGCGCGTCGGAAGCTTCCTGAAGACGAATGCCCGCGCAATCGATCAAACCGATTACCGGTGCGCCGGTCTTCATGGCAAGACGATAGAGATTGATGATCTTCTTCGCATGCATCTCGCCGATCGTACCATTCAATGCAGAGGCATCCTGGCTGTATACATAAACCAGATTGTCATTGATCACGCCGTAACCGGTAACAATACCGTCGCCCGGAGCACTCATCTGCTGCATGTTAAAATCGGTATTACGCTTCGTTACAAGCGCGCCGATTTCAACAAAACTGTTGTCGTCAAGCAAAGTATAGATACGATCCTTTGCCGACAATTTTGCTGTACCACTCATGTTCAGCCCTCCATCTTATATATTCCTTAAAGGGTTCTTTCTTTTGGAAATAACCCAACTTACACCAAATACCATTATACATAAAACCCCGCAAAATGCAAATGAAAATATAGCCATTTGAGGGGTTTTACACAAGTTTAACAAACAGGCGAAAAATGTTACGCGAAAAGCCTTAAAAACAGGGATTTAAGGCATAAAAAACCGGGTTCACAGGAACCCGGTGCCGTTATTGCAATGTTGTTTCGTTTTAGAACTGATCTTCGCTGCCCGAAAGATCCTCCGAAGGATATTCGGATAAAACGCGGCGAACCGTTCCGTACGAGAAGCCTTTACGCAGGAAGAAGGCGGTCAGCTTCTCCCGCTGCTCACGGGTAAGCGCGGTGCCTTCCGTGACCTTTCTGTGAGCCAGATTCCGGACCGTTATCATCTCCGGATCCTCGTTCCCGTCCACTTCCTCGCCGCGCGCTTCTGCTGCGAGCTTCCTGTCCTCCAGGTAGCGGGCAAGCGCGTCCTCGTAGAGTTCATCGGAAATGCCCTTTTCATGAAGCTTCTGCTTGATCTCCCGAAGGCTCTTCTTTCCGCCGAAGGAATACAGATAGTTGTAGGCGTAACGGCTATCGTTCAGATATGGGAACTGTTTCACATAAGTCATGATATGCGGAATAACGGTCTCCCCGTAGCCTGCTTCAAGAAGCCGGTCATGAAGTTCCTGTTCGGTCCGGTCCGCGATTCCGAGTAAGTCAAGTGCTTTCCGCTTACCGGAAGGAAGGATGTAGTCCCTGAGCACCTCTTCGGTCTTCGCCTCTTTAATGTCCGCACCGTCTTCAATCCCGAGAAAAAGCATATCCGCGTTCTTCACCGGACCCGCCGTCTCTCCGTCCAGAAAAAGAATCGATTTCACTTTGCCTTTCGGCACAAGCCGTACTATCGCCATAACTTATGTCCCCATAAAAGCCGACACCCCGTTTCCGGAGTGTCGGAGCAATATTCGTAGTTTAATCAGAATCAGAAATCCTCGGACTCTTATCAGAATCAGAAATTCCACGGCTATTATCAGATTAGAAATCCTCGGGTTCTTCCTCATCGTCGCTGAGTACCGCATGGCTCTCGCCGACATGAAGAGCTTTTCTGACCTTCTCGGCGATTTCCTCCATAACGTCGGGATTCTGCTTCAGATACTGCTTCGCGTTCTCACGGCCCTGGCCGATCTTCTCGCCCTCGTAAGCGAACCATGCACCGCTCTTCTGGATGATGTCGCTGCTTACGGCAAGATCAAGCACATCGCCTTCCTTGGAGATGCCTTCGCCGAACATGATATCAAACTCTGCTTCCTTAAAAGGCGGAGCGACCTTGTTCTTAACAACCTTTACACGTACATGGTTGCCGACTACCTCGCCGTTCTGCTTGAGAGATTCCACGCGGCGCACATCGAGACGGATCGACGCGAAGAACTTCAGCGCGCGTCCGCCGGTCGTGGTCTCGGGATTGCCGAACATAACGCCGATCTTCTCACGAAGCTGGTTGATAAAAATTACGATACAGTTATTTTTGCTGATCACGGGAGCAAGCTTACGAAGCGCCTGCGACATAAGTCTTGCCTGCTGGCCCACATGGGAATCGCCCATGTCGCCTTCGATCTCCGCCTTCGGTACAAGTGCCGCTACGGAGTCCACAACGATGATGTCCACAGCACCCGAGCGTACGAGCGTCTCAGCGATCTCAAGCGCCTGCTCGCCGTCATCCGGCTGGGAAATGTAAAGGTTATCGATATCTACACCGATATTGGCTGCATAAACGGGGTCAAGCGCATGCTCGGCATCGATGAAGCCGGCGATACCGCCCCTCTTCTGAACTTCGGCAATTGCGTGGAGCGCAACGGTCGTCTTACCGCTGGACTCCGGTCCGTAAATCTCGATCACACGGCCCTTCGGGAAACCGCCTACGCCGAGCGCTGCATCCAGGCTTAAGGAACCGCTCGTAACCGCCTCCACGCTGAGGTTGGCATCCGAATCGCCGAGTTTCATAACGGAACCCTTACCGAATGCTTTCTCAATCTGAGCAAGTGCGGATTCTAGTGCTTTCTTCTTGTTGTCTTCTGTAGCCATATCGTATTATCCTTTCTCAAAAAGCGAACAAATGTTCTGTTTTCATATTATCCTCTTTCGCCTGTTTTGTCAACAGGAAAATGGAAACATTTCGAACTTTTTTCGGCCGGATCCCCGCCTGTCGTTTCGTCCGTGCCTGTCAACTATCATAGCGCATCGGGCGGGCAATAACCATCGGCAGAAGTCACATTTTCCGCGGTACCGATTCGGCAGAACATAGAGAAAGCCGGCCCTGCGCGGCTGACACTTTCGTCAGTCTGCACACGCAGCCGGCTGTTTTTACAGCGACATGACGAACGAACTATACCTCCGCCCAAGTATTACTTTTTCTCATAGCGGTCATAGTCGTTCATGTATTCCTTCGGTATGGCCATCGGAATGAATTCCAGGTCGTACATAACCGATTCTTCACCTCTGCTCAACCGAATACAACGAACCGGGTTTCCATAGAAATCCTGTTCCCACCGGAAACTGCTTTCAAGGGTGGAATACGATGATGCTCTTAAATCATCCATGTTTTCAATTCCCAACAGACCGCATTCCGCGGTGTACGACTTTGCCCATCCATCCGGATACTTCTCCGTTGCCTTTGAAGTAAACATGAAGGGCTCTACATCATATTCGTATTCCGTCCATGCTGTGAGGACACCATTTTCATAGACGAGTTCTTTTACCGGGAATCCGTGCTCTTCCCACTCTGTCAGTTTGTTACGGAGAACTGTTCCGTCTTCGTTATACTCCGTTAAATTGATACATTTCCCGTTCTCATCGTATTCGCTTTTCGTTTTCAGCTTTCTCACACCATCATCCGTGAATGCATAATACTCACTTGTATACTTTGTGAGGAAGATTTCCTCGCTAATCAGATTCCCGTGCGATCGGGTTTCCACCCTCTCTTTCTTTCCGGAGTTGTCATAAAAATATGCAGTGACCTGTTCGGTTTTATAATCCGTTTCCGAGAGAATCCTTCCGTCGTCCGTGTATACACACTCCTTTATGTACTTTACTGCGTGGCCATCGTCTCCCCCGGTTTCGCATTCAAGGAGCAAGTCTCCGTTTTCATTAAAGGTTTTAACCGTATCATCCGTATGGGTCTTTCTCAGTCTTCCTTCGGAGTCATACTCATTCTCGGTATTACTGAGGAAATACCCTTTATCGTCATATTTGGTCTTCCTAATCATGTTTCCGAAATCATCATAGGCGTATTGGAAGCGTGAGGAAAAAGTTCCGAACCTATATATTTTTTTCGTTATAAGCCTGCCAAAATCATCATATTCACAATCACAGGAAATATCTTTTTGTCCATTCTCTGAACCCCTGTAGATTGTCTTTATGCGGAACACGAGCGCATACCCCTCCGGGATCTCGGGAAGATTGTACCCATGGCCTTTGTCCTTATCGTTCCGGTTCTTATTACGGAATATTCCTGCAACCAGAATAATCCAGGCGGCGAGTGCCACCGCAAGCACCGAACCGAAAAGAATGATCCAGCCCTTCTTGCTGAGGCTTACCGTCCCGCGGTTATCTTTACGGATCATGAAGCACCTCCCCCTTCTCAAACCTGCACATTCTTCATCTAAGCGTGCGATAACTCCGGAAAATACAACCGTTTTCTTTCGACGGCTTCCAATTTCTCCCCTTTGTAGAAAAGACGGTAATCGTCCGCGCCGTCATACAGTTCTGCTACACAGAGGTCGCGGTCCTCCTTACACGGCGTGAAGCCGAGACGGCAGCGTCCGTCCGCAAGCGGCAGCCGCTTCAGAATCTCAGCAAGCGGAATCTTCTTTTCGCAAATGACCGACTGCAATACCGTTCCGTCTTCCTGGTCAAGGACAACGAAGCAGTCGATGTCCGGCGCATAAAAGACATTGTCAAACCAACAGGTGTAGAACATCTGCAGTCCGTACTTATTGACCTGCTCAAAAGCGGACTGGCAGGCGCTTTTACGAACCGTTTCTTTATACCGGCCGATATACGCTTCGCCGAGCTCCGTAACGGGCTTGAAGCCGGTTCCGGACTTCTCCGTACAGTATGCTTCCTTCACAAAATACCGGTACTCGTTCAAGGTCTGAAAGCCCTGTTTCCGATAGAACCCGAGTGCTTCGAGGTTGCCGAACAGGTAAATGCCGTCGCACTTTCCCTCATATTCCTTAAGAACGTGACGGATCAGCTTGGCCGCCAGCCCCTGCTTTCTGAAATTCTCGTCCGTCATAACGGTTCCGAGCTGGATATAATCCCTGCGGACACCGTTCTCCAGAAACTGCATGCGGTTGGCGGACACGTTCGATACGATTTTCCCTTCGTGCACGAAGGAATACGGGATATAATCACCTTCGAAATATCCCTGCGTGACCCAGCCTTCGAAGTCAAATCCGAAGGTCTTCTGCGTCAGTTCATTCAGCATATGCCTGGACTTCTCGTCCCGCATATAGTTACTTATCAGTTCCATTACAATTCTCCGTTTTCTGAATTGTGTGTCATTTGGCTTCGATGATCCACCTCTGCACGCCGTCGGCTGCGTCCAAAGTACAAAGAAGCGCCTTCTCGCCTTTCTTAGCCGTAACGACACGTCCGCTCGGATACGGTGTCTTGATCGAATACGTTCCGTCGGCGTTCAGAGACAAATACCAGCTCTGCGCGTCGTCATATCCGGTATAATGCCAGAGTCCGATCGTGTTGCCTTCCGAATCCCATGCGTTGCCGAGGTCTATCCGGACATTCGGCAGCTCCTTCGGCGAAAGGATAAAGTGTCCGTTGCCCGAATAGCGGATGTCCCATACGCAGGCCTGATCGGAAAGTGTCAGCGAAACATCGCCCTCCTGTCCGGTCAGATAGCCGCTTCCGTCGGCTGCTTTGATCGTGAAATGCCCGAGTTGCGTTATATTCCGCTTGATCAGCGGCCACATCTTCGGGTACATGCCGACATGCTTCACGCTGCCGTTTCCGGTATACGGGCACCGTCCGGAAAGGACCAGCTTGTAAAACTCAAAAAAGTCATAATCGTTGAGATCAGCGGTATATTTCTGATACCCGGGGTACGATTCCGGCCCCATATAAGCATGGGTGTTGGGATACTCCACGCCGAGAACCTTCTTCAAATGCTCCAGCTGGTGCATCCACTCATGGACTGCCACCGCAGTCGCATAGAGTGACGGAATCTCCGGATTCTCTAACGGATACGTTCCCGCCGCCGGTGTAACGAGGTTAAATGTGGAATATCCGATGGGCGATTCGATGCCGTCCGTCTTGAGACCGAGGATCACGTCATGAACGCCGTAGCCGTCCTTTTCCTCGTTCCGCGCACGGTTCTCCTCTCCTGCGGTCTGCACGGTCGTCAGAACCGTATCGATCTCGCGTCCCTCCATATAGTGGTTAATGCACGGCATAACGGTATTCCGGTCAAGATAGAGCCAGTCCTGGCCCGGATACTGCGTAAGCGGTACCGTTTCATCGACAAAATGCAGATATACCGTGATGTCCACATTATGACCGGATATGCTTTCCACGGTCTTCTCGTAATTAAGCGTGACCGCCTGAAGGTAATCCCGGTCGAAATCGGTCATCTGAAAATCAAGGTCTCCGAATGTGACATGCGTAAAACCGAGCCAGAGAACATAGTATTTGACGGGCTCCGAAAGAGGCGTATAGTCCTCCTTGTTATACTGCTCGACCGCTTCGCGGATCATCTGCGCGAGATCGGACTCCACAGAGTTGAAATCATAGGAAACGGGTACGCCGGGCTCCGCCGTCGGTGTCGTCTCGCCGGTCGGTTCCGCAGTGGGACCGGCCTCCGTAGAAGTCGGTTCGGGTGCTTTCGTCGCCTTCTTCTCCTTCTTATCGCTGTCGTCATCGGATGCGCAGCCGGCCGCCAGCATGACCGCGCAAAGTATCAGGCACATGAGCCGGATCAGTTTATGGTTTCTCATGCCTGCTCCTCCGTAACCTCGTAGTCCATGCAGAAGCGGCTTGCCGTAAACGGTCTTACCTTCGTAACGGCCACCTCCACGTGTGCGGGATGAACCGTATATCCCTGTAATGCCGCCTCATCAATAAAGGCGGAATCCAGCATAACGTCGCAGTTGGAAGACGCCAGCGGATTCGTATTTACCCGGATGTTAAGCAGACCGGGGATCTGCCCCTGAAGGCCCTCCAGTCCGCTCTTGATGCCGGCCTTAACGGCTTCCTTCTCCGCGCCGTTCAGCTCTTCCTTCAGTTTCCAAAGAATCACATGTTTTACCATTTTCCATCCTCCCTATCCAATTCACACTTATCAAAGAATAACACATTAGTCTTCCGAAAGGAAGTTTTTTCTAACGGAAAAGGGAAGCCCCCAAGCTTCCCCTTCCGTGTAAACCCCAATATGAAATCCCCTACTCGTCCTTATCCGCCACATCAAACAGCGCTCTGACATACGCTTCGGGATCGAACTTCTGCAAGTCGAGAACGCCTTCGCCGACACCGATGTATTTCACCGGAATGCCGAGCTCCTTCTGGATTGCGATGGCAATACCGCCCTTGGCCGTTCCGTCCAGTTTCGTGATGACGATACCGGTAATATTGCAGATCTCGTTGAACTGCTTCGCCTGCGCAAGCGCGTTCTGGCCGGTCGTGCCATCGAGAACAACGAGTGTCTCTCGCTTTGCGTCCGGGTACTCGCGGTCGATCACGCGGTTGATCTTGCCGAGCTCGTCCATCAGATTCTTCTTGTTGTGAAGACGTCCCGCCGTATCGCAGATCAGCACATCGGCTTTTCTCGCCTTTGCCGCGGATACCGCGTCAAATACGACTGCTGCCGGGTCCGCTCCTTCCTTAGCCGCGATGATGTCGCAGCCGGCGCGGTGAGACCACTCCACTAACTGTTCGGTTGCCGCGGCACGGAATGTATCGGCTGCTGCCATCAGTACTTTCCTGCCGTCGTTCTTTAAGAGCCATGCAATCTTGCCGGTCGTGGTCGTCTTGCCGACGCCGTTTACACCGACAACAAGCACGGCGGAAGGACCTTTTTCAAAGTCATAGGCGTCTGCCGGCACTTCCATCTGCTCACGGATGGATTCCATCAGCAGTTCACGGCAGGCTTCGGGCTCCTTAATGCGAAGCTCTTTCACCTTTGCCCGCAGATTGTCGAGAATCTCGCCGGTTGTCGCCACGCCGATATCGGCCATGATCAGTACTTCTTCGAGTTCTTCGTAGAAATCCTCATCGATCTTCGAAAAACCGTGGAAGATGGAATTCAGACCGCTCGCGATGCTGTTTCTGGTCTTCGACATGCCTTCGCGCAGGCGGCGGAAGAACCCTTTCTTCTTCTGCGGTTCCTCTTGGGGAAGTTCTTCCTCTATGTCTTCGGAAAGCTCTTCCGTCAAATCTTCATCGTAATCCTTACTCATCCGGATGGTTACTCCTTATTTGTCCAATTCGTTTTCAATCAGGTTCACGCTTACGAGCGTCGATACGCCCTTCTCCTGCATCGTGATGCCGTACAGGGCGTCGGCCGCCGCCATCGTTCCGCGACGGTGCGTGATCACGATGAACTGCGTGTCCTTTGTCAGCTTGTGCAGATACTGCGCGAAACGGCTGACGTTGCTGTCGTCGAGTGCCGCCTCGATCTCGTCGAGAAGGCAGAAAGGAGACGGCTTCAGGTCAAGGATCGCGAACAGCAGGGAGATGGCCGTCAGCGCCTTCTCACCGCCGGAAAGCTGCATCATGTTCTGCAGTTTCTTCCCCGGAGGCTGCGCGATAACGGAAATGTCCGCTTCAAGGATATCGGTGCCTTCCTCGAGTTTCAGCGTCCCTTTTCCGCCGCCGAACAGCTCGCGGAATACCTTGTCAAAGCGTTCCTGCACCTTGGAGAATGTCTCGGTGAACTGTCTGCGCATTTCCGCATCGAGTGTCACGATGATCTCCTGCAGCGACTTTTCGGCGTTCACGATATCATCGCGCTGCGCCGTCAGGAAGTCGTAACGTTCCTTCGTCTCGCGGTAGTCCTCGATCGCGTTGACGTTGACATCACCGAGGGAACGGATCTTATTCTTCAGTTCGTAAACCGCCTTACGGTTCAGCGTCGGATTGTCGATTGACTCGTCACGAAGCTTCGTTGCTTCCGAATAGGTCAGCTCATACTCTTCCCACATGTAATGGGTCTGGTAATCAAGCTGTTCCTTCATCTTCTCCTGCTGGCCATCTAAGCGGAACAGTTCCTTGTCCAGTCTGGACATATCGGCGGAAAGTGCCTCGCGGCGCTCAAAGAAACTCTTATTGCGGCTCGTGATCTCCTCCGCGGCAGTATTCTTGGCTTCGATGAATTCCTTGAGTCCGGCAAGTTCCTTGCGGAGGTTCTCCTGCTCGGAAAGAAGGGCGGCTACGGCCTCTTCCTTCACATTGATGTCTTCCCCTGCGGTCTTTACGCGGCTCAGAAGTTCCGTACGCTCCTCATCGAGTTCGCGGATCTCGCCGCGGATACGCTTCGCGTTGTCCTTACGGTAAGCGACATTCTGCTGTAAGCCCGAGTATTCGGACAATACGCGCATTGCCTCGGCACTTGCGTCGTCCTCCTTGAGACGGGTGGATTCCATCTCGGAATGAAGCTCTGCGGCGCGGTTCTTCTTCGTTTCGCTTGCTTCGTTATTGGCTTCGATCCGCTTCGTAACGTCATCGATCGCCTTCTTCGTCTCGGCTGCGATCGCGTCGGCCGCGGCGCTTTCCTGAAGCAGCGCTTCTCTCTTTCCGAGGATGTCGCCGTTCTGTTCGGTTATATGATTGAGATTGAGTTTCGCGGTATTCTGCGCAACGTAACGCTCCTGCAGCTCTCTGCGGGATTCCTCGTAAGCGCTTCGTAACGTCTCACGCTCTTTCCGCAGTTCGGCAAGCTTGTCGCCCGCTTCCTGCAATTCCTGCTTCTCAATGACAAGCGACTGCTCGAGATTCTCGGCTTCCCTTCTCTTTCCGAGCAGGTTGCTGCTGCTTCGGAACGAACCGCCCGAGATCGCGCCGCCCGGCTGGAACAGCTCGCCCTCCAGCGTTACGATACGGATGGAATAGCGGTTCTGCTTTTCAAGACGGATCGCGTTATCGATCGTATCGACAACGAGGAACCGCCCGAGAAGATACTTGATTGCCTCGCGGAAACGGTCTTCGGTCGAAACGAGATCGGATGCGATGCCGATCACGCCCTTGGCGGAAAGCGTTTCCTTCTCGAACTCGTCCTGCTTCGCGCGGATATCCGAGAGCGGGATAAATGTGGCACGGCCCAGCTTATTGGCTTTCAGATATTCGATCATCTTCTTGGCCGTTTCAGCGGTATCCGTGATAATATTCTGCACATTGCCGCCGAGCGCGGTCTCAATTGCCGTCTCATAGCGGGGCTCTACGGAAATGACATCGGCCACAACGCCGAATACGCCGCTTCCGTCCTTCTTCTCCATGACCTTCTTAACGGCGTTGCCGTAGCCGTCATAGTGCTCCACAAGATCCTTCAGGGTCTCCATATGGGACGTCTTCTGGATCACGCGCTCCTGCTTGCGGTCATAGATATTCTTCTGTTCCTGGATCGCGTCGGTCAGTTCGCGGATCTTCGTCTCCTGTCCTTTGACGCGGTCAGAGCCTTCGATCACGCGGTCGCAGGCTTCCTTCAGAATGCGTTCCGCTTCCGCCACCTGTGCGGCTGCTTCGTCGGCCTCGGCCTTTAAGGAAAGAAGCCGTCCGCTGACATCGGCTTTGCGGATGGTCTGCTGCTCGAGGATGGCATTGTACCGCCCGAGTTCGGACTGCAGGACCGTATTCTCATTCAGCAGTGCGGCATAAGCTTCGTTGCATTCCTTTTCCTCAAGGAGCATGGCGTTGATGCCCGCCTTCATCTCCCCTAAGAGTGCCTCGGCCTTCTCCTGCTCCGCAAGTAACGCGGTCAGCTGAACGTTCTGTTTCTCCATTTCCTCTTCGAGACCGGCAAGCGTCTTCTTACGCTCTTCGATCTGCCCGTTCAGACGCTCCGCGCGTTCGCCGGACTGCTCCGAGCCGGTCTTCAATGCGGAAATCTGCTCCGTTAAGAGGTTCTTTTCGCCGCTTGCCTTCTCAACCGCGATCTGCTTCTCGGCATACTGTTCCTTTGCGTCGCGGATCTGCTCACGGTACTGTTCAAGCTCGCCTAAAAGCCTGTCATAGTCTTCCTTGGCAAGCTCATACTGCGTCTTTGCTTCTTCAAAATCTCTCTTGGCGACGGAAATCTTCGCATCCAGGTCTTCCTTCACGGAAGCGCTCTTCTCATATTCGAGAAGGAACTGGTTGACTTCCATCTTCTTGAGTTCTTCTTTATATCCGAGATAAACTTTCGCCTTTTCGCTCTGCTTTTCAAGCGGCGCAAGGCGCGTCTCGATCTCCGAAATGATATCGGTCACGCGGGAAAGGTTCTGGCGTTCGGTCTCCAGGTTCTTCTCGGTCATCGCCTTCCGCTTCTTGACCTTGGTGATACCGGATGCTTCGTCGAACAGTTCACGGCGTTCCTCGGGCTTTCCGGAGATGATCTTGTCGATCTGGCCCTGTCCGATGATCGAATAGCCTTCTTTACCGATACCGGTATCATAGAAAAGCTCCTGCACGTCACGAAGACGGCATTCCGCACCGTTGATCAGGTATTCGCTCTCGCCGGAACGGTATACGCGCCGTCCTACGACTACTTCCTCGTAATCGATCGGGAGCCAGTGGTCGCTGTTGTCGAGCGTCAGCGCTACGTAGGCAAATCCGAGCGGTTTGCGCGCTTCGGTACCCGCGAAGATGACATCCTGCATACTGCTTCCGCGGAGCTGCTTCGCGCTCTGCTCTCCGAGTACCCAGCGGACGGCATCGGCAACGTTACTCTTGCCGCTTCCGTTAGGACCGACAATACCGGTAATGCCGGGCTTAAACCCGAACACGATTTTATTGGCAAATGCCTTAAATCCGTGTACCTCAATGCTTTTCAGATACATTACCGCCGCTCCTTCCCGTTATGATCCTGATCGCCTTTCTGGCGGCTTCCTGTTCGGCGCCTTTCTTCGAAGAGCCGGTTCCGGTGGCAAGCGCTTTGCCGCCCACCTTAAGCTCAATCGTAAAGGTCCGCATATGCGCGGGTCCTTCCTCCTTCGCGAGAACATACTCCGGCATACAGCGGTACTTCTCCTGCGTAATCTCCTGCAGAAGCGTCTTGCTGTCCTTAAACAGTCTCGCGTCATCGAGCTTCGTAAGGGCAAATTCCCGGATAAACCGTCCGGCGGGTTCAAGTCCGCCGTCAAGGTAGATAGCACCGATCACTGCCTCAAACGCGTCGGAAAGGATGGAATCGCGGTTACGGCCGCCGGTCATATCTTCTCCTTTTCCGAGACGCAGAAAGCTTCCGAGTCCGATTCCCCTTGCGCAGAACGCAAGAGAAGGCTCGCAAACCATGCTTGCACGAAGTTTGCTCATGCTTCCTTCGGGCATGTCCGCATGTTCCTCAAAAATGAATTCACTCGTCACAAGTTCAAGAACGGCATCTCCGAGAAACTCAAGCCGTTCGTTAAATTCGATTTCTCCTTTGCGGCGACTGAATTCATTTGCATAAGAGCTGTGCGTTAAAGCTGTTACGAGCAGATTTCCGTCGGTGAACTGATAACCGATCTTCTGCTCCAAATCCGCATTTTTCATTCACTCACTCCTTATATATGTCCGACATATGATGGCCGGATTTTCAACCGATTCCCAAAAGATCCGCGAGCCGGTTGTAAAGCGCGCCCGCCGTCTGCGGCATATAACCGCTTACGGCATCACTGACCTCAACGGAAAATTCATCCTCGACAGCCGTAATGATCTGATAAACCTCAAGGGAATCCGCGCCGAGATCATCAAAAAACGAAGAATCCATCTGCACATCCTCAGGACGCACGTGAAGCGTCTCACCGATGATGTTCTGAATCTTCTCCCATTCCATAACGGTCTCCTTTCCGGCCTAAGCCGGTGTCTTACAAGGCCGGACCGTCCGGTCCGTAACCGCTCCGGCAGGATTACTGTCCGTCCGAAGCCTCTTCCTTCTTATCGTCCGCGCAGATCTGATCGCGGATCTTGTCTACGATATGCTGTTCCGTAAACGTAATGCACTGTAACAGCGAGTTCTTCACTTCCGCAGCCTTGGAACTGCCGTGCGTCTTTACGACAAGCCCGTTCAGTCCGAGCATCGGTGCGCCGCCGTGCTCCGAAGAATCGAACGATTTCAGTGTCTTCTTCAAAGCGGGTTTCGCAAGCGCTCCGCCGATCTTGCCGCGAACGGAACTCATCATGCCTTCCTTGATCTTCGCCACAAGCGTCATGGCAAGGCCTTCATACAGTTTTAAGATCACGTTGCCGACAAACGCCTCGCACACGATGACATCCGCCGCGCCGTGCGGGATCTCTCTCGCTTCCACGCTTCCGATGAAGTTGATGTCCTTCTGCTCTTTGAGGAGCGGGTAGGTATCCTTCACGAGCTGGTTGCCCTTTTCCTCTTCCACGCCGATATTCACGAGGCCGACCGTCGGATTCTTCACGCCGACAACATATTCCATGTAGATGGAACCCATGCGGGCGAACTGTACGAGCTGCGACGGCTTCGCGTCCACATTGGCCCCGCAGTCGATCAGGAGAGATACGCCCTTCTCGGTCGGTATTAACGGTGCTAACGGTGTCCGCTCAATGCCGCGGATCCGCTTGATGTAGATAACGCTTCCGACTAAGATCGCGCCGGTACTTCCCGCGGAGACAAATGCGTCCGCCTCCCCTTTATGTACCAGGTTCATCGCCACGACAAGCGACGAATCGCGCTTCGTACGGACCGCGTAAACCGGAGCTTCATCACAGGTGATCTCTTCGGACGCATGGACAACGGAAAGCCTTTCCTTCGGGTATTCCGCCCCTTCCAGTTCCTTTCTGATCGCATCCTCCTTACCGACCAGGATCACCTGCAGCTGCTCGGATTCCCGAAGCGCCGCGAGGGCTCCCTTTACGATCTCGCCGGGTGCGTTGTCACCACCCATGGCGTCAAGCGCCACGCGAACCATTCCTGCCATAAACTTCCTCCGGTACAGATTCCAATTCCATAGAGAATGAAAAGAGCACAATGGGAAAATCCCATTGTGCCACTATTCCCATGAAATGAATTCTTTTTATTCGGCATCGGCAGCTGCGGTCTCGCCCTCTGCTGCTTCTGCACTTTCATCGGCATAAGCCACCGTCTCATCATCTTCCTCGGGAGCTGCTTCAAGAGCTCTCATGCTGATGCTGATCTTCTTCTCATCAACCTTCAGATCAAGGATGGAAGCTTCGATCTCCTGGCCGATCTTCAATACATCGCCGGGCTTCTCCACACGCTTGCGGGAGATCTGGGATACATGAAGCAGTGCGTCAACACCGGGATAGATTTCAACGAATGCGCCGAAATCGGTCATACGTGCAACGCGGCCGGTAACGATCGTGCCGGGTGCGAAACGCTCCTCAGCGTTAGCCCAGGGATTCTCATCCTCAAAGCGCTTGCTGAGCGCGATCTTGTCGTTCTTAATGTCCTTAACAAATACCCGAACGGTATCTCCGGTCTTGAAGAGCTTCTTGGGATTGCCTACGCGGCCCCAGCTCATCTCGGAGATATGAAGCAGTCCGTCAACTCCGCCGATGTCGACAAATGCGCCGAAATCGGTAACGTTCTTAACGGTACCCTCGATTACGTCGCCGACCTGGATCTTAGCAAGGGCTGCCTCAAGGGCTGCCTTCTTCTCCTCGGCAACGATAACCTTGCGGTTACCGATAATGGAGCGCTTCTTCGGATCATAATCCGTAATGATAAAGGAGATCTCCTGTCCCTGATACTTGGTGAGATCCTTCTCGAAAACATCCGAAACAAGGCTTGCGGGAATGAATACGCGGCACTCGTCAACGAGTACGGTAAGTCCGCCCTTAACAACCTCTGCTACCTTAGCGGTAAGAACGGTCTTGTTCTCGAATGCATCCTGCAGCACCTGGCTGCTGCGGTCCTGTGCAAGCTTTCTGCGGCTCAGAACAACCTGTCCCTCGCCGTCGTTCACCTTCAGAACCTTAACGGTAATCTTGTCGCCTTCCTTGACAACCTCGCGGAGATCGGCAATCGGCTGGGAGGAATACTCGCTCTTTGAAAGAATGCCGTCCGCTTTGTATCCGATGTTAAGTGCGATTTCATCTTCTTTAACACGAATGACTGTGCCTTCCACTACCTCTCCGTTATGTATTGTCTTAAATGATTGTTCCAACATCTGTTCAAAATTCTCTTCCGACATGCGATTTTGAACCTCCTCAATAATATTTCTTGGGGTAGATGCACCTGCTGTAATACCGACGCAACGAAAAGATTGAAAAGCACCATGATCCAGATCGTCGGCCGACTGAATGAGAAAAGCATTGGGACAAGCCTGCCGGCAGATTTCGTAAAGCTTTCGCGTATTCGAGCTGCTTTTGCTTCCGATCACCACCATTGCGTCGCATGCCTTTGCCAGCCGGTTAGCTTCGGTCTGTCTCTCCTCCGTGGCATTGCAGATAGTATTTACCACACTATCGTTCTTATCATACCCCAAACTGTCGAAAAATGCAATAATTGTTTTGAATTTATTATAATTAAACGTTGTCTGTGAAACGATGCAGACCGATTCCGGAAGATTCCCCGAAAGTGCGGCAGCTTCTTCGACGGAAGCGATGACGATCGCGGGCGCGGCACACCATCCTTTGATAGCGATCACTTCCGGATGCGAGTCGTCTCCGCATATGATAATCTGCTTTCCGGCGAGACTTTCCCGTTCCACCGTAGTGTGAATTTTTTTAACAAACGGACAGGTTGCGTCAACAATCTTCACGCGGCCGCCGGTTTCCGCTTCGCGGCGCTTGAGATTCTCCCATACCGCCTTTGAAACGCCGTGGGAACGGATTACGATGGTTCCTTCCGTAACCGCGTCGATACTGTCCTCTTCGGACAGCACGGAAACGCCCCGGGACGCCAGATCCGCGACAACCGTTTCGTTATGAATGATCGGTCCGTATGTATATACCTTCTGCTCCGTTTCCGTAAGCGCAAGCACCGTGTCGACGGCGCGTTTCACGCCGAAACAGAACCCGGCCTTTTCCGCCAGTCTGATCTCCATTCGGTTACTCTCCTCAGATCTTCTTTCCGAGCTTCTCTTCGACGATCTTGATCATCGCTTCCTCAACCTCTTCGATGGTCATGTCGGAGGTGTCGAGAAGGACCGCGTCCTCCGCCCGGCACAAAGGCGCGTGCTCACGGTGCATGTCGCGGTAATCGCGCTCGGCGATATCCTTTGCCACCTGCTCGTAATCGGCTTCGATACCCTTCATCTCGTATTCCTTAACGCGGCGGCGCGCACGCTCCTCGATCGATGCGGTCAGATAAACCTTGACCTGCGCGTTCGGAAGCACGTTCGTTCCGATGTCGCGGCCGTCCATAACGACGTTCTTCGTTGCCGCAAGCTCCCGCTGCAGATCCGCCATCTTGTCGCGCACGTCCTTGTTAACGGACGAGGCGCTCGCCATGTTGCCGACCTCCTCGGTACGGATCAGGCCGCTCACATTTTCCCCGAAGAGAAGCACCTGCTGCTCTCCGTTCACGTAATCAAGGGATACCTCGCACTCGCGTCCGGCCTTGGAGATTGCTTCCGCGTCGTCCGCCGAAATCCCCTTTCTGAGCAGGTAAAGGGCGATTGTGCGGTACATTGCGCCGGTATCGACATAGATGTAACCGAGGCGTTTTGCAACCGCCTTTGCGATCGTGCTCTTGCCGGCACCCGCCGGTCCGTCGATTGCGATATTGATGCTTGTGTTCTTCATAACCTTCTCCTTTTCCTCGCGAATGCGGCCGGCAAGAAAGCCGGTGCTCCAGGCGATCTGCAGATTGAACCCTCCGGTCAGCGCGTCAAGATCGAGCACTTCGCCGGCAAATCTGAGTCCTTTGACAAGTTTTGATTCCATCGTCGACGGGTTGACCTCGTCCACGTTGATGCCGCCCTTCGTGACAACCGCTTCGTTGTATCCGCCCATGCCGGAAATGTGAAGCGAAAGCCCCTTAAGCGTCTTTAAAAGCGCGGCTCTCCGTTCCTTCGTAAGGTCGGAGCATCGCTGCTCAGGGTCGATTCCGGAACAGTTCAGAATGACCGGTCCGAGGGAGGCAGGAACATAAGCGCCGATGAAGTTCTTCATCTGCTTTGCGCCGGCTGCCGAAAGTTCGCGCACAAGCCTTGCGTCAAGCTGCTCCTCACTGAGCGCGGGCTTCAGGTCGATTCGTAACGTACTGTCCGTAAGCGCGTCCGACGCCGTTCCGGTCGCGGAAAGGATCACGGGACCGCTCACGCCCTTATGCGTGAATAATAATTCACCGAAATCCTCGTATAAAACCTGTCCGTTCTTTTCGAAGCGGACCGAGATATTCTTGAGTGTAAGGCCGCTGATCTCAGCCGGATATTCCTCCTCTGTTACAAGCGATACCAGAGACGGCACGAGTCTCGTAACCGTATGTCCCGCCGCCTTCGCAAAGCGGTATCCGTCGCCGGTCGAGCCGGTCGTCGGGTACGATAATCCGCCGGTCGCGACAATGACCGTATCACAGGCAAGGTGCTCTCCGGAGGTGAGTTTAACCGCCGTCACACGGGCCCTAAAGGAAGGCTTCTTCTTACCCGTGGCGGGGGCCT
This sequence comes from Lachnospiraceae bacterium, assembly GCA_017427775.1. Lineage (GTDB taxonomy): Bacteria > Bacillota > Clostridia > Lachnospirales > Lachnospiraceae > ISDg. Next base: position 63,408 of record JAFRSD010000013.1, on the reverse strand, counting down.
CGTAAGGCTCGGTCTCGATCTCCTTTACCTCGGTATTGAGGCGGACCTTCACGTGCAGCTCGCGCATGCGTGCGGCAAGCGCCTTTGTGACATCCGAAGCATGGTCCGAAACGGGAAAAGCCCTTCCGCCCCGCTCCACCTTGACCGGCATTCCGTTTTCTTCGAAAAATGCCATCGCGTCATAGTTGGAGAAAGCATGAAAGGCACTGTAAAGGAACCGGGGATTGCTCATCACATTGTCCGAAAACTCCCGCGCGTCGCAGGCATTCGTAAAATTGCAGCGTCCCTTCCCGGTAATATAGATCTTCTTTCCGAGCTTCTCATTTTTCTCAAGAAGCAGGACGTCACAGCCGCTCTGCGCAGCTGAGATCGCCGACATCATGCCGGCCGCCCCGCCTCCGATAACAATCGTTTTAATCATTTTTCTCCCGAAGTACTTCGCGGTTGTCCCACAGATAAACCATCAGGCTCACTACGGTCAGGATCAGTGCAAGCCACATTGCGATCTCGCCGAGTACGTTAGCGATCCTGAAGATAAGCGAATCGTACTCGGGATCGGCCGTGAACAGAAGCAGCACGCACATCACCATCTGCACAACGGTCTTGATCTTTCCGAGCCAGCCCGCCGCAATGACGATTCCTTTGTCGGAAGCGATCAGACGGAAGCCGCTGATAATGAAATCGCGCGCCATGATGATCGCAACAACGACCGCCGGGATCTTGTCAAATTCGATGAGCATGATCAATGCGGTGCAGACGAGGATCTTGTCCGCAAGCGGATCCATGAACTTACCGAATGTCGTGACGAGATTGTATTTTCTGGCAATATGTCCGTCCAGGAAGTCCGAAAAGCTTGCCACGATAAATACGCCCAAAGCAATGAAATTGTAAAAAGGCAAATCCTCTAACAGAAGCAGGAATACGAATACCGGAATCATCAGAACCCGGAAAATGGTAATTTTGTTCGGCAGATTCATTCGATACATTCTCCAATCAGATCATATTTTTCCGCTCCGCTGATCCGCACCGGGACAATGTCGCCCGACATCAGCGTGCGCGTAGTTTCAACATAAACCGTTCCGTCGATCCCCGGGGCGTCCATGTAGGTCCGTCCGACATACACGCCCTCTTCGGGAAGCAGTCCGTCAATGATGACGTCATACTTCTTTCCGACGCATCCTGCTCCATATTCCGCGCAGATGTCGCGCTGCTGCTTCATCAAAGCGTTGCGGCGCTTCTCCTTCACGCGTTTCGGAATCTGCGGCTTCATCTTCGCTGCCGCGGTGTCCTCTTCCTTCGAATACGTGAACACCCCGAGCCGGTTGAACTTCATCTTCGCGGCAAATGCCATAAGCCTTTCGAAGTCCTCTTCGGTCTCGCCGGGGAAACCGGTGATCAGGGTCGTCCGAAGCGTGATCCCCTTTACTTCCTTACGGAGTTTCCGGATGACGTCCTTCAGGTCCTTTTCGCTCGTTCTGCGCCCCATCCGCTTCAGGATCGCGTCCGAAGCGTGCTGGATCGGCATATCGAGATACCGGCAGATCTTCGGCTCGTTCTTCATCACTTCGATGAGCTCGTCCGTAATCTCCTCCGGATAACAGTATAAGATGCGGATCCATTCAATGCCGTCGATCCTGCAAAGCTTCGTGAGCAGGTCGGGAAGCATCTTCTTTCCGTACAGGTCAACGCCGTAAACGGTCGTCTCCTGGGCGACGAGGATCAGTTCCTTCGTCCCGTTCTTCGCGAGATATTCCGCTTCGCTTACAAGCTGTTCCTCGGGTACGGACCGGTAAGGCCCGCGGATCTTCGGGATGATGCAGTACGTACAATGCTTGTCGCAGCCTTCCGCGATCTTCAGATACGATACGTAGCTGTCCGCCGAGAGAACGCGTTCGGTCTTCGGCCGCGGCAGGTAGGAAAGGTCGCGTCTTGAAACGTAAAATGTGTCCGAGATAAGCGCCTTCGGCAGGTCTTCGATCGCGGCTGTGCCGATCACGCCGTCCACTTCGGGGATCAGCTCGCGGATCTCGTCTGCGTAACGCTCCGCCAGGCATCCGGTCACGATCAGCTTCTTAAGACAGCCTTCCGTCCGGTAGCGGTTCATCTCAATGATCGTATTGACGCTTTCTTCCTTGGCATCATGAATAAAACAGCAGGTGTTGATAACGATCGCGTCCGCTTCTTCCTCGCGGTCCGTGATCGTATGGCCGGCATCCCGCAGGAGCCCGAGCATCACTTCGCTGTCCACCAGATTCTTATCGCATCCGAGGGAAATAAAACAGATTTTCACTGATACTCCTTACTGTTCCGCGCTTCTTACCACGTTGCACATCAGCATGGCGATAGTCATCGGGCCTACGCCGCCGGGAACGGGTGTGATCGCGGATACGTGCGGCTCAACGTCAGCGAAATCAACGTCGCCGCAAAGCTTGTTATCTTCCATTCTGTGAATGCCGACGTCGATGACAACGGCACCCTCTTTTACATATTCCGCCGTAATGAACTTCGGCTTACCGATCGCTACGACCAGAATATCGGCACGCTTCGTTACGGAAGCGAGATCCTTTGTGCGGGAATGGCATACGGTAACGGTACCGTTCTCACGCAGAAGAAGCGCTGCCATCGGCTTTCCGACGATGTTGCTGCGGCCTACGATCACGCACTCCTTGCCGGAGATCTCGATACCGGAACGCTTGAGAAGCTGGATAATACCGGCGGGCGTACAGGACTCGTAGCCCTTCTGTCCGATCCAGAGGCGTCCCACGCTGACCGGATGGAATCCGTCCACGTCCTTGTCGGGATCGATCGCAAGCAGTACCTTGTCCTCGTCAATATGCTTCGGAAGCGGCAGCTGAACAAGAATGCCGTTCACGTCCTTCCGTTCGTTCAATTCTTTCACCAGTGCAAGAAGCTCCGCCTCGGTCGTTGCCTCGGGCAGTTCGTATGCGAGGGACTTAACACCGATGTACTCGCACGCCTTCTTCTTGTTTCCGACATAAACCGACGATGCCTTGTCGTCGCCGACCTGGATAACCGCCAGCGTCAGCGTAACGCCCTTTGCGGCAAGTTCGGCAACCTGTGCCTTCAGCTCGTCCTTAATCTCCGCGGAGATTCTCTTTCCGTCTATCAGTAATGCCATTTTCCTTCCTCCTTAGGCAGATTGGTTCTTAAAACATACAGCCGGCCGCAAGCGGTCACAGCCCCTGTAAACAATACAACAGATACAGCAACATTGCAAGTAAACCGACGCAAAATGCGAGCAATCCGTATGAAAGGCTCCGTACGACGTACTTAAACGTCTCGCTCGTGTCGTCGATGCCGCGGTTGATCTTCTTCACGTAATCCTTCTGCTCTCCGCCGGTCTTACGAAGCAGTTTCCGCCATACGCGGCGCACGCCGTTCGCGATGCCGCCGGCAAATAAGCTGAACCGTTTCGTTGTCGACAGAGTCGGCGTCTCGCAAACCGGACGAAGCACGGTCCTGCGCACGCCCGCCGTCGTCAGGTCGGCGATGCGGTCGGCAAATCCGGCAACCAGCTTCGAAAAGCCGAACACCAGCTTCGCGATTCCTTCGCTTGCCAGTTCAAGCGTGCGGCACGCTCCGCCGCACACGGTCGGAAGACCGGTTAAAAGGACCGGACGATAGAGCGCGTTCTCAAGGTCTATGTAAGCCGGATAACGGTTCACGTATTCGATCATATTCTTCCTTCCCTTCCGCTCCGTCAGCGGACGTACGGCGAAGAAGTATACGGCAAGGCCGATGGCAACCGAAATGACGCCGCCCTTCACATTTTCCGCCGTAAAGACGCGGAACGTTTCTTCGGCATGGGCGTAATTGAGCAGGTCGGAAGCCTTCTTCGCGGCCGGGATCATCAGGTATTCGGGAAGCGTTCCCGCAAGATAGATCGCTGCGGCGGGCACACTCAGAAGAATCTTTGCCCACAGCGGCAGATACTGTTTATTCTTGTTGTTAAATGCCTTCACGGCGTTCGACTGCGGCCGGAAGAACAGCACGACGAACAGCTTGGTCATATAGGCAAGCGTGCAGCCGCCCGCAATCAGGAAGAGCCACTCGACAAGCTTGTAGAAACCGCTTCCGCTCTCCTTAGCCGCAACGACGATGGCCTCGTGGATCATCGATTTCGAGACGAATCCGGACAGTCCGGGGATGCCCGCGATGCCGAGATACGCAAGCAGGAACGTCACCATAAACCACGGCTTTTCCTTGCCGAAGCCGGAAAGGTCGTTCAGGTTTCTTGAGTGCAGATTCTTAACGAGAACGCCCGCGAGCAGGAACAGCACGAGCTTAAAGAACGAATGGTTCATCATGTGGAGAATGGCACCCTGTACGGCGAGCCACTGCTCTTCTTTGAGGATGCACGCAAGCGACGCGCCGGTCAGGATGAATCCGATCTGCGAAACCGACGAGCACGCAAGCACATGCTTGACATCGATCGAGAACAGCGCGATCAATGCACCGGTAAGCATCGTCAGGACGGCAATCACGAGAAGGATCCGTCCGAAGTATTCGTCGCCGATGAAGATCCGTCCGACAAGGATCAGAATCCCGTACATGCCTGCCTTCGTAAGAATGCCGGAAAGCAGCGCCGACGCGGGCGCGGGTGCAACCGGATGCGCCTTCGGAAGCCATATGTGAAGCGGGTATGCGCCGGCCTTCGCGCCGAAACCGAACAGCAGGCAGAAGCCCGCGGCGTAGATCACCGTCTTATTGCCGCTGATCTGCGCGGCAAATGCAAGGTTTTCGATCAGAAGCGAACCGGTCTCCTTCTGTAACAGGAACAGTCCCATCAGCATCACGAGTCCGCCGATCACGGCAACCGCAAGGTACGTCTTCGAGGCACGCACGGCTTCCTCGTCCTCTTCGAAAACAACCCATACATAGGAAGCGAGCGACATGCCTTCAAAGAAGATAAACGTCGTCATAAGGTCGGCGGAAAGAAACACGCCGAGTGTCATGCCGAGTACCAGAAGCGTATAGCCGAAGTACCGGCCCTGATGCTCTTCTCCTTTCAGGTACCAGAGTGCAAACGCCGAGGAAACGGTCCAGGCAAATGCGGCAACCATCGCGTAAACCGCGCGGAAACCGTCCATGCGAAGCTGCAGCCCAAAGCCGCAGATTTCCGGAACGGTCAGTTCAAGCGTTCGGCCGTTAAGGGCCATAATGCCGTACAGGCAGCACGAAAGAAACGTAACGCAAGTAAGCGCCGGAAACAGGAATTTCCCGCACAGTGTTAACGCTTTGTTGTCTTTCCGCTCTCCTGCCGCCGTTAGAAGCCCCGGCAACAATGCCAGGACGATCGGTATCATGACAGGAAGCAGCAGCCCTGCTTCGCCCTTCATATGTTATCTCCTGATGCCGGCCGCAACCTGCCGGATGAACTCCGCCAGAGGACCGGAATATAAACCGAAAAAGATGATCGCAGCCGTCAGTACGATAAGCGGCGCCGTCATCTCCCAGCCGACCTTGATGCGGCTTGTGTCGTCGTCCGGCAGAAGCGCGTCGGCCATCACGACGTCGGTCGTTCCGTCATCGCCGCCGACCGTCATCGTATCCGCCTCATTGGCCGCCTCGATCATGGGACCGTCAGGCTTCGCTTCGCCCGCGAACAGTACCGGGAACCATGCCCGGATCACAAGCTCCATAATATAGATCGCGGTCAGGAACGCCGAGATCATCAGTGCACCGAGCCCGACGTACGCGAACGGATTATCCGACGCGATCGCCGCTTCCGCGATATGCCATTTGCTGATAAATCCGCAAAGCGGCGGAATGCCGATCAGTGCGGTTCCCGCGATCGTATAGATTGTCATGATAAGCGGTACCCGCCGGCCGATGCCGTTCATCTCCCACAGGTACTTCTTGCCGGTCCGAAGCATGATCACGCCCATGCAGTAGAACAAGGTGATCTTCATGAGACCGTGGAAAAGCAGATGTAAAAAGCCCGCCTGCAGTCCCGCTTCGGTCATCAGCGCGGCCGCCAGAATGATGTACGACAGGTTGCTGACCGTCGAGTACGCAAGCCTTCTCTTACAGTGCTGCTCTTTGACCGCCTTTACCGACCCGTACAGAATGGTCAGCGACGCGGCGCATATGATGATGTTCTGCGAAACGCTCCCCTTTAAAAAGTCCGTTCCGAAGCTGTAATACGTTATTCTGATGATGGCAAATGCGCCCGCCTTTACGACCGCAACCGCATGCAAAAGCGCCGTCACCGGAGTCGGCGCAACCGAAGCCGCCGGGAGCCATCCGTGTACCGGAAAGAGCGCCGCTTTGACACCGAATCCGAACACCGCGATCGTGTAGATCAGCAGGAGAAACGTACGGTGCTGAAGCATCGCATCATTCCGGAGCACGCCGCCGTATACGAAATCAAGCGTATTGCCGTATTTCAAAACGACGATGAACGCGAGGAAGCCGAATGCCGCTCCGCCGAACGAATACTTCATGTATTTCCGCGCGGCAACAACCGATTTATGGTCTAGCTCGTGCATGACAAGCGGGATCGTCACGATGGTCAGCAACTCATAGAACATGTACATCGTCATGAGGTTGCCCGCGAATACGATGCCGGACGTCACGCCGTAGGTAATGACGTAAAAGGTAAGGAAGGTGTTCTTTCTGCGCTCAATATAGCCGAACGCATAGATGACCGCGAGGGGCCACAGAAATGCAATCAGGCCGGCAAATATCATGCCGCATCCGTCCAGGCGGAACCGGATCTCGAGAACACCCGCGAGCTGCAGGGTCAGGTCGTCCGCGCCGGGAGGATTGATGAGCAATGCCGCGATCATACAGGACGTAAGAAAGGTCACCGAAAAGACGAAGAGATTTCTTCGTCTGTCCTGTTTGATCGGATGTATTCCCATAAACGCGCCGCTGATGATCGGAAGCAATATGGGAATCAGCAGAAAGTAAGCACTCATATTACATTACACTCGTAAAGATTTCTTCCAAAAAGTCACGGATCAAGTTGGTCAGCGGATTCGGAACGATACCGAATACGACTGCCGCAACGGCAAGGATCACAAGCGGTGCAAGAAGGAATACGTTCTTCTCGGTAACGGGCTCATGAACGTCCGCAACTGCGCCAGGTGTGTCCGCCGCGCCGTTCTTTCCGAAGAACGCGTCCGCGGAAACCGTCAGCAGATAGCCCGCGGTTAATAATGCGCTCACAAGAAGCACGACAGGTACAAGGTAGGAAAATACAGGCTTGTCGGTCTCAAGCGCCCCGGTCGCCAGATAGAACTTGCTGACAAATCCGCAAAGCGGCGGAATGCCGACAAGCGCAAGACCCGCAACCGTAAAGCAGCGCATCGTAACGGGCATCTTCTTTCCGATTCCCTTCAGCTCGTCCGCGCGCGTCTTGCCTGTCACATAGATAACCGCGCCCACCGAAAGGAATAAAAGGTTCTTGACGATCGAATGGAATACCATGTGTAAAAGCGCGCCCGTCAGAGCCGTCTCGCGCAGGAGATACACGCCCGTCAGACAGTACGAAACCTGGCTGACCGTCGAGTACGCGAGACGCTTCTTCATAACCTTCTCGCGGTACGCAAGCATCGAACCGAGGAATACGGTGATCAGGGAAAGCGTCAGCAGCGCATCCATCACCCATGTACCCGAAAGATACTTCGGTCCCGCAGCGTAATAGATGACACGGATAGAGAACAGAAGGCCCATCTTCGTAATATTTCCGGAAAGCAGTGCCGAAGCCGGTGCGGGAGCAACCGGATGTGCCTTCGGAAGCCATCCGTGAAGCGGGAACATACCGGCCTTGCAGGCAAGTCCGAGAAGCATCAGGAATAACACAACCGGAAGGACATCATAGCCCGTTCCTTCCGCAAGGAAGCCGCCCGGGACGTAGCCGAGAAGTCCTCCCGCCCGCTCCGTCGTATCGGCGTAACGGCACAAAAAGAAGATTCCGCAAAGCCCTAAAAACGCACCCGCGATCGAGTAGAACAGATAGGTCATGCCGGCGGAAACCGCCTCCTTTGTCTGCTCATGAAGCACAAGCGGGAACGTCATAAGGGTCATCAGTTCGTAGAAAAGATAGGTCGTGACCAGATTGCCCGAAAGACATACGCCGAGCACCGCTCCCAAGGAAAGCAGGGAGAAGATCTGGTAGCGCGTCTCATTTTCCTGATGGTTCATGTAGGCAAATGAGAACCAACTCGAAAGGAGCCACATAACCGCCGTTACCGCGGCGAAAAGCCCCGCCATTCCGTCCGTGCGGAAATAGATCGGGAAGTTATCCGAAATAAGCGGAAACAGCGTCAGTGAGCAGTCCCCCTGTAAGATAACGGCAAGCACGGAAAGGCCCGCGGCAAGCGCGAAGCAGAAGGTGCACGTACGGACGGCGCGCTTCGAAAAACGCTTCCGGAAGATTGTCAGATAGCATCCGCCGGCGATCGGGATCAGAACCGGCAGCAAAAGAATCCATTCCATAGGTCACCCTCCTTTCAGGAAAACTGTTCGAGACCTCTTGTGATCCAGTCAACGATCGGGTTGCTCAGGATACCGAGTGTCAGAACGATCAGAATAAACAAAGCCATGGACAGATGATACAGCGCCCCCGCGCGGAATGAACGGTCCTCATACTGCTCATTCATCTCCGGCGTGTAAACGCTGATCGTCATCCGGATAAAGTACATCGCGTTCAGTATCGTACTGATCGCCAGTGCCACAAGGGTAATGATCTGCTTGGCCCTTACGCCCTCAAGCGCCGCCGATGCGAAATATACCTTTGACGTAAAGCCTGCGAAAAGCGGAATGCCGACCATCGACAGCGAACCGACGATAAATCCGACTCCCGCCGACCGGTTCCGCATGCCCGCCCCCCGCAGATCGCGGTAATTCATGCTCTCTCCCGATACTTCGGCAAGTCCGTTTGCGGAAACGAAAAGCATGGATTTGGCCGAAGCATGCGCTAAAATATGGAACGCCGAAGCAACGAGCCCCGCTTCCACCCCGAGGCCGAAGCCCATATAGATGTAACCGATCTGGGCGATGGACGAGTACGCGATCATACGCCCCATATCCGTCTGCTGAATCGCGTCGATCGAGCCGATCAGCATGGCGGCGATACCGAAGAGGAACATTACGTCGTCCGCCCCGGTCTTCTTCATCACGTCAAAGCCGATGACACGGCACATGAACTTCAGCAGGAAGAAGATATAGCCCTTCGAAACAAGCGAGGAAAGGATCGCGCTCGAGCTGCAGGTCGAATAACTGTAGGCATCCGGCAGCCACGCGTGGAACGGGAACAGCGCGGATTTGATCGCGATGCCGACCGAGAACAGTCCCACGGCAACGATCAAAGGCTCGGTATAGGTCTTCAGTTCAACAATTAAGAGCACCGATTCATGGATGTTGCTCATCAACAGATGCCCGGTGATCCCGTAAAGGATTGCAATTGAGATCACGACGAGACCGGAACCGAGAAGCGACATGATCATGTATTTGGTCGCGGCGAGGATATTCCGCCCCCATCCGCGGATCATGATCAGTCCGCACGCGGCAATCGTATTGATCTCGACAAATACGTACCCGGTGAACATGTCATTTGTGTAAATAAGCGACAGCAATGAAGCAAGCAGCAGGTTGATCATGATGAAGAACAGATTCATCTTCTCTTCCGGCACGTCTTTCTTCAGATACTTCATTCCGCCGGTCAGTGAAAGGAGCATGATCAGGCAGAAGAACGTCGCCATCAGGGCTTCCAGAATGCCGACACGGATCTCGTTACCGAACGGCGCCGGGAAGCGTCCCATCTTGTAAATGAACGGCTCGTCAAGGCCGATCACATACCAGAGCGTAAGCCCCGAAAGGATGCCGCATATGGAAACGACGGTAAGGCTTACGATTCTCGCGACTTTTCCGGAAAGTACCGAGGAAATCGGTCCGGAAACGATCGCAAGCATAATACAGAAGAACGGAAAATTCCGAAAGAAGTCCATCATTCATGCTCCTTTCGTACCATTGTCGTGATCTCGTCGAGATCAAGCGTGTGATACCGTTCGTAAAGCTTCACGGTAAGTCCGAGCATCAGCGCGGAAACGCTGACGGAAACGACGATACCGGTAAGCACGAGACCGCTCGGAAGCGGATTGATGTACTTCGTCGCCTCAACGGCGCCCTCCGCCGGGATCGGCGCAAGCCTGCCCTCGATATAACCGAGGGAAGCAAGAAACAGGTACACCGCGGTATCCATGATGTTCAGTCCGATGATCTTTTTGATCATGTTCCGCTGCAGCAGGAGGTTTCCGAATCCGATGCCGAACAGGATCATCGCACCGACACTGATATAATTGTCCCAAAGTTCGGCGAACATCAGATGCCTCCCTTCCGGAACAGCGAGTAGAAGGCATACATCGTGCATGCCACCTCCGCTCCTACTAAGATATTGATCGGAAGGATCAGGCCGGAGCTGATGATATTACCGAGCTTTCCGAGAGGCACGATGGAATCGATGTCATTGGCCCCCGTAAACAGGTAATAGATGATCAGCATGCTGTATAAAACAAGCGATCCGACTTTAATGATGTCATAAATCTTCTCGTCGAAGAAACGTGCCGTAGCGGAAAATCCGAACGCTGCCGAGTGCAGGATCAGACCCGCGCCGATCACCGCGCCGCCGGAGAAACCGCCGCCCGGGGAAAGGTGTCCGTTCACAAGCACATAGAAACCGAACAGGAAGATGAGCGGCACAAGCACACGCGCGATCGTGCGTAAGATCACGTCGCCGCCGACAGGCTCGCCGACTGCCTCCTCCGGCTTATCCTTTTTCTTCATCTTGAGAAGGATCATAACGGCGATGGTCGCAATGAACAGTACGTGCGTCTCGCCGAACGTATCAAAGCCGCGGTACTGGAGGATCAGGCCGGTAACGACGTTGACCGTGCCGGTTTCCTCTCCCGCTTTCTCCAGGTAACGCTCCGTCACTTCGTTGTTCATCGGCGAATCGTCGGCACCGAAGCGCGGCATAAACGTAACATTATAGATCAATAAGGCGCTGATCGCGATGCAAAGAAGCACCGCCATAACGGAATAGAGTCTCCTGAACCAGCGGAGTCCGGACATTTCCGCATAGCGCTTTGCGTCGGACATCGGGTCCTCAAGCGGCGGAACAAGGTAGTGCTCGGTCGCTTTCTCGTCCTCTTCCTTTTCGATGTCGATCTGCTTGCGGAAGTCGGGCATGTAATCCTTTTCGGGAAGCTCGTCCTCTCCCATGATATAGCGGAGGAAACGGGCGCGGAACGACTTCTCGTAGTTACTTCTGATCCGGCTCATGCGGTTCCTCCTTTCCGTCACCCGAACCGATCGCGTTGATCTTCCGGAGGGTGGCAAAGAACAGCACGGACGTAACGCCGGCACCTACCGCCGCCTCGGTGATGGCAAGGTCGGGCGCCTGCAGGAAAATCCAGATAATGGACATGATAAGGCTGTAAGACATGAAGATTACGATGGAAACGAGCAGATTCTTCGTCCATCCGGCGCAGATAGCGCATACGATCAGAAACAGTACCAAAAGCAGTACGATCGGCTTCGTCATTCTTCCTTACCGTCCTTTCCGGGATCCGTGTCGGATTCACAATTCTCCTTAAACTTCGAAGAGGTCGCAACCTCAAACCCGGCCAGCAGGTGGCTGGAAACCGGACCGGCGCACCACAAAAGGACGATGATGAGTGCCAGTTTTAAAGACGCAAAATGAAGACCGGTCGCTACGATCAGTCCGCACAGAATAAGCATGATTCCGAGAGTATCCGCCATGGCCGCCGCGTGCATGCGGTTCAGGGCAAAGCGGAACTTGAAGAGACCGAACGCGGCAATCGCCGTAACGGCAAGTCCGCATACGATCAGAATGGCAACAACGCCGAAGAGAACCCATCCGCTCATGACTTCTCTCCTTTCCGCCGTGTACGCTCCAGGTATACGCCCAGATAGATTCTCGTAAGGATCACCACGGCAAGAAACGAGATCATCGCGTAGATGATCGCCACGTCAAGAAGGTATCCCTGCGCAAGCTTCACGGCAAGAATACAGATGATCATGATCGTCAGCGTGCCAAGCATGTTGACGGCAACGATACGGTCCACGATCTCCGGCCCCTTTACCGCGCGGAAAAGCACCGCGAGCATAATGACCGCGAGAAACATGATCGCGCCGTTATAAAGCAGATTGTAAGCTTCCGACAGGCTCATCCCCGCTCCTCCAGTTCCTTGATCATCTCGACAAATACGGAAGAATCCAGTCCTTCCGCGAATTCCTTATCAAGCGCATGTACGACATAGTTGTCCCCGTCCAGCTCCACCGTGATCGTTCCGGGCGTCAGCGTGATGGAATTGGCCAGTAACACCTTATGCGCGTCCTTCTTCATCGGCTTCTTGAAATGCACCAGGATCGGTTCGGGCTCAAGCTTCGGCGAAAGGATCAGTCTGATCACCGCGAAGTTCGCCTTGATGATCTCCACAAGCAATACGCCGAGGTACTTCAAAAGCCACGGAAAATGTTTCACCGTCTGCCATTCCTTCTTCGGCGTATAGCGCATTACAAGGCAGAAAAAAAGATAAACGGGGACAGCCAGAACAAGCCCTGTTACGAGCACCTCCCGGTCCAATCTCCCGTTTAAAATAACCCACATGATCAGAAACAAAAAGAACATGGAGCGCCTTCTTTCCGCATAAAGCCAAAATCAGATTAAATGTATCACATTTGTCCGAAAAAGTCAAAAAAACTGTCGGCCGGATAACCGGCCGACAGGCAATGTGCGAAATAATGATTATTTCAGTCCGAACTTCTCGAGATTCTCTTCTCCGATCAGGATGACGTTCCAGTCTTCCTCGTCCTCTTCACGGAAGAACAGATAGTAATCTACGTACTTCTGGGAATCCTCATCGCCCTTGAAGCAGGAGTTGTTCGTTACAAGGTAAGCAACATCGAAATCCAAGGACTTCTTGAATTCCTTCTCGAAAGCTTCCGAAAGATCCTCAAGCTTGCTGATCTTCTTGGCGGATACAATCTCCTCGGTAACCTTGATGTCATCGCCGAGCTTCGAGATACCGTTATCCTTGTCACCGTACAGATACTTCACGAAAGCATCCGCACTGGTCTCGCCGTAAACGCCCCATACGAAGCTGCGTGCGTAAGAAGGAATGCACTCTGCGTAAGCGTCTCCGTCGGTATCGATGATTGCCTGGTCCATGTTCTTCACAATCTTCGTGAAGGTCTTCTGCTCTTTCTCGGAAAGAGGAAGCTTGTTCTCATCCTTCTGGAAGTCAAGCATGGCAAGGAACTCGGGGCGGTCCTCTTCGTCTGCGAAGAAGGTCTCAAATACGATCAGGCCGCCGGCTGCAAGGAGCAGAACGAGAAGAATGATAATGATGATCAAAGGAGCCTTTGACTTCTTCTTCGGTGCCTCCGCTACGGGCTGCTGATACATAGGCTGCTGATACATGGGCTGCTGGTAAACAGGCTGCTGATAAACAGGCTGTTGAACCGGCTGCTGGTAAACGGGCTGCTGATATACAGGCTGCTGATAAACGGGCTGCTCAACGGGTGCCTGCTGATAAACGGGCTGCTGAACCGGTGCTTCCGGAACAGGTGCGGCTTCTGCAACAGGAGCTGCCGCTTCAACGACGGGTGCTGCCGCCTCAACAACGGGAGCTGCCGCATTCTGTACTTCTTCTACGACCGGAGCCGCTGCATTCTGCGCTGCTTCCGCAACAGGAGCTGCTGCCTGGGCAACTGCCTGCACAAGTTTCTCGCCGCAGAAAGGACAGAAAGCTACGCCGTCGGGTATCTGATTTCCGCATTTTCCACAAAACATGTCTTCCACTCTCCTTTACTCATTTGGTTAAGGTCTGAATCTATTATATACCATTCAGCTTCGCATTTCAATAATCGGCGCACCATTTCCGTTAATATAATCCGCGGTTATGGTAACGGTTCCGATATAGCTGTCCTTCGGGATTTCATACATGATGTCAAGCATGAATTCCTCAAGGATCGAGCGCAGGGCGCGGGCACCGGTTTCCTTGGCAATCGCCTTCTCCGCGATCACGTCAAGTGCCTCGTCCGTAAACTTCAACTGTACCTCATCCATCGCGAACAGCTTCTGATACTGCTTAATGATTGCGTTCTTCGGCTCGGTGAGGATCCGCTTCATCGCCTCGCGGTCAAGTCCGCGCAGCGCAAAGAGGATCGGCAGACGTCCGATAAACTCGGGAACCATGCCGAATTCCCGGAGGTCTTCCATCGTAGCCTTCGAAAGGATGTCGCGGTCCATGTCGAATTCGTCCTTCAGGTAGGAGTTAAATCCCATCGTAAACGACTTCGTAAGCCGCGTCTTGATGATCTCGTCGAGTCCCGGAAACGCGCCGCCGCAGATGAACAGGATGTTTCTCGTGTTGATCATCGTCGTCGGAACCATGCCGTTCTTACTGGACGCGCCGACCGGCACCTCCACGTCGGCACCCTCTAAGAGTTTCAAAAGCCCCTGCTGCACGCTCTCGCCGCTGACATCGCGGCTCGTCGTATTCTTCTTCTTGGCAATCTTGTCGATCTCGTCGATAAATACGATGCCGTGCTCCGCACGCTCCACATCGTTGTCGGCATTCGCTAAAAGCTTCGAAAGCACGCTCTCCACGTCATCGCCGATGTAGCCGGCCTCGGTAAGGCTCGTCGCGTCGGTGATCGCGAGCGGCACGTTCAAAAGCTTCGCGAGCGTCTGTACAAGATAGGTCTTGCCGCAGCCGGTCGGTCCGAGCATCAGCATATTGGACTTTTCGATGATGACATCATCCTTAAATGCTTCCTCGTCCTGTCTGCGGACACGTTTATAGTGGTTGTAAACGGCCACGCTGATCACCTTCTTGGCGTGATCCTGGCCGATCACATATTCGTCGAGTTTTGCTTTGATCTCATGCGGGGAAGGAAGCTTCGCGATATCCATCACGTCACCGCTTTCCACATTCTCCTGCGTCTCCGCTGCCTCCGCCTCTTTCTTCTTGGGCTTCAGCTTCATCGGCTCGCGGTTCTGCGCGCCCGGGATAATAATGCGGAGGTTGCCCATCATCTTCTCCGGGTCGCTCGTATCGAGCGTCGAAGCCATCAGGTCAAATGACTTCTGCAGGCAGCTTTCGCAAAGAGTCAGATTCGGCGGAAGATGAAACAGCTTTCCGCACACGCTTTCCGGTCTGTGACACATGGCGCAGACGTTTTCGTATCCGTCCCGCCCGTCTTTATTGTTCTGTTCGTCCATAGTACTCCGTTTCGGTTGTGACTCCCGTCCTTAATAAGCGTTCTTATTGACAAATCCGGTAAATACCGTCCAGAACGCGATCCGGATATCAAGGAACAGGGTCCAGTTTTCAATGTAATATAAGTCGTAGTCGATTCTCCGGCTGACCGATGTATCCCCGCGAAGGCCGTGTACCTGCGCCCATCCCGTTATGCCGGGACGCACCTGATGCTTGATCATGTAGCGTGGGATCTCCTCTTTAAACTTTTCCACGAAGAACGGCCGCTCCGGACGCGGTCCGATCAGGCTCATGTCGCCGCGGATCACGTTCCACAGCTGCGGGAGCTCGTCAAGACTCGTGCGGCGGATGATCTTACCGATCTTCGTAACACGCGCGTTATCCTCCGACGACCACTCGTTCTCGTCCTCGCCGTCCTTTGCCTCCTTCATGGAGCAGAACTTGTACATGCGGAACGGCTTGTTGTGAAGGCCGACGCGCTCCTGCGAGTAGATGATCTTCCCGTGCGTCGTGATCCGGATCAGCAAAGCGATGATTCCCATCGGGATCGCGAAAAGGATCAGTCCGAACACGCCGAAAATGATATCGAGGATCCGCTTGATCGTACGGTTGCCCCAGCTCGCAAGCGGCACGTTACGGATATTGATGACGGGAAGCCCGAGGAAGTCCTCCATCACCGGGATCGTAGGAATGATGTGGTTATAGTCCGGCACGAATTTCGTGTGCGCACCCGACTTTTCACAGATTCCCGCCACGCGGCGAAGCTTGTAGTAATCGTTGATCGGAAGCGCGATGATGACCTCTTCGAAGGAATTGTCCGCAAGGATCGTTTCCAGGTTGTTGATGGTTCCGATCACGGAAATGCCGCGATAGGTAAATCCGGCCTCCTTCGTATCCGAAATGATGCCGTGGATATAATAACCCCACTGCGGATTGGCTTTGATGCGGTCGATATAGCCTCTCGCCGCCGCGCTGTAGCCGACGATCACGATGTGGATCAGGTTCTTGCCCTTCTTCCGGTAGTAACTGAGGATTGCGTAAAATACGAACCGGAAGCACACCTCAAACAATAACGTCAGGACGAAGAACAATCCGAGGAACAGACGGGAAATGTCCCCTTCATTGAAGACTAACAGCAGGAACGAGAAGAACAGCATACCGATGCCGTTGGCTTCAAACAGGTTCCAGTATTCAAGCTTGCGATTCCGCTTGGCGGCATACAGTCCGCACGCGGAATAGATCAAAAGGTATCCGATCAGCACGAAGACAAGATACTTCAGATATCCCCGTAAGGAATAGAACTGCGCGCCGTCCTTAAGCCCTAAAAAGCCCGCGTCCGCAAATACGGTAAACCGCAGATAATACGAAGCGATATAAGCGGAAACAAGCATCAGGGCGTCGGCGATAAGGCTGATCGAACTCAGTTTTCTCTGACTTGTGTTTAACATGGCGTTAACGAAACTCTCCCCGAAATATCCTTTTACATGGTTCAAAGGGTATACATAGTTTATTATATCCCATCCCTCAGCCGAATTCAAGATAAATCCGACGGCCCCGGGGAGCGGCGGAAAGTACGGGAAATATCCTTTTTTCTTCAATTTTGCTTCACAATATTATCACATTCGGATTGTATCGTATAGGAAGATTCGTAATCCGTCCGGTTTTCGGACGGCAACAAAGGGACACATCCCCGATATACCGCTTTTCGGAGGCTGTAACATGAAAGTTTTTAAGAAGATCATCTTTGGCATCACATTTGTTCTGATCGCGTGCGGAACCTTTTTTCTCGTATATAAGGCTCCTTCGGCGGTCCGGAAAGTGAAGTCGGCGGTCAGCTGGAAGAAAGAGCCTGCTCCTACCCCGGAAGCCGGACAGGTAAGAGTCACCGCCAAGCGAATGCGTGAAGATCTGAATAAAGTGACGACGTTACATTACACGGATGAGGCTTCGGTTGAACTGCTTGACGAGATTGATATCGAAAGCATTGCCGAGCAGGTTCTTCCTTCCATCGTAACGGTTGAATGCCAGATCGTTTCCACCGATTATTTCGGGCGCCGCATCGAGGGCACCTCGGCCGGGACGGGCATCTACATCGAGAGTAAGGAAGGCATCCTCTATCTCGTAACCAACCATCACGTTGTGGAGGGTGCGAAGACGGTGAAGATCACATTTGCCGACGGCGAAACCTACTCCTGCACCGTGAAGAATTCCGACGCGGTTTATGATCTCGCAATCCTGACGCTGAAGGAATCCGTACTGAAAGAATCCACCAGAGCCGCCATTAAACCCGCGACGCTTGCGGAAAGCAAGGAAGTGCGTGTCGGCGAGATGGCCATTGCCGTAGGAAACGCGCTTGGCATCGGCTCGTCCGTGACCGTAGGCTACATCGGCGCGACCGACCATCGCTACTCTTCCGAGTCTGTCAGCATTTCCCTGATCCAGACCGACGCGGCGATCAACCCCGGTAACAGCGGCGGCGCACTTGTAAACATAGACGGCGAAGTGATCGGCATCAATTCCTCGAAGCTGAATGCGACTGACATCGAAGGCATGGGATTTGCCATCCCGATGTCCGTAGCGGTACCGATCATCCGCGATCTGGAACAGAAAGAACGTGTCCGCGAGAACGAGCAGGGCTTTTTGGGCGTAGTGATTTCCGCCGTATCCGAAGACGAGATCAACAATCTCGGATGGCCTGCCGGCATCCGGATCAACGAAATTATGGAAGGCGGTGCGGCCTCGGAGTCCGACCTGAAGGTCGGCGATATCATTACCGGTGTTAACGATGTGCCGGTTGTGACGACCGAGCAGCTGCAGTCCCGCATAACTTCCTACCGCTACGGTACCACGGTCACGCTGACCGTGCAGCGTATGGAAGACGGTGTCTTCAAGACCTATCCGATCGAAGTCACCCTGAAAGAACGCAAGTCCGACTGATTTCACATAGAACCACAACCTTCCAAATCGAAAAGGAGACGATCGATATCGTCTCCTTTTTGCTGTCTGTTTATGTTTTTTCGGGACCGCCCTTATTCTGCGAAAACACAGCCGCGTCCGCTCAAGCCATCCGATGCTGCAGCTCCTTTTCCGCAAGGGAAAGTGCCGAAGCGATGACCTTATCCATGTCATAATACTTGTACTCGCCGAGCCGTCCGCCGAAGATCACGCCGTCCTCGCGGTCCGCCAGCTCTTTATAGCGGGCGTACAGGGAAGCGTTCTTCTCGTCATTGATCGGATAATAAGGCTCCTCGCCGAGATGCCATTCCGCCGGATATTCTTTCGAAATGACCGTCTTCTCGGTCTTTAAGCCCGGATAGAAATGCTTGTGCTCGATGATTCTCGTGTACGGGATCTCGCGCTCCGTGTAGTTGACCACGGCGTTGCCCTGATAATTGTCGGTATCGAGTGTCTCCTGTTCGAAACGCACCATACGGTATTCGAGATTGCCGTAACAGTAACCGAAATACTCGTCGAGCGCACCCGTGTAGATGACTTTCTTCGCAAGCTTACGGTATTCGTCACGGTTCTTCAGATAGTCCTCTCCGGTCCGCACTTCAATCC
Organism: Lachnospiraceae bacterium; assembly: GCA_017427775.1. Taxonomy (GTDB): domain Bacteria; phylum Bacillota; class Clostridia; order Lachnospirales; family Lachnospiraceae; genus ISDg. The sequence goes on along the minus strand of JAFRSD010000013.1, from coordinate 44,569 downwards.
CGTCAAGGATCTTCGCTACCATGTCTGTGTAACCATTTTCGGGAATGCCCTGGAAACGGTCGTTAAAGTAGTTGTTATCGTACGTAAAACGCACGGGGAGCCGCTTGATGATAAATGCCGGCAGATCCTTGCAGTCACGTCCCCACTGCTTCTCGGTGTAGCCTTTGACAAGCTTTTCGTAGATATCCTTTCCGACAAGCGAAACGGCCTGTTCCTCGAGGTTCTGCGGATTCTCGACCTTAGCTTCCAGCTTGGCAGCCTCAATCTTCTCCTTTGCCTCCTGCGGCGTACGGATGTTCCACATCTTCGCGAACGTGTTCATGTTGAACGGCAGGTTGTAAAGCTCGTCCTTATAAACCGCGATCGGAGAATTCACGAAATTGTTGAACTCGGCGAAACGGTTCACGTAATCCCAGATCTTCCGGTCGGAAGTATGGAAAATGTGTGCGCCGTACGTGTGCACCGGAATGCCTGCAACGTCCTCGCAGTAAGCATTGCCGGCGATATGGCTGCGGCGGTCGATCACAAGGCAGGAATACCCTTTGTCGGTTGCCTCACGGGCAAATACGGAGCCGAAAAGACCCGCTCCGACGATCAGATAATCATACATAACTACCCTCCTACATGCCGTTCCCGTCGTTCTCCGCGTTAAGCAGCGCTTCCGCCGTCTTTAGATCGTCAGGTCCGGTGATCTTAATATTCTTTTCGGAACCGGGAATGATCACTGCCCGAATCCCTTTGCCTGCATATAAACCGCACAGATCGGTCGAAACGCTCCGTTCCTCCCCGGTCATGGAGTTAAGAAGGTCTCTCAGGCTTCCGAGACGTGCCGTCTGCGGCGTCTGCGCCCGGTAGAACCGGCTCCGGTCCGGAACCTCTTCGACATTTCTATGATCAGTGCTCAATAGCAGCGTATCGGTCGTCGGGATCGCAACCGTGCTGACCGCGGCCGTCTCCATCGACCGTACGCTTTCCGCGATCATCCGTAACGTAACGAACGGACGTACCGCGTCATGCGTTACGAAGATATCCTCCGCCGCCGCGCCGAGCCTTTCGAATGCCGCTTCACAGAGGTTTTTAAGCGTTTCGTTCCGGTTGGCCCCGCCTGCCGTAACAATGACGGGCTTATCGGAATGCGTCCTTTCGCGCCTCTCCCGGACAATCCGCTCCGTCTCCTTAAGATACTCCGAAGGCGCGCCGATCAGGATACCGTCAATCTCGGGCGAAGCAAGAAATACATCTACGGAACGGCCGAGGATCGTCTCCCCGCCGATCATAAGAAACTGCTTCGGGATAGCGCTTTTCATGCGTGTGCCGGTCCCTCCGGCAACGATTGCCGCCAAGACCATCATACGCCTTCCTTTCCCGCCTGTTCCATCGCGATCAGGCGGTTCACCGCGCAGAATACGGCGCGGATGGAAGCTCTTGTGATGTTCGAGCTGATGCCGACGCCAAATGTGCTGTCTCCGGTCGAAGGATTATGCATGGCCACATATGCGGCAGCCTGCGCTTCCGAACCGGTCGTCAAAGCGTGCTCGGTGTAGTCTAACAGTTTCCAGGTCGCGCCCAGGAAGTCCTGCAGACCTTTCTTCACGGCGTCGATAGGACCGTTACCGGTACATTCCCTCGTGTACACTTTGCCATTATATTCAAACTTGAGAAGCGCGTGCGTAACCTGCGACTCCTCATCCGAACGGTCATCCACATTGCACCTTAAGAAATGCAACGGCGCCTTTCTCTGCAGATACTCCTTTCGGAATACTTCGAGCATCTCTTCGGGCGTAACCTCGCCGCCCTTCTGCTCCGCGAAAAGCTGAACGGCATGGCCGAATTCGCGGTGCATATCCTTCGGCAGCTTGAAGCCGTGCTCCCGCTCCATGACAAATGCGACGCCGCCCTTTCCGGACTGGCTGTTGATCCGCACGATCGGCTCGTAAATGCGCCCGATATCGGTCGGATCGATCAGAAGGTAAGGCACAAGCCAGGCGTTTCCGCCGCGCTCGCGCATCGCCTGGAAACCTTTCCGAACCGCGTCCTGATGGCCGCCCGAAAAGGCGGTAAATGCGAGGTCACCCGCATACGGATGGCGCGGCGAGATCGGCATCTTAACAAGACGCGTATAGGCGTCCGAAATCGCGTGAATGTTTTCGAGATTGAGCCCCGGATCGATGCCCTGCGCGAACAGGTTATAGGCAAGCGTCAGAATATCCGCGTTGCCGGTCCGCTCGCCGTTTCCGAACAGCGTGCCTTCAATCCGCTCCGCGCCCGCAAGAAGCGCCAGCTCGGACGCTGCAATACCGGTTCCGCGGTCGTTGTGCGTATGTGCGCTCAGCTCCACGAATTCGCGGTATTTCATGTGCTTGCTTACCCATTCTACCTGGTCCGCGTACACATTTGGCGTATTCAGTTCCATTGTCTCAGGGAGGTTGATGATGACTTTCCGCGAAGGTCCCGGCTGCCATACGTCGAGAACGGCGTCAATGACGCGCACGGCGTACTCCGGCTCGGTGCCGCTGAAGCTTTCCGGCGAATATTCGAAAATGATATTGCCGTCGAACTGCTCCGCGCATTCCTTCACGGTCTTCGCCGCATTGACGGCGATCTGAAGGATCTGCTCGCGGTCCATATGAAATACGACATCTCTCTGCAGAACGGATGTCGGATTATAGATATGCATGATGACGTTCTTAAGACCCTTTGCAGCTTCAAAGCTCGTACGGATCTGCTCGTCGCTGCACTGCATCAGAAGCTGGATGCGGCAGTCTTCGGGGATCTGCTCCTTCTCGGCAAGATGCCTTACAAACTCGTATTCGATGGAGGATGCAGCGGGAAATCCCACTTCGATATCCCGGAATCCGATCTCCAGGAGCAGCCGGAACAGCTCGGTCTTCTCCTCAACGTTCATCGGCTCTACAAGAGCCTGGTTGCCGTCGCGAAGGTCCACGCTGCACCATTTCGGAGCGCATAAGGAAACTTTCCCGGGCCACTCGCGCCCGGGAAAATCTAAAACCGGATTTCTTTGATACCGATCGTAATTCTTCATAACATCCTCTTCAAGACCGGCGCCGCACTGCCGCGACTCCGAAATATTGATCCGTTGCCGCACTGCCGCGGCTCCGTCGTTATTATTCGATGCCGAACTTGTTGTTCACGGCCTCGATGATCTCACGTAATGTATCTTCCTCGCCCTCGCCGTCACACACGATCGTAACGGTCTCGCCGCATTTGACCTGCGCGCTCAGAATACCGAGGACGCTCTTCGCATTGACTTCATACTCACGCACCTTGAGATACACTCTGCAGGGACGGGTAAGCGCGATCCTGCTCATCTCTCCGGCAGGCTTAATGTGAAGACCTTTGATGTTCTTTACCTGAACGTTATCCTGTACCATGGGCATCTCCTTTCCGGGCTTGCCACGCAGGCCCTGTGCCGGCTTTACTGCTCTGCGATTGTCAGCTCCGCCTTACTTTCGGTAGTGATATCTCCTAAGTTCCGATCCGCGATATTCAGTTTGATCGGGAGTGTATGCTTTCCGGCCTTGGTCACTTCCTTCAGGTCAACAGACGGACGCAGGTCGGACGCCGAAGTGATCGCATCGATGTCGGGTTTCAAACCGCTGATAACCATCGTGATCGTCGTTCCTTCCTCTTCGCCCTGATGCAGAACGAAGCCTTCCGGCATGTTCAGCACGTTCAGCTCGGTGAGGTCAAATACGATTTCCTTCTCGGTTATCGGCTCCACCGTGACACTCACGGATACGATATTATTCTCGGACTTGAGATATACGCCTTCTTTAAGGAATTTATTGATGTCAAAGTCCTTTGTATAGGGTTTGATCTGTTTCAAAAGCGGTTCGTCGGGAACAAGCGGAATATGGATCGTATTGACGTTCCGGATCATTCCTTCCGAAGCGGCGATCCGCACGATCTGTGGCGCGAGCTCGATCTTGTAAATGCCGAAGCCGTTTACGACCTCTGTTTCATCCGTGTCGATGATAACCTCGACATCCTTAGTCGGAAGCATTTCAACCTCGACAAGAACCGACGTCTGCGCCAGCTCGAGGGAGGCAACATCCATCTCGTTTCCGTCCTTGTCATACGGTTTCAGCGTTACCTGCTGCCAGGTATTGATCCCGAGCTTGGAAATATCGACATAGCCGCCGAGCTTACTGATCTTATCCACGACTTCCTCGGGTCCGGTTACCTGAAGCAGGTTGGAACTTACGGACTTCGTGAGGGCGTATTTGTCATCGGGAACATTGACCGGCTCCACGATAACGTTGATCAGTTTCTCTTTACTCTTTACGAGCTTGACCTGCATAACGGTCATCGACTGCCAGTCGATATTCACGTTTTTACGGGTATTCTCGCTGCGGGCTTCCACATTGATCGGGATCGCGTTGATACCGACGAAATCATTGAAATCCGCATATGCGACAAAGTCAGACGCCGTCAGTCCCTCAAGCTCCGAACGGCTGCCGGAAACCTTAATGGAAACCGTGCCCTTTGTCAAGATGTCGATGGAAAGATTCGCATTCTCTTCCAGGTTGTTGAAGTCGTCCTTGTGCCTTGTCTCAAGCGTAATGCCGTCGATCTGCCTGGTCGTTACCGGATCCGAAAGACTCATGATAACGATCCAGATCAAAAAGGCAAGGACAAAGGACAGAAGCTTCATTCCTATGTTTCTGCTGAACACAGCTTTAAGCTTTTGTATCACGGTTCTTCCCTTCCTTTCTGAATCGCAGGCGGTTCGTCGGGGTCGGCTTATCCTGGAACTCTAATAATTTGTTGGAGAGGTACTCTTCGTCCACGCCGCGGATCAGCTGGCCTTTCTGGGCGATGGAAACTTTACCGTTCTCCTCGGAGACGATAATGACGAGCGCATCCGTAACCTCGCTGACGCCGACACCCGCACGGTGTCTCGTTCCGAGTTCTTTCGAAAGTCTCATATTATCGGATACGGGAAGGATACAGGTCGCTGCCACCGCACGGTTGCCGCGGACAATGACCGCACCGTCGTGAAGCGGCGTATTCTTCTCGAAAATGTTGATCAAAAGGGCTGCCGATACGATGGAGTCGGTTTTGATGCCGCTCCGCTCGTAATCTTCCATGCTCACTGTGCCCTCGATACAGATCAGGGCGCCGGTCTTCACCTTTGCCATCTCGAAGACGCCGGTAACGATCTCGTTACGCGTCTCGTCGGAGTAGCGTTCGCGGGATCCGGACGGATCGGCAAAGATGCTGAAAAGCCTTCTCGAACCGAGCTGCTCGAGCGCTCTTCTAAGCTCAGGCTGGAATATGATGAACAACGCGATGATACCGACGTTGATCGTATTCACGAAAATCCATAAAATGGCATTAAAACGGAGTATGGACGCAATTGCCCATACCAATACGAGAATGATCAGACCTTTTACCAGATACCAGGCTCTCGTACGCAGGATCCATTTCATCAGGTGATAGATGACAAATGCGATGAGCAGTATCTCGACAAGGTCAAGTGGGTGAATCCGCGGGATCAGCAAGCCGCTGAAATATTTCGAAAAGAATGCCGTAATATTATCCCACACGATTTTAGCCCTCCTTTACTCGTAGTCGTCGTTCTCTCTTTCCGAAAGCTCTTCCGAAGCTTCCTCGAAGTCGTCCTCGTCCTCTTCCTCTTGCTTTGCGCCGGAATAGGAAACCGAATCTCCGGCGTGGTAAACCGACTTGCCGTCCTCGTCGTCATCGACGAACTCGTCCTCGCCGGGCTTTTCGGTCTTTTTCTTCTTGCCGGGCAGAATGGACTTGATCTTATCAAAGCTGCGGCGGAACGCGTCGGCGATCGCTTCGCCGGCATCTCCGCGCTGTCTCGGTCCTTTGATGACGAGATCTTCCTCTTCCTCGTCTTCGTCATCCTCCGTACGAGGCGCGACGTCGCGTCTCAGACGCTTCGCAAGGCCCGTGGTAAGCGGCTTCGCATACGGACGCTTGTTGCCGGAAAGCATCGATTCCATCGCCTCGATGGCCTCTGCCTCCTCCTCATCCTCCGGAAGCGGCTCCTCCTTCTGCGGCTTCGGTCTGCGTACGGTACGCTTCGGCCACTCGGGAGTGATCTTCGGAACAGCGGTCACATAATAGTAATACCGCTCGTCCTCAAACTGCACATGTTCGGCGCCCGCGTAATCGAGCGACCTCCAGAACAGCATGGCGACAAATGCAACACCCATACAGATCAGACTGCGCATGATCAAAGGCATCACTTCGATCTCGGTTCCCGCGATTACGGATCCGATCAGGAAGAATACGACCATCACGCCGGTGCCGACAACCAGGCTCAGTTCGAATGCGTAATCCATGCGAATCATGCGGACCAGAACGACCGCGATGATCACGACAGCAAATACGAACATCATCACGTACATCGGCATATTGTTCAACAGGTCGTCCAGAATATCGATGTAAATCGTCAGTGCCTGGTCCTTCAGTGCCTTCAGCTGATCGATCGTGACGATGTTATTCGTAACGGCCTTGATCATGAAGTAAGCAACGACGCCGCATGCCGCCGGAACGATCGAAAGGATGCTTCCGAACAGGCCGAGGAACAGCGGGATCGCGTACGGATATCCCATGGAGATAAGGAGCGGCGTTGCAATGACCGCGATTCCTTCCTTCGGGGTAAACCGCAGCAGGAACAGGTATAAAACCAAAAATACAAGGATCACCGTGACAGCGATCAGAACCGACGCCGTCAGCAGCTGCAGGAACACGTACATAACCGCCATGAACACCATCAGGGAAGACGGCAGGAACGCTGCGACCAGTGAAAATTCGATGATCGCCCCGGTTCCGGAAAGCGTCGCGTTGTATCCGATGATCCCGGCCGCTTTCTTCAGCGCCAGGAACATCAATACGAATTTCAGGGCCGTTTTCACGATGAAATCATACTTCTGTAGGACTTCCGTGATCTTCGCCCGAATGCTTAAAAAGAATATCATGACTGCATCTCCTCCCGATTCTCTTCCTCGAGTTCTCTCTGGTATTCCTCTTCTTCGGAACACTTGCGGATACGGCCGAGCATCTTGTAGTAGCGGCCGAGCCGTTTATGCGACTTCATGTGCAGGTAACGGTACCGCCCTACGGCAAATACGATGTAACCCGCAAGAATCAGGATGTAATAGCCGAGAATCTTCATGCCGAGCATCTGGTAATTCAGATTCAGGGCGTTGGCGATCAAAAACTCAAGATGATACATGATGATCATGCCGATAATGAACAGATATCCGAGTGTGACGCCGAGTATCGTTTTCACGACTTCCAGGCGGATATAATCCGCCCGGAAGAACTTGGCTATCTTCAGATCATCTGCCCCTTCGTGCTTCTGATAGATCGCGCATTGCGTCATCAGACGTACTTTTTTCGAATGAATCATCGGGATTCCCCCTCCAAACAACAATAGTTCATTTCATTGTACCACATATTCCGGGTATATGCAAAGTACAATTATTTCTCAAACTTCCAGCTGTCAAAGGTGTAACCTTTGCCGGCGAAAAGGAAATAAACGTTATGCACGCCGGTAATGCCTTCCGCAACCGCAACGGACTGCTTTCCGCCCGCAACGGGAAGGTATGCGGCATCTTTGCCGTCCTTCAGATAATCGAGACGTACGCATACGGCGCCGTTCGCTCCGTCCTCACAGGTAAAGCCCGCGGTGAACTTCTTCGCGCCGTCCGTGCCGAAATCAACGCCCTTCACAAGAATCCAGTCGCCGTCGTCGATATCGCATACGGTCATCGTGCCGGAACCGTATTTCTTCGTGATCTCGTCGGCTGCCTTCGTGTTGATGCCGCCCATCGTGGACATCGTAGCGCCGTTCACTTCGGTATACGGATCGAAGTTCTTCAGCTGTGCAACGCCGGTCTTCGTTCCTTTGCCCATCGGGATCGAGCCGTCCGCGTTGACCGTTACCTCGTCGATGTGCGTGCAGCGGTATCCGCCGCCGGTCTTAAGAGGCGCGTCGAGAATCTGCGAATGGTAGGTAATATAATACGTTCCGTTAAACTCGAAAATGCAATGATGGTTGTTTCCGCCCGGTCCGAAATAAGCGCCGGGGTTCTTTAAGATCGCGCCCTGATACGTAAACGGTCCCATCGGGCTGTCGCTTGTCATGTAGCAGATCTGGCCGTTCGCGAGGTTGTACTGCTTCGCGTTCGGATGTCCGTCCACGTTAAAGTTGCTGCAGTAGCTGTAATAGTAGGTATCGCCGATGCGGTTGATGCCGGAATCCTCAAACAGGAACGGCGGATCGATCGCAACGGGGTCGCCGTCAAGCGAGATCATGTCGGCGCCGAGTTTTACGACACGCGCGGTGTGCGGATGCTCGATCTGGTCGTTGGTCGGCGGATATCCGGGAACGCCGCCGCCCACATACAGATATGCGGAGCCGTCGTTGTCAACGAGTACCGCCGGATCGAAAAGCCAGGTAACGTTCGCGCAGTTCGGCGTATTGCGGCTTACAAGCGCCTTGCCGATCGGATCGGTGAACGGTCCCACGGGGCTGTCCGCGCTCAGAACGCCGATGCCGTTGCCGCTGTTGGCGAAATACAGGAAAAACTTCATCTTTCCGTCCACTTCCTTGCAGGCTGCTGCGGGAGCCCAGGAGTTTCCGCCCCATTTGGCGGCTCCGTTCGCGCCGGCGGCCAGTACCGAACCGTGGTCGGTCCAGTTCACAAGGTCATCCGAGGAAATCACGTTGATCGTGTTGATCTTCTGATACGAGTTGGCCTTCGGCGTTCCGTCGAGATTGGTCTCGATGACGTCGCCGGTCATGTAAATATATACTCTTCCGTCATAAACGAGCGCATACGGGTCAGCGCCGAGACGCTGCGTCATAAGCGGATTATGGTACAGGGAAGCCTTCAGCGTCTCTGCGGGAGTCAGGGCCGCAAATACGGAAGCCCAGTCGGTTGCAGGGGTTTTTGTAACTACAGCATCGGGCGTATTGGTTACGTTTTCGTTGTTCATGTTCGCATCCTCCTTACAGCCGGTTAGCAACACGGCAAATATTATAAATATTATACACCATATCGGTCTTTTTTTCATTCTTTTTTCCTCTTTTGCTGTGAAATAACCGTGAATTTCCGCGGTTATCCGCTCCGCCGCCGCACTTTCTTCTAAACGCGCCCCGAAATACGACGGAAAAGCCATCTTACGCAAGCAGACTCCACTCGCCGCAGTCGACAACGCGGGTCGCGAGTCCTTCATAGAATTCCGCCTCATGGCAGACCATCACAATCGTTCCGCGGTACTCGGAAAGCGCTGCTTTCAGGGAGTCCTTCGCGTCGACATCAAGGTGGTTGGTCGGCTCGTCGAGGATCAGCAGATTGCTCTCGCGGTTCATCAGCTTGCAGAGCCTTACCTTTGCCTGCTCGCCGCCGGAAAGCACACGCACCTGGCTTTCGATATGCTTGGTCGTGAGTCCGCATTTGGCCAAAGCCGAACGCACCTCGTAGTTCGTGTAGGACGGATACTCGTCCCAGAACTCATCCATGCAGGTTTTCGTGCCCTCGCCCGACAGTTCCTGCTCGAAATAGCCGGTGGCAAGGTAGTCGCCGAGGGTGATCGTGCCGGAGATCTGCGGGATCAGGCCGAGGATACTCTTCAGAAGCGTCGTCTTTCCGATACCGTTGGCGCCTTTCAGGATCACGCGCTCGCCGCGCTCGATATGGATGTTGAGCGGTCTCGAGAGCGGCTTATCGTAGCCGATCACGAGGTCCTTCGTTTCCACAACGATACGGGACGGAACACGAGCCTCCTTGAAATGGAATTCGGGCTTCGGATTCTCCCTTGCGAGCTCGATCACGTCCATCTTATCGAGCTTCTTCTGCCGCGACATTGCCATGTTTCTCGTCGAAACACGGGCCTTGTTGCGGGCAACGAAGTCTTTCAGTTCCTTGATCTCCTGCTGCTGGCGGTTGTAGGCAGCCTCGAGCTGTCCCTTCCGCATCTCGTAGACCTCGAGAAAATGGTCATAGTCGCCGGGATAACGCTCCAACCGAGCGTTCTCCACATGCCAGATAACGTTGACAACGCTGTTCAAAAACGGCATGTCATGCGAGATCAGGATGAAAGCGTTCTCATACTCGCTGAGATACCTTGTGAGCCATGTGATATGCTGCTCGTCGAGGTAGTTGGTCGGCTCGTCGAGCAGCAGAATGTCCGGCTTTTCGAGAAGCAGCTTCGCAAGCAGGACCTTCGTCCGCTGACCGCCCGAAAGCTCGCTGACATCCTTGTCAAAACCGAGCGCGTCCAGTTCGAACGCGTGCCCGATCTCATCGATCTTCGTATCGATTGCATAGAAATCATGCTGTTCAAGCATCTCCTGCAGCACGCCCATTTCCTCAAGAAGGGCGTTCATCGTATCCTCGTCTGCGTCACCCATGCGTTCGCAGATCCGGTTCACCTGCTCTTCCTTCTCGTAGAGCCAGGAAAATGCGGACGCCAGCACGTCGCGGATCGTCATGCCGGGCTGTAACACCGTGTGCTGGTCGAGATAGCCGACGCGCACATTTTTCGCCCAGGTAATGGTTCCCTCGTCAGGCATCAGCTTGCCCGTAACGATATTGAAGAACGTACTCTTGCCCTCTCCGTTGGCACCGATGAGTCCGATATGCTCGCCGGCAAGGAGACGGAACGTAACGTCTTTAAAGATCGCGCGGTCGCCGAAACCGTGGGATAGATTTTCAACACTTAAAATACTCATAGACAAAAAGGCGGACAACGGGTTGCCCCGCCCGTGTCCGCTTAACCTTTACGATAATTTGTGAATAAACAGCCCGCTTCGAAGCTTCGGCTCGAACCAGGTGGACTTCGGAGGCATCAGAAGTCCCGCGTCCGCAACATCGAACAGCTCGGTGATCTGTGTCGGATACATGGAAAATGCAACCGTCATATCCAGTTTGCAGCGTCTTTCGAGTTCCTTCAGACCGCGGATGCCGCCGATGAAATCGATGCGCTTGTCCACTCTCGGGTCGCCGATTCCGAGAGCCGGTCCGAGCAGGTAATCCTGCAGGAGCGATACGTCAAGTGCCGCAACCGGGTCGGTGATCGCCATCAGTTCCGCGTCGGCCGTAAGCTCGTACCATTTGCCCGAAAGATACATGCCGAACGTGCCCTTCTTAGCGGGTGCGTAAGGCTTTGTACCTACTTCCTTAACGGCAAAATGCTTGGAAATTGCCTTTAAAAACGCCTCTTCAGACAGGCCGTTCAGATCCTTTACGACACGGTTGTACGGAAGGATCATCAGCTGGTCCTCGGGGAACAGAACAGACAGGAAGAAGTTGAACTCCTCCTCGCCGGTGTAGTTCGGATTGGCCTCACGGCGGCGGAATCCGACCTTCACCGCGCTTGCCGCGCGATGGTGTCCGTCCGCGATATAGATCTGGCCGATTCCCGCGAAAGCGTCACGGATCGCATTGACATCCGCAGCGTCCGAGATGCGCCATACGTTGTGCGTGATGCCGTCATCGGCGGTAAATGCGTACAGCGCCTCGTTCTGCATCGTCTTCGCAACGATACCGCTGATCACCGCATTGTTCCGGTAAGCAAGAAAGATCGGGCCGGTCTGCGCGTTACAGGTATCCACGTGGCGGATACGGTCCTGCTCCTTCTCTTCTCTTGTATTCTCATGCTTTTTGATGACACCGTTCTTGTAATCATCGATCGAAGCGCAGGCAACGATACCGATCTGGGAACGTCCGTCCATGATCAGCTCATAAACGTAATAGCACGCCTCCGTGTCGGTCAGGTAGGTTCCGTCCGCTTCTCTCGCGTCCAGAAGTTCCTTGGCCTTCTGATATACGATCGGATCATAGGTGTCCACATCGTCCGGCAGATTGCTCTCGGCGCGATCGATATTGAGGAACGAAAGCGGGTCCTTCAGGGCCGCCTCCTTGGCCTCCTTACGGTTATAAACATCATACGGAAGCGCAGCCACTCTGCTTGCAAGCTCCGGCTTCGGTCTGACACAGATGAACGGTTTCACAACAGCCATAATCTCTTAACTCCTTTATGAATAAATGATTTCTTATACTTCTTCAACGTCCCACTGGTGCTTCTTCACGGACATTCTCACGCTCAAAAAGCAGATTACCGCGAGCACGGCAAGAACGCCGGCACCGGCAAGACTCCTCATGCCTTCATCCTTTACGCCCTTCGTAAGGCTTAAGCTTATGCGGATCAGGAAATACCCGACCGAAACATAGAGAACGCCTGCCAGAACACCCGCGTAACGGTTTCTCGTAAATCCGTTAAATACAAGCGTTACGGCGAGAAATACGAGCGTAACGGCCGCTACCGCAACCATCAGAAACTCGAGTATCACGAGGGCATTCTTTCCGGACAGCGAAGCGCCTTCTCCGAACACCTTGGTAAACAATTCGTCAAGACCTTCCCGCTCCGCAGGAAACGCCTTATACACAAGCGACACGTTGAGTGCCATGACCAGTGCGTAGATTGCTTCGGAAAGGAATACCAGCAGGCTGTAAAGCGCCGTTTTAACGCCGATGATCGTTTCTAACGACAGTCCTTCCTTGCGGCGTACCTTCCAGATTCCGGTATTTCTTAAGTCTCCCATCCATACTTTGCCCGCCATTGCGATCATAATGATCGCCATCAGAACCATGATGACGGCAAATAGAATGATGACCGTTGAAACAAGCGAAGAATTCTTCGCGATGATGCCGCCGACAATGGCAACCTCGAGCACAACGAGGGACATCAGAAACATGAACAGATTGGGAAGATACTGCCTGCGGTCATCGAGTATGATCTTCTTCATAAACCATTGATTCCCTTCTGAAAAACTTCCAAACGGAACACTTGGGTGTGGTTTCCCACACCCAAGGATAACAATTCAAATCTTATGCGGTTTACAGCTCAACCAGTTCTTTTCTGGCAAGCTTCTCCTTCTTCAGGAAGCGGAGGTCGCGGCCGAAACGAACCTGAATGATATCGGGATCGCTGTTCTCCACAACAACGCCTTCGCCGTACAGCTTATGTACGAAACGGTCCTGCGGACGAAGCGCGTTCAGCTTGATCTTAAGGCGTTCCTCAGAAGTATGCTCTTCCTCAAAGTAGGAATCCACTTCCGGAGACTCGTCGAGAATGCTTGCAGCCGTGCCGGCCGAAGCGATTGCCTTCTCGGACGGGCTGTCCAGATTGCCCTTCAGGCGCTCGAAGTACTCAAGATCGTCATCGGAGAAATCAAGATTGTCCTCGGTTACGGACTTCGCTGCGCTCTTTTTCTTATTGCCGTTATCACGGAAGTCATCGACAACCTTTACATCGTCATCGGTGAACTCATCCTCATCGTAAATGTCTTCTTTCTTCTTGGGCGTGCTGAGCTTGATGTCGTCCTCATCCACATCGTCTTTCAGGTCATCGGCGAAATCATCCTCATCCTCGTCCTCGATCGGAGCAACGGGAGCTGCCGGACGGGACGGACGGGCGTTCTTCTTCTCGCCGTGGCCGAAATCCATGCTCGCATAATATTTCTTCTTCGCCTCGTTGAAGTCGTCCTCGTCCTCGCCGTCAAGACGCTCCATAGCGGGACGGCGCTTCGTGTAGCGCTCCATCTCCTCTTCGAGCTTCTTCTCCTGTGCTCTCTGGAACAGGGAGTAGGCAATGATAAGAACAACGATCACACAGCAAATGATAAGCACGATGTACATCGGCTTGTTGTCTTTCGACTTCTCGCTGATCTCCTTTACATTCTCGGGCGTATCGGGCTTGGTGGGCTCAAGAAGCGTAGGCGTTACCTCTGTAACGGTCTCGGTGATGGTCGGGATCGGCGTAGGAGTCGGAGGTACCGGCGTAGGCGTAGGCGTAAAGAGAATCTGCGTATTGTCTCTCGTTACACGTCCGATATAGATATAACCTTCGATCTGCTCGTTGTTAAAAGTCGCGGTGATGTGGTACCATACGTCGAGATCGACGTCCTTGGTCTCACCCCAGACAAATACTTCGGTTCCCTTTGTGAGCTTAACAACCGTTCCGTCGGAAGTCTTCAGCTCGGGATAAGCCTTGGTACCCGGGCCGGTACGAACCGTTGCCGTATTGCTGGTAACCGTACCGCGGTAGTATCCGTTCAGATACTGCTCTTTATTAACATAGTCCTGGATCGGAGTAGGCGTGGGCTTGTCCTGTCCGTCCGCCGCGATTGCTTTTCCTCCGAACACGATTGCGAGAAACGCAAAGCAAAAAGCCGCAAGAATTCCGATCAGATACTTGAACGGGCGCTTACTAACATTCATCTTCTTAAAACCTCCTAATCACTGTACCGCATAAGCCGTACCGTACTTACTATGCCGGCGTCACATCTTGTCCGGCGCTTCAAAGGCAAGCATCGAAATGCAGTCATTTAAAATATTCAGTGTCGTTCTGCAAAGAACGATCCATTCGGCCTTCTTGACCTCATCGGGTTCGGTGAGGATCTTATTGGCATGATAGAAACCGTTAAAGCGGTCGGCCAGCTCGTAAATGTACTGGCAGATCTTCATGGGAGACAGCTCCGCGGCTGCTTTCTCTACACTGTCGGCGAACCGGGATATTGTCAGGAGCAGTTCGCGCTCCTCCGCTCCGATCGCGCGGTCCGAAGGCTTCTTTGCTTCGGCTGCGTCGCCGAGCTTCGAAAGAATCGACTTGATCCGGACCATCGTATAGAGAATGTACGGTCCGGTGTTGCCCTCAAATGAGGTGAACCGCTCGATATCAAAGATATAATCCTTCGTGGGCTGGTTGGAAAGGTCTCCGTATTTCAGCGCCGCAAGTCCGACCTGCGTCGCGATCCTGTCGCGCTCTTCTTCGGGCATATCGCGGTCGGCCATCTTCGAGCGAACCTCGTCGACGATCAGTCCCACCAGCATTAAGAGTCTCATGACGCCGCCGTCTCTTGTTTTGAACGGCTTGCCGTCCTTGCCGGTCATCGTACCGAATCCGATGTGAACGAGCTCCGTTTCGGGCTTCACGATCTTCGTCTTCTTCGCGCAGCGGAATATCTGCTCGAAGTAAAGCCCCTGCCGCTTGTCCACGATGTAAATGATACGGTCGGGATCGTATTTCGTCATACGCTCGACGATCGTTGCAAGATCGGTGGTGTTATAAAGTGTCGCGCCGTCCGACTTAAGGATCATGCACGGCGGCATTTCCTTCGTATCGGTCTCCTCCTTGACATCCACAACGAGAGCGCCTTCACTGATGTGCGCATAGCCTCCGTCCTTCATGCCTTTGATCATGTCCGGAATGTACTTCTGCGCGTCGCTTTCCTTGCCCCAGATGTCAAATACGGTGCCGAGGCTGTCGTAACTCTTCTTCAGGTCCTCCATGGAAACCCGCATGATGTGTTCCCAGAGAGCCATATAACCTCTGCGTCCCTGCTGCAGCTCAAGAATGGCTTTGCGGGACTCTTCGCGGTAGTCGTCATGCTCTTTCGACCACTTGCTCGCGTAAGGATAAATCTCTTCGAGTTCGGAAACGGTGAACGGTGCTTCCTTCGGATACTCGCCCGTGTAATCCGGGTCGAAATACGGAAGGTCAGGCTGTCTCACCTTCAGTTCGGTAATAATCAGTCCGATCGGCGTACCCCAGTCTCCGAGGTGCGCGTCTCCGATCACGTTATGTCCCATGTACCGGAGGATCCGTTTCACTGCTTCGCCGATCACCGCCGGACGCATATGGCCGACGTGCAGCGGCTTTGCCACATTGGCTCCGCCGTAGTCAACGACGATTGTTTCCTTCTTCTCGGCCTCTTCGAGTCCGAATTTCGGTGCATCCTTCATCTCGAAAACGTATTCCGTAAGGAATTTCTCCGAAACGGATACGTTGATAAAACCGGGCGCAACTGCCTGGCAAAGCGAGAACATTGTTTCACCGGCAAGCTTTTCGACTACTTCGTTCGCGATCATGATCGGGGCCTTATGATACTGCTTCGCGGCAGCCATGGCTCCGTTGCACTGGTACTGACAGAGGTCGGGACGGTTCGAGATCGTTACCGCGGCGTACTTTTCTTCATATCCTGCAGCCGCAAATGCAGCGCTCATCTTATCCGCGATCACGGAAATAATCTTCTTCATAAAACTCCTGTCTACCCCTGAAATGTTATCACTGAATAAGGCTTCTTCCCCATTGAAACCCACCATATATTAGCATAAACGCGGGAAAATGTAAAGAAAAGAGACGATTTTTCTGAGAATGCACGGAATTTTCACATTTTCCCTTGCATATTTCCGAAAAATGTGTAATGTAAGATGATAGATAATTATAATCTTTTTCCAATAAGGAGCCCGATTTTTATGATCAAAGTCGTTAAATTCGGCGGCAGTTCTCTTGCCAATGCCGACCAGTTTCGCAAAGTAAAAGACATCATCAAATCCGACGCGGACCGCCGTTTCGTGGTTCCCTCCGCTCCCGGCAAGCGCTTCAGCGCGGACACGAAAGTGACCGACATGCTTTACGCCTGCTACAATCTCGCGGAGTCGGACGCTGATTTCGATGATTCCCTGAAAGCCATCTCCGACCGCTATACCGAGATCATCAACGGCCTCGGCCTGAATCTTACGCTTGCGGCGGAATTTGATAAGATCCGTAAGGATTTCGCGGCGCACGCCGGCAAGGAATACGCAGCTTCCCGCGGCGAATACCTGAACGGTATCGTGCTTGCTTCCTATCTCGGTTTCGAGTTCCTCGATTCCGCGGAATACGTCTTCTTCCATGAGGACGGCACATTTGACGCCGAGAAGACCAACGAAGCCCTTTCCGCTAAGCTTCGCGGCATGAAGAACGCTGTGATCCCCGGCTTCTACGGTTCCCTTCCGGACGGACGCGTGAAGACGTTCTCCCGCGGCGGTTCCGACATCACCGGTTCCATCGTGGCACGTGCCGTACAGGCGAACCTTTACGAGAACTGGACCGACGTTTCCGGCTGTCTTGTAACCGATCCCCGTATTGTTGAGAATCCGAAGGTCATCGACGTGATCACGTACCGCGAGCTTCGTGAGCTTGCTTACATGGGCTTTAACGTACTGCATGAGGATGCGATCTTCCCGGTTCGTACCGCGGGCATCCCGATCAACATCAAGAACACCAATTCCCCGAAAGACCCCGGCACGCTGATCGTGGAGAGCACTTCCCGCAAGCCCTCTTTCACCATCACCGGTGTTGCGGGTAAGAAGGGCTTCACCGCCATCAACATTGAGAAAGACATGATGAACGCGGAGATCGGTTTCGGTCGCCGCATTCTGCAGGCTTTCGAGGACAACGGCATCAACTTCGAGCATATGCCCTCCGGCATTGACACGATGACCGTTGTGGTTCATCAGACGGAATTCGAGCAGAAGGAACAGACCGTTCTCGCCGAGATCCGCAAGCTGACCAATCCCGATTCGATCGACATCTCGACCGATATCGCGCTGATCGCCGTCGTAGGACGCGGCATGCGCAGCAACCGCGGCGTTGCGGCCAAGATCTTCAGCGCGCTTGACCGCGCTTCCATCAACATCCGCATGATCGACCAGGGCTCCAGCGAGCTGAACATCATCATCGGTGTTTCGAACAACGATTTCGAAGACGCGATCAACGTGATCTATCACGCATTTGTACAGTAAATGTGCCGTTGTTTTAACACCGGCACATTCCGAATTCCAGAATAAACTTGGAGGTTTTACATCATGGCACAGAATCCTGTAGTTACGTTCCTTATGGACGACGGCGCGGTTATGAAAGCGGAGCTTTATCCCGAGATTGCGCCCAACACGGTTAACAACTTCATCTCCCTTGTTAAGAAGGGATTTTATAACGGACTCACCTTCCACCGCGTGATTCCCGGTTTCATGATCCAGGGCGGCTGCCCGAAGGGAACCGGTACCGGCGACCCCGGCTACAGCATCCGCGGCGAGTTCAGCCACAACGGTTTCAAGAATGACTTAAAGCACACACCCGGCGTTCTTTCCATGGCACGCGCCATGAACCCGAACTCCGCCGGCTCCCAGTTCTTCATCATGCACGAAACCTCTCCTCACCTGGACGGTGAGTACGCAGCATTCGGAAAGCTTACGGAAGGTCTTGACGTCGTTGACGCGATCGCCAAGGTACGCCGCAACTGGAGCGACAAGCCCCTGACTCCCGTCATCATGAAGGAAGTTACGGTGGAGACCTTCGGTGTTGATTATCCCGAGCCGGAGACCATGTAATGAAGTTACTCGGTATCACAGCCGAATATAATCCGTTTCACAACGGTCACGCGTATCACATCCGGGAAGCGAAAGCACGTACCGGATGTGATTCTGTTATTGCGCTCATGAGCGGCGATTTCGTCCAGCGCGGCACGCCCGCCGTCATCGGCAAATACGACCGCGCCGAGGCTGCCCTTCGAAACGGAGCTGACATCGTCATCGAACTGCCCGTCTACAGTGCGACAGCAAGCGCGGAGCGGTTCGCCGAAGGGGCCGTAAGGGCATTTGCCGACCTGGGCGTCGATACGATCTCGTATGGGATTGAATGTATCGAAGGAAACGGGACGCAGAATGGCGGCGAAGCACAAAACGCCGACGTTGCATATGTGAATTCTGCGTCGAAAAACAGCGCCGAGAGCCTTTCGAAGACTTCCGCGCAGATTCGCGCCGCAGCCGCCTTCTTCGCGGAAGAGCCGGAAGCTTACCGCGCGCTTTTGAAGGAAGGCCTTTCGTCCGGCCTGTCCTACCCTGCCGCGAGACAGAATGCCTACACCGCGCTGAACGGCGAGGATGCTTCTTTTCTTTCCACGCCGAACAATATCCTTGCAATCGAATACGAAAAGGCAATGATCCGCCTCGGTACATCTCTGAAGAGTGCCCCTGTTGCGCGGATCGGAAGCGGTTATCACGATACGGACGCGGGCAGGTACGCTTCTGCTACGGCGATCCGAGCGATGATTGAAGGAAACAGCGACGGCCTTTCCGAGTCCTTTCCGGAGAACCTTTCCGGTCTCTATGAAAGCGCCTTCCGCCATCCCGTCTTTCCGGACGATCTGAGCAGCGTACTTTACGCCGCCGTGCACGGCCGGACCGCGGAGGAGCTCGCGCAGTATTCCGACATTTCGGACGATACCGCGAAACGCCTTGCGGAAGCCTCCAAAAAGCCGTTTACATGGACTTCGCTGACGGAAGCCCTGCGGGAGCGCTCGCACACCCTGACGCATGTGAACCGCGTGCTCTGCCACATTCTTCTTGGTATCACAAAAGAAGCCGAGAACCGTTACCGGCTCCCGGCGCATACGCCGTATCTTCATGTTTTAGGCATCCGCAAGGGGTGCGAGGCGCTGCTCGGTCAGATTGCCTCGTCCGCTGCCGCTCCGCTCCTCGTACGTCTCACGAAAGACATGCGGAGTCTCACTCCCGAAGCCCGCGAGCTGTTCGAAACCGACCTGAACGCGACTGCCCTTTACAGCCACATCCAGTACGGCAAGGGAGTCCCGACCGATGAAGAACGGACGCGGAAATTCTTAATTGTGTAAGGTCAAATAAGACCTTGGTTGTGTAATGTCAGGCAAGGCCTTGATTGTGTGGGGCCGAAACGAAATCTTTTTTCAGAAGGGAGAAATCCATGGGAACCTTTTCAAAAGTCCATCGTTTTCACGAACAGGGCACCGATCCGAACATCAATAACATGGTGAACTACGGTGAGCCCGCCTACTCTCTTTACACCTCGACTAAAGTCTTCTCGCTGCATCACCGCATCGAGATCACGGACGACAACGGAAACATCTGCTACCGTTCCGCGAGCAAGTTCTTCTCGCTTCACGACCGTACCACTCTGGAGGACGCATCCGGCCGGCATATCGCGGATATCTCCCGCGCCGTCCTTACGCTCCACGAGCGGCACTTCGTTACGATGTTCGACGGAACGTACTTTGAAATCTCCAACGAACTCTTCCATCTGGTCCGCGACGTGACGAACATCGAAGGACTCGGCTGGCAGCTTCAGGGCAATATTCTCGGTCTCAACTTCGAGCTTCTTGACGCCGACGGAAGCATCATTGCGATCGTTTCGCAGAAGATGCTCTCCATACATGACAAATACTGCATCGACATCTACCGCCCCGAACTGGAGCCTTACATAATTGCGATCCTTGTCGCTCTTCAGCACATGATCAGTGACCGCGACAGCAGCTCCTCAAGCGGCGGCAGCGGCGGTGGGGGTGGCGGCGGCCGGTAATACGACAACATAATCCTGACCAATACAAAAGCGGCGCAAGTGATTGCGCCGCTTTTGCACTAGAAAGGAAAAACATATGAAAACCTATTCGTCAATATTTTCAAGGAAGGTGTTCTCGTCGAACTCGAAGTTCTCGTCATCGTCGCTCGTCGTAACCGTTGCGATCGGATCGTCATAAACGGCTGCGGCTTCCTTCGGGTTCAGCTGCTGATACAGCTCCTGACGGTTTGCTGCAACAACATCGTAGTTCTCTTTGAGAGAAGCGATCAGACCGTCGAAATGATCTCTCGCGGAGGAGTAAGCGTTGTTCAGGATCTTCTCCATGTCGGTCATGATATCGTTTGCGTAGCTGAGTGCGCCGGTACGGATCTGGGAAGCGTCGTTGTTGGCGCTTGAGAGCATCTCCTCTGCCTCGCCGCTTGCGGAAGCAACCATCTCGTTGGCACGCGCATATGCCTGCTGCATGATCTCATGCTCGCTGACAAGCTGTCTTGCCTTTGCCTTTGCCTCCTCAATGATCTGCTCGGCCTTCTCCTCGGCACTTGCAATAATGGAATCGCGGTTAGCGATAATCTTCTGATATCTGCGGATCTCGTCGGGTGTTCTCTGCTTCAGTTCATCGAGCATCTCGAAGAGTTCCTCTTTATTTACGGCAACTTTACCGGGCTGCAGCTTGATCGGCTTGCATCCCTCCAAATATTCGCAGATTCCGTCAATCAACTGCTCAAGACGATTCACCATGGCGTTTTTTCTCCTTTTACTGTTTTCTTATGTTACGCATTCGGTCAAAAAGCTATTGTTTCTTCAACTTGTCGTAGATGTCCTGCTGGACTTCCTTCGGAACAAGTTTGCTGATATCGCCGCCGAAATGGGCGATTTCCTTTACGATGCTCGAACTCAGGTAAGAATACTGCACGCTCGTCGTAAGGAAGATCGTATCGATATTCGAATCCAGCTTGTGGTTCAGCTGTGCGATCTGAAGTTCGTACTCAAAGTCCGTTACGGCCCGAAGTCCTCTGACCAGGATTCTCGCATTCTTCTTTCGGGCAAATTCGACCGTCAGCCCGTCGAAAGTCTCAATCTCCACATTCGGGATATTCTTCGTTACGCGGCGGATCAGTTCCACTCTCTCCTCGGCCGTAAACGAAGGCGTCTTACTCGTATTATTCAAAACGCCGATGATCAGCTTGTCAACGATCCTGGACGCTCTCTCGATGACATCGAGGTGTCCGAGCGTGATCGGATCAAAGCTTCCGGCATAGATTCCGACTTTCATCTATACTCCTTCGGACAGGAACCAGTGACAGTTCGTCTTATACTCCTTGACGCGGTCAACACGGTATCCGAGTCCGTTTATTTCATCAATATCCGTCTTTGAAGAGACTTCAACGATAACCGTCGCATCTTCCTTCAAAAGCTTGTATTCCGAGAGCAGGCGGAGTGCCGTGAGCTCGAGTTCCTTTCCGTAAGGCGGATCTAAGAACACGATGTCGAACTTCCGTCCCTCGTTACGCATCCGCATAAGCGCCGCCGTAAAATCCGACGCGTACACGGTAGCCTGATCGGCAAGCTTCGTGTGATTCAGGTTGTTCTTGATGCAACGGATCGCTTCCGAAGACGAATCCGCGAAGCAGCAATACTTCGCGCCGCGGCTCAGAGCCTCGATCCCGATTCCGCCGCTTCCGGCGAAAAGATCAAGGAACATCGCGTCAGCAACCTGCGGCTGCAGGATGTTGAAAAGCGTCTCTTTGATCATGTCCGAAGTCGGTCTCGTGGAGAGTCCTGCCGGCGTTTCGAGCTGTAATCTCCTTGCCGTTCCGGCGATAACTCTCATCGCAAACTCCTCCTAAATAACACACACTACCATTGTAGTATAGAATACATAACTTTGTCAATAGCACGAAGCAAAAAAACTCACGCCGCAAGCACAAAAAGGCATTCCGCGCCTAAGGAATTTTCCTTTACGCAAGAGCCATCTGGTTTTCGATCGTCGTAAGCGCGGAAGCAAGCTCCGGCATCTCGATCTCTTCTACGCGCCCGCGGTCCACAAGCGTTGCCGCAGCGGGCACGATCGGAAGCTTCGCGAGCACGCGTGTGCCGTACTTCTCCGCCACTTCTTCGATATGGCTCTCGCCGAACACATTCATCTTCTCGCCGCAGTGGTCGCATACCAGATAACTGTAATTCTCAATAATTCCGAGGATCGGAATATTCATCATCTTCGCCATATTTACCGCCTTGCCGACGATCATCGAAACAAGGTCCTGCGGGCTCGTTACGATCACGATACCGTCAAGCGGAAGCGACTGGAATACCGTAAGCGGAACGTCGCCTGTTCCGGGAGGCATATCGACGAACATATAGTCCACATCGCCCCAGAACACATCGGTCCAGAACTGCTTTACGGTTCCGGCGATCACCGGTCCGCGCCAGATCACGGGCGCATCCTCATCCTCCATCAGAAGGTTGATGCTCATGATCTTTACGCCGGTGCTTCCGACAACCGGAACGATGCCTTCATCGGTTGCGTATGCGGGTCCCTTTACGCCAAATGCCTTCGGAATGGACGGCCCCGTAATATCCGCGTCAAGAACCGCGCTCTTGCGGCCCTTCTTCTGCATGGCACTTGCAAGCAGCGAGGTAACGAGAGACTTTCCTACGCCGCCTTTGCCGCTGACAACGCCGATCACGCGCTTTACTTTGCTCTGCGCGTTTAACGGTGCCTGCATATCGTTATTCTGTGATGCGTGCTCATGATGATCCGTCTGCTTCGAGCTGCAGTTCAGCCCGCAGGTGGAACAGTCATGGGTACAACCCTGTGTGTTTTCCAATTGTTCGCTCATATGTTTTTCTCCTTTTCCGCCGGACGGCGGTTCTTTCGTACTTCCGCGTACTCCGCGGGTTTAAGCCTTTCGGCGGTTACTCTTTCTTACGCGCGCTCGCTCTTTTTCAGCTGCTTTCTTACACGCGATCCCACCAGATCCGCAAGCACCAGCTTCACAAGGTCCGGAAGGACAAATGGCACAACGCACAGCATCAGTATTGCCCAGACGGTCCGTCCGTTAGCATAACGGGCCGCAAACCATGCGGTTCCCGCAGCATAGCAGGCAAGAAGGCCGGCGATCATGACAATCCATTTGCGGACAAGTCCCTTCTCCGCCTGTTTCTCAAACAGCCAGTAGATCAGCGCGGTCAACAGGAATCCGGCGAGGTATCCCCCGGTCGGTCCGAGAAGACGGTGCACACCGCCCTGGAATCCGGTAAATACCGGCAGTCCCGCCGCTCCCATCAGAAGATACAGGGCAACGGAAACCGTCCCGCGAAGTCCTCCGAGTATCCGGAGCGCCGCAAATACGGCAAATGTCTGTAACGAAAAAGGAATCGTCATCGGGATCATGATCTGCGAACAGATAATGATGACAACGGTCATCAGCGCGATCATGGTCATATCAAGGGTCTTGCTTTTCATATCATCGGGCCTTTCTTACATAACAAATAAGGCGTTGCTGTTGCGCAACGCCTTACAGTATAGCACACCTTTATACAATAAACAAGAATCATCTACGCCATCCGTTTGCGGGGCGCGCTGCTGTAGTGAGCACGTCTTACGAGAACGGAAAGAAGGATCAGTACCACGACGAAACCGGCCTGAATGCCGATTGCCAATGCGGCCTCGCCCGCGTTGAACGGAATGTCGCCGTTCACCATGCGGATCACCCTCACGTACCAGTACGCGGGAAGGAATTGCGCAACGCCGAGCACGCCGCTTCCGAGGAGTGCCTGGTCGACGAAGACGCCGCACAGGAAGCACATTCCGAGGGCGCAGAGCTGCGTCATCAGGTTCACTACCGTCTCACTCGGCGCGAACTCCGCGATGAACAGCGCGAGCACTCCGGAGAACAGGGAAAATACCAGGCTGTTCAATACGACGAGCCACAGCTTTCCCGTATACATCACGCCGTTAAGGGCACTTCCGGCGATGACAAATATGAGCCAGATCGCACCGACATAGAGCGCGCTTGACGTGAAGATCTGCATCGTATAGGAGCTCGGGCGGATTCCGGAGCAGTCCGTCCGGAACCGGATGTCCTTCTTACTCATCACGATGAGTGCGGGGCAAAGCATGTTTAAGATCACGCAGAGAAGGATGTACGGCATGTACCGGAAGAAGATCAGCAAAAGATCGCTCGAACTCTTCGTGCTTTCTTCCTTCTGAAGCATTACCACATTCGTTTCGTCGGAAAGCGTCCTGACGGCTTGCGTCGCAGACTTTTGCGAGCTGCCCGTGAGTTCCATGTAAGCGCCGTAAGTTGTGACAAATTTGTCGATCAGCATCTTCATGTTGGCCGTCGCGTAACTTTCATGGATATGACGGGTTTCAAGAAGCCCGTCGGTCTCTCCTGCCGCAAGCCGTTCCGCAAAGCCGGCCGGTATCGTTACTGCGTAATCCACGGTCGTATAGTAAAGGGCGTCGGTCAGGTCGTCCTCGCTCGCAAGCGGCGGGATAACCTTATTTCCTTTTCCGAGGATTTCCGCAAGCGCACGGCTTTCCGCGGTATCGTCAAGGTCTTCGACAACAAGCTTCAGCTGCGTCTTCTCCCACGCGCTTTCGGTTGCTTCGGTTCTTGTCATCATCATCCCCACAAGAAAGAACAGAACGATGTATATGACCGCCGACGGGAATTTGCTTTTCAGAATTTTAAGAAATGCCTTAGAGACTTGCATATTTCTTCCTCCTTGAGAACAGCGCGCCGAACACGATAAATGCAGTGATGTAGATTACCATGCCGAGCACCTTCGTAAAGAAACGGCGGTAATCGCTGTACATATTCAGGCAGTAGAAGCTGTCCGAAATGATCGCAACCGGATTGATCCGGTTCACCCATGGCATCCTCTCCGCGAGAAAACCCTTGATGTTGCCGACCATAAGTCCGCTTAAGAAGCACATAACCATCGAGCAGGACAGAAGGATTGCGCTTTTGATCTCATACTTGAGACGTCCGATCGATCCGCCGAAGAACCCGAGCGCCACTCCGAGACATCCGCTCAGAACGGCCGCCGCGTACAGTAAGAACAGGTTCCCGCCGAAATTGATCTGAAGCACGAACTTCAGGAAAGTCACGCAAAGGATCATGCTGACACCCTGTGCGACGCAGCTTCCGAGGAACGCCGCCGAGAGGTGCTTGAACTTCGGCGTCGGCGAGCAGTTCTTTCTCGCTCCGAGCTCCGACTGGTTCGCCTGGCTGCTTGTCGCGACATGAAGTCCGGTCAGCGAGCCGCAGATCGCGACCATCGCGATCAGGTTGTAGAAGTACTGCACATATACGTCCGGGTTGTCCGCCGCGGGCGAAACGTCGCGGCAGGCGTTAACCTCTTTACCGAGTTCCGCGATCACTTTCCGCAGCTCAGTCTCATCACCGGTTATCATGGCCTGCCCGATTACTTCCTGATACATGTTGCAGCGGGATACGATCTCTTCGAGGATTGACTGCTTGATGCCTTTGCCGGCAACCTGCAGCGACACGTCGTTGTCGACAACGATAATGCCGCTCACTTTGCCGTCGAAAAGCAATTCCTTTGCCCACTCCTCGTCCGCATACGTGATGGCGAGCGCAGCGTCCTCTCCTTCCCCGAGCGATCGGAAAATCTCATTGAGGACGGTGCCCTCCTGAGCATTCACAACCGCGACCGGGATGGATTTGAACATGTCGTTATTGGAATAAATGGATCCGAATGCGACCTTAAACAGCGTACCGAGCGCGATCGGGAAAAGCATCAGCCACATGATGAATTCCCTCTGCCGCAGGACCATTTTCAATTCGTATTTGAAGTTATGTAAAAACATTGCCTACTCCTATTCCTTCGAATCGCGAAGTGCCTTGCCGGTGATTTCCAAGAAGACGTCATTGAGTGTCGGAAGTTCTGAATAAACGCGGCCGAAACCGAGCTCCGCTTCCTGCAATACGCCGAGAATCCGAATTAGGTTGTGGCGGCCGCCTGAGCAGCGTACCGTCAGCTTGTTGCCGTCGTATTCGGTCTCGTAAACGTGGGGCTGCGAAGCGATCTTCGCGCGGACGTCTTCGGGCAGCTCGAGGATCTCGATCGTAATGCTCTCGGTGTTCCGGATCATGCTCTTCAGCTCGTCCTTCGTGCCTTCCGCGACCTTGCGGCCCTTGTCCATGATCGCGATTCGCGTGCAGATCTGCTCAACCTCTTCCATGTAGTGCGAGGTGTATATGACCGTCGCGCCGTTGCGGTTCAGTTCCTGGATCCCTTCGAGGATGCGGTTACGGCTCTGCGGGTCAACCGCCACCGTAGGCTCGTCGAGGATGATCAGCTTCGGCTTGTGCGCGATGCCGCAGGCGATGTTAAGTCGTCTCAAAAGACCGCCCGACAGCTTCTTCGGCCGGAAGTTTTCAAACTCCTCAAGCCCGACAAATTTAATCGCTTCGTCGACGCATTCCTTCCGCTTCGCCTTATCAAGCACATACAGTCCGCAGAAGTAATCGATATTCTCCCGGACCGTCAGCTCGTCAATAACCGCGACGTTCTGCATGATCACGCCGATCTGGCTCTTCGTATCGTAGCTGACCGGCGTCATCTCCTTGCCGAACACTTCGATGTCTCCTTTGTCGTAAGAAAGAAGCGACAGCAGGCAGTTGATCGTCGTCGTCTTGCCGGAGCCGTTCGGACCGAGCAGTCCGAATATCTCTCCCTCCTTGATCTCTAACGAAAAATGATCAAGCGCCACCAGTTCGCCGTAACGCTTTACCAGATTGTCAATCTTTACTACAGTAGGTTTCATGTGCATCCTCTCTTTCGTATGTTCACGCGGCCCCGCCGCCCGACTTTCTGACATAAGAATAGCGCGGGATTGCTCCCGCGCCAAGTGTGTGATGTCATGATTTGATTGTGACAAATGTCACATGTTACGCCACGGCCCCGAAAAAGGCCATCAGGCTTCGCCCGTAACGGTTACTTGTTCGGCACCGTGCTCTCGGTCGGCACCTGAAAGAGCGCAGCGAACTCTTCCGCCGCTTCCGGTCCGACGTAGAGGCATTTGCCGAAGGAGCTGCCGTAGCCGAGAATATAGCCGCCGCTGTAGAGATAGTAAGTCTCTCCGGACGCATTGGCAGGCTCTATGAGTTTGTTATGGACTTTGCCGGTTCCGAGCAGTTCACCGAGCGGATGCTCCTTACAGAACTTCTGTGCCCAGTCCTTGCCTTCCGGAAGGTCGTTTATACCGTCATAGCGGGAGATCCAGGAATCCCACATGTGATGCTCACGCCCCGCCCACGCATCGAAGAACGGCGTATCCTTAAAGAAATCGTTGGGCATATCCTTCATGTCGTACAGCGGAGAATTGGCGTTCTTCAGAAGGATCTCCACCACCTTTTCCATCGTAATGGATGAGTCGGTGAACGTCGCCGCGTTTCCGTCGATCATAATCTCAAACGTCTTATCGAGCTCGAAATACGTATCAATCGGCATGGACTCACGAAGCTCCGCAACGTTAGATACATCCGGAAAACTGCCGCCAAATACGACATACTTCTGCAGTGACTCATAATAGACCGCAACCGCGTACTCCGTCTTCACTCCGGGGATCTCGTACACGTCCGCATCGTTCTCAAGATCAACAAGCGCAAGGTGCTCTACTCCGTCCTCGGTCACCGTAGTCTCAACGGTTCCCCGAATTTTATAGGTTCCGAGCTTCGCGCCAACCTTGGTGCATTCGGTCATCTGGCTGCCGTAGACACGGCCTTCCATCTCAAGAATATTCGCCGAAATCTGAAGAAGCTCATCCCTGTCTATCGGCTTTGTCAGAATCTCCCCCTGCACAAACGGCTTTGATGCGGCAAATGTGATCTTCTCGGCTTCCTTCCCCTTCGCTTTCGACTTCAAGGCCTTCACGGCAACAATTCCACCGGCCACGATAACCGCCAGCGCCACACCCGCTGCGATCATGGCAGGAAGCGAGTTCCACGCGGCGAACGTGCGCCGCTTCGTTCCCTTCCTGAGAACCGTCTTGCCGGCGATTCCTTCCGAGGCTTCCAAAACGTATTTATCGTCTACATCCGTTAATGCATCCAGAATATCCAGTTCATTCATCTTCTTCCCTCCCGAAGTGCTTTCTGCAGCTTCTTTTTCAGTTGATAGAGCTTATTGCTGACATACTTCTCATCCTTTCCGAGCTGCGCGGCGATATCCGTCACGGAACAGTTATACCAGTACCGTTTCAGAAAGATCATCCGCTTCTCTCTGGAAAGTTTTCGCAGAAAATGCTCCAACAGGTCCTTCAGTTGTCCCCGGTCCGCCTCTTCCTTGAGACGGCTGTCCGGAATGCATTCGGAGAGTTCCTCGAATGAGGTGACGACGGCTTCCCCGCCGCGTTTCTTCGCGAGATTGCTCCGTAAACGCGAGATGGCAAGGTTTCGCACCGTCTTGGCGAGATACGCCTTCAGATTGTCCGGCTCCGTTTTCGGAATGCTGTCCCATGCGCGCAGATAGGTATCGTTCACGCATTCCTCCGCATCCTGGCAGTCCCGCAGTACTCCCGACGCTATCGCATGCAGATAAGCGCCGTAGAGACGCTGGGTCTCCCGGACGGCTTCCTCGGAGCGGTCCAGATATAATTGAATGATTCGGTTGTCTTCCGGCGTTCTCTTCTCAGCCACAGGTAACTCCTTTTCGGACGTGTTGCCGCTTTTTCTGTTCTCATCCTAACAGACGCAGGAAAACTCCGGATTTCTTACTTTACGATTTCATCAATTGTAGAAATTGTGGAAAATGCGCCGCCGTTCTTCGCGATGATCTCCCGCATCTTCGGCAGCTCGAAGTAGTTGATATAACAGATGAGGGTCGTATTCTCCCCTGAGATCAGGCCGTACGAATTCATGAGCGTACATGTCTTGTTGAGCTCGTCGCGGATCTCCTGGGCCATCTTCTTCGCGTCCTTCGTGATGATCGTCACCTGCTTGATGGCCTCGAACCGGTCCGTAAAATGGTTGATGACCGACGTCGCAACAACATACACGAGAAGGCTCATCAGCGCGGCGTTCCGGTTAATGAGAAGGAATACCGCAAGATATACGCACGCGTTAAATCCGATCAGTATATAGGTCATGCTGAAGCTCTGTCCGGTCTTGTCGGAGAGCTTTCTTACAACTATATTCGCGAAGATCTCGGAACCGTCGATACAGCCGCCGCACCGGAGGATCATCGCAAGTCCCGCGCCGAGGATCGCGCCGCCGAAGACGACCGCGAGGAAATGCTCCGTATTGAGCTCGAACGGGATCCATTTGAACAGTTCCAGACCGAGCGTGTACACCGCGGAGCCGAGCACCGCCGCAAGGCCGAACATCTTCCCTAAGATGACAAATGCGAGGATCAAAAACGGCAGGAACACGCCGGCCACGCAGAGCGAAAGGTTCCACCCGGTCAGCTTGCTTATAAGGATCGCGATGCCCGCCGTGCCGTAGTCGATCGCGTCGTTTGGAATCAGAATGCACACGACCGAAAAGCTCGCCATCAGCGCGCCGATGATAATGCCGAGTGAGGCAAAAAAGTACCCGATCCTTCTCTTTGAATTCATAGAGCGTTCCTCCGTTGATTCATTGCATTTGTCCATGCATAAACTATATCACGGAAGTTATGGGAATATCAAGATTTCCTTGAGTTTCCCGCGTGCGTATTTTATAATCGTATGAGATGCATGCGGCGCGGCCGGATTCCGTCCGGTCAGTGCCATAGCGGATATCCGTAAGGGATTCGTTCGATATGTGCCGCATGAAACATTTTTCATAAGGAGCCCGGATGAACCGACTGTATGAAAAACTCGCGATCCTGTTACTATGCCTGCCCGGCTTTCTGCTCGCAGGCACAGTTGCCGTGCCGGTGCTTGCTTTTCTGTTCGCGGTCATCGTGTCGAGCACGGTGCAGCTCTTCTCCGGCCGGAAAGCGGTCTGGGTGCTCCTCTTCGCCGCGTCCGCGCTGTGCGGCGCCGTACCGGTTCTTGCGTGCGCGCTTCCGCTCTTTCTGTACGATTCGATCCGTGAGAAGAAATGGTGGCTCGTCCTCCCCGGCATCTCCATGGTGGCTAACATCGGCGACCTTTCGCTTCCCCAGATTCTCATCATTCTGACCGGCCTGACCGTAACGCTGATGCTGATACTTCGTATGACAAGCCTCGAGGATTCGGTCGGAAGGCTTACCGAACTGCATGACAGCATCACCGAGAAGAACGTGCAGCTCGCGGAACAGAATAAACGCCTCTTCGAGGCCCAGGACAGCGAGGTCCGCGTCGCCACACTAAAAGAACGGAACCGGATCGCCCGTGAGATTCACGATAATGTCGGGCACCTGCTGACGCGCTCCATCTTACAGACCGGAGCAATTCAGATCCTCAATAAGGACGAAACCCTTAAGGAGCCGCTTAATGATCTCAAAACAACGCTTGACGGCGCCATGACAAGCATCCGCGAAAGTGTCCACGACCTGCACGACGATTCGATCGACTTAAGGCGTGTGCTGCAGGAGATGGCAGACGCCGTAACCGGCGGGAACGGTGCTGCTTCGGATGGTACCGGAACGCAGCAATCTTCTGACGGAACCGGGACGCAGTCCGAAACCACAACTGCCGCCTCCCGCTTCGACATCAATCTTCAGTACGACGCCTCGCCGAACATCCCCGGCGATATCAAACTTTGCATCGCGGGCATCGTAAAGGAAGGCATCTCGAACGCCGTACGGCACTCGAACGGCGACCGGATCGATATCATATTCCGTGAGCACCCGGGCTTCTTCCAGCTGCTCATCGAGGATAACGGAAAGAACAAGGAACAGACCGAATTCAGCGGCGGCATCGGCCTACGGAACATGGAGGACCGTGCGAAAAATGTGGGCGGGCGCATCTCCTTTACCGCCTCTGAGCAGGGCTTCCGCGTATTCCTGACGATACCGAAACAGGCATAGAACGCACACCGGCGGCACGAAGCCGCGGCTTGAAATAACCGAACGCCGGCGGGGGCCGGCGAAACCAAGGAGACATCTATGAACATCGTAGTAATTGATGACGACCGCCTCGTGGCGCTGTCGCTTAAGACCATTCTGGAGAATACCGGGAGCATCCGCGTCATTGCCACCGGCCATAGCGGCGAAGACGCGATCCGTCTCTATGACGAGAACAGTCCGGAGGTCATCCTCATGGACATCCGCATGGAAGGCATGACCGGACTCGAAGCCGGCGAAGTGATCTTAAAGGTGCATCCTGACGCGAAGATCCTCTATCTCACCACATTTTCCGATGACGAATACATCATCAAGGCGCTCAATATCGGTGCCAAAGGATACATTCTTAAGCAGGATTTTGCCGCGATCGCGCCGGCGCTTGAAGCCGTCATGCGCGGCCAGACCGTCTTCGGCGATAAGATCATCGGCAAGCTTCCCGAGCTGATGAAGGCTTCCGACTCGTACGATTACGAGGCGCACGGCATCACTGACAAGGAGCGCGAGATCTTAGAACTCGTTGCCGAGGGTCTTTCGAACCGCGAGATCGCCTCGAAGCTCTTTCTGAGCGAAGGCACGGTGCGCAACTATCTAAGCTCTCTTCTTGATAAGTTGCAGCTCCGTGACCGCACGCAGCTGGCAGTATATTACTATACTGAGATTAAAAAGTAACAGCCGGCGGTGTACTGCTGCACACGGATAAAAAAACAGGGAACGGCTCCCGGTCCGTTCCCTGTTTTATGTTAAAGCGTATTTTTATTGTCCGTCCGTTGTCTCATCCTTCGCCTCCGAAGGTTCCGCAGGCTGCGAACCGAAGTCATCCGAAGCATTGTCCTTTCCGGCATCCCCGGTTGTATCCGCAGGCACACCGGCGCTCTTCCGCTTCAGCGCGCATACTGCGAGAACAGCCGCCGTCACAAGCACAACGCAGAGCGGAATGATCCAGAATAACGGGCTTAACGGCTCGTCTTTCTGCGCGATGGTTTTCGCATCTTTCTCACCGGCATCGGTCCGGTCTTCGTCAGCTCCGGGCGTTCCGCTCAGAACCGCAGGTTCTTCGGTAGGCTTCGGCGTTGCCGTCGGCACGTCCGTAGGCGTAGGGGTCGGTGTCGGTGTAGGCGTAACCGAACCTATCTCTTTGATTTCCACCTGAATCGTAACATCATAATACGGCAGAGTAAAACTGTAGTACGGAGCGTTATACTCCCTTGAAACATCTGTCTCTTTTGAGAATGCCGAATACACTTCGTACCCCTCTGCGGGAATGATCTGATACTTCTGCTCGGGCATAAAGCCGCCTCCGGGCTTTTTCGTTTCCGTTAAAAACCCGATCATCGCTTTGTCCGCATTTTCCCCGATCAGATTGATCGAATATACCGTCTTCTGTGTCTTGGAATCGAAGAATGTGATGTCATGATTAATTCCGCCCGTAACGGCAGGAACGATGACCGTATCATAACCGAGACTGCATGTGGAAAGGTATCCGCTCTCGATGGAGAAGTCCGCGCTGCCGTTCCCGTCAAGGTCATACCACTCTTCATTGTCCGGCATACGGTAAGGCTCGAGATTCTTTTTCAAAAGCTCAGCGTTCTTCGCTGAAGTGTACAAATCCGGCCATTCATCTATCACATACCGATCGTCGCCGAAATCCACCGTTATCGGCCAGAATGGGCCGTCATTCTGCCCCTCGGTAACATAAGTATTTACGCTTCGCAGTCTACACGGGCGGGCTGCCGTTCCCGCATACGCCGTGCCGATATAGACGTCATCCGTACCGTCACCGTCAATATCATAAAACCCTTCATAATAATCCGCCGGCGAACACCATGTTTCATTGAACATGGATTCCATCACACAGTTCCCGACATCTCCCAAGCGCCCTTCGCTGTAAATATCACAGTAGGCGGAATACTTAAACGTCGCTGCCTTCTGTTTTTCAATCACCGGGGTGAGAGTGATGTCCGATGCGGGCATAACATATTCCCAGAATATAGGTAAATCTGAAAACTGCTTCCCAAAATCAAAAAATCCGGACTTCAAATTCTTCAAGAACTGTCCTTTGGGAAGATCAATACTGAAATAGAGTATTTCTCCCGGAACGGCACCCGTTACCTCCTCAAGTCTTGCTTTCCCGTCGTTGTCCCTGACATAACG
Organism: Lachnospiraceae bacterium; assembly: GCA_017427775.1. Lineage (GTDB taxonomy): Bacteria > Bacillota > Clostridia > Lachnospirales > Lachnospiraceae > ISDg. The sequence continues at coordinate 11,182 of JAFRSD010000013.1, read as the reverse complement.
GCAGACTTTTCCTTGTTCGGCAGTGATCTTATACTCATTCTGAATCTCCTTAAGGTTTCCGGTCTTGACAACCACTTTCGTAATATGTTCCTTCTCGGAGGGCAGGTCATAATCTGCCTGCTTATAAGCCGCACGAATCTTATCCATGCTTGACGTGATCGTTACATCTCCGGTAAGACTCCAGCCCGGCAGAGGAGTGAATACATAATAAGGGGACTCGGGATAAAAATACGGATTCCAATACGTACAGGCAATGTCCAACGTGCCGTCCCCATCGACATCCATCTTACTGTCCACCCCGTCCCACTCAACAGCATATCCGAGGCTCTCGCATACGAATGCCACTTCGTCCCCATACCTCTCGTATTCAAACCCGATAATAGCCGCGCCCTTACTAAGATCAATCACAAGTCCTCCGTCGTCATTTTCCTTTGCGGAAGTCTTTCGGACGGTCATCCCGCCAGTAATCAGCGTTATCAGCATAAACATCGAAACAATTCTCTTCATCTTCACCCTCCATTGCCCCGGTTCCTGCCGGAGCAAAATAATTATACCACTACGAAGTCCCGTCGTGCAATCCCGAAACACGGATGCCGTCCATCGGAAATAAGACTTCCCAGGCACCCTTTCACTTTACAAATTCGCCGTAACCGAATACAATAAAACCATATGGATTAAAAAGGGGGTATGCCATGCTTCTCATCTACTATCTGACCGGTATGACAATCTATGCCTTCATACTGTTCGCGGTCGACAAGCGGCGCGCGATGACGGACCCGAAACGCCGCATTCCCGAGCGGAAACTGATTTCCGTAACGGTACTCGGCGGTGCCATCGGCAGCGGACTCGGCATGGTCATCTTCTGGCATAAGGTCAACAAGAAGAAATTCTACGTCACTGTCCCGGTCTGCGTCGTTCTGACGCTTCTCATCACCGGCGCGTGTCTCTACATGAACCTGCATCTGACCGTCAGTGAATACGAATACGTAAGCGAGGAAGTCCCGCCGGAACTCGACGGGTTCCGCATCGTTCAGGTGTCCGACCTGCACAGCCAGTTCTACGGCTTTAACGAGAAGCGTCTGACGGATAGGATCGCGGAGCTGAAACCCGATATCATCGTTGTCACCGGCGACGTCGTCGACAGCCGTTTCACCGACTACGGACGTGCCCGTCAGTTCTTCGCGGTCGCGGTGAAGATTGCTCCCGTTTACTATGTGACAGGGAATCACGAGGCCCGACTTTCCAACTGGAGTTACAGGAACTTTCAAGGCGCGGTACGGGAGCTCGGCGTTCATATGATTGACAATGAGAAGGTGGAGCTCGAAGGTCTCACGATCATCGGCATCAGCGACGACGATCTTGCCAACCCGCCGAAGGATCTGCAAACCGACAATGGCCTCTGTATCTGCCTCGCGCACGAGCCGATGTACTATAACCGCTATCTCGCGCTCGGTGCGGACATCACATTTACCGGCCATATGCACGGCGGACAGATCATCATCCCCGGCAAAGGCGGCTTCATCTCGCCGGATTTCACCTTCTTCCCGGAGCTCTACGAGGGCGCGCACGAGTATACTTCGAAAGACGGACGATCCATGACGATGTATATCAGCCGCGGACTCGGAAACAGTGTTCTTCCGCTTCGCATCAACAATTATCCGGAACTGGTCGTTGTAACGCTCCGCAGTTCGGCAGCCAGGTAACCCGGTGCGATTTTACATCGATTTAAGGTAAATGATATTGACATTTTACCACTGCTATGATATCTTGTCCCAAACGGCTGACCGGGGCTTTGAAAAGCGCCCCGCAAGGCTTCTCAGGAGGAACCAATGAAACAGAGAACCATCGTGGAAATGATGCTTCAAAAATGCCCCAATTGCGGCCAGAACAATTACAATGAGAATGAATTCTGCATGCGCTGCGGGTCTTCGATGGTTGTCAGAGAGCATCTGATCAAGCAGCTCGACGAAGGCATCATGCCCGAGGCCGAACCGGTCCGCTATCCGATACTGGAGTCCACAGCGTCTCCGGTGAACTGTATTCCGATCTCCAGGAGAACCGGATACCTGGCCGGTATTCTTTTCAGTACATTTCTTCCGTTGTTTGTCGGTATTTTGGATCCGGAATTGGCTACTAATTGTCTTATCGCGTTCATCCTCCTTTTACTTGTTGTTGCAACGTGCTTCTTTACTTTCGAAAGCAGTCACTTTCTATCCTACCGAAAGATTTATAAAAAAGGGGAACGAACCAAAGGTGTTGTTATCGGTTACCGCCGACAGATCATTCCGATTACCAGCCAAAAAGGCAGCAGGACCGTAACACAGAACAAAATCGTTCTCTACGTTCAGGTATTTGCAAAGATTCAGGGCGTTGATACGATCGTTATGATGGAGGCGCCTGACGGTGTCTCTGAGATCACACATCCGCGCGGAACCGAGGTCACTATCGCCGGATACGGACAATCCTACATAATGCTCGAATAGACTGTCGCATTTGCCTTTTTAACGAATTATTGATGGAGTAATTTCATGAAAACAAGAGCTGTCAATGAACTCTTACAATCGACCTGCCCGGAATGCGGTGAGCCGCAATACGGAGAAGAAAATTACTGCCGCCGCTGCGGAACTCTTCTGGTTGCTCCCGATTCCGAATCCGAAACGGTAGCCGAGGAGGATCTGAAGGCATTAGCGACCGCGTCCAAAGCGTCCTTTGTTTCAAACGTCCTGTCCGCGCCCCACATTACACTTGAGAACATCTTACTCGTTATCTGTGTTCCGGCCTTATTTACCGTTTATGCGGTAGGAGCGGCCGTTCAAGGTGGGCGTTGGGAAAAGCTCACCGCCGGGGGCTACGTGATGATCGGCATGTTCCTCATGACCTATCTGGTGCTCCAGTTTCGGATTGTATGCCGTCCGTTCCTGCGGTTCCGTTCCGTTCTAAAAAAGGGACACCCGTTACCGGCAATCGTTCTTGGCTACAGCTCCTGTATGAATCATAGTATGGGCGGGAGCGATCTGTACGTTGATACCATCTTCCCTACCGTAAAGGTTCTCACGAAGATTGACGGCGTCGACCGGACCGTAGTTCTCTACGCCCCCGATGGCATGACCGAGAAGACCTGGCCGATCGGATCCCCGATCACAATTATCGCCGACGGGCATGACTTCATCATCAACCCGAAGACCTTAAAGCGTGCGGCGAGAAGAACCGCGAGGACGCCCAGGACCAACGACTCTGCTGCCATTCAACAGCTTGAAAGTTTAAACGACATTGATCCGCTGACCGGACTGCCGATCCGTCGTGAATCAAGACAGTAAGCGGCAAATGCAATACAGGAGTCATCCATGAAGAAACTCACCACTCTTGAAATGACGCTCTCCACCTGTCCGAAATGCTTGACGGACAGCGACGGGACAACCAGATACTGCAGCCAATGCGGGCAGTATCTGGTTGTCAAGGAGCAGCTGCTTGAGGACATCGACGAATCGATCATGCCCGAAGCCGAGAAGCGCCGCTATCCGCACATCGAATCGCCGATCTTCCCGTATGATTATCCGGGTGATGGTACTTCATCGCTTGTTTCCACAGGAGTTTGCATACTTATTTGTATCGCCTTCACTCTTTGTGTGTTAACGATGATGGGACCGCATACGAAAATGAGAGTCATACCCGTCATGCTGCTCCTTTTAGTATCGTCTGCAATCATTATTATCCTTACATGCTCCCCGGCCATCTTACCGCATCGGATCCTTCTGGTTTTCGTCCGGCAATGGCGCAATTACCGGACTACATCGAAAGGTCACTTCTATGAAGCCAAGATTCTCGGATACGGCAAGCGGGATATAGGCCGCCGCAGAAAGAAGGTCATGCATGGCACAATAAGCGTCCTTGCTGAAATAGGCGGCAGGGAAACGATTATCACTATCCTAACGCCAATCGGAGTGTCTAAACTGACGCATCCGGTTGGAGAACACGTTAATATCGTCGGCTGCGGCCGGAATTATACCCTGTGCCGTTGATCGGAGGTTCCATATGAAGCCCCGCACAATTGTTGAATATCTGGAAACAACCTGCCCCAAGTGCGGAAGCACTTATACCGATGGGACGGAATACTGTCACTCCTGCGGAACATCGCTCATCGATGAATATGAAACAAGTGACAGCCTGAATCCGGAAGTCTTAAAAAAGATGATAAAATCACGGAAGGCCGATATAGTATCCACCGTCCTACCGATACAGAAGAAGCCGAAAGATATATTTCACACCTCTTCGCCAACTATATTCCTGGCTCTTTTTACTCTTACTCTCGTAATTGTCGTCTTCCTGGATGGTTTCGCGGTAGGAATCGTGTCGAAGGTTGCTCTGGTTACCTTATCCATACTTCTGCCTATTGGGTTGTGTGGCCTCGCCATCTTTGTACTCATTCAGGATTCTCTGGAGGGAAACTGGAATGCCTACACGGACGTACGTAAGAAAGGCGACCTCCATCCTGCCATCATACTTGGTTACGGCCAGGCCATGCATTATCTGAATCCGGAGAACGGTGCTCCCGACGCTCCGGCTCTCCTTCCCACCGTAAAGGTTCTGACGAAGATCGACGATGTCGACCTGACGGTAGTTATATTCCTCCCGAGCGGCTTCAAACCGGAATTGCACCCGCCCGGATCCGCTATAGACATTGTCAGCTACAAACGTCAGTATCTAGTGCGCCTCGATCAGCAGAAGGCCTACATTGATTGGAAATAAAGACTTGCATGAAAAACGCAGGACCTGCGCTGGTGGAGATCACCGTCGCAGGTCCTGTTAGCGGTGTATAAAATAGGCTGAAGTCTTCGTTTATTTGTTTCCGAGATTCATCACGCTTCTGATGTTGTTTTCGGCAAATTTGACGATGCTGACAGCGGCGTCGAATTTGTTCTTGGCATTGGTCCACTCGCTGTGATAAAAGAGAAGGGAGCTGTCGCTGCCGTTCGTGAACGCCGTCAGGTCAGAAAGCGCCGTGCAGCATTCCTTCAACGAGGTGTGAAGCACCTGGCACTCCGCCGGAGCGTCCGTCATCTCATTATATTTCTTCATGGCAGCAGCTTCGTCCTCTGCAAGCCGGGCCTGGCGCGCTGCGAAAAATTCATCGTTCATCAGCCGCTTCAGAGCCTCCGTATAATCCTCTAAGAATTGTCCGTTCTCGTCCTTCGTAAAGCGGTCGGTCTCGGCGCTGCTCTTCTTCGAAGTCACATTGGTCCAAACGTCCTCGACCAACGCGCACTGGGTCTCCGCAAGCGCGGCCGCACCGCCAAGCTCATCGAGCAGGCTGTCGACCTTGAGATACGCTTCCTTGGCCTCATTGCGATCGTCCTTCCCTTTCGAGAACCCGTTCTTCATGCCGTCCATCTTCTGCGTTATCATGTAAAAAGCCAACGCACTGAGCCCGAGCACCAGAACAGCCATCGCGCCAATAAAAACTTTTCTCATCTCCCATCCTCCCTCTATCTTAAAACTCGCATCGTTCCCCCGCCGGAGAACCGGATGCCTCCGCCAAAATCCCCGTCTCCCCCGAGACGCAAACTACGATTGCGTCTATTGTAAATGTTTTTGACGCAAAATGCAAGTGTATTTGTAAATTATATTTACTTACAATAGATTCACCGTTGCTTCTACTCCCGAAAAGATACTTCCTTAGTCATTTTGCTGTAAAATTTGTATACACTTTCTTCGATAAATCATATTGCAAACTGTTATCATTTTATGATACACTTTTCTTACAGAAGGGTGTCTTTTTTCAGGTTCGGTTGGAACCCTTATAACCGTTTAGAAATCCACCAGACAGATGCTGATGTTCACCTGCCGAAAGGAGCCTTTCTCCTCGAGGCGGATGACCTTGGCGGTCAGGTATTTGCCGGCGTCCATCAGGCGGGCGGCTACCGTGCCGTCCCGTTCCGGGATGTAGCCGATCTTTCGGTTTTGAGCGTCCAGTACCGCGATTGCGTTGTCGTCGAACCGGTTGTCGGGTTCGCGCTTTAATAAGAGCTTGTCGTCAACCTTCAATGCGACGAGCGCTTCGGCGTCCCCATACCCGGTGCCTGCCACGTACGAGTCGAACAGCTGGATCTCGCGGCTTAGGGGCTTGATCAACTTGCCGATTGAATTATCCTGTACCAGGCTGACCGCCCGGTCCTTTCCTATCATTAACTCATATTCCATAAAAGCCTGATACCTCCTTCGTTAAGCATCGCCTCGAGCGTCTTCTTAAGCTCCGTTAGATAAGCTTCGTACTCGTCGTGCTCGGCCTGCAGTTCTTCGCGGTGAGCCTTCTTCTTGGCTTCGTCGTGTAACAGTTCGCAATAGGTGTACGGCTCGGTCGTCAGGATATCGTTGATCTGCCTCTCGACGCGCTCAATGCGCTCCTCGAGGTTGTCCGCTTCCACCTCCCAGTCATCCGTTCCGTATCTCTTAAGCGTCGCTCTCGCAACGATCTCGAGGTCCTCGAGCGTTTCCACGTCGCACCGGTAATACGCTTCGACGATCCGCTGCCACAAGTCCCGCAGTTCCTCGTCTTCATTGACCGTCGGGAATATATCGGGATGCAGCAGTTTCACGAGCTTACGGTAGATCCGCTTCGATCGGCTCGACTCAAACTGTCCGATGGTCTTCGCGGCCTTCGCTCGCTCGACATCGCCGAGCATCTCGTCAAGCTGCTCGCGGTAAAGCGTCATCTCCTCCTCGATCTCGCCCTGCATGCGCTCCACGTCGATCGCAAGTCCGCGGTTCATGCGCCGCCTGCAGTAGCTGATCGTCTTCTTCTCCTTAATGCACGCGACTTTCAGCTCGAGGTTCGCGACAATCAGCTCGCCGAACTCCGCCGTGTACATCACCTGGTACGCCCCCGCGTCCCGGAAGAGATGGTCCCTCCGAAGAAGCAGGCTGCTGTATTCGTCAAGTAAGTTTTGATTGGTGCTTGTGTTGTTGGTTATCATGTTAATTCCTCCCTATCCTTTCTGAGCCACGCGCTGCGGCTCGCTGAATTCATCATAAATGCTTGTAAACTTCACGCCGTCGATGGTTGCCTTCTGGCAGAAGTCCGAGAACTTCCGGTACCACCGGCCGTCGTAACAAAGTGCCTTCTCTCCGTTCTCCTCGGTCACCTCAAAGTACAGTTTCTTTGCTCCGCGCTTAACCATGTATCGACCGGGTGTCTCGGTCAGGTAGAACAGGTCGTAGAAATCGCCCTTCTGCTTCACATAGCGCGTCAATTTGTACAGGAACCGGACGATGCGCCCCATCACCTCGATGTGCCCCCAGAACGGATCAATCGCAAGCCGCTCCGCAAGGAACCGCTTTGCTCTTTTAAGAAGTGCTGCCGCTTCGTCATCACGTCCCCGCTCGTTTAAGATCCCTGCGTAGCGAAGCGCAATCTCCGGATACGGCTCGTTCAGGTACTGCGCATTCTTAACCTCTTCGTACGCCTCCTCGATCATCTTCACGTACCGTTCAATATCAACTTCGACTGCGCAGCCGTAACGGTACATATCGGCGAGTTTGTATTTGCACCAGAGGCTGCCGGGGTTGCCGAACCTGTCCGGATCCGCACCCTTCGTGTAGTAGACAAATGCCTTCTTGTAATCCTTCTCGCCGTGCTGTCCGTAGTACCACATGTACCCGAGCTCCTCATACGCCGGCCCGTACCCGCACTCTGCTGCCATCTCGAGATACTTGATCTCCAGGTCGAACCGCTTCAGCCCGCAGTAATACCACGCCAGCTCCGCCATGTACTCGGGCTTTCCGCTTTCGCGGATCAGCGTCGTCAGCGCCTCTGTGTACATAAACTCGTCGTCGGCCGTCTTCTTCTCGTTATCGTAATAATCCTGCCTGATCTTCAATGCATCGGCTGTCGTCATGTGGAAACCTCCTTCCAAGGCGTGTCGCCATCTCTGCTGCGGCGGCCGCTTCCGGGTTCGTTCACTTTCCGGTATCAAGCCGCTTGTGCTTTGTTCTGTCCTAATAATACTCCTCCGAGGTGTCCGATAATCCACCCCCGATTCACAAAAAAGGCACCTGCCGGAGCAGGTGCCTTAATGAATTCCATTCGTTTTCAATCTAACCGAACTGTCTGGTCGGACCCAATTGTGAACCACATTCTACTATTGTAGAACCATATCCTCCCGTATTATTTTCCCTGTTTCTTAATCGTCATCTTCGTATATTCGCGCTCTCCTACAACGGTTTCGTCGCCGGAGAGTGAAATCCAGATCTTCTTGGTGGGATTGCCGTCGGCGTCCTTCTCGAAGTACCAGCCGGACTTTTCCCCGTCACTCATATTGGTCACCGAATAAATGACCGACTGCTGATAGCCCGGAGTCGTGTATTTTGCCGGATATGTGAACAGGCACGGGATACCCTCGTCGATAAAGTATTCCACCTCTTCGCTCTGAACGAAATCACGGTTCGGACCGTCCCATGAGACTGCCTTACAATATTCTCCGACACGCATGGAAAGGTCATTATACGTATAGTCAAATCCGAAGTCCAGATTGCCCTCTTCGTCGTAGTATTCCCTGCGGGTTTCGTTACCATCCGCATCATACTCGCATGTGTAATCCTGCTCAATCCCGCCGCCGTGACTGTACAGTGTGTAGCGCTTCACGCGGCCCTTCTCATCATACTCGTAGTGATTCGTGATGTGGTAGTATTCGCCGCCATCCGTGAACACGTGCGTGTCACAATGAAGCTCATCCACATTCATCGTATAATAGATATCCTCTGAAATCAGCTCCTCGCCGAGGAATTTCTGCGATTTGGTCCGCTTTCCCGCCTCGTCATAGGAGTAGAACACCTTCGTGTTGTTGATCTCGCTGATCGTTTGGAGGAGAAGCCCGGCGTCGGAGTACACATTTTCCTCCTCGATGACCGTCTCGCCGGAATCCATGATCCGCTGTGTCATCAGCAGGTCTCCTTTGTCATTGTACGTGTACTGGCGGGAAAATTCATACTCGTAATAGTAATGTGATATCATCCCGCCCTTGTCATTATAAACGTCTCTTTGGTGAACGAAATCGTTCTCATCGGTCAGGACGGCTTCTTTCAACTTGCCCGACGGATGATACGCAAACTGCCATCTCCACAGTGCGTCGCCCTCCCCGATCTTAAACTTATTGAGGTACTCAACCACGTTGCCGGCGTCGTCGTAGGTGACGGTGCGGGTGGAATCGGTATTGCCTTTCTCGTCGAACCTCGTCTGCATCGTCAGCCGGCCGAGCTCATCATACTCATAAATCTCACGAATCGATTTCTCGCCCTTATCCGACACATCGTAGTATGCCTTCAGGCGGAACACCGTTTCGTCCTTCGGCTCTTCCGGCTTCGGGTTGTCCTTCGGCTTTTTCTTGCCAAATATGACGACCATCAGCACGATCCACGCGATAAGGACCACGCCGACCACGCCTCCGATGATCGCCGCCATCTTCTTTCGACTGAGGGCTAAGCCCTTCTTCCTGTTATTCATTGTCTCCTCCTAAATTTCTCCCCCGATAAAGGTTTATTTATTCTGTAATGGGCACGACAAAGCGGGTGTATTCCCATCTTTCGTCAACATATGTGTTTCCGTCGGAGCTGATCTCTATTAGGGTACTTGGATACCCATTGTTAGTTAAGGTGTAATAGTATCCGGTTTCTTCGCCGGTTTCAGGATAATAGTCTGTTTCTTTAAGAATCGAAACCGAATTATCAGGCTTGACATAGAATTCGCGATTTATCTCGTATAACACTTTGCCATCTTCATCTTTTGCTACCGTTTTGGCATATGTTTTCGCCTTAACAGACTGTTCAGAATACTCGTACTCATCGATCCGATAAAGCTCTCCTGAATCATCGTATCTTATACATTTCAGCACATTTTCCTGCTCATCGAGCCATTCTTCAGTAGACAGGTACTTATGCGGATTTTCATCGTATTCGTTTTCGTATTTGTACATATACGTCATCCGCTTACCCGGCTCCGGACAGGTGACTGTCACCGTCGGCTTTTCATTTCTGTAGTGTTGCTTATTAATCAGTGTTCCTGATGCATCATATTCATAAATGGTGCTACCTGTATCACGGATTTCCATCAAACCGTTATGCCGGTATTCATACTCCGTCAATATCAATCCATCCTCGGAATAAGTACATTCTTTAACCGGTACCTCTATTCCTGAAGGAGTATAATACACTGCACGTAACAGATTGCCGTCATCATTATAGAAAAAGTCCTCGGTAAATTCTGGTGCAGAGAACGTTTCCCGAACCTTTATTCCCTTTTGATTATAAGAATATACATTTCGTCTGGTATAACTGTCTCCAAAACCATTGCGGTCCTCTGTATATGTCTTCGCCGCAACCAATCCCTCTGAATTATACTCATACTCCCAAATTTGCCAACTGTATTTTTCATCATTGAGATAGTGTTCGCAGGTTTTCTGCTTCTGCCTCCCGTTCTCGTCATACTCGTAAGTACAAACATCACTGGATATGTCATCATTCCAATACTCGTCTTCACTTTCCCGAACGAGTCTCCCGAGGTCGTCATACTCATACTTCCAGCATTTATATACTCCTCCGACGTCATCCAGGTCGGTCCTCTTCGTCAGAAGATAGACCTCCTTGTAGCCGGCCGGAACCTTGCGGTCTTTGTCCTTTGCTTTCCCTTTATGGAAGATGCTCACCATAAGCACACCCCAAGTGATCAGGGCTACGCCCAATACCACTCCGAGCAGGATGATCAGTTTCTTTTTGGTGAGCGTCAAAGCGCCATGGTTGTCGAAAAGTTTCATTTCTTCCCCTTTACAGTGTCCTCGATGTCTACCGTCCCGGCGGTTCCGTTAACCGTCACGATATCACCGGTTTTCAATACCGTCGTAGCATTTCCGCACCCGACTACGGCGGGAATTCCGAACTCTCTCGCTACGATTGCCGCATGGGAAAGCGGCGCTCCGATGTCCGTCACAATAGCGGCCGCCTTCGGAAAATGAATCGTCCAGCCGATATTTGTGGCGTTGGTCACAAGGATCTCTGGAAATGTCAAGAAAAGTGCAGTCGTATAAACTCACAAAATTTCTTTGACGGTTATGCCGCCAGAGGCTGAGCCTCCAGCAGCTGTCTGTATACCATGGGAGGAAGCCCTCCCGGATTGGCCGTATATACCCTCTGTCGG
>JAFRSD010000012.1 GCA_017427775.1 Lachnospiraceae bacterium | reverse complement strand
GGCAAAGATGCTGGATAGAATGGGACTGTTGGATGGCCCGGATGGACCTTTTAAGCTGAAAAGACAGCAAAAAACTCTTATGGCATAAAAAGATACGCGGTTTTGGATGTTTTCCAAAACCGCGTTTGTCTTCAGTCTGAAAAGTCGGAAGAATTTCTTCCGACTTTTTTGCGTCCTGAATCGTTATCTGTATAGAACGATAAAAATGCCCGAATCGGGCGGAGGGAGAGTTATGAATAAAAAAATCCTTGTAGTTGTTATGTTGTCACTGGTCCTTTTATTGTGTTCGTGCGGTGATAAAAGAGAAGTAGTCCAGACGAAAGAGGAGCCGCCGATAGAGACAAAGGAAAAGGGAAACAAGAAAGAGTTTCAGCTTCCGGATGCGTCTTCGGTTTCGCTTACCGATTCCGGGGTCCTGTACTGCAGGATTACGGAACAGGAAGGAACCGTCGACCCGAAGAATGATACCACCTGTTCTTCTGTATCGACCGAAATCGGAACGGCAGAATACGTTATCTACAATCCGGAAACAGGCAAGAGCCGGAGCATCGGCGTTGTGGAAGGCTTGAGTTACGAGGCAATGTATGCAAGAACAGAGCTTGGCGGAAAGATTTACACCCTTTTCATGCGGGGGAATCTGCTTCAGGACGGTAATCCGCTGGTGCTGCTTGAGATCAACCCGAACGGAGGCCTTAAAGAGTACACGGTATGCGAAAACGGTTTTCCGTATTCTTCCATGACGGCGATGGAAGGAAAACTGGTGATTGCTTATCATGAGCCCGGGGAGAACGGCGATGATAAAGTCGTGGAGTTCGATCTGCAAAGCGGACGCATCCGCGAACTGGCACGGTACGGGTATCTGAAGGACGGAACGCACGAGCGAATCCGTGCGGTCTGCCATGACGGGCAGCAGGGGTATCTGCTTTCCATCCGCTATACCGAGCAGGGAAATCGGATGATCCTTACTTCATTCGAGCCGGGATTTGTAAATACCAGGACAAAGGATATCACGGACATTTTCGCGGAAGCGGTCCGGACGCTGAATCTCACGGAAGAGGATGCTGCCAATGAACTGATCCAGAATGTGGCGCATTTCCGGATCAACGGGGATGATATCCTGTTTTATCAGAATTTCAGCTGCGTGACATTTGCCGCGAATCTGCGGAATGACAGCATTCTTCTTTCGGGAACGGATCTGCTTCATGTTTCCGAAGGAAGCGGAACGACATATTTGTATGAATATATGAAAGGCGGAGAGCCTGAATCGGATAAGACGAACCGCATGTTTGTGCCGGAGGGGGAGAAACTACGTGAGCGCGAATTCCCGACAGAGGACAGCCGCTATTACATTTCCGCGGCATCCTCCGCGGCTCACGGGGAATGGCTGGTAATCCTGGAGCCCTGGGATGAAAGAAAAGGGAGCGAGGAATTACCCACGCTCCTGTATTACTGGAAAGAAGAAGTTCATTATGATTAATCCACGCGGAATTCCGCGAGTTTTAGGGACTTGTTCCGATCCTGAACCATGCCGACGCTCCAGGCGTTGATGAACAGCAACAACGGATTGTCCTTCAGGTCCTTAATCCGCTTCATGTCGCTCGTACCGACGATCTTGTCGACAGGGCACTCCTCGGGGTTCACAACCCAGCGGATGTGCTCGTACGGTAGCGGCTCCAGCTTGATCTCAACATTGTATTCGCTCTGCAGACGGAACTGCAGTACGTCGAACTGCAGGGTGCCGACAACGCCGACAATGATTTCCTCCATACCGGTGTTGAATTCCTGGAAAATCTGAATGGCACCTTCCTGGGCAATCTGCGTAACACCCTTCATGAACTGTTTCCGCTTCATGGTATCCATCTGGCGCACCCTTGCGAAATGCTCGGGGGCAAATGTGGGGATGCCTTCGAAGCGGAACTTTTCGTTGGAGGTGCAAAGCGTATCTCCGATCGAGAAGATGCCCGGGTCAAATACGCCTATGATATCGCCGGCGTAGGCTTCCTCGACGATGTGGCGCTCGTCCGCCATCATCTGCGTGGATTGCGAAAGCTTTACCTTACGCCCGCCCTGTACATGATTGACTTCCATGCCTGCCTCGTACTGGCCGGAGCAGATACGCATGAAAGCAATACGGTCGCGGTGAGCCTTGTTCATATTTGCCTGGATCTTAAAGACAAATGCGGAGAAATCCGGGCGGAACGGGTCGATGATCCCGGCGTCCGAGTTTCTCGGAAGCGGGGAACTGGTCATCTTTAAAAAGTGCTTCAAAAATGTCTCGACACCGAAGTTCGTGAGAGCGGAACCGAAGAATACAGGTGAGAGTTCGCCGGCATTCACGAGCTCCTGGTTGAACTCGGCGCTTGCGCCGTCAAGAAGCTCGATGTCCTCCTGCAGCTTGTCATAAAAGTCAAATCCGATGCGGTCTTTCAGCTCCGGCGCATCGGCAGCCATATATTCAGTCGCGACTTCCTTCTGTCCGTTCATGGCAGCAGTGAAGAGTGCGACTTCTTTCGTGTTGCGGTCGTATACGCCCTTGAAGCCTTTGCCGGAACCGATGGGCCAGTTGATCGGACAGGTGGCAATTCCGAGAACATTCTCGATATCGCTCATCAGTTCGTATGGGTCGTTGGCTTCGCGGTCCATCTTGTTGATGAAGGTAAAGATCGGAATGTGGCGCATCACGCAAACCTTAAAGAGTTTGATCGTCTGGCGCTCAACACCCTTACTCGCATCGATAACCATGACGGCAGAGTCTGCTGCCATCAGTGTCCGGTAGGTATCCTCGGAGAAATCTTCGTGTCCGGGGGTATCCAGAATATTAATGCAGTAATTGTCGTAGTTAAACTGGAGAACGGACGAGGTAACGGAAATACCACGCTCCTTCTCAATCTCCATCCAGTCGGAAACCGCATGACGGGCGGTCTTCCGTCCTTTTACGGAACCTGCCAGATTGATCGCGCCGCCGTACAGCAGGAACTTCTCGGTCAAAGTCGTTTTACCTGCGTCCGGGTGGGAGATGATGGCAAAAGTCCGTCTCTTTTTGATATTTTCCTCTAAAGCTGACATAATGGAATCCTTCTTTACGGAGTTTGGTCCGCAGACCGTACAAAAGAGTACCATATCGGGCTTAGGAATGCAAGCGGTTTCGCGGGTTTGACGGCGATTTAACGGGAACATTGACTTTTTCTGTGACAACGATCCCTGTAAAGTGGTATAATCAGAAAAGAATCGGTCAGGATGATTCGGAAAATGTGCCGAAGTGCGGTACGGCAATCTTATGAGGGAAAGGAAGAATACCGAATGAAAACAAGCCGATTACATAAAATCGTTATTCTTGTTGCAATCTCCATTCTGCTGCTTTGCGGCTGCGGTCGTAAAATCGACAGCGTAGAGCTCACGAACCGTCTTTCCGAGAAAGAGATTGAAGATTTGATCACGGAGGAAATCCGGAAGGAAACCGGCGAGAAAGTCATCGTAAAGGTTGAAAGCAAGGACGAACTGTTTTTTCTTGAGGACGGGGTCGGGGGCACCATTGACGGGGAGCAGCCGTTTGCGCATCGATACGACGTGCCCGGCGGATATACCTATCATTTGAAAATATTGAGTACTGACCTGAAGTATGAGGGAAACGGCTATTACCGGGACGGCTATAAGAAGGTTTACAAAAAGAAATCTCGCGGAACGGAAGAGGTTACAGCGGAATACTTCTATTCCTTTAATATGCCGCCGGTTTATTGCTTTATCCGGGATGTCGAAGAACTGCTTGACAAGAACTACGCACATTTCCATGTCGCGTACCAGAATGCGGACAGTAAAACGGATTTTGATTTCTTTATTCTGGATCCGGATTATGCAGACAGACGGGACGTATTAACGGATATTCTGAAGAAGATTGACGGATTTGCCGGGCGCTACCGGCCGGATTCGATATTCATTAACTACCGGGTGTTTCTAACGGAAGACGAAACGGTATATAAAACCACGGACTTCTATGCAAGCCCGATTACCCATGACGGATTTACGGAAATCCGGCAGGAATAAGGACAGCCGCGGGATGCATTCCCGCTGCCGTTAACATACGGGTTTATTTTACGGAAGAAATGTGCTATAATATGCGGCACGAAGCTGTAATATGCGGACAAGTAGCATGGAGGAGGTAACGACATGAAGGTTGTTTTGATCAACGGATCCCCGAGAAGTGACGGAAATACCGCAAGAGCACTTGCGGAAATGTGCCGCGTTTTTGAGAAGAACGGAGTCGAGACCAGGATGTTCAAGGTCGGCGCGAAGGATATCCGCGGCTGTGTAGGCTGCGGCAACTGTGCAAGCCTCGGCAAATGTGTATACGACGACGTTGTAAATGAGATTTCTGCAGAGCTCCGTGATGCAGACGGTCTGGTTGTCGGAACGCCGGTATATTATGCTTCGCCGAACGGGACAATCCTGTCCCTGCTGGACAGACTGTTCTTCAGTGCTCATTACTCCATGGCGATGAAGGTCGGCGCTGCGGTTGCCGTTGCAAGAAGAGCCGGAACGACGGCTTCATTTGACGTGTTGAATAAGTATTTCACCATCAGCGGTATGCCGGTGGCATCCAGCACGTACTGGAACGACGCATTCGGCGGTTCGCCCGGAGAAGCGGAACTCGATGTCGAGGGCATGCAGACGATGGTTAACCTTGCGGAGAATATAACATTCCTGATGAAGAGCATTGCTCTTGGTAAGAAGGAATACGGCATTCCGAAGAATGACAAGCGGTTTATGAACTTCATCCGTCCGGAGGAAGGCGCAAAGGCCGTGAAAGCCGTACAGGCCGTGAAGTCGGTGAAGGACCAGGCGGTACGGAAGATTTTCCGCAAAGGCGCGAAGGGCGATACGGCTCCCGAATCCGAAGCGGACAACAAGGCGGAAACAGAGGAGCAGTCATGACGGGAACGCTTTATTTATGCGCGACACCGATCGGTAATCTGGAGGATATGACTTTCCGGGTGATCCGTGTGCTGAAAGAAGCAGACCTGATCGCGGCGGAGGATACGAGGAACAGCATTAAGCTGCTGAACCATTTCGATATCCATACCCCGATGACCAGCTATCATGAGTTCAATAAGATCGAAAAAGGCAAAGCGCTGATTGAAAAACTGCTTGCGGGCACGAACATCGCGCTGATCACCGATGCGGGAATGCCCGGCATCAGCGATCCCGGCGAGGAGCTGGTGCGGATGGCGTACGAAGCCGGAATTCCGGTGACGGTAATTCCGGGAGCATGCGCGTGCGTGACGGCGCTGACGCTTTCGGGGCTTCCGACGAGAAGGTTCGCATTTGAGGCATTTCTCCCGATGGAGAAGAAGGAGCGGAAGGCTGCGCTTGAAGAGGTTCGAACGGAGCGGCGGACAATCGTGATGTATGAAGCGCCGCACAGGCTTTTACGGACGCTCGGAGAACTCTGCGAGACGCTCGGAGAAGACCGTGAGATTACCGTTCTTAGGGAACTGACGAAGAAGCATGAATCCCGGTTTGCCGGAACGCTTCGGGAAGCAGTAGAGCATTATACGAACGAAGAGCCGAAAGGCGAATGCGTTCTGGTGATCGCCGGACGTTCCGATGAGGAGATCCGTGCGGAACAGGCCGAGGCCTGGCAGGATCTTTCTTTAGAGGAGCATGTCGCGAAGTTTGAAGCGGAGGGCATGGACCGGAAGGAAGCCATGAAGGCCGTGGCAAAGGAGAGAGGCATTTCCAAAAGGGATGTGTATCAGGAATTATTAAAATAGGGGAAGAAAGGTTTTTGAAAGGATTTGCCGGGGGGAAGGCAGAAGGAAAGGCAGACAGTAATGCAAGAGGATAATGAGAAGGACGGACTGACAGGGATGAGAGAGGACGTCCAAAGCGAAGCAAATGAAACGAACGAAGAAAACAAAGAAGTAAAGATTGACGGACAGACAACCGAGACGAAGGGGAAGAAGATCGCGCGGATCATTTTCCTTGTTCTCGGAAATGCGGTGATCATCGCGGGCGTATGGCAGGCCATCCTGTTTAACGGCGTATCTGTTGCCGCAATGATCTATCAGCTGATGGTTCCCATGGAAGGAGCGGACGGCGGTAATTTCTTTTCCCTGAATATCGCCATGGCGGTCGGGATTCCGGTATTGACGGTTGCCGAAGTGCTGTTCGGGAACTGGTGGCGCGGGAAGACGAAACGTTTGACCTTCTTCCGTAAGAGGAAAGTGTTATGCGCAGGTCTCTGGTTTGCGCTGGCAGCAGTCGTTGTTTTAGCGAGAATGAGCGTGTTCTCGTATCTCTGGCTTGTGATTCATCCGTCCACGATTTATGAAGAGAACTGCGTCGCAGTTGACATGGACAACATAAAGGCGCCGGAGAAGAAGCGTAATCTCATCTATATCTTTATGGAATCGATGGAGGTTACTTACGCGGACCGTGAAAACGGCGGAATCGCGGACAAGAACCGGATTCCTTATTTGACGGAGCTTTCCCATACAATCGGCGAAAGCTTTTCGGCAAATGATAAGCTGAACGGACTGGAGCCGGTGGAAGGCGCGGTGTGGACCTGTGGCTCGCTTGTTTCCCAGTTAAGCGGTATTCCGCTGATCATTCCGATCGGTGGAAACAGCATGGGAGGCGGCTATAAGGAATTCCTTCCCGGGGCAGTAACGATCGGAGAAGTGCTTAATCATTTCGGATACCGGCAGGTATATATGCAGGGATCAAAGATTGAATTTGCCGGTACGGATCTGTTTCTTAAGTGTCACGGAAACTATGAGATCCGCGATTACAATTACTATAACAGCAATCACAGGCTCCCTTCTGATGATTATTTCGTATGGTGGGGCTTTGAGGATTTCCGTCTGTATGAGTTTGCCAGAGAAGAAATCACCAGACTCGCAAAGGACGACGCCCCGTTTGCCGTAACAATGATGACGATCGATACGCATTTTACGGGCGGATATACATGTCCGCTGTGCGAAAAAGACTTCGATAACAGTTACGATAATGCCATCTACTGCGCGGACTGTCAGCTCAAGAAGTTCTTACGCTGGCTCAGATCGCAGGACTTTTACGAAAATACGACAGTCGTTGTTGTCGGCGACCATCCGACAATGGACAGCATGTATTACCGGGAACTGTCAAAGGGGAACAAGGATTATCAGCGTAAAGCTTATGCCGTTGTTGTAAACAGCGCAATTCCGTATACGCTTGGAAAAACGCGTGATTACAGCGCGGTGGATATGTTCCCGACAACGCTTGCCGCGATGGGCTTTGAGATTGAAGGAAACCGTCTCGGTCTCGGCGTAAACCTTTATTCCGAGGAACAGACGCTTGTTGAGCGGTATGGTTTAAAGAAGCTGAACAAGGAACTGCTGAAGCATTCAAAGTATTACAATAAGCATATAATCGAAGGACGATAGCGATAAAGCACGGAACCTGCGGGAACCGTGCTTTTTTTATGCCTCGGGAAAATGATTGGTGCCCGGAAGAGGGGGAATCAGAAGGATACGTAAGATTTTCCGCGGGAATAGACGGGGATTTCTTGCATTGTTCGGAGCAATATGGTATTATCTAACTAAGTATGCGCCCTGGAACTAAGGGTGCCGCGGCCCCTGCCGCGCCGCCTGTCATGCAGACAGGTGTTTGCAGGGAGAATTTTCCTTGGAGGAATACAGAGAATGAGCAAATCAATTGACACTATGTCTGTTAATGCCATCCGTGTTCTGGCAGCAGACGCTATTCAGAAAGCAAAGTCCGGTCATCCCGGTCTGCCGCTCGGTTCCGCAGCGGTTGCCTATGAGCTTTGGGCAAAGCACATGAAGCACAATCCCAAGAACCCCGACTGGGCGAACCGTGACCGGTTCATCCTTTCCGGCGGACATGGTTCAACTCTTTTATACTCCCTCCTTCATTTGTTCGGCTACGGCCTTACCAAGGAGGACTTGATGCAGTTCCGTCAGGACGGCTCCCTGACCCCCGGACATCCCGAGTACCGTCACACCAAGGGTGTTGAGGCGACTACCGGCCCGCTTGGCGCAGGTATGGGTATGGCAGTCGGCATGGCTATGGCTGAGGCACATCTCGGTGCAAAGTTCAACAAGCCCGGCTTCCCGGTTGTTGACCATTACACCTACGTTCTCGGCGGCGACGGCTGCATGATGGAAGGTGTTACCTACGAGGCAATGTCTCTTGCAGGAACACTTGGTCTTAGTAAGCTGATTGTTTTCTATGACAGCAACAAGATCAGTATCGAAGGCAATACCGACATCGCGTTTACCGAGAACGTACAGGCACGTTTCCAGGCCATGGGCTTCCAGACCCTCGTTGTTGAGGACGGTAACGACCTCGACGCCATCGGCGCTGCAATCGAGGCTGCCAAGGCAGAGAAGACGAAGCCTTCCATGATCACCATTAAGACCCAGATCGGTTACGGCTGTCCCGCTAAGCAGGGTAAGGCTTCCGCACACGGCGAGCCTCTCGGCGAAGAGAACGTAGCAGCCATGAAGGATTTCCTCGGCTGGCCTTCTCAGGAAGCTTTCTATGTTCCGGACGAAGTATATGCCAACTACAAGGCAATCGCAGACGATCTTGCCAAGGATGAGGATGCATGGAACAAGCTGTTCGCAGATTACTGCGCAAAGTTCCCGGAGATGAAGAAGGCATGGGACGACGAGTTCAATATGGACATTGCAAAGCCTCTCATTGACGATGCAGAGTACTGGTCTTATGAAGAGAAGGCAGACGCTACGAGAAACCTCGGCGGCTGGGCTCTCAACAAGCTTAAGAATAAAGTTCCGAACCTGATCGGCGGTTCCGCTGACCTGGCTCCTTCCAACAAGACCGCAATGAAGGAGATCGGTGATTTCAGCAAGGACGATTACAGCGGACGCAACCTGCACTTCGGTGTTCGTGAGTTTGCAATGGCAGCGATCAGCAACGGTCTTACCCTCCACGGTCTCCGTGCTTACTGCGCAACGTTCTTCGTATTCAGCGATTACGTTAAGCCGATGGCAAGACTTTCCGCACTTATGCGGATCCCGACCACATTTGTCCTCACCCATGACAGCATCGGTGTAGGCGAAGACGGTCCTACCCACGAGCCGATCGAGCAGCTTGCTATGCTTCGCTCCCTTCCGAACTTCCACGTATTCCGTCCGGCAGACGCTACGGAGACGCTGGCTGCTTGGTACAGCGCAGTAACGAGCAAGGAAACGCCTACCGCACTCGTTCTTACGAGACAGAATCTTCCGCAGCTTGCAGGCTCCTCCAAGGAAGCTCTCAAGGGTGCTTACATCATTGAGGATTCCAAGAAGGCCGTTCCGGACGCCATCATCATCGCAAGCGGTTCCGAAGTAAGCATTTCTCTTGAGGCAAAGGCTACGCTTGCTGCAGAGGGTATCGATGTCCGCGTTGTCAGCATGCCTTGTATGGATCTGTTCGAAGAACAGAGCGACGCTTACAAGGAGAGTATTCTTCCGAAGGCTGTGCGCGCACGTGTAGCTGTTGAGGCTCTCAGTGATTTCGGCTGGGGCAAATATGTCGGTCTTGACGGCGGCTATGTAACGATGCACGGTTTCGGTGCAAGCGCTCCTGCAAGCGTACTGTTCAAGAAGTTCGGCATTACCGCAGAGAATGTGGTAGCTACGGTTAAATCGGTTCTGTAATCAGATTACCCCGAGAATTATTATGTCCGGCATTCCGCAAGGGGTGCCGGATCTTGTCATAAGAAGGGACCCGCGAAGCGGGAAGTGGTCTTATGACCTACGCAAACGCCCTTCCGCCGAAGGCGGAATTAAATGGCGTTTGCTCCTTTAGAGCTGGGGAGGTGAAATAGATGGCAGATAAGAAAAAATGTCCTTATTGCGGGAGCTGGATTCCGGTTACCAAGACGCGATGCCCGGGCTGCGGGGCGGCAATGGGAGACCAATTCGGCGTCACCGAAAGAGCAGCGTCCGGCAACATGGCTTATGAGACGATCCCGTTAACAGAAGAGGCTGCCAACGAGCAGACCGCACAGGAACAGGTCATCACGCATCCGACGACGATTGCGGAACTGCAGCAGTACTGCGTCCAGAAGGGAATGCCGCTTCTTCGCATGCGTTTCTTTATCGGTGAGGATTTCAAGGAACCGCGGGCATTCGGCATCTATCGTTCGGGCAATGAATTTATTGTTTATAAAAACAAGGATACCGGCGTTCGCGCAATCCGCTATCAGGGCCCGGACGAAGCGCGCGCAGTCAATGAAATCTTTCAGAAGCTGCTCTCCGAGTGTCATCTTCGCGGCATTTATCCGGATGGTGACAATGCTTACGAAGTACGCAATATGCAGTCGGACAGAGGTTATCGGCAGAAGAGCAATGCGTCCAAGATCGGTCTCGGAATAGCCATTGTGGCATTTACCGGCATAATCGGAGTTTCCGCAGTGCTCGGAAACAGGAAGAAGCATCGTGATGACGGGTATTATCGTATCAACGATACGACCTATTACCGTTACGGAGACGACTGGTCGATGTATGATACGACGACTTCGGACTGGTATTGGGATGACAGTATTACATTCCCGTACGAGGATTACAGCGGATATTCCATCGGTGACGAGTATTCGAGTGACTGGGGAATCCCGAATATACAGGATTCGTCGGTCTGGGATGACTGGCATACTTCGAGTTCGTATGACAGTTCCTATGACAGCTCGTATGATTCCTGGGATTCCGGATCAACGGACTGGGGCAGCGATTGGTAAAAAGAGGATTTAGAGTATGAATTGCAGGAAAATGATAGTGATGGGGGTATTGGCCGCCATGATCACGGGAAGTCTGTCCGGGTGCGGAAAAGCAATTTCCAAACCGAAGAAAGGGGATGCCGTAGCAACTACGCTGAATACGGCTGAACTGACGACTGCCCAGAAACTTTTGGAGACCGGCACCTGCGTGTCCGTTCCGACGACGCACCCATTCGTGTGGGGATTTCAGACGTATCTGAATGTAAACGATATGGATGTGGACGGTTTCTACCGTCAGGACGAGATCCATTTTGACGGAAAGAATTATGCGAAGCTCCCCGGCGTGCTTACCTTCCGCGGAGACAATTACCGTTCAAGCGGCGCATACGGCGTTGCCAATCTGACTTCGTATAAAATGTATAAAACCTGGAACATCAACACCGGTTCGCTGAAGAAGACCGTGAAAAAGGGTGAATGGACCGGAAGCGGATGGACCGGGCAGCCGCTTATCGTGCAGTGGGACGATGAGACGAAAAAGGCCATGAATCTTTATGATTCCAAGAAGAACAAGGCAGGGCTCGTGGAAGTCATCTATGCAACGATGGACGGAAACATATACTTCCTTGATCTGGAGGATGGTTCCGCGACACGCGACAAGATCAGTCTCGGATTTCCGATCAAGGGAACCGGATCCATCTATCCTACCGGCATCCCGCTTTATGTGGTCGGAGCCGGCGATGATATGGGTAAAAAGGCGGCCAGAACATTTATCGTAAGCCTGGTGACGGGCGAGGTAATTTACGAATACGGCAACGACGATCCGTTCTCGCGCCGTACGGACAACGGAAACTTCTGCGCATTTGACTCCTCCCCGCTGATTGACGCGAAAACCGATACACTGATCCAGCCCGGTGAGAACGGCATTCTTTATACGATGAAGCTGAACACCCAGTGGGATGGCCGTACGCTGACGATCAATCCCTCCGAGAAGGTCAAATGGACCTACGAGACCAAGCGTTCCGGGACGGATAAATACTGGCTCGGCATGGAGTCTTCCGCATGTATGTATGACCATTATCTGTATATCTGTGATAACGCCGGCGACCTGATGTGCATCGACATTAATACGATGGAGCTGATCTGGAGCCAGGATATTGTGGATGACAGCAATGCTTCCCCGGTTCTTGAAGTGGATCCTTCGACGGGGACCGCATATATTTATGTTTCCACGTCGCTTCACTGGACACAGAACAAGAAAAAGACCGGCGACATTCCGATTTTCAAGATCAATGCCGCTACCGGGGAGATCATCTGGAAGCGTTCGTACAGCTGTAAGACCGTGGACGGTATTTCGGGCGGTGTGCAGGCGACTGCGTGCCTCGGCGAAAACAATCTGAGCGGTATGGTATACTTCAATATTGCGCGTACCGGCGGAAAGAAGCACGGAAAGCTTGTCGCGATTGACAAGAAAACCGGCGGTGAGGTTTGGAGCGTGGAGATGAAGTATTACAGCTGGTCAAGCCCGGTTGCGGTGTATAACAGCAACGGTGACGGCTATATCATCCTTTGCGATTCGGACGGAAACATGCACCTTCTGGACGGAAAGACCGGAAAAGCAAAGAATACGATCAATCTCGGCAAGAATATAGAGGCTACGCCCGCAGTATTTAACAACATGCTTGTTGTCGGAACGCGCGGCAAGAAGATTTACGGTATTACGCTGAGATAAGGAGATAAGATGGAGAAAGACGGCAGCAATCTTCCGATGCGGCTTCTGTACGGGAACCCCGTAGGCCGTTTCACGGTAAAGGCAATGCTGGTTCTGAAAGTGCCGAAGATTATGGCGTGGTATTTGCACACACCCTTTTCAAAGGGGATGATCCGCCGCTATATCCGGAAGTACAATATCAGTATGAAGGGGTATCCGCGTGTGGGATACCGAAACTTCTCGGATTTTTTTGAGAGACGCAGGCTGCGGAACCGCTTTGACGGCGATCCGGAGCATTTTATCAGTCCCTGTGACGGTATGCTGAGTGTCTATCCGGTTACGGACAAAGCGGTATTTCCGGTGAAAGGTTCGGAATACAGGATCTGCGACCTGATCGGAGATGCTGAACTTGCCGACCGCTTCCGCGGCGGACTGGGGCTTATATTCCGCCTTGCGCCGAATGATTACCACCACTATGCGGTTGTGGATGACGGATACATGCATGAGCATCATTTTATCGAAGGCCAGCTTCACAGTGTGCAGCCGATTGCCTGCGAGAATGTGCCGGTATACCGTTTGAACCGCCGCTGCTGGACGCTTCTCGAGACCGAACATTTCGGTCCGGCCGTCCAGATTGAGGTCGGCGCGCTTGCCGTAGGCGGTATCGTGAATGAGATTGAGAATACGCCGGTGCAGAAGGGACAGACGATGGGTCATTTTTCGCTGTGCGGGTCTACGATCGTAATGTTCGTGGCGAAAGACCGGATTGCGCTGCTTCCTGAAATTGCGGAACTGATCGGTACCGGAATTGAGTACAAGGTAAATCTCGGGGACTGCGTTGGTGTGCGAAAAATGCAATAATGACGGAATATATGGCACAAATCGTGAAAGAATGACATTTTTTCAAAAGAACATCAGAGAATAGAATCCGAAAAGGCTTTACAGGAGAGGTTCCTGCCCGTATGATATAGTCACAAGTATTGCTTACCGTAAGTTGCGGATGCGTTTGCGCTTCGTCCGCGGCTGTGACCGATGAAAGGAGAAGTAATAGTGGCGATTTTACTCATACTGATAGCGAAGTCTTCCCAGATTATCAGAAAGAAGAAGCTGGAGAAGAGATAGCCGTCCCTGTGGGAATCAGCACGGATACAATGGAAACGAATGAAAACGGGGCTGTGCAGCTGCACAGCCCCGATATTTTTGTGTTTTCAGGTAAAAGATTCGTTCCGAAAGGGGTATTTCGACAAGCCCGTTCCGGAACGGACGCCTTGCGGTTACTCGCCGAGCGCCTGCTTCAGATCTTCAATCAGATCCTCGACATTTTCGATACCGACCGAAAGACGGATCAGATCCGGCGCAACTCCTGCCTCGATGAGCTGCTCGTCAGTCAGCTGACGGTGCGTATGGCTTGCGGGATGAAGGAGGCATGTTCTTGCGTCTGCAACGTGCGTTGCAATCGTAGCGAGCTTCAGCTTGTCCATGAAATCGATGGAAGCCTGGCGGCCGCCCTTGATGGCAAATGCGATAACGCCGCAGGTTCCCTTCGGGCAGTACTTCTTTGCAAGATCATGGTACTCGTCGCCTTCGAGGTCTGCGTAATGAACCCAGGCAACCTTGTCATTGGCCTTCAGGAACTTCGCTACGGCAAGAGCGTTGGAGCAGTGGCGCTCCATGCGGAGGGCGAGGCTCTCAAGGCCGAGGTTGATATAGAAAGCATTCTGCGGAGACTGGATGGAGCCGAAGTCTCTCATCAGCTGGCTTGTTGCCTTGGTGATGTAAGCGGCCTTGCCGAATTTCTTCGTGTAGGTGAGGCCGTGGTAGGACTCATCGGGAGTGGTGAGGCCGGGGAAACGCTCAGCGTTTGCTTCCCAGTCGAAGTTTCCGCTGTCGATGATTGCGCCGCCGACGGAAACGCCGTGGCCGTCAATGTACTTCGTGGTGGAATGGGTTACGATGTCGCAGCCCCACTCGATCGGGCGGCAGTTAACCGGAGTAGCAAAGGTGTTATCGATGATGAGCGGCATGCCGTGCTTGTGAGCGAGTTTTGCGAAACGCTCTATATCATAAACCTGAACGGTCGGGTTCGTGATCGTCTCACCGAAGAAGCACTTGGTGTTGGGCTTAATGAGAGCCTCAATCTCCTCGTCGGTCATGGACTGATTATAGAAAATGCATTCGATACCCATCTTCTTCATCGTGGTTCCGAAGAGGTTGTAGGTACCGCCGTAAATGGTCTCGCTCGCAAGGAAGCTGTCGCCGCACTCGCAGATGTTGAATACTGCGAAGAAGTTGGCAGCCTGTCCGGAGGAGGTAAGCATTCCGGCAAATCCGCCCTCCATTGCGGTAAGTTTTGCAGCGGCATAGTCGTTGGTCGGATTCTGCAGACGGGTATAGAAATAACCGCTTGCCTCCAGATCGAACAGCTTGCCCATGGCATCGCTGGTATCGTATTTAAATGTGGTACTCTGATAGATCGGCACCTGTCTGGGCTCGCCCTGACCGGGTTTCCATCCTTCGTGGATGGCTTTGGTTTCAATTCGTGACATAGCACACCCTCCCAAAAATTCGATTACAACTAATCTATCACACCGATTTGTTTTTTGCAACCGAATAGGATAAAAAATCCGGAATCTTCCGAGCCGTCAGGCACGGAAGATTCCGGTAGGCAGGTTGGATATAATCGGTTTTACTCGGTGATCGAATCGGTTACATCTTTCACGGTTTCCTTGTCGGTCACAATGGTTGCACCCTCGAGACCCGTTACGTTGATGTTGCGGTTAACCTTGGCATCATAGGACTCGGCGTTGATGATGTTGGCAAGATCAATGCCGGTGGCCTGCTTCATGCTTTCGAACACCTTTGCCATAACAACGGGAACGTTTCCGGCAACCTGGTCGACGCCGTTGGTGCCGCCTTCTCCGCCGCCGATGATCGTAATCTTATCAATCTGCTGAAGAGGAGCTGCTACCTGAGCTGCAATCTCGGGAAGAACCTTGATCATCATCTCGGCAACGGCTGCTTTATTATACTTCGCGTAAGCTTCGGCTTTCTTCTCCATTGCCTGTGCTTCTGCAAGACCTTTGGCTTCGATTGCCTTAGCTTCTGCTTCACCTACGGCACGGATACCTTCAGCTTCCTGCTCCTTAGCGAAACGGTAAGCCTCAGCCTGCGCCTTGCGGGCTTCTGCTTCACGCTGCGCCTCGAACTGCTTTGCTTCTGCATCTCTCTGACGCTGGTAAAGAATCGCGTCTGCTTTCTGCTGAGCAGCGTATTTGTCGGCTTCCGCCTGTTTCTTAACTTCTGCTTCCAGGGCGCGTTCCTTAACCTGAACGGCCTTCTCCTGCAGCTCGATCTCACGTTCCTGGCGGGCGATGTTGGCATTTGCCGTCGTAATCTCGATCGTCTTACGCTGTTCCTCTTTCTGGATTTCGTAAGCCGCGTCGGCCATAGCCTTCTTGGTATCGGCATCCAGCTGGAGTTCGGATTTCTTGATAGCCAGTTCGTTCTGCTTCTTGGCGATTTCGGTCTGGGCAAGAACGGCTGCGTCGTTACTTTCCTTATCGGCAGCAGCCTGTGCAACCTTGATGTCTCGTTCGGACTCGGCACGCGCGATAGCAGCGGCCTTCTTAATCTTAACGATGTTATCAATACCGAGGTTTTCAATTACTTCGTTACCGTCTACGAAGTTCTGAACGTTGAAGGAAATGATATCGAGACCCATTGCAGCAAGGTCCGGCTCGGCGTTCTCTTTCACAAGATTCGCGAACTTCTGACGGTCGGAAACCATCTCTTCGAGCTTCATCTTACCTACGATCTCACGAACGTTACCTTCCAGTACTTCGCGCGCTACCGCAGCGACGTAATCGGTTGGTTTGTTCAGGAAGTTCTCGGCGGCGAGACGGAGCTTGTCCGGCTCGTTACTGATCTTAACGTTGACGGTTGCGTCAACATTGATGTTGATGTAGTCGGCGGTCGGGACGGCGTTGCTGGTCTTAACGTCAATCGGGATCAGGCGGAGATTCAGCTTATCCATACGCTCAAAGAACGGGAAGCGGAAGGATGCGCGTCCGATGACTACTTTGGATTTGTGTTTCATACCGGAAATGATATATGCCATATCCGGGGGAGCCTTAACATAACCTGATACGAAGATCAGAATGGCAATTATCACGATGGCGATCAGGGCAATGCCGAGAGGCGATGTCAGATCGTCCAGCGAGAGAAGAAATGATAACATGGTAAACCTCCGTTTCTTATATGCCTACGGCCGGTGTGGCGGCTTTCGGCGGGTAGTTTATGTGTTCCCACACGGCGGGGCGTGGCGCCCCGGCTTTTGTAAACATTATAGAAAAGGACCCGGCAAAAGACAAGTTAAATCTATGTTAAATGTGATTTACATATCGGGGAAGACAAATTTACACGTCCGCAAAAAATATGGCGCTTTTTCCACAAATAGGTTGCGCGCGTGCACGGAAAATGCTATCATGGACTATATATAGTAAACAATAGGGGGAGTCTATCCTTTTTTCGGCATTTCCATTAGGAAACGACCGGGAATAAAACAGGAGGAATGTATGAAATACAGGTTCGCGTGCCATTCGGACGTCGGCATTCGGAAAAGCACCAATCAGGACAGTTTATGTATCCGGGAAGCGGAGACGGACAAGGGTACCGTGTTCTTTGCGCTTCTTTGCGACGGCATGGGCGGTCTGGCTAAGGGCGAAGTCGCGAGTGCGACGCTGATCCGTGTCTGGAGCGGATGGTTTACGAAGGATCTGCCGCACATTCTTACCGAGGAGAATATCCTCGATGCGGTCCAGGCTTCCTGGGCGCACCTGATGAGCAGCGAGAATTACCGGATCGGTCAGTTCGGGCTGCAGCATAATATCAATATGGGATCCACATTTACCGGTATTCTGGTGCTGGAAGACGGCAGCTATATTATCGGACATGTGGGAGATTCCCGGGCATACAGGATCACGGACGACTCCGTGGAGCAGCTTACCAAAGACCAGACGCTTGTTGCGCGGGAAGTGGATGCCGGAAGGCTTTCTCCCGAGGAAGCGGCGGTTGATCCGCGAAGGAGTATCCTTCTGCAGTGTATCGGAGCCTCGAATACCGTAACGCCGGAGTTTTCCCGGGGCACGGTAAAGGAAGGCGAGAATTACCTGCTTTGCTGTGACGGATTCCGTCACCTGGTTACGAAAGAGGAATTTCTCGAGAATCTGAGTCCGTCGGACAATCCGACGGAGGATGTAATGAAAGAGCATCTGGTTAAGCTTGTGGAACTGAACAAGCAAAGAAAAGAAACGGATAATATAACCGCAGTACTGATCGGCGTGTGAGGTAAACAGACGTGGCTGAAGTCGGACAGATAATCAACAATAAATACGAAATCCTGAAGCTTGTCGGCAAGGGCGGCATGTCCAGGGTTTACCTTGCCATGGACACGAATATCCACAAACCGTGGGCGGTCAAGGAAATCGACAAGACAGTCAGGGATCAGAATAACGAAGTGATCATCCAGAGCGCGATTGCCGAGGCCAACCTGATCAAGGAACTTGACCACAACGCGATTGTCCGAATCGTGGATATTATTGACGAGCCCGATAAGATTTTCATCATTGAGGACTTTATTGACGGCGAGACGCTGAACGCGATCATTCTCCGGGAAGGTGCCCAGCCGCAGGAGAAGGTAATCGAGTGGGCGATTCAGATCTGCAGCGCGCTTGAGTATCTTCATACGAGAAAGCCGCCGATCATTTACCGTGATATGAAACCGGCCAACGTTATGCTGAAGCCGGAAGGCAATGTTAAGATCATCGACTTCGGTATTGCCCGTGAGTACAAGGAGCAGAATACCGAGGATACGAAGTGTCTGGGAACAAAGGGTTATGCGGCGCCGGAGCAGTTCGGCGGCAAAGGACAGACGGACGCGCGTACGGACGTGTACTGTCTCGGTGTTACGCTCTACTATCTTGTTACGGGCATGAACCCGAGTGAACCGCCGTATGAGATCTATCCGATCCGTCACTGGAATCCGAAGCTCTCGAGCGGACTTGAAGCAATCATCCTGAAGTGTACGCGGCCCAACCCGAACGACCGTTTCCAGTCCTGCGCGGAGTTAAGCTATGCGCTGCAGCATTATGAGGAATATACGGCGCAGTATCGTACCAAGCAGGTTATGAAAGTTGTTAAGTTCGGTGCCGCGGTGTTGGCGGGACTGGTTTTCATCGGCACGGGTATTCTTGCGCTCGGACGCAGGGCGAACCGTATCAACTCCGACTTCACGCTCAACATGGACCGCGCGGTTATGGCGTCGTCCGACAGCGAGAAGATGAAATATTACAGGAAAGCAATCGAAATCAAGCCCGGAGACGCCCAGCCGTATATCGGCATCGTTACGCTTCTGAAGCAGGATATGGTCTTCAGTAAAGAGGACGAGCAGATTGTCATGGAGCTGGTTGAACCGCACCGTGATGAATTACGCCGGGACGAGAATTATGCGGAGCTGGCATTTGAAATCGGAAAAGCATATTGGTATTACTTTACCTACGGAACCGAAGCCGGGGATGATAACACGATGACCCGCCGCAGAACGGCTGTTGAGTGGTTCAGCGACGCGGTTCGGTTTGGAGATTCGGATACAGACAGTTATCGTATGGCGTCCGTTTATGAGACAGTCGGCAAATTCACCACCACGATCGACATGAAAGTTCGTGAAGGAAATGACGGAACCGAATACGGCAAATACTGGAATGCTCTTCGCACGATGGTTGACTCCATCAGCGAAAAGGATTCCGACGTTGTCGTGCTTGAGATTTATAATCAGGTTGTGGAAGCCATCATCGGACGAAGCAAAGGATTCCGGGGTGACGGCGTGAATTACGGAAGTATTAAGGCTTATCTTAACAAAGTTGTTACGGGGCTTAACAAGCTCAATCCGATTTCTAACGTAAATATCGAGATGAAAGAAAGCATTCTTGCCAAGGTCGAGGATGCTACCGCTGCCATTGAGCGCGACTACGGAATGGAAGGGGGCAGCGCGGAATGAGTACGACAGCATGGATGGTAATGGCGATCATCGCATTTTCCATTGCGGCGGGTTGCTTCGGTTTTGCCGCGGTTCTCTTCGTCCGTTACAAGATTCCGGATGTTCTCGGAGATCTGAGCGGCCGCAGAGCGGCAAAGGAAGTTGCCGAGCTTAGAGGAGGAAACAGCGGAACGAAGAAGCCGGCATCGGGATCCGGTCATACGTCGGATTTCAAAGCGATGGCTCGTGCGCATGAGTCCAAGAGACTGGATGTAAAATCCGAGGATCTGGAAGGCACGTCCCCGACAGAGGCTTTCGGACCAGACAACCCGAATCTGACGGACTTTGCGCCGAAGGAAGGAATAACCGGTGTGCTGAACGAGAACCAGCCGTTCGGCATTACGCAGGTACTGAATGAAACCGGCGAGGCACTGGTTCCGGAACGTCCGGGTGAAGCACCCGGTACGGAAGACCTGAAGACGGTTGCCAAATTTGTTGTTGTGAGAAGTGTTACGGAAGTTCACACGGAAGAATATGTATAAGGAGGGCGGTATATGAAGCATCGGATTGAAAAACCAATCACAAAGATTGTATCGGCTGTGCTGACCGCTCTTCTTGTGTTCAATCTGATCCCCGTCGGCTCGTTCAGTGTCAGAGCGGAGGGAGAAGAGCCGTTAGTCAGTACAAGTTATACCCTTGTATACCAGGATGCGAACCATGAAACCATTGATATCCAGGTTGACGGATCGTTTGAACTGACCAATATCGCGAATCCAAACGAAACGTTTTCCGGACCTGTTTCCGGCGGACGCTTTGAAGTTAGCGGTTTTACGGATGGGGCAGCGTATTCTTTGAACCTCACCCTGAACGGCGGGACAAACTGGTTCTGCGATACCGTTAACAACCGGTTCTTCGGAATGCCCGGTCTTCCCATGAACGTGACGCTGCACAATGCCCTTTCGGGTACGATCATCTGCACCCGGATCGGGGAAGATCAGTACAGCGGATCCGTGCGCAATACGGAAGGACATCCGGTTGGCGACGCAACGGTCACCGTTTCTTCAATCGGAGCGTATACCCTGAGTTCCCCGCTGACGACGAAAACCAATCCGCAGGGGCAGTATACGATTTCGCTTCCGAACCTGCCGGGACAGAGCATCGGAATGCAGATAAAAAAGGAAGGTCATTATTCCGTCTCGATTAACGCAATTCCCGCGGAAACAAAGGATTTTGGGGAAAGTACGTTACATAATATCAAACCTGACCGGACGAAACCCGTAATCTCGTTGCCTCAAACGGAGGATCGCTTCAACTATTATGATGCATCGGGGCTCGGACGGGCAGGCGTAACGCAGGCACGGCTTCTTTTCGCAGACGGAACGCCGGATGACCCTTATGAAGAAGTAAGCGGCCTGAAAGCGCTTTACATTATTGATGAAGCGTTGGGGACCTTTGAGGACGTAAAGCAGAAGACCTCCGATCCGATTGTGTTGAACGGAGAAGCTTCCTATACTTACATCTTTAATGTTACGCCGGGCAAGGTTTACACGATTTATGCAGAGGACATGCGCGGCCATCATTCGGAAGCTTACACGGTTACCTATCAGAACGATGACAAGGCACCTATATATTGGAATGTGGGACTTTATACGGATAAGCAAACCCATGACCAGACAGGTATCGCGGAGAAGACGGACGGATATCATTCGCCGCAGACGGTTTATTTCTGCTTCGAGACTGGCGATACCGGCAGTAACGTGAATTCCGGCGTGGATCACACGGAAGTTTTTGTTAAGAGCAAAACGACTGAAGAGTACGAACTATATGCATCGGTTGCGCCGGACGAAGCAAACATCTGCAGCATTGAACTGACGGGAAGCACATTTGCCGACTATCGGAAACTCGGAGTCGTAATTTACGATAAAGCCGGAAACGGAACCGGGTTGTTGACGCTAACCGACATGGGGCTTAAGAAGGACAGCGTGGCGATTGGCAACATGGCCCCGGTTATCACAGAGGCAGTGGAAGGAACGAGTGTCAGCCCGCTTGAGGGTGCACCCGGAAGTGTATTTAAGGATCCGCCGAAGTTTACCTTTACCTTTACCGATCCCGAGGAGTTCGGATTAAAGGACATTACGATTGAGGTTAACGGAACCGTGTGGACTCCGGAAACAGGGAAAGAGCTTCTTACGGAGAGTACATTGTATGAATCCGGAACGCAAATCATTCTTTGCGACCCGAAGGATGCGGACGGAAACCGACTTTTGCAGAACGGGCAGAACAACATTGTTGTAAGCTGTACGAGTCTTTCGGGTACGGCATCTAAGTCCTATCAGTATATTCTGGATCAAAGCGCACCCGTAATCTCTAAGATTACTGTTGAACCTTATTCGGACGGAACTACGCTCGGCATAACGAATGGTGTTATTTATTCAAACGGACCGGTTAAGGTTGCGGTGGAAGCTTCAGACGGAGCGGCCTTTGCAGGTCTTTCGAGTGTAACGCTGTTCAATAACGGCAGCGCTTATATGACAGAGACCATAGCGGAAGGAAACGCTGCAGTATTTGTGATTCCGACAGACTACGAGGAATCGGCTGAGTATAAGCTCAATATTTCCGTTAAAGCATCGGATACACTTGGAAATGAAACGTCGGAAACGATTCTGACCGATAGCAATTCCAATACCGGAACCGGAATAATCTTTATTTCTTCAAGCAAAACCGAAATATCGCTTTCCGTGACAGACGGAACGGCAATCGGAGAGGCAACGTGGTATACTGTGCCGCCGGAACTTTCGGTATCCGTAAAAGACGATTTTGGCATCACCAAGATTTATATAAGTGTTAACGGCGCTGAGATAGAAGGGTCACCGTTTACGTTTACGGACGAGCCTTTGCTTACGGAGAGGTCGTTGAAAGCACAATTTGATGCGAGTATGGCCGGGGAGTCCGGCATTTGCCACATCATTGTTACCGTGGAGAATAGCGCAGGAATACTGACCAATACTTTAAAGGATTTCTATTTGGATGGCAGCGCGCCGAACGTCTGCGATTTTGAGCTGGATGCGGCGGAAGGATATTCGTTGAAACTTACCGAACACGGTAATTATGCGACCGGTCCGATTGAAGTGACCGTTACGGCGCAGGATGACCGGGTCGGAATTGAGAAGATCGTTCTGCTGGCAGACGGAACAGTAATCGCGGAACAGACGCCGGACGAAGGCGGAGCAGCCGTATTTACCGTAGCGCCCGAACAGTTCTCTTCGGAAGTTGTAAGACATACTGTCAGCGCATATGCGGTTGACCGGCTCGGAAATACCGGTGAGCCTAAGGCTATTATTCCTAACGAGAACACGAATCTGGAATCCGCAGACATTGTATTTGACACTACTGCACCTACTGTGACAGCAGAACCGGAAGAAGGAACTCCGGAAGGAAGAACGACCGGAGAAGGCGAGACGCAGAAGGTTTGGTATTCTTCCGACGTTGTCTGGAATATCAGTTTAAACGATTCGGAATCCGGCCTCGCAACATATACCGTGACGCTGAACGGAACGGATATTACGACTGATGCGGACGGAAATGAGCTGATAAAAGATCTTTCGGATTCCGGGCAGGTTGATTCGAAATCTTTCCGGATTTCGACCGCACAGATTACGGCAAATGAAGATTGTTCTTACGAGTTGGTCGTTTCCGCCACGAACAATGCAGGCATTGCCAGTGAAGTATGCAGACAGGTTGTAAATATTGACAGCACGGCGCCTGAAATAACCGAGATTAAGTTTTATCAGTATAATCCGGGTCAGATAATCTCTAATAAAAGCTATGCTTTGATTACGAACGGGCCGGTGCTTATTACGGTTTATGCAAAGGATTGTGAGCCGGGACCCGTCTCCGGAGTGGAGAAGATTCAGCTGTTTTTGAACGGGGAGCTGTTCGGTGAAGCGCCGATCAATCCCGAATCCGGAAGGGCGGAATTCCTCATTCCCGGAGAAGAGCTTTCAGATGATGCGTATTTGACTTATATCATAAGCGTTAAGGCCGTGGATGCTTCCGGATTGTGCAGTGAAGAAAAGAAACTTTCGGAAGTAAGATCAGACGCCGAAAACGGGAATGATACCCTTATTATTGAGAGAATCCCGCCGGTTATTGATTTAAGATTTTCCGAGCAGGGACAGATCGGTGTAGATTCCGAAGATCAAATATGGTATGCGGATGATTTTGAGTTTTATATCAGGGGAACGGATCAAGCCGCTCTTTCGAACTTTGTTGTAAAGATTAACGGTGAAATAGCTTATCGTGACGCGAATGGAGCGGAATTGAACAACCTTCAGGATTTGAGTTTAAATCCTCAGCCGGTGACGGATACCGGCGAATTCCGCTTCCGGTCAGAGGACTATGCTAACGAAGACGATGATAACGAAGACGATACTTTTGTAATTGAGATTAGCTGTGTTGATCTCGCCGGAAATCACACATATGTGAAGAAGATTGTACGGATTGACCGAAAGGCACCGGTAATTACCGGATTCGCTTTGAAATCCGTTGCGGAAGCGGACAGTCTGAATTATCTGCGCTTTGGTACATTTGCAAACGGCAAAGTCGAAGTTACGGTTTTCGTATCCGATGAAGAGCCGTCTGCCGGAGCCGGAAAGGTAATGCTTTACCTGCATGAGGGCTCTCAGGAGTATCTGCTGGCAGACGTTGTTGACGGCAAAGCCGTATTCGTGATTCCCGAAAGCGATCTTGTTTCCGGTGTGGACAACGAATACACATTTTCCGCTGTTCCTGTGGATGCAGCCGGCAATGTCGGGGCTGCAAGATCACTTGATTCGCAGGTTATTCCCGAGATGACGGTTGAACTGATCCGTATTGAGACTATCGCTCCGGTAGTGACGGCCGTGAAAGACGGAGCGCCCGGGAAGACAGCCAACGGAACACAGTGGTGTCTGGCGGATGTGATTTGGAATGTTTCCGTTTCGGATGAGCAGTCCGGAATCGCAACGGTATCCGTTACGCTGAACGGGAAGCAGATTTCTGAGGATGTGGACGGACAGGCCATTGAAGCTAACTACGGGAACGGCGATGAACCGGTGAAAGCATTAAAGCTTGCAATCAGCTCTTCGCAGGTGACCGTTGCCGATGACAATTCGGTAACGATTGAGGTTACCGCAACCGATAATGCGGGTAATGTCAGCACGCTTTATAAAGACACGATATACAAAGACTCCACGGCGCCTGTGATCAAAGGCTTTACGTTCCGCCAGCAGGGCGGCGCGGAAACCGGAGTGTTGAGTCCGGGCAGTTCTTTGAGTGAGTCCGGATACGTGTTCTCCAAGGACACGGTTGTGCGAATCATTGCCGAGGATCCGAATCAGGGATCCGGTATCATGAGAGTTTCGTATTATCTGAAGAATCCGGATGGTACGGAATCGGAAGTGCATACGGCTTCGGCAGATGCTAACGGAGAGATTTTCATAACGATAAAGGCACCGTTCAAAGGCGAGATTTATGCGAAAGCATATGACCAGTTATCAAATGTCGGTGATTATGTCGGCGTGAAGGGCGTTATCATCGAGAGTTCCGAGAACCACAACACCGAGACGCATATCACGCTCACGAAACCGCAGGCAACCGGTGTCCAGAGTAACGGAACGGAACTTTACAATGCCAATGTGGAACTGAATCTCCGGATTGCCGATCATTATTCCGGTATTAAGACAGTTGAATGGTCGGTTACAGCGCCGTATGATCAGGCGAGAAACCAGGCCGGAACGCTTACGGTCAGCGACAACGGAGCGTTGAACGGTGATGGCGGATGGACCGTTGTTTCGACGGATGGCAAGATGGTCACCGAATTGACGAAGGCGATCGTTGTATCCAATGACAGTAATGATATTACGGTTCGTATCCGGATGCGTGATTCGGCGGGTAATGTCTCCGAGCGTCAGATGACATTCGGCATCGACAAGACGGTTCCGACGGTGGAGTACAGTTTCGACAACACCACCCCGGATTCGGATTATGGTAATATCTATAACCAGTCGAGAACCATGACGATCGTAGTCACGGAGAGAAACTTCGTTCCGGGCGACTTCACATTTTCCGCACGGAATACGGACGGTTCTGCTCCGGCTATCGGACGCTGGACGGAAGAGACGGATCCGAACGATCCGAATAAGACGATTCATACGACTACCGTCAGCTTCTTCTCAGACGGAAACTACTCGATCGGTCTTTCCTACAGTGACCGTGCGGGTAACAGGGCGGGAATCGCAGCGGTACCCTCGTTTATCATCGACCGCACAAGACCGATTATCAATGTGTCTTTTGATAATAACGATGCAAAGAACGGCAACTATTACAATACGGAACGTACGGCGACTGTGACGGTTGTTGAAAGAAACTTTGATGTGTCTCGCGTACAGCTCGACGGAAACGCCCAGAAGACAGGCATCTGGACAGCTAACGGCGACCAGCACAGCATTACGCTTACCTTCTCGAAGGATGGCAGTTACAGCTTTACGGTTTCGGCATCCGACCGCGCGGGCAACACGACAGAGGCTTACACGTCGGAGACCTTCATTATCGATACGACGGCGCCCAAACTTACGCTTGAAGGATTTGACAGAGCAAACGGCGGAGAGGTTGCACCGATCATTACCTGTATGGATGATAACTTCGACCCGGCCGGCGTGAATATCAACCTGACGAGAATCAGTAATAAGGAAGTACACGTCAGATATACGACGAGTGAGATCGAAGACGAAGAACGGACCGGTATGCGGTGGACCTACGCCAATATCGATCCCGAGCAGGAAAATGATGACCTCTACACGTTCCGGATCAGCGCTACGGATAAAGCCGGCAACGCATGTGAGACGATCATCAAATCCTTCTCCGTGAATCGTTACGGTTCCACTTATGACCTGAATTCGATCGAGAATCTGAACGGCAAGTATTCCTCCGTTACGGAAGACCTCGTCATTTACGAGTACAATGTCGACGAAATCGATACGGATGAGGTTACTGTCGAACTGCTTCGTAACAATGAGCATCGCAATCTTGTCCGCGGTAAAGACTACGCGGTGGAAACCGTGATCGAAAAAGACCAGGAGTTCAACAAGTATAAGTACGTCATTCGTAAAGAGGTTTTCGCACAGGACGGTGAGTACAGCATACAGATTGTCTCCCAGGACAAAGCAGGCAATGTGAACCAGAATACCGAAAAAGGCGCCGAGAGCAGAATCGCATTCTGTATCGATAAGATCGAGCCCGACATTATCGTCATTGAGCCGGTTTCGGGAGGAAGCTACGCGCAGCCTTCGCTTACCGCAACGGTTCTGATCCGTGACAATTACAAGCTTGACAAAGTGCATTTCATTCTGGATGGTGTGGAACTCCAGGCCAACTTGAGCGGGGATACTTTCACCATTGAGATCCCGGAGTCAGACAGTAAGCAGACGCTTGAGATTTATGCAACGGATGCGGCCGGCAATGTGGCTCGTACGGAGATCAAGGACATCCTTGTAACCTCGAGTATGCTCATTCGGTTTATCCACAATACCGCAGCTTTGGTGACAACGATCATCCTTCTGCTGCTCCTGCTTGCACTTGCAGTATTCATGGTGATTCACAGAAGGAGAAGCAAGGCTTGACAGAAACCGAAAAGGGTAGTATAGTGTACCCATTCCATAAGACAAAGACAGTGAAGAGAAGAGTACCGTCGGGAATCCGATACAGAGAATCCGTACTGGTGAGAGCGGAACGGCAATTCGCGATGGGAACATGGTCTCGGAGTCGCAGGGGCGAGCGCGTAGCGTTAGGTCCTGCCGGGAGCACCCGTTAACGTGTGAGGCTGTATGAAGCAGCCGGTGAGGCACCGGAAGGTGCGAAGTAAAGTGGTACCACGAAGCTATGGCTCTCGTCTTTATAAGGCGGGAGCCTTTTTGTATAGGAATCGTCCGGCATCAGCCGTGCGAAACGTATACCAAAGGAAAATGAGGAGGAAGTTCAATGGCAGACAAGAAACCCTATTACATCACTACGGCGATCGCTTATGCATCGGGCGTTCCGCATATCGGCAACACTTATGAGATCGTACTCGCGGACAGTATCGCGCGGTTTAAGCGTCAGCAGGGTTACGAAGTGTTCTTCCAGACCGGAACCGATGAGCACGGTCAGAAGATCGAGCAGAAAGCGGAAGCGAAAGGAATCGAGCCGAAGGCATATGTGGATGACATTGCCGGCAAGATCAAGGACATCTGCGACCATCTTAACGTAACCTATGACAAGTTTATCCGTACAACGGATGATTATCACGTTACCCAGATGCAGAAGATTTTCCGCAAACTCTATGACCAGGGAGATATTTATAAGAGCGCTTATCACGGAATGTACTGTACCCCCTGTGAATCCTTCTGGACGGAGTCTCAGTTAAAGGACGGTAAATGTCCCGACTGCGGCCGAGAGGTGCATCCCGCCAGCGAAGAGGCGTATTTCCTTCGCGCAAGCAAGTATGCCCCCCGCTTGATCGAGCATATCAACAAGCATCCCGAGTTCATTCAGCCGGTTTCCCGTAAGAACGAGATGATGAACAACTTCCTTCTTCCGGGGCTGCAGGACCTTTGTGTATCGAGAACCTCGGTAAAATGGGGGATCCCGGTTGATTTTGACGACAAGCATACCATTTTCGTATGGATGGATGCGCTTACCAACTATATTACCGGTATCGGATATGATGCGGACGGCAATAAGACCGAGCAGTATGCGAAGTTCTGGCCTGCCGACCTGCACCTGATCGGTAAGGATATCATTCGTTTCCATACTATTTACTGGCCGATCTGGCTGATGGCTCTCGGCGAACCGCTCCCGAAGCAGGTGTTCGGACACCCGTGGCTTCTTCAGGGCGGAGATAAGATGAGCAAATCCAAGGGTAATGTCATCTATGCGGATGACCTGATCTCGCTGTTCGGAATCGATGCCGTGCGGTATTTCGTATTGCACGAGATGCCTTTCGATAATGACGGCGTGATTACCTGGGAACTGGTAACGGAGCGTACGAATTCCGATCTTGCCAATACGCTCGGAAACCTTGTGAACCGCACCATTTCCATGACGAACAAGTATTTCGGCGGTGTTGTTAAGGCAACGGGAGCTGCGGAAGCGGTTGACGATGATCTGAAGGCAGTGGTAACCGGAACGCGCGACCGTGTGGCAGCCAAGATGGACGATCTTCGTGTCGCCGATGCGATTTCCGAGATCTTTGCACTGTTCAAGCGCTGCAACAAGTATATTGACGAGACAATGCCCTGGGCACTTGCTAAGGATGAGACGAAGCAGGACCGTCTTGCGGAAGTGCTCTACAATCTGACCGAGTCCATTGCCATCGGTGCCGGTCTTCTGAAGAGCTTCCTTCCGGATACTGCCGATAAGATCGTCAAGCAGCTGAACACCGAAATCCGTGCATATGACGACCTTGATAAATTCGGACTTTATCCGAACGGCGGAACCGTTACCGGCCAGCCCGAAATCCTTTTCGCAAGAATCGATTTCAAGGAGATTGCACCGAAGATTGCCGAGATTCAGGCAAAGCAGAAGGCCGAATATGAGGCGGAGAACGGAATCACAGCGGAAGCTGCTAAGCCCGAGGAGGCACAGGGCACTGCAGAGAATGACGAGAGCCGCTTTATTGACATCGACCCGAAGGCCGAGATCACATATGATGATTTCGCAAAGCTGCAGTTCCGTGTCGGCGTGATCGTAAAATGCGAGGAAGTGCCGAAGTCCAAGAAATTGCTCTGTTCGCAGGTTAAGGTCGGCAGCCGGATTCTGCAGATTGTATCCGGCATCAAAAGGGATTACAGCCCGGAGCAGATGGTCGGAAAGCATGTAATGGTTCTGACGAACCTGAAACCGGCAACACTGGCGGGCATTCAGTCCGAAGGCATGCTTCTTTGTGCCGAGGACGAAAACGGCGAGCTTGCTTTGATGAGCCCCGAGAAGTTTATGCCCAGCGGAGCGGAAATCTGTTAAAGACATTTTTCGTATAAAAAAGGGAATTACTCCGGAGTTTCTCTCGGAAAGAGGGCGCTCCGGAACTTTTTTGCGGAAAATCAGACGAAAATAGGACTTTTTGGCCATCAATTTGTCACTCTCCGTTGTATTTTTCGCGGTTTTGGTATATGATTACTATGTATGTTAAATTGCAGATGTACTTCGACGGGACCCTAAAAAACGTTGAAGTATACGGAGGTTTGTATGGGGAGATTCTTAAAGGAATTAAAGTATTCCATCGTAATGAAGAAACATATCTTCTTTATTGTTCTGGTCGGCTTTGTCGCGTGCGGCGCGGCATGGCTTTTTCAGGACACTCTCAGAGAAGATCTGAAGAAATCATTTCCAAGTACCTATGATTTGAAGAATGCGTCTACGGAGGAGCAGAAGTACCTTCTCAGCGGAAAGGTATCCACGAAGAGCCCGCAGGTTACGGACAGTGACCTGAAGGCTGAGATTGCTTTTCATTCGAATCTGGTTAAGGCCGGCTGGGTAAAAGGTTATGAGGAAATCTGTAAGGAATACTTGCAGATTGCATCCTTCCTCGGACCCGATCAGGCTGTTAAGGGATTTGAGACGGATGAATTCTATTCAAACAAGGATATCGACAATAACGGCGCCAAATACACCACGGTCCAGACCATCTGGATGGACGAGAAGATGGTGGAAACATTCCGTCTCGGTGAAGACGCGAAGCAGATTTTCAGCATGCCGAACGATTATCTGGAAAAGATTTACGTGATGCTCGGCTCCGATTATCAGATGGAGAACGGTTACCGTATCGGCAATATTCTTACGGCCAAGAATTCCGTCGGAAAGATTCAGCTTCAGATCGCCGGATTCCTTCCGAAGGGAGCAACCGCGAAGATCGGTGATAAGGAGATTGATCTCAGCAGTTATATCCTTTGTCCGTTTATTTCCATGGATGATATCTATGAGATTAAGGAAGAGGTTCCCGTATCTTATACGGACGGTGTGTATATTCAGGTTAAGTATTTGAATGATGAATTTCTGGCCGGCGCATACCTGAACAACCCGCCGAATAAGAAGAATGACCAGAAGACCGGCTTGCAGTATGCGGAAGTAAGAAGCCTCTGGATCGAGCGCTCTGCGGTTACCGAGGATGCCCCTGACTGGCTGAAGGCTCTGGCCAATTCGACTTCGAAGGATGTTGTACGTGTCATGGTCGGCGCGAATTACGGTGCTGCCGGAACGATCGCGGCAGGAACGAAATTTGATATGTATGCCGCACAGACGACTACGAACCTGGAAGCGCATAACATTCTCGATCCGGGAACAACCTGGAAGATTTACGGCAGAGACGTAGTACTTGATGATTACATCGTATTCCTGCAGCCCGAGAAACAGGAAGAGGAAACGGCCAATAAGACCGAGAATAACTCGGAGGAACCGGGAAGCAGCGAGCCCATTCTTACGGATGAGCCGGTTGGCCCGCTGGAGCGGACCTTCAAGGTGGATGAAAGATCCATGCTGTTCCATGTTCAGTTTATGATGAACTCCGGATATATTAAAACGACGCAGACACGCAATGAAGCACAGCTGAGTCTGGCAGAAGTGATTGAAGAGTCCTGGAGAGACTTCCATCGCGACAATCCGAAAAAGGATCCGTTGACCACCTATCGGATTGACGGAGCAAGCAAGGACAATTCCATCCTGTTCCGTGAGAATTCCATGAAGCTGACAGATCAGGTTCTGAAGTTTACGAAGAAGGCATTCCCGATCTGCATGATCCTTTTTGCACTGTATCTTTTCTATAAGTTCTACTGCGGCAAGGAGTTTTATACATCGCTTTACCTGACCGGAACCAATCGTGTTGAGATGATGGCGCTGTATCTGATCGAGGGGCTGCTGATGATCGTTTTAGCAGCAGCGTTGTCTTACGGCTGTGCTTTCGTTATCTGTAAATTGCTGAAACTTCACATGACGGCTCCGAAGCCGGTATTCCGCCGCATCGGAAAGCTTGTCGGATATCCGACGGCTGCTATTATGATTTGGATTCTTATCCGA
Organism: Lachnospiraceae bacterium; assembly: GCA_017427775.1. Taxonomy (GTDB): domain Bacteria; phylum Bacillota; class Clostridia; order Lachnospirales; family Lachnospiraceae; genus ISDg. The sequence continues at coordinate 74,212 of JAFRSD010000012.1, read as the reverse complement.
GATTTCGCCCGGATGTTCCGGCGGACGCAGGAGGTGTGAGATGGGATTAAAACTGATTAATATCTCAAAATCTTACGGCCTCGGAATCGGAAAGCCCAGAAAGAAGATTCTGGATAATGTAAACATGGAGATTCAGGACGGCGAGATGGTTGCCATCGTCGGACGCCGCGGAAGCGGCAAAACCGCCCTGATGAATATTATGACCGGTCTTACGAGACCGGATTCCGGACACTATATGATTGACGGCAAGGTTGTCGGTCTCGGACGGATGTTCAAGATGGCAAGTTTCCGCGCCAAGGACTGCGGTATTATTACGAGAGACCCGCTGCTTGTATCGGATATGACTTTGTTTGAAAACATCACCATGCCGCTGAATCATCGGTTCATGACCAAGAAGCGTAAGCTGAAGAGAGCCCGTGAAGTGCTCCGCGGCTTAGGGCTGAAGGGCAAAGGCCGGTTCTATCCGACCGAGTTCTCCGTTCTTGACCGCCAGAAGGTTTGTGCGGGCCGTGCGATGATCGCGGAGCCGAAGTATATTTTCGCGGACGAACCTACGGGGTGCCTTTCCGCAGCGGATCGCGAGCGGTTCATGGACTTCCTTGAAGTTTTGAACAGCGCGGGATATACGATTATCGTATTTACCTACTCCAAGAGAGTCGCGGCACATTGCCAGAGAATGATCCCGGTTGCGGGTGAAGCTGTTCCCGAGCCGTCCGAGAGTGAGAAGGATGATTTCGCGGATCAAGCGGATTCGGTTTCGGATGAAACGCAGATCGTTTCCTCCGGAGCGGACGAAGCTGACGGAGTGGAAGATTCTCCCGAGGTTTACGAGATCCTTGACGAAGCGGAGAAGCCTCGTCGCAGAAGGGACGAGGATCTGTCGGCAGACGACGAGGAAGAGCGGTATGCCCGCGGTGAAGAAGCCGGAGAATCGGACGATATTCCTCTTCCCGACCCGGAAGAATTGCCGGAGCGGCCGCGTCGCCGTTCATCGCGTAAAAGACAGTAATAAACGGTAACCAGAGGAACTATAATGCGTACAGCGAAGAAAAATGAGTGGGGAAGAAGCGCGGGCGTGCTTCTTCCCGTCTTTTCTTTGCCCAGCCCTTACGGAATCGGGACATTGGGCAAAGCAGCCTATCAGTTTGTGGATTTTCTTAAGGAGATGGGACACCGGTATTGGCAGGTGCTTCCGGTCGGACCGACGAGTTACGGGGACAGCCCCTATCAGTCCTATTCCGCATTTGCCGGGAATCCTTACTTTATCGACTTCGATACCTTAAAGGAAGAAGGGCTTCTTACCCAGGAGGAGATTAACTCGGGGTATTACGGAACCGAGCCGCGTTATGTGGATTACGGTGCGCAGTTCGGAAGCCGGTATCGTGTATTGCGTATGGCATTTGCCCGAAGCGGATGCGCCGGTACGGACGAGTTTAAGAAGTTTGAGAAGGAAGCGGCATACTGGCTTGAGGATTACTGCCTGTTCATGGCGGTTAAGGAGCGGGAAGGCTACGCAAGCTGGCAGAACTGGGAAGATGACGGACTGCGCCTTCATAAAAAGAAGGCTGTAGACGAAGCGAAAGAGGAGCTTCGCGATGAGATTGCGTTCCAGAAGTTCCTGCAGTTCACGTTCTTCAAGCAGTGGCACAAGCTACGCGCTTATGCGAACGAGCAGGGCGTAGAGATCATCGGTGACATTCCGCTTTATGTTTCGATGGACAGCGCCGATACATGGGCTCACAGCGAGCTGTTCGACCTCGATATTGACCATAACGCCGAGAACATTGCGGGCGTTCCGCCGGATGCCTTTTCCGCGGACGGCCAGCGCTGGGGCAACCCGTTATACCGCTGGGACGTCATGGAGCAGAAAGATTTCAAATGGTGGCGCGAGCGCATGAAGGCGACCGCGGCGCTTTACGACGTCATCCGGATCGATCATTTCATCGGAATCGTAAACTATTGGTCGATTCCTGTCAAATGTAAGACGGCCAAAGGCGGAAAATGGAAGAAGGGACCCGGAGAGAAGCTTACCAAGGTCATTGACGAGTCCGTGAAGGGCGCGAAGATTATCGCCGAGGACCTCGGCGTGTTAACGCAACCGGTTAAGAATCTGATTGAGAAATGCGGCTATCCCGGCATGAAGGTTCTGGAGTTCGGCGTGGCAGGCGATTCCTCGAACGGCTATCTGATGCACAACTACAAGAGTCCGAACTGCATCGCCTATGTGGGAACGCATGACAACGAGACGCTTGCGGGATTCCTTGCAGGCCGCGAAGAGTGGGAGATCAACTGGATGATGGGATATTTCGGTATCCTAAAGAAAGAGGAGCTGCATGACCAGATGATCCGCAAGCTCTATGAGAGTATCGCGAACGTCGTGATCATACAGATGCAGGATTTCCTTCATCTTGATAATTCCTGCCGGATCAATCATCCCGCAACAATCGGAACGAACTGGCAGTGGCGCATGCTTCCCGGCGAGCCCGATAAGGTGGACAAAGGCTACTACAGCTGGGTTTGCAAAATGTTCTCCAGAGATTTCAAATAAAGAAGAGAAGATAGACTATCGTACCGAACGCAAGTCCGGCAAAGAAACCGAAGATAATCGTGATGAGCGAGACGGGATCGAAAAGACGACCGTTTCGCTCATTTAAAAAGACGTGACAACGCCGGTCGGGATTATAAAAATAGGAACGGAAGATCCCTTCCTCCGGAAAGATACAGGGGTATTCCTTTCCGCCGACATTATAGAAAGCAACTTCATAAAGACTGTTCTCGCGCGGATAATCGATACGCGTAAAATGCGCCTCTCGTCGCCGCATGAAGATGAGCCGGAGCAGGCAGAAAAGGAAGAAAAGGACCAGAATCGCGGAAAGAGCCATCAAAAGACCGGCGCCGCCGATCAAAACGATGTCAACGCGTCCGAAGATGAGACATCCCGTGATGATAACGAGAAGAATAAGAATAACGGTACTCATGGCGGTTCCTTTCCGATAGGCATTGCTTCCGATTTCAGTATATCATGCGAACAGGTGGCTGACAAGGGAACGGCGCAGGACGGAGACCGGAGGATTGCCGTAAGCCCGTGCAAAAACGCGGGAACCGCGGCAAGCGGAGGCGAAAGAGATAAAGAAAGAGAAGAGGCAGAACCGTGATCATAAGAAATCTGATTGAAGATACAAACGGAACCGTGCCGGTTACGGCGGAGCACGGGCTTTCCTTTCTGGTGGAAACGGGTTCTCACCGCTATTTGCTTGATACGGGTGCATCCGATAAGACTTGGGCGAATGCCGTAGCGCTGGGCCTTTCCGTGACGGATGTGGATGCCATTGTTTTAAGCCACGGGCATTATGACCATACCGGAGGCCTTATGGGGCTTGTAAAACGCGGTTATAACGGACCTGTTTATATGCGGGATAACGCAGGCCTTCTGTATTATAATCTGCGGGAGTATGAGAAATATATCGGAATCGATCCGGAGATCATGAAACTTCCGGGGTTGGTTCTGACGCCCCGGGAAGGCATTACGAGGGTTGACGATGCAATGTCGCTTTTCTCAGGCGTGAACGGGGCGGAGTATGCTCCCGAAGGGAACCGGACGCTTTATGAAAAGAAAGACGGGATTTATGTTCGGGATGCATTTGAACATGAGCAGTACGCGGTCCTTACGGAAGGCGGCAAGTCAGTTCTAATCTCGGGCTGCGCCCATAAAGGAATCGTCAATATCTTAAAGAGGTATCGCGAACTGTACGGAACTGATCCGGACGTTGTAGTCAGCGGTTTTCATATGATGAACGCGGACGGTTATGATGAAACGGCGGTTTCGCGGATTCGGGAGGTCGCTGAGGTGCTTGCGGCGACCGGAGTTACATTTTTCACGGGACATTGTACGGGGGCTGAGGCGTATGAACTGATGAAACCGGTTCTTAAGGGGAAAATGACATATCTTCACGCAGGTGACTGTGTGGAGATTTAGGAGAAAAAGGAATTTCAAGAGGGGCTTATGAAGTGTGGCTTTTGCGGTTCGGATAATGTAAGCACGGCGAAAAAGTGCAGCACCTGCGGGGCAAACCTTTTGACACAGGGGAGACCGCCGGTAATCGGAGGGGGCGCTACCGGAATGAGGACCGGCGCCGGATTTGATTTGACGAGGCAGATAACGAATTCGCCGGCATCCACAGGAAAATACTTAACGTTGTTTATATTGGCAAGTTTGGTTCATTATGTCGTGCTGTTTGGATTTATTCCCCGACGTGTTCCGTTGGTGGTGGTATTTTTCGTCAGCCTGCTCGTGATCGCGTTTGCCTTATACAAATCAGGAAAAGGCGAATACATCTCGGTTTTGACATATTAGGAACACGGAGCGGAATCCGATATGGATTCCGCTCTTTGGGATTTTTCTGCTTTTTTGAAAAATAAGTGGCGAAAAAGCGGCATTTTCCCCGACAAAGGGATAGAAGAGCAAAGGAGGAACGCATCAATGGACAACGGTGCAGGTAGCTACCGCCGTTTCCTTTCCGGGGATGACGAAGGAATTCGGGAAATCATCAACGCATATTATGACGGGCTTGCACATTATCTGAATGCCTATGTCAATAATATGGACGATGCCGAAGATATGGCAGAAGAAACGATTATCGTTCTGGCCACAAAGAAGCCGAAGTTTTCGGGAAAATCTTCTTTTAAAACATGGCTTTACGCAATCGGAAGAAATCTCGCAATCGATTTCATTCGCTGTCGGCCGCAGGAAACGGAACAACTCTCTGAGGAACTGGCCGGTTCGGACGGAGGGTACGGTGACGCAGAAGAAATATATATCGAACAGGAAGAACGGGAACGGTTGTATCAGGCGATGGACAGCCTGAAACCGGATTACCGAAGGGTCCTGCAACTGAAATTTTACGAAGGAAAGGATTTGCAGGAGATTTCAGGTCTTATGGGAAAAACGTCGGCCGGAACCTATCATCTGTTTGAACGGGCCAAGAAAGCTCTTCGGAAGAAACTGGAGATAGCAGGGAACGGAGGAAGACTATGAGAGATCATGATGAAGTATTTCGCAGGGTAATGGAAGCGAAAGCGCAATATGAAAGACAGCAAAACAGGAAGAATACATCTTCCGTGTTTACACGGGGGGATGCAGGTAATCCGGAAAAGGAAAAGAAATCCCGCGGGCGTGTTGCACCGGTACTTGCAGCCTGGGGCCGGGTCGCGCTGTGTGCGGCGGCGGTTCTTGTGGTTGTAGGGGTAACGGTGGCGGCAATTAAACTCCGGTTATCCGTGAAGGAACCGGGCAAAGAAACCGGAGTGGCGTCAGCAACACCGACCGGAACGGCAACTGAAACCCCAACCGGAACGGCAACACCGACCGAAACGACGGATCCTTTCGGCAAAGCTGAGGAGGGCCCGAAGGCGACTGATCAGGAGATTATGGACATGTATTTTCCGGCGGAGTATACCGGATACCGCTATCCGAGCCTGCCGGGCATGACAACCTGGGCATACGGCAATCATGCGGATATGGTAAAAGCCTGCAGGATTCCGGATGAGGTTCTTTCCGGAATGTCAACAGAGAATCTGGTGCAGACGGTTCTTTTCTACCCGCTCTTCCCGGATGTTCTGGCATATGACAGTATGGACATGGGTTACAACGCAATTAAACAGAGTTTTAACGGGCTGTCCGAGCTTTGTAAAAGAACAGACCGCAACGAAGCTTTGCTGGCAGTCGTAAGGGATCACAAAAACTGGTTTTTTGACAACGAACCGATTACGGTAGAAGGAATCGCAGTAATGCCGGAAGAAGCTCAGATTCCGTATAAGAGTATTCACCAGACAATCTTGTTTCTGATCCGCTCCGAGGACTTTTCCGGTGTGCGGGAAGAAGTGGCTGCAGAACTGCGAATCGTTGGATGATTTCATTTCGGAGAAAGTGCCTTATTTAAACAGCAGTGAGGATAACTGGGGAGAGGAACCCAAGGGCATCTATGATAAAGCTTTTCAGGATGCGGATGAAAATACGAAGGAGCGGTTGAGAAATCTTACCTCGGACGGAGTCTACATGGTAACGGATCCGAATCAGTGCACGAAACAGATTCAGATCATTCGCGGAATCCTTGCACCGGGGGCGCGGAACATTACATTAGCGGAAGCGGAAGCAATCTGCTCGGGCACGGAGAAAGAGTTTATCGGAGACGGGGCAAGAGGTCTTGCGGAGTATTTCGACAAGATTGCGGGAGCGCCGGATGTATGGAAAGGATCCGCGGAAGACTGTATTCGCGTATATTATACCAATGAAGCAAAGACCGAATATGTCGAAATCCATTGGATTTACGCACTCAATCCCGAGACTTCGGTAACGTTCCATGCCACAGACGGTCAGGTACGGGAGATCCGGTTGTGGAAATAAAAGAGTAGACCGGTTCTGCTCCTGTTGTGAGGGGAGAAGAAAGGAAGAATTAACGCGTACCATACGGTGCGCGTTAATATTTTGGGGGGAACTGACATTATTCTTTGGGGAATCGCCATTAGTTTTGCGAACCGGTGTTTGGACAAAGCGGAATCGGCGAAACGGCAAATCGCAGGATACGGTTTTTCAGGATAAAAGAATTCATTGAAAAGAACGAATACTACTATTGACAATTGCATTTTTCTTGGTATAATTAACGCGTTAACAATTAACGCGTTAATTTGCGTTTGCCGGTTTCCGCGAACCGTTACCGGTTTGGGCGGAACAAATCAAAGGAAAGGAGCAGCTATGGCAGGCAGACATTCGTCTACGGACATTGTACAGACCTTCTGTGCAACCGACCGGGCACATCGGGCGGCCGTAGAAAACCAGCTCTCAACTCTCGGCATTCACCGAAGCCAGCATATGATGCTTATGTATCTGTATCATTGTGAGAAGATTCCTTCTCAGGCGGAGATGGCGAAGGCTTTCGGAATCAGTCCCGCAGCCGTTACTGGAACCCTCCAGAAACTGGAAAAGGCAGGGTTCATCGAGCGGTCCATGCGAAACGGCAGGGAGAAGGAAATCACGGTTTCCAAGACCGGCCGCACGATCGTGGAACGTACGAAGCAGATTTTTAAGGATCTTGATGAGGCAATGTGCGCGGGTATTTCGGACGAAGAACTGGAATCGTTCATGGAAGTGCTTCTTCGGATGCAGGGAAACCTGAAATCGCTTACGGCATCCGAATAAAACAGCAGTTTGCCGGGAAGGTCCCGGAAAGAAAGGAACACATATTATATGAAATGGTCGAAGTACATTAAGCCTTATCTGGCGTTCTTCATCCTTGGACCGCTTTGTATGATCGTGGAGGTTGTCGGTGAAGTAATCATGCCGAGACTTCTTGCGATCGTGATCAACAATGCGAACAAGGGAACGCTGACAACGGCGACCAGCCTCGGAATCATGGGCTTAATGATTCTGACGGCGCTTGTAATGATGGCCGGCGGAATCGGCGGCGCCTATTTTGCTTCAAAGGCTTCCGTCAGCTTTGCCGCTGATCTCAGGGAGGATTGCTATCGCCGGATCCAGCAGTATTCATTCGCGAATATCGATAAGTTTTCAACGGGTTCCCTGGTTACGCGTCTTACCAACGACGTAACGCAGGTGCAGAACTTTATCGCGATGGTTCTGCGTATGGCACTCCGCGCACCGGGTATGATGATCGCGGCGTTAGTGATGGCGATTCTTTTGAATCCCCCGTTGTCGGTTGTATTTGCCGTATCCATTCCGACCATGCTTGTGGCGGTCGGCGGTATTATCCTTACCGGTTTCCCGAGATTCGGACGCGTTCAGAAGAAGGTTGACGCCCTGAACTCGACGGTGCAGGAAAATGTTACAAACGTACGCGTTGTTAAGAGCTTCGTTCGGGAAGATTACGAGATCGAGAAGTTCCGCGAATCCAACGCGAACCTGAAAAAAGCAGGAATTTCCGCAGCCAAGGTAATGATCTTCATGTCTCCGGTCATGACGCTTTTCATGAACGGAACCGTAATCGCCGTTATTTTGATCGGCGGTCCGATGGTTCTCGATTACAGAATGGAGATCGGTGACCTGTCCGCGTTCTTAACTTATGTAACGCAGATTCTCTCCTCGCTTGTTATGATCACCTTCCTGCTGATGTTCTCCTCGAGAGCACTGGCTTCCGCAAAGCGTATCCGTGAGGTTATGGACGAGCCGCTCGACCTGACCGACGCGAACGCGAAGTATAAGGATCTGACGGTTCAGCATGGTGAGATCACATTCAAAGACGTTTCCTTCCGTTACTATAAAAACAGTGAGGAGAAGGTTCTGAACAAGATTAACCTGCATATCCCGGCAGGCGCTACGGTCGGCATCATCGGTTCCACGGGCTGCGGCAAGACGACGCTCGTTTCAATGATCCCGAGACTGTATGACTGTGACGAGGGCGAAGTGCTCGTGGACGGCGTAGATGTCCGCGACTACTCGCTTTATAACCTGCGTGAAGGTGTTTCCATGGTTCTTCAGAAGAATACGCTGTTCTCAGGAACCGTAACCGAGAACCTTCAGTGGGGCGACGAAAATGCCACGCCCGAAGAGATCCGGCGTATGGCAGAGTACGCGCAGGCCGACAAATTTGTCTCCTCCTTCCGTGACGGCTACAACACGATGATCGAGCAGGGCGGAACAAACGTATCCGGCGGCCAGAAGCAGCGTCTCTGTATCGCAAGAGCGCTTCTTAAGAAGCCGAAGATCCTAATCCTCGATGACTCGACGAGTGCCGTTGATACGGCAACCGAGGCACAGATCCGGAAAGCATTTTCCGAGAAATCCACGCCGATCATGGGCGAGGCGGATCCGTATACCGAGAATCTCCGCAAAGCGACCAAGCTGATCATTGCGCAGCGTATCAGCTCCGTTCAGGATGCTGACACGATCATCGTTATGGATGACGGTATAATCACCGGCATGGGAACCCATGACGAGCTGCTTGCAAATAATACCGAGTACCGTGAAATTTACGAGTCTCAGACGGGAAAGGGGGCGTGAGCAGATGGCAAGATCTTTGGAACAGCTGCAGCAGCAGTACAACAGCATAGCTAAGAAAAATGCGTTCAAGCAGCGTCCGCAGGGAGGCCCGAGAGGCCGTGGAATGATGGGCGGCAAGCCGAAGAGCGCGAAGAAGACCATCGCCCGTCTTCTTACCTACATGCACGGTTTCCGTCTCCGTTTCGTACTCGTTCTTCTGTGCATGCTTGTAACGACGGTAACGAGCCTTGTCGGCAGTTACTTTATGGCACCGATCATCAACAAGCTTGACCTGGCGGTACATCCGGATAAGGAATTAAAGAGATCCGTATTCGAAAAGATCGCGGACAAATGGATCCTCCGGCTGGCGGATAAGTTCTTCCCCGGTGATCCGGCTGTAATGACCTACATTCTGATGGCGCTTATCATGCTCGCTTCCATTTACTGCATCGGCGTTATCACAACCTATACGCAGGCCCGCCTGATGCTTTCCATCTCGCAGGGTATGATTGAACGGATCCGTAACGATCTGTTCGCAAAATTACAGAAGCTTCCGGTTCGTTTCTTTGACTCGAGACAGACCGGTGAGATCATGTCCCGTTTCACAAATGATATTGATAACATCGATGTCATGATCAACAACTCGTTCACACAGCTTGTTTCAGGCGGCGTAACGCTTGTCGGAACGCTGATCTTCATGATTACCACAAGCTGGATCCTGACGATCGTGACCGTTGTATTCATTCCGCTTCTTCTGTTCGGCGGATTAACAATCGGTAAACTGAGCCGCAAATACTACGCTGCACAGCAGAGCGCACTCGGCGCGGTGAACGGCTACATCGAAGAGACCGTTACCGGTCAGAAGGTCGTAAAGGTATTCAACCACGAGGAATGCTGCGTGGAAGAATTCTCCGCTCTTAATGACGATATGCGTGACAAGCAGTTCAAGGCGCAGTTCTGGGGCGGCGTGACCGGACCGATCATGGGCAACACTTCGCAGATTTCCTACGCTGCAACGGTTGGTATCGGCGGCGTGCTGATGATCTTCGGCAAGGTTACGGCCGGAGGACTTACGGTATTTGCCAACTATTCCCGTCAGTTCGCGATGCCGATCAACATGCTTTCCCAGCAGATGGCAACCTTCTTCTCGGCTCTCGCAGGCGCTGAGCGTGTCTTCGAAGTTATGGACGAGGTTCCGGAAGCTCCGGATGTAAAGGATGCCGATCCGATGCCCGCGATGAAAGGCCATGTTGTCATGGAGCATGTAACCTTCGGTTACAACCCTGACAAGGTTGTTCTCAAGGACATCAATCTGTATGCGAAGCCTGGACAGAAGATTGCATTTGTCGGCTCCACCGGTGCCGGCAAGACGACGATCACGAACCTTCTGAACCGTTTCTATGACATTAACGAAGGTAAGATTACGATTGACGGCGTAGACGTTAAGCAGATTGAAAGAGACGTGCTTCGTAAGAATATCGCAATGGTACTTCAGGATACGCACCTGTTCTCCGGAACGGTTATGGAAAATATCCGTTACGGGCGTCTGGATGCGACCGATGAGGAAGTTATCGCGGCAGCGAAGACGGCCAGCGCACACAGCTTTATCATGCGTCTGTCTGACGGATATCAGACGAAGCTTGAAGGCGACGGCGCAAACCTTTCGCAAGGCCAGAGACAGCTTCTCAATATTGCAAGAGCAGCGCTTTCCAAGGCACCGATCCTGGTGCTTGACGAAGCAACCAGTTCGGTCGACACCCGTACCGAGCGTCACATTGAGCACGGTATGGACCGTCTGATGAAGGACCGCACCACATTTGTCATCGCGCACCGCCTTTCGACGGTTCGTAACGCCAATGCCATCATGGTATTGGAGCACGGCGAGATCATCGAGCGCGGCGACCATGACGATCTGCTCGCGCAGAAGGGCAGATATTACGAGCTCTACATGGGAACCAGGGAACTGGATTAATTTACCGATTATCGTTTTTCTGCAGGCGGGATCCTCAGAATACGTAAAGTGCCGTCCGGTGCAGGGAATACCACTTCCCTGCACAAGCGAAGGCGCAGCGGAAAGAGAACGAAAGCCGATACCGATATAAAAAGTATCGGCTTTTCTAAAAGAAAAGAGAAGGCTTATGGATAGGAAAATCTTATTGGGCGTTATCGTTATCGCCCTGATGCTTGCGGTTGCGGGATGCGGGCGGAAAGGCGACGAACAAAGCGATACGAGACTGGTTTTGGGGTTCAGCCAGATCGGAAGCGAGAGTGCGTGGCGTATCGGCAATACGCGTGATATCGAAGAACAGGCTGAGGTTTACGGAATCGGCCTGATGCTAGAGAACGCCAACCAGAAGCAGGAGAATCAGATAGCCGCCATACGACGGTTTATCGCTTATAAGGTTGATGCGATCGCATTCTCTCCGGTCGTTGAAGAAGGCTGGGACAATGTGCTCAAGGAAGCCAAGGATGCCGGAATCCCGGTAATACTGGTGGACCGCGACATCAATACCGAGCAGGACGGCCTTACGACATGCCTGATCGGCGCCGACTTTTATAAAGAAGGCGTCATGGCGGCGGAATACCTGATCCGGAAAGCGGACAGCCTCGGATTGGAGCATATTAATATTGTGGAAATCACCGGAACGGAAAATTCCACGCCCATGCGCCAAAGGCAGGCAGGCTTTTTCGACACGATCAAAGATGACGACCGCATGAGCATTTTAGAGAGTATCGACGGAGACTTTTTGAAGAGCCGCGGCGCGGAATGCATGAGATATCTTCTCGACAGGTACGGCGAATCGATTGACGTTGTGTTCTCCCATAATGATGAGATGACGATCGGAGCGATTCCCGAGATAGAAAAAGCAAATCTAATCCCCGGGAAAGACATTCTGATCATTTCGATTGACGGAGGACAGGAGGCCATTGATGTACTGAAGTCCGGAAAGATCAACTGTGTGGTGGAATGCACGCCGAAACTCGGGAAAGCTTTGATGGAAACGGCACTCAAACTGAAGAACGGAGAAAGTGTGGACGCGGTAATTCACCCCGAAGAGCAGGTGTTCAGCGACGAGATGAACGTTTCCGCGATTGCACCGAGAGGGTATTAAGGCTGCGGAAAGGCGGCATGAAATGGGTAAAGTAAAAAAAGAAAAAAGTATTCTCAGGCAGATCAGCGACCTGAGCCACCGCCTTGTGTTCATGCTTGTGATTCCGATCATCATAAGCCTTATTCTGATGCTCTTTTACGCGGGCAAATACCATAACTCGATTGACCGTATGAAAACCGTTGCCGATCTGAAGACGGTTGTGACGGAGGAAATCCCGGAGAGCGCATGGAACATCGTAAGCGGACGCAACACATTTTCCGACAGCAGCATTTATATGCTGATCCGGAAGGTGAACGATACCATCGACAGCATTACGGAACAGACCGATGAGGAAAGCCGTCTTTCACTGATCGTGGCAAGGCGGACCATGCAGACGTTAGAGAACTACGTAGACCGCATAAAGGAAAATATCGATGCGGAAGTCCCGGTTGTGCAGAATGAAGCGGTTGTGGAAGAGGTGCGCGGAGTGGCGTCACTTGTTGACAGCATGCTCACGGAATATATCGCAAAGGAGATCAACTCAGCTGCCAGAATGAGCCTGAGCCTCCGGATATGGGTGCTTATCACCGCGATCGCGGAAGTGCTGATCGTTATCATCGCACTGCTTGTCCGGAACAAGACGGTTAAGGCAACCGCATCGTCCGTAAGGCTTCCGATTGAACGCCTGGAGGAGGCCGCCGCGCAGATCGCCGAAGGATCATTGGATGCGAAAATCGAAGATACCAACGTGACCGAACTGCGCAATCTGACGATTCAGGTAAATACGATGGCTGACCGCCTGAAGAATATGATGAAAAAGAGCAACCAGGATGCGAGAAACCTCCGAAAGGCTGAGCTCCGAACGCTGCAGGCACAGATCAATCCTCATTTTCTCTACAATACACTGGATGCCATCGTGTGGAAGGCGGAAGCAGGCGAAAAGGACGAGGTCATTCAGCTGGCAAGCGCTTTGAGCGATTTCTTCCGGATCAGTCTTTCCTCCGGAGCCGATTGGATCCCCATCAGCCAGGAGAAGAAGCATATCGAAGGTTATCTGAAGATACAGCAGACAAGATACCGCGATATCATGAATTATGAAATCGATATACCGGATGAGATCGGCGAATACTATATTCTGAAACTTCTGCTGCAGCCGCTTGTCGAGAACGCGCTGTACCATGGGATCAAGATCAAGCGCGGTGGCGGAACAATCCGCGTTAAGGGGAGACTGGAGGACGGATTCCTGTACTTTTCCGTTACCGATACGGGGCTTGGGATGAGTCCGGAACAGCTTCATGATCTGAATGACAGAATGAAGAAGGGACAGCCGACGGTCAGTGAAGGCAGCGGAGGGTTCGGTCTTGTTAATGTCAATATGCGTATCCGGTTGTATTATAATCAGACCGACGACTTAAAGATTGAGAGCGGTGCGGAAGGGACTTCGGTAAGCTTTATGGTACCTTGCAGAACCAGAGAGGAGATAGATGAAAATGAAAGTATTTCTGGTTGATGACGAAATCGTTGTCAGAGAGGGAATCCGGGAGTCTTTTCCCTGGGAGGATACGCCGTACGTTCTGGTCGGAGAAGCACCGGACGGTGAAATGGCGCTTCCGATGATACGGGACACCAACCCCGATATTGTCATAACCGACATAAGAATGCCGTTTATGGACGGGATCGAGCTTTGCCGGATCATGCAGAAACAGATGCCGTGGATCGGCGTCATCGTCTTAAGCGGTTATGATGAGTTTGAATATGCCCGCCAGTGTATCCAGCTGGGAGTTCGCGAGTACATGCTGAAGCCCATCAATGCGGGCAATCTGAAAGAAGTACTGGATAAAGTGAGCGCACAGCTGACGGCGGAACGCAATACCTTTGAACATGCGGCCAGTCTGCGTGCGAGAATGGAAAGCGGCGGTAAGCTGGTAAAGGAAAAGCTGATCGGGTCGCTCTTTTCGAACGAGGCGGCCGAAGAGGATGCGCCGGATGTTCTTACGCAGCTTGCCTCGATGGGGTGTTCCGTTCCGGCACCGTTTTATACGGTAATTGACGCGGCATTTTCCCCGACGGCTGAGGGACAGGCAGTGGCCGGAGAACTGTCGGAATCGAGCGGCGGGTTTGCTCTGCCGTCTCCCGGAAGGGTCGGAACGAGGTTTTTGATCACGGGAGATACCTCGGAAGATGTGGAAGAAAGAGCGTATGCATTTGCCACAACGCTTGCCCGGGAGCTAGAGCATACGGGATTGAAAGAGATCCGTGTCGGGATCGGAGAGATCGTCGAAAAGCCGGAAGAAATCTATCGCAGCTTTAAAACCGCGAGGCATATCCGCCATTTGCTTGTTGAACGGACGGATGAAAATTCGATCATTCTAGGCGTGAGAGAGATGGGAGACTCGGCGGATGAGAAGACGCCTGCCGTCATCAGTGAAGCGAAACTGTATATGTCGCTTCATTTTACGAATCCGAATCTGATGCTTCAGGATGTCGCGAAAGCCGTTAACATGAGCAGCAGCCGGTTTTCGACGGTCTTCTCCCAGCAGAAGGGACAGACGTTTACCGAGTATCTGATCTATCTTCGTCTGAATAAAGCCAAGGAACTGCTGCGGACCACCAACGAAAGAAGTTCGCAGATTGCGGGTGAGGTCGGGTACAACGACGCACATTATTTCAGCTACATTTTCAAGAAAAACACCGGAATGACGCCCTCGGAATACCGGGCGCAATATCAAAATCAACCGGAATAAAAAGATTCTTACCGCGTTTGGATAAACCGATCCAAACGCGGTTTTATTTTGAACCAAGTCGAAATGAACCTTGATTTACCGCTTCTTCGAAATAAGCTATCCTTATCCTCGGAAGGTCGATGACGGCCTTATATCAGAAGGAGGATAGCAAAAATGCGAAAGATTAAAGCTTTGTTATTGGTGTTTGCGCTTGTTGTCTGCTGTATGGCGACAGCCTGCGGTAAAAAGGAAGGAGACGGCAAGATCAAGATCGGCGTTGTTAACAACCCGCCGTCAGAGTCCGGTTACCGTGAAGCAAATGTAAAGGACATTGAGACTGTTTTCTCTGCTGAGAACGGATACGAGCTCAAGACCTTCTACAGCAAGGTTAATGACGAGCAGCTTCAGGCAGCGAAGGGATTCATCACGGACGGCGTTGATTACCTCCTGATCTCCGCAGCTGAGACAACCGGTTGGGATGACGTTCTCAAGAAGGCAAAGGATGCAGGCGTTAAGGTTTACATCTTTGACCGTATGATTGCCGTTGACGAGAGCCTTTACGAGGCAGCCGTTGTTTCCGACATGGCCAAAGAAGGCGACACCGCCGTAAACTGGCTCCTTTCCCAGAACCTTCCGGAATACAGGGTTATCCACATCCAGGGTTACATGGGTTCCGACGCTCAGGTTGGACGTACCGGTGCTCTTGATGCACAGTTTGCTTCCGGCAAGATGAAGAAGGTTGTTCAGCAGACGGCAGCTTGGGATGAAGCAGAAGCAAAGAAGATCGTTGAGACCGTTATCAACAGCGGCGAAGATTTCAACGTAATCTATGCTGAGAACGACGGCATGGCAAAAGGTGCCGTAGCGGCACTTGACGAAGCAGGCATTACGCACGGTGTGGACGGCAAGGTTATCGTTATCGGTTTTGACTGCAACAAGTGGGCACTTCGTGAGCTCCTTGCAGGAAAATGGAACTACGACGGACAGTGCAGCCCGTTCCAGGCTAAGATCATCAACGATTTGATCAAGAGCGGAAAGGCTCCTTCCCAGAAGCTTATTATCAACGAAGAGAAGGGCTTCGACGCGAAGACCATTACGGAAAATGACATCAATACCTACGGTCTTGGTGAATGATCGATAATCCGGCGAAATCGCGCAGCTGGGCTGAGGCAATCAGCTTCGGCTGCGCTTTTTTCGGGAATCGTATGGAAATGGAGGATTGGCATGCAGGAAGAATGTTTACTGACGATGCGCGGCATCGATAAACGATTTCCGGGCGTTCATGCCTTGAACGGCGTGGACTTTTCCTTAAGAAGGGGAGAAATTCATGCGTTGATGGGAGAAAACGGAGCCGGCAAATCCACCCTGATCAAGGTGCTGACGGGCGTGTATCAGATGGACGGCGGTGAAATCCGGCTTGATGGGGAAAGTATCGTGATCCGCTCGCCGGAAGACGCCCAGAATAAAGGAATCAGCACGGTGTATCAGGAGATTACCCTGTGCCCGAATCTAACCGTTTCCGAGAACATGTTCATCGGCAGAAAGAGCGGCATTGTGATTCGTCACAAGGACCGTGAGAAACGCGCGGATGAGATTCTTCAAAAACTCGGAATCCCGGCAAGAAGCACGCAGCTTCTCGGAAACTGTTCCCTTGCCGTTCAGCAGATGGTAGCCATTGCCCGCGCGGTGGACATGCAGTGTAAGGTTTTAATTCTCGACGAGCCGACCTCATCCCTCGATGATAACGAAGTGAAGATGTTGTTCAAACTGATGAGGGATCTTCGCGGACAGGGCGTCGGCATCATATTTGTCACCCACTTCTTGGAGCAGGTTTATGAGGTCAGTGACCGGATCACGGTACTTCGAAACGGAGAACTCGTCGGTGAATACCTGACCGAAGAGCTGCCGCAGGTGCAGCTTGTGTCGAAGATGATCGGCAAAGAGCTCGAAGAACTCAGTAACCTGGGCGACAGCGAAGATGTAAAAATCATGCAGCAGGAAGTTTTCTATGAGGCAAAGGAGCTTTCGAGTTCCGAAGCAATGCCGTTTGACTTTTCCATCCGAAGGGGTGAAGTCAACGGGTTTACGGGACTTCTCGGTTCGGGAAGAAGCGAAAGCGTCCGCGCCATCTTCGGTGCCGACAAAGTGAACGGCGGCACGGTAACCGTCAAAGGAAAGCCGGTTAAGATCACGCGTCCGATCGAAGCGATGAAACACGGCATCGGATATCTTGCCGAGGACCGTAAACGTGACGGTATTATTGCGGATTTAAGCGTTCGCGAGAACATCATCCTCGCGCTTCAGGTCATGAACGGCATCTTTAAGCCGATCAGCCGAAGCGAATCGGAGGCGTTCGCAGACGAATACATAAAAGCGTTAAACATCAAGACCGCAAGCAGGGAGACGCCGGTCGGGTCTCTCTCCGGCGGAAACCAGCAGAAGGTAATTCTTGCGAGATGGCTTCTGACGCATCCCGATTATCTGATCCTTGATGAGCCCACGAGAGGAATCGACGTGGGAACCAAACTGGAGATTCAGAAACTCGTTCTGAAACTTTCCGAGGAAGGAATGAGTATTACATTTATCTCTTCCGAGGTTGAGGAGATGCTTCGGACCTGCAGCCGGCTGATTGTCATGCGTGACCGGCATATTGTGGGCGAGCTGACCGGAAAGGATCTGAATCAGACACAGGTAATGAAGACCATCGCGGGAGGTGAAGCGTGATGAAGAAAATCGGCAGAAAACTCTTTCGCGGCGGGCTCGGACAGTTGACCATCCCGATCATTGCGATAGCGCTTCTCGCGGTATTCAATCTGATCCGCGACCCGGGCTTCTTCAGCATCGGTATCGCACATAACAGTGACGGAAACGCCGTATTGTCAGGCAACATCATCAGTATCATCAACGGGGCGAGTGAGCTGGCGATCCTCGCAATCGGAATGACGCTTGTAACGGCGGCCTGCGGCGGCCAGGATATCAGTGTCGGAGCGGCAGCGGCCATCGCCGGAAGCGTATTCGTCAAGGTATTGAAATCCGCCTCTTCGGTTTCCGGAGGAACGGTTTTGCTGGCATTCCTCCTTTCCTGCGTCGTGGCAATGCTGTTCGGCGCGTTCAACGGGACGCTGGTGGCGGTGTTTAAGATTCAGCCGATGATCGCAACGCTGATCTTATATACATGCGGACGGTCCATCGCATACTGGATCAACGGCGGGGCGACGCCTACGATCTCGAACCCGATTCTTTCCGCAATCGGCGGATTTATCCCGGGAATTCCGATACCGACCCCCGTAATCATTGTGGTTGTAATGGCAATTCTGTTTAAGCTGCTGTTCCGGTTTACGTCGCTTGAACTGTTCACGCAGTCCGTCGGAATCAACGGTGCGGCGGCCCGGCTGAACGGAGTCGATCCGACATTTATCAAACTGTTAAGCTTTGTGCTGCTCGGTGCGTGCGTATCGGCGGCAGGCTGCATCGGCGTATCCCGCCTCGGATTGATCAACCATGAGACGTTGCTTCTCGATGTCGAGATGGACGCGATCTTAGCCGTTGCAATCGGCGGAAACAGCCTCGGCGGAGGCCGGTTCAAAATCATCGGAAGCATACTCGGCGCCTATATCATTCAAACGCTTACCATAACGCTTTACGCGATGAAGGTTTCCTCCACGAACGTAAAGGCTTATAAAGCCATCGTTATCGTGCTTCTTGTTGTCATCGGCTCACCGGTGGTGAAACAGTGGTTCACAAAGCTCATGATGCGACTTTCGGAGAACCGGAAGAAAGTATCGGCGAAAGGAGCGGAAGAATGATGAAGAACCTTTTTAAGAGAAGAGAACCGCTTACCGATACGCAGCTTCTGATGACAATCACCATCGGGATCTTCTGCATCATGTATGTTTTTGCGATGATCTTCCTCGGCGGCGGATTCCTTCGCCCCCAGCAGATCTTCGATATGTTAAACGATAACGCCAGTCTGATCATCGTATCTTGCGGACTGACCATTGTCATGATCGGCGGAGGTATCGATATCAGTGTCGGCGCCGTTACTTCCTTTGTCGTTATGAGCTGCGCCATATACTTGAATAAGGGCGGTAACATTTTCCTTTCCGTATTGCTTGCGGTGGGAATCGGGCTTGCATTCGGGCTGGTTCAGGGATTCCTGATCAGTTACCTTGAGATTCAGCCGTTTATCGTAACGCTCGCGGGAATGTTCTTCGCTAGAGGAATGACGACGATTCTTTCGGTTGATCCGCAGAAGGTTACCCATAAAGGCTTCCTTCAGCTTCACAATAACAAAGAGATTAAAATCCGCTGGCTCGGGCACCGCGTTCCGAACGGCAACGTGATTCCCGCGGAGATGGAAATCGGGGTGATCATAGCATTGACCGTTGTGATCTTCGTATTTCTCCTGTTAAAGTACGGCCGGCTCGGACGGAATTTCTACGCGATGGGCGGTAACCAGCAAAGCGCACTGATGCTCGGCATCAATGTGAAGAGAACCCGTTTCCTGAGTTATGTGATCTGCGGACTTCTGAGCGGAATCTCGGGATATGTGTTTCTGATGCATACGGCAGCGGGAAATGCCACCAACGCGGCCGGTATGGAAATGAACGCGATTGCTTCCTCCATCATCGGCGGTACGCTCCTTACGGGCGGTGTCGGAAATGTGATCGGCACGTTTTTCGGAGCTTTGAGCCTTACCACCATTAAGAAAATCGTTGTATCGAGCGGTCTGAATGACCCCTGGTGGCAGAGTATCACCACCGGCGGAATGCTTTGCTTCTTCATCCTGTTGCAGAGCGTTGTACTCGGACGGCGGTCGAAAAAGAAAAGCGCGAACAATTCATAAGAATGATCTCCTCTAAAGAAGCAGCACCCTCTTTGCCGTCGGGCAGAGAGGGTGCTGTATTTTGCGGAAAGAACAGATTACGGAAGGATTGGATCAATGGATCAGCCGGTTTCCGATCACGTACAGCAGGTATTTTCTGCGGTGCTGTTTCCGGAAGACTTCGATCAGGCTGCGGTTGCCGGAAGCCAGGGATTTTACGATACGCGGCATGTCGTCCGGGGTGCCGTAAAGGAACTGCTCGTAGGAATCAATCCAGGAAATCGCTTTCTTCGGAAGCGAAGCGGATAACCGGGCTTTGTAATCCGAAAGCGTTTCCTCTTTCTTCATCGGCAGACCGAGGTACGAGAGAACCCTGCAGTTGCGCCGGTACAAAGCGGACACTTTGTCCGTGTCGGACAGCCTTGCAAAGCGGCTCAGGGTGATCACGCGGTCGGCAAGAAGCACGAGGACGGTAAATGCAAACAGGATTGCGATTCCGATCAGAACAAGGAACAGGATTTCCTTGATGGGAACAGGCGTCTTCTCCTCCTCTTCAGGTTCCTGTGCCGGTGTTCGTGGAGTGGAAGGGGTCGAGCCGGAATCCCAGATCCGGTCGTTCCGCTCGCTGCTTGTCGCCCAGTAGGCGTCATTCGTAAAGCCGGGCGTAATATCGAACGGGATCCAGCCGATGTTTTCGAAATAAATCTCGCACCATGCGTGCGCGTTATCACCGGTCACGTCAACCGAGGCACGGTCGTTTAAGGTTACGCTGAAGCCGTGCACATAACGGGCGGGCAGACCTTCCGACCAGGCGAAAAGCGTCATCGCGGTAGCAAAATGCGAACAGTAACCGCGTCTGGCGGAAAGGAAATACTCTAAGAAAGACGAAGCGTCTTTCACATAGGAAGGGAAGCGGCCGGGCGAAGCCGTGTAGGAAAAGCCGTTCAGCGCCTGTCCGATGCGGAGCATACGCTCGAAAGGTGTTTCCGCACCTGCGGTGACTTCCTCGACGAAAGCCTTCGCGGAATCCGGAAGCGTAATCGGCTTGAGGTAGTCTTTCCTGATGTTCTCCCGGTAGCGGAGAAAGTTATCATAGCTCTTTGCGTAGGCGGAGACATCGGCCCTTGATGTGAGCTGCTTCCAATCCTCCTCAGTGATGGCGGGAGCGTTCCTGATCAGGTCGGAAAATGCGGAATGCAGCAGGTTTACCCGGTATCCGTTTACGACGTACTGGTTGTTGAGGCCTTTCTTCTTAGCGTAAACAAGGTTACGGCCCTGTTCGGATACGGTCAAAGCCGCGAGCGTGGTGCCGCGGATGACAACCTTATCCGGAACGAAGAGATGGCGGGAGGTAAATTTACGGTATGTCACGCGGATTTCCATCGACTGCATGTAATCCGTAGCATTCCGGACTTTCTCCAAAGCACAACGGGTCTCGAGCGTGTCGAATTCCGGTTCGCGCTTGCTGTCGGTGATCGTGGCTGTCCATTCCATGTTGCGGAAAGTATCGCAGGCCTCTCCGGCAAGACGGAAGGAAGGGGGCGTGCCCATGACCGGCTCGACGCGTAGCAGAACCGCCGAATTGTCCTTCATGCGTCCGCCGATGATGCGGGCGCTTTCCGAAAAGCCGGGAGAGAAGGAGTCGAAGTCATCTCCTTTGCCGCTTCCCCACTGGGAGATCGAGATGCCGATATCCGTGATCTTATTCCAAAGATTCCGTATGATATTCCAGTTATAGGGATCCTTTCCGACCGGAAACAGCAGGCAGAACAGGAGCCACAGAAATACGAACGGGGCGACAAAGGTCAGGTGCAGCGCGTGATCGGTACGTCCGCTCCGTTTCCACATAACCTGCGTCTCATCGGCGAGAAGGAGGATGAGAACGGACAGAAAAAGCATCACGCAGAGTTTAGTGACATAAAAATCGAATACCAGAAACGAAACAAGCGAGGCAATTACGCCGACAGCTGCGAGATAACGGAACAGGCGGAGCTTTTTACAGAGAAAGCCGCCGAGGAAGCATCCGGCCGAGATGGCGGGGATGAGCCAGATGTAACTGTGGGAGGAGTAGTATTGCTTGTCATCGGTGATCAGGCCGTAAGCACCGGCAAGCCCGAGCAACACGGCAATCGTTCCCGCGGCAAGGAGGCGGTCTTTCCCCTTCAGATAGAGGAGAAATGCGCATGCTCCGCAGGAAGCGGCGGCATAGCAGCACGGAAAGAACCCGGCTTTGTTGAGACCGAGATCCTCATAGCAAAGAAGAAGCACGGCAATCGAAAGCGGAACGGCGAGGACGCATTCATAGAGGTAACGGCCGTATTTTCCCATCACAGCACCTCCTCAAGCTTTACGTCCGGCGAAACCGTAACGATTTCCGTACGGGGCAGCGTGAGCCCGTTCGGAAGATCTGCGGAACTGTCGGAAACAAGATATACGACAACCGAGACGCCGTTCGCGTTCAAAAGGCGTACGAAATCCTCAGCCGCGGCAGTCCACCGGGCAAGGATCAGGAAAGCGGCACGGCCGGAAAGAACGGATTCGGCGCTGCAGAGGGAATCAAAGAGAAGTTTATCCTTTTCGGTCGGGAAGAACGAAATCCGGCAAAGGAGTTCATAATAGGAAGCAAAGGAAGCGTTGTCATTTACCGCCGTGTCAACCGGAGTGTCGGCGCGGTGATAAGCGCGGACCGGAATGCCTTGCAGCACAAAATAGCGGGACAGGGCGAGCGCAATCTCGAGCATGCGGTTCTCTGTCGGAAGATATTCCGCCTGCTTGGAGCTGTACCGGCAGGTACTCAGAATAATGCTGATATTCTGCTGCTCTTCGCCGGTCTCCAAACGCGTCATCAGCTGATTGGTACGCGCGGTCGCCTTCCAGTGGATGCGGCGCCGGTCATCGCCCGGGATATAGTCCCGCACGGTCAGGTCCGGAACAGAGCGGCCGGCAGGGTATTCGCGGGACAGAACGCGGGAAAGGTTAATGCTTCGAAGTTCTGCTAGCGTAACCGTCTGCGGGTTGATGGTAACCTCGAGCGGCTCGGGGTTTTTATAGGTCATGCGGAACAGGCGCAGAAAATCCGTGATCTCGACGGAACGGATGCCGACCATATAAGTGCCGCGGTATTTACAGATCAGTGTCGTATCGCGGGTAATCTCATCTTCCGGGAGCAGCTCGCATTCCTCGCCGTCCTTCAGGTCGAGAACGGACGAAAAATCACTGTAGAAATGCACGCGGACCGAGGCAAATGCGAACCAGTCCTCATTTTGCAGCGTAAAATAGAAGGGAATCGCGTGATTGCTGACGAAGGTCTTGCCTTCCAGCCGCTGATAGATTGAAAAGCGAAACCGAACCGCAAAGAGATACCCGTAGGACAGCACGGGGATCATGGTCATCATGATAAAAAAGCCGTACGTAACCGGCCCTCCGTAGAAGGAAATCCCGACCACGGAGAGAATCCATAATAGGCTTAAAATGATTCGGTTGCGTTTCAAACGGTTGCCTGCTTTCAAAAGATGTTGTCTGGAGTTGCGGCGGATAGCCGCGGAATAAGTTGTTCGATGTGCCGTGTTATGCCGGCTGCCGGCATCATTCCTTCGGAATCTTGGCCTGACGGATCAGTGTAGTAAGGATACTGTCGGTACTCTCTCCGCCGATACGTGCTTCGGCGGTCAGCAGGATACGGTGATGCAGCACCGGAACGGCGACATCGCGGATATCATCGGGTTTCAGGAAATCCCTGCCGGAAAGGAAGGCGCGGGCCTGCGAAGCGCGCAGAAGGGCAAGCAATGCACGCGGACTGGCGCCGAGCATCAGTTTGGAATCCTGTCTCGTGAGGTCGATAATCTCCTGCAGATATCCGAGTACGCCTTCGCTGACGTGTACTTCGGTTACCTGCTTGCGCATTTTGATAATATCCTCTGCGGTGCAGACGCTTTCGATATCCTCCGCTTCGGCGCCGGCGAGGAAATTGCGGGCCATCAGGAGTTCCTGTTCCTTTGCGGGATAGCCGACGGAGATGCGCATCATGAACCGGTCAAGCTGCGCCTCGGGGAGCGGATATGTGCCGACAAATTCGATTGGGTTCTGCGTCGCGATAACGAGGAACGGTTCAGGCAGAACATAGCGTGTCCCGTCGACCGTTACCTGACCTTCTGCCATCGCTTCAAGAAGGCTGGACTGCGTCTTCGGCGAGGTACGGTTGATCTCATCTGCGAGAAGGATCTGGTGCATGATAACGCCTTCGTGGAAATCAAATTTGGATGTTTTCATATTGTAGACGGTTACGCCCACCACGTCGGACGGAAGCGTATCGGGGGTGAACTGAATCCGTCCGAAGCTGCATTTGATGCTCTTCGCAAGCGTGCGGGCAAGAGTAGTCTTTCCGACACCCGGCACATCCTCCAAAAGGACGTGTCCGCCGCCCAGGAGACAGCAGAGGACGAGGTCAACAACCTCTTCTTTGCCGACGAATACTTTATTGATCTGCGTTTTCAGCTTCTGAATCATAAGAGCCTCCTAATTCGTTGTTCGTTTTCTTTCGAGTTTCCATAAGGCAAATGCACCGAGTCCGGTTAGGACGGCGGCACACGGAATGAGCAGCCATAACAGCAGATTACCGTTCTTTTGATCCGAATCGGTACGGTCCGCCGCCATCGTGTCCGCTTCGGGAGTTACCGCGTCAGCCGGAAGAGGGGAAGGCGTGGCCTCTGTTGTGACTGTCGGGACGTCCGTCGGTGTCGGCGATACGGCCGGCTCGGTCGGCGCCGGGGTTATATTGTTGGGTGTGGGTGTCACGGACGGGGGATCATCCTCGCCATCCCAGTCCGCAAAAGTCAGCGTAATATCAAAGGCCGGCATAACAAAGTTGGCGGTAAATGGCTGCCCGTAGTCTTCGCCTGGCACGGTCAGGTGTTTCTCCTCGGGTGACCCTCGGGATATAAGTAGTTCTTATCATCATGAAAGTAACTGTTGTAATAATAGGTGTCATCATAATTATCATAGACAACTTTGAGCGGTGTGCCCGGAGCGACGGTTTGCGAAACGGTTTCATTATGCCGGTTCTGCGCATAGCCGCCTCTGACCGTCAGTTTATATTCCCGCGCCGGAGGCTCCTTTGCGAAGCGGAACGTGATCGGCCAATAAGGGCCGCGATTCAGAGCGGTAACGGTATATTCGTCCGTAATGCTGCACGTACCAAGCGGAACGATATAGAAAGGCGACTCTCCGTAAAGGACTTCTGACGAAGCGTTAAAATTTGCGATGGCAATATCCGGAGTCCCGTTTCCGTCCACATCTGCGGTTCTGTAAGTAGTTTCCGGATCGAGGCCAAAGGAATCCGTCATGGATAACCAAACGGAACGCCCGTTTATCATGGCGTTCGCGTCGGAGCGGAAATAACCGCCTGACAGGCTGACTGCACATGGCTGCTGCTTTTTGCAAACTGCAGTCATTGTGACATCCGCAGCCGGCATGTAAAACCAGGTACCCGCATATTCCCGACACTCCGTTTGGCTGAGGAATGACCAGTAATCACCGGTCCAGGAGGAAACATATTCACCTTCATGAACATCTCCCGTGAGCCGTATGGGGGTTCCGGGCGCGGCTTTTATAACTTTCGTGAAGACGGTTCGGTCTTCGTTGGAGCTTTCGGCATACCCGCCGGAAACCGTAATCGTATACTCCGGTCTGGTTTCTGCTTCGCCGAACAGGAAGGTAACCGGAACCGCGTCCCCGTATTGATAGTACCAGTCTAAAAATCGATTCGGATTTAACTTCAGGCTGACCGTCGTGCTGCCCGAAACGCTCCGTCCCGGAAGCGGGATCAGAAGGCCTTTGCAAATATAAGCGGTTTCGCCGTAGTTGTTCGAGAAATAACCCGTTGAAGAAAGAGCTACATCCCAGGTCCCGTCCCCGTCAAGGTCATAAGAGGTATACGGAAAGACCCGGTCATTATGCTTAAGGCCGCTGTTCGCAAGGAGCTGGCTCAAACTATAATGGGTCCACTCATAGAGAAGACCTTCCGGCTCATTTTGCGGGGCAACACAGGCACCTTTCTGCAGATCGAAAACAATCGGCGACATAGTCGGGCGGGTTTCGATAACCGCTGTAACGGTACATTCCGTGACGTCGTCGCTGATGACATCGCGGCTTTGCCAGGTAATCCTGCCATCTGGGGTTTCGCCCTTGTAAGCGATAGCGTTCCAAGCACGGGTTTCTTCCCTGTACGTGCCTTTGTAAGTTTTTTTTCTGAGCGTAACACTGACGATTCGCTGATCCTTCGGCAAATCCCAGCAATAATCCACGTTTCCATAGGAAGTAGGCTCGCTTGCGTAGCCTCCCTCCACGGTTATTTTACATTCGTCTTCTCCTTCCGCATGGCACGTTCTGCAAAATACGGCCGAAGCGGCAACCAGAATCAGGATAAGCAGCAGTAACATATTCTTTTTCATTTCAACGATCCCGCCTCCGTATAAAGGATGTATGTTAGTTTATTATAGCATAACGACGGAAAAGGAGACAGCGGAATTGTCTGATTTTTCTTATAATTTATGTTCGGCGGACTTTTCGGACAAGGTGCACAAAAACGGGAAACTGTTTTGTGCACCTTTTTCGGGTGCTTTGAAAGCCTTTGTGCAATTTCTCTTATGCAAAATGACGGAGAAATCGGCGGAAGGCTTCGAGCGTGTAGAAAATGCGTTGCGGAGCGATTTTTTCGTTGACTTTTCGTATTGGGGCGAAGTATCATGGCGCCACCAAAGGGAAGGGGCGTGAAAAGCGATGAAAAAACTGGTTGTGATTTGTCAGAATATTTCGTACTTAAAGCAGCTGATGGATGTATTCCCGAAGTATTTTTCGAGAGAATGGACAGTTGCGGGATATGAGAATGAAGAGGAAATCCGGGCGGGAAGGGGAGGCGTGACGGCAGTGCTTGCGCAGGTACCCGAGGAGAATCGTTCCGCATTTGCCGGCCGATGGGAAGGAAGCACGGTTTTGTGGCTTTCGGACCGCAAGGAGTGCAAAGCGGATGAGGTATTTATGTACAGCACAATCTCTGCCATAGCCGAGCGCGTGCAGCAGGCATGCGACGGTCCGGACGGACCAGCCGTACGGGACACCGGAGAACAGGCACTCAAGGTACTGGGTTTTGCCGCAGCGGAGGGCGGGTGCGGTTGCACCACGGAAGCGTATCGGAAAGCGGTTCTAATGGCAGCCGCCGGAAAGACGGCCTTTCTCAGTATGAACCGGACGCCCGGGATTGCGGAATTGCCGGAGCAGGACGGCGGCGTCAGTGAACTGGTGTATTTGCTTCAGGAATATGGAAAATCCTGGACGGATCATATGAAATACTGCTCAAAGCCGATTGGAGCACTTACGGTATTCTCCGGCGTACGCAGAATGGATGATGCATCCCTGTTCGGAGAAGAAGAGGCGAAGGCTTTTCTTACCGGACTCAGGGAGAAGGAATACCGGAATCTGATCATCGATTTCGGAACCGGAGGAACGGAGGAACTGCTTACGCGGTGCGACGTGATCTGGTCATGTGGGGGGAGAAATAAAGAGAAGCTGCGTGCACTGGAGCGGCAGGCGGAATACGGAGGTTTCCGTGACCGCCTGCGTCCGGTGGGGGATTTTACGGAGGAAAAGGCGGATGGCACTAACGCGTGAAGAACGCAGAAACCGGTTCCGGATGCTCGTGCTTCAGAAGGTGGACGGATCCGTTGAATTGAGTGACGGTGATATGAGACTGCTGATCGAACGGGTGATCCGGGATTCCGCTGAAGGCGGCGAACGGCTCAGCGTGCGAGAGAGACGCGAGACGAAGAAGGATGTTTTTGATTCGTTGCGAGGTTTGGATGTCCTGCAGGATCTTATGGAGGATCCTGCCATCACCGAAATCATGGTAAACGGCCCGGAGGGCATCTTCTTCGAGAAAGAGGGAAGTCTCTATCAGAGCGATAGGCACTTCTTTGACCGAAAGCGGTTAGAGGATGTTATTCAGAAGATAGCGGCAGGCGTGAATCGTGTCGTAAATGAAGCTAATCCGATCGTGGATGCAAGGCTCGATGACGGTTCGAGAGTAAATGCCGTTCTCCCGCCGGTATCCCTGTCGGGTCCGGCGCTGACAATCCGGAAGTTTCCGAAGGACCGGATCACCATGGACCGCCTGATCGAGATGGAATCCATTACCGTCGAGGCGGCGGAATACCTCAAAGTACTTGTGCGGGCCGGTTATAACATATTTGTGTCTGGCGGGACCGGAGTCGGGAAGACAACTTTTTTGAATGTGCTCTCCGATTATATTCCTCCGACGGAGCGGATCATCACGATAGAAGATTCGGCGGAACTTCAGATTTCCAATATCCCGAATCTGGTCCGCATGGAGATGCGGAATGCCAATATGGAGGGCAATCATGCTGTCACGATCCGTGATCTGATCAAGACCTCTCTGCGAATGAGACCCAGCAGGATAATCGTCGGCGAGGTACGTGATGCGGCATCCATTGATATGCTGCAGTCTCTTAATACGGGACATAACGGTATGAGCACGGGACACGCGAATTCCCCTGCGGACATGCTTTCAAGAATTGAGACGATGGTATTGCTGGGCGAGGAAATACCGCTGCTGGCAATCAGGAAACAGATTGCTTCGGCGATTGATATTATCATTCAGCTTTCCCGCTTGCGGGATAAGACGCGCCGCGTGACGGAAATTGTTGAGGTAACGGCGTGTGTGAACGGGGAGATCGAACTGAGTCCTTTGTTCCGGTTCCGCGAGGAAGGGGAAGATGAGAACGGAAGGATCATCGGCAAACTTCAGCACCTTGGGAGAAAACTCGTAAGACGCGGCAAACTGCTTGCCGCCGGGGAGGGAGAATGTTTACCGATTATCTGAGAATAATAGTAATAAACCTACTTTTTATAACGGCTTCCGGTTTTCTGTTCTTTCGGACGCCTTGGTGCATTCTTTGGCTGGGTCCTTATTTTCTGTACCGCCTTCACCAAGACCGGAAAGCGGTGGAGGTCCGCCGCCGGCAGCTGCTCGCGTCCCAATTCCGGGACGGACTGCAATGTATGCTTTCGTCGCTGGAAGCGGGATACAGCATTGAGAACAGCGTAAACAATGCTGTTTCGGACCTACGTGTAATGTTTGACGAGAATGCCCCGATTGCGGTGGCATTCCGGCGAATGAGCCACAGGCTCAAAAACGGCGAAGACGCGGAGACGGTTATCCGCGAATTCGGAGAGCAAAGCGGGGTGGAAGACATACGGAGTTTCTCCGTAGTCTTCGCCATCGCGAACCGCTCGGGCGGGGATCTGGTTTATGTCATCCGGTCGGTCAATGATACGCTGTATCGAAAGCAGGAGGTTGTCCGGGAGATTCAGACCGTGCTTTTGGCGAAACAGCTGGAAGTGACGATCATGAAATGGATGCCGTTCGCCATACTTGCTTATTTCGGATTATTTGCGCCGGCCTTTCTTGAGCCGTTGTATGAGGGAATAATCGGCAGATTGATCATGCTGGTTGTTTATATTTGCTATCTGTTCTGCTGTCGTTACGCGGAGAAGATAGCGGAAATATCATTTTAGGGAGGAGGGAGTGCTGATTTATGACAGTTATCCTGACAGCAGCCTTAACCGCGTGTCTCGGAGTTTCATTTATTCTTGCCGGATATGCCGTCCTGCTTCGGAGGGGCAACCGGGACTGGGAAGTGCTTCGGGACGCGAAGGCAGGATATCTGGGTGGGGGCTATCTGCTTTGTCTGTGGAAGAGACGTTTTCTTCGGAAAGTCCAGTTACAGAAGCGGGAAGAGCAATTCTATCGTTCCATGTATGTGAATGAGAATCCGATGTTTCGAAGGCTTTGCAGGGAATGCAGACAGGGTCTGGCAGTCTTCGGACTGTTGGCGGGATTCGGCGGCTTGATGCTGCTGATGGCGGTGCGAGGCACATTTTCCGATGTGAGAGTGGAAGCCTTTCAAAGACCCGGAAGCGGAACCGAAATATATCATCTGAAAGCAGTATATCAGGACGAAGAGTATGAAATGGATCTTCCGGTTCGGGAAAGAACACTCACGGAGAGTGAGATTCGTACTGCCTGGGAGAAGGCAAAGCTGACACTGCCGGATGAAATACTCGGACAGAATCCGGGTCCGGATGAGGTGAGTTCGCGGCTGAGTCTGCCGAAGAAACTGCCCGGAACCAATGTGGACCTGATATGGATGTCCTCTGACTACCGGATTGTAGACCATGACGGAAGGGTATACCCTGCGAATGTGCCGGCGGAGGGACATGTTGTTACCGTGACCGCACGCTTAAAGTATAGGGAGTTAACGGAATTCTTCGATATTCCGATCCGGGTGGTTAAAGAGAACGGAGTGACGGACATCGGCGAGATGCTGCAGGAACAACTGGCGAAAAGCGACGCAGACCAGATTTACGAAGCAACCATGGAGTTGCCGACCGACATGGGGGAATCCCCGATCACATTTTATAAAAAGAAGAGCAGAACACCATGGCTTTTCGCGGGTCTCCTGATCGTGTTTCTGATCGGAATTTCAGCAAAGTGGGTGTCCGAGGAGAAACAGATGCGAAAGGAGCGGGAGGATCAGTTACTGCGAGACTATCCTGATCTGGTCAGCAAAATCACACTGTTAATGCAGGCGGGTCTTACTTTAAGATCCGCCTGGGACAGAATCACGGAAGATTATATGTCTTCCCGAAAGAACGATACGACAAGATATGTTTATGAGGAAATGAGAAATACAAGAAACCGGCTTAATGCCGGCGTTCCGGAGGAGACGGCTTATGAGGAGTTTGGCCGGAACTGCGGAAATATCCGTTATTTAAGATTATCGTCGGTCCTTGTCCAGAATCTGAAGAAAGGAACCGGCGGATTGGTGCCGCTACTTCGAAAAGAGGCGGCGGAGGCTTTTGCCGACCGCAGAGAGCGGGTCAAGCAAAGCGGCGAGGAGGCAGGAACGAAACTGCTTGTCCCGATGGCCGGTATTCTGGTCCTTATCCTCGCGATCATTATGATTCCGGCTTTTATGAGTTTCTAGCCGGGGAAAGGAACACATTATGAAAAAGAGACTGCAGAAGATAAAAGACACGTTCAAAGGTCTCATGGAAGACCAGAGCGGTATTGGAGTTGTCGAGATAATTTTGATACTGGTGATTGTTATCGGATTGGTCCTCATATTTAAGAACGAGATCACATCCATTATCAACAGTGCATTTGATTCCATCAAATCGGATTCCGGCGCAATCCTGCGATGAAGAAGCGTCTGAACGGAGCGGTCACGGTGCTGTTCTCCTTTGTACTGGTGCTCCTGTTGTCGCTTGTTCTGGTAAGTGTGGAATCAGCCAGGCAACAGGCGGCGGCAGCAGTGCTGCAGACAGAGGTCTCGCTGGCAATGGACTCGCTGGCCGGACAATACTATACGCCGTTATTTGACCGCTACGGGATATACGGCATATACGGGGAGGATGCGAAGAAATCACTGGAAGCATATTTGAAGGGAAGCGTCAATCCGTTGGCCGATCTGCCGGAGGATTATTCCGGGGACCGTTCGTCGGGATACGGCTTCGCATTTTCCGGAACCGAGATAAATATCAGTAAACAGCTACACATGCTTGACCTGGATGGGGATCTGGTAAGGAATCAGATGATCTCCGCCGGCGCGGTGAACGGGGCAGAAGACCTTGTCGAAGAACTGTTAGAGACTCTCGGAATATTAAAAGAACAGGAAACGGGAATGCTGCTGTTCGAGGAGAAGGCCAAATCCGAAGAAAAACTGACGGCGATGGATCTTCTTATCATGAAGCTGATCACGGCATTGGACGGCATCCCGACCAATTACGGAGGAATCGTTTGTGATCAGGACGGGAAGGTGAAGCCCGAGAGATACTTCGCGAAAACGCTTGTCGCGTTTGAACCGACGCGTCAATCGGTTGCAGTGGATTCTTTTGCCATGTTTATGTATCTGCTTCCGGAATATAATAACCTACTGACGCTGACAGAGTTATTGCGGGAGGACCGGGAAGACTATGAGGAGAACCGGTCCGGGGAGGAACAGACGGATTGGCGTTTTGCGGAGCGTGACACAATCCGTTCGATGCTTGACCGCACCATTAAAAAGAATGAAGAGACGATTTCGATATTGAGCCAGCTGATCCTCTTGCAGGAGGAATTGAAGCCGTTACTTTCGGAGTATCGCGAGAAGCTGGAGGAGGCTGACGGCATGCTGTCCGATGAGTGGAAGGAAGCACTCGGTGAAAGCATTGACACCATGCAGAAATACGCAGGAAAGAATGACTTCTATGATTTTCGTGCCATGCGTCTGCGGGTAGAAAAGAACCGGGATATTCTGAAAAATGTCCGGAATTGTTTCGAAGAGTATGCGGAAAGCACGACGGAGAACTGGCGTGAAAAACTGGAGCGGACGGAGGAGGAAGCAAAAAAGCTTTCCTTTGAAGGTCTTACGATTCACTACACGGGAATGCGCAAGTCCATGTCGGTAAAGGAAAGTCTATGGAATGGTTTCAAGAATATCCTCCTGCAGGGGCTTACCTCCGGAATTCTTGATTCTGACGGAATGTCAGTAAAAAAGATGACGGCATGGCAGCTTCCGTCGAACACGTTCGGACTGGACGCTTTTGACCTGTTCGACCTTTCCTTTGACAATATCGGAGGAGTCGGGGAAACGAACTTTTGGAAAGCCATAAAAGAATTCCGCTTCTCCGAAATAGCATCACTGCTGAGGCAGGGCGCGGAGGCGCTGACGGAGAAGGTTCTTCTTGCAGGATATGTAAAGACGACATTTCCTGATTATATGACGGAAATCGTGAATGAAGAAGAAAATGTTCTGGATTATCAGATTGAATATATCCTGTTCGGGAAGAAGAGCGATCCGGAGAATTTGCGCCGTGCGGCGGCAAGTATTCTCGGCATCCGGTTTCTGTTGAATGTAATCCATACGTTCACGAATCCGATAAAGAAGAACCAGGCGATGACAACGGCAATCGAGATATTCGGTGATTCGTTTCCGTTCCTGATCAAAGCATGTACTTACATAATTCTGTTTACCTGGGCGTTACAGAACACCAGACTGGAGGCTGCGGAAATACTGAAGGGGAAGCGGGTTCCGTTTCTGGTGACAACCTCTTCTTTCCAGGTTTCTTATGACGAGATTCTCTCCATGAGCAAGGAAAAGCGGATGGAGAGAGCGGAGCAATATGAAGATGCAAAAGGCGTTGCTCCGGGGTATGGGACATATCTTACGCTGTTTCTGCTTCTTTTCAGAGAGCGGAATATTGTATTTCGTTCCATGGATCTGATGCAGGAGCAGATCTGCCGGTCGGATAATCCGGACTTTCGGATGGCCGACTGTCTGTGCGGACTTGCCGTTTCTGTTCGAGCCCGGCTTCCGGGCAAATATACCGGCATTCCGATGATCGGTCCCGGTGAATATGACGGTTGTACCGTGGAAGCAACCGGGACTTTCCTATATTAGAGTCTCCTGATTGAACCATCCTGCGCGGAAGCCCCGGCCCGAAAGGTTTGCGGACCGGGGCGGAACCGGCAGGACGGAACGTCATTTGCGATAACCGCTTTGGTTTGGGGCACAATAACCATATTCTCTCCGGGACCGGACCGGAGCGGTTATCGGAGGTGATATCGATATGCGAAGAAAAGGATCTTTAACGGTTGAGGCGGCGCTTGTGGTGCCGGTCTCTTTCCTCGCAGTAATCCTCTTCTTTAATCTGTTTCTGTTTCTGGAAGTCCAGGTACGAATGGAGAAAGAACTGGCGGAAATCTGCAGGGAACTGATGCCTGTGGGAACCATTCTTTCCAAAGCTACGGAAAAGAAGGATTCCGCATCGGAGGAAAAGGACGGAGTGGAGAAACTGCTCCGACAACTCGGAACGGAAGGGTATCTGACCTTGCGGATCGGACAGCGGTTGAAAGGCGAAAAATGGCTCCGCCTGATTCGGGGAGGAACAGACGGAATATCTTTTGCCGGTTCCTCTATCTACGAGGGCGGTATGGATATCCGGATACTGGCCGATTATTCTTATGCGCCGGAGAGCGGGATATTCCGATGGGGCGGAATATCCGTGAAGCAGCAGATTGTGGCAAGGGGCTTCAGCGGGGCGGGAAGAGTTCCCGCAAAGCAGAAAGAGGAGGAAGACGAAGATGATGAAACGGCGGTCTATGTCGCTGAAAACGGGACGGTGTTTCATCGAAGCCAGGACTGTACTTATCTGAAGATTACCGTTCGTCCTGTTACCGCAGAACAGCTCCCGGGAGAACGAAACTCCTCCGGCGGGAAATACTATCCCTGTGAATACTGTGGGGACGCCCCCGGAAGCATATATTATATCGCCGAATACGGAGATCGTTACCATAAAACGGTTGCCTGCAGGGCCTTGCGAAGGAGCGTGACGGAAATCACGGAAGAGGAAGCAATTGAGAAAGGTCTTCGTGCGTGCAGCAAATGCGGAGGAGAGTCGGAGTGAAACTGGGTGTGATGTATTGGTATATTATCGGAATGACCGTCTTAGGAAGCATATCGGATATCCGAAGGAAAAGCGTATCGCTGCTGTATTTGCTGATTGCTGCGGCGGGTGTAATTCCGATAGCACTGTGGGAGCGAAACGTTCCGCTTCCGGCCCGGATTATGGGGATACTGCTCGGTGCGGTATTCTTTCTCGTCAGTTTTCTGACGAGAGAAGCGGTCGGGAGAGGTGATGCGGCGATGATAGGTATCTGCGGAGCAGCCATGGGATTTTCCGCAACCGTAATGATGCTATGCATCGGACTGGTCTTCTCGTCGATCGTGTCGCTAGCACTGCTGTGCTTTCGAAAGGCCGGGAGAAAGACACGTATCCCGTTTTATCCGTTTCTTGCTTTGGGGGAGTTATCAGCGGCATTTCTTGTGTTGTTCTGAGAAAGGGAAGGACTTTTCGAATAATGTAAAGGAGGAAGGAGAAATATGGGAAAACAAAAGAGGTTTTCTGCTTCCTATACCGTTGAGGCGACATTCATTGTTCCCATCGTGACTATGATCGTGGTACTCCTGATTTCGGAGACGCTGTTTTATCGTGACATACTGACGGCCGAACGGGTTGCGATGAGCGCGGCTGAGAACGGACTCCG
Source organism: Lachnospiraceae bacterium (assembly GCA_017427775.1). Taxonomy (GTDB): domain Bacteria; phylum Bacillota; class Clostridia; order Lachnospirales; family Lachnospiraceae; genus ISDg. The sequence goes on along the minus strand of JAFRSD010000012.1, from coordinate 39,420 downwards.
TTATTCCCTGAATGATGCATCGCTCGGGAAAGCGGACTGGGACTATTCCCATCTGACCGAAGCCGGGGTGGGGCGGACATTGCTTCGATATAACACGAATAAGGATAAATATAAAATTGAGGAATATGCATCAAAGAAACTGGAGGAGTCGCTCTGGTTTGCCGTTGCCGGGCCGGTTACGGCCGAGATAGACGGGGATGAAGTGAGAGTATCGTTTATGCTTTTGGCACAAGATGACATTTTGGCGGTGTTCCGCCCGTTGAATATCGGATTGTTTCACCGCAATATTTCAGTGACCGAATACGGGCATGATGCGCCGGGAACCAACCGTCTCCTTATTGCGGCGTGGAAAACCGGCGAGAAGACGAAAGGAGTCTCCGAATTCCTCGGAAAGATTGAGACACTGATGGAGAAGGTATTTAAATGACGGAAGTATTGCGAAAATATAATGGGGGTGCCAGGGAAGGAGAGACGATTATGCAGCCCGACGCAAGAGAGATCAATTCCATGGAGGAACGGTACTTATACATCAATAATGTTCCGGAGGAAGAGAGTTTTGAAGAAGAAATGCTGCTTTATAATGCGATCCCCGGTCTTCTTAAGATGGAAACGGGCTGGATGTCGGGAGCCAAATACCACCGCTATCGGATTTCGGGGATGCTTTGTCTGACGAAATACCTGGCGGGGAAGAAGATATCCGGAGCGCAGTTTGAAACGATTATTATGGGCGTTTTCGCCGAGATACGGGAGGCAAAGGAATATCTTTTACGGGAGGACGGATTCTGGATATCGCCGGAAAGCATCTATCTGAACGAGCAGACCAAGGAAATATTCCTTTGTTATTATCCGGAAATGCATTACCCGCTGATTGAGCAGATGCGTTCCCTATCCAGTTGGATGCTTTCTTTTTTAGATCCGAATGATGAGAGGGCAGTGTATAACGGATACGCGTTTCATGTTCTTTGCCATGGGGATTCCTGTACTTTCCAGTCCATATCGGGGATTCTGGAGGAGCGGCCGGCACTTCCGGAGATCAGCGCCATTCTGGATGACGGGGAGGAGATCATTCCGGAACCGAAGAAGAAGCGACACGGCGGTTTCTGGGTCGGCGGCAGCCTGGTCTTTCTTGCGTGGATCGGGGCGCTTCTGTTTTTCGCGATGCGTTGAATCGTTGAATCTCAGCCGGATATATGATACAATCATGTGTGCGGCAGTCCGTCGGGACTTCCGTAATGAAAGAGACATGAGGCATCGGATGAGCGATTCGGTTCAAAAGGAAACGTTGGCGGAGAGACTCGGCAGGTATTTTACCGGCCGCGGTTTTCTGCGCGTAGAAACACACACGGAAAGTATGAAAATCTATTATACCGGTACGGATGCGAGCGCGTATCTCGTCTGGATGATTATGCCCGAAGCAGTCGAAGAAATGACGAAAGAGCTGTATCAAAAAAGATTGGAAACGATCCGCAAAACATTTACGGGCGGGACCTTTCAGGATGTGCATGTTCTTGCGCTTCTGTTCACGAAGAGACCCGAAAAGGCTCGCGAAATTGCTGCGGATACTTCCTTCTGGATTGTTGACGAGGCATACGGCCGCCTGATCATTTACGAGGATCAGATGGCGGATTATCTGGGAATACGAAGCGTCATTGAGCAGAACCTTCATTTCGGCGCGGATATCCGGAACGAGGACGGGATGCAGAAGAAAGGCGTGCTCGCGGAATCTGCGAATACCGTTACGGGGGTTCAGATTAAAGGCGCGAAGACTGCAGGAGTGCAGTTCGGCGTGAAGAAGGGCGGAATCCGCAGGCCTTCGGGAGATGCCCGTTTTACGGCAGGAGTCCGCAAGGCGCTTGTCGGAAAGCCCTATATGACAACTGCGCTTGTGGCGGTAACGGTCATTATGTTCATCCTCCAATCGTTCAATGAATCGTGGCGCAGCCTCGGAGCCAACGCATGGACACGGATTTTTGATAAACAGGAGTATTACAGGCTTTTTACCTGTATGTTTCTGCATGCCAATATCGAGCATCTTGTCAATAATATGCTTTCGCTTTATGTGATCGGTTCAATCCTAGAGGAAAGCCTCGGACATTGGAAATACCTGATAGCCTACTTCCTTTCGGGAATTACCGCAAGCATAACGTCTTGCTGTTATTACCGGATGGCGGGGGAGTACACCTATTCCATCGGTGCGTCGGGAGCAATTTTCGGAATTACCGGGATATTCGTCATATGGCTTCTTTTAAGCCCGGAGCAGAGAGCGAGGATCTCGCCGGTCCGGATCGGACTGTTTCTGGTGCTGACCGTCAGCCAGCTTGGCGTGTTCCGCGGATTGACCAATTCCGAGAGTACGATTGATTATGCGGCACATGTCGGAGGTTTTGTATTCGGTACCGTTTTCGGACTCCTTTGGATGGCTTTTCAAAAACTGTCCGGTCACAGAAGACAGCGGAAATGGAGGCAGGACTGATATGTTTCGCATATGGTGTAAGATGTGGAAGGATGCCCGCCTCATAAAGCATACGACTATCTGCAACGACACGGATGTCAACCGGACAAGGAAGATATTCGACGCGGTTGATAAATTGTGCGGCGAGTGGGATTTGGCCCGGCCGATCTGGCTCGATGCCAATGTGAAAGAGTTTAAGAAGCATTCCCGAACGCGGTTCGGACAGGATTGTTTTGCCGAAACGATCGACTTCGATTATTTGGAGATCCAGGTGATTGAAGAAGATTAGTTTCGAAGGAGGATATATGTTACGCAGAATAGATTTAATGGCGCTTGCCTTCTACCGTAAAGAGGTGTTTACGGGAAGTCTCAACGGCATGCGTTACCGGATCGCGCTCAAGAAAGCAGAGGAGCCGGAGCAGGAAACGTTTCAGGTCGTTCTGTATCCGGACGAGCTGTGCTTTGAGAAGACCGATGAGTCGCTGAAACAGTATTATGAGTTCCCGTTCTCGGAAGACGGGCTTGTGCAGATTGCGGACTTCCTGAATGAGCAGTCGGAAAAGCAGAAAGACCTTTGGAAGCTGTAAGGTTACGAGGAGAGAACGATGAGTGTAAAGCGCGGACGCAAAGGCAGACGAAATCAGACCGGATTGATGATCGTGGCAATAATCTGTATGATTGTTGCCGTTTTCTGCGTTATCTCCATTTGTAAAAACAAGAAAAGTCCGGCCGATATTGCCGAACCGACGCGGGAAGTTGCCAAGAATCCGACCGGATCAGAGAAGAATCCGACCGCAGTTCCGACAGGAGAGACCCCTACGGAGGAACCATCGCCCACGCCGACCCCGGACCTATCCTATGATATATGCCTCTGCTTCTGCGGAGACATCAACTTTCAGGACGGCGGAATTCCGATGACGAAGCTTGAGAAAGAGGGAAATGACCTGACAAAGTGCATCTCTCCCGAGCTTCTCAAGAAGATGAACGACGCGGATCTGACGATCATCAACAATGAGTTTACCTATACGACGAGAGGAACCGCCCTTTCCGGTAAGGCATGGACGTTCCGGGCTAATCCTTCGCGCGTGTCGCTTCTTCATGAGATGGGTGTCGATGTGGCAATTCTTGCCAACAATCACGCATATGATTACGGCGAAGTATCCCTGACCGATACGATGGAGATGCTGAAAAACGCCGGAATCGCCTATGTCGGAGCAGGATACAACCTGGATGAAGCGAAAGCACCGCTTTATGTTGAGATTCAGGGGAAGACGATCGCATTTGTCGCGGCAAGCCGTGCCGAAAAGAATATCAAAACCCCCATGGCGACCGAGACAAAGCCGGGAATCCTTCGCTGCTATAAAAAGGGCGAGGCTTCGAACATTGACGAGGAAGCAATCTTTGTGGAATCCATCCGGGAAGCAAGGCAGCATGCGGATTTCGTAATCGCCATCGTGCATTGGGGAGCGGACTACCAGGAGAAACTGGAGCAGGTGCAGATCGATACCGCCAAGCTTTATCTGGATGCAGGTGCCGACGCGATCATCGGAGGACATTCGCATAAGCCGGACCCCATCGACTTTTATAACGGAAAGCCGATCGTATACGGTTACAGCAACTTCTGGTTTAATGATAAGGATCTCGGTTCAATGCTGATCGAGCTGCGGATTCACGGTGATGATGCGACCGGCGAGAAGAAAGTGGACCTTTACTACACGCCGGCCAGACAGAAGAATGTCACGACAACGATTTTACTCGGGGCTGACCGGGACAAGGAAGTCGCGAATATGCTGAAGATTTCCGGCAACAAGATTAAAATAGCCGAAGACGGGCTGGTTACTCCGGCGGAGTAGCTGCGTGAATCTGAAGCCACAACAGACGCGAAAACAACAAATCCGAAAATAACAACCCGGAAGCGGCGGATTCGAGAATAACGGATCCGATGCTTCCGGGATAAGGTAACAACAATATAATAAGCGACGCTTGCGTGCCTACTCCCATTGGCTCATGTAGAGCCGGTAGTAGGCGCCTTTTTTTGCCATCAGTTCGTCGTGGGTGCCCTGCTCGGCGATATTTCCGCCGCCGATAACGAGGATGAGGTCGGCATTCTGGATTGTGGAAAGACGATGGGCTATCACAAAGCAGGTCTTGCCCTTCATTAGGGTCCGCATAGCGGACTGTATCTGCCGCTCGGTGCGGGTATCAACGTTGGAAGTGGCTTCGTCAAGGATCAGCATGCGGGCGTCATAGAGCATGGCGCGGGCAATGGTAAGAAGCTGTTTCTGCCCTTTCGAAATATTGCCGCCGTCTTCGGTAATAACCGTCTCATAACCGTTTGAGAGGCACATGATATATTTGTGTATGTGTGCGGCTTTGGCAGCAGCGATGACTTCTTCGCGGGTAGCATCGTTTCGTCCGTAGGCGATGTTGTCGTATATGGTTCCGTGGAATACCCAGGTATCCTGAAGAACCATTGCGTAGGCCTTTCTTAGTGAAGTCATCGTGTATTGCCGCTGTTCCTTCCCATCGACGAGGATCTCGCCGCTCACGGGATCATAGAAACGCATCAGCAGGTTGATGATCGTTGTCTTGCCTGCGCCGGTAGGACCGACGATGGCAATCAGTTTGCCGGCTTCCGCATCGAGGTTGAGTCCTTCGAGAATCGGTTTCTCGGGAACATAGGAGAAATGAACGTCCTTAAGCTGCACGTGACCTTCGGCGTCGGTAAGTTCGGTTGCCTCCGGCAGATCGGCCGTTTCCTCAGGCTCGTTCAAGAGGCGGAATACGCGCTCCGCAGCAGCAAGCGCCGAGAGAATCTCGTTCGAAATATTGGCGACCTCATTGATCGGGCCGGAGAATTTCCTGGAATACAGAATGAAGGAAGCAATCTGCCCGAGGTTAAGGATATTCTTCATATAGAACAGCGAACCGACAGTCGCGGAAAGCGCGAGAGACGTATTCGTAAAGAAACCTACGGTCGGGCCGATCTTGGCTGCCTGGTAATCCGCGCGGTAATAGGCGTTGCAGGCGTTGTCGTTGTGAACGTCGAAATCCTTCAGCGACTGCTCCTCGTGCGCATATGCCTGGATCGTCTTCTGCCCGGAGAACATTTCCTCGGCAAAGCCGTTCAGTGCGCCGTACATGGCGGACCGGGCGGACATCAGCGGGCGGGTCTTCCGCATCATGTGGCGCGTGTACAGGATATACAGCGGAATCATAACGAGGATGACGACAACAAGCGGCGCGGAAACGCGAAGCATCATGACAAATGCGCCCGTAACGGTGATCAGCGAAGAAAGGATCTGCGTGATATCGGTTGAGAGCGAGTTGCTGATGACATCGATATCGTAGGAAACGCGGCTGATGATATCTCCGGTCTGATGGGTGTCAAAGTATCCGACGGGAAGCTTCATCAGTTTGTTCATGACATCGGAGCGGAGCTTCTTTCCGACCGAGCGCCCCACATTCATCATCAGGAATGACAGCAGGTAGGTTACGACGGACGAACACACGTAAATGATGAGCATGAGCTTTGCGTAATGGAACACAAGGTCGAAATCGACTTTTCCTTTGCCGCCCTCCATGGCGGAGATGGCAAGACCGGCCAGTTCCGGCCCGATGAGGGACAGAATGTTGGCCGCAAGCGAAAGGAGCACGCCGCAGAGGATGAAGATTTTATAGCGCCCGAGATAGGAAAGCAGGCGGAGGAGCGTACCCTTGGTATCCTTCGGTTTATCGGTTTTCGTACTAAGCGGAGGCATTGCCGGCACCTCCCATCTGGGAATGATAAATATCCCGGTAGATTTCGCAGGACTCCATCAGTTCTTCATGCGTCCCGTAGCCGACCGCTTCCCCGGCCTCCATGACAAGAATCTTATTCATGCCGCGGACGGAACTGATCCGCTGCGCGACGGTAATGCTTGTCGTATCGGCATGGTGTGCGCGGATTGCCTTACGAAGCGCCGCGTCGGTCTTGTAATCGAGTGCGCTGGAGGCATCATCGAGCAGAAGGATCTCCGGATTGCCGGCAAGCGCGCGTGCAATGATGACACGCTGCTTCTCGCCGCCGCTCAGGTTCGCGCCGGCCTTGGTTGCACGGTAATCAAGCCCTTCTTCATGGCTGTCGATATAAGAAAGAATGTTGGCGTCATCGAGCGCCGCACGGATGCCTTCGTCGGAAATGCCGCGGCCAAATGCCACATTTTCCCGGATGGTATCGGCAAATACGGTGTCGTTCTGGAAGACTACGCCCATCTTACGCCGCAGGTCTTCGGGCTCGTAAGCGCGGACATCGATACCGTCCACAAGAATACGGCCCTCTGTTACATCGTAAAAACGCATCAGGAGATTGAGAAGCGTCGTCTTTCCACAGCCCGTTGCGCCGATGATACCGAGCGATTCGCCGCGGTTTATGTCAAAGGAAATACGGGAGACGGCATGCTCACGCTCGTTCGATTCGGCAGTTTCCTGCAGATGCGGGTAGGAAAAGCTGACGTTTTCGAAACGGATGAAAGGTACATTCTCATCTCGTTCGCAGGAAATGATCTCGGGACGGCTCTCGCCGAGCACCAGAACGCGGGCAATACGGTTGGCGGAAGCACCGGCCTTCGTATACATGATGAAGATACGGTTGAGGCCGAGCACGGCACCGAGAATAATGTTGAAGTAAACAAGGAAAGTGATGATAACACCTGACATGATATCGCCGCTGTTGACGCGGTAAGCGCCGAACAGGATCACAAGGACAAGGCCGATGTTCAGAAACAGGTTCATGAGCGGATTCGGCAGCGCCATCGTCGCACCTGCACGGAAATCCGATTTCGCCAGGGCTTCGTTGGCTTCATCGTACCGTTCGGTTTCGTACTCTTCGCGGGAGAGCGCCTTAACAACGCGGATACCCGTGATATTTTCCCGGAGGATGCGTGTCACGCGGTCCACATTTTCCTGCACGACGTTATAGAGCGGAATGCCGTGGCGGGAGACGAAGAGAACGACGCAGGCCATCAGCGGAACCATGCACAGAAGCACGAGAGAGAGTTTCGGGTCGAGGATTGCCGCCAGAATAACGCCGCCGATCAGAAGAATCGGGGCGCGGATACCCATACGCTGGATCATGCCGATGAAGTTCTGCACATTGTAACTGTCGGCGGTCATCCGGGAGATCAGCGAAGGAAGCGTTACGCCGTCAAACTGTGAACCGGTGAGGTTGGTCGTGACAGAGAAGAGGTCATGACGGAGGTCGCGCGTGCACATCTTCGCAACGGCGGACGCGCGCTGGTTAGCTTTGACATTAAACAGGAGAACGAGCACGGCGCAGAGCACCATGGCGCATCCGAACAGAATGACGCTTCCGGCATCCTTGGTCGGCGCGATGTCATCGACCATATATTTCAACAGAAACGGAATGAACAGCTCGCCCATCGAGCCGAAGAATTTGATGGTGACACTCCAGGCAACCTGCCATTTGTATCGCCGTAAGTAAGACAGAATGAGCTTCATATTTGCACCTTTTGAGACCGCCGGAACCATGCGCACAAAGCGGAAAATTCTATAATCGACGGATTTTCTTTCAATATTTGTTATACACTTCATTAAGAATACCATTTTTACCCCAAAAACTTCAATGTATTATCTTTCTCTTTTATTGACGAATTACAAATCTCGTGATATATTTTTTTCATAAGAATAAAATGAAAGAACTGTAGGTATGTCATATCCCAGAAGAAAAATGGACATGGATCTCCTGATTTTGGAGAAAGCGTCCTGCGAGAGAATGACAGCAGTCCAGAAGAAGAAAGACCCGAGCTGGGATTTCGACCGGTTTGAAGCGCTCCATTACGGATCGTTGGATGAGCCGGCGGAAGGAAATTATGATTCCTATACGGTTCTCTCCGATGCCTCGGAGGAACTGGATAAGCTTGATGAGGAACGGCCGTTTCTGTTGCCTCTCGAGCGCGGAACACATTATGTCTGGGAGCTGTTTCAGGAATTGCCGCGTGTCGGAAGCAGTAAGTCCACACGGCAGTTTTGGAATCGTCTTTCAAGGGCGATGTCAGACATCCCCCTCCCGATGGAAGAGGATGAATTTATCGATGCTTTCACGAAAGCCTCATTACCGTTACTGGAAGATGCAACCGATCTCGGAGATCGGTTTTATCTGTCAAAACTGGATTACGGCGGATGGAGCGGCGGGATCGTATCCAAGGATTTTCTGGTGGATGGCCTGCAGATGTTGGTAAAAAAGCTTAACGGACCGCTTCGTGACCGGTCCGGAGAGCCTAAAAAGAAACGCAAAGACGTATTGGATGAAGACCTTGCGGAGGCGGAGGACGAAGCGGAGGGCGAGACCGGAGATTATCCGGCGGAATCGCCCGGCACCGACGAGACCGAAGAACCGCAGGGGAATAATAACAAGGAGGATATGAAGGGGTATGTATCCGAACAAAAAGACTGAACAAACATGTATTCTGGTAGCCGGAGGCGGAATCCTGCTGACGATTCTGTCAATCGCCGCAGTGATCGGAACTCGCAGTGCCAAGGCAGCGAAATACGGTTTCCCCGGATGGAGAACCTTCGGGTTTTTAGCGCTTGCCGTAGGCGGCGTGATCTTTATCATTATCGGCCGTTATGGTATCCGTGAACAGCTGCAGAAATACCTGATGTATGCGCACATTGCCTATGCCGTTTTCTTTTTCACACAGATTCTGGCAGGTATTTCCCTTTTCATGAAAGTTACGGATACGATGAGCGTTCTCGCCATGGGTGCGAGCGTTTTCTTCAGTATCCTCGGCTTGTTCTATTGTGTATTCCTGTTCTTTGATATTAAGAAGAAGTATTTTAACATGCGTTATGATCAGCTCGTGCTGGCCGCTTTGGCTGTGCTCGGTTTGATCGCAGGCGTTCTGCTTATCCTCTATGAGGCAAAGGGTGAACCCGAGACTTGTAAGATCACGGCTCTGGAGAAGTTCACCAGTGCCGGCGCGCATGCGCTTATGTTCGTTCTTCCCGCAGCAATCCTCTGGTTCTGTGACCGTCTGACCGAACCCTTCACCGATAACGAAGTTGCCCAGGTTCGTGTAGCAGAGAGACAGGCCGTTAAGATCGCCGAGGCGCAGAGAGCTACCGAGCGTTACAACAAGGAAACCGCTGCGAAGGCTGCAGAGCGTAGAAGAAAAGAAGAAGAGATCGCCGAGAAGGAAGCTGCTGCAAAGCGTCGTCTCGAAGAAGAGAAGCAGGCTCGTATCGAAGCCGAGAAGAGAGCTGCCGAATTAGAGGTTCAGAAGGCAAAGGAGAAGGCCGAAGCCGAAGCAAGAGAGGCAGAGGAGCAGGCCAAGAGAGCTGCCGAAGAAGAAATCCGCAGACAGGAAGAGATCAAGCGTCAGCTTGAGGAAGCACAGAAGGCTGCTGAAGAGGCACAGCGCAGAGCTGAAGAAGAGGCGAGAAGAGCTGCAGAGGCAGCTGAGGAAGCCCGCCGTAAGGCTGAGGAAGAGGTTCGTAAGGCTCAGGAAGCTCAGGAAGAGGCACGCCGCAGAGCTGAACAGCTCCGTCAGGATGCACTTCGTAAGGCTGAATCCGCTAAGGCCGATCAGGAAGAGGCCCGTCGTAAGGCTGAGGCACTCCGTGAGAGCGCACTTCGTAAGGCTGAAGCTGCTAAGGCTGAGGCAGCCAAGAAAGAGGAAGAGATTCGTAAGAAACAGGCCGCTGAGGCTGCTGCCAAGGCTGAGCAGGTTCGTATAGACGAAGAAGAAAAGGCTAAGAATGAAGAGCTTGAGCGCCGTAAGGCAGAGCTTGAAGCTCGTCGCAGAGAGAAGGAAGCACAGCGCAGACTTGAGGCTGAGCAGCGCAGACTGGAAGAGGAAGCGCTTGCTATGATGACTCCGGAAGAGCGCAAGATCTACGAAGAAGAGAAAGCACTGATGGAGCAGGAAGAAGCGCTTCGTAAGGCCGATGAGGAAGCAAGAGCCGAGGCTCTCCGTGAAGTGGAAGCATACCGCAGAGCGGAGGAGGAACTTCGTCAGTCCGCTGAAGAAGAGACCAAGAAGAAACTGGAAACCCTTCAGATGGCACTTTCCGCCGGACTTATCACGAAGGAAGAGTTCGAAGCAAGAAAGGCTAAGATCCTCGGACTGTAAACCGAATATAGCAGAGTATTTTAGAACCGTCGCAGGAATGCGGCGGTTCTTTTTTGCTTGATATAGACGAGCAAAACCAATCCTGCGTCAACCGAGCGAACGGCATAAAAAACTTTCAACCTCTCTATTGACAAGCCTCGGGAACCATGCTATATTAGGTGTACTAGTATGAATAGTACAGTAGGAAAGAAAATGATTCACACAGGATCGGCGATGCAGGGATTTGAATAAAGAGGAGTACCTGATGATTATAGAAAAGCAAAGTAAGATACCGGTGTATGAACAGCTGGTGGAGGAATTTAAAAAAGAAATCATTCTCGGAATACGGGAGCCGGACAGTATGATTCCTTCGGTACGGAATCTCTCGGTGGAACTCGGGATTAATCCGAATACCGTGCAAAAGGCATACCTGGAACTGGAACGTATGGGAATCACATATTCGGTCCCCGGTGTGGGCAGGTTCGTGGCGAGAGAAGGCGCAGCCATCTTAAAGAAGGATCTCAGTGAGGCAGAGGGCCTGCTTCAAAGGGCCGTGGAGCTCCTGAAACGCGCCGAAATACCGCTTTCGGAGATTACGGAAAGAGTGCAGAGGATTTATCAGAACGTACCGAAGGACGATACGGATGACAACAACTGACGGGGAATAAAGCGACAGAATAAAATAATTGCGGAGGAATCAGTATGATAACGGTTAAGAACATAACAAAGACATTTGACGGACAGACGGCCCTTGCAAACCTCAGCTGTGAGATTCCGGATGGCCGGATATACGGACTTGTGGGCAGCAACGGAGCCGGAAAGAGTACGCTTCTCCGAATTATGGCGGGTATTTTCAAGCCGGATAGCGGCGAGGTGGATTACGACGGGGTGCCGGTATTCGATAATCCGGCGGTAAAGGAGCAGTTCATCTTCGTTCCGGACGATCTCTATTTCCTTCCGGGGGCAAATATGAAGCGGATGGCAAAGTTCTACAAGAACTTCTATCCGAACTTTTCCATGGAGCGCTTCGAACACCTGACAAACGTACTGAAACTGAATACCGGCAAGGCGTTGAGCGGATTCAGTAAAGGCATGCGCCGGCAGGCAGCAACCGTGCTGGCGTTGTCCTGCCGTCCGAAATACTATTTCTTCGATGAGACATTTGACGGATTGGATCAGATCATGCGGGATACCGTAAAGAAGCTGATCTACGAAGATATTTGCGAGCGCGGCGTGACAGCAGTTCTTACAAGCCATTCACTGCGGGAACTTGACAACACCTGTGACGAGCTGGCGCTTCTTCACCAGGGAAAGATTGTATTCTCCCATGAGGTAGAGGACATTAAAACAGCCGCGAAGAAGGTACAGGTCGCATTTGCCGAAAATGTTACAAAGGAAGAGTTTATGGAGCTTTGTAACGGCAAAGCCCTGTCCGTCCGCTGCGAGGGACGCGTTGTACAGGCGATTCTCAACAAGGGTGCGGAGGAGACGGAAGCAAGAATCCGTGAAAAGAATCCGGTACTTCTCGAGATCCTTCCGCTAAGCCTGGAGGAAATCTTCACGTACGAGATGGAGGCACTCGGGTACTCCTTCGATACGAACGGAAAGGAGGGCACCGATGAAACTTCCAATCAATAAAAAGGTATATCGGGATGCACTGCGACGCACAAGAATCATCCGGATCGTATCGCTTCTGGTCGGGATCATTATGACCGTGAACGCGGTGGATTTCCCCGGCGGAGACGCCATTGTTTCGACGGGAATTGTAATGATGGCAACGCAGGCTACGGGAATGCTCGCATTTCTTCTGCTCGGAGAGATGATAATTCATGGCTACCGACGTAAGAGAAAATGGGACTTTTTCAGAACCCTGCCCGCGAGCAAGGCGGAGTGGTACTGGACTTCGCTGCTTGCGGAGATGACCAATATGGTTCTGTATATACTGGTTACGGAAGCGGCAGTTGTCATTGCGAGCTTCCGAATGGAACGCCGCAGCATGGATAATCTGATGCCCGGAAAGCTTCGTTTCTATCCGTCGGAGCACATACACAGGGTAATCCTCCTTTTTGTGATCGGGCTTGTATTTCTCGCGGTTCTTTCCGTTATCCGGGAACTGGCGCATACCCCGGCATCGTATTTCGTTCTGCTACTCGGCATTGTGGGCGGTTATTGGGTAATCCTCGCCTTGGTTCCGGGGGTGGTCAGATCGTATTCCGGCAACTTTGTCTCGGTGTATATGTCCTTATTCTACCGAATGAGGCTGTTCCACCGGCTGATGTCCACAGAGAGTGTTTCAAGTGTGACGGATGTTCTTGTCACCGCATATGATACACTTGCAATCCTGGTTAATCTGTTCCTTGCCGTTCTGCTGCTATTGTTCGGAAGACGTCTTTCGGACCGTTCCAGAGTGGAATTTATCGGCGCGGAATACCGGAACAAGCCTATGTTCTATGTGCTGACCGTCCTTTTGAACCTGTTCCCGCTTTTACTGATCACCTATATCGTGGTACTCGGAGGAGAATACAAAACAAATATTCTTCTTGTTCCCGTTTTGATCGGATTAATTGTCTACTTCCTGTTACGGCTGTTCCGCGAGAAGTTAAGCAAAAAGTTTCTGTGCTGCGTCGGACTGTCGGTCATCCTGGCAGGTATTATCTCGGCAGCGACGCTTCTTTATGCACGTTTCGGAAGGACGCTTCCCGCGAGAGAAGAAGTGATCGCGATGCGGTGTGATTATTACTTCCCCGGTATGGTCTCCGATAAGGAAATCATGGATAAGTTGTATAGCTTCCTGGAAAATGAACACGATAATCCCGTCACGGAACGGTATGAGTATCATGAGATGAAGATCAGCCTTTATACGAAAAGCGGGTGCCGTCAGTTCTATATCAACAGGGATATCACGGAAGCAACGGAGTTTCTTCCGAAAAGAAGAATCGTTCCGACCGGAATCTTCTGTTCCTTCGGAAAGAAACCGAAGATTTCCTCGGAGTTTGAAACGTATGAGGAGTACGAGGAATTTGCCGCTTTGCTGCCGGACTGGTGTAAGAAGGAACTTCCGGTTTATTATGTGAATGCGCTCGGCGGTCTTTCGAAGAGCGGACAGACGGTCACTGTCGGTATCATTGATTACTACAGGGCCCAGTTTCGCGTATACATGAGTATGGAGAACAGTTTTGAGCCCCAGAATTCCATCGAATGCGCGTTCCCGCCGGATACCGAGGCGGCAGTTTACTATCATGAAAAGGTGTGCCGTCCTCAGAGAAAGGCTTTTGCGGAAGCAATCCGGGAGAATCCGAAAGCATATCTTACTGTGGTTTTCTTTAAGGAAGAAGATACTTATGACAGAGAGACATACGATGAAAGATGGCTTTACACCAGATTCTCCGTCGGAGGAAATATCGTTAACGGGACATTTCAACAAAAGGCAGACAACCCTGCTTTCCCCGAGGAATACCTGCAGACGATCTATGATCTGATCCTGGGACCGGAGGAGCCGATTACCGCGGGGATGGAAACGGCGGAGGCGGTTGTTCATCTTTATGAGAAGAGCAGAGCGTATGTAGAGGACTACCCGAAAGCGACATATACATTCTTTGTTCCTGCGGAAAAGCTCAAAGAGATAATGAAATTCTACGGAGACATCCGGGCGGAGGAGAACCGACAACGCGAGGAAGAGTGGAAGAAGAGGCAGGAAGAGTCCCGGCAGCAGGAGACCCCGCAACAGGAAGAGGAGGGAGAAGGATCATGAAGAAACCGTTTTGGCAGAAAAATGTCCTACGCGATATGCTTGAACGGGATTATACGTTTTATCTGCTGATACTGCTGCTTCTTCTGATGTGGGAAGCGGTACAGTTCCTTGTTTTAAAAACCGGAGGGAACCCTTCGGACATCTATCACGTCAAGCTGTTCAACAACACGAATGTCGGAATGGCATTCGCCGTGTTTGCTCCGTTTGTCATCATGTGGAGACTGCTTTCGCAGTATAACTCGGCGGAAGGCGTGGATGTGTTTTACAGTCTTCCGACAACCAGAAGGAGCATCTTCGGAAGCGCGACGATCATTGCCGGTGCATATCTTGCGGTATTTCTTCTTGCGGAGACCGCCGTGATGGCAATTGTATTTGCCTGCTCCAAATATCTCAGCGTGGATGCCGGCTACTTTCCGACGCGGATTGTTTTGATTGCTACGGTATTCCTGTTTTACTATGGGCTGGCGATGATCTGCTTTTCGCTGTCATCCGGAGGGCTGGTGTATGTTGTGCTCTACGGCGGGTGGATGCTGACATTTTATGTGGGATACCTGTCCATACAGATGCTTCCGATATGGCGGTATCTGTTCCGTAAGGATCTTACGCGGGAGATGTGGTATTCCCAAGTTGCCGGAAAGGGACCTGCCAAGTTTTTCTATACGACGGAAAGAGTATTGAGGCTTCTCGGAACGAGTTCCGACCTGACGGACGATCCCGGGAAGGCCGGCACATACTTCTGGCAGGTGATTCCGTGGTTCCTGCTGATTGCGTTGGCGTGTATCGCGTTCGGATATCTGGCTTTTGTTAAAAGAAGAGCCGAACGGGTGGAGGGACTGAACAAGTGCCGCGGAATGCATATCGCACTTCAGGGCGCGCTCATCTGGGCAATGACGTTTTTGAATCTTTCGTCGTGGTATACCTTTCAGGTTTCCGTCGATTTCTGTCGGGATGAGCCGGGTGCTCGCGGAATCGGACAGATTATGGTTGATTCGGAGTCGTCTTTTTGGAACATGAATCTGCAATATAAGTTGTTTCCCGGGGACACGCTGGCGTGGCTTTCCGTTATGCTCTCAGTCGCGGTTATCTGGGAAATGATCTATCAAAAGAACGTCTATAAGTTTTGGAAGGCTTGGGCGGGAATGCTTCTGGGCGCTGTACTGATCGGCCTGACGCAGCTGTATGCGGCGTTGTAAAAAACACGAAAGGGATTCCCTTTCGGGATGAACCGAACAAGGGCAAGTCTTTCATGTGCAAAGGGGAGAATGAAAAAACGGATGGGGATGACCCATCCGTTTTCGAATCTACAGGAATCTTACCAGGTTGATGATTCCGGCGCCTGCCGCGTATACGAGAAGCGTCAGGAAAAGGCGTCCGTATTCGGTCTTGCCCGGCTTCTGAGGGGGCGTTGGCGTCCGATGCTTCTCCCAGTATTTCTGATCGATGAACCATACGATGATGAAAACGAGGAAGGACAATTGTACGCCGAGCATACGGTAGAAGAAGGGCGTCAGCTGCTTCCCGCCGAAGACTGCGAGACCGAGAGTCAGCTTGATTCCCTGTATGAAAAACCATCCGGTCGCAAGACCGAGGATAAAGTTCATCTGAAGAATCTTTTTCAAAGGCAATTCACGGAAATAAGGCATGATATATACTCCTATGTTCAAAATCCTGCCATCAGTTTACCGATTTCCGTTGACAAATGCAAGTGAAACATTGACATTTTCCGAAAAAGGGGTATATAATCTTACTACCTATGGAAAACTGTCAGAACCTGACGCCGCATGGCACGCGGGTTCTGTATTTATTAAAGCAAGAGGTACCTTATGGACGAATTAAAAGAGCTGGCAGCGCGAATCCGCGAATTGCGGGAAGTCTGCGGATATACGCAGGAAGAACTGGCGCGGGAGATTTATGTGGATCCCGAAACCTATAAGAAATACGAAGAGTGCGCGGAGGACGTTCCGATCAGCGTAATCTATTCGATCGCGAAGAAGTTCCATGTGGATTTTTCGGAGATCATGACCGGAACCGGAGCAAAGCTTCGGACTTATCAGGTCGTGCGTGCCGGACAGGGACAGCCTGCAGACCGTTATCCGGGATACCGTTTCCAGAATCTTGCGTTCCATTTTACCAATAAGATCATGCAGCCGTTTCTGGTTACGCTTGATCCGTCCGATAAGCCGGCAGCGCTTGTGCAGCACGGCGGTGAGGAATTCAACCTTGTAATCGAGGGCAGTATTGTCGTCGTCTTCGACGATCAGGAGATCGTCCTTCATAAAGGTGACAGCATTTACTTTAACCCTACGCATCCGCACGGCCAGAAGTGCTACGGCAATGAGCCCGGCACTTTCCTTACGATGATTGCGGAATAATAAGCGGAAGCCCGCGATTAAAGGAGATTTATAGACATGTTAGAGAAGTACCTTCCCCGTACCGAGTTCAGTTCGTACGAGGATTTCAAGAAGAATTATAAAGTAATCGCACCCGAGTATTTCAACTTCGGATTTGACATCGTAGACGGCTGGGCACAGGAAGAGCCCGACCTGAGAGCGCTTTTGTGGTGCGATGATTTCGGCAACGAGAAGACGTTTACATTTACCGATATCAGTAAGTTGAGCAACCGCGCGGCGAACTATTTTAAGTCGCTCGGTTTGAAGAAGGGCGACGTGGTAATGCTGATCCTCCGCCGCCGCTGGGAATACTGGGTTTGCGCAGTTGCGCTCATCAAACTCGGCGTGATCATAATCCCCGGAACGCTCCAGCTTACGAAGAAGGATATCGCGTACCGCGCCAATGCGGCCAACGTAAAGATGTTCGTATGCGTGGATGATGAGTACGTTATGCAGCAGATGGAGCTTGCGGCGCCCGAGATGCCCGGCGTACAGTACCGCGCCGTGGTTGACAATGTAGAACGTGACGGCTGGATCAACTTTAATAAGGAATTCATGCAGTTCCCGGATACTTTGGAACGCCCCACGGGCGATGCGGTGACCAAGGGAACCGATATCATGCAGATTTATTTCACTTCCGGTACGACCGGCATGCCGAAGATGGTAACGCACAATTATCATCATCCGCTCGGTCACATCGTAACCGCGAAGTACTGGCAGCAGGTTCAGAAGGGCAAGCTCCACATGAGCGTTTCCGATTCCGGCTGGGCAAAGTTCGGCTGGGGCAAGATTTACGGCCAGTGGATCTGCGGCGCGACGATTTTCGCCTATGATATGATCAAATTCCATCCGGACAAGCTTCTTGAGAAGATGTCCCAGTACAAGCTGACAACGTTCTGTGCGCCGCCGACAATGTATCGGTTCATGCTACAGGAGGATGTTGCGAAGTACGATCTTTCGAGCATTCAGAACTATGCGACGGCAGGCGAGCCGCTCAATCCGGAGGTTTTCAACCGCTGGCTTTCCCTTACGGGCGGAAAGATCCACAGCGGTTTCGGCCAGACCGAGGGAACCGTTCTGTTTGCGGACTTCCCGTGGTTCGAGCCGATTCCCGGAGCACTCGGAAAGATGTCTCCGATCTATGATATCAAGCTGATGATGGACGGCGTTGAGGTAGAGAACGGTGCAGAAGGTGAAATTACCATCTGCGACGTGATCAACAATCATCCGATCGGACTTTTCATCGGATATTACCAGAACAAAGAGCAGACCGACGAGGCATTTGCCGGCGGCAATTATAACCTGAAGGATGTTGCATGGCGCGACAATAACGGCTATGTATGGTTTGTGGGACGCCATGACGACGTTATCAAGTGCTCCGGTTACCGTATCGGACCGTTCGAGGTTGAGAGCGCTCTGATCGAGCATCCGGCAGTTGTCGAGTGTGCCATTACGGCGGCACCCGACCCGATCCGCGGCCAGGTTGTTAAGGCTACGGTCGTTCTCGCCAAAGGCTACACGCCTTCGGACGAGCTGGTTAAGGAATTGCAGAATCATGTAAAGAAGGCGACGGCGCCTTATAAATATCCGCGAATCGTGGAATTCGTGGACGAGCTTCCGAAGACGCTCGGAGGCAAGATCAAGCGGGCACAGATCCGCAAGGAGGACGAAGCAAAAAGTAACGCATAACGGTTTGTAAACGGGGTTGCTGCCCGCAGCAGCATAAGAGGAGGATACTATGGGAACAATCATACGGTTTTACGATCCGCATAAGGAGAACGGATACCTGAGCAATTGGTTTATCTCACCGTTTTCTTATGCGGGCAGGGATTATTTTTCCTGCGAACAGTACCTGATGGAGCAGAAAGCGCTTACCTTCGGGGACGATGAAATCGCCGAAAAGATTATGAAGTCCAAGAATCTTACGGAGATCAAGCGTCTCGGAAAGCAGGTTGCGCGTTATAATGAGAACCTTTGGAAGACGATCCGCCCGCAGGTAATGCGTCGCGGTCTTCGGGCCAAATTCCAACAGAACCCGGAACTTCTTCTGAAACTTCTCGGTACCGGCAACGCGATTCTTGCGGAATGCGCGCCGAGAGACGCGATCTGGGGGATCGGTCTCGGAATTGACGATCCGAGAAGCGAGGACACCAAGGAATGGCGCGGACGGAACCTTCTCGGACGTGCGCTGATGCGTGTGCGTGAAGATCTTCGTGCGTGGAGCGCGGTCGCAGGCGAAAAGGTAACCGAGTACGTCGATGCCGTTGATTTAAAACAGCCGAAACAGATTAAGAACCGGCGTCGCGGCAGAGGTGGGGATGATTATGAACCCGCGCCGCAGAAAGACGACGTTTCCATCTGGAGCATGCGGATTTATGAGGCATGCATGCTGCCGTATGTTTCCGAAATCGTTTCCACATGGCTTGAGGAAGTGTTCTATGACGTGCGTCACGGACATTCCTATGAAGACCTCGGAATTACGAACTATACATTTGAAAGCTTGGAGCAGATGTTCCGGAACGAGCGGATCAATGGTATTCCGTTCGCCGGTTTCTATGAAATGAAGCAGGATCTGTTCGACCTGATGCGTTATCAGGGTGGACTTCGTAACCCGGCGTCCATCCTTGCAAGGCCGAAGGATGCGGACGAGGCTGAGCAGCCGGCTATACCGGTTGTTCCGGAAATGAAAGAGGAGCCGGCCATACCGGTTGTTCCGGAAACGAAAGAGGAGCCGGTCGTACCGGTTGTTCCGGAAGCCCAAGAAGAACCTGCCGTATCTATTGCCGTGATGTCTGAGGCGGAGGCAGCAAGACTGGTATCCCCGCTTGCAGCGGCAGCCAAAGAAGAGCCCGTTGTTCCGATAGCTCCGATGTCAGAAGCAGATGCGGCAAGACTGGTATCTCCGATTGCTGCGAAAGTTGCGACGCCCGAGAAACCGGCACCTGCACCGAAGCCTGTTACGCCTGCCGTAAAGCCTGCTCCTGCAGCAAAGTCTGCAGCGCCGGTTGCGAAACCGGCAGCCAAGACAGCTGCACCCGCAGAACCTGCAGTTAAACCCGTTGTGAAGACGCCTGTTGCGCCTGCTCCTAAGCAGACGTCCCCGATCGAGGATGATGAACTGAAGTCGATCATTGCCAAGGCGAAAGCCGAGGAAGCGGCGGCTAAGGCTAGAGCGGAGGCTGCCCGCCAGGCGGCTGTTGCCGCGAAGTACCGTGCCGAGCAGATGAAGGCGCGTGCTCAGGCCGCATTTGAGAAGGCGCAGATTGAGGCAGAGGCAAAGGCACGAATTGAGGCAATGGAGCGTGACCGTAAGATTGCCGAAGCGCAGGCCGAGGTCGAGAAGGTCAGAGAGAGCGCTGAAGAAAAGGTTCGCCGCGTGGAAGAGTTCACGAAGGGCGGAAGCCGCAGACAGGTTGCGGTTATCCAGGGCAAGCTGGTGGATACCCGCTGTGAAGGCCTGGTAAACGTGACAACACAGACGCTTTCCATCGGAAAGGGCGTCGACGAGGAGTTTTATGAGAAGGGCGGCGCGGAACTGAAGCGCGCCTGCATGAGCCTTAAGGGATGCGAGACCGGTAAAGCGGTTCTCACCATCGGAGGCGGCCTTCCCGCGAAATATGTTATTCATACGGCATGTCCCCGTTTCGGCGGAGACGGCTCGGATAAGAAATATCTGGAAAAATGCTACACAAGCGTCATGGATCTTGCGATGGCCAATAACATTCATGATATTGCCATGCCGCCGATCGGAGCCGGTTACTTCGGTTACCCGTTACGTGAATGCGCGATCGTAGCAAGCCAGACGGTAGACCGGTGGATGCTGAAGCATGCCGACTACCCGCTAAAGATAACATTTGTCTGCCCGGATCAGAGAACGGAAGCAATGTTTCTTAGCATGAGAAAATAACCGGGAGTTCTTTTAGGCAGATGAAGTTTGAATTTGAAGAAACGATACGCTACAGTCAGACGGATGGAAATCTCCGTCTGACTGTTCCTGCGTTATTGGACTTTTTTCAGGATGCGGCAACTTTTCAGGCGGAAGAGGCCGGCGTCGGCGTGAATGTCCTGAACAGTCACGGTCTCGGGTGGTTCCTTGTATCCTGGAATGTGGAGATCATGCGCATGCCGTCGCATGCCGAGAAGGTTATAGTCGGAACGTTCCCGTACCGTTTTCACGGACGTTTCGGAAACCGTAACTGTTACTTGAGAACGCCCGACGGAGAATATCTCGCCAAGGCGGACAGCATCTGGGCGATGATGGACAAAGTCCATGGCCGGATTGTTCCGATACCGGATTTTGTAGGCGCGGCGTATGAAGTTGAGGAACCGCTTCCGATGGATTATCTCGGGCGCAGGATTCAAGTTCCCGAGGATACGGCGGAAGGAGAGCCGATACCGGTTCTTGCGGAGCATATTGATTTCCACGGGCATGTGAACAACAGCCGTTATCTGGGGATGGTACGGGAATATATTCCCGCGGAAAGTCTCGCGGGGTTCCGCGTTGAGTACAAAGCCCAGACCAAGCAAGGCGAAACGCTGGTCCCGCTTTACAAGAACGAAGGTGAACGGGTTGTTGTTTCTCTCTGTTCCGGAGGGGAGACCCGTACCAATATCGAATTTATGATACGCAAATAAAAGAATGCCGCAGCAGTCATCGGAAGATGGCCGCCGCGGCATTTTCATATTCATACAGTTTCTTTGCTTTAAATAATTGTTTCAGTTCTTTCCTGTGACCCGGATAACGCTCCTGCAGATAGGTCCAGATCTCTTTTAGTTTATATAATGTCGGCGTTTCCGTATAGGCTGCCAGGTTCTGTCCGGCAAGGTCGCGGAGCCAGTCTTCAATCTTCCGGTCGGTGGCCGGAGCCTGCCCGAGGATCTCGCCGATGAGTCCCGGATTCCGAAGAATTCCGCGCCCGATCATGACGGCTTGAATATCCGGGTATTCTTCGACAATCCGCCGGTAGTCCTCCACCGTATTGACGTCCCCGTTATAAATCAGGGGCATGGATGCGTTCCGGTATGCGTAGGCAAAGGTTTCCATCCTGAGCCCCGGACGATACATGTCGGTTTTAAGACGGGGATGTATGATCAGTTCGGTGACCGGATACCGGTTGTATACGGCAAGGATTTCCGGCCAGAGGCTTTCGTCCTCGAAGCCTATCCTTGTTTTTACGGAAAATGGAAGCGGACTCTTATCGGAAATCTCCGAAAAGAAAGCGTCAAGCGCCTTCGGATCTTTTAGAAAACCGGAGCCTCGTCCTTTCGAGGTTACCGTCCCGGAAGGACAGCCGAGATTCAAATTGACGGAGGTGTAGCCGTAATCCTTCATCCGCTGCGCAATCTGCAGAAAGTCTTCCGCATGGTTCGAGAGGATCTGCGGGATTACCGGCATATCGCGGTTGGCTTCCGGACCGATGTCGCAAATTTCTCTCGTATTGAAGCCGGTATTTCCGAAGAACGGCGTATAAAACCGGTCAAAGCCCGGAAAATGCTTATGATAAATGTTACGGAACAGCGATCCCGTGATCCCCTCAAGCGGGGCCATATAAAGTTCCATGTTTTATCGGCCGGACGGGAAGTCCGCCCGAGGGTCTCCTTTCCGGCACAAATGTGCCGAGTCGGACCGATTATACCATCTCGGGTTGTGGTTGCCAAGTGGGATTTGTCTCAAAAAAGGAAAGAAAACGAGAACCGGAGGAGCAAGGGAAATGTACGCGCCATATTGTTAGCACTCTTTGTGCCTGAGTGCTAATTTTTTGTTGACAAGCATACTGTTTCGTGCTATAACAGAGTGTGCAGCGGGAACATGAGATAATGTGAACCGCAATGATTATAGAAGGCATTCGGAAGACCGGAAACGGCGCCGGTGCCGGAAACTGGAGGAAGTATTATGAAGTTGAGACCTTTGGGTGACAAAGTCGTATTAAAACAGAAAGCAGCCGAAGAGACGACCAAGTCCGGAATCATTCTTACGACGTCCGCACAGGAGAAGCCTCAGGAGGCGATCGTTATCGCGGTAGGCCCCGGCGGCATGGTTGACGGCAAGGAAGTAACCATGCTTGTTAAGGAAGGCGATCAGGTAATCTATTCCAAGTATGCCGGAACGAACGTTAAGCTCGGCGACGAGGAATTCATTGTTGTAAAGCAGAATGATATTATTGCTCTTGTGGAAGAGTAAGGAAGAGGGAATGAATTATGGCTAAAGAACTGAAATATGATGTAGATGCCAGAAAGGCTCTGGAAGCCGGCGTAAACCAGCTGGCCGACACCGTTAAGGTGACGCTCGGACCGAAAGGCCGCAACGTGGTTCTAGATAAGGGCTACGGCGCTCCTTTGATCACGAACGACGGCGTTACGATCGCAAAGGAGATCGAACTTGCCGATGCATTTGAGAATATGGGTGCACAGCTTCTGAAGGAAGTTGCCACCAAGACCAATGATGTTGCCGGTGACGGTACCACGACGGCTACCGTTCTTGCGCAGGCAATGATCAACGAAGGAATGAAGAACCTGGCAGCAGGCGCTAACCCGATCGTTCTTCGTAAGGGTATGAAGAAGGCTACCGAGGCTGCTGTTGAAGCGTTGAAGGGCATGAGCTCTCCGGTTTCCGGCAAGGAGCACATCGCGAAGGTTGCTACCATTTCCTCCGGCAGTGAGGAAGTCGGCGCACTGGTTGCCGATGCAATGGAGAAGGTTACCGACAACGGCGTAATCTCCATCGAGGAAGGCAAGTCCATGAAGACCGAGCTTGAGGTTGTTCAGGGTATGCAGTTCGACAAAGGATACTGCTCCGCTTACATGGCTACCGATATGGACAAGATGGAAGCGCGTCTTACCAACCCGCTGATCCTTCTTACCGATAAGAAGATTTCTAACATTCAGGATATTCTTCCGATTCTTGAGGAAGTTGTCAAGAACGGACGTCAGCTGCTGATCATCGCAGAGGATGTTGAGGGCGAAGCACTTTCGACCTTGATCCTCAACAAGCTGCGAGGCACATTTACCGTAGTTGCCGTAAAGGCACCGGGCTACGGCGACCGCAGAAAAGATATGCTGCAGGATATTGCCATCCTGACCGGCGGCCAGGTGATCTCCGAGGAAGTCGGCCTTACGTTGAAGGACGCTACGGTTGATATGCTTGGTGAAGCTAAGAATGTAACCGTTCAGAAGGAATCCACCACGATCGTTGACGGCAGCGGAGACAAAGCAGCAGTTAACGCACGTATCGCCCAGATTAAGGCGCAGTACGAGGTTTCCACCTCTACGTTTGATAAAGAAAAGCTTCAGGAGCGTATGGCGAAGCTCGCAGGCGGCGTTGCGGTTATCCGCGTAGGTGCTGCTACCGAGACCGAGATGAAGGAAGCAAAACTTCGTCTGGAGGATGCCATTGCCGCTACGAAGGCAGCCGTTGAGGAAGGTATTATCGCAGGCGGCGGTTCCGCTTACCTGCATGCCATGGACAAGGTTGCCGCTGTTGCAGGAGGGATGGAAGGTGACGAGAAGACCGGCGCGAACATCATCCTGAAAGCACTTCAGGCACCGCTTCTTATCATTGCTAAGAATGCCGGCTACGAAGGCACCGTAATCGTTGATAAGGTTATGAACTCCAAGGTTGGTGTCGGATTTGACGCATATAAGGGCGAGTATGTCGACATGGTTGAGAACGGCATCATCGATCCCGTTAAGGTTACCCGCTGTGCATTGGAGAATGCTACAAGCGTTGCGGCAACCCTGCTGACCACCGAGGCGGTTGTTGCCATCAAGAAGGAACCCCAGCCTGCTGCACCCGCTGCACCGGACATGGGATACTAATGGCAAAAAGGAGGAACCCGCGTAGCGGGAGGATTCCTTATTGCGAAGTGCACGCCCTTTGCGAAGCAAATTAAAATGCGTGCACTACCCGTAGGCCGCGGTAAAGTTCCGTTTATCAGGAGGGGACTGTCAGAGTCCCCTCTTTTTGTATTCCGACACATGAAAAAAGCCGGCCTCGTCAGAGACCGACTTTCTCTTTGATGAAGTTTAATCGAGGGACTCGAACCCGACGAAGGTCGCGGGCGTTCCGTCCGGGATCACGACAGTCGCGTTATAGTAGGTACTTCCGTCGGAAGCAGTCGTTTCGGTCGACTGGCGTACGCCGCCGGCAAGAAGAGTGTGCTCGGCAAGGAAGCAGATCGGCTTTTCCAGAGCGGAATCCGTAATATATATGGCCTGCGACGATCCGTAGATCTCAATCTCAACCCCGCCCTTAACGATGATGGCGCTTGAGCTGTACTCCGCGTTCAGCGTTAGACCGAATTCGCGTGTCTGACTCTCGTTGACGATCAGCGAACCGGTTCCGGCAAATGTGATGCTGCCTCCGTACATGGCGCCCCATGCACTGATGGAGCCGATATGGTTTTCACCAATCAGGTTGACTGTGAAACCGTTGCCCATCAGGTTGACGTCCAAGGCATCTGCCGTACAGTTTTCAAGCGTTAAGACATTGGTATTCGGGTCATAGGATGCGCCCGGAATCTCGCCCAGCTCTGCGCGGTAATAATTCGACCAGGCTGCTCCCATTTCGAGGTAGCGATAGGTTCTGTCGCCCTCAAGGGCCATGCGGACATATTCCTCCGGATAATGATCGTCGTTCCAGGCCATTGTGCCGGCAAAGTCGGGATCGAGGTTCGGAAGAATCGGAAGCGTGTCGTCGCCGAACTCGTAATAGCCTTCACTGTGGCTCCTCAGATAAGCGTCGCAGTAAATATCCACTTGATATACGGCATAGATGGCTCCGCCTAGGATCACAATCTTTTCGGGACTGTCACCGCTGCCCGAAATGATGGCGTCATCACTCAGCTGATAACCGAGCCATGTTCTGGTTCTGGAGGTTTCCGGCAGATACTTCGGATTGCCGCCCCAGGTTTTCAGCCATGCTTTAACTTCCGCCATGGCCTCTTCTTCGGTCTCGCACGGCGAGGAAGCGAAGATGTAGTCCGGCTCGTTGGAAGCATGGATCACGGTCAGGATCTTATCGGTTGCGCCCGGAACGGAGCCTTCCGGATAATTCAGATACTCGGGTTCCGGAGTCGGCGTGGGCGTGGGCGTGGGCGTCGGTGTCGGTGTCGGCGTCGAAAGGACAACGGCAATCGGGTCATCCTCACCGCTGGTCACAAAGTCGTTGCCAAGCGGATCGGCGCCTGCTGCGGCAAGAAACACCGTTGCGGCCGCAAGGGTTGCGGCAACCGGCATCTGAAAACTTTTGAAAAGCTTCTTAAGAATATTCCGGCTTTTGCCCTTACCCGTTTTCGGATCGTTTACGCCGGCTTCCGCACGGATGAGGAATTCCTCGGGGATCGAATTGCTTTCAGGTCTCATAGGAGGACATTCCGGTGCCGGGGAAGCTATTTCGGGAACAAGATGGTCTTCTTCCGGTAATCGATTGTATTCATCCGGTATACGGCTAAATTCCATAGGTTCCTCCTTGTATCGGAGTTACAAAGCAGTAACAATAACAACGTCTGCAAAGGCGACCTTCGATTACTGCTTATCCATGTGAACGTCTAACTGCGGGAAAGGAACTTCCACTTTCAGTTTGCGGAAACCGAGAAGAAGGTCGTGGTTCAAAAGGCGGGCACCGGAATAAATGTCATTCTCGTCTACATCAACCACAAAGCGAAGGACCACGGCGCTATCCGCCAGTTCCTGAACACCGAGATATCGCGGTGCGGCCTTCATAACATCCGGGTGTGCCGCGTAGATCCGCTCCATCAAAGCGGGGATCTCGGCCTCGAGACCCTCGAGGTCAGTTGCATACGGAATACCGATATTGCAGATGCTCCGGGATGTCTTGTTGGAACGGTTCAGAATATTCTGCATGGAGGAATTGTTGACGATCTTAACGTTTCCGCCGGGATCGGTAATGCTCGTGGTACGGATTCCGATATTGGTAACGGTGCCGCGGAACCCGTCAACTTCTACGATGTCGCCTACGTTATACTGGTTTTCAAACAGCATAAATGTTCCGGTTACCACATCTGCAATCAGGCTTTCTGCACTGAAGCCGATAACCAGAGCCAGAATTCCGACGCTGGCGACGATAGTCGATACATTTGCCCCGAGAATCGACAGTCCCCAGCAGAGGATGACGATCGCGGTCACATATTTCAGCATGCTCGAGATAATGGAGAGTACCGAGCGTGCACGGTGATTCTCCGGCTTAAACAGATCGAGCACGATTACAATCAGGGTTTCAACGAACAAAACGCCGGCAATCATACAGATGAGACAAAGTAGCTTCGTGCCGTTGAATTCTCCGAAGGTCTCCTCGAGATTGTCAAAATCGATGACGTCTCTTGCCCATCCGATGATAAATGCGATCAGCATGATCACAAACAGGACGATAAGACGGATCAACAGGGGTTTCTTGCTCTTCATGGTACTACCTCCTTTTACATCTGCCGTGCCCGCAAGCGGGACTCCGGCTGGAATTCCTGTTTATAAAATCAGTATAGCGCAAATAAAAAGGGCAGGCAAGTTATCTGTCAGTCATCCCGCATAAAAACGTGACAGGCTTCGGAAAATGTGAAAATCGCAAGAAAACATTGCATTTTCCGTACAATTCGTGACTGTTACGGGATGCGCGCCGAAGGAGGTGCCCGGTCGGTCTTTACGGAAGGACGGCGAAGGTCCGGCAGGTGCTTTTTCTATGGACAGTCTATCGATATTTTGGTATAATAAAAGTTGTGGTAGTATGTCCTGGGGGAAGTATGCCCTAAAACGGGACATGCATTCAGGGGATGCGTGTGAATAATCCGGGAGAAGCCGATGATTGAAATATTGATGGCAACCTATAACGGCGCTTCGTTCCTGCGGGAACAGTTGGATTCGATACTGGCGCAAACGGACACCGGGTGGCATCTGACGGTTTCAGACGACGGTTCGGAGGACGGAACGGAAGAGATTATAGATTCCTATGCGGAGCGTTATCCGGATAAGATTATCAGGTACCATGCGGGCAGGCGGTTCGGAAATGCGCGGGATCATTTTCTGCACCTGATGAAGGAAGCCTGTACGGCGGAATGGATGCTTTTCTGCGACCAGGACGATGTCTGGTTCCCGAACAAGGTTGAGACGATCCGGAAAGCCATTCGCGAGGCAGAAGGAGAATATGGGGCGGATAAGCCGTTACTTGTCTTCAGTGACCAGGTGCCGGCCGATGAAAAACTGAAACCGCTTTCGGATTCTCTTGTGCGGTATCAGAAACTGTACACGGAACGTTTTGATTACCGCAGCCTTCTGATGCAGAACGCGGTGACGGGCGGTGCCATGGCGGCGAACCGGCCGCTTGTGAAACTGGCCGGCGAGAGCCGGAAGAACTCCTCCATGATCATGCATGACTGGTGGATGGCCGCGGTTGCTGCACGGTTCGGCAGGATTGTTTTTATCAGAGAGCCGCTCGGCTATTACCGCCAGCACGGCGGAAACGCAGTCGGAGCCAAGCATCTCGGCAGTGCGGGATATATCCGAAACCGGCTCGGTTCCCTGAAAGACGTGAGAGAAACCATCGTTAAGAAGAAAACACAGGCCGTCCTGTTCCGGGCGACTTATAAAGAGCGTCTGAATGACGGTGACCGGAAGTTCCTCAGCGGATTTACCAAGCGGAGGAGCGGCGTTTTCTTCTACCTGAAATATCGGAAATTGCTGCATGGCTTTGAGCGTAAGCTCGGAATGATGATACTCGGCTGAGGCCGGGCGAAGACCGGAAACATACACAACGGGAGGTCGGACAATGCAGGAAACGGAAATAAAGAGAAACGTGCTTTTGATCTATCGGGTGATGATCCCGTCCATCCGTCTTTGCGGGCACAGCCAGATGGAAGTGCTGGCGGAGGAGGGTCTCATTGCCTACCGGGCGGTTCCGGAGACGAAGATCACAAAGAAGGACCTGGAATGGGCCGACATCGTGCTGCTCGGCAGGACGGACAGCTGGTATGAGAGCCGGCTGGCCGATGCGCTTTTCAAGGGCGGCAAGAAGATATTATACATTCTGGATGACGACCTTCTGAATATCCCGCCGGAGATCAGCAGCGCTTCGTATTACGGGCGGAAAGACATTCAGATGTATATCCGCGGCATGATCGGAATGAGCGACGGAATCCTTTCCCCGTCCCCGATACTTTTAGACAAATACGCCACGGACGGCCGGAAGGGGTTCCTCATTGAAGAGCCGGCGATCGATCCGGTCCCATACACGCCGCATGACCCGGATGCACCCGTGAAGATCGGCTTTGCCGGTTCCGTAGACCGGACAGAAGACCTGGAAACCATTCTCAGAGGCGCTTTACTTCGGATCAAGCGGGAGTACGGTGACCGTGTAGCGTTCGAATTTTTCGGCGCGATACCTTCCTTTGCCGAAGAATTGCAGGCAACCTGCTATGAATATACCGATTCGTATGACGAGTACCGCGGCGTTCTGAACCTGCTTGAGTGGGATATCGGTCTGGCGCCGATGCCGCAGACGGCGTTTCACGCCTGCAAGCATTATAATAAGTTTGTAGAGTACGCAGCCGCGGGTATCGCGGGAATCTTTTCGGATGTTTCGCCGTATTCGCGCTTGACGGATTATCAGGACTGCGTTATCTTATGTGAGAATTCGGAACAGTCATGGTTTGAGGCAATCTCGCTTCTGATTGACAATCCGGAAGGCCGTGAGATGATGCGGGAGAACGCCTCCCGTGCAGCTGCCGGGCCGTTGTCCGTGCGCGAAGCCGCAAATGCCGTCGAGCAGATGCTCCGGGAGCTTCCGTCTAAGAAAGTCGAAGGCACCCTTGTTAAGATACCGCTGTTCTACTGCAAGGCGGTCAATCTCTGGAAGCGTTTCGTAATTTCCGTGAAGAGCGGAAGCCTTAAAAGAAAGATCATGAAACTGTTGCATATCGGCGGAAAAGGATGAGATCTGCCACTGTAACGGATGAATAAAGGAGAGTTGTACGCATGAAAGGTATTATTCTGGCCGGAGGAGCGGGAACCAGACTGTATCCGCTTACCATGGTAACGTCGAAGCAGCTGCTTCCCGTGTATGATAAGCCGATGATCTATTATCCGCTGTCAACACTGATGCTTGCCGGGATCAAGGATATTCTGATCATATCCACCCCGGAAGATACGCCTCGTTTCGAGAATCTTCTGAAGGACGGAAGCCAGTTCGGCGTTTCCCTGCAGTATAAGGTTCAGCCGTCACCGGACGGACTTGCGCAGGCATTCCTGCTCGGCGAGGAATTCATCGGCGACGATGCGTGCGCGATGGTACTCGGCGATAACATTTTCTACGGTAACGGGTTCAGCAAGATTCTGCGTTCGGCTGTTGAGAACGCCGAAGGAAACGGACGTGCGACCGTGTTCGGTTATTACGTGAATGATCCGGAGCGTTTCGGAATCGTTGAATTTGATGAAAACGGTAAGGTGATTTCCGTTGAGGAAAAGCCGAAGAATCCGAAGAGCAATTACGCGATCACCGGTCTGTACTTCTACCCGAAGGGAGTCAGCGCAATGGCGCATGAAGTGAAGCCGAGTGCCCGCGGGGAACTGGAGATCACGACATTAAACGATATGTACCTGAGGAAGGGCGACCTGGATGTCCAGTTGCTCGGCCGAGGCTTTGCATGGCTTGATACCGGAACGATGGACAGTCTCGTGGATGCGGCCGATTTTGTCCGCATGATCGAGCAGCGCCAAGGCATCAAGATCAGCGCTCCGGAAGAGATTGCATACCGGAACCGGTGGATTTCCACGGAGAAGCTGATGGAATCCGCAGAGCGGTACGGAAAGAGCCCGTACGGAATGCATCTCCGCGCGGTTGCGGAAGGGAAGGTCAGATACTAATGAAGAGAATTGACACGAAAATCCCCGGTGTATGTATCGTGGAGCCGGTTGTATTCGGCGATCACAGGGGCTATTTTATGGAAACTTATTCCACGAAGGCTTTCGCGGAAATCGGAATCGATACGGTTTTTGTACAGGATAACCAGTCATTTTCCGCGCAGAAGGGAACACTTCGCGGAATCCATTTTCAAAATGCGCCGTATGCGCAGGCCAAGCTGGTCCGTGTAACGAAGGGCGCGGTTATTGATGTGGCCGTAGATCTTCGGAAAGGAAGCCCGACCTACAAGCAGTGGGTTGCAGTTGAACTGAGCGCGGATAACAAGCGGATGTTCTATATCCCGCGCGGGTTCGGTCATGGATTTAAGACTTTAACTGATGATGTTGAGTTCTGCTACAAGGTGGACAACCTTTACAGCAAGGAATGCGACCGCGGGATCCGCTACAATGACCCGACCATCGGCGTGGAGTGGGGCGAAGTGATTGACGAACTTCTTTCGAAGAAGGATACGGAATCCCCGCTTTATGATGACAGCGACTGCAATTTCGTTTACGGAGAGATTTAGGAGGATACAACACATGAATATAATTGTAACCGGAGGCGCCGGTTTTATCGGCTCGAACTTCGTATTCCATATGCTTGACAAGCACCCCGAAGACCGTATCATTTGTCTTGACAAGCTTACTTATGCCGGTAATCTGAGCACCTTAAAGCCGGTTCTCGACAATCCGAAGTTCCGCTTCGTAAAGGCCGACATCTGTGACCGCGAAGCGGTATACAAACTGTTTGAGGAGGAGCATCCCGACATCGTTGTGAACTTTGCCGCGGAGAGCCATGTGGACCGCTCGATCGAGGATCCGGGCATCTTCCTTCAGACCAACATTCTCGGAACCGCGGTTTTGATGGATGCCTGCCGCAAATACGGCATCAAGCGTTACCATCAGGTATCGACGGACGAGGTTTACGGCGATCTGCCGCTTGACCGTCCCGACCTGTTCTTTACCGAGGAGACGCCAATCCATACGTCGAGCCCCTACTCGTCCTCGAAGGCCGGTGCGGACCTTCTCGTTATGGCTTATCACCGTACCTTCGGCCTTCCGGTAACGATCTCCCGCTGCTCGAACAATTACGGGCCGTATCATTTTCCGGAGAAACTGATCCCGCTGATGATCGTAAACTGCCTGCATAACAAGCCTCTTCCGGTATACGGCGAGGGACTCAACGTTCGTGACTGGCTCTATGTTGAGGATCATTGCCGCGCGATCGACCTGATCATCCGGAACGGACGTGTCGGCGAGGTTTACAATGTCGGCGGTCACAACGAGATGAAGAATATCGATATCGTTAAGCTGATCGTAAAGGAACTCGGTGCTCCCGAGTCGCTGATCACTTATGTTACCGACCGTAAGGGTCACGATATGCGTTACGCGATTGACCCGACGAAGATCCATAACGAACTCGGATGGCTTCCGGAGACGAAGTTTGCGGACGGCATCAAAAAGACAATCCGCTGGTATCTCGACAACCGCGAATGGTGGGAAGAAATCATCAGCGGCGATTATCAGAATTATTACGAGAAGATGTACGCTTCCAGATAGAACGGCAGGTTAGATGGGATTCCCGGGCAGGGCGGAAACGCGGTGCGGGAAGAACCCGCGGCAGAGAGGAAGAAGGATATGGCATATACGGCGTTATACCGGAAATTCCGACCGGACACATTTGACGAGGTAAAGGGACAGGACGATATTGTCCGTACGCTCAGAAACCAGATTCTGTCCGACCGGATCGGCCATGCATATCTGTTTTGCGGAACGCGCGGAACCGGAAAGACTTCGGTCGCTAAGATCCTGGCTCGCGCGAT
The DNA here is from genome assembly GCA_017427775.1 of Lachnospiraceae bacterium. Taxonomy (GTDB): domain Bacteria; phylum Bacillota; class Clostridia; order Lachnospirales; family Lachnospiraceae; genus ISDg. Next base: position 6,991 of record JAFRSD010000012.1, on the reverse strand, counting down.
CAACTGCGAGAATCCGCAGAACGGCAATCCCTGTAATGAGTGCGCGACCTGTAAAGCAATCGCTGCGGGTGCCTCGATGAATGTCGTGGAAATCGATGCGGCCAGCAACAACGGCGTTGAAAACATACGTGAAATCGTAGACGAGGTGCGGTATTCGCCGACCGAAGGCCGTTTCCGCGTATATATCATCGATGAGGTTCACATGCTTTCGCCCGGTGCGTTCAACGCCCTATTGAAAACGTTGGAAGAACCTCCGTCGTATGTCGTATTTATCCTCGCGACGACCGAAGCACATAAGATTCCGATCACGATCCTGTCGCGTTGCCAGAGATACGATTTCAAGCGAATCCGGATCGAGACGATCGCGGACCGGCTGCTTGACCTGTGCAGGCGGGAGGGGATTGAGGCTGAGGAACGGGCAATGTTCTACGTTGCGAAAGTCGCGGATGGTTCGATGCGTGACGCGCTGAGTCTTCTGGAGCGGTGCGTGTCCTTCTACTATGAACAGGAACTGACTTACGACCGTATACTGGACATCCTCGGAACCGTCGATATTGAAGTGTTCGGACGCATGCTCCGCTATGTACGGGACGGAAAAGTAACCGAGTGCATGAATCTTCTCGACGAGCTGATCCTTTCGGGACGCGAGATTACGCGTTTCGTAGTGGATTTTACCTGGTACATGCGGAACCTCCTTCTTGCCGGAAGCGGCGAAGATGTAAGCGAGGTTCTGGAAGTATCCAGTGAGCAGATGGAAGTGCTTCGTCATGAAGCAAAGGTGTTCAGCGCCGAGCAGCTGATGAAGTATATCACGGTCTGCTGCGAGCTGACCAACCGGCTCCGTTATGCGACGCAGAAGCGTGTTATTGCGGAGATGGAATTCATACGCTTGTGCCGTCCGCAGATGGACGAGGACAACGGCGCGGTTCTGGAGCGGATCCGCAGACTGGAATCGGAGATCGAATCGCTTAAGAGGAACGGAGTGGCGCTTCCTTCCGTGAATGACAGCCCGGATGTTGCGGAAGAGGAGCCGGAAAAGGAAATTCCGACGGCACTTCCCGAAGATATCCGAAAGATTGCGGAGGACTGGAAGGGAATTGTCGGCCAGTACCCGCAGCCCGGAAGGTTCTGTCTTGAGAGTTGCGTCCCGAGCGTTTCCGACAACGGAAAGCTTTTACTTGTATTTGACAACATAACGGACTATCTGCTGATCAACACCGATGAGAAGAAGGCACGACTCGTGAAACTGATCTCGAGCCTTGTCGGCGTGCAGGCGGATGTGGACATGAAATTGCTGAGCCCCGGAGAGAAGAAATCGGCGGTTGCCGATATTGTCACACTGAATGAGCGGCTCAAAAACATAAAAATCAAAGTTACGGAGGAATAAGAAATGGCTAAAAGAGGCGGATACGGCGGCGGAATGATGCCCGGCAACATGAACAATCTGATGAAGCAGGCACAGAAGATGCAGCGTCAGATGGAGGAAAAGCAGAAGGAACTTGAGGAGAAGATCTGGGAGGCTACTTCGGGAGGCGGAGCCGTTAAAGTACGCGTTTCCGGACATAAGGAGATTGTCGGGATCGAGATCGCTCCCGAGGTTGTGGATCCGGACGATGTGGAGATGCTCCAGGATCTTATCATGACCGCAGCCAACGAAGCATTCCGCAACATGGAGGCTGAGAGCGCGGAGATGATGAATGACATCGCAGGCGGACTCGGCAATTTCGGCGGCCTGTTCTAAAGCGCACCAATCCCGAGAGGAATCGGACAGGTATGGAGTATTACAGTGATCATATCAGCAAATTGATTGCGGAACTCGGACATCTTCCGGGAATCGGAACCAAATCGGCACAGCGGCTTGCTTTTTTTCTGATCAATCAGCCGAAAGAGCAAGTGGAAAAGCTGACCGAATCCATCCTTTCCGCACGGAACAACGTGAAGTACTGCAAAACCTGCTTTACACTGACGGATCAGGAGGAGTGCCCGATCTGCAGCAGCCTGAAGCGGAATCATAAGGTTATCATGGTGGTGGAGAATCCGCGTGATCTTGCCGCTTATGAGAAGACCGGGCAGTACGACGGCGTATATCATGTCCTGCACGGGGCAATTTCCCCGATGCTCGGCATCGGACCGGCGGATATTAAGCTGAAGGAATTGATGGTTCGTCTCGAAGGAGATGTGGATGAGGTAATTATCGCAACCAATTCAGGTGTGGAAGGCGAGGCAACGGCGATGTATATCAGCCGTCTGATCAAGCCGACCGGAATCCGTGTGACGCGTATCGCGAACGGCGTTCCGGTAGGAGGAGATTTGGAGTATATCGATGAAGTGACGCTTCTGCGCGCTCTTGAGGGTCGTCGGGAGCTTTAGTGCGATACGCACAGTAAGGTAAGAATAGAATGAAGAAGTATAAGTGGCTGATTGCGGCGGGTGCCGCAGCGGTGATTCTTCTGTCGGTTCTTCTCGCCGCATGGATCGGGAAGAACAAGAAGAACCGGAGAACCTACGTGAACTTCGACGTCATCGGAAAGACGGTTGAGTTCGGCGAGACAAGCGAAGTGCATTACCTTCCTTCCGGGAAGGGCGTGTTCCGCTATACGAGAGACGGCGGCGAGATCATCGACAAGAAAGGAAAGAGCCTTGTAACCGTTTCTTACAATATGAATAAGCCGTACGGCGCCACCTGCGGAAATGCGGCGGCAATCGGCGAGATCGGCGGCAAATCGCTGGTCATCGTTGATCATAAGGGAAATGTTACGCCTTTGACGACACCTTATCCGATTGTTATGGTAAAGGTTGCGTCACAGGGTGTTACCGCGGTTTTGATGAATGACGGAAAGCAGGATTTTCTCGATCTGTATGACAGCGAGGGATCCACGATCGCTTCTGCCAATACGCTTGTTACGAAGGACGGTTTTCCGGTAGACATTACGCTTTCGAATGACGGAACCAAGCTTGTTACGGCATATACGTATTTCGAGAACGAGAAGATTCAGACAAAGCTTACGTTCTATAACTTCGGCCCTGTCGGCGGAAACTATGTAGACGGCATCGTTGCGGTCCGGATGTTCGAGGGAGAGATGATCGCCGACATCGAATTTGCCGATAACAATACCGTCGTGGCTTACGGAGACTCCGTGGTTCGCATCTTTGATATGGAAGAGATCGCGGATCTGAAGAAGGAGCTGACGATAAAGGAGAAGATCCGGTCGGTTGCCTGCTCCGATAAGAATATCGGACTGATCGTGGAAAGCCATGAAAAGGGCGGCAACTATCTTGTGCGTGTATATGACCTCGACGGCAAGCAGACCGACGAGAAGAGTATCACGGAAAGCTATGATCATTTTCAGCTGCAGGGCGGCGACGTGATCCTGTTTAACGAAAAGGAGCTTTATATCTACCGCATCGGCGGACGCGACAAGATCCGCGTGGAAATGCGGAAGAACCTCTGTTATGTGGCACCCGTGGACGGTGTCAATGAATTTGTGTTTGTGGGAGAGACGTATCTGGAACGGATTCGTCTCGTAGGAGAGAAAAGATAAAGGAGGCAGACTATGAGCTGGGTATTGATTGTTTGTATAGCAATTCTCGTTGTACTTGGACTGGTAGGGCTGAAACTCGGCGTGGTGAAAATGCTGTATCATCTTGCCGCATTTGCCTTGGCACTGATTCTGACGGCGCTTCTTGCACCGCCGATTGCCAAATCATTCGTGAAGACCGATTCCCCCCGTATGGACAGGATGAAGGAAAAGGTGGTAAAAACGCTTCACCTGGACGACATCGACTATGAAAAGTTTGATATCAACGAGGCTTTGGAGAAGATTGAACTGCCGGATTCCATTCGCGATGAACTCAAGACCTTCAATGCGGTGGATGTATATAAGTCAATGGGCGTGGACGGCGCAAAGGATTACATTGCGACATCCGTTGCGGCGGTTATTCTGCAGGCGGTGGTCTATATTGTCGTATTTGTCCTGATCTTCCTGATCGTGTTCCTTGTATTCCAGACGATTAACCTGATCGACAAGGTGCCGGGACTCCGGATGATCAACCGCCTTGCAGGAATGACGGTCGGACTGTTGATGGGCGCGTGCGTGATCTTCCTGTTCTTCGTTTTGGTGACGGCAATGTCGAGCATGCCGGTCGGACAGGATATGCTACAGCAGATTAACGACAATTCCGTACTGCGGTTCTGGTATGACAATAACCCGTTGAACGGCGGATTCGTATATATTTCTTCCCTCGTGAAGAAATAAGGAAAGAGAAGGCAGTAGCGGCGTTTTCGGACGGAAATGCCGCTTGCTTGTACATTTTAAAAGTTGTTTTCGGAGGATTTACGGAATGAATGGTTTTATGAAGCAGGTAGGAAACCTGGGCGTTATCCCGGTAGTGAAGATTGATCGCGCGGAAGATGCAGTGCCGCTTGCAAAGGCATTGATCGACGGAGGGCTGCCGGTTGCCGAGGTGACTTTCCGCACGGATGCCGCAGGCGAAGCGATTGCGGCGATGTGCAAAGCATATCCGGAGATGCTTGTCGGAGCGGGTACCGTTCTTACGACGGAGCAGGTGGATGCAGCGGTAAAGGCGGGAGCCAAATTCATCGTCAGCCCCGGACTGAATCCGAAAGTTGTTTCCTATTGTAAAGAAATCGGTGTTCCGATCATTCCCGGCGTGAACAATCCGTCCCAGATTGAGCAGGCGCTTGAGCTCGGTCTTGAAGTGGTAAAATTCTTCCCCGCTGAGGCGAGCGGAGGACTTGCCATGATCAAAGCGATGTCGGCACCTTACGGAAAGCTTATGTTTATGCCTACGGGCGGTATCAGCGCTTCGAACCTGAAGAGTTATCTGGATTTCGGCAAAGTGCTTGCCTGTGGCGGAAGCTGGATGGTAAAGGGTGACATGATCAATGCCGGCGATTTTGCGGGAATTACCGCGCTGACAAAGGAAGCCGTACGCGGCATGCTTGGCTTTGGCGTAAAGCATATCGGTATTAATTCTGCGGACGAGGCGGAAGCGAAGAAGACGGCAGACCTGTTCGCAACAATCTTCGGATTTGACATCCATGAAATCCCGATTTCGTATTTCTGCGGAACGGGAGTGGAAGTAATGAAGTATGACGGCGAGGGACGGCTCGGTCATATTGCCGTTGCGACCAACTATATGGATCGTGCGATCGCATATCTGGAACGGAAGGGCATCGAGCTCGATTATGATTCGGTTATGCTTGATGACAAAGGAAAGATCAAGCTCATCTATCTGAAGCAGGATTTCGGCGGATTCGCCGTGCATCTCGCAAGATGGTAAGGAAGATGAAATAATCAGCGGTGAGATACTGCAGACACCGGACGCCGAAAGGTTCCGGTGTTGCTTTTTTTATAAGACAACGAATCGTTTATAAGACAACAATAAATTGATAATTGTATTTGCCGTAACCTCCCGCTATAGTATGGTTGTAAGCTTACAAATGAAACAAAAGACAAAGTGATAAGGTTTGATGGGAGAGTGATCGGAATGAATATTTCAATAGGTGAAAACATAAAGAAAATGAGAAATCAGAAGGGGATTACCCAGGAAAGACTGGCAGAGGGCTTAGGGGTTACGCCTCAGGCAATCAGCCGGTGGGAGTCCGGCGCGGGGTACCCGGCGATAGAATACCTTCCGGATCTTGCGGGGTTCTTCGGGGTCAGCGTGGACGAACTGCTTGGCGTAAAGCTCTCGGAGAGAGAAGCGAGACGGGAGGAAATCTATGCCACGATCAATCATATTGAGGACTGCGGGTATAATCCGACTGCGATTGAGCTCTTAAGAGAGGCGCATGCAGAGTTCCCGGGGGACCGAAAGATAAGTCTTTCCCTTGCAAAGGCATTATGCTCCGTGATGTGGGAAGAGGAGCCGGACCGTACGCTTCTTCGGGAAGCGGAGAAGATGCTGCGGGATCTGATCCGGCAGGCGGATGACAATGACTTCCGCTTTGCCTGCATTAAGGAACTGGCAATTCTTTATAAGGAAGCGTGGAAAGACGAAGCGGGTTACGATGAGGTTGTCAAACTGCTTCCGGGCATCGATTCCTGCAGGGAGGTGTTTATCACCGACTGCTTTAACGGGGCGGTCCGGAAACAGGACGAAGTCCGGGAGTCCGTTCGCACACTTGCCCGTAAAACGGTCAACATCCTCCGCGATTATGTGGCTTATTCCCTTCCGAATGAGGAGAAGGACTGGGATGCAAAAATTGTTTCGCTCAGGCGGCTGATTGATTTTACCGGATGGGTGTCAGAGTGGACCGGCGGGGAGAACAGCGAAGAGACCGATGCGGCCGTTGCGGTACTGTGCCGGTATCTCTCTACTTACTATGTGGCACAGGGAAAGAAGAATGAAACCCGCGACAGTCTTACGGACATGTTATCTTATGTTGAAAGAGTCTGTGAAAGACCGTCGGTGAACGACAAGCCCCATAATATTGCATGGTATTTTCTGCCGTATCTGAACAGCGATCGGTATGATCCGGTTCGAGGGGAGGATTGGTTTGCTGCCTTAAGAAAGCAGTTGGAGGAATTGGCGGCAAAGTAGGCGTGTGGAAAAGCGGGGTATCGGGTGGGCAGCCGATTCTGGCTGCCCCTTTTTGTGACGGACTTTCCGAAAAGAATATCGGAAGCCGGGAAATGTCGGAAAATGCCTCGTTTTTACGGCATTTTTTCTGTACTCTTGTGGTCTGTCAGGGTGATTTGAAACAAGATATTGTGGTGCGAAAAAAGCATTGAAAAAAGGCATAAAAAAAGATTAAAATAGTTGTTGACATTGCCTATGTGCGGTGTTATAATCACTTTTGCTGACGCCCCAGAGGGCGCGTTTTCAGCGCAATGAACTTTGAAAACTGAATAGTGAAACAACCTTGAAGATTCGTTTGAAATGTTTCCTTCATTTCAATGAAGAGAAGCGAACTTTAACAAATGTAAATTTCAGGAAACACAGGCTTATTAATAAGTCAGATGTT
>JAFRSD010000011.1 GCA_017427775.1 Lachnospiraceae bacterium | reverse complement strand
CCTTTACTCCGATTTCGTCGGAGAGTTTTACGGCTTCTTCTTTAAAAGTTCTGTCGTACTGCATGTTTCTCACCTTCCTTGTGCTTGTAGTATAGCATCATTTGGTGAGTTTTACGACTCTACTTTAACGATAACACTTCACTCCCCTTCCAAAAGTTCTCCGGCTTCCTTCACGTCCGTAAGGACGCGTACCCGTCCGGTAACGACTCCGGCTGCTCCCGGGTAGCCTTTTACGGTCTCGTCGGAAACCTTAACGCTGCTTCTGCCTGTCACATAATAATCGCTGCGGCGCGCAGGGTCCTTCATCCAGCTCTCAGGGTCGAACCGGCCGCAGATGATGTTCGGAAACTGCGGGTAGGAAAGGTACCGTTCATAGAGTGCCCGCCTCGGAGCAATCTTCTCCCGCATCTTGTCATCGCCTGCAAGCAGTGCGAGTATCTCGTCGATGTATAGCATGAAGATACCGTCATTGTCGATTTCGAGTACCTTGCCTGCGCGCAGGAGGTAATTCCGAAGTACGCAGAATATCCGGACGCCGCGGTTCCGGACGCTTTCGCGATCCCGGTTGGCACGGGCGTATTTGCCGAGAAGTCTGCGGATCTCGTTATGTTTCGCCGGATACTTCGCGTCAAATTCCTTCAAGGCCTTCCGGAATTCCTTCTCCGAGGCTTTCTTCATCCGATGCACGTTGACGCCGGACGCGAGGTGTTCCCAAATCCTTCCTTCAGGGAAATCCGGATCCTCGTACGGGAACGGCATCATAAGTTCCATCTCATGCGAGTGGCGGTGTCCGCACTGTTTTATGTACTCTTCTTTTGTGATCCGTCCTTCCGCCAGTTCTTCTAAAAGAAGCAGCGGTTTCATGCTGTCTAACACGCCGGTGCAGCCGGCAAGAAGCCGTCCGGCGAGGTCTTCGCCGCACATTTTCTCAACCTTGTTCCGGGCCATGAAAAGCCCGGTAATATTCATTCCCTTCACGATTTCCGCAAGCGAAGCGTTGATATACGGCAGCACCTCACGGTCCCAGAAAGCGCGCATCTGCTTCCGGTTTCGAAGGCGTTCCGTCTTCGCCATGATCGTATCGGTATACGAAAGACCTTTCCGCCTGTCATTTTTCTTCGGTTTTATCAGGTGAAGCATTCTCTTCAGGATTTCCGTTCCGCTGAGCGGATAGACCGGAACAGTGACTCCTTCGGGGAGCTTGCCGACAATGTCTTTGATCAGTTTGAGCGCCATCTTCTCAGACAGTCCGAGCGCCATCAATGAGGATGCGACAACGCTCACGTTCAGGTATGCCTGCCCGCAGATGTTGTCGATGAAGTTCGGCATGAGCATCGAACTGATCCTGTTCTGAATGCTGTATGTCACGGGCGACAAAGGCATGCCGAAGATTTCACCAACGTTGGTCCTCGTCAGCAGGAATTTGCCGGCGCACGAGCCGTTCAACTCATAAAGGTCTTCCCGGCCTCTAGAGACCGTCGTAACGGGTCTTGCCTGAAGAATATACACTTTGCCCCCGGAAACCGCCCATTCAATATCCACCGCGCAGCCCCACAGGTTCTTAATCTTTCTGCAGTAGCGATACAGCGTCCTTGCGTACGGCGCGAATTCCCGGCTTCCCCGGTAGCCGTATTTCCATGCGTCAAATGTGAATTCCTTCGCGTTACTTACCCCGGAAACGAGCAGTTCGCCTTCGCCCTTCACATAGTTTCCCTGCATGCGGGAAAGCGAACCCGTCACGGGATCACAGGTAAATACGACGCCCGCGTACTCCGGCTTAACAAACCGCTGAATGACCACGGCGATGTCTTCGGTCCGAACGCCCTGCTCCTTCGCATAGGCTTTCACTCTTCCGTTCTCCGCGGATCGTCTTACGGCTTCCACGGCTTTCCGGATGTCTTTCACGCGGACGTTCGTGTACGTTTCATAAGCGCCCGCAAAGGAAGCCGCTTCACCGTCCTCATTGAGCGCAGAGGACCGGACGGCATAAGTGCCCCGTAAATTCGGAAGGATCCGGTCAATCGAAGAAATCTCTTCGCCTGGCATAAGAATATAGCCGTCCGGAACGGGAAGCCCCGCCCTTGTAAGCCTTACAAGGGACGCGCCCTTTCCGCCGCACAGTTTTAACCGGTTGTCCGGTACGTCTTTAATCCGATATGGCAAAATCTTATCCTCACTTGTTTACTGGTTTTACGGGTCCCGGTTGAAGTGTTCTTACAGGCATCCGGAATTACAAAGGCTATCGGATTCAGACGGATCAGATAGCCTTTATATACGTCAGTTATTCCATTTTTGGTTCATCGCTCTGGCCTGCTCTGCCAGATTATCAATCTTTCCTCTTCGCAGCATGATGATGAAAGGAATCCAAGAACCGACGGCTATCAGTCCGGCAATGATGAAAAAAATAATCTTCAAAAACTTAGAAGCCGGAAAGAACACCTCGTTCGGCTTAGACGCAAGCACATAGGCTTCAACATATTCGCCTGCGGTTACATGTTTATTCAGGATACCTTTGGCTTTAACCTGCTTTCCGTTCGCATCCGTATAAACAACAACGACCTGCTGCTTATTGTTGACCGAGACAACCGTTTCCACAAAACATCTTGTCAGAACGCCGTTTTCGACATATTCTTTCTCGGTCGCATCGGCATGCGGAAGCACCAGCAGAATGATAACGGGAAATATGACTCCACCTATAATTGCCACCAGAAGCGTCTGTTTAATACCCCATTCTCCACCGTTCATGAATACACCCCCTAAACTCTTTATGCTGACGGATTATTCCCACTCTATCGTCGAGACGGGTTTCTCGCTGATATCCCAGAGTACTCTGTTTACGCCGGGAACCGTAGCGATGATGCGGTCGCGGATCGTGCAGAGAACCTTGAACGGGATCTCCGGCACGGAAGCATACACGGCATCTACGGTGTTGACCGCACGGATTACGACTGCCCAGCCCATGTAACGCTCACCTTTGCCGTCCACATAGCGGATACCGGTGGAGGTGAAATCCGGAATCGCGCAGAAATACTGCCACGGTACGGGATCGAGTTTGCCAATCTCCTCGCGCACGATCGCGTCGGCTTCGCGAAGGGACTCAAGACGATCACGGGTGATCGCGCCTACGCAGCGAACGCCGAGACCCGGACCGGGGAACGGCTGACGATATACCATGTTGTCCGGAAGGCCGAGCGCCTTGCCGACTACACGAACCTCGTCCTTATAAAGGAGCTTTACGGGCTCAACAAGTTCAAAGTTAAGATCCTCCGGAAGACCGCCTACATTGTGATGTGCCTTTACGCCGTGGCTCTCGAGAATGTCCGGGTAGATCGTGCCCTGCGCTAAGAATTCAACGCCGTCAAGCTTGCGTGCTTCCTCAGCGAACACTTCGATGAATTCCTTGCCGATGATCTTACGCTTGGTCTCGGGATCGGCGACTCCCGCCAGCTTGTCAAGGAAGCGGTCGATTGCGTCAACATAGATCAGATTGGCATTCAGTTGCTTGCCGAATACGTCGACAACCTGCTCGGGCTCGCCTTTACGAAGCAATCCGTGGTTTACATGTACGCAGGTCAGCTGCTTGCCGATCGCCTTGATGAGAAGCGCTGCAACAACCGAGCTGTCTACGCCGCCCGACAGTGCAAGAAGCACTTTCTTATCTCCCACCTGTGCCTTTACAGCGGCAACCTGCTCGTCGATAAAAGCTTTCGCGAGCGCAGGTGTGGTAATTCTTTCCATCGTTTCCGGTCTCTTGTTAGGATCCATAAGGTACCTCCGAAATGTAAAATTTATTGTTTCAATCGTATCATATTGCGGCGGAAAATACCACCCTTTTTCGTTGTATTTTCCGTCCTGCCATTGATCTGTTAACGTCGGCTACTCTTCCTCGAACAGTTCCTCATAAGGATAATAGCGATAGCATTTGCCGGGGCATTCGATATCGATCTCGGTCGCGAAGAACAGTGCGTCCTTAATCTCATCGAACCACTCTTTCGTGACATCATAGTTATCATCCAAAATGATGGAAATGAGGATATGCCAGGACTGGCCTTCGGACCAGGCGCTGAGCCATTTGTTCCGGTCCGCCGTGCCGTTCTCGATTCTTTCAATCTCGGAAAAGTTGAGCCACAGCGGGAACAGACCGCTGACAGAGTATTGAAGGTCCGCAACCACATCGCCGAACGAACTCTGATAGATCGGCGTTCCGATATAACTTGCCGTCATCCGCTTAAACGTTCCGGTGAAATAGTCCGAACGCCAGCTGTTCTTACCGGTAAGCGCATTCTTGTAATTGAACATGATGTATTCAACGCCGTTCAGCGTCATTGTGTAATGCACATCGGAATTCTTCTCGAGGGAGTAGCTGATCTTATTGATGCCGTGGTTCTCCCAGAAGTCATCCTGAAGGTCTTTAATGCCCTCTACCTGTATTTCCGCCTCCTGCTGCCATTCCCTGTTAGTCCTGAGAATCATGGCAACAACGACAACCATGAAAATGGCCGGAACAAGGACAAATGCGAGCGCGAACACCTTTGCCGCCTTCACGGAGGACGCGGCGCTCCTAAACGCTGCCGTTGGATTCGCAGCCGTGCCGTTTTGATATGCTTCCTGCGAACGCGCACTCTGCCTTGTTCCGCTCGTGTTCTGCCATGTCGAACCTGCACTCTGCCGCGTTGCGTTGGCGTTCCGCCAAGTGCCGCTCGCGCCTTGGCCCGTCGTGTTCGAACTGCCCTTCGTCACGCCGGATCCGGCACGATTCACGGAGCCGGTAAATCCGCTGTTTGAACCGCACGCATACGTCTGCTGTGTCGTCAGCGACGCCTTACAGTGCTTACAGCGCTTCGCGCCGTCAGGATTGTCATAACCGCAAAACCCACACCTCATAATCTTACCTCCTTTATTGACTGTTGCTATTTAATAGACTGACGATTCCGAGTCTCTCCGGTTTCCTGTACCCCTTCTCCATAGTTTCGTTTCTCCCACTGATACTACTTTCCCCTCCCGAGTCGCTCGACACGGGCGTACAATTTTCCTTTACGGCTCGTTCCGGTAATCTCACGGAATGTGAGCCGCCCGTACCCCCGCACGGTTACCTGTTCGCCGGGCTTTAACATGCGGCTGTTGTTCTCGCAAAGGCGCCCGTCCAGAAAGATCATCTGGCGCCGGAACAATTCGTTCACTTCGTTTCGGGAAAGGTTGAAACCCTTCGCGATAATGCCGTCAATCCGCTCGGAAGCAACCCCTAAACTCAACTCTTCGGGCTCTCCGCCGACCAGTTCGGGTAAACTTTCAACCTGCTTACAGACAACCGAGGTATGCTTCACACGCATCAGATTGTCACAGATATATTCTACCATAGTAGAACCGCATATAATATATGCTTCGTTCTCTTTCAGATAGATATCTCCGATCATTTCCCGGACAATCCCGAGGTTCATTACCGCCCCGAGAATGTCCCTGTGGGACAGCTCGTCAGCGAACTTCTGCATGAGCGGTTTCACCGACAGAAACGCAATCGGAAAAGGCTCCTCATACCCGAGCGTCTCCTCGTCGCCGAACCGAAGCATAAGCCGCTCGGCCGTCTCCGTTCCGCCGTACAGCGTATATGAAACCGGAGGCAGATTCTTCACCGCGGAATAAAACAAAGCCAGCTCTCCGATGCCCAGGAAGCCGGTAAATGTATACCGGTTCTCCTTGTAGCAGCGGTCAGCCAGCTCCGCGAATCGTTTTTTCAATAATTCATCTGCTTCCATGGTAACCCCTGTAATACCTCTTCTCCCACAACAACCCATATAAGGCGCTGCTCCCCAGGCAGCCCTTTTAACAGTCCCGCCACTGGCTATGACTGTTTCCGCTTCGAATAAATCACCAGTGTGTCGCCCTTCTTGATCACGGTGGAACCGTTCGGGATCACGAGCTTTCCTCTCCGCTCAATCGAAACAATCAGGTCAAGCTGCGAGATGTCGAGGTCGCGAATCATACGATTCACCCAAGGGTGCTCCTCCTTAACTTCCACTTCCTGCAGGTTGATCGACTTCGCTCCTTCATACCGCTTTGCGGCAAATACGAGCGTATCGCCCGCCATAATCTTCGTATTGCCCTCAGGAATGATTTCCTCTTCGTTGCCGCCATCTCCTCTTAAGATAACTGCAAGGAGAAGCTGCGGCGGGAATACGATGTCCTTTACACTCTTGCCGGCCCACACATGCTTACCGTCCACAACGGACGTAACAAACCGGAGCGCGCGCACCTCGGACTCATCCGAGAAGCGCTTTACCTTCTGGTACTGTTCTACGAATCCGGCGCTTATGATACCGGTAGGAACCGCAACCATTCCGACGCCGAGGAACGAGATGATCATCGACATGATCTTGCCGCCCGTCGTGATTGGTGCGATGTCGCCATAGCCGATGGTCAGGATTGTGGAAGCCGCCCACCAGATACCCGAGAAGGCATTTTTGAATACGCCGGGCTGTGCGCTGTTTTCAAGGCTGTACATGCAAAGCGAAGCCGCAATCATCAGAATCAAGATCATAATGAGCGAGGAGAAAAGCTGCTTACGCTTATCTTTTAAGACGTCCACGATAATGTTGAAGGCGTCGTATTTGGCGTTAACCTTAAAGAGACGGAATATTCTTATTACACGGAACATCCGGAATGCCACCGCGCCTGCCGGGAATATGATCGGCAGGTAGGTCGGCAGGATCGACAGCAGGTCGATCAGACCGAAGAAGGACACGACAAATGCCAGTTTTGCACGCCAGTAGGACTTGTCGGGGAACAGATAATCCGCCGTCCACAGACGCAGCAGATACTCAATCGTAAAGATGATGACTGTGCCCCACTCGATCACATCCACCGCCGTCTGGTAATCCTTCGAAATGTCGAACGTAGCGAACAGCGTCACGAACAGATTCAGAAAGATCATGACAACAATAAAGATGTCAAATGCGCGGCTTGCAAGGTCGTCGTTTGAACCGATCTGAATGATGTGAAAGATTCTCTTCTTCGTCTTCTCCATGGTTACTCCAATCGAATGAATCCGTTCGTTACTGTGTTGGCTTCGTGCCACCGGCCATTATACGCGTTCTCAGGCCTCAGGCTGCCCCTGCACTGCTTCACGGCGATATATCAAGTCTCGGTCGTCTCCTGAATCGCTTCACGGCGCTTTCTCGAGCCGCCGCACGCAATCAGCAGAAGCAGGATATAGTAAGCGACCATAATACCAAGCGTGATCCACGTCATCATGGCCGACTTCGGCGCCATACCGATCAGTACGAGAAGCGGCGCACCGAGAAGGATTGCGAAACTAGAGCCGATAACAAGGTTATTCGCGGCAGGCGTTTCGAGCTGCGGGTCAACCTCACGAAGCAGCAATACGCCGGAACTGATCGTACCGGTCATCATGCCGTACATGGACATAAGTCCCTCGTAATAATACGTCGGGTAGATGCGTTTGCAGATGTATTTGAGGTTGAAAAGCGTCACGGTCGCGCCTGCGATAACCATCAGCGCGAACGGGAGCCACAGTCCCTTCAGATCCTCAATATCGATCGAAGCGATACCCGCGATGATCATGATGTCAAATGCAAGACCCGAGATTCTCGCAAGAAGATAATTGTTCTGGTACTGCTTCTCCATGACGCGGTGCTTCTTGAGGTTTTTAAGAAGCACACGGGTCGCGATGGCGATACCCGAACCGATCATGAAATTGAAGCCCCACAGCAGTCCGTTGAGCGTCTTTCCGATGCCTTCGCTGATCGCGGAAAGTCCCGACGTGATGCCCCACGTTGCAAGATACGTGATCAGATATACAATCAGCACGAGGGCAAATTGGATTGATAACCGGTCAAGCGACTCCGCCACCGGCATCTCGTCACGGTGCTGGAAACGGTCTACCGTTACTCTTCCGTCACTGACCTCCTGGTCGAGTTTCTTGATCTTGCCCTTTCTGAGCAGATGGTTCATATACCATACGCCGACGATGCACGCAGACAGGTAACCTGCCGCTGCGATTGCCAGACCGAACGAACGTCCGCCGGCAAATCCCCAGTCGTTCTGATAAACACTACCGGTATTATTGGCCTGCCCCGGACCCTGTCCGTAACCAAGCGGCAACAGCACTCCGGCTGCTTTGAAAAGCTTCGGCATAACCGTATACGCCAGTCCCAGCGAGATTGCCAGTCCGAAGATACCCTGGATCATGTATGAGCTTACGATCGTCGCGCCCGACCGGAGCCCGACGTGGTTCATTGCCTGCTTCTCGTCCTTTTCCGGGACGCGCAGCGACATGGCGATAAATCCGATCGCGATCCCGTGATACGTAAGCTTCTCGAGGAAAATGCTATTCATAAACGTGATGTCGAAGCATTTGTCCATGATGACCTTCACCACAAGGAGAATCAGGCCGCCGAGAACAGCGGTCGGCATCATGCTCATCCGGATGAATTTGAATCTTCTGCGAAGAAGATTCGCGAAAAGAATGGTTGCCGCGATGATTCCCATCTGCACCACGGCATTCCATAGGGCTGCGTTACTGGCGGAATAATCGACTGTCGTCATGACTCGGACTCCTTCCCGGTTTCCTGATAAAGATAATAATATTTTAATGCGTTAAATCCCAGATCGCCGCGCAAGTCATACTGTACTTCCTCCGGGCCGAAAAGGGTGTTGATGTAATTTCTCGAATACACGGCGAGCCCCGAAATGTCACCGCGCTTATAATGCTTTCCGGCAAATGTGGCGCCTTCCGTCGTCGCCCGCAGTTCGCCGGTCATCGGTTCGCCCGCCTTATGATCCGCGCCGATAATGCGGACGGTAACCTGATCCGAAAAGCCTTGAAACGTCCCGTCACGGAACTGTCCGATCAGGAACTCTCTCTGCTCGCGGTCCCAGTCGCGCATGTTACGCGTCACGCCGTCCGAACAGTTTAGGTAGCCGTATTCATCGTAGCTTGCCGTAAACCCGCACGCGCCGCACCGTACTTCGTCCGATGTGCTTTTGAGTGTCTCCATCTTCTTACAGGCCGGACACCAGAAAAGCGTACTTTCAATGCCGAGTGTCAGGTTCTTGCCCTTATACGCAATCCGATTGGTCTCTTGGGTAGCGTAAGCGTCCTCGTAAAGGTCGCGGTTGATTGCCTCGTTCATCTCGTCGTCGGTCATTGCCTTCAGTTCCTCGGGCTTATAAACGTGTACGAGATGCCCGTATGTCCTGCCTTTCCGATAGGATGTGCTGAAGCGCGGCTGCGTCAGGTATCCGCCTTCGATGCGGAACGTCACGAGCGATGCTCCCGCCGCCCTTGCGAGCTTGCCGGTCGCCGGAAGAATGTCTCCGGTTACACCGTTAAAGGAACGGTTGCCCTCCGCAAAAAGACACACGTTATGTCCCTTCTTGAGAGTCTTTATGATTGCCATAACCGACTTTGCGCCGGTCTTGCCTTTAGTATGTATGATCGGACGCAGAAATGTCCGCAAAAACCACGTTCCGAGACCTTTCCGCATGATGTGCTCGCTCGCGACAAAGTAGATCTGCCGTCCCGCCGCGATTCCGACAAGCGTCGGATCCAGTTCCATATTGTGGTTCGCAAGCAGCAGATACGGCCCCTCAACCTCTTTTAAACTGTCATAGGAATAGCGGAACTTCCGCACAAAATACCTCGTCAGCGTGAGCTTGAAAACCGCCCATGCGAACTTGTGTCTCCCGACTTCCCTGTGTTCCTTCCGCTCGGCCTTCTTCCTAGCCTTTTCCGCGGCCTTCTTGGCCTTTGCCGCCTGCTTGGCCTTATCGGCCTGCGTTAATTGTTGTTCAGACTGCTTGGCCTTATCGGCCGTGCCTTGTATGTTCTTTGTTTCGGAATCCTCTTTCATCTTTCCTCAAAACCTTCTGACGGCGGTTTACGCTTCGCTTACCGAAGCTCCCCGAAGGGCTTGTCCGTTCCGCCTCTGCGGACATATGTCTACAGACGTCTACAGACTAATAATACTCAAGAACAGCGGAAAAGTAAAGAAGAACCCGACTTATGAGAGTATCTTTTCAAAGAAAAGCGGATGGCTGCCCGGCTGCGATTATTCCTTCTTTCATTTTCCCCAAATGTGTGATACAATACTACTCGGTGCTTTGACGCACTACCAAACCGAATTAAAAGGAGTCCGCAACATGGAAGAACGAAGAGTCGGTACTGTATCCCGGGGCATCCGCTGCCCTATCATCCGAGAAGGCGACAACCTTGTCGACATTGCTGTTGACAGCGTGCTCGGCGCCGCCGAGAGCGAGGGATTTGCCCTCCGCGACCGCGACGTAATCGCGCTCACCGAGTCCATCGTAGCAAGAGCACAGGGCAATTATGTCAGCGTTGATGACATCGCAGCCGATGTGAAGAAAAAGCTCGGCGGCGAGACCGTCGGCGTAATCTTCCCGATCCTTTCGAGAAACCGCTTTGCCATCGTGCTTCGCGGTATTGCGAAGGGCTGCAAGAAGATCGTTCTCATGCTCAGCTACCCGAGCGACGAAGTCGGCAACGCCCTCATCACGCTTGACCAGGTTGACGAGGCCGGCATCAATCCCTACTCAGACGTACTCACCCTCGAGCGCTACCGTGAGCTGTTCGGCTACCGGAAGCACGAATTTACCGGTGTGGACTATGTTCAATACTATTCCGATCTGATCCGCGACTGCGGAGCGGAGGTCGAAGTCGTATTTGCCAACCAGGCGAAGACAATTCTCAACTACACGGACTGCATCATCAACTGCGACATTCACACTAGAAAGCGCACCAAGCGCATCCTGATGGAGAACGGCGCCAAAGTTGTATGCGGCCTCGACGACCTCATGACTTCTCCGGTTAACGGCAGCGGTTTCAACAGCCGTTACGGCCTGCTCGGCTCGAACAAATCCACCGAGGACAAAGTCAAGCTCTTCCCGCAGTCCGAAGGCGCGCAGAAGCTTGTAGAAGCAATCCAGGCCGAGATTCTCGAAAAGACCGGCAAGAACGTCGAAGTCATGGTTTACGGCGACGGCGCGTTCAAGGACCCGCAGGGCAAGATCTGGGAGCTCGCCGATCCGGTCGTATCTCCCGCTTTCACGAAGGGCCTCATCGGCACGCCAAATGAGCTGAAGCTCAAGTACCTCGCCGACAACGATTTCGCTGACCTGTCCGGCCAGGCACTGAAGGACGCCATCTCCGAAAGCATCAAAGCCAAGGAAGGCAGCCTCGTCGGCAACATGGCTTCCCAGGGCACCACGCCCCGCCAGCTGACCGATCTCATCGGTTCTCTCTGCGACCTGACCTCCGGCTCCGGCGACAAAGGAACTCCGGTCATTCTGATCCAGGGATACTTTGACAATTACACGACGAAGTAATCTCCGTCATCAAAAGCATGAAAGACAAAGGGCGCGCCCGGCAGATGCCGGACACGCCCTGTTTTTGTGGATCAGTTTTGAAATGAAACGGATCAGTCAGTGATACCGTAGTAGAGTTTGTACATCTTCAAGAGAAGGGTCGGGAAATCATCGTAAACACTCTGCGAGAACCCTTGATTCAGCAATTCCTCACGGAACGCGTTAAGCGCACGATTCTGATCTCCTCCGGTCACATCCAGTTGCGTATTATTCAATTCCCAACTTGCAAAATCAAGAACCATTCCTATTGCCGTTATTACGAGCGAAACTACGTGTCCCTGGGTAAAAGCGATTTTTTCCTTTTCGAAGATTGCCGGAAGGTTCCATTCTTTCACCGATTCACTCATTTTAATTCCTATTTTTTCCCATAAAGGTTCCAGATAAGTGGAAAACCCTACTATATCTAAGCCAGTTCCTCCCAATTCTATTATTTGATTAGCGAGATCAGTAGCGGAACATTCACACTCTTTCCGAATCCAATCGTATTGAGATACAATGAGGGCCTCAGCGTCTTCAATACTCACTCCTGAATCAAGAAGATTTCCACGAATGACATCCACAATTTCAGTGCATAATGAGACAGTCAGTTCTTCTATAAAATCCGGTATTATATTATAGTTTCTATATAACTCACCAATCATTTCATTGGCGGTACAAACGTCCATAATTATACCTGCTGTAGGGCTTATTAGTGCTACTATCCCCTCCAATGCATCAATACCCAAAGTTACCAGCAACCCGGTCAAATCATTCGTGTGAGTCGTGACATAGTAACTTAATATTTCCGGCACTCTTTGGTTGATTCCAATCGACTCTAATGACCATTTTCCGTTCTTAAATTCTATGATCATTACGGTACTGGTCATATACTTTACATGGTTTGAGTCAATCTCGTTCTCGGTTTTAAGCACGAAGTAGCAATAATCATTGACCTTATGCCATGTATTTAGCTTTGTTTCGTAATCGAAATAGGAATCCGGCATTACAACATTTCCGAAACGTCGCTGCATCTCAGCCTTCAGGTCACTGGTGTGGTCAAATCCCCATACGGCATACAGAGTCAATGGTCCGTCCTGAGGAATGTCATATCCGCCACAGGGATCCTTCGGATAGAAGTCTACACTCATCGCATAGTAACTCTTGGACCATCCGAGGAACTTGTATCCTTTTCTTTCGGGTTCCAGATCACTCACTTCAAACGACGGATTCGCATTACGAGTATACGTTACAACTCCGGGACCGCCTTCACCGCCCTTATTGTTGTATATGACTGTAATCGTATTAGCGCTTGTTGTGCACTCTTCCGAGAAGCAGGAGTATAAATGCAGATCCTTCGAAAAAGTACGATCTTCCCCATTATGATATTTAGGTTCCCTGCCAACCGGAGACTCACTCGGCAAACTGGTTAACCAGCCTTCAAACTTATATCCCACTTCTTTAGGCGGTGTATAGTCAATGGTTCCTTCAATTCCGACATCCTGCGGAACATCATATAAATCACCGCTGAACCCGTTGTGATAATAAATCTTATAAATGTAATCACCCCATACCGCAGTCATAACAGTATTTTGGGACGGTATGGTGTAATAGCTGTAGATAGGATAAAACGTACCTTTCTGATCTTTCCAGCCCTGAAGATAATGACCGGGCCAATTAGGCTCTCCAAAATCTGAAACTGCAATCACTTGCCCGGGTATAACCCAGTTAGGTGCAGTGAATTCAGGAAATGGTGCTTCCGCATAGTTTAGGGTAAATGTAATCGTTGACTTCCACTCTGCTATCAGCATAATATTCTTAGTTCTTGTGGTTATAGATCCGTTTACTGATAAAAATGCCTTGTCCGAATTCCATCCTACGAATTTACAGCCCGCCTTCGTCATGCCGCTTCCGTCATTGATTTTCACAGCCTGCGTGTCACTAAACGCAGAATAGTTCGGCGAAGTATCTCCCCCATTCGGATGGTAGATTACCCATATACCGTCATGCTCTATAAACGAATACTTACTGTATAATTTGACAACACCACTTCTGAAATCCAATCCAACAGCAGGAGCTCCTGCCTTATGAGTCTTCACCGTATTATATGACGACCCATTCGGGAGCCTTCTGTAAACGGTCTCTTCCCATCCATCAAAGTTTAATCCTTTAATGGTACACAGATTCCCCCGAATATTCTTTGAGCAATCCGTTTCCTCCCTTAACAAAAGTTTTTTGGTATAGCAGTCATAGTATTCCACGATAAACTTTATGGGTTCCCAAACCGCATACAGTTTCGTTGTCCCCTCGTCCGGATTATACGCTTGTCCGCCGGAATACACCGGCGTATCCTTATTGAGTCCCCATCCCCGGAAAATGTAACCATCCCTGTCATCCGGATCCGGCAGCTTGTAACTATCGTAATCAATTGTAATCTCGTCAGTCTTACCATCATACCCATAATCAAGAATCAATTGACGGTTATTATATTTCCATTTGGCAATCAATCGAACATTGCCGTTTTCAAACCAATCCGGAAGGATCCATGAGTCCTTGTATAATCTGTCAATGGGCTTATAAGGGTATTCCCATCCGTCAAATGTATATCCGGTGAGAGAAGGCTCTCCCCCTACAACGGTGATGTCCTCTTTGCCTTTATCATATACTTTGACTCCCGGTCCGCCTGTCCCGCCATTCGGATCATAGATCACTGCCCACTTGTTATCCTCACTAAACCTGTATACAGGATATAAGTCAGTATAAAGCTTATTGACGTTTTTGGCCCCCATCATATAGTCTACTTTTCCGCCGATAAGTTCACCCGGTTCGGAGCTCCAGCCTTTAAGCACCAATCCGTCAATCTTCAGCGATGGATACTTGTATGTTCCTTTCGGCAAGAATACATGACCCTCCATGACAGATTTGCCGAGGGGTGCTTTGCTTATTCCGTCATGGTAAGTTACAGCACACTCATTCCAGATTGCATAAAGCGTAATGTTAGTTATACTTCTGTCAGTGACGAGGCCTCTTTCCTGATCACTAAAACCTACCTTATAGCACTGACCGGTTCCATCCTTCGTCGTGCACCAGCAATCAAAACCGTTACCATAATCAAAATCACACTCGGGGACAATGAACCACGCGCCGTATTTGAGCTTCATGTCCTCCATTTGCCCGTCTAAATTACCGTTTCCATCGAAATGGATCACATAACTGTCAATACCGCCCCATAAATTGTCGTCTTCTCTCTTCTGACATTTTTTACAGATACGATGTCTCGCACCAATCGTGTCGCCTTTCGGCTCGACATCAACAATCCAGTTGCCCCAATCATGCCCGGTCGCCGGGTAAACCTTGGCGCCGTCCATAACCTGTCCGCAACGAGAGCATACTACACCTGAGTAACCGTCTTCTTCACAGGTGGCCGATATATTTCTGTATCCCTGGACATTATGCCCAAGCTCGTTAATCTCGCCAAACTCAGCTTTATGACAAACATTGCAAATACGATGCTTTTTGCCTTTTTCCACACAGGTGGGTTTCTGATCCTCAACCCAGTCTTCCCAGTGATGTTTACCTGTTGCCGGAAGGATTGTCTTAGTCCCGGATTCGCAATAACACTTTGAACAAACCGCAGTTGTATAACCGTCTGTTATACAGGTCGGCTGTACAATTCTCGGCGTTCCGAGCGTGTTATGACCCTCTGCCGGGATGATCTGCGTTTCAACTTTGTCGCATCTGGAACAGGTTCGTTCTTTCGAACCTGCTTCTTTACACTTCGCTTGTATTTTAGTATTCCAATCACCCCAGTTATGACCGAGTGCTTTGATCACCGACGGTGTTCCGCTTTCGCAGTAGCATCTTGAACATACTGCCGTTGTATAGCCATCCCTTTCACAAGTCGGCTTCACGATCCTAGGGGTACCGAGGGTATTGTGGCCGAGTGCCGCAATCGTCTCAGTCTCAATCTTCGAACATCTTGAACAGGTACGCTGTTTCGTTCCGGTAGAAGTACAGGTGGCATCCTTTGTCTTCTTCCAGTCTCCCCATACATGTTTCGCCTTAATGACGGATTTCGTTCCCGTCTCGATATGACATCTGGAACAGGTTGCCGAGGTATAACCATCCTTTATGCAAGTTTCGTGAACTATTACAGGTGTACCGAGAGTATCATGACCCAGTGCTGCAATGACCTGTGTCTCGTTTTTTTGGCATCTGCTGCATGACCGCACTTTCGTTCCGGTTGTCGTACACGTTGCGGACTTGGTGGTACTCCAATTGCCCCAGTTATGACCGAGTGCCTTGTTAACCGTCTTCGTTCCGCTTTCGCAATAACATCTTGAACATACAGCCGTTGTATAACCGTCCTTTTCACAGGTCGGCTTCACAATTTTGGGCGTACCGAGGGTATTGTGACCAAGTGCCGCAATCGTCTGTGTCTCTGCTTTCGAACACCTTGAACAAGTACGCTGTTTCGTTCCCGTTGCAGTACATGTGGCTTCCTTAGTTGTCTTCCAATCTCCCCAGACATGCTTCGCCTTGATGACTGATTTCGTTCCCGTCTCGATATGGCATCTGGAGCAGGTTGCCGAGGAATACCCATCCTTTGTACAGGTCTCATGAACAATTACCGGTGTACCGAGCGTATCATGACCCAGTGCAGCAATTGTCTGCGTTTCGGTCTTTGAACATCTGGAACAGACACGTTGTTTCGTTCCCGCTGCCGTACAGGTTGCGGATTTGGTAGTAGTCCAATTGCCCCAGTTATGACCGAGTGCTTTGTTAACCGTCTTTGTTCCGGTTTCACAATAGCATCTTGAACATACCGCCGTTGTATAGCCGTCATTTTCACAGGTCGGCTTCACGATTTTAGGTGTACCAAGGGTATTATGACCGAGTGCTGCAATCGTCGCAGTCTCGGTTTTCGAACACCTTGAACAAATGCGCTGTTTCGTTCCCGTTGCCGTACAGGTTGCGGATTTTGTGGTCTTCCAATCTCCCCAAACATGCTTTGCCTTAGTGACGGATTTTGTTCCCGTCTCAATATGACATCGGGAACAGGTCGCCGAGGTATAGCCGTCCTTTGTACAAGTTTCGTGAACAATTACAGGTGTACCGAGAGTATCATGACCTAGTGCTGCAATCGTCCCAGTCTCGGTTGCTCCGCATCTGCTGCAGGTTCGCTTCTTCGCTCCTGATACCGTGCATGTTGCAGCCTTCGTAGTGGTCCAACTGCCCCAGTTATGGCCAGGGGCTTTGTTAACTGTTTTCGTCCCGGTTTCGATCCCGCATCTCGAACAGGTCGCCGATGTATAGCCATCCTTCGTACAGGACGCCTGAACGATTCTGGGCGAGCCGGAGGTATTGTGTCCCAATGCTGCAATCGTCGCAGTCTCGGTTGCTCCGCACCTGCTGCAAGTTCGCTTCTTCGATCCCGATGCCGTGCATGTTGCAGATTTCGTAGTGGTCCAACTGCCCCAGTTATGACCGGGTGATTTATTAACCGTTTTCGTTCCGGTTTCAACACCGCATCTGGAACAGGTTGCCGATGTATAGCCATCCTTCGTACAGGTTGCCTGAACGATTCTGGGCGAGCCGGAGGTATTGTGTCCCAACGCTGCAATCGTCTGTGTTTCGGAACGAGAACACCTGCTGCATGTGCGCTTCTTCGTTCCGGTTGCTGTACAGGTTGCAGATTTCGTAGTGGTCCAACTGCCCCAGCTATGACCGAGTGCGGAAACAGTTTCCGATTCGGTCTTTCCACAGGTTTTACAGGTATGTTTTCTTACCCCGCCATCTGTGCAATTTGCCGCCTTTATGTTGGTCCAGCTTCCCCAGCTATGATTGCCGGTTGCCTTAATCGTTTCCGTCCTCACAAGATATCCGCATTTGCTGCAACGGTATTCCCGATATCCGTTTTTTCCGCATGTCGCGGCTTGGGTTACTTTAACGTTTTTGTCATCATGGTTATAACATGCTGACGCTGACGCATCCTTTGCATTCAGAAGAGTCCCCAGCATAAGAGCACACATAAATATTGCAACCGCTCTTCTTACTTTTTTGAAATACATCCCATTGCTCCTTTCCGATTCAGACCACAGATTGTATCAAATGATGCGAGCCAAATGTCGCGAAAACGGTTTTAAAGTTTCTTTGGAGAATAAAAAAACGGCCGCAATAATACACATTATTGCAACCGAACGATCATGGTGAAAGAGCATGGCTGACAGGTCTCTCTTATCACGTTAGACTTCAAGTTTTGCGTCTCTGCATTTCTGCAGATTTGCCCCCAAAAGTATATTGTAATCCCCATAAAAACCTTCTCTGATTCTATAATATCATATCCATACTAAGAATGCAAGGAAGCATAGAAAAATAAGTGTTATAAAAGATGAAACGGATTTTTCACCCTCTCATTTAAACCGGACCCGGGAATGCCGGGTCCGGTTCTGTGAATCACTTCCGTAACAACGTGCATATGATTCGATTAATGATTAGCATTAAAGATTCTCATTAGAACATCAGAGAATTCCGCTTTAACTTCCTGTGAGAAACCATGTTTCGTCAATTCGTCTCTGAAAGTACCGAGTGCATCGTCATAATTAGTGAACGGATCGGTGTGACCATATTTAGCATCTTTCGTTGCGCATTCAACAACGAAAGAAACCAACGTGGTAAATATGTTGAACTTGAGCTTACTACCGACTGCCGCTAAATCGATTGTTTCCAACCCATCCAGTTTTTTCAGTTCTTCACTGGTCTTTACCAATACTCCATTAACAAGATCCTGTCCCGGATCATTTGTAACAATCTTTAACGAATCCAGATATGATTGATCTAAGCTTCTACCTGCTTTCATGATTCGATTCAGATAATCTTTTATACAATTAATATCATTTTTCAACAGTAAATCAGAAGCAGTTAAAACAGTATCAATCGCAATATCCAGAGCTCTCTCGAGGTCTGTCGGTGAAGTTATATAATCCTTCAGTGCTTCTTTGATTAAAGGTCTGAGACTGTCAGCAAGCTTAGTACTGAGATATGCCACAGACTTCACATCTTCAACTTTGGTGTTACTCCAATCACGGCTTGAGATATCAAGATATAAATCTTCTGCGGCGCTGGCCACATCCAGTATCGTAATAAACGTTCCCAACGCCGGGCAGAGGATGCTGATTGTTGATTTCGAAACATCAAAGATCAGCGACTCGATTCGTCCGACGGTGTTATTGTTCTTAGTGACAATATCGAACTTAAAGCTCCGCATAATGCCCATTCCGACACCCTGTGTTTCAAGGTGCCATTTTCCGTTCTTGAACTCTACAATGAACACCGAACTGGACATATATTTCAAAGGACTGTTATCACCGTAGAAATTATTGGTGTTGATAACAAAATAACAGTTATCATTTACCTTTTCCCAGTGGTCGGATTTATATGGCTTTTCAAAATAATCATCCGGCATTACATCCGTTCCGAACCGTTTCTGTAAATCATGCTTCACATCATTGGTCGTGTCCGGAACCCATACCGCGAAAAGAATTATTTTATTGTCATATACGAGGGCGTCGCATACATCTCCGCCGACATAATCCACTTTATCTCCGTATACGGAATTAGACCATCCTGCAAATACAAATCCCGACTTCTGAGGCTCTCTTGTGTGAACCAGATAGGTTTCACCCGGATAATAATATTCATCCGGAGGGCCATACATACCTCCGAGCGTGTTATAGCAGACCTGGATTCTTCCATCATTTGGTCCTGGTGTTTCTTCATAACAGGAATACAGTTTAATATCACCGTTCAGGGTAATCGTTGCACGGTCTGCATAATCAGGATTATTCTCAAACGGATGAGGACCAACATCATCTCCCCAACTGAAAAGTCCTGCATCTTCAGTCTTTCCTTGAACCCATCCGACGAATTTGTAGCCGCTGATCTTTCTGGGTGTATACTTCAACGTTGCCGTATTACCGGTTACAGGCTGAGCGTACTCCATCTCACCCGTGAAACCATTATGATAGTAAATCGTATAGTTGCAATCGCCCCAGATGGCATATAATACTATATTCTGGTTCGGTACCGTAAAGATTTCTCTACCGATATAAGTCTTACCATCGGACGTCTGCCATCCTTTCAGGTAATGACCGGGATAATCATCACCCTTTATATCAGTTGCATAGAGTTGTTCTCCGGGAGAATGCCAGCCGACATCTACAATCTTTCCACCTTCGAAATTGGGGTAGAGATATAAGTGAACATAACTATTGGTTCTGCCGGGCTTCATTTCTTCTCCGCAACGTGAGCAAACCAAACCATAGTGTCCTATCATAGTTCCCGGATTATCGACAATAAACCGAACCTGACCGTTAACATCATGCCCCAGTTTCGTAACCGGAAGGCTTTCGAATTCTCCGCATGAAGAACACTTGCGTGTTTTAGTTCCATCCATTTCGCAGGTAGGATCGATAACCGTCTCCCATTTGCTCCAGGTATGACCGGTCTTAACAATCCATTCACGGTCTCCCCTTTCATTTCCGCATTTGGAACAGGTGGCAACAGTATATCCGGATTTGGTACAAGTCGGATTGATTTTTCTGACAGGACCATCATTGTCATGCTTTAAAGCATCTAATACCTCGGTCTCACACTTTCTACATTCGGAACATAAGCGGTGCCTCTGACCTACCTGAGCACAGGACGGTGCAAGATCAATATGCCAATCTTCCCATGTATGACCGGTCATAGGATAGATCAGTCTCTTTCCTCTCTCATTGCCGCACTTAGAACATGTTTCAACATAGAAACCATCCTCTTCACAAGTGGCTTTCTTGGTCTTCGGTTTTCCGTCTGTATCATGTCCGAGTGCATCAAGAACTACTGTTTCAACGGATAAGCATGCAGTACACATACGATGCTTCTGACCCTTTGTCACGCAACCGGGAGCCTTGTCTATATGCCAGTCCTCCCATTTGTGTCCGGCAGGTATAACCGTTCTGTCACCCTGTTCCCTATGACATCTGGAACAGGTCGCAACAGTATATCCGTCTTCCTTACATGTAGAATCTACTTTCTTAGTCGGTCCCTTTTGGTCATGTCCGACCGGTCCCAGTTCTTCCGTTTGTGCAGTCTTACATCTGGTACAGAGACGGTGTTTCTGTCCCTTCGATGTACAGCCTGCCGGGAAGTCCGTAACCCAGTCTCCCCAACTATGGCCGGGTGCTATGATAACCGTCTTCGTCCCCTGCTCTCTGTTACATCTCGAGCAAGTTGCAACGGTATACCCGTTCGTCGTACAGGTTGCCGCCACTTTCTTGGTTGCGCCGCTTGTATTATGTCCGAGTTCCGCAATCTCCTGGGTTTCAGCGTACTTACATTTGCTGCAGAGACGGTGTTTCTGCCCCTTCGTGGTACATCCAGCCGCTTTATCCGTAACCCAGTTTCCATAGGTATGGCCGGGAGCTTTAATGACTGTTCTCGAACCTACTTCATTGTTACATTTTGAGCAGGTTGCAACGGTATACCCGTTCGTCGTACAGGTCGCCGCCACCGTCTTGGTCGCACCGCTTGTATTATGTCCGGTTGCTGCAATCTCCTGCGTCTCAGCATACTTACATCTGCTACAGATCCGGTGTTTCTGCCCCTTCGTGGTACATCCGGCCGCTTTATCAATGACCCAGTCTCCCCAGCTATGGCCAAGCGCTTTGATGACTGTTCTTGACCCCACCTCATTGTTACATTTGGAACATGTAGCAACGGAATATCCGTCCGCAGTACAGGTTGCTGCAACTTTCTTCGTTGTGCCGCTTGTATTATGTCCGGTTGCTGCAATCTCCTGGGTCTCAGCATACTTACATCTGCTGCAGAGACGATGTTTCTGGCCCTTGGTCGTACATCCGGCCGCTTTATCCGTAACCCAGTCTCCCCAACTATGGCCGGGTGCTTTTATGACAGTCTTCGTTCCCTGCTCGCTCTTACATCTGGAGCAGGTTGCTACGGTATAGCCATCCGCCGTGCAAGTTGCTGCTACGGTCTTGGTTCCGCCTTCCTTATTATGTCCAAGTGCACTCATCACTTCGGACTGGCTGGTATTACATCTCGAGCAGATACGATGTCTCTGACCCGTCTGAGTGCAGGTCGGAGCTTTATCCGTAACCCAGTTACCCCAGCTATGGCCGAGGGCACTAGTGGTAGTTTTAGTTCCAGTTTCGGTGCCACATCTTGAACAGGTCGGTGTGGAATAACCGCCGGATGTACAGGTTGCTTTTACAGTCTTGGTTGTGCCGCTTGTATTATGACCAAGCGCACTCAACACATCGGACTGGCTGGTATTACATCTCGAGCAGATACGATGTCTCTGACCTGTCTGAGTGCAGGTCGGAGCTTTATCCGTAACCCAGTTATTCCAACTATGGCCGAGTGCACCGGTGGTAGTTTTGGTTCCGGTTTCGATACCGCATCTCGAACAGGTCGGTGTGGAATAACCGCCCGATGTACAGGTTGCTTTTACGGTCTTGGTTGAGCCGCTTGTATTATGACCAAGCGCACTCATCACTTCAGAATCACCGGTCCCACATCTGTTACATGTACGGTGTCTCTGACCGGTCTGGGTGCAATTCGGACTTCTATCTACCGTCCAACCACTCCAACTATGTCCGAGTGCACTTTGCGAAACAGTTCTGCTCTGTATACTTGAACATCTTGTACAGTACTTTATGGAATATCCCGGTTCCGTACAAGTTGCCGACGTGGATTTCGATCCGCTCGAATTGTGTCCCAACGGAGAAATATTTTTAGACTCCGACTTTTTACACTTTGAGCATGTACGCCTTTGCGTACCTCCGGATGTACATGTTGCATTCAATACTGTAGTCCAACTGCTCCAGTTATGCTTGCATGATGCCGACGCTTCCTTCACCTGAAGAATCGACGCAAGCATAATAACGCACAGAAGCATGCTGACCATTCTCTTAATCCTACCGAAATGCATCCTTTACTCCTTTCAACCTTCCCATATTCTTTATACTGTTATGAAGTGACCTTTGTCAAGAGGAAATATCTCAACTAGCTTTTTATCTCTTGAACAGTCACATTTGTTTATTTTTGACAGCATCTGGCAAGAGCCATGCTAACAGTCTCCGGCATGTAGCCACTCTGTTATTCGTG
>JAFRSD010000010.1 GCA_017427775.1 Lachnospiraceae bacterium | reverse complement strand
TTGTAAAACATAAAAGTCCTTTCTCAAGCGGATGCTTTTGAAAGGACTCCAAATGCCGTACGAAGCAGTTACCGTGCAATAAAAAATGCGCCGCAGAAATCGGACGAGAACAGTTCATAACGACATGCTACAGGTATAGGTATAGCTATGGTTATGGTTTTGTTGTTCTCAATCCGGCTTCGTACGGCGCTTGGCAGCTTTTCAGGCTCAGCTGTTACGCTGAATTAACTGCTCCGCTTGCACGGTTGAAAGTCGTATTGACTGTATATTCGTTTTTTATCTTTTGCTGTATCCCATTTTCTCGGTCAGATCGCCGAGGCTTTTTTGGTACTGCGCCTGGGATATGGCACCTCTCTCGAGAAACAGATCCAGAGTTTGCTTCTGCGTTTCGTAGAGTTTTCGCTTCTTTTCTTCGGGCGTAAGTTTTTCAAACGGATTGTCTCTCGTGATTTCCATGGTTTAAACCTATCTTTTGTTTTTCCTTTTGTAAGTCTGTGCCGGACCGCCGTTCGGCGCATGCTTCAGCTTTCTGAAATAGGCCAGACCGATCGGCCCTGAGAATTTGCACTTGTTGCATTTGAAAGTAGGGTAACCGTTGCTTTCTCCGGATACTCTTGTCATCGTGAATCCGCATGCAGGGCACTTGATGTCTCTGCGCTCGACTCTCGCGGCCTCTCTTCGCGACCGGTGTATCAGGTAGGCTGAAACGGGATCGAGTTCTCCGAATCTGCGGTCGTACTCGATGTCGGAATCGTCGAAGTCTCCTTCCACAAAATCCTGCTTTACGAACTCGTCGAATGAGTGGTATTCGAAAAGCCCCAGTTCCTTCAGCCGGATTTTAAGCGCTGAAAAGCTCACGCCGATTCCGTCGGCCATGATCTGCAGCCGCATCTTGTCCTGCGGCGTCATGATCGTCTCTCCGTAGATGCAGAACTTCTTTCCGTCCGCGTACCGTTGCAAAGCCTTGTCGACGTTGAATTTCGGCATCAGAAGAGCGGCTGCAAGTCTGTCCGCACGGTTTTCGTCAAAGCTCAGAAGTTCTTTGAGCCCGTTGCAGCTGTATGATCTTTCGGAATCATATTCCCGGTGGTGTTTCGCGGATGGAACGGCACACATTCTTTCAAGAAGATAATGCGCCGCTTCATGAGCGATGGTGAAGCGTTTTCTTCCGCTTTCAGCGGGCGCGAGAAGGAATTTGTCGATGACCATCGTTTTAACGGGAAAAACGGTTAGCACCGGCTCCGTCCCTTCATACACGCAGACAGGCGTGACTCCGTCCGCAAGAAAGCCTATTGTGTCCGAATCCTCGTTGGCAAATGTTCTGTACCGGATATCCAGGCCGAGGCATTCGGTCGCAAAGCCTTCGATATCCACGCAAAGAGAATCGCTCGGCGACAGCTTATAGTATCGGGCTATATAGCTTTCGCCAAGTTCTTCCGTTTCCTGGTTTGATAAATGCTGTTTCATTCATAAGATCCTCCGCTAAGATGACGGAACAACGAACCAGCCTTCGCCGTTCCTGTAGATAAATTTTTCCGCACTACCGATGAGTATCGTGTAGCGAATTCCTTCAAAATCAGCGCCTTCGAGAACAGTTTCGTGGAGGACTCTTTTTATCTTCCAGTTCCTTCCGTCCGGCCAGTAGATCACAGACGGCTTCTCGGTACCGTCGCGGGACCTGATGCAGTCCACCGTCACATATGCCTTTTTCAATTCCGTCACCAGATCACTTCGCGGGCAGACTTCTCATCACGCACGCTTTTCTCATCTCCGCGAGTGACTCGTCTGTAAGCGCAACACGCGGATAAACGTACCATCCGCGGTAGTCTTTGTATATCGATCTCCTCGTTCCGCCGATGACCACGGTAAAGAGTGTAGCCCCGTCTTTTGCCTTTGGAAGGGGCTTTATCTGCTCTATGCTGTCGACCTCGAAGCATCTGCCGTCAAACCAGTATATCTTGTTCGGAACTTCTATGCCCGATACTGTTTTCGCGGTGTCGACAAGCACGTACTGTCTTGTTCTTTCGCCTATCATAGTGTGATACCTTATAGCTTTTTTATAACGAATCTGGCGATGCCCTGTATCCGCATCTGATCCAGATGTATTTCCTTTCCTTTGTATTTTCTCTCATTCTCAAAAGCGAGTGTCGCCTGGCCCTTTTCGTTCGTACCTTTATATCGCTTAAGAGTATTTGCGCCCTCTTCATCCATTGCGACGACGATCTCGTTCTTTTCAGGATACTGACGGTTCTCTACAACGACGATGTCCCCTTCTTCTATACCGGCGTCTTCCATCGAATCGCCTTTGGCCTTCAGTATATACATTTCCTTATTGCCGAAAATCGAGACGGGAAGTCTTACGTATTCATATATCTCCGCTTCCTCAAGCTGAGGATCGCCGCATTTTACAGTGCCGCAAACAGGAGCGGTTGTGATCTCTTCGGAGATCATTTCGGTTTTGGAAGTATCGTAATGCCTTCTGCTGTATGAGATGATCCCTTTTTCGTCCATCTCCTTGAGATAGTTGTGCACACAGCTTCGGGACATATTGGCGTCAGCCGCTATCTGGGAGATGGTCGGCTCGGTTCCTTCCTTCAACCGCCAGTACTCTATTATCTGCACGATTTTA
Source organism: Lachnospiraceae bacterium (assembly GCA_017427775.1). Taxonomy (GTDB): domain Bacteria; phylum Bacillota; class Clostridia; order Lachnospirales; family Lachnospiraceae; genus ISDg. The sequence continues at coordinate 84 of JAFRSD010000010.1, read as the reverse complement.
TTAATCTTGTCCTGATCTTTATATCTCATAATTGCACCTCCGGATTAAATCGAATATCAAATTCGAGATACAACAATATTATAA
>JAFRSD010000009.1 GCA_017427775.1 Lachnospiraceae bacterium | reverse complement strand
TCCGTCCTTCAGACAGGGAAAAAGTGACTGTGACATTCCCACTGCCGAGGATATCTTTCAGCTCAGCCTGAGATAAATCCTGCACTTTTCCGAGACGGGTGAAGCTCCAGTTGTTTACGTCATAATAGATCGTGATCTGATTGCCCTGGTAGAGGATCACATCACCCGGCTCCGTGGTGATCTGCTCATCATTTTGGGGAAGCGTGGTCCCGAGAGGACCGACCTTCTCAAAGCTGCCGTAGTCGTGCATTTCGACCGGCACGTCTCCGCTCTTCAGAAGATCAAGGAAAGCGTCTGCGGAAGAATTCTCAGCTGCAAGGATCTTCAGGACCTTTCCATTTACATGTGCATAAAACATTCTGTCCGTTTCTTCAGTAGAGCCGGACGCTTCCGATGTGCCTGCCTCCGCCGGCCCGGTGCTGCTGCAGCCTGTGAGAAGAAGTAGCATCAGGGCCAGCAAAAGAGCAGATATACGGGTTCTGCTATTCCAGAGATTTTCCGAATTCATAAGCTTCATCCTGTTCCTCCTTTTTCCCGAATGCCTCATCCGGATCGGAGATGCCGCCGCAGAAGAGTGATCCGGCAAGCTCTGCCTTTTCAAAACAATCAACCCAGCCCTGCAGGCCGCTTATTGCTTTTTCAGGCACATAGTCTTCATCTTCCGTGGCTGTCATCAGCATATAGACTTTACGGAATCTGTAATCCGAGGGATACAGAGGATTCAAGCGGTCCAGCAGTGTCTTCATCTGGCCGCTCATTTCATAGTAGTAGATCGGTGTGGCAAACACGAGGGTATCCGCGTTTTTGACCTTTTCAGCGATCCAGACCGCATCGTCTTTCAGTACACATTTTAGTGTCTTCTGGCAGACAAGACAGCCAATGCAGAATTTCAGTTCCTTACCCTTCAGGCTGATATGTTCGACTTCATGTCCTGCGTCCTGAGCGCCTTTGATCAGACTTTCTGTCAGGATGTCCGAATTGCTTTTCGCCCGAAGGCTGGTGGAAATTACAAGTACGCTGCTCATACGGTTCTCCTTTACTGCAGATGTTCGGTGAAAAATGCATCCAGCTTGTCGAACGGGACGGCATCTTTTCCACCGCCATCGTAGAGATCGGTGTGGACGGCACCGGGGATGATCATGAGTTCCTTGTTGTCCGTGTATTTGCTGTCTTTGATCATGTCGGCATAGGCGTCTTTGCTGAAATAGCAGGAATGGGCGTTCTCGCCGTGAATCAGAAGGACTGCGCTTCGGATCTCATTGGAATACTGAAGGATCGGCTGGTTGACAAAGCTCTCGCAGCCGATGACGTTCCAGCCGCCGTTGGAATTCAGGGAACGGGCGTGATAGCCTCGCTCAGTTTTGTAATAGTCGTAGTAATCCTTCACAAAGAAAGGCGCGTCTTCCGGAAGCGGATCGACCACACCGCCGCCAAGTTTATACTCGCCGTTTTTCAGATCCTCAAGTCTCTGGGCACACATGGCGGCTTTTGCCTGGTAACGGGCCTCCTCGCTGTCGGCGGAATCGAAATATCCCTTGGCGTTCACACGGGTCATATCGTACATGGTCGAAGCCACTGTCGCCTTGATCCTGGTATCCAGCGCGGCTGCATTGATGGCCATGCCGCCCCAGCCGCAGATGCCGATGATGCCGATGCGTTCCGGATCGGCTTTTTCATGAAGGGAGAGGAAGTCCACAGCCGCCATGAAGTCCTCGGTGTTGATGTCGGGTGAGGCCATGTAACGCACATTCCCGCCGCTCTCTCCAGTGAAGGATGGATCGAAGGCGATCGTCAGAAATCCGCGCTCCGCCATCGTCTGGGCGTACAGGCCGGAGCACTGCTCCTTAACTGCGCCGAAGGGTCCTGAAACAGCGATAGCCGGAAGTTTGCCTTCTGTGTTCTTCGGTACATACATGTCCGCCGCCAGCGTGATGCCGTAGCGGTTTACAAAGGTCACCTTGCTGTGGTCGACCTTTTCGCTTTTGGGGAAAGTCTTGTCCCAATCGTTTGTGAGCACGAGTTCTTCTTTTCTGATCATGGTCTTTATCTCCTTCGTTGTGTTTTATCGATTTGTTTTTGCTGTCTGCCGGATCAGATAGTCCAGACAGTCTACTTTGCGCTGACTCTCGTGGAGCTCATCCATCCGGCTGCACCGGCATTTCCGGAAGTATCGGATCAGGGCTTCGGTGTCACCGGCTTCATAGAGCTGTTTTGCCTTTTGCAGTTCTTCGCTTCCACAGCCTGCATCCGAAAGATTGTTCAGGATCTTTTCCAGTTCTTCATTCATGTGCGGCGTCTCCCATACACTTTTACTTGGTACATTTTCATTATAGGGGCTTTACGAATGCTTTGCTAATAGTTATAATGAATATCGTGATATTCGTTTCAGGAATATCAAAGACAGCTTAGTCTGAAGGAGGCAGCACCATGGAGATACGTACTCTGAGATACTTCCTGGCGGTAGCCAGAGAAGAAAATATGACACGCGCAGCTGAGCTTCTGCATGTAACGCAGCCTACGCTCTCCAAGACGCTGAAAAGTCTGGAAGATGAACTGGGAAAGAAGCTCTTTACCAGGCACAGCTTCCGAATCGAACTGACGGAAGAAGGCGTGCTTCTTCGGAAACGGGCAGAGGATCTGGTCTTCATGGCAGACAAGACCCTGCAGGAATTCCTGTCTCTGGATGACATCACCGGCGGCGATATCTATTTTGGATTGGCCGAGTCCTGGCAGATCCGGTATCTGGCAAGAGAGATCCGGGAGTTTAAAAAGACCTATTCTGATCTCAGGTACCATATCACCAGCGGTGATACGGAGCAGGTGACGGAAAAGCTGGATAAAGGCCTTCTGGATTTCGCGGCGATTTTTGAGATCCCGGACGAGAGGAAGTACAGCTATATCCCGTTTCCGGAGGCGGATTATTTCGGAGCTGTTGTCCCGGCAGATTCGGACCTGGCAAAGAAAGACTGTATAACCGCAGAGGATCTTGCAGGACTGCCTCTGTTCACATCGAAACAGAGCTGGGAGAACGATATTCGTCCCTGGGCAAAAGAGCATTTCCCAAGGCTTCGGCTGGAAGGCTCCTTCCGTCTTGCCTACAACGGATCTTTGTTTGCCAGAGAAGGCCTGGGGATCCTGCTTACGTTGAATAACCTGGTAGACACTTCTCCTGAAAGCGGCCTTGTGTTCCTGCCGCTATACCCTCATCTGGAAATGAAGATGTATCTAATATGGAATAAGTATCAGAGCTTTACGCCGATCGCGGAGAGGTTCCTGAAGCAGATACAGACATCCTTTGCCGGACAATAAAACAAAAAACTCCCTTGGATGCAAGCATCCAGGGAGTTTGTATTTGCTTTGTTTTGTATCGCTCGTAGTTCGCGCATTATCTCTTGGAGAACTGCGGTGCACGACGAGCTGCCTTCAAGCCGTACTTCTTTCTTTCCTTCATGCGGGCATCTCTGGTGAGGAAGCCTGCCTTCTTGATAGCCGGACGGTTCTCAGCATCTGCCTTGCAAAGGGCACGTGCGATACCATGACGGATAGCGCCTGCCTGACCGGAAAATCCGCCGCCGCGAACGGTTACGATAACATCGTATTTGTCTGCAACACCGAGAAGTTCAAGGGGCTGACGAACGATAACCTTAAGGGTCTCAAGACCGAAATAGCTGTCAATGTCCTTCTTATTGATGGTTACATTGCCTTTACCAGAAAGTAAATATACTCTGGCAACACTGCTCTTACGTCTGCCGGTTCCATAGAATTTGGAAGTATTCTTTGCCATAATCGTAAATCTCCTTTCTGATTATTAGAACTTAAGCTCTTCGGGCTTCTGTGCTGCATGCGGATGCTCAGCACCTGCATAAACATGAAGCTTCTTGAGCATGCTTCTGCCGAGCGGTCCCTTCGGAAGCATACCCTTAACTGCAAGGGTAATAACATCAGCAGGCTTCTTCGCGATCATCTCACGAAGCGTAACCTCTCTCATTCCGCCCGGATAATCGGAGTGGCTGTAGTAAATCTTCTGATCAAGCTTCTTACCGGTTGTCTTGATCTTCTCAGCATTGATTACGATAACATAATCACCGGTATCGATGTGGGGCGTAAAGATCGGCTTATTCTTACCTCTCAAAACCTTTGCGATCTCGGAAGAAAGACGACCGAGGGTCTGTCCCTCTGCATCAACAACGTACCATTTTCTCTCAACGTCAGCGGTTGCTGCCATATAGGTCTTCATTGGTGTACCTCCTTATGATTTCGGGCGTTCGCCCGTACCGTGTTCCTCTTGCGGGAACAGTCACTTTCCGCATTATACTTTACGGAAAAGGCGATGTCAACATTTCTTTTCCGATTTTTACGATTCTTCACTGCAAAATGTCATATCAAGCATTACATTTTGCATCATACGTTTACAAAAATTGATTATTCACCGTCATCTTCCGCTTTTCCGGCACCATCATACCGGATTTTACACAGGCGAAGCCCCTTTGCGGGAGCAGTCGGACCGGCCAGAGCCCTGTCCTTTCCCTCTATGATTGCCTGCATCGACTCCGGCGCGAAACGGTGCAATCCCGCCTGGATCAGCGTCCCCGCGAGGATCCGGACCATGTTGTAAAGGAATCCGTCTCCTTCTACGGCGATGACAATCTCGTCCTTCTCTCGCGTAACCGTCACGGCACTGATCGTGCGCACCTTACTCTTCACCTGCGCGCCTGCCGCACAGAAGCTCGTAAAATCGTGCGTGCCGACCGCATATTCCGCCATGCGGCTCATTGCCTCAACATCCAGCTCTCCGCGAATATGCGCCGCATAGCGTGACGCAAGAGGCGAACACACGTTGCCCGTAACGATATGGTACTCATAGCGCTTGCGGTGCGCGTCAAAGCGCGGATGAAACTCCTCCGGAGCCTCTTCCGACTCCATGATGCGGATGTCGTCCGGAAGGAACGGGTTTAAGGCATAGGAGAACTTCTCTCCGGGGATCGGCGACTCCGTATCAAAGGCCGCAACGTTTCCGAGCGCATGCACGCCGGCATCGGTCCTGCTTGCCCCGATCAGCTCGGGCTTTACACCGGTCAGCTTTTCGATCGCGTCCGCAACGGTTTCCTCCACGGTCGCGCAGCCTTCCTGCCGCTGCCATCCGCAGTAAGCCGTCCCGTCATATGCGATTGTCAGTTTGATTCGTCTCATAGCCACCTTCTCAGAACAATCACGATTGTCAGATACGCTGCCATAAAAAGATACGCAAAATAATCCCGCGCATGATACCGGAGCGGGCGCATTTTCGTTCTTCCTTTGCCGCCGCGGTAACATCTCGCTTCCATCGCGAGCGCCAGGTCAAATGCCCTCCGAAACGCGGAAAGCAGAAGCGGAATAAAGATCGGCACCATCGCTTTGATCCTGCGGAATACGTTGCCGCTCTCAAAGTCCGCGCCACGCGCCTGCTGTGCCTTCATGATCTTATCGGTCTCCTCCAAAAGGATTGGGATAAACCGGAGCGCGATCGACATCATCATCGCCACGTCGTGCACCGGAACACCGATCCACGTAAGGGGTTTCATGAGCCGCTCAAGACCGTCCGTCATCTGTACCGGCGTTGTCGTGAATGTCGTCAGCGAAGACCCGAGGATCAGCAGAATCAGACGAAATCCGAAGAAAGCACCGCGATACAGCCCTTCCTTCGTGATCTTAAAAATCCAGAACTGAAAGATCAGTTCGCCGGGTGTCAGGAAGAAATTAAAAAGAACCGTCATCGCGAGCAGTATGAGGACCGGCTTCAGTCCCTTCAGGATATAGGTGAGCGGCACCTTCGATAAGATCAGCACCCCGCCGAGAAATACGACGGCAACCGCCAGCCCCCAAAAAGAGTCAAAGAGGAACAGACTCACGATATAGACGAGCGTGCCGATGATCTTGACACGCGGATCCAATCTGTGAATCAGCGACGAAACGGGATAATATTGTCCGATGGTAATCTCACGGAGCATGTTTCGTTTCCTCTTTCCGCCGGGCGTTCGAATTGCCCTTATCTCTGTCCGGGGCTATCGCATTGCCCCTTCCGTTCCGCAGGGCACGGGATATCTTCCTATGCCTGCTTTTCGCCATCCTGCGGACACAGTGCCCGGACGGCATCCTCAATCGTTATGAAATCCATGGCCGGACGCTTCTCCTGCGGGAACAGTCCGCGCATGATCTCGGTTACCTGCGGCACGCCGAGCCCGACCTTTTTCAGTCTCTCCACATGGGAAAATACGACTGCGGGCTTGCCCGCATACAGCAATTTCCCACGGTCCATCACATGAACCCAGTTCGCGTATTTCGCGACATCCTCCATGCTGTGGGACACAAGCACAACCGTGATGCCTGCCTCGCGGTGGATGCGGCTGATCTCCGACAGGATCTCGTCGCGTCCCTGCGGGTCAAGTCCCGCGGTCGGTTCGTCAAGAATCAGTACTTCCGGATGCATCGCGAGCACGCCCGCGATCGCCACACGGCGCTTCTGTCCGCCGGAAATCTCAAGCGGCGAATCGTTCCATGTGTCCTCGCTGATCCCGACAAGCCGCAGTGCCCCTTCCGCGCGTTTCTTCTGCTCTTCTGCGGAGAGTCCCTGGTTCTTTGGACCGAAGCACACATCCTTCAGGATCGTCGCCTCGAACAGCTGGTGCTCCGGATACTGGAATACAAGACCGACCTTGCTTCGAAGGGCGCGGCGGTCGTATTTGCGGTCATTGATGTCTTCGCCGCGGAACAGGACCTGTCCGTCAACCGGCTTCTCCAGGCCGTTCAGCATCTGGATCAGTGTGGACTTGCCGGAACCGGTGTGTCCGATCAGGCAGACAAATTCGCCCCGCCGGATCTGCAGCGATACATCGGCAACAGCCTTCTTCTCATACGCCGTATTCGGCGAATAGGTAAAGTTTACGTGACGCAGCTCAATGAGGGGAGCCTCATCCTTCGCAAGCGCCGTAAACGATTCTTCAATGTGTTCCGGAATGCTCCGGTACGGATCCTGCACCCTGTACGCTTCCGGAAGGGTCCTGTAAGCCTCCAGAAACTCCGAAACGGAAAGAATTCCTTCCGGAAGGGGAAATCCCCGCTTTTTGAGTTCAGACGTCAGAATCGTCGCCTGAGGCGCGTCAAGACCAAGTTCCTGCAGTTCCGGAAGCCGTGAGAAGATCTCGCGCGGTGTTCCCTGCATGGCCACCTTACCGTGATCCATCACGACAACGCGGTCGGCATCCGTCACCTCACTCATATAATGCGTGATATGAAGCACCGTAATGCCCTCTTCCCGGTTCAGCCGGTGCACGGTCTCAAGCACTTCCTTGCGGCCGTTCGGATCAAGCATGGCGGTAGGTTCATCCATAATGATGCATTCCGGCTTCATCGCCATAATGCCCGCAACGGCGACACGCTGTTTCTGTCCGCCCGAAAGGTGATTCGGCGACTCCGCACGGTGTTCGAACATGCCGACAGCCTTCAGGCTGCCTTCCACGCGTCTCTCGATCTCCGCCGGTTCCACGCCGAGATTCTCGGGGCCAAATGCGACGTCGTCCTCCACCACGGTCGCGATGATCTGGTTGTCCGGATTCTGGAAAACCATTCCCGCGGATTTGCGGATATCCCACAGATAATCCTCATCGGCAGTATCCATACCGCATACGTATACCGTTCCGCCGGTCGGGGACAGCAGCGCGTTTATGTGCTTTGCCATCGTCGACTTGCCGGATCCGTTGTGTCCGAGGATGGCAATAAACTGCCCCTTCTCCACATCGAGATCCACGCCGTCAATGGCACGCTTCACGCCGACCGCGTCTCCGTTCTCGTCGCGCCGGATATACTCAAATACCAGATTGTCCGTGGTAATGATTCCCATAGTTTCCGTCCTTTAAGGATTTCTTCACCGTATTACAAGAACAGCGTAGCCGATACGGCTACGCTGCTGCAATTTCGAAGATTTATACGAGTTCGATCAAAACTTCCATGGCTGCATCGCCCTTACGGGGACCGATCTTAACGATTCTCGTGTAGCCACCCTTGCGGCTTGCATACTTCGGACCGATTTCATCAAACATCTTTGCAATCAAGTCAACTTCCTTAACTGCTTTTCTGCCCTTCTGCTCCGGATCATTCTTGGTAACCGGATAGAAGTAAGCGATCATCTCTCTTCTGGCATGAAGTCTGGAAGGGCTGTCCTTCTTAATGGTCTTCGTGGTCTCCATCATAACGTCAACCTTCTTACCATTGACAACTTCCTTAATTCTTCTGCCGTCCTTATCTTTCTGAGCAACCTTGTAGGTTACGGTAACGTTCTCGAAATTGTCCTTCTCCTTAGCTGCGAGCGTGATGAACTTCTCGGCAATCCGACGGATTTCCTTTGCTCTGGCTTCGGTGGTAATGATCTTACCATTGGACAAAAGAGCGGTAACCTGGTTTCTCAACAATGCTTTTCTCTGACTTGAAGTTCTTCCAAGTTTTCTGTAGCCTGCCATGTTATCCTCCATCTGCCGCGGTATGCGGCAACTATTTAGTAATGACGATACTTACTCATCGCCTAAGTTTAACGATAATCCAAGTTCTTTCAGCTTGGACAGAACTTCCTCCAAAGACTTGCGGCCCAGGTTACGAACCTTCATCATATCTTCGGAAGTCTTGCTGCACAATTCTTCAACGGTATTGATACCGGCTCTCTTGAGGCAGTTGTAGGAACGAACGGAAAGCTCGAGCTCGTCGATATTCATCTCGAGAACCTTCTCCTTCTCGTTCGGAACGCTCTCAACCATAACCTCAGCGGTCTTAGCGCTTTCGGAAAGGTCGATGAACAGATTCAGATGCTCGCTGAGCACCTTTGCCGCAAGACTGATTGCCTCGTCGGGAGCAAGTGTTCCGTTGGTAAATACATCAAGTGTAAGCTTGTCATAATCGGTAACCTGGCCGACACGCGTATTCTCAACCGTAAGGTTCACTCTCTCAACGGGAGTATAGATGGAATCCACTGCGATCACACCGATCGGAGTGTCCTCTTTCTTATTCTTGTCAGCGCCGATGTAGCCTCTGCCCTTCGTGATCGTAAGCTCCATGTAAAGCTTGCTGTCAGCACCGCCGTTCAGCGTAGCGATAACCTGATCGGGATTCATGATCTCGATATCGCTGTCCGCATGAATGTTGCGTGCGGTAACAACACCTTCACCGGAAAATTCGATATAAGCGGTCTTGGGCTCGTTCGAATCGCTGTTATTCTTAATCGCGAGGCTCTTGATGTTCATGATGATCTCGGTAACATCTTCCATGACACCGGGGATGCAGCTGAGTTCATGAACAACACCGTCGATCTTCACCTGGCTTACGGCAGCGCCGGGCAGGGAAGAAAGCATGATTCTTCTGAGGGAATTGCCCAATGTTGTACCATAACCTCTCTCAAGGGGTTCCACAACAAAACGGCCATACTTCTTATCTTCGGAAATCTCTGCGATTTCAATTCTCGGCTTCTCAAAATCAAACATATGCGCCCCTCCTTATGGGAATCAAGGTTATACTTCGTTTTACTTGGAGTACAACTCGACAATAAGTACCTCGTTAACCGGAACATCGATCTGATCTCTGGTAGGATACTCATTTACAGAACCGGTAAGGTTCTCCGCATCCGCAGTAAGCCAGCCGGGAACTGCTCTGCCGGCAGTGGACTCAAGAATATCCTTAAATCTCTGGCCTGCCTTATTCTTAGCCTTCTCGGAAATAGCGATGGAATCGCCGGCTTTAACGGAATAAGAAGGAATGTTTACGCATTTGCCGTTAACAAGAACGTGCTTGTGATCTACGATCTGACGAGCTTCCTGACGGGTTCTTGCGAAACCGAGACGGAAGATAACATTATCCAGTCTGGTCTCAAGAAGAATCATGAGGTTCTCACCGGTCGTGCCGTTCTTCATCTTCTTAGCCTTATCAAAATTGTTACGGAAAGGCTTCTCAAGTACACCGTAGATGAACTTAGCCTTCTGCTTCTCACGAAGCTGCATTCCGTACTCGCTAACCTTCTTGCCCGCTCTCGGGTTGGAACGGTTAGACTTCTTATCAATGCCGATTACGGAAGGTTCAATACCAAGCGAACGGCATCTCTTTAAAACAGGACCCATTTCTCTAGCCATAGTTTAATTCCCTCCTTAATCAGACTCTACGACGCTTAGGCGGTCTGCATCCATTGTGCGGAACCGGGGTAACGTCCTTAATGCTTGTTACATCAATACCGCATGCCTGAAGGGCGCGGATTGCTGCTTCACGTCCCGAACCGGGTCCCTTAACCATAACGTCAACGGACTTAAGACCGTGCGGGATTGCTGCCTTTGCAGCGGTTTCTGCTGCCATCTGAGCAGCATAAGGGGTAGACTTTCTGGAGCCGCGGAAACCGAGGCCGCCGGCGCTTGCCCAAGAGATTGCATTACCCTCTGCATCAGTCAGGGTAACGATTGTATTGTTAAAGGATGACTGAATATGTGCCTGGCCGTGATCAACGTTCTTCTTGACACGCTTCTTCGCACCCTTTTTCGCAGCTACTACTTTCTTAGCCATCACGAAACCTCCTAATTAGTGTTCAAAATTATTTCTTCTTGTTGGCAACCGTACGCTTCGGACCCTTACGGGTTCTTGCGTTGGTCTTGGTCTTCTGTCCGCGAACAGGAAGTCCCTTTCTGTGACGTACGCCTCTGTAGCAACCGATTTCCTGAAGTCTCTTGATATTCAGGGCAGTCTCTCTCTTCAGATCACCTTCCACCATCATCGTCTCATCAATGACGGTAGCGATTCTCTTAACCTCGTCATCGGTAAGATCGCGAACACGGGTGTCCGGATTCACCTCAGCCTGGGCAAGAATACGATTGGCGCTTACTCTGCCGATACCGTAGATGTAAGTAAGGCCGATCTCGACACGTTTCTCTCTTGGTAAGTCAACACCACTGATACGAGCCATGTACTAAAACCTCCGTAAAATAATTATCTTTTGGGCAAATGCCCGGGACCGCAGTCCCCGGGAGTGCTCTCCCTGCCGGTTCAACCGGCTCAGCCGCTTTAAAGTGTGACAGCCCTCGTGCGAGGAACCGAAAGCAGACGTAGATACTCATCCGCTAAAGCAAAGTCGTCTTTCCTTTCATGACGCTCTTCGCCCACACTATCACAATGTGTGCCGTTCTTTCGGACGGCGTGTCGTTTTATGGGTTTGTAAAACGACGATTGCAACACAAAAAGCAAGTGCTGTTCTATCGAGTCACCAATACTCTCGGAACAACGCCTCAAGTACTGATGTTATCAGCCTTGTCTCTGTTTGTGTCTCGGGTTCTCACAAATGATCATGATTGCCCCTTTTCTTTTGATGATTTTGCATTTTTCGCAAATGGGCTTTACCGAAGATCTTACTTTCATAAGTGTTATTCACTCCTTTCTCGAAAAAAGTCCGTTTACTATAATAACAGAGCGTTTGGCAAATTGCAAGCACAAATTTCCCGAAAAACAAGGATTTTCCGCGCTTTTTTCGGTCTATCTGACGGAAAATGAAAACGGAACCCGCGAAAGGCTCCGTTTTCTTCTATTTCTCATAAGTTTTATTCGTTTTCTCAGTGGGCTCCGTCCCCGTGCCTACTGCATTCTTTCGCCGACAATCTTTACATATACCTTGCCGTCCAAGTATTCGGTTACCTTTGCGCTTACCGGAACACCCTTTTCATCGTATTTCCACTCGCCTTCGGACCGTACCTTTCCTTTGACGGTTGTCTTCCGCTTGATCCCGATCCGGGTTCCTTTTCCGTCGTATGTATAATTGGTTGTGCTGACCCAGCTCTTCTTGCCGTCCTCTCCGCTCAGATAGTTGCCGTCCTCATACAACATATCGCTGGATAACGTCTCGGTAATCACGTTTCCTTTTGCGTCGTACGAGTACCGGTATTCAAAGTTGCCTTCAATGCCGTCTTTACCGTATTTTCTGGTCAGCTGTTTCTTGGCATTGTATTCGAAATAAGTTGTCCGGCTGTCGCCTTCAAAATACCCGTCATAAGTCATCAGCCCATCTTTATTGTAAGTGTGTTCATCATACACAATGGCAAATGTGTACTTCCCGTCCGCTTCCTTATTCATGGAACCGTATTTCAGTTCTCTGTCTTTCTTCTCGTCATATACCGGTGTCAAGCCGTTTTCGATCCGCTTTTTATTCTCTTCCGAAGGATAGAACAGTCTGCCGCTGTAATTCGTATCCCAAACCATCACGATTAACACGCTTCCATCGGCATTATAGAAATACAGGTTCTCCGTTATCTCATTCACCGCATCCGGCAAAATGGTCTTTTTCTCGGACTTCACTCTTCCCTGCCCGTCTTTTTCATATACGGACGTATAGGTCTTGTTCGTGGCCTCCATTTTATATTCTCCTGAAACGCAGTTTCCGTCCGCATTATAGGTCCGAACATCCTTCGAGGTCACTTCATATGCGGTGCTCTTTGCAGATCCGTTATTACCCGCAAAGCGATACTCGGCTAAAAGATCGCCGTTCTCATTATAGGAAGTTATCCACAACCCGTTCAGATAACCATCGAAATTATAAGACGCGATGCTGACCAGTCTTCCCTGCGCATCATAGGAATAGAACTGTGCCGTATTCGCTTCCATGAATCTCTCTCCGTTCTGGCGATACAGGATATTCCCGTTCTCATCCTTTTCCTCATAGTCAATGCTGAGTTCTTTCTTTCCGTCATGAACCGCCATTTCACCATAAACATTATGGTAAACGGAAGCAACTTCCCGGTCATTCATGTAATAGGTTACGGCATCCGGCCAGGTGGTTTCAACTGATTCATCCCGCATATCCGAATCGAAATAAACCACTTTCTTATTAAATTTAACTTCAAATCCGAAAGAATACTCCCAGTCCGTCCGTGCTTCCGCATAAGTGTAGGTTTCTTTATAAAGATACCGTTCCGTTGCAAGCGCCGTCTCTTCGATCAGTTTCTTCAGCTCTGCCTCGGTGTACTTCGGTGCCCGCTCTAACGCCACATCCTCCGGAAATCCATCGGGACGCCGAAGCTCCGGCGTCGGTTCGGGTGTGGGCTCCTCCGTCGGTACGGGACTCGGCGTCTCCGTTACCGAAGGCGTTGCTTCCCCGGTCGGTGTTGCGGTTTCACTCGGCGTCACGGCCTCAGCCGTCGGCGTCGGTTTACTTCCGCCGCAGGCGGTAAGTGCAGCCATCGCTGCGATTACCATAATTGTTAACAGTGTCTTTTTCATAGAACCTTGTCCCCCTATTTTTTCGGCGTACATATTGTCCGCCGTATTTTTCTATTTCTTTCCGATCAGATTGGTCTTTTTCCAGAGTTTCACCATCAGCGGATTCCAAAGGAATACAAAGCCGATCAAAACACCCGGAAAATTCAATATCACGTCATCGATATCCATGCTTCCGCGTCCGCTCAGGTACTGGGCAATCTCCACAAAGCAGATCAATACCAGCATAAACGGAAGGAATATATACCATTTCCGCATTCCCTTAAAAAGAAACGGAACGAACCATGCCATCGGCATGAACAGCAGGATGTTTCCGATCAGATTCGATGCCACCTGCCTGATCCGCAGGGAATGATTCCTATAGGCATCGATATATAATTGTATCGTCGCAAACGGTTTCAGGGAATACCGTGCCTCCGGGCTCCACCAGCGGTAATAGTTGCGTTCGCCGCCGAACAGCAGGCCTGCGAGGATCACGAGATATACCGCAAACAGGACACCCATTGCGAACATCGCCGCTCTCGGCCGTTTCGGTCTTGACGTTCCCGCTAACAGGAAGCACGTCCCGAGAAATGCCACGCCGCCGATCAGGATGCCTGCCTGCAGGAACGATTCCATTCCGATAATGTGTCCGTTCCGCTCGGATACGACAAATACGAAGGTCAGCGCCCCGGTGATCAGAAACGAGATCACCGCGAGCGTTATCCATACGATTGCCTGATTCTTATTTTTCTTCTTGGTTGCCATTCGTTTATTCTTCTCCGTTGCCGGTATAAGGCTCGATTGTAACGGTCATTGCCGTACGGGTTCCCTTTTCCGACTCGTAATAGCTCCCGCCGCAGGAAGTGAGTACTGCCAAGACTGCGATTACTGCAACTGCTAACAGAATGCTTTTCATTTTCCCATTCCTTTTTATCATATGCGGCATGCCGTCAGTTGATTCTTTCTCCTGTCATTTTCCAGATTTCCTTCCCTTTGAGGAAACAATGCGCTTCCAGGCGAACGGTCTTGCCGTCCTTGTCAAAACTTTGTTTGGAAGTTCCTACGGTCTTTCCGTCTACCGTGATCTTATATTCCTTAGTGGTTTTCTTTCCTTCGTTGTCATAGGAATATCGGATATTTTCCACTGCTATTTTATCGAAATAATACTCGTCTGCGGTAAACGGACCTTCAACGACATAAGCTCTTCCCTTTTTCTCAATAGCCGTCCGGTTTCCCTTGCTGTCATACGTATACTTAATTTCCGATTCCCCTACTACGCCGGCACTTCCGTATACACGGACCAGCTGCTTTTTCGTATTATACTCGTAATAGTAATCGCCGCCGTTTTTGGTCGTATTCACTTCATGGACCAGCAAGCCGTTGCTGTATGTATTGAGCTGCCACATCGTGTCATCCGGCAGCCAGGAAAAGCAGTCTTCTTCTTTTCCCTCCCGGGTATGTGTCATCCCGCCGTTTCGGATCACATTTGCGTCACTCGTTACCCAGTCCGGAAATGCGCCTCTTTCAATTTCTTTAGCCATCTTCTCAGAAGGGTAAAACCATTGTCCGATCGTTCCTCCGACACCGGGACGTTCCAAAGCCACAGAACGGATCCGTCGTCATGATAAAACATCAGCTGTTCCTTTTCCTCTATCGTATCGCTGTCAGAAGATGTCTTCTTCGACTGAATCGATACCACACGGCCTTTTTCATCCTTATGGTAAGTATATTCGGTCTTCACTGTTTTGTTTCCGGTTTCCCCGAACTCCGTCTGCGCTCCCGAAAGAACATTTCCAACGGCATCGTATGTAAACTCCTTCTCCGTTTTCGCTTTGGTCCAGCTCCAGTCGTAATCCGTAACCGTGTAACGGATGATATTTCCGTTGTCGTCATAAACATATGCAAAAAGTGTCTTACTCTTAGGATATGCTTTTCCGTTTGAACCGCGGTAGGTATATCGGGCCGTCCGGTTACCGTGTTCGTCAAACTTCGTTATGTTTAAATTTGCGATTCTGGAATCGGTATCATAAGCAGCGCTGTATTCGGTCCCCTCCTCATCATACTCCGTGTAGGTATAACTGTCTCCGGACTGAATATAGATTGTCCTGCCTTTTTCATCCGTTTCAATCACACTGGGACTGATCGTCGTTTCCCCGCGGTATTCGAAAACAGTGCCGTAATCGGTAACATAGGATGCATATACTTTCTCTCCGTGCAGATAATAGATTTTCGCTTTCGGATCACCATCTTCTTCACCGGGCGCGACCTCATAATATGTCTCTGCTTTGTCGCACAGAAATTCCTCTTCTCCTCCGTTTGTAAACTCCGTATACGGCTCTGCGTAGGCAGTTGTCTCGCGATACCCGGTTTTTAAAATACCCTCGGTTTGCGCCTTTGCAAGCGCCAGGAATTCCTCCTTCGTCTCCTTCGGTTCCCGGGCTAACGGAATCCAATCCGGAAACGCTTCCGCCTGCGATTCAGGTGTCGGCTCCGGTGACGGCGTGGACGTCGCAGCCGGCATCGTGGCAGAAGGCGTCAAGGCTTCCGTCGGTGTATCCTGCACGGATTCTGCGGGCGTCGGTGTTCCTTTTCCGCTTTCCTTCCCGCAGGCCGTCAGAACAAAAAAGCACCCCGCCAGCACAAGAGCCGCTGACAGAATGCGCGCAAAAAGTCTCCTCGTATTCATGTTTATTCCCCCCTTTGGAATATCCAAAACTATCTTTTGTATTTTACACGAAAAGTGCTGCCATTTCAAGTTTAATCCGCCACAGGATACAGAAGCCCGTCCGAAACGTCGGGACATAAGAAAAGGCGCATCCGAAAAGAATGCGCCGTTTCTTGTAAAATATCCGGTTTGTAACTTATTTATCACGCCAAATGATACGTCCCTTTGAGAGATCATAAGGGGAAAGTTCCATCGTTACCTTGTCGCCGGGAACAATCTTGATGTAGTTCATACGAAGCTTGCCGCTGATATGGGCAAGAACAATATGACCGTTCTCAAGCTGTACGCGGAACATGGCGTTGGGAAGTTTCTCCACAACAGTACCTTCAATTTCAACTACGTCCTGTTTCGACATGCAAATCCTCCGTTTAATGTTTGATCAGAGATAAGATTTCAGGCTCGCCTTCCGTGATCAGGATCGTGTTCTCGTAATGAGAAGCAAGGGAGCCGTCTTCGGTGACAATTGTCCAGTCATCCTCAAGGATGCATACTCTCCAGTCACCCATGTTTACCATGGGTTCGATGGCAAGCGTCATACCGGGCTGCAGTTTTATACCGCGCCGTTTCTGATGAAAATTCGGAATCTGGGGATCCTCATGCATCTCCGTTCCGATTCCGTGACCTACCAGATCCTTGACACAGCTATATCCGTGTGCCACGACATAATCTTCGATGGCTGCAGATATATCATACAGGTGATTGCCTGCTTTTGCAAGTTTTATTCCTTCGTAAAAGCTTTCTTCGGTCACTTTGATCAGATCCGCAGCTTCCGGAGAAATCTTTCCGACGCCGTAGGTTCTGGCAGCGTCCGAATGATAGCCTTTGTAGATCAGACCGGCGTCAAGACTTACAATGTCGCCTTCTTTCAGGATCTCGTCCTTACTCGGAATGCCGTGAACGACTTTATCGTTGACCGAAATGCAGATGGAAGCAGGATATCCGTCGTAATTCAAAAACGACGGGATGCATCCGAAGCTTCGGATCATGCGGTCGCCGATATTGTTCAGTTCCATCGTACTGATACCGGGTTTGATGTGTTTCGCCATCTCCTCGTGCACAAGCGCAAGAAGGCGGCCGGCTTCTCTCATCTTTTCGATTTCGCTCTTCGACTTAATTGTAACCATGATTCAGTCTCCTGTCAATCATTGAGGATCGCCTTGATATCCTCGAAAACCTTGCTGACTTCCTGCGTACCGTCTACGGATTTCAGAATTCCTTCGCCGGTATAGTAGTCGATCAGCGGCTGTGTCTGCGCATGATATACGTTGAGACGTTTCTGAACGGTTTCGGGCTCGTCATCCTTACGGATGCTGAGTTCCCCGCCGCAAAGGTCACAGATGCCTTCCTTCTTCGGAGGGTTAAATACGATGTGATACGTACCGCCGCAGGAAAGACATGCTCTCCGTCCGCTCATACGCGTTACGATGTTCTCGTCCGGAACATCCACATCAATTGCGTAATCCAATGCGTCGCCGGCTTTCTTAAGGCTTTCGGTAAGTGCCTCCGCCTGTGCGATCGTACGCGGAAAACCATCCAGTACATAACCGTTTGCACAGTCAGGCTGTGCGAAGCGGTCCATGATCAGTTCGAGTGTCAGTTCGTCCGGAACCAGAAGACCCTGGTCCATGAAAGCCTTTGCCTTCATGCCGAGTTCGGTTCCTTCCTTGATATTCGCACGGAAGATATCTCCCGTCGAAATGTGCGGGATCTCATAACGGGCCGCGATCATCTTGGCCTGTGTTCCCTTGCCTGCGCCGGGTGCCCCGAGCATAACTATCTTCATTTGTTGTCCCTCTTTCTGAGATTCCATATATTCACGGAAAAAGGGTGAAGCTTAGCCTCACCCATAAATTCCATTCATTTACTCACTAAGGAATCCCTTATAGTGACGTGTCAGCATCATGGATTCAATCTGCTTCAACGTTTCCAGAATAACACCAACTACGATGATCAGCGAAGTGCCGCCGAAGCCGAGACTCTGAATCTTGAATACGCCGCAGCATACGATCGGGATCAGAGCAACGATCGTAAGGCCGACCGCGCCGATGAAGACGATCTTGTTCAGAACACCGGTAAGGTAGTCGATGGTAGGCTTGCCGGGACGAATACCCGGAACAAATCCGCCGCTCTTCTTCAGGTTGCCGGCAATCTCTACCGGATTAAAGGTGATGCTTGTATAGAAGTATGCGAAGAAGATGATCATTACAATATAAAGCAATGCACCGATCGTATACTTGATCGCGAACCGGTCACCGGTAAAATCAAACCAGTTTTCGGTACGGCACATATAAAGCACCTTGCCCCAGAATCCGCCGTTACGATCCGGGAACTTGTTAAAGAACGAGGAAATAACAAGCGGGAACTGGAAGATGGACATAGCGAAGATTACCGGGATAACGCCGGCCGTGTTCACCTTTAACGGAATGTATGTTGAGCTTCCGCCCATCATCTTTCTTCCGACCATCTTCTTGCTGTACTGTACTGCGATTCTTCTCTCTGCATCCTGGAGAAGCACGATCAGTACGAGCGTAACGAGTGCGATCACAATGATCAGACCGCCGGCAAGTACTTTACCGATCAGCTTGCTCTGGGAAGCAACCTTGTTCGTATAGAGAAGACCGAAATCAGAAGGCAGACCTGCAACGATATTGATCAACAGGATGATGGAAATACCGTTTCCGACGCCGTTCTCTGTAATTCTCTCTCCCAACCACATCAGGAAGGTGGAACCTGCCGTAAATGCGATTACAACAAGGAGTACACCAAGCCATCCGTCCTGAATCGGAGAATTTGCGGTGTTCTTGAATCCGATCGCCATAGCGGTCGACTCAATCAGTGCAAGAAGCACGGTAAGATAACGAGAATATTTCTCAATCTTCTTACGTCCGCTCTCTCCGTCTTTCTGCATCTCAGCCAAAGGCGGAATCGCAATGGTGAGAAGCTGCATGATAATGGAAGATGTAATGTACGGGGAAATGCTCAATGCGAAGATGGACATCTTCTCAAGAGATCCACCTGTCAGCATGTTAATGAAGCCTTCATTTCCGTTAAACATCTTCTGCAGGAAGGCAGATGCTTGTTCATTACTGATTCCGGGTGCCGGAATCAGAGATCCGAGACGTACCAGTACAAGACAGGCAAATGTGAAAAGAAGCTTTCTTCTGATTTCTTTTACCTTGAATGCATTGATAAACATCTTAATCATATCAGATCACCTCAGCACTTCCACCAAGAGCCTGAATTTTCTCAATTGCAGATGCGCTGAAGGCATTTGCCTTAACATTCAATTTCTTGGTAAGTTCACCGTTGCCAAGAACCTTGACACCGTCCTTCGGGTTGCTGAACAAGCCGATCTCTACCATGGAATCGATCGTGACATCTGCGCCGTCCTCAAAACGATTCAGCATGGAAACATTTACGGAAACGATTTCCTGCGTATTTCTGTTCTTGAAGCCTCTCTTCGGAAGACGACGATACAAAGGCATCTGACCGCCTTCAAAACCGGTTCTGGGAGCTCCGGAACGAGCCTTCTGACCCTTGTGACCCTTACCTGCGGTCTTTCCGTTTCCGGAAGCGTGACCACGGCCTCTGCGGAACGCGTCGCTGTGCTTCGCGCCGTCAGCCGGTTTGATATCTGTCAAATTCATCGTGTGCACCTCCTATCAAATAATTAGATTTCTTCTACCTTGACAAGATGCTTAACCTGCGCGATCATGCCGCGGGTTGCTGCATTGTCCGGCAACGTGTTGAAGCTGTTGAGCTTATGAAGGCCCAGAGATTCAACAACTTTCTTATGTTTCGGAATTGCACCGATTGTAGACTTTACTAATGTAACTTTCAACTCTGCCATTTCGTAATTCCTCCTATAAATCGCTTACGGAGATGCCACGAAGGGAGGCAACTTCCTCGGGAGTCTTCAGTTCGGAAAGACCTGCAAGCGTTGCGAGAACAACGTTCTGCTTGTTGTTGGAACCGAGAGACTTGGTACGAATGTTCTTGTAGCCTGCAAGCTCGAGAACGATACGTGCGGGACCGCCGGCGATGATACCGGTACCGATGGATGCCTTCTTCAGAAGAACGCTTGCGCTTCCGAAGTTACCGATGAAGTCATGAGGAATGGAACCATTCTCATCGATCGGAAGGGAGATAACCTTCTTCATTGCATCTTCCTTAGCCTTACGGATAGCTTCCGGAACTTCGGCAGCCTTACCGAGACCTGCGCCTACATGACCGTTCTTGTCACCTACGACAACAAGTGCGGCAAATCTCATGTTACGTCCGCCCTTAACTACCTTGGTTACACGCTTGATGGCGACAACCTTGTCCTCCATCTCCATATTGCTCGTGTCAATAATTGTACGTTTCATATTGTCCCTCCTCGACTAAAACTTCAGACCAGCTTCGCGAGCTGCATCTGCTAATGCCTGAATTTTGCCTGCATATATGAAACCGCCTCTGTCGAAGACAACCTCGTTGATTCCCTTTTCCAGTGCCTTCTTGGCAATTACCGTTCCGAGAGTGGATGCAGCGGCAACATTGTCTGTATACTCAAGGTCCGCCTTTACGTCCTTGTCCTGGGTAGAAGCAGCAACCAGGGTCTTACCGGCAACGTCATCGATAATCTGACAAGACATGTGCTTGTTCGAACGGAATACGGCAAGTCTGGGTCTTTCAGCAGTACCGGAGAAACGATTACGGATTTTCATGTGCTTTTTCACACGGATTTCGGATCTACTTTCTTTACTAACCATGATTCTCTACTCCTTTCTACTTCTTACCGGTCTTGCCGACCTTGCGACGGATTACTTCGTCAGCATACTTGATACCCTTGCCCTTATAAGGCTCCGGTCCTCTCTTGCTTCTGATCTCAGCAGCATACTGGCCGACCTTTTCCTTGTCGATACCCTTAACGGTAATCTTATTCTGACCGTCGAGAACCGTCTCGATTCCTTCGGGATCAACCATAATAACCGGATGGGAGTAGCCGAGGGTAAGGTTGAGTTCCTTGCCCTGCTTAGCGGCACGATAACCGACACCGTTGATTTCAAGAACCTTCTCGTAACCGTTCGTTACGCCTACAACCATATTGTTGATAAGAGTTCTGGTAAGACCGTGAAGGGACTTGATTCTCTTCAGATCGTTGGGTCTCTCAACCACTACCTCTGCACCCTCAACCTTAATGCTAAGCTCGGGAGCAAGAACTCTTGAAAGGGTACCCTTGGGTCCCTTAACAGTCACTTTATTATTTTCTGCCACTTCAACAGTAACACCTGCAGGAATGGCGATTGGCATTTTTCCTATACGTGACATGCCCGTACCTCCTTATAAATGTTTTACCAGATATAAGCAAGTACTTCGCCGCCAACGCCTGCGTTTCTTGCTTCTTTATCTGTAATTACACCTTTGTTCGTGGAAATGATTGCAATTCCGAGACCGCCGAGTACACGGGGAAGCTCGTCCTTGCTTGCATAAACGCGAAGACCCGGCTTACTGATTCTCTTAAGACCGGAAATCGTCTTCTCGCTCTTGTCCTTACCGTACTTCAGGGTGATGTGAATGTTCTGGAACGGACCTGCATCCTCCATCTTCCATCCTTTGATATAACCTTCCTTCACGAGAATGTCGGCAATTGCAACCTTCATCTTGGAAGCGGGAACATCTACGGTATCATGCTTTGCAGTATTTGCGTTACGGATTCTTGTAAGCATATCTGCAATCGGATCACTCATCATTGATATGTACCTCCTATCATCTCTGTGGGGCAGGCTTACCAGCTTGCCTTTTTAACGCCAGGGATCTGTCCCTTGTATGCCAACTCACGGAAGCAGATTCTGCAGATTCCGTACTTTCTCAATACAGCATGCGGACGGCCGCAGAGTCTGCAGCGGGTATATGCTCTGGTGGAGAACTTCGGAGTACGCTGCTGCTTAACCTTCATTGATGTCTTAGCCATGAAAATTTCCTCCTATTTACTTAGCAAACGGCATGCCAAACAGTCTTAACAGCTCGCGTGCCTCTTCATCCGTCTTGGCAGTGGTTACGAAGATAACATCCATACCGCGTACCTTGTCAACCTTATCGTACTCGATCTCGGGGAAGATCAGCTGCTCCTTGATGCCGAGTGCGTAGTTACCTCTTCCGTCGAACGCGTTCGGGTTTACACCACGGAAGTCACGTACACGGGGAAGTGCGAGGTTGATAAGACGATCAGCGAACTCATACATCTTGTCGCCGCGGAGGGTAACCTTGCAGCCGATGGCAAGACCTTCACGGATCTTGAAGTTCGCGATGGACTTCTTTGCTTTCGTAATAACAGGCTTCTGGCCGGTGATGATCTCGAGATCCTTTACTGCGGACTCAAGTGCCTTGGCATTTTCCTTAGCTTCGCCGACACCCATGTTAATAACGATCTTATCGAGTTTCGGAATTTCCATTACATTCTTGTAACCGAATTTGCTCTGCATAGCAGCCGAAATCTCATTCATATATTGCTCTTTTAATCTTGTCATGTTTGAGACCTCCTCTCCTATTAATCGATTACATCGCCGGTGGACTTAGCTACACGAACCTTCTTGTCGCCGTCCTTCTTGAATCCGACTCTTGTAGGCTTTCCCTTGAAAACAAGCATTACGTTGGATGCATCTACCAGAGCTTCCACCTTAACGATGCCGCCCTTCGGATTCTCCTGGCTTGCTTTCTGATGCTTTGTTACCATGTTGCAGCCTTCAACAAGCACCTTGCCGTCTTCTACACGGAGTACCTTGCCCTCGCTGCCCTTATCTTTACCGGTAATGATTTTTACGATGTCGCCTTTTTTAATCTTATTCATGCTGACACCTCCTATAATACTTCCGGAGCAAGGGAAACGATCTTCATGAACTTCTTATCACGAAGCTCTCTTGCTACGGGTCCAAAAATACGGGTACCCTTGGGGGTCAAGTCATCCTTAATAACTACAGCTGCGTTCTCGTCGAAGCGGATGTAGGAACCATCCTTACGACGAACGGACTTAACGGTACGAACGACAACTGCCTTAACTACGTCGCCCTTCTTAACAACGCCACCGGGGGCAGCATCCTTAACAGCGGCAACAATGATATCACCAATACCGGCATATCTTCTGGTGGAACCGCCCATAACACGGATGCAGAGCAGCTCTTTCGCGCCGGTATTATCAGCAACCTTAAGTCTGGTTTCTGTTTGAATCATAGCGAAAATCTCCTTTCGTAATCTCTTCGGGATCTCCCGAAAATGATTATTTTGCCTTTTCTACGATTTCAACAAGTCTCCATCTCTTATCCTTAGAGAGGGGTCTTGTCTCCATTACCTTTACACGATCACCGATCTTGCATTCGTTATTCTCGTCATGCGCCTTCAGTTTGTAAGTTCTCTTAACGATCTTGTTGTAAAGGGGATGCTTAACGTTGTCTACTACAGCAACGACGATGGTCTTATCCATCTTATCACTTACGACCTTACCGGTACGTACTTTTCTCAAATTTCTTTCCATGAGAATCTTTCTCCTTTCCAAGCCGTTTAGTTCGCGGAATTCTTGGCGGTGATAACCGTCTGAATTCTTGCGATGTTCTTGCGAACTTCCTTAATCCTGCTTGTGTTCTCAAGCTGATTCGTAGCATTCTGGAATCTCAGGTTAAAGAGTTCTTTCTTAGCAGCAACCAATTCGCTGTTCAGTTCCTCTACGGTCTTGGAATTCAGACCCTCAAGATAGCTCTTTGTCTTATTTGCCATTAGTTCGCACCTCCTTCAAGGTCCGCCTTGCTAACGATCTTACACTTGCAAGGCAGCTTGTAGGTTGCAAGACGGAGAGCTTCTCTTGCCGTCTCTTCTGCAACGCCTGCGATCTCAAAAAGAACGCGTCCGGGTTTAACAACCGCTACCCAGTACTCCGTGGATCCTTTACCGGAACCCATTCGGGTTTCAGCGGGCTTAGCGGTAACGGGCTTGTCAGGGAAGATCTTGATCCATACCTGACCGCCACGCTTAATGTAACGGGTTACGGCAATACGGGCTGCCTCGATCTGATTGGACTTGATCCAGCAAGGCTCGGTAGCAACGATTCCGTACTCGCCGTTGGAAATGGTATTGCCTCTCAGGGCCTTACCTCTCATACTTCCGCGAAACTGCTTACGATGTTTCACTCTCTTGGGCATTAACATTACTTATCCGCTCCTTCCTTCTTGGTAGCCTTGCGGGGAAGGATTTCCCCGTGATAAATCCAAACCTTAACACCAACCTTGCCGTAGGTGGTATCTGCTTCTGCGAAACCGTAGTCGATATCGGCACGGAGCGTCTGCAACGGGATCGTACCGTCACTGTAGCTCTCGGAACGTGCGATATCTGCACCGCCGAGACGGCCGGAGCAGGTTGTCTTGATTCCCTTAGCGCCGGACTTCATGGTTCTGCCCATGCAGGACTTCATGGCACGACGGAAGGAAACACGGTTCTCAAGCTGCTGTGCGATATTCTCTGCAACAAGCTGAGCGCAGTTATCAGGTCTCTTAATTTCTTTGATCTCAAGGTTTACTTTCTTGGTGGTAAGCTTCTGAACTTCAGCCTTGAGCTTCTCGATCTCCTGGCCGCCCTTACCGATTACAACGCCGGGCTTTGCAGTATGAACGATAACCTTAATCTTATCGGAAGTGCGCTCGATCTCGATATCGGAGATGGACGCAGCAGCCAATTTGTTCTTCAGGAATTTTCTGATCTTCTGGTCTTCCACAAGATTGTCGGCAAAATCTGCCTCTGCATACCAGCGGGAATCCCAGTCATTGATAACGCCGACTCTAAGGCCGTGCGGGTTAACTTTCTGTCCCATGCTCTTCCTCCTATCTCTCGTCCAAAACTACGGTGATGTGACTCATTCTCTTCAGAATACGGTAAGCTCTGCCCTGTGCTCTGGGATGAATTCTCTTGATCGTGGGAGCCTCATTGGCGAAGCACTCCGCAATGTAAAGCTTTGCGGAATCCATACCGTTGTTGTTCTCCGCGTTTGCAATCGCGGACTTGAGAAGTTTTTCAATTAATCTGGAAGCATATCTGGGGTTATATGCCAAAATACCAAGTGCTGACTGTACATCCTTGCCTCTGATCGCATCGAGAACGAAGCATGCCTTCTGGACGGAAACGCGTGCGTTAGAGAGCTTCGCAGACGGTCTCTTGTCCTTGTTGGCATTTCTTTCTCTCTTAATCTGGGATCTATGTCCTTTTGCCATCGGATGTGTACCTCCTTTTCATGTTAACGGTTCTCCGTTAGTAATTCTTCCTGTGCATTCCGCACAAATGTATCTGCAGGGCTTGAATTATCTCTTGCCCTTCTTCTCGTCCTTGCCGTGACCGCGGAAGGTTCTGGTAGCTACGAACTCACCGAGCTTGTGGCCTACCATATCCTCGGTAACGTATACCGGAACATGCTTTCTGCCGTCATAAACAGCAATCGTGTGACCGACAAAGGAAGGGAATATGGTGGAACGGCGGGACCAGGTCTTAAGAACGCTCTTGTCTCCGCTCTTGTTCATTTCGTCTACCTTGTCAAGCAGGTACTGATCTGCAAAAGGTCCCTTTTTCAAAGAACGTGCCATTATGGTTTACCTCCTGTTATTTCGTCTTGATTACGCTGCCGTCTCTTCTGCGGACGATGAGCTTGTTGGAAGCCTTCTTCTTGTTACGGGTCTTAAGACCGAGAGCAGGCTTGCCCCAAGGAGTGCTCGGACCGGGACGACCGATACCGCACTTACCTTCACCACCGCCGTGAGGATGGTCATTCGGGTTCATTACGGAACCGCGAACCGTAGGACGGGTGCCCATATGACGCGTACGACCGGCTTTACCGATGTTGATCAGCTCGTGATCAATGTTGCCGATCTGGCCGATGGTTGCGCGGCAGATGATCGGAACCATTCTCATCTCGCCCGAAGGGAGACGGAGGGTTGCGTATTTGCCTTCCTTAGCCATCAGCTGTGCGCTGTTACCGGCTGCACGAACAAGCTGTCCGCCCTTGCCGGGATAAAGCTCTACGTTGTGTACCAAAGTACCGATCGGGATGTTTGCAAGCGGGAGGCAGTTGCCTACTCTTGCCTCGGCAGCCTCACCGTTCATAACGGTCTGGCCAACCTCAAGTCCAACCGGTGCAAGGATGTATGCCTTCTCGCCGTCTGCGTAGCAGATCAAAGCGATGTTGGCGGTTCTGTTCGGATCGTACTCGATTGTCTTAACAACAGCCGGTACGCCGTCTTTCTTTCTCTTAAAATCGATAATGCGATACAGTCTTCTGGAACCGCCGCCGATGTGTCTAACCGTGATCTTACCCTGGTTGTTACGGCCTGCAGTCTTCTTCAGAGATACGCACAAGGACTTTTCCGGCTTATCGCAGGTGATCTCGGCGAAATCGGAGCAAGTCATGTTTCTTCTCGAAGGCGTATACGCAGTATATTTCTTAATTCCCATTGCTGTAACTCCTTTCGTTCACAATCCTGATCTTACAGACCAGTGAAAATCTCAATCTCAGCGCTGTCAGCGGTAAGCTGAACAATTGCCTTCTTCTTCTCGGAAGTCTTTCCTACGATAAGACCGCGTCTGCGGTTCTTTCCGTTGAGGTTCATCGTGTTAACCTTGGCAACCTTGGTGCCGGCGAACATCTTCTCAACGGCCTCGGCAATCTGTGTCTTGGTAGCGTCGGGATTAACATAGAATGCATACTTCTTATCTGCCATGGAGTTCATGGTTTTCTCGGTTACTACGGGCTTCAGAATGACATCGTAATACTTCAGATCTGCCATTATGCATACACCTCCTCGATCTTAGCTACCGCATCCTTCGTGATAACGAGGTTGCTGTACTTCAGGATGTCGTAAACGTTGATCGCATTGGAAGTTACGGTACGAACACCCGGAAGGTTTCTGGCGGAAAGGATTACGTTCTCATCCTTGTCGGCCGTAACGATCAATGCCTTGTCAAGAGTCAGCTTATCAAGAATGTTCTTAACCTGCTTCGTCTTGATTGCCTCAAAGCTAAGATTCTCCATTACGAAAATCTTGTCCTCGGCAACTCTGGAGGTAAGGGCGGACTTGATAGCGCCTGCCTTTTCCTTCTTATTCATCTTTACAGAGTAATCTCTCGGCTTCGGGGCAAATACAACGCCGCCGCCGGTCCACTGGGGAGCACGGATGGAACCCTGACGGGCATGACCTGTTCCCTTCTGTCTCCAGGGCTTTCTGCCGCCGCCGCTTACTTCGCTGCGGGTCTTAGCGCTCTGGGTACCCTGACGCTTGTTTGCGAGCTGGCTTACAACCGCAAGGTGCATCAAATGGGTATTTACTTCAACGCCGAAGATGCTGTCGTTCAGATCAAGCGTTCCGACTTCAGCGCCTTCTTTATTATAAACTTTAACGTTTGCCATTGTTCAGTTCCTCCTTTCTCAAGATTACTTTCCGCTCTTCACGGTTTCCTTAAGGATAACCAAAGACTTCTTGGCTCCGGGAACGGCACCCTTAACAAGAATCATGTTGTTCTCAACGTCTACGCGAACAACTTCAAGATTCTGTACCGTTACGTTCACATTTCCCATCTGTCCGGGCATGTGCTTTCCTTTGAAAACACGGCCGGGGGTCGTTGCGGGTCCGTTGGAACCTGCATGTCTGTGATACTTGGAACCATGTCCCATAGGTCCTCTGGAAAGACCGAATCTCTTGATCGCGCCTGCGTAACCTTTACCTTTGCTTACGCCGCTTGCATCGATCTTGTCGCCTGCAGAGAAGATGTCAGCCTTGATCTCCTGACCTACGCTGTACTCTGCTGCGTTCTCGAAACGGAACTCCTTGAGAAATCTCTTGTTTGCAACATTTGCCTTGGCAAAATGTCCCTTCTTCGGCTTGTTAACCAGCTTCTCTCTGATGTCACCGAAACCAACCTGTACTGCCTCGTATCCGTCCTTCTCAACCGTCTTAACCTGAACGACGGGGCAGGGGCCGGCCTGCAATACGGTTACCGGAATGAACGAACCGTCTTCAGCGAAGACCTGGGTCATTCCGACCTTTGTAGCCAAAATAGCTTTCTTCATTGTAGTACCTCCTGTTAAATCTACAGCGGACCCCGGATGGGGTCATTCTAAATCACAAGATGATTTATTTGGTGATCATCTTGATGCCGATGAATACACCGGCAGGCATTTCCAAGCGCTGAAGAACTTCCATCGTCTTCTCGCCGGGGTTAATGATGTCGATCAGTCTCTTGTGCGTTCTCTGCTCGAACTGCTCACGCGAATCCTTATACTTGTGAGTAGCACGGAGAATCGTAACGATGTCCTTCTTCGTCGGCAACGGCACAGGTCCGCTCACCTTGGAACCGGTCTTCTTCGCGTTCTCCACGATCTTTGCTGCAGATGCATCGATTAACTGATGATCATAAGCCTTCAATGTGATTCTCATTACATTGCTTGCCATAAAAATAGCGCCTCCTTTTCGCACTTAGTGGGTAAAGTACAACAAGTGGTGCCTGTACACTCAACCGTGTGTTTCCTGCTTTTCGGAAAATAAGACCAAGCATTTCTGCTTGGCTGTGTTACCGAATTACCTTTGTTTCACACGTCTTATCTGCCGCGATTGGCAGAAGTATGTTGGTATTGGTACAGTGACTTGTCGCCAGAATTGACTCATGACATTCGCTCCACGGAAAAACCCGATCTTGCGATCGGCAACCTCACGCTTCACAGCTATCACGTCACAGCGAAATCAATTGTAACATAACGAAATATAAAATGCAAGCATTATTTTCAAGAAATTTTCTGCTGTTTTTTCCCCTCTTTCCGGCCTTTTCACATCGTATTTTCCGAAAGAAGAGGGGAATGCCATTCGGCACACTCCCCTCTTCTTTCTAATACCGGTTTCGTATTTATTCAATCAGCTGCCGGAATTCTGCTTTTTTCGAAACTCACCAAGCTGCCGGCGATACTCTTCTATCAGCCGCGAATAGGAAAGGCTTTTCATTACATTGGTAAAATCCAGTTCGTGATAAACCGGATTCACGGAGCGGTTCGGACTGTAGTAGTTTGCACCGAACAATTCTATTAAAACCATCGTGATAACATGCTCTGACATATAGTTTTCCGCAGGATATTCGGCCTTATTAACAAATAACGAAAAACCGAATAACGGCGCCTTTGTGATATCCACATCCTTTAACCGTTCCATTCTCTCCTCCCAGCTTCCTTCCTCCTCCGCATCTACCGGCTTTCGAAGAATTGCCGCAATCTCCGGATCGGAATAACATGTCGCCAGAACCAGAAAAGCAAGGTCTTTCTTTTCGGAGTCCTTGGATATTCCGTAATTGAATCCGCGGCGCGCAAGACCTAAATCTTCCGTAATCAGGATATCTGTGTAACCTTCCTTTTTCTTTCGGTCAAACAGGTAATACTCCGCGAGTACTTCTTTTTCGACCTTTTCCTGACCATACGGCGCCTCCAGTATTCCTTCCGACAAATCCCGATGCAATTCGGCCGTAAGCGTATTCAATTGATCGCTGACATCTAAAACAGACAGAATCCTGTCCTGCTTTTGGTCATAGAGGATTGCATTGTTGATCGTTTGATATCCCATACACGCGAACAGCACCTGGCCTGTCATATCCATTTGAATCACAAGATTTCGGTCTCCGATATCGTCATAGATCTTACGAAGACTCTCGTAACTTCCGTCAAAGTCTTCAAACCATTCCGCATATTTATCGTTTACACTTAAAAACACGCCCCGATACCGATGACTCAAAGTTGTGATACTCGGGATTGAACGAATGGCTCCGTCAATTCTTATCAGATCCCAGTCCATCGGCGCATACGCCTGATAGAGTTTTGCTCCCAGCTCCGTTTGTAAATACTCCGACAGGTCAATCATATAATCCCTTTCAATGATCAAAGGATAATTCTTGTTGCTTTCTGCCGGTCTCGCCTGAGAATTGATAATGTCATATTTCATATACGAAGTGTGTGCCTCGTCCAGCCACTTCAGGTATTCTTCCGCGTCATCCGCATGGACATTATAGATAAAGTTTACATAACAGTCGACTCCCTTTTCCCTGAGCAGGCGGTTAATCTTATCCTGTTCCGCCTTGGTCGGACCATTAATAAAGCTGACCACCCAGTTGATTTTGGGTCCGTAAGCCGGGTTAAGCGTCGGGGTCGGCGTATTTTTCTGCGTCGGAGTCGGGGAGATGGTTGCCTCTGCCGTCGGCGTTCCCTCCGGCGTAATCTCAGGGTTGACCGCCTGTGTAACTTCCGACGGAGTTACAGAAGGATTATCCTGCTTCTTCGTACATGAGACCGCTGCAAGCACGACAAGGATCAATCCCAATACCGATACTGTCTTCTTCATAATACTATTCTCCTCCTTCCAAAAGCACGGATTCCTCCGCTATGATAAAAAACCGTTCGGTATACACCGGACTTCCGTTTTCATAGATTATATGCTCGGTACAGATGCGGTTGATTACCTCATTTTCGGGAACTGCAATGGGTATTTCCGCCGAAGTACCCGTACAGGACTTTTCTACCGTATGGGAAGTGATTTGATTGAACTCCACATTCAGGCTGTAATAGGTCACGATAACGGTTGCAGTCCGGTTCTCCTCCGTGTTATTGGTTACGGCATATACTCTCTTTTGGTCCCTGTCAATTTCCGCGTAGGCTTCCTGAGTATCCGCCTTCCAGGAACATACATATGCCTCCGGAGTAACCACAGGGGTCGGCGAAAGAACCGTCGGGCGCTGAACAAGCTCTCCGGTAACAACATTGTCGCGGTTTTGGGGAACGGTCTCAGCATTCCTCACTGCCACGATTAACGCAATTACCAGCAGAATTGCGACACTGCCGGATAATGCTAAAATACAGATTCGCCGGATTCTCTTATGCCGTGATTCCCGCATCAGCAGATACTCTTTCTCCCGTTCCAGCAGACGGGAGAATACTTCTTCATGACTCCTCATACGGAAATCCCTCCTTTTCCAATTCTGTCCGTAATGCTTCTTTTGCTCTCTTCAAAAGATGCTCCACGCTGTACACGCTTTTCTTCATAACAGCCGCGATCATTTTATTGCTCATCTGTTCATAATACCGAAGCCAGATCACCTGCCGGTAATCATCCTTCAGGCGGCTGAGGCATCGATACAGATTCCGATCCCGTTCCTTTATTAATATCGTCCTCTCCGCATCCTGTATCTGCCCCCGGCCGGATTCCGATTCCATATCTGCGACCGAGACCTCCCGGGAACGACGGTGAAGATAACGGATGGCCGTATGCCTTCCGATCGCATAAAGCCAGGTCTTGAAAGAGGATTTCCCGGAAAATGCCGGTTTCTTTGAAACAAGAACAAACAGCGTCTCTTCTGCAAGTTCCTCCGCTTCGGTCAGGTTCCGTACATACAGATTCAGGTACAGAATCAAACCGTCGTAAAATAATCCGATAATCTCTTCCAGTCCGCTCTTATCGCCCAAGAGGTATCTGCGGTAGCTTTCCGCTCCCGGATCCATATATTTCCCCCTTCCTTTAACCCTTCTGCTTATTAGTGCATCCGATTGAAAAAATCAGCCTCGGAAAATGCATTTTTTCACATTTTCCGAGGCTGATATTATAACACTACTACTTTTCTTATTAAATCAGGGATCAATCCTTATAATAGGAAACGCCGCTTTCGAAGATCAGCTGGTTCTGCTCGCCGGTGATGTTCATCGCCACGCCGGTGCCGCGACGCTCGCTGTGTGCCATCTTACCGAGCACGCGTCCGTCCGGAGAAGTAATGCCCTCGATCGCCCAGTAGGAACCGTTCGGGTTGAACTGCTCGACCATGGTCGGATTGCCGTTCTCGTCCACATACTGTGTCGCGATCTGGCCGTTTGCAAGAAGCTTCGAAAGCCACTCGTCATTGGCTACGAACCGTCCTTCACCATGGGAAGCGGGAATGCTGTATACGCCGCCGAGCTCGGCCTTCTGAAGCCAGGGACTTAAGTTGCTTACCACCTTCGTGTAAACGCTCTTACTGATATGACGGCCGATGTTGTTCATCGCTAGCGTCGGGCTGTCCGAAGTCTGCGGAACGATCTCGCCGTAAGGAACAAGTCCGAGCTTAATGAGCGCCTGGAAACCGTTACAGATACCGAGTGCCAGACCGTCGCGGTCCTTTAAGAGCTTGTTAACGGCATCGCTGATCTTCGGGTTACGGAAGGCGGTCGCGATGAATTTGCCGGAACCGTCGGGCTCGTCACCTGCGGAGAAGCCGCCGGGGAACATCAGAATCTGTGCGTCGTTGATTGCCTTTACGAAGTCCTCAACGGAATCCGTGATGTTCTGTGCGGTCATGTTACGGAATACAACCGTCTCCACTTCCGCGCCTGCACGCTCGAACGCAAGCTTCGTATCGTATTCGCAGTTCGTGCCCGGGAATACCGGAATGAATACCTTCGGCTTTGCGATCCTGTTCTTTGCGATATAAATGTTCTTCGCCTCGTAAATCGGAGCGGGAACCTTGGTGTCCTCGATCTGTGCCGCTACCGGAGACTTGGTCGGGAATACCTTCTCAAGTGTTCCGTTATATGCGCCGAGTGCCTCTTCGAGGCTGATCTCCATATATTCTTCCTCGGCGCCGCAGGAATTGCCGCCGCAGCAGCCGGGCTTCAGCTTCCAGCGGAAGGTGCCGCAATCGGTTACCTTGCCGACCTTGCGGTAAGCGATGCCTGCCTCATCGAGCATTGCAAGTTTCTCTTCGTCGATCTCGGCGAGGATGCTGCCGTATGCCGGGGCAAATGCTTCCTCGCGGCTTACTTTGCCGCAAAGGCGGATGCCGAGTCCGTTACCGAACGCCATCTTGCTCATTGCTTCCGCAATACCGTATTTGCCGAGGGCGTACATCGAACGGAACGCGCCCTTTTGGGACAACTCATGGATCTTATCGTACATCGCCATGGCCTGCTCGTAATCGGGAAGGTCATATGCATCCTTTGCCATGTCAAATACGACTACTCTGCTGCCGGCCTGCTTAAACTCGTTGGTAACGATATCGGAAAGTTTCGCAACATCTACGGCAAAGGAAACGAGTGTCGGCGGAACGTCGATCTCGTTGAAGGAACCGGACATGGAATCCTTACCGCCGAT
Source organism: Lachnospiraceae bacterium (assembly GCA_017427775.1). GTDB lineage: Bacteria > Bacillota > Clostridia > Lachnospirales > Lachnospiraceae > ISDg. The sequence goes on along the minus strand of JAFRSD010000009.1, from coordinate 212,205 downwards.
GGACGGAAGTCCCAACTTCACCTGTGCCTCGTATGCACCGAGCAGGGCTGCAAGCGGCTCGCCCCAGCGCTTCGGGTCATTTCCGAGACGGCGGAAGTATTCCTGGAAGGTAAAGCGGATCTTCTTATAGTCGCCGCCCGAAGCAACAATCTTCGCAACGGAACTGATCACCGCGTAAGCGGAACCGTGGAACGGGCTCCAGGAGGAAAGGTACGGATCGAAACCGTAGCTCATCATCGTAACGGTGTCGCATGCTCCGTCGAGAACCGGAAGCTTCGCGATCATCGTCTGGGTAGGCGTGCTCTCATATACGCCGCCGTAAGGCATCGTTACCGTGCAGGCACCGATTGAGGAGTCGAACATCTCCACGAGACCCTTCTTCGAGCATACATTCAGATCGGAAAGCATCGAAAGCCATGCCGCCTTACGGCCTGCCGCGTCATCCTTCGAGCTGTCGCCGAAACCGCCCTTCTTGTCTACGCTGTGTGCCTTATAAGTATTATCCTTATTAAAGAAGGAGTCCTTCTTCGACGGTGTCTTAACAACCGCCGTTGTCTCCTGATGCGCTCCGTTCGTGTCAAGGAACGCCCTGCTGATGTTAACGATCTCCTTGCCTCTCCAGGTAAGAACGAGACGGGGCTCCTTCGTAACCTCCGCAACGATAACCGCCTCCAGGTTCTCCTCCTCGGCATAAGCAAGCATCTGTGCCGCATCCTTCTTGTCGACAACGATTGCCATACGCTCCTGGGATTCGGAGATGGCAAGCTCGGTACCGTCAAGACCGGCATACTTCTTCGGAACCTTATCAAGATCCACGCGAAGGCCTGCTGCCAGCTCGCCGATCGCTACGGAAACGCCGCCCGCACCGAAGTCGTTACACTTCTTGATAAGCTTGCTGACCTCGCCTCTACGGAACAGTCTCTGCAGTTTACGCTCGGTCGGAGCGTTACCCTTCTGAACTTCCGCGCCGCAGGTGTGGATGGATTCGGTCGTATGCTTCTTCGAAGAACCGGTTGCACCGCCGCAGCCGTCACGTCCGGTACGTCCGCCCATCAGAATGATCACGTCACCGGGATCGGAATTCTCACGTTTTACATTTGCCCGCGGAGCGGCACCCATAACAACACCGATCTCCATACGCTTTGCGACGTAGTTCGGGTGATAGATTTCATCTACGAGTCCGGTTGCAAGACCGATCTGGTTACCATAAGAGCTGTAGCCCTTTGCGGCACCGGTGGTAAGCTTACGCTGCGGAAGCTTGCCCGCAAGCGTATCCTTTAAGGATGCGGTCGGATCGGCAGCACCGGTCACACGCATTGCCTGATATACATAGCCGCGGCCGGAAAGCGGGTCACGGATCGCGCCGCCGAGACAGGTTGCGGCGCCGCCGAACGGCTCGATCTCGGTCGGATGGTTGTGTGTCTCGTTCTTGAAAAATACGAGCCATTCCTCGGTAACCGGTCCTTCCTTCTTCTCGATCGTAACCGGAACGACGATGGAGCAAGCGTTGATCTCGTCGGAAACCTCCATGTCCTGAAGCTTGCCCTCGGCACGGAGTTTCTTCATGGCAAGAAGCGCAACATCCATCAGGCAGATGAATTTGTCGTTGCGGTCCTTATATAATACGGTACGCTCAGCCTGATAATCGGCAAATGCCTGACGGATCGGCTCTGCGTAATCACCGTCTTCAATCTTTACATCGGTCAGCTCGGTCTGGAACGTCGTGTGACGGCAGTGATCGGACCAGTAGGTATCCAGCACGCGGATCTCGGTCATGGACGGATCGCGCTTCTCTTCGTTTTTAAAGTAATCCTGGATGAACTTGAAATCGTTAAATGTCATCGCAAGGTTCAGGGAATCATAAAGTGCCTTCAGGTCGGCCTCCGCCATCGCGGTAAATCCGTCGAAGATCTTCACGTCCTCGGGAACGGCGAACTCGGTAACGAGCGTATCGGGCTTCTGCTCGCCGGTCCGTCTCGAATCCACGGGGTTGATGCAGTAGCTGACAACCCCGTCAAATTCCTCATCGGTGAGGCTGCCCTTCAGAATATAAGTCGTGGCGGAGCGGATGATCGGCTCCTCGGTCTCCTTCAAAAGCTTTACGCACTGTTCCGCGGAGTCGGCTCTCTGGTCGAACTGTCCCGGCAGATACTCTACCGAGAATACGCGGTCGCCGTCCGCAAGCGGAAGCTTCTCCTCATATACGTCATCGATCGGCGGCTCGCTGAACACGGTCACCAATGCCTTCCGGTATGTTTCCTCGCTGATATTCTCCACGTCATAGCGGACAAATACGCGGACTTCCTCCAGTCCGGTCAGTCCGAGATAGTCCCGAAGCTCGCCCTTCAGTTCCTTCGCGCGAACCGCAAATGGGGCTTTCTTCTCTACATAAATTCTGCGCACCTGGCCCATCGTATATCCTCCTTTTATCCGGCGGATGCCGGTTTTCTGCTTTTCCCTCCGCCGCACTTCCATCGGAAAGGCGAACGGATTCTTTTGGTTCAGTATACCATTCCTTTATTTATAAATGAAATTAATAAAAGTCATTTTATTTATAAGATTTACTTATGTAAATCGCTTGCTTTTCCGAGCCTTTTGCGATACAATATGCGGGAAGGCCGCGGCAGGAAAATGCCCGGCGCAGGAGGTCTTTCTATGTTGTTCGAATTACTCGGGGTGAACCCCCACGGATATAACCGCTATGCCGTATTGCTGGCCATCGGTTCCGTCGGATTTATCTGTACCGCTTTGCTGCTTCGTTTTATGAAGGATGCGCTTCCCGCGGACGGCGGACGGGCATTTGCCGTAAACAGAGAAAAGTCGAAGGGCAAGCCCCGCGGGGCAGGCATCATCTTCATTCTCGTCTTCGCCGTTCTTTCCGCGCTCTTCCTGCCGGTCAAGGTGGAAGACCTGCTCTATATCGGAGCAATCGTTCTCGGTATGCTGAGCGGATTTTTGGATGACGCGAGCGAGCACCCCTGGAATGAATATAAGAAGGGATTTCTTGATTTTCTGATCGCTGCCGGCGTAACGGCGACATACATCTGGAGCAACGGCCCGGTTGTCCGCCTGCTTCTTGTCCGTGACGGCAACTCCCCGAAGAGCATCACCCTTCCGGTATGGCTCTTCGCGATTCTCTCGATCATCCTGATCTGGGTTGCCATCAACGTCGTGAACTGCACGGACGGCGTGGATGCCTTGAGCGGAACACTCTCCGTTATTGCAACGGCTTCGTTCCTGTTCGCCCTTCCGTTCCTTCGTCCGGCGATTACCACGGAGCGTCCCGTCGGGCTCTGCGTCATTCTGATCAGCTGCCTGCTCGCGTACCTTTGGTATAACTGTCCGCCGAGCATTTTAATGATGGGTGACGCCGGTTCCCGCGCGATCGGCCTGTTCCTTGCGATCCTCGCACTTCGGACCGATCCGCTTCTGTTCATTCCGTTCTGCTGCATCTTCATTCTGGACGGCGGGCTCGGACTGATCAAAGTTTCCCTGAAGCGTTTCCTGAAGATCTCCATCATGAAAAATATCCGCACCCCGCTGCACGACCACGCGCGCAAGAAAGCCGGCTGGTCGGATACGCAGACGGTGTACCGCTTTATGCTTTTACAGGTTATGATATCGGGCTTATTCTTCCTCGCAGCTTTCTGGGTAAGATAACAGCCCCTGACCAATTCCGAAAGGAGCCGGCTCATGGATATCAACTACGAATTATATAAAGTCTTCTACCACGTCGCGAAGAGCTTAAGCTTCTCCGAAGCCGCCGCGGGGTTGTACATTTCCCAGTCCGCTGTCAGCCAGTCGGTCAAGCTTCTTGAAAAAAGGCTCGGGCAGACGCTCTTCATCCGTAACACGAAACGTGTTTCCTTAACGCCCGAAGGCGAGATGCTTCTGAAGCACATCGAACCTGCGATCCAGCTGATCACGCGCGGCGAGAACCAGCTGTCAAGAGACGCTTCTGAGGGCGGCATGCAGCTTCGGATTGCCGCAAGCGATACGATCTGCCGCTATGTTCTCGTACCGTTCTTCAAAACGCTGCACGAGCAGTTTCCGGACGTGCACATCAACATCATCAACGGAACTTCGCCGCGGTGCGCGCAGATGCTCGAAGCGGGCCAGGTCGACCTGATCGTAACGAACTCGCCCAACGAATCGCTGACCGGCAACATGCAGGTTCGGGACATCCGCGAATTCTCGGACGTCTTCGTCGGGAATCCGGAACATTTTCCCGAATGTTTTCCTGACAATGCTTCGAAGACACGGACGCTTCCGTTACGGACACTGCTTAATTATCCGATCATGATGCTTTCGAAAAACTCGGCGACGAGCGATTTCCTGCATAAGCAGTTCCAGCGCCTGTCGCTTGACCTTGTTCCTTCGATCGAGCTGAACAGTAACGACCTTCTGCTGGATCTTGCCCGCATCGGTCTCGGTATCGCGTGTGTGCCGGACTTCTGCCTTCCGGATCAGGATGACTCGCTCCGGCGCCTGTCGTTCCGCGAGTCTCTTCCGAAGCGTAAACTCGTCATTGCTTATGACGAAAAATGGCCCCTCTCCCTTCCCGCGAAGGCGCTGATCGACGCTCTCACGAATCAGGAGTGAAGCCCGTAAATCATATGAATCAAGAAAACCTCCTTCCGGATTTCCGAAAGGAGGTTTTTATGTGTCAACGTGTTGCCGCTTTTACTGGGTGATCGCGTATTTGCCGATTTCGATCTTATCCCACTCCGCAGTCTTTTCAATGTTGTATTTGCTCTCGAACGTCATGTACCACTCGGCAACACCGGTGCTCTTCGCCTTCTCGATCGCACTCGCAACGGCCTCGTCATATCCGACAAACTCGCGATTATTCTCAAGATAGATGATATAGTATCCGCCTGATGTTTCGAGGAATACACACTCGCCTTCCTTGAGGTTTATGGAATTCTCAATATACGCCGGTTCAATCGTTTCGTCCGTACGGAAAATGTCACGCGTGCCGTAGCTCATGATCGAGTCATAGGAACTCCGGATCGTAAGCATGTCTTCGCCGTTCTTCGTTCTCTCGAACGCGTCATCCATTGCCGCTTTTCTCGCCGCGGATTCCTCAGGAGTGAAGTCCACCCTCTGGAAATCCTCGTTGTAGTCGAATTTGGCTACATACAGGTAATCGGTCTGATAAACGCGGTAGTCTTCCTTGTCAACCGTCGCCTTCGCCGCTTCTTCGTCGACCTTAAAGTCGGATGTCATAAGCGTGCCGTACTGGTCCGCGAGAAATACTTTCTCGTAGTTATCCCGGATGCAATCCGCAGTCATGCCGACGCGGGCACGCTGCTCCGCCGAGTAGCCGTTCAGGAAGTTTGAGGTTGCGCTGTCAAGCTTTACCCTACGCAGTTCTTCCAGCTGAACACCGGCCTTCAATGCCTCATAATAAAGGATGTATGTATAGGCAATCGTGGAAAATGCGGCATTCTTGAAGCTGTCCTTCATCATTGTACCGTTCGAATCGGTCATGGTGAAGTAGTTGAAGTCATCCCCGTAAAGAGCACGGTAAGTGGGCTCCTTGGCGGATTTCTCCTCGTACGCCCTCCGTTCGTTGTACGCGAGGAAATACACAACATCATATGCCGTGATCTCCTTGACCTCGCCGTCGACGGTAACGCGGAGAACCACATTTTTCTTATTCTTCTCCGCCTGCTTCTCGGCCAGTTCCGCATATTGCTTGTCCGTCATTTTTCTCTTCGCGCAGCCGGCGAAGCTGAACGCAACCGCAAAAACAAGAAGGATTGCCGTAAGCTTTCTTAACTGTTTCACTGTCAATCTCCGTTTCCGTTATGCCTATGAGAAAGGGATCACCGCGATGACGATTCCCGCGATCACAACAGCGGCACAACAAAGTTTGTATTTGATATGTTTCTCGCGGAAGAAGATCCTTCCGCCGATGATGGTGCAGATTACACCGGATTGTTTCAATAACGTCATGATCGTCACACGCGACGCCGGATCCCGGTTGGCAATGAAAAGGGCCCGGTCCGCGATGATAAATGCGACACTCAGCAGCCATACATAGGGATTGGTAAACATTCCCTTAAGCCGGATCTTCGTACGCATCAGAATGGTATAGCCCACATATAAAAGCACGAGGAAAAGCATATACCAGAACTGCAGCTGCGTCTCGTTCATGCCCTTCATCAGCACCTTGTCCATGGTACCGCTGACGGCGTTGAAGAACGCCGAAAGAAAGGCAAGTATGACAACGCCGGCCGTCGAGGAAGTGATGCGTCCCCAGACAATCTGGTCTCTTGTCAGCTCTTCGGTCGCGTGCTGCGGTTCTTCAGCTATCTTTTCTACAACTGTAGACTCCTCTTTTTCCCGCTTTTTCAGTCCGCTCAAAGCATACAGTCCGGCGCAGACGAGTACCAGTCCGACCGCCACGGGAACGGTGAGTTTCTCCCTAATCACCAGAATACCGAGAAGCGTCGAGAAAAGGATGCGGGACATATCGAGTATCCCGTACAGGCTGACAGGCATAATAGACAGAGCGTGAAAGCTGCAGAGCCATGCCAGAAAGATGATGAACGACTTGATGAAGATCGCGCCGTACTGTCCCGCCGTAAGTCCGCCGGCTTTCGGTGCCGTCGGCAGCAGGATCAGAAAGGAAAGGATCGTATACATAAGAAGCACTTCCATGACCGTATTGCGGCCCAGTGCTTTCTTCTTCAGTATTTCACGGACTCCCTTCAGGATACCGTACAGCATTACGAGACTGATCCAAACCATTTCAACTCTCCGCCTTCCGCGCTACCCCATACCGTCCCTCATACCGTTTCAGTATAACACATTCGGCGATGAATTCAAGAAAAAACACAATTTCACCATGTTCCGTCCACGGAAAATGCAATTTCGTCCCGCCGCTTTCAGCCGGTTTCGGTTTTATTTGACGAAAATACGGGCTATGGGGTATTCTTAAAGAAGAGACATAAATTCTCCGGACACGGTCCGGGTATCTGTAAAAAGCAGCGGGATTACCCGCCCGGGAGACATACTGATGGCAACGAAAGAATGGTATACCGTACAATTCACCAACCGTAAGACGATCGGGCTCTCCGTCTCAAAGGACGGGCGGCTCACGGTCCGCGCGCCCTACGGCACGTCCCGCCTTACGATCGAGCGCGTTCTAAAGGAGAAACAGGATTGGATACAGAAGACCATGGAAAAGGTCATCCGCGAAGCTGCGGAGACCAACGCCCCGTCCGACCGTTACTTTGACGGGGCGCTGTTCCCTCTTCACGGCGGCGCTGTCGAACTCGTTTTATACGAGGTTGCGGAGGCTGACCGGATCAGTGTTGCCCTTCGTCCGGACCCGCGCGCTACGTTGCTCACGGTACGCGGTACCGACCTGACACCGGAGCGCGTACAGGAAGCCGTCAACAACTGGGGACGCGGCTACGCGAAAGCCTATCTTGAAGCGCGCGTGCGCAAATACGCCGACCGCCTCGGCATAACCGTCGGACGCATCACCATCCGCGAAACGAAGACCCGCTGGGGCAGCTGTTCCTCGGACGGAAACCTGAACTTCCACTGGAAGCTCATCCTTCTGCCGGAGGCAATCTGCGACTACGTTATCGTTCACGAACTCTGCCACCGCTACGAGATGAATCACAGCAAAGTTTTCTGGGCACATGTCGCGGGCATCTTCCCCGACTATAAAGAAAGAAGAAAGAAGCTTAAGGAAGTTGAGAAAAGAATACTGAGCTGGTAGAGAAACGGTCTGAGAAACCCAACGGGGAATCTCAGACCGTTTCTCTACTTGACGACTACACTATTAAAGCTCATTCTAGTCCCATCCGCCACCGTTCAACTCCACAAGAAAGATTCTCAAAAAAACACCTACTCCTTGTTTCCAGCACAAATCAATTCATATGGTTTCTTTCTTGATAGTCTCACTATCGGAATTAATGTTGCAAAGAACAGCACCGTCAAGCATCCTAATATAAGCCATAAAGAATTCCACGGACCAAACACTAAAATATCAAACGGATTTGCTGCAACCCTTCTCACATAATCAGCATTGGCATATTTTTGTGTGCAAAAGAAAACGGCAGATGAAAGGAAAACGGAAATTGATGCCATAAGAAAGGCTTCGATGAGAAACATACCGGTCAAATCCTCACGGGAATAACCTACTGCCCTCATGATTCCCAGCAAATACCCCCTATCGCGAATACTGGACGATATCGTAAGCATCGCAACGGCAAATATGCTAACCACGACAGCAAGAAACCCTAAAACAAAGTAAAAATCCAGTTCTCTCAATGTGTGTGCAAATTCCTGAATTCGATTGATATTCGGTTCTGTAAACCGATATCCCTCATTCAAAAAATCTGCGATTATCTTTTCTGTAAGGAAATTCCCTATCAGAACTACATACTGTCCATAAACATATCGACTGTAATACTCTTCTTTCATACGGTCGAAAATTTCCTGTGACACCAAAACATGCGGCGTTTCATCAATAACGGAGGCATCCCCATACGAAAAGTCGTCAAACACTCCTACCACTTTATATCCATTCGGAAAAAAAGCGGAAATATCCATTGAATCAGAAAAACAGCCATTGTATTTTTCTTCATGAATTGAATAGAAATCTCTATATGAGTTTTTCGTAACCATTTCTTCTGCATTTGCACACTCGATATTGATCAGGACCTCATCTTCCCTTTCCGGCATTCGACCGGCAGCCAGATGTACGGAATCTTCTTTTGACAGTCCTCCATAGAAACACAGGTCATTTGAAGAAAGCAGGCGGCTTTCCCAGTCACTATCGGACAAATCGCCATAAGGAAGCCCCAACGCTTTATCCGTAATCTTTTTGTCCTCAATATCTGAAGGATGAATCATAGCAAGTGTATTCTCCCATTCATATGCATAGGTAAACACACCGAAGACATCTCCGTTAATATCATTTTTGGAGTTCGGGGTAGTCGGATACCGAAGGGTTACAATTCCTGTAACGGTATACCTACGGCTATCATAGATAATACTGCTGCCAATGTATGGTGCCTGCAACTTAAGACCCTGCGCAAGTTCAACACATATGGCTATTTCTCCCGGATATTGGGGGAGTTCCCCCGTAATCTCACAAAAGGGCAACAACCGATCTGAAACTATTATGTTTCCCTGACAAACCACTTCATCCTTTGATCGTAAAAGCGCCCCGGGAATTCTGGGAACAAGCTGTTCCGTTCCAATCAGTTTTTTCAAGCCTGAAAGAAACTTATCACCGGAGGATATTATATGTTCTTCATCCTCGCCATACAGATTCCGATACGAACAAGTAGTCTCTAATAGTACAAAAGGAACCTTCTGCTCGTTAATGTATTTTCGTATTACCTTTTCTGGTTGCATTAAATGTAAATTCCATAGACTCAAGGCAAACGCTAATAACAAAGTCAGGAGAGTAATCCCAGCGATTGTTTTCATCCATTCTCGCGGAGCTTTCCGAAAGATTCTCTTTACTGCATTTCGAAACGGAAGTCTCCGAACAGTTGTGTCGTTCTTTTCTTCAGCGGCACTCGTCACTGTTTCTGATTCTATAATTGTTTCTTCTGGGACCGGAGATCTTTTTATACAAAATGAAATGGATTCTTCGGAATTCAAATCTGTCAATAAATTCCGTATAAGTTTCATGATGTCGTCTTCCGACATCATTTTTTTCTCTTCTGCTTCTCCCGCCTTCGCTTTCACAATTTCAAATCCTGTGTGCTTCTTGCGGTTCGTCTCTGTCATTGTTCCTTCGCGAAGTTCAAACACTTGATCTCCGTATTTCATTGCGGATTCCCGGTCGTGAGTAACCACACAAACGAGGCATTTCTTTGATATCTTTTGAAACAATTCAAAAATGCCTTCAGACATCTTCCGGTCTAAGTTTCCTGTCGGTTCATCCGCAAGAAGAATATCAGGTTGATTCATTAATGATCTGGCAATAGCCACTCTTTGTTTCTCTCCGCCGCTTAGCTCGGAAACCGTAGCTTTTTCATACCCTTTCAGTCCGACATACTCAAGCAATTCCTCGGCCCTACGGATACACTCTACACTTCGAATACTTGTAATCTCTGTCGGAAGCAAAACATTGTCCATTACAGTGCTGCGTTCAAACAAACCGTAATTCTGGAACACTATCCCGATCTTTTGATTTCGATATTCATTCCATTGTTTCTCATCAAAAGATCTAATATCCGTTCCGTCAACTTCAATGGAACCGGAATAATCACCCTGAACGCCACTGAGCAGATAAAAGAACGTACTTTTACCGCTTCCGCTCTTCCCCAAGAAGAAAACCAAGCCCTTTTCTGGAAGATCTATATTTACTCCGTTTAGCACTTCCAAGTTCCCACGTGAACTATGAAACTTTTTAACCAGTTCTGTTATTCTAATCATTTCCATTCCCCGACAAATACCAATGCCGGGGTAGCAGTTTTTCCCGCCTTCCCCGGCACATATTTTAGTTTTCTTACCTACAGGAGCGAACCAAACTAGCCACCTCAGATATAACCATCTCGCCAAGCTTCACGGGGTAATCTTTAACTCCCCCCTCGCACTGCATCAAATATTCATCAATAGCATTTGGCGTATAAACAAGATTTCTTTCAAAAAAACCTATAGAAACACCTCCGCCAAACTCGGATCCCCCGACATAACTGTTCCACAAGCCCAACCTGATAAAATCTTCTGCGTATCTATTTCCTATATAAATAAAAGTATACTTTGTGGTTCGAATCAGTCGGTCAATCAAAAGAATATCCGCTTCCGACAGAGTGGCATTTTTTGATTGATCATTAACGACCAATACATAATGCTCAGCACTTCCATCCGGCATAAGTTTATTTTCGGTTAATCTTTCAATCTGCTCTCGTTTCAATGCTTTAAGACGGTCGTCCAACCCAGGTCGCTCATCGGAAAGAACTATCTCATCCCCATAGAAATAGAAATGAGATGGAACCTCTTTAGTGAGGAAATCCAAATCCTTTTCATAATTACTAAGCTCAATCTCTGTTTCATTTGTCTTCTTCCCGTTAATCAGAACAATCAGTATAATGGCCAATACAAGCAAACCTATAACGGCGATTCCTGAAACCAAAGCAATCTTGACTCTTTTTTTACTCACGCCTTTTTGTACCTCTATATATGATTTGATGCAAACCCGCCTTTGTGATATCACCTCATTACATATTAATACATCGAGTTATTAAATGATGCACTAGCTGTTACACTTCCACCAGTACCTGTAACGCCTGAGATCTTTTGACACCAATATGTTGAGTTGTTGACAATTCTTTTACTCGCCTCCTGATGTGTCGGCGTTCCTTTTCGAGAATACATAACCGAATATAATGCTTTGTAACTACTCTTACAGAAAGAATTTACCTGTCCTTGAAACTTCGATGCATTGGCGGCATCATTACTGCTGAATGAATAAGTCAGTTTTCTGATAGAGCCATTCTTTGTAGTGGAAATCGTTAATGCATTCTTGTTGTATGTGCTCTGACGCCCTGTTTGAATGCTTCCCACAACATGAATTCCATCACTGTACCCACCTTCAAGTCCACAGGAAATACTGGTCGACTCTGTCCCCGTAGGAGATACTGCTTCAGGGAAATAGTCCATTTCATAATAAGGATTTACATAATTAAATGTCAGTTCTGTGCTGCGATTAACACCATATATATTTTTCGCATATAAACTACAGTACGATGTTTTCGGATTCATAATCTGCCGGATTAAAGCAACTTTATGGGTTTCTCCAGCAAACAAAACATTAGAAGTACCAATGCTCATAATGCATTCAGTTTCACCGATTAAAACTTTTTCGCTTTTTGTTTCTCTAGTTTCTATGTAGTGATGAAAGGGTCCACTTGACTCACGCCTAATCGTTGTCTTCGTAATTGTCTTATACACTTTTACTGTAGTTCTGCTATACGCTGTAAAAGAGTATTGGGAAGTTCCCGAAACACTGAACCCCGGAGGGATTTCCGCATAAGCTCTCTGATTCGGCACAACCGATACTGCTGAAATGAGAACCGCCAAAAAAACTGAAAACCTCCTCCACAACTTCCGACTAAAAAATACCTTCATAAATTTATACCCCTTTCTGCACCCAATTCTTTGTGCATAAAAAGCATACCATATTATGAGTTTTTTTAGCAATAACATCACCAATAATTGAGGAATCTGAACATTAGTGATGGAACAGTCTGATGCCGGTAAATGCCATCACCATGTTATGATCGTCCGCCGCCTCGATAACAAGGTCGTCACGAACGGATCCGCCGGGTTCTGCAATGTACTTAACACCGCTGCGGAATGCGCGCTCGATGTTGTCGCTGAACGGGAAGAACGCATCGGAGCCAAGTGCTACGTCAGTGTTCTTATCGAGCCATGCGCGCTTCTTCTCCGCGGTAAATACTTCGGGCTTCGTCTTGAAGATGTTCTGCCATTTGCCTTCCGCAAGAACGTCCATATAATCCTCGCCGATGTAAAGGTCGATCGCATTGTCGCGGTCGGCACGTCCGATCGTATCAAGGAAAGGAAGGTTCAGCACTTCGGGAGACTGGCGGAGCCACCAGTTGTCGGCCTTGGAACCGGCAAGACGCGTGCAGTGGATACGGGACTGCTGTCCTGCACCGATACCGATTGCCTGTCCGCCCTTGCAGTAGCATACGGAGTTGGACTGCGTATACTTGAGGGTGATCAGGGAAATGATCAGGTCGATCTTTGCAAGCTCGGGAAGCTCTTTATTCTTGGTCGGGATGTTTGCGAACAGCTCGTCGTCGATCTTCAGCTCGTTACGGCCCTGCTCAAAAGTGATGCCGTAAACCTGCTTGCGCTCGAGCGCTTCGGGAATATAGTTCTCGTCGATCTTGATAACGTTGTAATTGCCCTTCTTCTTGCTCTTCAAAATTTCAAGAGCCTCGGGCTCATAACCGGGAGCGATGATACCGTCGGAAACTTCTCTCTTGATCATGTTGGCGGTCGGTACGTCACACACATCGGAAAGCGCGATGAAATCGCCGAAGGAGCTCATGCGGTCCGCACCTCTTGCTCTTGCGTATGCGCATGCAAGCGGGGAAAGCTCGCCGAGATCGTCTACCCAGTAGATCTTGCGGAGCGTATCGGTCAAAGGGAGACCTACCGCTGCGCCTGCGGGAGATACATGCTTAAAGGAAGTCGCAGCCGGAAGACCGGTCGCCTTCTTCAGTTCCTTAACCAGCTGCCAGCCGTTGAAGGCATCCATAAAGTTAATGTAGCCCGGCTTGCCGTTCAGCACTTCGATCGGAAGGTCCTTTCCGTTCGCCATGAAAATGCGGGAAGGCTTCTGATTCGGATTACAGCCGTACTTCAGTTCCAGTTCGTTCATGTTTCGTTCCTCCGGATATTATTTGTTCTTATTTACGATCCGGCTCTCGTATGCGCCGGTCTCAATATCGATAAAGCGTACGAAGAGGGATACCTTGTTCTCTTCGTTCAGGCTGTTCCATACAAGATTCGTAAAGGAATCAATGTCGCCTTCGATGTCCACGCAGGTAGGCTCGCCTTCGAAGCTCGGAAGCGGGTTGCCGTCGCCCATGTAGGTATGGATGAAGCGGCCCTCTCCTGCCTTCGGGTTCGTGTAGGCAAATGTATAACGGTTGCAGGAAGAAGGATCACCGTTGTTGCTCTTCAGGATCGAAAGCGCGTAATTGTAGGTGCCGTTCTCCACATGCATAATGCCGCTGATACGAGGGGTATAGTTCGGAGCGTCGGGCTCGAACTCTCTCGTTCTGAGTGCCTGCTCAAACGTACACTGCTTGTCCATCATCTCATAAATGGTATCGGTCTGGTCGCCGTTCGTAACGATCGTCTTGTTGCCGAGTACGCGAACAGGTGCGTAAATAATGAGGCTCGGATCGGAAAGTTTCGAAGGATCGAATGCCTGTGTGCGGATTCCGTTGCCGTCCTCCACGAATACACGGTTGCGGCTGTTAACGCTGCGTCCCATAATGAAATATGCGGTAACCGCATAACGTCCGTCTGCGGACTTGCCCAATACGATTCCTCTTCCGGGATACGAATTGCTCTTAAGGTCCTGGCTCAAAGATACTTTCTGCATGAAACAATCCTCCTAAAAACTCATTGTGTGTGTGAAACCACTGCCGCATTCATTATAGCGAATAGTGTTTTCGTTATCAAGAAGAAACCGCTTCGGTTTCCGCTTTTCGATTTAACAGTTTACCCGGAACGCCGGCTGTCCGTCAGGCGGCAGGTTCTTAAGGAACCGGATGACGAAAGGCATCGCGATGACAAATGTGATAATGTCCGAAACCGGCTGTGCCGTCTGGATCCCGAGAAGCCCGTAAAACCGCTCCGAAAACCACAGAACCGGGATCAGGATCACGCCGCTTCTAAGTCCCGAAAGGAACGATGCGATCCGGTTCGACCCGATGCTCTGGAACAGCATGTTGGCAAATACGCTCAGCGGCTGGAATATCAGCGCCCAAACGAAATACCGGAGTGCCGTCGTTCCGATACGGATGACTTCCGGATCCTTCTGGAATATGCGAACCAGATCCTTCGAGAAGATCCAGCCGATGACCGCCATGATCGTCAGAAATGCTTCCCCGAGGAACAGCGTAACGAGAAACGCCTGCTTCACGCGGGAATACTTCTTCGCGCCGTAGTTGAACGCCGATACCGGCTGGAAGCCCTGGCCGACGCCGAGCGCGATGGCAAATGCGCAGAACGAGATACGGTTTACGATCGTCATTGCCGCAACCGCCGCGTCACTGTAATTGCCCGCGAGACGGTTCAGCACCATCGTACTGATACTGGAAAGTCCCTGTCTGAGCATGCTCGGAAATCCGGTCGCGCAGATCTCATAAACATCGGCGGGATTCAGGCTTGCATGCTTTGCCTCGATCCGGCTCTGCGTCTTATGACGTAAGAACATGCTCAAAAGAAGCAGAAATCCGATCGTCTGCGAAACCGCGGTCGCGATACCCGCGCCGGTAACACCGAGTCCGAGCTGAAGCGTAAACAGCCAGTCAAGGAAGATGTTCAGGATTCCGCCGGACATCAGTCCGATCATGGCAAGACTCGCCCGTCCCTCGTAACGAAGGATGTTATTTAAGACGCAGCTTGTCGTCAGAAAAGGAGCCGCCAGCAAAATGTAGCGGGTATACTCTTTGGCGTACGGAAGGATCGTTTCGGTACTTCCGAGAAGCCTCATGAGAGGCGTAAGAAACGTAAGTCCGAGAACCGCCAGCAGGATGCCGACCGAAAAGCTCCAGAAGAAACCCGTGCTCGCACATCTGGTCGCCCGCTCGTTATCCCGCTTGCCGAGAGAACGTGCGATGATGCTTCCCGCACCGTGTCCGAACATAAAGCCGAACGCCTGGAGGATTGCCATCAGTCCGAATACGACGCCGATTGCGCCCGAAGCGCTCGGGTTGTCTAATTTGCCGACGAAATAGTTGTCCGCAAGGTTGTATACGGTTGTGACAAGCATACTGAGAGTTGTCGGAAGCCCCAGCCGGACAACAAGCATCGCGACAGGGGTTTCCGTCATCTTCCGATATTGTCTCTCATCAATCTCCAAGGTTATTCCGTCCCTTTCCTCCCGGGCACAAAATGCCCGGCATCCTCTTTCTTACGCTAAGACAAATGCAATGTTACTTTACTACAAGCGAACCGCTGTTGATGGAAATGTCATAGCAGTCCGTAATATCTTCACCGTTCTCATTGATCACGTGAATGTATCGCGGCGTATTGGCAGTCGTACCGATCTTATACTGGCTTGCATCGAGTGTCAGTTCAATGCGGTCACCGCTCGCAAGCGTTCCTCTCGAAAGGTACCATCCGCTGCTTTCCAGACGGCCGTCCTGCTCCGCTCCCTCCATACCGTATGTCGTGATCTCGATCGAGCGGGGCTTTATTTTGATGGTCGGGATCTGGTAGATCGTAACGAAGTAGTTGTCCGTCACATCGGTTCCGTCATCCCGCACGACGATCGCATCCCCGTAGAAGATATACTCTCCGACATACTCGGGAGCCGTCATGATCTCCGCCTGACAGATAACCGTCTCATTCGGCTCCACGGAACCCTGAATAAATTCTCCGCCGGGCTCGATATCGCGAACGGGAAGTCCGTCATACTCTTTCTCATAGTAGTTGAACGAAACGACGATCAGATTGGCCTGATCCTTAATATCCTCGTAATCAATGGTAATATAGCCGAATTCTCCGCCTCCGCCGAAGCCTTCGTACTCAGGGCTGCTTCCGGTCACTTCCACGGGAACCCAGCCGGTTCCGTCAACATAAACCTCGGTCCAGGCATGACCGTCATTGTTCGTTACGGGATTCCAGGTGCTGCGGTATCCTTCGGGCGCAAGACCGACAACGAAGCGGGCCGGAATGCCGTATACGCGGTACATCAGCGTGGCCGCCGCGGCATAGTGCTGGCATATGCCTTCCTTACATACCGTTAAGAAGTAGATGACCATATCCTGATCAGCCGGATAATCTGCGAATTTCAGATTATACGTTGCCGCCGTCGAAATGTACTCTGCAATGTCATCCACGAGCGTCTCGCTGTTCGGATTGATTCCCGCTTCTTCTCCGAGATTGCGAAGTACTTCTGCCACATCATCGGGAACATCCATATAGTTTCCGTAAACGAATTCGGCATAATCCCGCTCCGCATCCGAGTACACGCCGGAGAAGTCGTCCGGCAGCAGGTATATCTCATAGCTGTAGTCATAGCGGAAGCCTTCCGATTCCATCGGCTGCTTCATATCGGCTGCCATATGATACGGGTAAACCTTGCCGTTCAGGTTGTAGTTCCGAAGATACATCCGTCTCGGTCCCTTGCCTGCGGCTTTCAGGGAATTACCGGTAAGATAGGTTCCGTAATTACCGTAAGCATCTTCGCCGGGCGTTTTTCTGAAACCACTTCCGGTATAGACTCCGTAAGCAGCCTGCTTAAAGTAGGTCCGGCCGGTCACAACGCTGTAATACTCAAAGATCGGGGTACCGCCTCCGCCGGTTCCGTCAGCCATCGACTCAAACGGATTGGAGTTCTTATCCATATCGAACGCTTCCTCGTCCGGTGACTGGTACTGTTCCGATTCCGACGTGATCTTCAGCGTTCCTTTCTTAACCTTGATACTGTAGTAATCCGTCACATTGCCGTATTTGGCGTTGATAATGCGAAGGTTCTCGAGCTCGTTGTCAACCTTGCCGGGTTCAATGATATACGAAGGATAGTCCACCTTCAGCTCATCGCCTTCGGCCAGCCCGTCGCCGCCGATCTTGCAGGAGTGCTGCACAAGCGGCAATCCGTCATATTCTTTGCTTGCCGAGTCCGATGTCACGGTAATATTGCGCGGGGAAAATGTCAGCGTTCCTTCACTGCACTGAATCTTGTACATGTAGGTGACATCCTTGCCTTCCGCGTCCGTGATGAGCTGCGATTCCGGAGCGATCACATTGGGTGACGAACCGATGCCCTTCTGCTCACCGACACAGGCAAAGTGTCCGGTGTGTCCGGTCATCAGTTTGCCGCTTACCTTATAGTTCTCTTCGGTTACAACAACCGTCGGGTCACCGTTATACTTGACGGTTTTGGTTCCCGCGGTAACATACAGTTCCACGCGGATATCGGTAACCGAACCGTTTTCAAGGGCCAGGGAATAGCAGTCTAACGCGTTGCTTCCATCCCGGTGCGTAACCGTGATCGAGGAGACGCGAACAGTAGCCGTCTGACCCGCATAATCATACTGAAGCTCCGGCTCACCTGTCGTGTCGCCGTACTGAAGACCGCTGATTTTACATTCGGACGGATCGATGTGAATCTCTTCGACCGGACAGTAATCCTCTTTCTTCGGAACCTTGACCGTCAGCTTGGCGGGACGGATCTCAAACTTGGTTTCGCCCGCATAACGCTTTACGCCGATCAGGGAAACCGTGTAAGCACGAACTTCGTATTGTCCGGCGTTGACCGGAACTTCGCTTGTAAACTTTGCTTTCTTATCGTCAGCGCGACGATATTCGAACTTCGTCGACACGCTGGCGGAAAGCGACGGGTCCGGCTTCTCGCCGTAGACCACCGAGGGACATTCCACGTCCCCGAACGCCACGCCGATTCCGAATATGTATCCTGCACCGAGCAGTGCGGCAAATGCCAGCACCGCCAGCACGATAAACACGGTCCGGAGGATCGCGGCATATTTTTTGATCAACTGTTCATAACTCTCATACATATCTCTCACCAATGAATTACGGCATGTCCGTAATAGTATGTAATCTGATAATAACTTGCAACATTGACCATGCTTCCGCTCTCATGGATGAATACGTAAACAACCGTATTCTCTCGTTCGCCGGGATCATGAATCGTCTGCTGCGTTGTCTTAACTGTAATCTCTTCCCCTGGAGCGAGTGAACCGCTCACAATATCCCAGTCATCGTCTTCCGCATTCTCCGGACCGCTTGCGCGTTCCACATCATGCGTACGGATGACAATCTTTCTCGGCGTTACAACCAGTAAGCCGGGATTATAACTGATCTCGTAAAGATCCGTCACATCGTCGCCGTTAGCGTTGATGATCTTCGCGTCAATGCTGTTGATACGCTTGCCGACGCCGGTGATCGTTCCGACCGCTTTCATCTCGATGCGGTCACCCGCATGCAGCTGTCCGTCCTCGATATAGCAGGTCTCCGCGGACAGTTCGACGCCGTCGTATTCCTTTTCCTTCGATTCGGAGGCAAGAACAATGTAGCCGTTGCGGATGATGATATCGCCGTATACGCAGGTGATATCGTAGTTGGCCGTTACAACGTTGTTCTCCTCATCACGAATGATCGGGTTAAAATAGTTTTCGTATTTGCCCGGCTCCACATAGGATGGGAAATCCTCGCCCTCCAGATGGTCGCCGATACGAAGCCGTCCGTCCGTGATACGTACCTTCTGACAGGTAACCTCATTGCCGGTATATACTTCCGTTACGGAGTCGCTCTTGATGGTAAGCTTTCTGCGGGTAACCTCGAGTTCGCCGGGATTGATCTCGATGTCGTACTGCTTCGTCACATCGAGACCGCCCTTGTCGATAACGGTTACCTCCGCATGGTTCTCACTCGTTCCGAATGCGGTACGCTCGCCGCGGACGATAACGCGGAGCGTGTGCTCCTTCATCGGTTCGCCCTCGATCAGCGCCCACTCGTCACAGCGGAGCGGTGTGCCGTCGTACTCCTTTGTATCACTGCCGGTGGCAATTACCAGCTTGATCTTACGGATCTGGAAACTGCCGGTTGAAATGATCCCCGTCAGCACGATGAGCGCAACAACAAGCGCGATGCAGGCGGAGCCAAACAGATAAATTGGTATATGCTTCTTTTGCATTCCTGTATCCTTTCTCCCCTCTTTGATCAGGATGTCATCTGACGAAGGAACTTAAGGTAATTGATGCAGAGCGGCATGCCGTTCTCGCCGAACATATCCTCGAGTTTCTCGGTCAGTGCTTTGCTTGCTTTTGCGATCACGGTAGGATTCTGGCCTTCCAGTTTCCGAAGAACCTTCTTCGAAAGGAAGTCATCCAGTGCCTCCTGCTCCGTTCCGCCGCAGCCGATATAAACCGCGATGTATTTCTCCATCTGGTTGCGGATACGGTTACCGTAGGTGATGTGATAATTCTCCATCAGGAATTCGTCGATATCCTGTACCATCCGCTTCGCGTCGTCAGACATCGGGAACGCTCTCTCCGCGCCCTCTGCCAGTGCTTTGAACTGCGAATACGAAATCTTGATGCCGTTCGTCTCGGGTGCGAAGAACGCTCCCGCCTTACGGTCGAGGTTCATGACCATCGCGCGGTCGTAAACCTTATCGGATACGGCAAATGTGGAGTCGTCGTTGTTCGCGGTGCCGATGAACCACACATTTTCCGGCAGACGGAAACGGCCCTGCACGAACAGCTCCGGATCCTTCTCCCATGTATCGGAAGTCATCTCGAGATAACGGTTGTCCGCGCTCAGTTCCATCAGCGAAAGGAAATCCGCGAAGTAATACTCGACACGGGCGATATTCACCTCATCGAGAACAACGATATAGATCTCATCGGTGTAGCGGGCCTCGTACAGTTTCTTAAGGAGCGGGCTCTCGCTGAACCGCTTCGTGAATTCGTTAAAGTAACCGATGACATCGGCACGCTCACGCCACATCGGCTGTACGGAAATAACCGTCGAGCGGTTGTTCAGGTACTCGCCGAACGCGGTAGCAAGAGACGTCTTACCGGTACCGGACAGACCCTGCATGATCATCAGGTGCGATACGGCAAAGCCTGCCACGAACTTGCGGATATCGTCCTCCTCATAGAAGAGTCCGAGCCTCTGCGCCGCGAAGTTACGGAAATCATTACAGATGAAACGCAGATTTTCAATGGACTGGTAGGCCGGCGCGGTATAGTTCTTCATCTCTTCATCAATGGCTCTGAGAGAATGGAAACGTACGCCTTCCTCCTCGGTTTCATCCTCCGCTTCACGGAAAAGGATAAAGCCGACCTTTTCCTTTGCGATGAAGATAGTCAGTGCACACAGCGCAACCGGCAGAAGAAGTGCCAGAAGCAGTGTCAGATATACGGTTTCCGAACGGACAAGCGACCGGCTGCCGAACACGCCGGCGAGGTCTTCATTGTCCGATACGCTGATACCGACGATGATCAGGATGATGC
Organism: Lachnospiraceae bacterium; assembly: GCA_017427775.1. Taxonomy (GTDB): domain Bacteria; phylum Bacillota; class Clostridia; order Lachnospirales; family Lachnospiraceae; genus ISDg. Next base: position 191,467 of record JAFRSD010000009.1, on the reverse strand, counting down.
ATAAAAGCGCCAGTCCGCCGACGATCAGAAACAGACGGTAAAAGGAAAATCCTCTTTTCTTCTCCTCCAAGCCAATCACTTCCTTCCCCACAGGATCCGTTTACGGATCTTCTTCTTGGCGCCCTTCCAGTTCCGCGTATAGAACTGTTCAAACGCTTCACGCTCTTTCTCCAGTTCAAGAAAGGCTTCCTTCTCGGTCATATCCTTAACCGGCTTTTCGATGCCGTACGCTTCCATCAGACCGATGAGTCGCGCCTCGAGATAACGGTTTCTGGTCAGCTGGTCCATCTGTACCTGCTTTAACATGGCCGCTTCCTTCTCTAAGCCTTCGGCGCGGAGCATTTCCTGCTTCTTCTCGGCTGCAAGCCGTCCCGCAACCGCTTCCTTTTCGGCAAGGACCTGCTTCACGCGGTCCTCAAGCGTTTTCTGGCGGATGCCCGCCTCGTCAAGTGCTGCCTGGACGCGTTCCGCCTCGGCGAGCTTTCTGCGAAGGATCTCGATCTCATCATCACGGTCCTCGATGATGGAAAGAAGATACTCCCGAACCTGCTCGGCGCTGAGGCCGCCGCTCGCGTACAATTCTTCGAAGCGCTGTCTGCGCTCCTCCTCGCGGTGCTTCTCTTCGGCCTGGTAGTTGGCTTCGAGTTCGTCCGCGGCGTTCTTTCCGTACTTGAAATTCAGATACATGGAGGTAAGAACGAGTTCGGTGATCTCCTCCTCCATCTCGCTCGGGAACGGACTGATCCGGTTCTCGCGCTTCTCCATCGTGAATCCGTCCTTCTCGTAGCTGCTCAGGAAATCATACAGGGCAACCACTTCCTTGAAGTGCGTATCCATACGGAGGACGTTCGTTCTCGTGATCGGCGGCGTCGCCATCGGGGCAAGCGCCATCTCACGCATTAAAGGCATATTGAGAAGCATCGCGAGCGATCCCGACATCCCCTCGATCCGGGCGATCTTTCGCCCGACCTCCTGGGCCTCGTCATCGCCAAAGCCGCCCGTATTGTCGCTTAACTTCAGTTCAAAGGAAATCGCGCCGCCGGGAGCGGAAACCTTCTTCGAGAATTCCATCTCGGCGCTCCGTTCCTTCCACGCATTGTTGATGCGAAAATAACGGTGGTCGATGAAGTCGCGCGCATAGCAGATAACCATGTAAAGAACACGGTTCTCATATACGGCGTAGTTGCTCTCGTTCTCATATACTTTAAGCTTGTCCGGGATCAGGTCCTCACCCTCTTCCGGAACGTGTGTGATCATTTCGCTGTGTCTTGCCAGGTGTTCCACGCTCGACCGGGAAACCTTGCGGACACGTTCGATCGGAGAAATATTACCCTCCGATTTGATGAACTGGCGGTCCTCACGGATCGCCGCTTCCAGATGCGGGATCGCCGCTTCGATGCGGTCCATCCAGTCATCTTCGATTTTAATATCATACGAGACGTCGGACAGCCGCTCATCATGGCGTCCGTTTCTCGAGATCAGTCCCTTCAGCTTTGCACTCGACTTAGTCTCCGTCAGTTCCGCGCGGAAGCGCTTCAGGGCCCGATGATATTGATCCATTATCGCATCATACATAACGGTTCCCCCTTACTGAGCATTTCTCCTGAGCCGGTCGAGGCTGTCTCTGCACAAAGGCATCTTGTCCGCGCCGAACGTAGCCGTAAACAGTTCCTCCAATTCATCCATCGAGTAACGGATCACGATCGGGCTCAATCCGTCAAGCTTACGAAGTACCTTCTTGGCAAGCATATCGTCAACGGCGTCGATCTCCTGTCCGCCGCACGCGAGATAAAGCGGAATGTACTCTTCCATCTGACGGCGGATACGGTTACCGTAGGTAACACGGAAGCGCTCGGTCAGGAACTCGTCGACGGCACGGATCTTCTCACGCATCTCGTCGGAGAGACGGAATCTTGCCTTTGCTTCGCGGACAAGGTCCGTAAAGTGGGCAAAGCTGATGCGGTTGCCGTCGTTTCCGACCGGAATGAATTCCTCGGCCTTGCGGTCCAGGTTCATGATCATCGCACGGTCGTAAACCTTATCGGATACGGCAAATGTGGAGTCATCGTTGTTGGCTGTGCCGATGAACCACACATTTTCCGGAATACGCAGACGTCCGCGCTCGAGGAGCTTCGGGTCATCCTTCCAGGTATCCGAAACAACTTCGAGGTAACGGTTCGCGGGACTCAGCTCCATCTGGGAAAGGAAGTCCGCGAAATAATACTCGACACGCGCGATGTTCATCTCATCGAGAACGATGACATATATCTCGTCCGTGTATCTTGCCTCATACAGCTTCTTTAAAAGCGTGCCTTCGCTGAAACGCTTCGTGAACTCGTTGAAGTAACCGATGATGTCGGAACGCTCCTTCCACATCGGCTGTACGGATACTACCGTTGAAGGATTGTTCAGATAGTTGCCGAACGCGGTTGCCATGGAAGTCTTACCGGTACCGGAAAGACCCTGCATGACAAGCAGATGCGAAACGCCGATGCCGGCGATAAAACGGCGGACATCCTCTTCGCTGTAGTAAAGACCGAGATTCGCTGCCGCATAGTTCCGAAAGTTCCGGCAGATATCCGTCAGCGTAATATCGTCATCGTAAACCGGCGCGCGGTAAGCCGCATACGCGCGGTCCATCTGAACAAGGGAATGGAAACGGGACGTGATGCCGTCATCGTCGTCATCCACGATGATCTCGCCGTTCTCATCCGTAACCGCGCCGGCGCCCACACGCTCGTCCTTGGCCTTGTTCTTATCCTCCTCGCGGATCATGATCAGAACCGTTCCGATCAGTGCCGCGATACATAAAAACAGAATTACAAAATAGATAGTGATTGCGACACCCGAAGACAGAAACTCCCACAAAGATTCAAATAAAGTTCCGAATGTCGGTAACAGAGTGTAAGTCATATCATCCCTCCGCAAATCTGGCGTTTTCGCCGGGTATTATGCTTAAAAAAGCACAGAAACACTCAATATGTAATTATACCACAAATTACGATTTTTACAACCGAAAAAGGCATCCCAGAAGACATAAAAAAACACCCCGCAGATTCCTCTGCGAGGTGCCTCAACCATATACTGCGGACTACGGGACTTGAACCCGAACGCGCTATGCGCACATGATCCTTAGTCATGCCTGTCTGCCAATTCCAGCAAGTCCGCATTCCTGCGGGCGACGATGTCGTCCGCACGCTTGATTATACTATCACGAGTATCGGAAAATGTCAATCACTATTTTCGAAAAAATAGAAATCCCGCCGAGAACCCTGTCCACAGCCATTTCGGGCACAAAAAACCGGGGCGGCAAAATGCCGTCCCGGTTCAACCGGTTCGATATTACTCTACGGTGTAAGGCATAAGAGCGATGTGGCGTGCTCTCTTAACGGCTACAGTCAAAGCTCTCTGATGCTTTGCGCAAGTGCCGGTGATTCTTCTGGGAAGAATCTTACCTCTTTCGGATACGAACTTCTTAAGCTTGTTCACATCCTTATAATCAATACCGTTTCCTTCCTTTTCAGTACAGAAAACGCAAACTTTCTTTCTTCTGCGAACTACTCTCTTTCTCATCGGAGCGTCGCCCTTGTCACCCTTATCGGACTTCTGGAAAGCCATTGTGGTGTACCTCCTATCTGATTTAGTCAAGCCCACGGAACAGGGCTCATAGATGTCGAATCTTTTAGTTGAACGGAAGCTCTTCGTTCACTCCGTCCGGAATGTCCATAAAGCCTTCGCCTGCAGAAGGAGCCGGTGCCGCGGAACCGAAACCGTTTCCTGCGAAACTGTTACCGGAGCCGTTTCCTGCCGAAGCAGCATTCTTGCTCTCGGCGAATTCCTGCTCTTCTACGAGAATGCGGGTGCCGTAAACCTTCTGACCGTCCTTGTTGGTGTAGTTGTCATTCTCAACACGTCCGGTAATTACAATCTTGGTACCCTGCTTCAAATATTTCTCGGCAAATTCAGCGCCTTTTCCGAATACGGTACAGTTAAAGAAGTCCGCATCGGGCTCACCGTCACGCTTAAAGCGGCGGTCAACGGCGATCGAATAACGGGCAACCGCTGTTGAATTTGCTCCCTGAGAATATCTTACTTCGGGGTCTCTTGTGAGACGTCCCATCAAAATCACTTTGTTCATAAAAGGATTCCCCCCTTTACTGCTCGTCTACGCGAACACACAGATAGCGAAGAACGTTATCCATGATACGAACTCTCTGCTCGATCTCATTGGGTACGGTCGCTTCTGCATCGAAGTGGATGAAGTAGTAGAATCCTTCGGTCATCTTCTGGATCTCATACGCGAGCTTCTTCTTGCCCTGATCGTCAACGTCGGTAATCACGCCGCCGAATCTTGCAATGAGATCTTTTGCTGCCTGAAGTACTGCCTCTCTGGCATCATCTTCGATCTTTGCATTCACAACTAACGCTAATTCGTACTTGTTCATAGTTGTTTGCACCTCCTTCTGGTCTCTGGCCCCCGACTCACCGGGAGCAAGGAATATGGGTTAATATACCACGGATGCTTATTGTAGCACACCGTCTGCAAGAATGCAAGAATAATTTTCCTCAAACCCGCAAAACTCTGCTTGCAATCATCTCCCGTTTTTCGTATGATAAGAAAAACAGCCTCCCGCGGTCATGCCGGGCAGGCGATCTGAGGTAGGAAGATGGACATTCAGCTCGGTGATATCGTAAAAATGAAGAAGCCGCATCCCTGCGGCAGTTATGAATGGAAGATTGAACGCGTCGGCATGGACTTTAAGCTCCGCTGTCAGGGCTGCGGTCATCAGGTCATGCTTCCGCGCCGCCAGGCCGAGAAGAACATCCGTGAGGTGCACCGGACCGAAGTTCCGGTACAATCTGAAACAACGGGGCAGACGGACTGATGCAGACCCGAGCCATTGCGCCGGCTGAATGTGGCGCCGGCCTGCAGGACCGGGAATCCGGACATAAGGCGGTCTGTTCCTTCATAAAACGATAACACAAACAGCAGGCGGTACCGAATCAAACTTCGGTACCGCCTGATTATCTTACTCCGTAAACGCTGTCAGAAAGACCTGCCGATAGCCGCCGACCCGGAAATGCATAAAGGCTGCGGTTGCCCGGGCGCTGTCCGTAAACAGGCCGAACACGGTCGGGCCGGAGCCGCTCATCAGCGTGCCCTCCGCGCCAAAGCTTTTCATGGCCTGCTCGATCTTCACAATCTCCGGACACAGTTCTCTCGTCACGGGTTCCAGCACGTTTCCGAGCCGGGAACTGATTCCGAGATAGTCCTTCTCTTCTATTGCACGGATCATGCCGTCAACATCCGGATGGTCCGTCTTCTCGTCCAGTACCAACCTGCCGTAGATTTCCTTCGTGGAAGCAGATGCGTCGGGCTTTACAAGCACCGCATGAAACAGAGGCGCATTCGGAAGCTTCGTAAGCTTCTCTCCGATGCCTTCCGCAAGTGCCGTCCCGCCCGTGATGCAGTACGGGACGTCCGCGCCGAGCCGAAGTCCCATCTCGCACAGCTCCTCCGCGGAGAGCCCGGTTTCAAACAACTCATTCAATCCCCGAAGAACCGCCGCCGCATCGGTGCTGCCGCCCGCAAGTCCTGCTGCCACGGGGATGTGCTTCTCTAAAAAGATCGAAACACCTGCCCGGATTCCGGTCTGCTCCAAAAAGAGCACGGCCGCGTCATAAACAAGATTTCCTTTGCCGCAGGTAAGCATTCCGAGATCGGTCCGTAGCGTCACGCCGTCCCCTTCCGTCTTCTCTAAAACGACACGGTCGCAAAGCTTAATGCTCTGCATGATCATCTTTACGTCGTGATATCCGTCCGGCCGCTTTCCGATCACGTCAAGCGCCAGATTGATCTTGGCATGCGCTTCGAGTTCCAGTCTGTCTTTCATTTTGTCCGCCTTCCCAAGAGGCCGGTGGCATTTGCCCTTTTACGGCAAATACAACGTCCGCCTCACATTTTCCACAACACATTATAGCGAACCGCCTGCGGAAAGGCAACCGTCTCATCACGGATGTTCTACGATCTTCGCGCAAACCATCTCGGACGTCATGACCTTATAACCGGCGAACGTAAAGCTCTCCCCTTCGGACTTGCTTTTTCGGGCTGTTTGCGATATGATTTTCCTCGTAGATTGTATTTATCCTATAAGTCAGGAGACCTTTTATGACCAATGATCTGCCCATCGGTGTTTTCGATTCCGGCGTAGGGGGACTGACGGTAGCCAAGGAGATCATGCTCCGCCTGCCGAAAGAATCCCTTCTCTATTTCGGTGACACCGCCCGCGTTCCCTACGGAAACAAATCCGAGGAAACCGTCATAGCCTATTCCCGCCAGATTGCGCGGTTCTTATGTTCCCATTCGGTGAAGGCCATAGTCATCGCGTGCAATACCGCGAGCGCATTTGCCCTCGACACGCTGAGCGCGGAGCTTCCGGTTCCGGTCATCGGCGTGGTAAAACCCGGCGCGAAAGCCGCGGCTGCCATCACGAAGACCGGCAACATCGGCGTTATCGCCACAAGCGGTACGATCCGGAGCGGTCTTTACGGACGCTATTTACGGAGCATCAGCCCGGATGTTCATGTATTCGGACAAGCGTGCCCGCTCTTCGTTCCCCTTGTTGAGGAGGGGCTTCAGAACGACCCCGTCACAAGGACGATGGCGGAGCGCTACCTCACTCCCCTTCTTTCGAAAGGCGTGGACACACTCGTACTCGGGTGCACACACTATCCGCTTCTCACGGAAGTGATCGGCGAGGTTGCAGGGCCCGATGTTACGCTTGTAAACCCGGCATATGAGACCGCCAAGGAGCTTGCTTCAATGCTTGCCGGACGCGGCCTTTTGAAGACGTCCGATACACCGTCCGCGCACCGCTTCTTTGTAAGCGATGGCGAGGAGCAGTTCCGGCGGTTCGCCAATTCCATTCTCCCGTGTGAACTGGAAGAAGCTGACGTCAACCGGAAAGTCTTCTCATAACCATCCGGAGGAACCCGATGAACTGCCTGCTTCGCATTCATGTAAAAGCGACAACCGACACAACCGAACAGACCGAACTGTTAGTGCGCGGAATATGCCGCCGCCTCGAAACCGAGGACGGTGTCGGATACCGTTTTGATTACCGTTCCGTCGACGCGGAGGACCCTGCCGCCGTTACCAGGGAACAGATCACGGTTACTCCCGCCGGCGCGAAACTGATCCGTACCGGCAGCATTCAATCCGTCATGGAAATCGTTCCGGACGAATTACGCAAATGCGACTACGGAACGCCGTTCGGAACGCTCGTTTTTGATATTCTCGGCATCGGCGTGGACATTTCCTCCGACCCGCAGAATACAGCTGTTTCCTTTTCCTACGAGCTGCAGCACGACGGCGAGATGATCAGCAGCCACGAAGTCGAGATCGCGGTGGAACACACAGAAGAGTGAAAACTTAAGAAATAACCAATGCAATAACTAAGACAGAATAAATTGAACGGCCGACGGATCACTCCGCCGGCCGCCTCTTTACAGGCTTATGCCCGGGATTTACTTGTCTTTCTTGAAACGGCTGAACAGCCCTTTCTTCTTGGGTGTTTCCTTCACGATCGGACCGCGAACGCCCTTTACATCCATGATGTAGATACCGCTCAGCTTCAGCTTTGCTTCCTTCTTCACGGGGATCAGGTCGAATACCTTCTCATCGCACATCAGGGAACGAACCTGAGGACCGATCTTCGCCTTTACGACTGCTACCTTCGCGCGTCTCGCGTACTTGGGAGTCGACTCCATTACAATGGCAGGGAAACCGGCATCTTTCAGTTTCATCCTCTTTTTATCGATGATCAGCGCCGATACCATCTGCGCGCTGGCCTGCATTTCTTTCATAACCTCGTCGTTCTTCTTCTGCATCTTCCGACCGACGAAATACAATACAACCATCAAAACGAGCACTACCGCCAGTACGATCAAAAATGCCAGCAATACGCCGTTTATACCGAAAACCAATCCGGGATAATTCATATTCCTTACAACCTCCGACACCTATAAATTGCATTTGCTATCATATCATTTTCCGACGGAAAATGCAACAGAAAATCCGCCCCATCAGGGAGCGGATTTTTAAACGGAAAGTGTATCCATCTTACGGGCATATGCGCCTTTGAAGAAGAACCAGTATGCGGGAACGGCGAGGATAAACGCTGCTGCCACATCGATCACGGAGTGCTGCTTTACAAATACGGTCGAGCAGCTGATCACGATGCTCAGGATCGTAACGCCCCATTTGATTGCCTTATGCTTCATGTCCTTCTTGGTCGTCCAGACACCGAGCAGGACGCCGAGGGAGTTGTACACATGGATGCTCGGAAGCACGTTGGTCGGCGTGTCCCCTTCGTACATCGCCTGCGCCAGCCGGATCGCGATATTGTCGCGCGTGAATTCGGTCGGACGGATATCCAGCCGGTTCGGATATACCACATTAACGATCAAAAAGAGCGTCATGCCGAAATAGAGAAAACCGGCAGTTTTCAGGAATGTAACCTTATCTTTAAAGAAAAGCCTTACAACAACTGCCGCAATGAACGGAAACCAGATGTAGTACGGAAAGAAGAACCATTCAATGAACGGAATCTTATGATCAAGCGGGATTCCGATCAGATGGCAATCCGTGATGTAGCGCTCTTCCAGAAAGAAAATGATCATGTAGATTGGAGCATAAAGGAACACCCACCAGAAGCGGAGCCAGTCCTTTTTCTTACTTTTCATTTCTTCACCCGAACTAATTAAAGTGGAAGATCTTACGGCAAATCACATAGCCTATGTTGATCATAATACTGGTAAACCAGTTGGTCGTGCGGACAAAGTACAACGGCTTGATCATCCGGCACACTTCCTGATAGGTATTTCCGTAGCGCGTCTTAACGCGGCTCCAGAACTCCTTCTTGGATTGCATTGCTTCTTTGCCGCCCTTACGGACATACAGTGCGGACACGATCGTGGAAATAACGGCGACATACTGTGCCATGTATCTGCGAAGCTTCTTGCTCTTGATCGTCTTCAGATCGTGCATGGAGTACATCGTATTGGCAATCAGCACCTGCTGGTCCACGCGCTTGATCATCTGGTCTTCGCATACCGACTGATCCGAACGACCGATATAATAATGATACAGATCAAAATTGAAATAAAAGATGCTCTTCACAAACGGCAGCGGATAGTACGCGAACAGATTATCCACATAGAACGTGTGCTTCGGCAGACGGAGTCCCGTGGCAAGAAGCATCTCCCTCCGATACGTGATTGAATGCATTAAAAGGTTCTGGCCCAGATTAAAACGCTTCGTATCTTCCCATGTGAACATGGTTTCTACGGGAAGCGCCGAAGAGTATCCGATCTCTTTACTCTTGCAGCCGACCTTTTCATAAACATAATTGGTAAGAACAAGGTCATAAACGACGCCGCGGTTCCGGTCCTCTTCAAGACGGTCCAGCATCCTGTTGAGATTCTCGGTGTTCAGCCAGTCGTCACTGTCCAGCACGCGGAAGTAAAATCCGGTCGCATGATCCGCGCCGTACATGACCGCGTCTCCGTGTCCTCCGTTCTCCTTATAAAGATAGCGCACGGCATCGGGATATTTCTCTGCATACTCACGCGCGATATCCGCGGTTCCGTCAGTCGAGCCGTCGTCCACAACGAGGATCTCAACCCTGTCCGCCGCCGGTACAACCGTATCCAGTGCTCTTCTCACATAATCCTGTGAGTTGTAACACGGGATTGCGATCGACAACAGTTTTTCATTCTTCTCCGACAACATTTCTATTCCTCTCCGTTCCAGCAATACGTGCAAAGTTTATCCGGATCAATCCCCACAGCTGCTACCATATCATCCAGTCTGTGATAACGAAGCGTCGTAAAATTCAGCTTCTTGCAGATAGCGTCCGTCATCTTCTGATAACGCTCGCTGTCCGGGTCACAGTACTCGCGCAGCACTTCTTCACTAACCTCGTCGGTTCCTTCCAGCTCCACGATCACGCGTCTTGCAATCAGCTCCATTTCGGATTTGGATCTGGAGAAATTCAAATACTTACAGCCGAACATGATCGGCGGGCAGGCAGGTCTTACATGTACCTCGGTCGCGCCGCTCTCGAACAGGAACGCCGCGGTATCGCGAAGCTGTGTGCCGCGGACGATTGAGTCATCGATAACAACCATGCTCTTTCCTTTGATCAGATCCGGTACCGCGATCAGTTTCATCTTCGCGATCAGGTCTCGGTTCTGCTGCATCGTCGGCATAAAGGACCGGGGCCAGGTAGGCGTGTACTTGATCAACGGTCTCGAGAACGGGATTCCCGCCGCATTGGAATATCCGATTGCGTGCGCCGTTCCGGAGTCCGGAACACCGACAACAATGTCGGGCTTTATGTGATCGCGTTTCGCAAGTGCCTCACCGCAGCGGTAACGCATCTTCTCCACGCTGATGCCCTCATAGGACGAGGACGGATACCCGTAATAGATCCAAAGGAACGTACAGATCTTCATATGTTCCTGATCCGGAACATAGAGCGACCGGAAAGTATCCTCCTGCAGCACCGCGATCTCACCGGGGCGGAGCTCACGAACCGGCTGGTAGCCGAGGTTCGCAAACGCGCAACTCTCGAAGGACGCGCAGTACGCTCCTTCCTTCTTGCCGATCGAAATCGGGGTTCTGCCCATCTTGTCACGAGCAGCATAAATACCCCTCTCGGTTAACGCAAGCAGGGAAAGGCTCCCGTCGATAACCTCCAGGGCATAGCGGATACCGTCTATAAAATTCTCTTTCTGATTGATCAGAGCCGCAACAAGCTCGGTAGGATTGATCTGTCCGTTGCTCATTACGAAGAAGTGAGAATTGTGCTTCAGAATTTCCGATTCCAGATAATCAACATTGTTGATCTTGCCGACCGTCGTTACGGCAAATGTGCCGTGGTGCGAATGCACCATGATAGGCTGCGGTTCAAAGTCCGAAATGGATCCGATGCCGTAAGATCCGTGCATCGAATTGGCTTCCTTGTCAAACTTTGTACGAAAAGGCGAGTTCTCAATCTTGTGAATTGCCTTCGCAAAACCTTCCTCCCGGTCGTATACTGCCATTCCGGCACGTCTTGTCCCGAGGTGGGAATGATAATCCGTTCCGAAGAACAGATCGAAAACGCAATCATCCTTGCTGGCAACACCAAAAAAACCGCCCATAAAAGCCTCTTTTCTACTATGAATGTATAAGATAATCCATCCGTGCGACATGATACCACATGATACGAAAAAATGTCAATCAATCGCAAGGTAAGTTCACAAAAGATTTACAACAGATTTTCATCATAAACGGCCCTGCTTCCGCCGGTAAAAGGAAGCCTTGTTCTGGCCGCCAGAACGGACGCTTCTCCGATGCGGTTATTCACAAGACGAAGCGGTACCGCAACCCTCTTCAAATGCATTCCGATCAGCGTTCCGCCGATATCCATTCCGGCATCCGCGCGAACCGCCTCGACGGCAACCGGTTCCTTCATCGCGCCGTATGCTGCCGTGGCAAATGACCCGCCTGCCTTCGGCTGCGGAACAACGTTCACGCGGCCTGCGTAGAACCGGATCTCCTTCTCGTAAATCTCACGCTCCACGATCAGCGCGCGGTTCAAATGCTCGCAGCACTGCGCGGCAAGATAAACGCCCGCCTCCGCAAAAACCTGCGCGATTCCTTCATAAACAACCTGCGCCACCATCGGCTTCGAATTGCTTCCGATCCTGCTGCCGCTGATCTCGCTCGAAGAGCATCCTACCGCCACGATGCTTCCGGCGGTCACCCTGGACTGTTCCAGCAATTCTCTGGCCGCTGCCTTAGCCTGCTCGCGAAGCTTATTCAATGCTTCATCCATTTTGTGCTCCCTCCTGCCGGCCGCAAAAACCGGCGATTGTTTTCATACTCTAACAGTGTACTCTTATCGCATTTGGGAAAATGCCGAAATAGTATTTTCCTTAACACTTTTTTATGTTTAATATTACCATTGCACTTATGGTAGTAATATGATACCATCTTTTTCAAAGAATCCGGAAAGGAAGGTCTCCGAATCATGGAAGATAACACCAAGAACACCCCTGTTGCTCCCGCTGACGCCCCGGCTGAAACCATGCCCGAGGTCACAGAAACTCCCGCGCAGGCGGACACGAAAGAAAAGAGCCGTTTCGCCCGTTTCTTAAACCGTAAAAACATCATCATCTCCGGAAAGCGCTACGGTATCGACGCACTCGGTGCAATGGCGCAGGGTCTCTTCGCTTCCCTGCTCATCGGTACGATTGTTGCAACGCTCGGACAACAGTGCGGTAAACTTGTTCCGGAAGGATTGACATGGTTAAAAACCTTCTGTGATTATCTCGTGACCATCGGCAATTACGCAAAGACTGCCGCCGGTCCCGCTATGGCAGTTTCCATTGCTTACGCTTTACAGGCTCCGCCTCTTGTTTTGTTCTCCGCTCTCGCTGTCGGTGTTGCCGCCAACGATCAAGGCGGCGCAGGCGGTCCGCTTGCTGTTCTTCTGATTACGATTATCGCGGTCGAGTTCGGTAAACTTGTTTCCAAAGAAACCAAGGTTGATATTCTCGTTACGCCTTTCGTTACGATTTTCATCGGCGGTATGCTTTCCATCCTCTGCGGAAAGCACATCGGCTGGGCTGCAAGCCAGGTCGGAGAATATATCAAATGGGCAACCAACCAGGCTCCGTTCATCATGGGCATTCTGGTATCCGTTGTCATCGGTATCGCACTAACCCTTCCAATCAGCAGCGCAGCCATCTGCGCGGCTATCGGAATCGGCGGTCTGGCAGGCGGTGCTGCTGTTGCCGGATGCTGTGCACAGATGGTCGGATTTGCCTTCATGAGCTACCGTGAGAATAAAGTCGGCGGTCTTGTTTCCCAGGGTCTCGGAACCAGCATGCTGCAGATGGGGAACATCGTAAAGAACCCCCGCATCTGGATTCCGCCGATTCTTGCTTCCGCGATTACCGGTCCCATTGCCACCTGCGTATTCAAGCTTTCCCTTGCCGGAAACGACATTCTGAAAGGCAATTCCCTGTGCGGCGGAATGGGAACCTGCGGTCTCGTCGGCCAGATCGGTGTTGTCACCGGATGGACTGCGGCAGGTTTTAAGCCCGACGCCTTTGACTGGGTCGGACTCGTACTGATTTCCCTCGTTCTTCCGGCAATTCTTTCCATCCTTTTCTGCGAGATTCTACGTAAGATGGGCTGGATCAAGGAAGGCGACCTGAAGCTTCCGGAAGGCTGATCTAACAGTCGTCTTATTTCGCTCATTCATGCGGTAGGAGCACCCTTCAGATGCTCCTGCCGTTTTTTATTTCTATCCTATATTTCTATTGTTCTACTCTTGTAGTATACTCTTCTTTTGTGATCTCCAGTTCGCAGCAGATCCACTCTTCTCCGAGGATCGGCACAATTCTTTCCTTCACGGCTTCCGGATCGGCCGGCGGATGGAAGCCTGCCTTCAGGTAACAGAGTGCCGCGGGAACGTTGTCCCGGAATACGCCGAGCGTCACCTTTTCCGCGCCGGTACGTTCAAATACGATCTTGAGCGCTTCGCGGATCATCTGCCCGCCGTAGCCTCTGCCGCGCTTCAGATAATCGACGATTACGAAGCCGAAGCGGATCACCGTATGGTCATCGGGATTCGGATACCTGAGGATCATGTGTCCGACGATCTTTCCGTCCTCGACGGCGGTGAGCGGAAAGAACTCCCTGCTTCCTTCAAACCCGTCATACTGGCGGTTCATGTCCTGCGGGGTGATCGGATAGCGGGCATACCGGTCCGCGCTCCACATATAGAGCGTACGTTCATCGGCGACCCAGGTAACGATCGTCTCCGCATCGCTTTTCACATAATTTCGCAGCTGAAGCATCCTTCTCCCCTATAGACACAACGCAGATCTTACAGATAGTTCAATACATCCGGCTGAATCTCCGCATGCGGAAACTCATCATATACCGGACTCGGAATGTGCGGTTCAAACATCAGCGGACGGAACCAAAGCGCCTGCACGGGCTTCATGCCGACCTCTTTTGCAACCGCCAGTTCGTTGCGCCCGCCGTCTCCGACATAGAGGCACTCTTCGGGCTCTACGCCGAGCTCGGCCGCAATCCGGTAATACAATGCGGGATCGGGCTTGCAGATGCCCTGCTCATAGGAAAGCTTTACAGCGTCGAAATACTGATAAAGCCGGCTGTTCCTGATCATTTCGGCTTCATCCGAGAAGCAGTTGCTGATCAGACCGATCAGGATGCCGCGCTCCTTCAGTTCTTTTAATAGCGCGATCGATGCCGGCGGGATGGCGTCAAATGTGTCGCCTAACGCCTCCAGACGCTTCTTGCAGACTTTAGCGACATAATCATCGGAAACGCCGAGTGCCGAGAGCGTTCTCGCAACCCCCTCTTCCATAGTCAGCACACCCGTGGAGCGGTCCATCTCATTCACATGCCAGACAGGGCGGAACGTCTCCGTCGGGATGCCGACATCGGCGGCGATATTCTCGCTGAAATAGGTTCTTCCGGCGAACAGTGTCACCAGCGTTTCAAACATATCGAAAATAACTGCTTTTATCATATTTTCGGCTCCTTTCCCGTATGGCTTGGCTGCTTATTATTATACCTTCAGATACCTTGCAATGCAAGTGTCGGGCGACGTAAAACTGATTGACATTTTCCGTGAAAAATGATACAGTGTTAGAAAGCGGACAACCGTGTCCGTATAATAATAACCCTGATTTGACGGAGGTATTCTCATGAAGAAATTCCACATCAAATTCAACGCGCCGGTTACGCTCTGCTTCGTTATGGTGTGCGGACTCGCGCTTCTGTTAAACCACCTGACCGGCGGCTGGGCGAACCGTCACCTGTTCAGTACTTACCGCTCCGGTCTTTTAAACCCGATGACTTACGTCCGCGCGTTCGGTTACGCGATCGGCCATGCGGACTGGGTACATTTCACCGGCAACATGACCTACATTCTCCTGCTCGGTCCTCTTGTTGAGGAGAAATACGGCAGCCGCAACCTGCTTGAGATGATGGGCGTTACCGCAGTTGTGACCGCGATCATTCACGCGATCATCTCCCCTTCGGGTGTTGCGCTTCTCGGCGCGAGCGCTATCGTATTCATGCTGATCATCCTCTCCTCGATCTCCAATGTTAAGAGCGGGGAGATTCCGATCACGTTTATCATCGTCTGCATCATCTTCATCGGCGGCCAGATCGTTGACAGCTTTCAGCAGGACAACATTTCCCAGCTCGGACACATTGTCGGCGGCATCTGCGGCGGCTGCTTCGGACTTCTGCTTGCCGGTCATGAGAAAGACTCCATCGCGAAGAGCAACGACTGATTGCAGCGGAGCAATCCTGCGCACATCGCAAATACCAACACAACAAGAAAGGCTGCGGTCCCGTTTGGGACTGCAGCCTTGTTTTTATTCCTCCGGGATCGCAACCTCGATTCCCATGTCAAAGGAAGGCATCAGTTTCAGTTTGAAAAGATTCTTTTTATGCTTCCGGTCGATCAGAGCCTTGTGTTCAAGGTTATCGATCTCACCGGTGCGGATGTAACGGTCCAGCTCGGCATAGGTAAATCCGAGGTTGTCCTCATCGGTCTTGCCGCACAGGCCGTCCGACGGCGTCTTCTCAATGAGGTTTAACGGCGCGCCGAGATACTTTCCGATCGCCTTTACCTCCTGCACCGTAAAATGCGACAGCGGGCTGAAATCGCCGACCGAATCGCCGTAGCGGGTGGAATAACCGACCCAGTCTTCCGACAGATTGCAGGTGTTTACGACACGTCCGTTGTTGCTCTGCGAAACCGCATAAACGGTCGTCATACGGATACGGGGTGCCATATTGACGATGGTCTGGTTTGAGATATCCATCTGACCTGCAAGTGCGTTCTTCAATCCGTCAAAACTGTCCTTGATGTTGATCTCATAATAACGGATTCCGAGATGTTTGCAGATCTGGTAGGAGCAATCGATATCCGGCTGCTCACCGTTCGGCATCAGTACTCCGATGACGCGGTCCGCACCGAGGGCTGCCACGCAAAGCGTTGCCGCGATGGTACTGTCCTTTCCTCCGGAGATTCCGAGGACAGCGTTACAACCCTTGCCGTTCTCCTCAAAAAACTGTCTGATCCAGGCGATGCATTCTTTGGTCGCCTTTTCCACATCGAACCGGTACATAACGACTCCTTTCCGCAGAACTGCCTTCCGGCTGTCCGCTTACAGTCTCTTCAAAAGTTCCGCACGCATCTCTTCATAACCGGGCTTTCCGAGAAGCGCAAACATATTCTTCTTGTAACTCTCCACGCCGGGCTGGTTGAACGGATTCACACCGAGCATGTAACCGCTTACGCCGCAGGCAAATTCAAAGAAGTAGAACAGCTGGCCGAGGCAGAATTCCGTCTGCTCGGGAAGACGGATCACAAGGTTCGGAACACCGCCGTCCACATGGGCAAGCTGCGTGCCCTTCATGGCACTCTTATTAACGAAATCCACGGTCTTGCCTGCCAGATAGTTCATGCCGTCAAGATCTACGGGCTCAGCCTCAAGCACGATCTCCTCGGTGCTCTTCGTAAGCTCGATAACCGTCTCGAACATGATGCGCGCGCCGTCCTGGATGAACTGCCCCATCGAGTGCAGGTCGGTCGTCAGGTCAACGCTTGCCGGGAAAATACCCTTCTGGTCCTTACCTTCGGACTCGCCGTACAGCTGCTTCCACCACTCCGAAACGAAATGAAGCGAAGGCTCGTAGTTCGCGAGAACCTCAACCGCCTTACCCTTGCGGTAAAGGATGTTGCGGACTGCCGCATACTGAACCGCATCGTTATCCTCATATGCATTGTTGAGACAAATCTCACGCATCGAAGCCGCGCCTGCCATCAGCTGATCGATATCAGCGCCGCTTACGGCGATCGGAAGAAGACCTACCGCGGTCAGAACGGAGAACCGTCCTCCGACATCGTCCGGAACGACGAAGTTCTCGTAGCCTTCCTCATTGGCAACCTTCTTAAGGGCTCCTCTTGCCTTATCGGTCGTTGCGTAAATACGCTTGTTGGCCTCTTCACGTCCGTACTTGTCGATCAGCATCTTCTTGAATACGCGGAACGCGATCGCGGGCTCGGTCGTCGTGCCGGATTTGCTGATCATGTTGATCGAGAAATCACGGTCGCCGATTACCTGCTTCAGGTGAGCGATATAAGTCGAGCTGATGCTGTTGCCGACATAATAAATCTCGGGAGTCTTGCGGATCTCCTTCGAAACACTGTTGTAAAAACTGTGACGCAGGAATTCGATCGCTGCTCTCGCACCGAGGTAGGAGCCGCCGATACCGATTACCAGAAGAACGTCGGAATCGCTCTGAATCTTCGCAGCTGCCTTCTTAATGCGTGCGAATTCTTCCTTGTCATAAGCAACCGGAAGATCGATCCAGCCGAGGAAATCATTGCCTGCGCCGGACTTTGAAACCAGTTCCTTTCTTGCCGCTTCCGCAGCGGTCTTGATCTGTGTCAGTTCCTCTGCGCGGATGAACTTGTCCGCGAAAGATCTGTCAAATGTTACATTAGCCATATGCTGTGCCTCTCTTTATAATACTTACCGCTACGGACACATTTTCCGTGATGTCCTGCGTTCAATCCGAGTATATCATAACACCGATATAAAAAAAACTATCTTTTTTATCTTATTTATGGTATAATTTTAGTCGCATTTACTCATTTTCCGAGAAACGAGAAAGGATTTATGAAATAATGGCTTCCAGATATCCCGTCAGAAAGAAGAAATCCACCGTGCGCCGCCTCTTTGAAGCCGGCCGCGTACAGTTCATTCTTCTGTTTATCATATTAGCGGTTATCATCGGCCTCGTCATCGCCATGCTTAAGGACCGTAAGAAAGTGACACCCGAGGAGCAAGGGCCGACGGAGACCGTCGTGAAAAACGACCCGACGCCTTCATCCACTTCCGATCCGCGCGGCTCCGAAGTGACGACACCGACACCGAGCGAGGTACCCGCAACGCCTACCCCGACGCCGATGCCCTACGTTTACGGCATGTGCGACAGCGTTACGACCGATGTCTATGCGGAACCTGTTCCGGGCGATAACTGGACGATCGATTACCTGATGCTTGTCAACTGGACACACCGTCTGAAATACACCGGCAACCCCGAGAACCTGGTCCGCCTGGATGAAGTTCTCACGGCAAGCTTCTACACCATAGAGAATCCGAAGACCGTTTCCGCTTCGAAACGCAACTTTGTCATTGAGACCGAAGAGGACGGCTACGACCGGGGCAACCGCGAGGCGCTCGTTCATCTGAATGAGATGTGCACCGCCTACCACGACGCCACCAAGAACGGCGTAAAGGTTTCCCAGACCGGTGCCTACCGCAACTACGCGACGCAGGACAAGTTCTGGAATAACCGTGACAAAAGCCTCAACCCGCCGAAGACCATTCCGGGTAACGCAAGCGAGCACCGCACCGGTCTCGGCTTCGACATCTGGGTTCTCGATGGCGAAAAATACGACTACACCTGGTTCCGCGCGAACTGCTATAAATACGGATTCATCCTCCGCTATCCTGCGGACAAGAAGAATATCACCGGAATCACCTATGAGCAGTGGCATTTCCGCTACGTCGGCGTAGAAGCCGCGACTGAGATTAATCAGCTCGGCTACTGCCTGGAGGAATACATTGCCTATAAGAACGGCGAGCCGCTTCCGACTTCGGCGAACATTCCGGAGGAACCGACCAAGGCTCCTACCCCTACGCCTACTCCTTCGCCCGCTCCTACCGAGGCACCGAGGCCGACGAACGAGCCGACCAAGGAAGTACAGCCCACTGTGAATCCAACGACGGAGCCTACCACCGAGCCGACAACAGCGCCCACAACGGAGCCGACAGCAGAGCCCACGACTGAACCGACAACGGAACCGACAGCCGAACCCACCGGAGAGGTTGACCCGTGGGGCAGCGAAAGCGGCAGCGGACAGGGAACCTGATTCCGGCTTTTATAACCAAAAACTGCTTCCAAGCGGCATTCGTTAAAAACCGCATAAACGCAAAAAGACCGGGGAGTCCTTAATAGAACTCCCCGGTCTTTTTGTGTTCGCGTACTGTCCGATGCAATTATAAATTACATAGCAACAACGTTAACCGCTCTAAGCTTCTTGGAATCCTTGGGATCCTGCTCGGTCTCGAAAGATACCTTCTGACCCTCTTCAAGAGTCTTGAAGCCTTCGCTCTGGATAGCGGAGAAATGTACGAATACATCCTCGC
Source organism: Lachnospiraceae bacterium (assembly GCA_017427775.1). Lineage (GTDB taxonomy): Bacteria > Bacillota > Clostridia > Lachnospirales > Lachnospiraceae > ISDg. The sequence continues at coordinate 172,141 of JAFRSD010000009.1, read as the reverse complement.
CGCCCTCATCATTGCTAATGAAGCCATAACCCTTCTGAGCGTTGAACCACTTTACTGTACCAGTCATGAACCAGTACCTCCTTCATAAAAATCTGCACATCAACGGTCTTAAGAAAACCCCTTAAAACAAAACAAACCGACAAGCCATGAAATACACACAACTTGTTGGTCTGTCTATCTACCTGACTGCATCTTAAAACTACCACGATAATATATACTTGTCAACCTGTTTTTTTATGAAAATGATCAATTTTTTCCATATTTTCCCTTAGTTTCAGCAGTATTCTAACTTCGCAGGCTTTTTGCACAAGAGTTTACACCTCGCAGGCACGGATCGAACGCCGGATCTCACGGAGCAGATACGGCGCAACCGACAGCTCATCCACGCCGAGCGCGATCAGTCTGTCCGTTGCCGCCGGGTCGGCTGCAAGTTCTCCGCAGAGACACACCGGGATACCCTTCCGATGGGCATTCTGAACCGTCATCGTAAGGAGTCTCAGGATCGCGTCGTGCCACGGATCATAATACTTCGCCACGGCAGCATTCTTGCGGTCTACCGCCAGTACATACTGCGCAAGGTCGTTGGTGCCGATACTGAAGAAATCCGCATATTCCGAAAGTCGGTCACTGATGACTGCCGCGGACGGCGTCTCGATCATAATCCCGCGCGGAATCTCCGGGACCTCTATGCCCTCCGAGCGGAGCTCGTTTCGGACTTCCTCCTCCGTACGGACGATCTCTTTCATCTCCCACTCGGAAGTGATCATCGGATATAATACCGCCACATTGCCGTACTGCGCCGCACGGAATATCGCACGCAGCTGCGTGCGGAACATTTCCCTGTTATCAAACGAAAGACGGATGGCCCGCTTCCCGAGCGCGGGGTTCTCCTCATGGGGCATCTCAAGATAAGATACCGGCTTATCGGCACCTATATCCGTCGTACGGATGACAACCTTCTGCCCCTTCATAGCTTCGGCAAATGACTTATAGTAACGGAACTGTTCCTCTTCCCCGGGCAGTTCACCCGCTTCCATGAAAAGGTATTCCGTTCGGAGAAGTCCGATTCCTTCCGCGCCGCCCGTTACGGCTGCGTCGAGTTCGGTTTCATCGCCGATGTTGGCGCGCAGGATGATCCTCTTGCCGGACTTCGTAAGCGCCTGCCCCGCTTCCGCTTCGTCCTTTTCGCTGTCCGATGCGGCCCGCTCCGCGGTTATGCGCAGGTATTCCTTTACGGTACCGCTGTCCGGATCGATGATCAGGCAGCCCTTCTCTCCGTCCAGAATCGCCATGTGTCCGTCCCACGAAGGGTCAATCCGAATGCCCGTCAAAGCGGGAATGCTCATGCTTCTCGCAAGGATCGAGGCATGCGAATACGCCGTGCCCTGTTCGGTCACGATGCCGAGGATACAGCTGCGGTCCTGCCGCATCAGATCGCCGGGCGTCAGTTCGGACGCCGCGAGAATATACGGTCTGTCCTGATCAACCGACGTCTTCTCGCCGAGCAGTATCCGGATCAGCCGGTCCGTAATATCCTTCACATCCTGGGAGCGTGCCCGGAAATACGGGTCCTCCATTTTTTCAAACATGCCGGCGAAATGCAATCCGGTCAGTTCCACCGCGTATTCCGCGCACACACGGCGCTCACGGATGGTTTCCGTCACTTTACCGCGGTAATCGACGTCCTCCGCCATCATGGCGTGAACCTCGAAAATCCTCGCATTCCACGGTCCGATGCTCCGGCTTGCCCGTTCGGAAAGCGCACGAAGTTCCGCGGCCGCCTGACGCACTGCCGCTTCATACCGCCCGATCTCCGCTTCCGTATCCGCAACCGGAACCGGCTGCACCCGTACGGTCTGTTCCATACGGATCCGGATCTGTCCGATTGCCGTCTGCGCGGATATTCTGTTTCCGTGGAGGACTTCCATTGTTAACCCCTTATTTGAATCCGGCGGAAAATGCCGGACGTAATCTCATCTGCCGGTCTCCGCCTCAGCCGATTCCCTGCTCCGAAAAGAAACCGCGAAGCTGCTCTTCCGAAGCTTCCGTGCTGCCGCTCACGGAACCTTTGGCTCCGCCGCCTTTCGCTCCGAAACGTTCCCGTAATCCGTTCTGAAGTTCAGATACCTGTTCGCTTCCTTCCATCAGATAGCGGACCCTTCCGCCCTCCTGCGGGATCAGAATGACGCATATACCGCTGTAATGCTTCCTTGCTTCATCCATCGCGAACCGTAAAAGTCCCGGTTCGGCATGAAATACGAACAACGCGTTTCCGTTGGAGGAATCGTTACGGCTGTCCGCCTCGTACTGTCTGCGGATTTTATCCGCGATCTCCATACGCACAGCCTCGCTCAGGCGGAAAGCCAGATTCTTCGCCTCTTCCTGCACCCGTTCGATCGCAGCGGGAATGTCCTCCTGCTTCGCGGACAGAAGTCTTCCTGCCGCCGTAAGAAGCGACAGACAATCGCGGTAATGATCGAGTGCCCGCAAACCGCAGCGGTACTGCAGCCGAACGCCGCCTTTATAATTCTCAAACGAAATGATCTTCAGAAAACCGATCTCGGAAGTGTTCCGAAGGTGCGGGACACAGCATGCGCACAGGTCCGTCCCTTCAATCTCCACGAGACGAACCGGTCCGTCGATTTCCTTCTTGCTCCGATAGGAAAGCGCCGCCAGCTCTTCCTTGGACGGATACCATGCCCGGATCGCGTGGCCTTCCGTAATGATCCGGTTCGCGCGTTCCTCAAGCATCTCAATATCATCCGCCGTAAGCTTGCCGTTATAATCCATTGTCGCGCTGTTCTCGCTCAGATGAAACCCGACATTGGAATACCCGAAAAGTCTGAATACCAATCCGGAAAATACGTGCTCGCCGGAATGCATCTGCATATTGCGGAAGCGGTATTCCCAATCGATCTCGCCGTGCACTTCGGTTCCCGGAAGAACACTGCCCTGCACCGTATGTACAATCTCGCCGCCTTTAATCTGCACATCCGTCACCGGAAAGCCCGCAAGCGTCCCGCGGTCGCAGGACTGGCCTCCCTCCTCCGGAAAGAACAGCGTCCGGTCAAGCGTTACAAAGGAAACACCTTCACCCGCGCGCACTTCTGTCACCCGCGCGTCGAAAGCAACATCATAGGCGTTCGATTCATACAGCCGTTCCGTCATTGTAACCCCTCCAAAACTCTTCGGTATTCTTCCTTCACCGGGTTGCCGTTTTGATAAACATGAAACGCGGCATGTCCGTTTGAAAGAATGATGGCATTTACCATATTTTCCTTTATATATGATGGTTCTACTGATGTAGAACTTCTTAGCCATACATAGGCCAAAAGCCTTCCGTACAGATCCCGGTTGTTCTCCGGATCCTCGTACTCCAGATAAAGCGTCTGATGCTTTGAAAGAAGCTCCGAAAGGAACTTTGCCGCCCTACGGCCCTCCTCGGTATTCTTCGTTTCGTCCGGGTGAACGCTCTCCGGTGCGTCGATCAAAAGCATGCGCACGGTCTCCTCCGTGCCGTCCGGCATCTTCACGCGGATCGTGTCCCCGTCATATACCGATTCGAGTGTCACGCGGACGAGCTCCGCGGGTGTCTTCTTTTTGAACAGTCCGAATCCGCGGAACCGGATCACGGAACCGGCCAGAACGCCGATGAGAAGCAGCACGACAAGAAGGACGATGATCCTCCTGCGCCTCTTCCGCTTTCTCGCGTCACTCCCGTTCCTGCTCTTCGGGAGATAATCCTGCCATCTTCCGTCTTGCTTCTTTTTCACTGCTCTTCCTGTTCAGTTTCTTTCTGTTCGGTTTCTTTCTGCGCGTTTTTCTTCGCCTGCACGCCCTTTTCGAGATACGGCATCAGCTTCTGCCACTCATGGCGGATCGTATCATCCTCGCCGCCGTAGGCAAAGTCGCTGAAGGCATATTCGTATGTTGCCGAATATCCGGGCTTTGTTTCCTTTGTCATCACGCCGAACCGGTCATAGGTATACTCGTGAAGTTCCCTGCGCGGCGAAGACGCTTTCTGCGTGCTGTCAGCATTCAGCGCGTAGATCGTACCGTCCGCATAAACTCTTCCATCCGAGGCTCCGAGCCGGATCACCCGTACCGAAACCGGATCCATGTCCTGATAAACCGCGTATACGCTTCCCGAAACGGTTCCGTCGCAGAAGCACAGGCGGATGTAGTCCTCGCGCTCATCGCCGGTCTTCTTATAGCCTCGCTCCATATATCCGTATTCGGTCGGAACGATAATGAACGGAACCCTTCCTTTCAGGAATTCCGCTTCCTCACGCTCTTCGCGTTCTTCGTTCCCGTAAATATCCGAGCGGAATTCATCCAGTTCCTCTACGGCAAATGTGAACGCCGGCTTCGCATCTACAAGATTCTCAAAAAAAGCCACTTCGCTGATTCCGTTGCTCATCTCACGGAACTCATATTCGGTCACCTGCTTTGTGCCGCTCTCACTGCGGTCAGCGATCACGGTATTCGACTGGTAGATGACGTTATACTCTGTCCACCTTCCGTCCGCGGTAACATGCTTCTTCGTCACCTGGACATAGCCGGAGGGGCGTTCCTCCGGTGCCGCTTCTTTGCGGATCTTATCTTCCACCTTGGCAAGATACGCGCCGTCGTAAATATCCTTCAGACCCGCGACCTTGCGGGAGATCATATCCTCACCGAGATACAAAGAGCCGCTCGCGTCGGTCTCCGCCACGATCCCGTTCTGAACCGGGAACCGGAAAGCCCATGCGCCGGCGTCACTGTTCGCGCCGATAGTCAGCGCTTCCGCATCGGCCGAAAATGCCAGCAGATCGCTGCCGTTCTGGCGAAGCACCATGCGCTCCTTAAAGCGGATCACATCGACCGCGTTTCCGTCTTCAACTTCCGTTACGGTTATGATCCTCCGCTCATACGCGCCGATCTTAAGCGTGAAGACGATGCCCTGCTCCGTCACTGTACCGGTAACGCGGAACAGCTCAGTGTTGGCGTTATTCTGCACGCGATACTCGGTAAGCGTACCCGGAATATGCTCCGTGCCTTCGCCGAAGGAAGCGGGAAGCGTGCTCTCCGTATCTACGGAAAGCATTCCCTGACAGATCCATCCGTCGTCACCCGTACCGTAAATGATCGGCAGCAAAGAAACGGGCGTCTTCACCACGTCGGTTTCGGCCGTCGGTACGGCGGTAACCGTCACGGTTGCCTCGGGCGTCGGCTCGGGCGTCGGTGTCGTCTTCTTCTGCTTGTCTTTTCCGCAGCCCGCAAGTGCCAGGGCCAGTACCATAACCCCCGCAAGCCGGATCATTTTCTTCATAAAAAAAGCTCCTGTTTCTACTTGTTGAACTCCGTGATATTTGCCTCGTTCAACGTAAAATCATAATAATTCAGGTCCTCACGGAAGGTCCAGCCGGCACCTTTCCAGAACTGGTTTCCGAGAGCGTTCCGTGTAAAAGCAACCAATGTCACTTTGTTGATCTTCTCTTCCTTGAGGGCGCGCATGCAGGCTACCGCCATGGACTTGCCGATTCCCTGATTGCGGTACTGCTCACGTACGCATACATGGTAAAATGTGCCTCTGCGGCCGTCATGTCCGCACAGGATCGCACCGATGATCGCGCCGTCTTCCTTTACCGCCACCATACTTGTCTTCGGGTTTCTCGTGAGAAAACGTTCCACGCCCTCACGCGAATCGTCGATGGAACGGATACCGAAGCCGTGAATGCTCTGCCAGAGGGCATATACGCCGCTGTAATCGTCCATCGTCATTACTCTGATCTGATAATCTACTTTCTTCATTGCGCTTCCTTTACGCGTTTTATAGTATTGCCGCCCTTTTCAGACTGGCCGAAAATAGGCAAAATGGGTGGTCCCATCGTCCATGAGATCCACCCAATACAATTCGGAATTATTGCACCGTCCCGCACTATGCCCAGTTATGGCCGATCAGCCATGTCTTGCTCTGCTCAAGAGCCTCACTCGTCTTCGTCTCAAGAACGCAGTTTGCGTTACACTTCTGGGCAAATTCGAGTCTGGTCTGAAGATCGATATCCCCGTCGCCGAGTCCGAGATGGCTCGCCGGAGGATTGTCCTGGCCGTCATGCACATGAAAATGCACGATCCGGTTCCAGTTCTTCAAAAGGAACGGCATATCGGTCTCCCCAATGGCCTTGGAATGTCCGATGTCCCACGTAAGCGCGAACTTCGGGCTCTCCAAAAGCAAACCGATTGCTTCGGTCTCATACGGCTTAAAGCCGTCGGTATTCTCAATCGTAACAAGGATCTTCTCGCTTCCGATCCACTCCTCAACGAGGGTGCGGAAACGAAGGAAGGCATCCAGATATTCTTCCTTGCGGCTCTCATATAACATAACCTTCTGATCCGGAAGGGTAATATGAATTCCGTGAACCATATGCATATTGATGATAAACGGGCTGTCCTCGGGATTCAGCTCGGAAAGTTTCTTTGCAACACGGATCGTTCTGCGCATCGTTTCCAGATAAGCTTCCGCGGTCAGCGGGTTGAACGTGGCGATATCAAAATCCTCCTCCATATGGATGGAGTAGAAAATCCCTGCCTTCTCAGCTGCGGAGCGGAGCACTTCCGTGTTCTCGAGCCGGTCCACCTGATACTGCGGGAAATTCATGTTCAATTCCACAAAGGAGAGTCCCAGGCGTTCGCAAAGCTTTACGTCCTCTTCCAAAGACTTGTTCTCAATCAATGTCGGCATTCCGAATAACATAGTCAAAGACCTCCTGTCTCTTAATACATTCTATTCTATTCATTTCGGGCTTTCTTGTCAATCTGTGTGTGTCCTTTTCCGCATAATTATTCGTACGGAAAAGGAAAAGGAGGAAGCCGTCGAAAGCTTCCCCCTCTTTACCATATTATTTTAAATCTTCCCCCAGGTTTTTCGTATACTGAAAGGATATCTCGTCGCCCGGTTTCACGACAGCCTGTCCGCATCCGACCGGCATGATCTCGTCGTTCACCAGGTAGATCCAGCCGGACATGCTTCCGTACGCGAATTCGTACAGTCCGGCGATTCCTTTGACGTAAACCGAACCTCCGCTGCCCGTGTAATCCATTGAAATGCGGTGCGTTTTAGCTGCCTTCATAAGCACGTCAAATGCGGTGTCGCCCTCGGCAATCTTCACCTCGGTCACCGGCAGGATCACTATATCCTTCGGAGCGCCCTGTTCCCCGGCGATCGTGTCACACCGGATCGTTAACGTCACGCTGCCGATCGCGTCCTTCGTTTCACTGCCCGTATAGTGCTTCCCGACCGACTCAAACCTCGTCGCGAACGTCAGCACAATCAATACCACGGCCGCCGCGACGGCAAATACGGCGTTCTTCTTACTGAGCCTCTCGCATGCCTTTAAAACGATCAGCGTCACTGCAAGAAGCAGCACGATAATGCCCGAAACGACGAACTTGTATGGCTCCGTCCCGAAGAACCCTTTCTTTGGTTCCGAAGAACCTTCTTCGGTTCCTTTCGGAGCACTCTCTGCGGATACGGAGGAATCACCGCCCGGTTCGGTTTCCCCGGGATTCCGGTCCTCTTCCTTCGGATCCGTCCCCCAGACATTGCTCCGTTCCGCCGTGTATAACGGCGTCATCCCATTAAGGAACCGTCTGTATGCGGTAAGCGCGCACAACGCTTCGGCCGTCGTGATATCCGCGGATTCCGCGCCCTCTTTGTGGGCAAATGCCCCGTTTTCACACCGGAAACGCTCCAGTGTCGTAATCGGATTTCCGCCTTCCTTCTGAAACCGCACATCGGTCATCGGATCGATCCCGAGCGAACACAGGGCAATGACGACCTGGCTTGCGCTCTCGCAGTTATCCGTTCCGAAGCTGTTATACCCGCCGTTTGAGAGCTGCTTTTCGGAAAGGAACGTTACCCCTTTGTCCGCAGCTGTCTTCACGGCTTCATCGGTTTCATAATACGGCGCCAGTGCCGTAAGCACCATGGACGTAACATCCGGATCGCCGAAGTCTCCTTTCAGGCTCCAGCCGCCGTCTTCACACTGTTTATCCGTCAGCTGCGACGGACTGACATAGGACGTGCCGGAAACCGTCGAAAAATGAAGGCCGTACACGAGACTCATGATGTCGCCGGCAGAAGCATGCTGCCCGACTTCGTCCGCGTTTACCTCCATCCCGAGAAGCCACGCGGTCATCATCCGGTTCAGCCAGGTTGCGTCGGCAAGCCTGGTACTTTCGTCCGGCAGACGCTTCCGGTACTGCTTGGCAAACGAGGAGAAGTCGTATTTTCCACCTTGATAAAGCGCAAGAAAATACCACTCCGCGGGCGTCTTAAACAGCGTCTCCGCGTCCCGGTCAAGCCATGCCTGCACCGAATCCGAGCCCGAAGATGCCGCGAGATAGGAAAGGATTCCTTTCTCGTATTCTTCGGCCGGACCGGACGGCGATCCCGCTCCCGCTGCAGGACTTAAAAACAGCAGGAGCAGAACCGCGCACAGACCGTACAGTACGGTTTTCATCCATCCGTTACGTTTCATATGATATCTGCTTTAGTTCTTTTTCTTAGCCGCTACAACAACGCCTACAACGATGGCTGCTGCCATAACAACGCCGAGTGCGATCATGATGACCATGAAAGCGTTTCTGCTGCTCTCGCTCGTCGTATTGTCCGTAGTTGCCACGGGCTCGTTCTTCTGCTCGGGAACAGGCGTTGCCGTAGGTGTCAGCGTCGCCTCGGGAGTAGGCTCTTCCTTCTTCTCAACCGTAGCAACGGCAAGCGGCGGAACCATAACCATGCCGTCCTTCGAAGCGCTGATCACGTGCTCTCCGGCATCGGCAAGCGTGATCTCAGCCTTGCCTTCCGCATTCGTTACAACGTCGGTTGCTTTGCCGTCAATCAGGATCCTGGCACCTTCCACGGGGCTGTTCACCTGTGCGTAATTCGCATCATAGCCGGCTGCGGAAAGGGTAAGGGTAACCTTGCCGCCTTCTTCGGCGGAAACGGTGTTCTGATCGAAGAAGCAATAGGTATCGGACCAGGTTACAAGGTCGGTGTAGATGTATGCATAAACATTATCTCCGTCCTTTACCGGATCAGCGAGACCCATGGAAAACGCGTTGTTAACAAGGTAGCCGTAACCGGTACCGTTGTCATATCCCCACAGCAGATCAAGCTGGAGACCGTAAGCGCCCATAGAGGTCTTAATGCCGGCAGCGGCGCCGCCTTCGAAATATGCCTCATGCGCACATACAAGCGCGTCACCTACCGTAAGCGCGCCGTCACCGTCAACGTCCGTAACCGTAACGGGCTTCTGTACAAGAACAGCCTCGCCGTTCTGATCGGCGATCGACACATTCACTTTCGTATCGTCCGCAAAAGCAACGCCGCTCAGGCAGAGGAGCATTGCAAGAGACAATACAAGAATCATCAGTTTTTTCATTGAAACAAACCTTCTTTCTTTTTTATTCTTTCTAACTTCTTTCCCACCGGTCCGGCAAGAAGAAGGAGAAAAACAACATTGGATACGGCATAAACTACCGTCTGCGGAAACGCCGCCGCGATCGCGGCCAGGTATCCCTTCAGGACAAATGTGCCCTCCGACCAGAGCACCGTCCAGACATCCATCGTCAGCGAATAAGCAATGCCCGCAAGCGCTCCGAAGACGCAGAGCAGGATCCTGCTTTTTTGAAGCGGTTTCCGTAAAAGTCCCGCGAGCAGTCCGATGATGCCCCATGCGAACATCTGGAACGGCGTCCACGGTCCGTGTCCGAAATAGAAATTCGACACGGCAGCGGAAAGCGAACCGACAAGGAAACCGGCTTCTCCGCCGAAGCTGAGCGCCACGATGATCGTAATTGCCGTAACCGGCTTAAACCCGGGAATTCCGGCAAATACGATGCGACCGATCACGGACAGCGCGATCATTACCGCTAACACCATCAATTCCTTGCTTGTCGTGTCCCGCCGTTCAAACGCATAGAGAAACGGCACACAGGAAAGGATTGCGACAAGCACCGCGAGCCAGGTATAAAACCGGTCCCGGAATAAAATCGCTCCGCCGATCACTACCGCCGGAATCAGCACACAGAGAAGGATTATCGTAACGGCCTTTTTCATGATGTCACCTTCCCGTTTTTCTGACACAGTTCCGCGATTTCCGAAACAGTGATCGGATTCCCGTAGTACCCTCTCGCGATCCTGCATGCGGCAGTCGTATAAAAAGCGTTAGCGGAAAATACATCCCTGACCGGTCCGGACACAGCCACCGCCCCGTCAAAGAAGAGCCCGGCGCGGTCCGCGCATTCCGCGGCAAACTCCGCGTCATGCGTCACCGTAAGAATTGTCGTTCCGGCCGCCTGTATGTCTTTTAAAATCCCGCGAAGCTCCGCTTTGTAGGCGGCATCGAGACCTTTGGTCGGTTCATCGAGAAGCAATAACTTCGGATTCAGAAGAAGCACTTTTCCGAGCGCCGCCTTCTGCTGTTCGCCGCCGCTCAGGTCATACGGATGTCTTGCAAGAAGTTCTCCGGTTCCGAGTCTCTCAGCCATCGCGGTTATGGCTTTCTCCCGCTCCTGCCCGCTTATGCCCATTGTCTTACAGGCAAGTTCCCAGTCTTCCCGTACCGTATCACACACAAATACGGCTTTCGGATCCTGCGGAAGCATGGCGGTAACCCCGCGATTACGCTCCCCGTCCCGAAACGCCTTGACCGGCTTACCGAACAGTTTCACCGATCCGGCATACACTTTATGCACGCCGCAGATTACGGAAAGAAGCGTTGTCTTTCCGCTTCCGTTCCCGCCGAACAGACAATAGTGTTCGCCTTCGTATATCATCAAAGCGGCATCCCGCAACACGTCCTGTCCGTTCCGGCCGTACCGGAACCATGCCTCGCGGATCTCCACTGCCGGTTTGCCGGCCGCCCGGTCCGCGGTCACCGCAATGTCACGGATCGCATTTGCGTAGCGCTTTATCATTTGTCTTCCTTCCGCTACGGAAAGCGGTGCCGGGCCGGTCTCGCCGAGAAGCCCGTACAGACGTACCGAAGCAGGAAGTCCTGCTGCCATTCCTTCGGAAACGCTTCGTAAAAACGGGCCGATTCCTCCGGGTTCTCCGTTATAACGGATTTCACCATCCTCTATAAACAGCACGCGGTCGGCCATCGGAAGAATCTCCTCCAGCCTGTGCTCCGCGATCAGAACGGTCACGCCGAGTTCCCGGTGCAGCCTTCCGATCATCGCAAAAAAGTCACCCGCCGCAATCGGATCAAGCTGTGCCGTCGGTTCATCAAGAAGCAGAACACGGGGCTCGAGCGTCATGACCGAAGCGAGATTCAACAGCTGCTTCTGACCGCCGGAAAGCTGTTCCGTCTTTTTATGAAACCAGCTTTCAATGCCGAAATACGCGGCCATCTCTGCCACACGCGAGCGGATCTCCTCCGTCTTCATGCCGAGATTCTCCGGGGCAAATGCGAGCTCCTGCCACACCGTATCCATTACGATCTGGCTGTCCGGATCCTGCGCCAGATATCCGATCTGTGAACCGGACACACGCGCTTCGAGTTCCTCGTAAGAAACGCCCTGATACCGCCTTGCTCCGTGCAGCTCACCGTAAGGCGCGATCTCCTTCTTTAACAGTTTGAGAAGGGTCGATTTGCCGCATCCTGAAGGTCCGCACACGATCGTAAAGCTGCCTTCCGCGAGGGCAAAGGAGACGTCCCGCAATGCCGGCTTACCGCTATCGGGATAGGAAAATGTCAGATTTTCGACCTGTAATAATTCCATTGTATCCGATTCTTACCTTCCGTGAATGCCGCCGTGAAAACAAGCAGACAGTATAAAACAATTCCGGCCGTCGTAAACGCTCCACGCTCCATGGTGAGGACCGGGTAGAAGCTGAATGCCATTTGCCCTGAAGCCATGACCCCCAGGATAGCGGCGTCAATGCCGAGAAGCAGTGCCATCCGTATCGCATCCCGCCGTCCGAAACGGTAGATGGAATACGTCGTTCTTCCTTTGAGGCCGTACCCGCGCGCCTTCATGGACGCGCTCACGGCTGTCGCGTGGTCCAACGACCAGGTGACGAGCATCGAGAACACTTTGGCGCCGCCCGCAAGCCTGTCGGTTACCTCTCCGGTTCCGTAGAGGCCGAGTTCCTTTTGCGTGTCGCGCATCTCTTCCGCGCGATGCCGCAGTAACGGGATCAGCCGTAACGACGAGGAGATCAGAAGCGCCGTCTTCGGAAGATGCTTCCCGAGAAGGGCCAGCAGTTTTTCGCTGCTTACCATGCGGTTGAAAATCCGGCACCACAGCAATACGGAAAGGACACAGAGCGCGTTCCGCACGCCGTAGAAGATTGATTCGAGTGTGATCGCGTGCCCGTTCAGAAAGAACAGCTCCGTCTGTCCGCGGTGATTGAATAACGGGTTTATGATCACGACCGCAATGAAAAGCACCGACATCCAAAGGACGGTCCGTGCCTTCGGCGGCTCCGGTTCCGTCAGGATCATGAACAGAACCGCGCCGGCAAATGCGGCGATATGAAATACCGGATTCAGCGAAAACATGGCCGGAACCGTGACGGACAGAAAGTATAAGGCAAGTACTGCCGGATGTATCCGTTCGTAAGCCATTCCGTTCCTCCTTTCGCCATATAAAAAGCCCCTCACCTTTTCGTGAGGGGCAACTGATAACCGCATGAAACAAAGCCCTGGGCCTCCGTAAGGATGTGCACCAAAGCCTTTCCGGCGATATATCGGCTGCACTCTCCCATTGCCCAAGCGTGATTACCTGAAAAGATACGGCAGGTCTCCTGACTCATGATATAGCAGTTCCTGCGTAAAAGCGCACCTTCTCGGGCAGAGCCCAATGGCATCCGCGCTTTCTTCGTCAAATACAGTAATGGCGGTTGTTCCGGATTCGAACCGGATTCCCTATTGATCTACTCATCTTTACAACTTTCAAACCGTATCTTCCATATCGATATAGGATTTGTCAAAGAGTATAGCATAACTCTTCCGTTATTACAATCCATTTTCATCCCCATGCCGCGCTGCGGCTTTTCAGGTTCCCGCGAGGCGGCCGGAGAAACAATAAAGGGACATCGTTTCCGATGCCCCTCTTCTTTAAACGTCTTATTTTGCTTTGGTCTTCTTCGGCTTTTCAGAAGCCGTTGCCGCCTTCTTAGCCTTACCGGTTTTAGCGGCTTTCTTCGGCTCCTTCGCGGCCTTCTCCTTTTCCGCCTTTACGGCCGCATCGATATGTTTGCAGATTTCCTTGCAAACCTTGTCGGGCGTCTTGCCGTCGGTGTCGATCACGATCTCGCCGGGGCAGGGAGGAAGCTGCAGCCAGAAGAACGAAACGGCATCCTCGCCCTCCGCCTTATGGCGCTCCATTAACGTGTCCTCCGAGCAGGTCAGCTGAAAACTCATCACGTCAAAATCAGTCGCGGTAATACTTTTCAGAATACTTCTTCGCATATCCGGATTGGTCAGCACGATGGAGGAAAATATCACGATCTCAAATCCCGCATTCAGATAAGTGGAAATCAGAAACGCCATGTTCTGGTTTCCGTTCTCCTGTCTTTTATCTTCGATCGAGTACGGATTCACACACCAGCACCAGTCGCCGTCACAATAGGCGCTGTTTACGTAATGCTCAAAAAGGAGCTTAGCCGTTGTGGATTTGCCGACACACGGTCCGCCGCTTAACAGGATCACTTTCTTTGAAGCCATTGCCGATACCTCCGGTTTCAATACTATTCAAATCTGAGGAACAGTTCGATCAGCCGTTTTGCGCTTCGAAGCAGGTCTTCACGCTTCAGCACACCGATCTCCATTGCTTTACGGAGACGGTCCGGGAAGCCCGCCGGCATCTTCACGTCATTGCCCGCAAGCACTTCCTTATAATGCTCGCCGCGGTTCCACCAGTCGGTCATCACGAGGCCGTTAAAGCCCCATTCGTCCCGGAGGATTCCGGTCAGCAGTTCCTCCGACTCCGAGCATCTGCGCCCATTGATCAGGTTGTAGGAACTCATCACGCACCACGGATCCGCTTCTTTCACGATGATCTCAAATACTTTGAGATAAATCTCACGAAGTGCCCGCTTGGATACTCTCGCGTCACAGTAGATACGGTTCGTTTCCTTGTTGTTGCAGGCAAAATGCTTTATGGTCGCTGCGACCTTGTTCGTCTGGATTCCGCGTACCTCGGCTGCTGCCAGCTTACCGGCAAGAAGCGGATCCTCGGAGAAATACTCGAAGTTACGTCCGCACATCGGATTCCGGTGAATATTTACCGCCGGAGCAAGCCACATATAGATGTTGCTTTCCTTTAACTCCGCGCCTGCTGCCGCGCCGATGCGGTTTAAAAGCTGCTCGTCCCAGGTGGATGCAAGAAGCGTCGCACACGGCCAGCAGGTCGTATATACGCCGCAGTACGCGCCGAGACGCACGCCCGCAGGTCCGTCCGCAGTCATAAACGACGGGATTCCCGCCTCGGGCAGGTTACCCATGCCGAACGTGTTCGCCATACCCGTATTGGGTTGTCCGCCGAGCAGATGAATCAGCTCATCGTCCGTCAAAGCGAAAAGGAAACCTTCCATTGTTCCTTTGCCGCCCATCTCCTTCGGGAGCGTGATACCTTCGCGGTAAGGACGGTTGATAAGATGCTGCTCACGGGATCTCACATAAGGAGTATACCCCGAATCCGCGCCTTTTGCAACCCGCCCGATCGCGTCATAATCGGAGTCGTACGGCTCACCCGTCGGAAGCGCTTCCTTCGTTCCGTCAGCGCAAAGTCTTTCTGCCAGAGAGGTCGGTGCAAGACGGTCGGAAAGCCGTTCGGTAATGCGGTCCTTCTCGATCGTCAAAGTCTTTTCAAGAACGATCACATCACGTACGGAGGTGCCGAGCGCGAAACGATAGGTGCCTGCTTCCAGAACGAAACAGTCTGCCGCGATCTTTCCGAGATCGTCGAAGCTTGCAAACGACTGTACCGGTGCTTTCAACGTAAGCAGTTCCTCGTCGCCGGGCTTCAGTTCCTGCGTCTTGGCAAATGCGATCAGGCTCCGTCCCGCTTTGCCGAGTTTCCCCTGCGGCGCCTCGACATAAAGCTGCAGGATCTCGCGTCCCGCCACGCTTCCGGTGTTCTTCACGAACACGGAAACCGTAACGGTATCATCCTCGATCACGGTTCCGGCTTCCCGTATTGCAAACGTCGTGTAAGAGAGACCGTAGCCGAACGGATACACTACATGCTCTGCCGCTCCGGGAACCGTTTCAAAGTAACGGTAGCCGACATAGATATCTTCATCATAAGGCACATAACGGCCGCTCTCGTGGAACGTTGCCGTCGACGGATAAGCGTCCAGCGAATCCGCGAACGTATCAGGCAGTTTGCCGCAAGGATTGGCAATTCCGCAAAGAAGCTCCGCTGCCGCCGTACCGCCCTCCATACCGGGAGACCACAGGTACAGCGCCGCATCGATCTCATCCTTCCGCAGGAAGCTGAGGTCCATCATGCCGCCGACATTCAGAAGAACGACTACGGTCGGGAATGTCTTTCTCGCAAGCGCGATCATCTTTGCTTCCGCGTCGGAAAGATAGAAGTCCCTGCGCGGGAAGATCTTCGCCGAAAGTTCGTTCATCGGGATGCAGAGGTTCTCAAACGACTCCGTGTCATCCTGTCCGATGATCCACGGATTGACCTCGTCCTCGTAGAAGGAAATCTCCGAGCGGTCCCAGCCCTCGCCGCTGAAACGGCTGATTGACACAACTGCGATATCGGCAAATGAGGACGCCTCCTGCAGCAGTCTGTCCGGTACCTCGGGCTCGATCGTCATACCCGGCGCGTAACCCTCCGCATACTGCTTTTTGACATATTCACGGTAGAAGTCGCAAAGCGGCTCAAAAATCTCATGTCCGCCGACTTCCTTGAAGCCGTCATAGATATTCTTCGAATATGCGCAATATACGTCGCCGCTTCCGCCTCCTCCGCGCACATAATCAAAGGTTCCTTTGCCGAGGAGCGCGATCTTGGCTCCTTTACGAAGCGGCAGCGCTCCGTTGTTCTCAAGAAGCACCATGCCGTCTCTGGCTGCTTTTTTGGAAAGCTCTCTGTGTTCCGCGCTTCCCGTTACAAACGTTCCGTTCTCTCCCACCGGGAGAATCGGGCAATACTTCGCTCTCGCCCATCTGTCCATTCTAAAATCCTCCTTATATTTGCCTACTGAATCTCAAAACAGATCGTCACTCTGTCATCCACCTGGATGTCATCCGCGACCATATTGAATCCGTAGCCTGCACTCTCTTTCGCCTGGCAGTCCATCTGCATGCTGCGAAGCATCACCGGCTCCGAGCAGATATCCGCGTTGCCGAAGGAATAATCGATCCGTGCGATATCGCCGAGCTTCACATTGCTTGCCGCCGCAAGCACCGCGGCCTTCTCCTTTGCGTCGGAAACCGCTTTTCCGAGCAGTTCATTGCGGCACTTTTCCAGATCCGCAACGGTATACTGGATCCGGAATTCCGTCTTCACGCCGCTCCTAACAAGCGCATAAAGCACTTTCCCGAGCCGTTCGTTATCCGAAGGGAACTCGATCTTTAAGGACTGCTCAAACCGGTAGCCCTTGAACCGCTGCTTCCAGTTTCCGTTCTTATCGCTGTAGCCTTCGTAATATGCGTCCACCGAAAAATGAACCGTCTTCAGGTCATCCTCCTGAAATCCGCATCCGGCAAATACCTTCTGCAGCTTTCCGCTCATTTCGGAAGACGCTTCCAAAGCATTTTCATAATCCTTCTTCGTATCCGACAGATTCATCATCAGGCGGATCCGGTCCGGCTTCACCGCAAGTCTTCCCACTCCGGTAACTTTCATCTCACGCATGGTTTACTCCTTTCTAATCGCAAGCATTGCCGGCACCGCAAGATGCCGGCAAATGAAACTGCAAACTTCAATAATCTTACTTTACGGGACGGATAAATACGTCATCTACGAAGAAATCCGCGTTTCCGTCGGTCTCAATGAACAACTCTGCCGACAACAACGTATCCGGAATCGTCACGCGCATTTCGATCTTGTTCCATTCTACTCCAGTAGAACTTACTTTTGCCAGTACTACGGGTTCCGTACCGTCAAGTCCTGCTCGAATCTCATGATCGGCAGTCTTAACATACATGGTAACATCCGCCGTATAGCCGATATAAGCGCTCACGTCGAGTTTGACGGTTGCATCCTTCTCCTGTCTTGTTACGCAGAGCGAATGTCCTTTGCCGTCCACGGACTCTTTGTCCGTAACGAACAGGAACGGCAGATGACCGGCGCCGCGGATCGCCGCGATATTGGTCTCCTCCTCGAAGCTTTCCTTCTGGCCGATCAGTTCGATCGTTACGTCATCGATAAAGAGCGGGCTCACATGACCCGGATTCTCGTCCTTCGTGCTGAAGAACAGGCGGATCGAATGACGGTCTGACGGAACCTTATAGGAAGCGGAAATCTTCTTCCACTCGCTGCCGCCCTCCACGGTCGCGATCACCGGGAATACGTCCTCGATATCAAGACCGAGTCTGATCTCCTTCGCCTCACTGTATACCCACGCATCGATCCGGATCGTCTGGCCGAGGAAATCGGAAATGTCGCACGTGATTCCCATCCAGTCGGCAAAGCGGGGCGTCGTCGTCAAAGCGGTCTTTCCGCCGTGAACCTTCTCTTCGGTAAGGATACACTCGCCGAAGCCCTTCATCTTGAAGCCGTATGTATCGGGTTTCTTCGGCTCCTCGCCCGCGGGAGTCTCGAAGTCGTAAACCTTCTTCGACATGTCTCTTGCAACATATTCCGGCTCGCCGAGGTCTCCGCCCGTTACGGCATAGATCAGAGCGTCGTATGCCTTCTTCTTCGAAAGGTCCTTACGGAACAGCAGCGGGTCTGCGCCGCGGATCCAGGAGTTATCATCGGTAAGTCCCCAGATCGTAACGCTCGTCAGGTTCACGCCCGCCTTCCTCTCGGCGATCAGCCGTTCAAAGAATTCCTTATAGAACACTGCCTGATAGTATTCGCGGTTGATGTTCGTGCAGGTGCATTTGACATCAAGCTCCGTGATGTGTACCTCGGGAGCGATCGAATCGTATTCGCGAAGCGCCGCAATGTACTCGTCGATATCGTTGTTGTCGGAGATGTGTCCCTGCATGCCGATACCGCCGAGAAGTCCCTCTCCGATCACGCTGCCGTGACCGTGTCCCTCACGCTTCAGATTTGCGATAATGGCGGCTTTCTTGTCGGGCTGCCATTCATTGTAGTCATTATAGAATAAAACGGGCTGAATCGCCTTCAGGGCAGTTTTGTCGCCTGCGTCGATCCCGTATTCCTTCGCGTATTGTGCGGAATAGTCCGCCACGGCGTCATTCGCGAACCGGAACGCCCAGTAGATGAAATCGTCGCCGATCACCTGATACCAGTAGCTGTTCCGAAGACCGGTCTCGGTCTTGTCGGCAAGCTCGATCGCCTCGTTTACAACGTCCCACGCATAGATTGTCGTCGCGTAGCCCGCCTGATACATATATTCTACCAAAGAGCGGATGTAGCTCTTCAAACGCTTCAGCATCGTGTCACGGTCTACAAAGCAGACCGGATCCAGCTTCTCGAAAAACTTAAGCCGGGGGTTTTCCTTCAGCTTCTCCGGATCGGTCGGGATTGTCACCGGCTTATAGCCTTTGCAGAATGCTTCCTGCGCGCACTGGCTGTGCCATACCATAACGTGTCCGCGCAGCTTCACGCCGTTCGCCTTTGCCCAGTCCAACATAGCTTTCGCGTTCGGATTGATCACGAACGGAAGGTAGTCCTCCTTCGCCTCGGGGCTGTTCCATCCCATATTATATGCCGGTTTCAGCTCGTTCGCACATGTCATGCTCGAGAACTCGCGGGCGATCAGTGCCTCTTTCTCGGGGTTTCCGATCTCGTTCTTCGTGAACCGCTCATTGATGCGTTCCACAGCGGTTCCGATCTTGAAATAATCCCGATAAACTTCCTTCAATACAGTCTTCTCCATGGATAAATCCTTTCGCGCATTTTTCTTTTTATTATAGCAGAAAGGAGATTATCGGACAACCTCCAAAGAGCGAATCGGATAAGTCTGTCGGCGAATCGGATAATATAATACATTTTCTCCCGAAAAAGCTAAAATACTTTAAATTTTTTATCCATTTTTCGATTGTTTTACGGAAAATGAAATGTTATACTCTACTCTGAACCGGTTTGTGCTCTATGCCGGCTGATCAGTCAGAAAAGGATGTAATCGCATGAAACTCTTCCAAAAAGATCCCGCCTTTTATAAAAAGGTTTTAATACTTGCCATTCCGATCGCGCTGCAGAGCCTGATCGCCGTCGGCGTTAACATGCTCGATACGATCATGGTCGGAAGCATCGGAAGCTCGGGCAGCGTTTATGACAGCGTAACGGTAGGCGCGCTCGGAAAAACTGCGGCGGAGCTTGCCAGCGAACAGTCTCTTTCTGCCGTATCGCTCTCGAATACTTTTATCGGAATCTACCACATCTTCTGTATGGGTCTCGGAATGGGTGCCTCGGTACTTGTATCGCGGTACTGGGGAATGAAGCAGCGGCAGCCTGACGACGCCATCATGATTTCCCTTGACGGCAGTTCCTACGCTGATGAAAAGACTGCCGCTTCGACCGCTCTTAAGCAGACGGTATGCCTGATGCTTCGTCTCACCCTGCTCCTTGCCACAATCTTCGCGGTTGTGACGGTGATCATGCCCGAGACGATCATGCAGATGTACGCGAAGAAGCAGGTTGACCTTTCGACCGTTGCCGCAGCAGACCTCGATAAGACCATCGCGGAAAATGCGAACAACCTTGAGATCATCCGACGCGGTGCCGATTATCTTCGGTATTCGGTCATCACTTATTTCTTCCTGGGGACTTCCCTCACGGTTACCATCGTCCTTCGAAGCGTCGGACAGGCATTGTTCCCGCTCTTCGTTTCAATCGGCGCACTGTTCGTAAACCTGCTCGGAAACTACGCATTTATCTTCGGTCATTTCGGTGCTCCGCGTATGGAGGTTAAAGGCGCCGCACTCGGCACGCTGATCGCGCGTGTGTTTGAAGCCGTGATGATCGTCGGTTATCTGCTTGTTGTCGATAAACGGATCCGCTTCCGGATCAAAGATATGTTCATGAAGACCGGCTCACTTCTCAGAGAGTACATCCGCATCAGTATTCCGGTACTGATCAGCGACGGTATTCTCGCACTCGGAAACAACTCCGTCGCGATGGTGATCGGACGTCTCGGTTCCGAGTTCACTTCGGCCAACTCCATCACGGCCGTAACCCAGCAGATGAGTACGGTCGGCATCCAGGGCGTATGCCAGGCAGGCGCGATCGTGACCGGCCAGACACTCGGCCAGGGCGACAAGAAGAAGACGATGAAACAGGGCTGGATGTTCTTCGGTCTCGGCATCGCATTAGGACTTCTCGCGGCGGGTATTATCCTGATCATCAAGAATCCCGTCATCGGCGGCTACGACGTCAGCGCGAACACCAAGAACCTCGCAAACCAGCTTATGATCGCGATCAGTATCATTCTGATCTTTCAGGCCACCAACAGCATTATGACAAAGGGCGTGCTCCGGGGCGGCGGCGATACGAAGATGCTTATGCTCATGGATAACATTTTCCTTTGGGCAATCGCTCTTCCGCTCGGAATCCTGGCGGGCTTCGTGCTGCACCTGGATCCGTTCTGGATTTATATCTGTCTCAAGTCCGACCAGATTATCAAAGCAATCTGGTGCTATTTCCGCTTAAAGAGCGAAAAATGGATCAAACGAATTTCCACCGGTACCAGTACCGGTACGAAATAAAGGCATCCGGGCAGCCTTCATGGCCGCGCATGCCGAAGCCGGACCCGATCCGGCGTAATATGTTCAGGAGGAAAGATTTATGGGTAAAAAGGCAACTATCACCGTGCATCCGGGGTTTGCAATCGGTGAAATCAGCAACCAGTTGTTCTCGGCATTTCTTGAGCCGATCGGAACAATGGTTAACGGCACGATGTACAATCCGAAGCATCCGACTGCCGACGAGCAGGGCTTCCGTACCGATGTCATCAACGCACTGAAGGCGACCGGCCTTCCGGCGGTAAGACTTCCCGGCGGAAACTTTGTTTCTGCATGGCAGTGGAAGGATTCCATCGGACCGAAGTCCGAGCGCAAGGTTCATCTGGACCCCGCCTGGTATCAGTACATCACGAACGAAGTCGGCCACGACGAATATCTGCAGTGGGCCGAGAAGATCGGCACCGAGCCCCTCTATACGGTTAACATGGGTACCGGACGCACGCAGGATGCAATGGACCTGATCGAATATACGAACCACGAAGGCGGCACCTACTGGTCCGACCTGCGCCGCAAGAACGGCCATGAGAAGCCCTACGGCGTTAAGACCTGGTACCTCGGCAACGAGATGGACGGTCCCTGGCAGCTCGGTTCCTGGGACAAGGATCCGTTTGGCTACGGCGTTATGGTCAATGAGACGGCAAAGGCGATGAAGTGGATCGATGCTTCAATCAAAGTCGGCGTATGCGGCTCCTCCGCTCCGTTCATGGAACATTTTCCGGAATGGGACGAAAAGGCACTTGACGTATGCTACGATGCCGTAGATTACCTGTCCGTACATCACTATCACGCAGCGCCTCCCGGAGACACTCTCTCCCTTCTCGGCGGCGCCGAATACTATGAAGACTTCATCAACACAATCACCGCGATGTGCGACTATGTACAGAGCAAGCATCGCTCCCCGAAGAAGATCATGATCTCCTTCGACGAGTACGGCGGAATGATCCGTCCGAACGCTCCGCTCAATCCGGGCTGGGGACGTTACAACATGACCCGCTCCCACTACCGTTTCAATCCGGAGCGCAAATACATCCTTCACGATCCGGACAAGATGCCCGACCGCGAGTGGCCCGGCGGAGACCGCATCCATATGCTCTCCATGGCATCCATTCAGCTGGCGCTTCTTCGTCACGCGGACCGCGTTAAGATCGGCTGCATGACCGGCGGACTCGGAGCACTCTGCTCCTCCAACCATGATCATGTATGGCGTTCCGCTTCGCACTACGCATTCATGTCGATGCTCAATTACGCGAAGGGTACTTCCATGCAGGTTAGCGTTGACAGCGAGACCTTTGACATTCCCGGCTATGCGATTGACGACACGTCACAGTACACCGGCAAGCAGGGTCTCAACTACATCGACAGCGCATGCGCATGGGATCAGGAGAACAACCGTCTTGCCGTATTTGTCATCAACCGTAACGAGAAAGACGATTACGCTCTGAATCTTGACGTAAAGGGCTTCAGCGGTTACAACAAATGCACGCACCTCGAGATTGCAACCGACGACCCGGATCTCAAGAGCCGCTTCGGTAACGACGAGCTCTTCGTGCCGAAGGCCAATCCTGAGGCAGCCGTTAAGGCCGGCGTCCTGAAGACGCACGTTAAACCTCTCTCCTTCAATGTACTGCTTCTGGAGAAATAAAACCGAAACCTCATTCATCAATGGAAAACGCCCGAAAGTCTTCGAAGACTTCCGGGCGTTCTGATTCTCAAACATGTACGTATTACTGATTCCGGCTGCTTTGATAAGCAACTGCGCTCTGATAATACTCGTAATACATGATCATCGCGAGGTTCTTTGCGCTATTCACAGATCCGCTTAGGAAACTGTAAACGTATGACATCGGGCACGCTTTAAACACTAACGTTCCGACACTCGTGCCGATTTCGATGTCTGTCATCTTGCCAAGATTCAAAGGACCGACAGGCTTCGTTCTGATCACGTAGTAGCGCTCTCCGCCGATATAACGTACATCGTCATAATCATAAACCTCTGCTCCGTCCTCCGGAAGAACATAGATGTTCATGATCGTCTTATCAAGTAACGACAGCGAAACCCTGATATCCGAGATTCCGGAACCCATAAGATTAATCTGCATGGCAACACCATCCTCAAACAGTTCCGAAACAACGTTCTCCTTCATTTCTTCGATTTCTTCGTCCGAGTAATCCGGCAGCTCGTCGTCAATCTCGTCATGTCCGTATCCGTCGGACCAGCCCGATTGAGAAACAGCATAAGCGTAATTCTTAAGACTTGAAATCAGTTTCTGAAGTTCCGTATCGTTCGCATCAAGCATACCGCAATACTCTTCCGCAGAAATAGAATAGGATACATACTTTTCATTCAGATACGCCAGATTCTCATCGGAATATTCACCAAAATAAAGCTGAGCGTCAATCGTATCCGCAAACTCCAACGGATTGAGTTTGTAGGTAAACACGTAAGTGTTCGCATCCAACTGCTCCCCTTCCGACCAATTAACACCATACCAAACCCATTTGCTCTGGTTCATAAAACTTACGTTCGGATACGCTCCGAACTCAAACCCTTCGGGAACAGTAACGGCAAATTTCAATCCGATCTCATCTGAAAGAACCATTCTGACCGAAGTGAACCCCGGTACTCCGGAGATGATATGCGTTTTCTTATCAACCGTAAGGTTATTAACGACAGCGAAGTCATCATTAATCCCCGTAACAACGTTATCGTCCGTATAAGAGATAAACGGGTATGACTTCTGTGTCGACTCACCGGCCACCTCCTCTTCTTCCACGAATACATCCTCATAATGATTGCTTAAGTATGCATTCACCAGTCCGTGGACTCCGGAAATATCCAGTTCCTCAATTTCATTTATCTTACAATTCAAAGCAACCAGTTTCGTATTGTCGGAAAGATCCAGGTCCGTCAGCTTATTACCCGTACAATCCAGATATAACAGTTCCTTATTAGCAGACAGATCCAAGTCTGTAAGCGCATTCCACGAACAATCCAGGTATTTCATTCCCGTAAAATACTCAATACCGGTCAAGTCGGAAATGCTGCTTGAGGGTATATTCACATAATCATATGCAGCGATATTTGCCAGTTCCTCCGCATCTATCGCATAGTCTTCATTCGAATCAAATCCGTCAATCACAAAGCAACGGAAAGCCCGATCCGGGAACATATCGATTGTCGCCTGCTCAGCTTCTGAATAAGTCCTTGTGATTATGACTCCCTTATCTACGGTTATCTCATAGTAATCGCCGTTGTCACCAAAATAGGAATAACAATCACAGTTGTAGATGTTTTCTCCATCTTCCAAGGCAATATTCTGAGGCACTTGACTGAACGCCTTGATCAATTTAGGAATTCCGGTAATATCAATGCTTTCCAGATTGTTCCGGGCTACGTTAAGCAACTCAAGATTAACATTTCTCGAAATATCCAATGATGTCAGCTCATTGATTCCGAGTCCCAGATTTTTTACGCCGGTAAAATACTCTATTCCCGTAAGATCTTTTATGCCGTCGGCGGCCAGATCAACATCTTCCCATGCTGCTATAAGTTCCAGTTCATCTTCATCAATTACACAGTTGAAGTCTTTATCAAAGTACTTCAACACATAATTCCGGAAAGCCGTATCAGGAAACATTCTGATTGTTTCCTTCTCCTCATCGGAAGGTACATTCTCTCCCTGAATAATCTGTGTGTCTTTATCGATACTCAGCATATTCGCTATCGGTTCATCATAATAACTCATTCCGCCGGTTCCGTTCGAATAGATGCACGCATCGTCATCCTCAGTCATTATGCCTCTGACAGCTGTCAACAGCTTCGGATTGTTTCTGATATCCAAAGAAGAAATCGCATTTTTTTCACAAAACAGATGGAACAGTTTTGGATTATTCGTGATCACAAGGCTTTCAAGATTGTTTCTGGAGCAATCAAGCATCAGCAGTTCAGTATTCGCGGAAAGGACCAAATCTTCCAATCCGCAGCCATAACAATACAGGAACTGAAGACCGGTAAATCTTGAAACATCCAAAGAATCAATTCCTGTGCCTCCGACACCGAGCATCTTGGTCACTGTAATGTTTTCAAAACCGTCTATCGATTTGAGTTCTGCATTGTCATCTGCTGCTAAGATTTCGAATGTCTGTGTTCCAACCTTCAGCGATGTCAATTCGTTTTTATAGCAATAAAAGACCGTTAAACCAGTCAACGCACTAACATCAAGCGTTGTCAGTTTGTTAACTGCCAAATTAAGGCTTTCCAAAGAAGTCAGGTTTTGCAGGCCTGTGATTTCTTCCAGAATGCCGTTAAAGCAGCTAAGCGTTTCCAGCTTTGTGAGTGCCGAAACGTCCAGCGCTGAAATATTTGCCGAAAGCAACTGTAATTCCGTTAATTCGGTAGCTGATGCCAATTGCGGAATCTCCGTACCCGAATAATCGGATAGTACCAGTCTCTTCAACGCGGACAGGTCACCGAACAGAATCTCCTCTTCTTCCGCATTTAAACACACCTCTATGTCCTCAAGAGCAGAATTGCTCCTGAAATCAAGTGTTTCAAATAAACCCGAAAGGTTTACTTTCGTCAATTCCGTATTTGCACTGAAATCCAGCTCAGTCAAATCTGTCCCGAGAAGTGTCAGCTCTTTCAGTTTCGTATTCTGTGAAAGATCAGCCGATGTCAGAGAATACATGCCTTCTCCTTCAAACACCTCGAGATTGACAAGTCTTTCTATTCCATTAAGAGTTTCAGGATACCAGAAATCAACCTCTACCCTCGTAACAGCCAATAATTCTTCATCGGATAACGCTTCGTCATTATCGGTATCATATTCCTGAAGCACTGAATACCAGTACGTCTCATTAGCTTCGTCATCTTCACTTACGTAAGATTCGTCATAAATAACCGTGGCACCGGGAGAAAATGACAGTCCACCCATAAATAACACGCTACCATCTTCATACATTTCGTAGTAGGTAGCCCGGCACACTCCATCGTCATCAGCTATGGAACCACCGGAAAGGAATTCTGCGTACGCCATATTTAATACAGCATTTTCTCCAAGATTGATTTCAATGTCAGCATTACCTTCACACTGTACCTCTTTGATCGAATCATCACTCACATCCAATATGCTGAGAGCGTTGTCAGCACAATTCAGCTTTTCAAGTTGTGTATTTTGACTGATATCGAGAGTCGTAATACCCCTCCCGCTGCAATCCAGCCATTTAAGATTACTGAAATACTGAATTCCTTCAAGAGATTCTATTGTTGCATCGTCCGCAATCGGTTTTTGCTCGCCTGTATAAATTGAAAATGCACTGGCTTGTAAAAAGAGATTCTCTTCCCCTGCAATCCGGTTCAATTCTGCATCGTCAAGCGTACCGTTATTATTTCCGTCATTCGTTTTATCATACTGATTTAAGATAAATGTCCGGAATGTCGGATCCGGGAACATTTCTTCTATCGTCGGTCCTTCCCCGTTGGGATCAACAGGATCCTGCTGGCCGGGATCGGAAGGAGTGTAAAGAACAGTTGCATCCTGGGAATAAGTAACGGATGCACAAACATCAAAACCGTTTTGTTCCTCGTTCCATTCCGCTGCGCTCACACCAAAATTTCCATCAGGATCCGGAATGATTCCCATAGGTCCCACAAGGGCTTTGATATAAGCCTGGTTCAAAAGCGCATGGTTTCGGATATCAATCGTTATGCCGGGATTTCCCTGACACCATACATTCGTAAGAGAGTTTACGCCGAGGTCAAGCGTCTCAATCCGATTGTTTTTACAGTTAAGTTCTTTAAGCTGAGTATTCCCGGTGATATCTAAAGACATTAATCCGCAATCATTCACATATAATGTCTTCAACCCGGAAAAGAACTCAATTCCTTTAAGCGACTCGATCGGATCGGGGTAGTATTCGGAAAGGCCCAACATCAACACCTCCCGCTGAGCCATTGCTTCCAACTCGTCATCGTCAATAATTCCGTCATTGTCAGCGTCAAAACCATATCCGACGCAGATCTGCTGCCGAAATGCGGCATCCGGAAATACCGCCTCATACTCCAATTGCTCCTGTTCCGATCCGGAGCCTTCGTTCCCAGCCGCATACGCCTTATCCGCGGGCGTAACAAGCGAGAATGCAAGAAGGATCGTCAGAAGCCATGAAAGCACTCTTTTTTTCATAGTTCCCTCCCAAAATGAAATAGTAATTCGAAAGCTTTTCCCTAAGTACAAATCCCCCTCACGAGACAGTTACCGAAGGGCGGGAGCTTCTAAAACCCCATTAGAGTAAGTATAACTTACCACGGCAGATTTGTCAATGAATTATGGCGCAAAAAGAACCCCGGACAGTACCTTTTTTTACGGTATGTCCGGGGTTCATTATGTTAAATTCTACCAAACGGTTTTCTTCAGGCTTTCCTTCGAGACAAACGGTCCGGGAAGCGCGTTAATTCCGCGGGTATCACCGAAGTAATCGCGGTCAAATGTGATCGCCGATCCGTCCGGATTCTCGAAGCGCTGCTCGGGCTGGAACGCCTTGCCGAGCGTGTCGCTGTCGATGATGCCGGCAGTGTAATCTTTGATGATATCGTAAACGTTCGTATCAAGGAAGTAATGTCCGTTCTTCTCCTTCAGCTCCACACGTACCTTTTTGTCATCGTTTACAAAGCAGTTCGTCTCCTTCTTCCACTGTTTCGCGCCGCCGAGGTAGGCGTTGCCGGAAGCCCATACCGGCAAATGCTCGCTCTCGTGCCATTTGGCCAGCTTCATCATGCTCGGCTTCGGGTTGTCGAGTTCGAAGTTCGGGATCCACTCCTCGTAGGTCGGATACTCGTCAAACTGCCAGGTTCCGACAAGCGAATCCTTCTCTCTCTTCTCGCCGGTCTTCTCATCGACGATGATCGGATACTTTTGAACGAAGATGTTATTGTAGAACCGGTCGTCGCCGTGCAGAATCGTCATGAAGCCCGCGACCTCGGTCCTGTGTCGGATGTGGTAAGGCGTGTAGCGAAGTCCGGTTCCGCCGCCGACGTTCAGGAACGCGCCGAGCACAAGGTTGTGAACCATGGCAACACTCTCGGTCGCGATCATCAGAGAAGCCTTCGAAAGCATGATGTTATTGTCGATCAGCGTCGGGCCGTGTCCGACCTCCACGAAGATATCCTGGCTTCCCATGCCGCCCTCTGCCCAAGTGCAGAAGTCCGGACGCTGGTTGTCATGCAACAGGTTCTGCGAGATCCGCGTGCCTTGTGCCTCCCAGTCGCACCAGATACCCATCGTGCTGTGGTGGATATGGTTCCGGCGGATTGTCACGTCGATTGCCGCATGCAGCTTGATACCGGAGATTTCCGCGCCGCCGAGCTGCTGCATATTGTTGATATGGTGAATGTGGTTGTCTTCGATTACGGAAAATACGGCGCCCATACGTCCTACGATGCCGGTCTGCTCACAGTTATGAATGTGACAGCGGCGTACGATGTGCGAGCCGACTCTTTCCTTCAGCCAGCCGTGATACTGACCGCGGCATACTGCGTCGCGCTCCATCTGCGTCGGGCTCTTCATATGCTTCGTGGTAAAGTAATGATCATTCTCGGGATCATAGTATTTGCCGAGAGAGATGCCGCAGCATTTGCTGTTTGAAATCTCACAGTCCTCGATGATCCATCCCTTGCTCCAATGCGGTCCGAGAAGGCCGTCCTGGAAAGCTGCCGGAGGCGCCCAAGTCGTAGCCGCCTTCTCCATTTTGAAACCGCTTACGGTAATATAGCCGCGTCCCGTCTTGTCCGGGAAGAAGCAGCGTCTGCGCACGTTGATCTCGACACACTCCGCATTCGGATCCGCGCCCTGGAAGTTCGCGTAGAGAACGGTCTCGTTGCCGTCCTGCTCACTGTACCATTTGTACACGGAATACTCCGGTTCCCACGAGGGCGTATAAACCTCGCCCTTGATACACTCCTCAAGCGTTTCGGTCTCATAAAGCATACGGTCGTTCAGATAAACCGCGCCCGTGTGGCGTACGGCCGGCGCAAAATACCAGTCGCCGTATACTTCGGTCGTGTACGGATTGTATTTGCCGAAAATCCCGTTCGGGATACGTACGGTCCAGACGTTCTTATATCTCTTATATTTCTTCCAGCCTTTGATCTTCTCAGCGCCGGTGATCACTGCGCCGAGCGGTTCTGCGGAACGATATGTGATCCTCGCTTCCTTGGTTCCGCCGCGGAAGGGATTGACATACTCACGGTATACTCCCTTCGCAACAATGACTTCATCACCCGGCATGGCAATCCTTGCCGCGTCCCCGATCCGCTTAAAAGGTCTTTCCTTACTGCCGTCTCCTTCCATAGGAGCCGCCCCGTTTACATAATAGATCATGCTGTCCTCCTCAAAGTAATCTTTCGGCGGGGACCTCACGGCACCGCACCGTATTATATGTATTTTATCATCCGTTGAAACGGTGCGCAATGGAATATCTCAGATAATTCCTGTCATATCATAAAAACCGGTAACCCTTTCGGATTACCGGTTTCAAAAATCGCTTTAAAAATTTGCATCAGCGGAACGGAAAATGGAACGGCAGGTTCCACTGGAGTTCCTCCTCGAACTTGTAATCCGGATTGGTTTCCGGATCCGGATCGGGATATGCAAGCTTCCGCCCGTTCTCTCTCGTACTGATATAGTGAAGAACGATTGCTACAAGCATCAGAAGTCCTTCAAATGCCCATGCCACATAATGAATCGCCTTGAAGCAGTACAGGTCCGCAAAACGCGAAATAAAGCCGCAGAACAGCGAAACCATCATGGCGAATCCGCTCGCATCGGTCTCACGGTGCGTCGTACGGATCTCGGTCCTCCGAATCCATTCGGCAAATACGAAGAATACCGTTAACAGCGGCAGGAACACGTCCGCGATCCGAACCAGATACTCGGTTGCGTAACAAGCGGGGCCGTTCACCACAAAGGGCGTAAACCTCTCAACGAGGATTGCCGCGATCGAGGCGATTGCAAAGATGATCGCGAGCAGATCGTAATCCGCTTTGCGCTGCCCGAGCTTTTCGGCTTTGCCGTTTCGTATATACTTGCGCTTTCCTTCTCCCAGGTCTTCAATCATGAAGGGAGTAACCTTCGGTCCGCCCGTAAGAACAAGCACGATCAGGATCACCAGCGCCGGGATATCCGACGCGACATCAATCGGAAGCTTCGTTCCCACCACGTCGTTCATGACAAAGTCCTGCGTCTTCCAGCCGTAATCTTTACTTTTCTGATAAACCGGATACGCACGATCCGTAATGATAAATACATCCAGCCACAGCAGCAGAAGCGCTACGGCGAAGAACCAGAACCGTCTCATTGAAGACTCCTTTCAAAAGAGTTTACTCCGTAAATCCGGCGTAATCCTTCAGCTGAACCGCACCATAGAAGGCAGGCTTCTTCTTGTAGCCCGAAGCAAACAGAAGCGGGCTGTAAGCCTTTCTCCAGGAAGCGGAGTCGGTGATACCCCAGAAGGTCAGGGAATCAATCTTAAGCGTGCCGGCATCCTTTCTGTCAAAGATGCCCTTGATCAGGTCATAATAGAACCGTCCCTGCTTTGCGAGGTTTGCCTCGTTAGCCATCTGAGGTGCCTGATATTTGCCCAGGCATACATCAAGCTCGGTAAGCTCGATCGTGAGGCCGAGAGCGCTCAGCTGATCCACCGTTTTGAAGTAAGAGGTAAGGCTGTCCTCGGTGTAGAGGTGCGCCTGGAAACCGATACCGTCGATCAGGTAGTTGCCGTCCTTATCCACAAGGGTCTTGACGAACTTCTCGAGCGTATCGGTCTTAAACTGCTCGTTGTAGTCATTGTAGAACAATGCAATGTTAGAGGGTGCATACTTCTTAGCGTAACTGAACGCATACCAGATATAATCATCGCCGATAACCTTGTACCAGTTGTTCATCTGGTCACGCATCGTGCCGTTCTCCATCCATGCTTCGTTTACGACGTCATATGCATAGAAAAGATCCGCATAGCCGGCTTCGGTCAGTTTCTCAAACACCTGCTTGATGTAGCTCTCCATACGCTTCAGCATGACTTCGCGGCTCACGAGGTTACCGGTCTTGTCATCGAAGTTATCGTAGAAGATCCACTGGGGCGTCTGGCTGTACCATACAAGGGTATGGCCGCGGACGGCAACGCCGTTCTCCTTTGCCCAGTCAAGCATCGTGATCATATTCTTGTTGAATTCAACAACAATGTCTCCGGTCTCTACACTCTTCGCCTTGTTCAGAATGTAATCGGGTTTCATATCATTCTCCATGGTGACACTGTTGTAATGCTTCAGGACGAAATCACTCATCGTCTTGCTGCCGATCATCTGTGTCGTAAGGCAGGTTCCGACCTTCATTCCGTGCTCTGCGAAAACATCCTTCAGGAATGCTTCCGGAGGCTCGGGGGTAGGGGTCGGGGTGGGCTCCTCCGTCGGTTCCTCAGTCGGTGTGGGAGTTGCCTCTTCCGTAGGCGTAGGAGTCGTCTCGTTCTTCTTGCCGCATGCCGCGAAGCAGCAGACAAATACCATCAGAACGAAACACAACATCAGTAGTTTTTTCATTCTTCTATCTCCTTATAATCAAATCGCAGGCGGAAGTCTCTTAATGAAGAGGCTCTTCCTTGAGATCGGTCATCCGGAGTTCATAATACAGGTGGAAGCCCTGCGCGTCCTGCATGACAACCAGGTACTCCATAATGTACTTGGTCGTTACCGGAACGTGCTTCTCCTCCACGCGGTAATACTCTTTTACAAACCCCTTCAATTCCTCATCCGTGAACATCTTCCGATTCGAGGACTTCGACCAGTACGTGTTCGTCGTACTTGCTTTCCAGCCGATACGGTCAAGCTCGTACTCAAAGCTCTCCCACGTTCCCTTGTTCATATCCATACGGATAATGAAGCTGTCCTTGGTGTCCGCCTCGGTTTTGGTTATTTTATAGGGGTCGGTTAACGACTTCTTACTGCTGAACGCGATCTTCGGCATGATCAGCGTCAGGACGAAGTAAACGATCAGACCGAATATAACTAATCCGCAAAACGTCTTTAAAGCTTTCATAACGCACCGATAAGTTTATGAATAAAACTTATCACATCCTCCCTTCTCTTCGTTCGCCGGCTCTCAGGCAAGTCTCTGACTTACCAGCCTAACAGAATGATTATACCATCATCGCACGGCAAATACAAGTGGCAGGGGGAGAGGCAGTGAACGGCGCAAAAAACCGGACTGCCGCAATCGCCGCAGTCCGGTTCGTACATTTACTGTTTATACCGCAAATGCGGCTTTTCGTGTATTATTTGCCGATCAAAGCCCAAGCGTACTGCGGGTTCTCTTCGGCGAGTTTCTTGAAGATTGTCTTCTTCTGCGCGATGGCAGCCTGTGCAGCAGCAAGGCGTGCGATCGGAACGCGGAACGGCGAGCAGGATACATAATCAAGACCGATCTTGTGACAGAACTCAACGCTCGAAGGATCTCCGCCGTGCTCACCGCAGATACCTACGTGAAGCTTCGGATTAACGGGCTTGCCGAGCTTGATAGCCATCTCCATCAGCTTGCCGACACCGGTCTGGTCAAGCTTTGCAAACGGATCGTTCTCGAAGATCTTGGTGTCATAGTAAGCGTTCAGGAACTTGCCTGCATCGTCACGGGAGAAGCCAAATGTCATCTGGGTCAGGTCGTTGGTACCGAAGCAGAAGAAATCAGCTTCCGTTGCGATCTCGTCAGCGGTAAGTGCCGCACGCGGGATCTCGATCATCGTACCAACCTCATACTCAAGATCAACGCCTGCGGCAGCGATCTCGGCATCAGCGGTATCCACAACAACCTTCTTAACGTACTTCAGCTCTTTGATCTCACATACAAGCGGGATCATGATCTCAGGCTTAACAATCCAATCCGGATGCTCTTCCTTCACTTCGAGAGCTGCACGGATAACGGCCTTCGTCTGCATCTTAGCGATGGACGGATACGTAACTGCAAGACGGCATCCTCTGTGACCCATCATCGGGTTGAACTCATGGAGGGAAGCGCAGATTGCCTTGATCTCGGCAACGCTCTTGCCCTTCGCATCAGCAAGCTTCTGAATATCGGCATCCTCGGTAGGAACGAACTCATGAAGCGGCGGATCCAGGAAACGGATCGTAACCGGGTTACCCTCAAGTGCCTCATAGAGAGCCTTGAAGTCGCTCTGCTGATAAGGAAGGATCTTGTCGAGAGCCACTTCTCTCTCTTCTTCGGTATCGGAGCAGATCATCTCACGGAATGCAGCGATTCTCTCGGGATCGAAGAACATATGCTCCGTACGGCAGAGGCCGATACCTTCCGCACCGAGCTCACGAGCCTTCTTCGCGTCGCGAGGCGTGTCGGCATTGGTACGAACCTTCAGCTTACGGAACTTGTCAGCCCAGCCCATTACACGGCCGAAATCGCCGGAAATGGAAGCGTCCACGGTCGGGATGATTCCGTTATAAATGTTACCGGTCGTTCCGTCGATGGAAATCTCGGAGCCTTCCTTGAAGGTCTTTCCGCCAAGCGTAAATACCTTATTCTCTTCATCCATGTTGATGTCGCCGCAACCGGATACACAGCAGGTACCCATACCACGTGCAACTACAGCTGCATGGCTGGTCATACCGCCGCGGACGGTCAGGATACCCTGTGCGGCCTTCATACCGGTGATATCCTCGGGAGAGGTCTCCAGACGAACAAGAACAACCTTCTTTCCTTCTGCAGCCCACTTCTCGGCATCCTCTGCGGTAAATACAACCTGTCCGCATGCAGCTCCGGGAGAAGCTCCGAGACCCTTGCCGAGAGGCGTAGCCTTCTTAAGAGCCTTTGCGTCAAACTGCGGATGAAGCAGCGTATCAAGGTTACGAGGATCGATCATGGCAACAGCCTCTTCCTCGGTCTTGTGTCCTTCGTCAACGAGATCGCAGGCGATCTTCAATGCTGCAGGAGCGGTTCTCTTACCGTTACGGCACTGGAGCATGTAGAGCTTCTTGTTCTCAACGGTGAACTCCATATCCTGCATGTCATGGTAATGATTCTCAAGAATACCGCAAACGCGGATGAAATCCTTGTAAGCTTCCGGGAATTCCTTCTCCATCTGCGCGATCGGCATAGGAGTACGAACGCCGGCTACAACGTCTTCGCCCTGTGCGTTCTTCAGGAACTCACCCATGAGTTTCTTTTCGCCGGTAGCGGGATCACGGGTAAATGCAACACCGGTACCGGACTCATCGTTCAGGTTACCGAATACCATCGGCATTACGTTAACTGCGGTACCCCAGCTGTACGGGATATCGTTGTCACGACGGTAAACGTTTGCACGAGGGTTATCCCAGGAACGGAATACCGCTTCGATCGCGAGCTTCAGCTGCTCAACCGGATCGGACGGGAATTCCTTGCCGAGCTGCTTCTTGTACTCAGCCTTGAACTGCTCGGCGAGCTTCTTCAGATCTACGGCAGTGAGGTCAACGTCATACTGTACGCCCTTTTCCTCTTTCATCTTATCGATAAGCTGCTCGAAATACTTCTTACCAACGCCCATTACAACGTCCGAGAACATCTGGATGAAACGACGATAAGAGTCATATACGAATCTCTTGAACTTCGGATCGGGGTTGCCTGCGATCATTGCGGCAACAACCTTGTCATTCAGACCGAGGTTCAGGATGGTGTCCATCATACCGGGCATCGATGCACGTGCGCCGGAACGAACCGATACAAGAAGAGGATTCTGAAGATCGCCGAACTTCTTGCCGTTGATCTCTTCCATCCGCTTAACGCCTTCCATTGCCTGCGCCATAATCTCATCATTGATCTTGCGCCCGTCATCATAATACTGCGTGCAGGCTTCCGTTGTGATAGTGAAACCCTGCGGCACCGGAAGACCGATGTTCGTCATCTCAGCGAGGTTCGCGCCCTTTCCGCCGAGCAGGTTTCTCATGTCTGCATTACCTTCGGTAAATGCATATACCCATTTCTTAGCCATATATTTATGACCTCCTCTGTTTTCTGAGCTGTCCGTTCGTATGCCTTCTCCACATCAGGCGATCCGTGGCACTCGCAGGTGCGAAATGCACACGCAAAAGAAACGTCTGTGAACAGCCGCTGAAGACATTCTATCATACGGACAGAAACAATACAAATGATTTTTCGTCCGAAAATGTAGAAAATACGCCGTAAAATGCTATGTGTATTGGTATTTGTCACGAATCGGGCATTTTCCGTGAAAAAAGCGCCGCATCAAAGCGGCGCCTTACGGATTTCTTAATATGTTACTGCATCATGACCTCGTCCATACCGAGCGCGTACCAGTTGGCGTGAATGAAGCGCAGGCAGTTTTCGTCGTCCAGTTCCAGATAGATGGCTTTCACGACGCTCCGGTTCATCTGTAAGAGGTTCCGAAGTCCCATTACGATGAATTCCGCTTTGGTCAGGCGGAACAGGGCGCGTAACACGTCCTGGACGGTCTTCTGCTGCTCGTCCGAGAGTTCGTCAACAGTCCGGACAGTCGACAGGAACGATGCCTTGTTGACAATACCGTTCACAAGAATGTAAAGCTCGTCCGGATGCTCCGGCGCGGATGCCCCGCGGTACATGAATTCGTCGGCACTGACAAGCTTCTCCTGATTCTTGCAATATTCGATAAACTGCAGGCCTTCCTTCTCGCCGATGTTTCCGACAATCTTGTGCTGCACGATCATGCTTTCCACATTGCAGTCATACTTCAAAATATCACTGACTCTCGTCCAGGAACGGGGCGTGGCAAATACGATGTTGCTGTCGCCGGGCACCTGCGTATGCAGTGCCTCCGGCTTTACGGTCAGGTAATCCATGACGAACTTGTGCACGCCGTGCGGAATCGCGAAATCCTTCTTCCATGTTTCAAAATCAGGCTCGATGTAATGAATCTCGAAACGGTCTGCCAGCGGTCCCGCAAGCCGGATATAAACGCCGTCGTCATCTTCGCGGTTACCGAGCGCAATCACAATCGTTCCTTCGGGCAGCGTGTACTGTCCGATGCGGCGGTCGAGGATCAGCTGGTATGCGGCAACCTGTACGCGCTTCGTACAGGACGTGATCTCGTCGAGCAGCAGGATGGTCTTCGGGCCGTCCCGCTTCTCATCGGGAAGTACTTCCGGGGAAAGCCATATTGTCTTTGTGCGGTCGGCATTCGGATAGATCAGTCCGCTGATCTCCACTTCGGACATCTGCGCCAGACGGATATCGATAACTTTGTAGCCGTATTTGGCTCCGATCTGACGGATGATCTCGGATTTGCCGATACCGGGCGCGCCGAGTCCGAGAATCGTGTATTTCAGATTGTACTTCAGATTAAATTCAATCGTCTCCGCAAATTCTCTGATTGTCATATATTTCCCTTTCCGCAGAAGTTATCGAACTCTGCTCTCCTTTAACCAGGCGACTTTACCCATGCGTTTCATATCTTCGGTCGGTTCGGTTTCCTCCGACAGCACAAGCAGCGTGTTGCGTCTTAAGTACGGCAGGAATCGTTTCGGATCGAGCGGCCCGAACTCGCCGTCCGTCAGGATCAGCATAACCTCGGGGCGGACCTTGTTGGCTGCGATCCAGTCATAGATGCAGTTCACGTCGGTTCCGCCGGAATGCGACGGCGTGCATTTTAAAAGGTTCTTCTCGCCGCGCACCTTGCGGTACACATCCGTCACCTGCGTATCCCAGAAACACAGATTGATGATGCATTGAAACTCCTTCGAGATCCGGTACAACTGTGTCAGGAACACGTCCATCCGTTCCTTGCCGATCGAACCCGAGGAGTCGACAAATGCCCACAGTTCTTCAAGTTCCTCTTCCTCGGTCGGGTGTCCGGGAAGGATCATGTCCATATGAAAATATTTCCGTTCCGGCGTCGCGTAGGATACTTCCTCTTTGATCTCCGCATCGAGGAAATCCCTCATCAGAACGCGCCAGTCCGGCTTCTTCGTGTCAAGTATCTGCGCCAGCTGGGGCGGGATTGCGTAGCTTCCGTTGCCCTGCTTGGCCGCCCTTCGGAGAAGCGCCTTCGTCTTCTCCTCAAGAAGCGCTTCCTGCTGCTTTGACATCTCGGCCGGTTCCTCGATATCCCGGTCCGGTGCAGGAACAATGCGTCCCTCGCCGGTCAGCCCTTCGCGGTAGGTCGTCCGTCCCACGAGCGAACCGTCCTCGCTCGGATCGGGATTGTCCCGGAGCACGCAGTCATATAAGCTTTCCACGGACTGCATGCGGTCCACTTCCGCGAACAGGCCGTCCTTCGGCCGGTCAAACGGTATGCCGATCTTGATCATGACCGGACGCACATCCCAGTCGAGTATGGAATTGACAATGTAATCTGCCGCTGCGTTCCAGATGTCCGGCCGGCGGTTCTTCCCGCGCATCGGGTGCCGCAGGAGCACATGCATGACCTCATGCATAATAACATAATTGCGCTCGCCGTCAGGCAGTGCTCCGAGGAAATCCGGGTTGTAGCGGATCTTCAGTCCGTCGGTCACCGCCGTCTGCACGGAGCGGTCTTCCTCAAAGGAAACGGACACAAGGATATCCCCGTAAAACGGTGCCCGTCTTACCGTCGTCATGCAGAGTTTTCGGATTTCATCCGCCACTTCCGACATATGTTCCATTCTCCCGTTTCGCTTTTATCAGAATCCCGTGATCAGTTTGTATTTGGCGTAAACCGACTTCCGGATGTCGCCCGTCACGAAACCGCCGTCCGCACGGAGCACATCCGCCTCCTGGCGGTAGTAGCGGCAGGTTTCGTCATTGGTCGGAAAATTCCTGCAGTAAATGTAATATTTCTCGCCGCCGTATGTGACCGGCTGCGCGGACTGGAAGAAGCAGAAGCACTTCCTCGCGTCTATCATAAGGCGGTAGATGCCGTTCTGCTGCTCGGGCTTTCCGAAGGTCAGAAACACCGACTCTTCGAGCATGTTAAGACGCTGCTCGCCGAGCTTCGACATCATGTCGCACAGTCCTTCCGTTATGGAATCCACACACCGGCTCTTCTTCGGATCGGCCGCGTGCAGAAAGATATCTTTCTCATTGTTGCCGACATAGCAGCCGGCAAATGTCATTGTCTGTTTCGAGACACCGAGTGCCTCCTGTCCCGTGCTGACGTTCACGTTCCGCACAAGGAAGAGCGTCTCCATCTCCGGCCGGATCCCCACCGGGCGGATGCCCATGTCTCTGGTCATCTCATAGGCGACATGCATATAAGAAAGTTTCTCCTCGCGGTCCGCGATCAGGTACCGTCCGTCCGCAAGCGCGAAGCTGTGCGCCGTAAGTTCCCGGAGCTCGTCCTCCATCAGATCGAGAAAGAATCGGACCGAACGAAGCTTCCGGCACGACTGGAACGGCCGCTCGCCGCACTCGACAACCGTCGGTGCCACGACAACCTCTTCCAGGGAGGAACACATTTTGAACGCATAATCACCAACGGATTCGATGCCGTTGGTGATCGTCAGTTTCTTCATCTGTTCCGCACCGTAATAGGCACCTTTCCCGATTGCCGAAAGCCGGTGACCGTCGCCCGTACTCGTCGGTACACGAACGGATTCCTCGTTTCCGGAATAAGCAAAGATGCACTCATCCGCGATGGTATATTGTTCATCTACATAGGCGTACATAGTGTTAACCGAATAACTGCGTCCGGACCTTCCGCTCCATCGAACGGCGGTACGCTAACAGCAGTACCTCCTCGTTGACCGGCTTGTCCTTCGGAAGCGCCAGCAGATCGGTGACACAGTTTTGAAGCCCGCGCACGAGTGCGAGCTGCTCTTCATCGCTCGTGTCTTTTTTGAGCATCTCTTCGAGCTGGCCGAGTAACAGCCCCGCCTGCGTCTCGTCCTTCGCGACGCGGACGATCTGCCCGATATATGCCATCAGCTGACTCTTATCCATACGCTGTCCTTTCACAATCTGCCGAACCGCTCACCCGCGAGCGGTTCAAACTCTCCCAATTACAATATAGCAAAACCGCTGCGACTATGTAAAGGGATTTCGTTCCGCTCCCGTGCGGGATCCGCGCATATTACGGAATATGTGTCATTTTCCGACAAAACCGAAAGTTTTGAAATGAAAAAAGCGAAAGGCGGTGAATTCTCTGCAATTATCTGACAATTCAGCGAAATATTTTTACCTCAAAATTCGTGCAAAAACATCATTTTTTACCTTTTTCACAAAACAAACTTTCGACAGTTTTCGTTCACAAACATACTACAAAAATGGAACGATATTGTGGATAAAGTGGATAATTTTGTGGAAAACGCGGAAGAATACCGCCTTTTTCGCATTTATCCACTGTCGATAACTCCCCTTCTCGGGAAAATTATCCACAATTACACTGTCAAGAGCAAATTTGCAATTTGAGCAAATTTGTGCAAGATGGCGAATCTCGGATTTGTCAATATATTT
The DNA here is from genome assembly GCA_017427775.1 of Lachnospiraceae bacterium. Classification (GTDB taxonomy): domain Bacteria; phylum Bacillota; class Clostridia; order Lachnospirales; family Lachnospiraceae; genus ISDg. Next base: position 132,795 of record JAFRSD010000009.1, on the reverse strand, counting down.
TTCGGTTTTTCTGAAAAACAGAATTGTCAGACTACTTCACTGGATTACCCGCCAACATTCCTACAGATTCCTGATAAACGGCACAAGACCGTCATGGTTGTTATCCGCTTCGGTCACCGCGTCGGCTGCGCGGCGGACCTCCTCCTTGCCGTTACACATGGCGATGCCGAGACCGGTCATTTCAATCATGCTGATGTCATTCTCCTCATCGCCGGCCGCACAGGTGTCGGAAACCGGAATTCCCAGGTGCTCCGCCAGTCTTACGGCTGCCGGACCCTTGCCGCAGCCCTTCGGAATGATCTCAAGGTAATACGGCGACGAATACATCGTATCGATCACATCCCCGAAACGTTCCGTCACGGACGCACGGAAACGCTCCTGCTTTTCGTGGTCATGCAGTTCGATGGAAAGCACTTTGCAAGGCGGTTTATCGAGATGCGGAATCGGGTCGGCCGCAAGAAGGATCGGCGTCCGAACGAATTTGCTGTACCGCTCGAGCTCCTCCGTCTCTCCGGGCGCGATGATCCGGTCGTCGCTGTACGTCTGCACATACATGCCCTGCTCGCGCGCCATCCGGAATATCTCCGCGACAACCGGAAACGGAACGCCTGCCCGGAATATGGTCTCCTTCCGGTCACAGTCATAGATCAGGCATCCGTTCGACGCGACGATATAGCTCTGTGGAAAGTCCAGTCCCAGCTCCTTCTGCACACTCATCGCGCTGTGGAGGCTTCGCCCCGACGCGATCACGAGACTGTTGCCCCGCTCCGCGAATTTCTGCAGTTCCGCATAGGTCAGAGGCGACACTTTTTTATCCGAAGTAAGAAGCGTCTCGTCAAGGTCCGTGAAGAACAGTTTGCGCTGCTTCCATTGGAACTTTGAAAGATTCACAACACCGTCTGTCACCTCGACACCCTCTTCTTTCAAAAGCCGTTCCTGCACATTGACCCCGCCGAAGACAAATGCCTCCGCGAGTCTGCCCTGCGCGTTCACGACGCGGTAGCACGGAATGCCGTCGGGATCCGGATTCTTGTGAAGCGCGTTTCCGACCGCCCGCGACATCCGCGGGTTGCCCGCGAGGGCGGCAATCTGTCCGTAGGTGGCCACGCGGCCGTAAGGGATCTTCTTCACCGCCTCGTAGATCCGTTTCGTCGGATTATCCGAGATCAGGTCGTAGCTTTCCGCAATCATCATTCGGACCTCTTCGTCCGGGATGCTTCCGTCGAGAACGACCGTGATCCAATGATCCTTATTCTGGTGATAAGCCGGGAGCACCGAGCTGAAACGTCCGCGAAGAAAGTATGCCCTGTCCGGCGCGGTCTTCAGATTCAGGTTCACAAAACCGTCCTTTTCGTATGTCCAAAGAAACGCCTTCTTATTGGCCCTGTACCGCACAAGCTGCCAGTTCGCGTCATGAAACGGCGCGTCCTGATACGTGTCCGGAAAGGACAGTCCGAAGGATAATGCTTCCTCTCTTGTAGTCACAGCCGTACCTCGCTTTCTTCATATTCACCGGGCTCTCTGCCTCGCCGTGTTCCGAAACGTTCCCCCGTAAGTTCGTTATCATTCCCCGTAGTTAAAACGGTGCAGCGCGCCCTTCTGATCACGATAGAAGATACAATTCTCGTCCTCGTCGAATCCGACGTAGGTTCCTTCCCAGAGCTCACTGTAGCGCGTGTCATTTGCCGCGAAGGAATAGATCTTACGGGCACCGTACAAACCGGCAAATCCCACGTCAACCGATTCCGTCAGGTAACCGTCGCGTCCCTCGCGCAGTTCATCCGTAAAGAGGAAATACTTCAGATCCGGCGCATGCTTATGGGTGATTCCCCATGTGGCGTCAAGCAGATATCCTTTGCCGCCGAGATTGATATAATCCCAGGCATGCATGTCCGCTCCGGACTGAACAGGCATCCCGACACACTCATCCATATCCACGCCGCACTGCAGCGCGAGATACTGATATAACTGTGCGATCTCCCCGCAGATGCCCTGCCTCTCCATGAGCACGCGGTAGGCGGACTGCCGCTCCGTCCACGCTTCTTCTTCGTTATGGTCTAACATATCATAATCGTAAACGGTATATTCGGTCAGGAATTCATAAAGGGCAAGTGCCTTCTCGAACTCCGAATAATCATCCTCAAGGGCATCGTTCAGGATTGCCGTGATCCGCTCCTCAAAGTCGCGCTCCTTCGCTAAGAACTCTTCCTTCGGAATCTTGTACGTAATCTTCGCCCGGCCGTTTCCGATGTATTCGGCGTCCGCGTAGAGCCCGGCGATCGGGAAGAACATGATGGCAAATTTGCCGCTGCTCCAGTTCGCACACCCTTCGTTCGGACAATCAAAGCTGTCTTCGCCTGCGCACAGGGCGTCCACATAACGGTAGAATACGTCACGGCGTTCAGCACCGTGTTCCTTCAGATAAAACGTGGAAAAGACATGACGATTGAAGGTATAGTTCGCGCCGTCGTTATTGCTTCCGTTCTCCGGGTGAAGCGCGCCGCCGGACTTTGCCTGAAGCACTTCGGGGTTTGCTTTCGCATCCAATATCATGGCGTTGATGAAATCCATCTCCGCCCGGATATCGGTTAGCGCCTCATCCGTTCCGTCGTCCGTCATGCGGTCCGGCGTGATCACAATGCCGTATTTCTCCGCTTCCTTAAGGCGTTCCGAAAGGATTTCCGAAGGATCATCCTTTCGAAAATCGCAGAACCCGCTGATGGGTTCACAATGCTCCGCAGCCGACCAAAGCAGAAAATCGGTCCCGCCGGCAAGCTCATTGTCCGCGGTGAATAAAACATATCCGCCGTCCAGGATTCCTTTCGCGGCCAGATAGGAATACGCCGGGAATTCTTCCGCCGAAAGAACGCCGGAAACCGTTCCCTCATTCATATCATAAAAGAGATGATCGATCACGCAGGTTTCGCTGTCAGTCCAACGGTAGATACAGCTGAGCAGCCGGTCGTTCTGAAGGCAGTCAACCTCCTCCTGCATGACGCTCTTCGGGAAAATGACACTCTCGCGGGAATAGCCCGGCTCACGGAATATCCATGTGGCGGATGTGCTCTCATTTTCCGGTGCCGAATACGGGATATATCCGGCCGCATTCCAACCATTGCCGGGTGCCGCTTCCGCTTCGCTCCGGTAAGATACTTCTCCGTTCTTTGAGACGTACAGATAGTGATAATGATGGGCGCCGGTCTCTTCCGCGAGGAAGCATCTGCGGCCGTCCGAATCACTTAAGAGACGGTTGATACTGAACTCCGCGTCGTAAGCATATTCTCCGGCCGGCTGTCCGTTTAAACCGGTTGCAAGAAGCTTACCCGCGCTCTTGTCCGTGTGCCAGATCGTACCGTCGGCGGATATATCGATCATGCCCGACACATTGCTTCCGCGCAGCATGAAGGAATTCACTTCGGTCAGCGTATTGTTATATACATGGATCCGGCCGGATGCTCTGTCCTCTAAGATCACCGTTCCGTCCGCAAGCAGCTTGGGGTCGGTTACGGAAAAGTTCACCGAAACACTGTGCTGTGCGTTGCTGACAGCCGGTTCCAGAATTGTGAACACACTCTCCGGGATCTCATCGCCCGAATCCTCGGTAGACATAAGCCATACGAGGACGTAATCTCCCGCGCAGCAGGTTGACATGAGAAACAAATCCTTCGTTAAGGCATTCACCGGAACAAGGTAAACATCATCCCGTGAAGCGGTCTCATATGCCCGCTTTACAAAGGGAATCTCCGGTGTCGGCGACGGGGTCGGCGACACTTGTTCCGTAGGAACGTCCGTAACTTCCGGCGTTACACCGCCCATAATGTCCCTGCCGCTTTTCTTTCCGCAGCCGGCAACAAGCATCGAACACAACAAAAAGGCCAGCAGCATGCCGACCTTAGTCTTTCGTAAAACACTATTCTTCTTTCGCATACCTTTTCTATCGCGCCCACACGCGCGATACTCCTTTCAAAAACCAAATCCCACACAACGAGTTATTCTTAAAAAAGCCCCGGACCGCTCCCGGCCGGGGCCGCATTCCTATTCCTGCTCTGCCAGATACTGCTCGATCCGGTAGATCGCATTGGCTCCGTCAGCCGCCGCCGTGATCACCTGGCGAAGACTCTTCGTACGGACGTCACCGGCTGCAAAGATACCGGGCACCTGCGTCTCGCAGTTCTCACCGGCGATGAAATATCCGCCCTCATCACAGGGAATCTTATCCTGCCAACCGAGGTTGCTCGGCTTCGTTCCGACCGCAACAAATACACCGCTTGCCTTCCGGTCAGTCAGTTCGCCGGTCTTCACGTTTCTAAGAAGCACGGACTCCACCATACCGTTTCCGTAAATACGCTCCACGGTGCTGTCCCACACGATTTCCACGTTCGGCAGGCTCTTCAGCTTGGTCACGAGATTACGGGAAGCACGAAGCGAATCCCTGCGGTGCACAAGCGTTACGCTCTTGCAGCCGCGCGCAAGGAATATCGCATCCTCGACCGCCGTGTTGCCGCCGCCGACAACAATGACATCACGTCCCTTGAAAAACGCGCCGTCACAGGTCGCACAATAAGATACGCCCGCGCCGGTCAGTTCCTCCTCGCCCGGACACCCGAGCCGTCTCGGTTTTGCTCCGGTCGCGATCAGGATGGTCTTCGTCTCCATCGTCTTATTGCCGTCAAATACGAGTTCATAACCGCCTTCGATCCTGCGGAAATCTTCGATCGTGATATTCTCGATGATCTCGGTGCCGCACGCCTCTGCATGGGCGCGGAACTTCTCCGCAAGCTCGAATCCGCTGATGGAAGGATAGCCCGGGTAATTGTCAATCTCGGAGGTCTCCAAGATCTGGCCGCCGCTCATATCCTTTTCCACTACGACAAATGTGAGCTCGGCACGGGCTGCATACACTGCCGCAGCCATTCCGGCCGGACCGGATCCGATAATCACAACATCATACATGATACTTTATCTCCTTTTCCGTAAGGCCCGCGCAGGCCTTATTCCTTCGTATTATTCTAACCGACAAACTCGCTCATGACCATCAAACCGATCATCACCGCAACCGCAGCGGTAAGCGGCCACGTAAACAGACCGAAGAAAGCCTTCGTCTTGCCTTCCGCACGGAACGCTTCGCCGAGTTCTCTCCACATACTGCACTTTCTCGCGATCGCCTGGAACAGAATGAACGCAAGCATTCCGCCGAACAGTGCCGTAAATCCGTAATCGGTGAGCACGCCGATCACGGTGAATTGTCCCGTCTTCTCCTGCGCCGCGGTAACTTCCTCCTGCAGCGTTTCGGAGTTCTGCAGTGCGTAAAGCAGAATGGTCGAAACGCCGTTTACGGTCAGATGCATCAGCATTCCCGAAATAATCGACTTCGTCACATACACGGTCAGCGCGATGACAAATCCCATAAAAAGCGCGTACGCAAACTGGTTCAGATTCCCGTGCAGAACGCCGAACAGGAATGCCGAAAGCAGCGCCCCCGGAACAACCGCTTCCTTCCGGTATGTCCGGAAGAATACGCCTCTATAAACGATCTCCTCACAGAATGCGGGTAAGACCGCCACCAGAAGAAACATCACGGGGAACGGATAAACCTTTGACTGCTCCGTTATCATCTCGGTCGTCGGCGCGTCCACAAAGCACTGAGAAAGCGCGTTGATAAACGTAAGCACCGGCTCCAGACAGATCATCAGCAGGACGACGAGCACACCCGTCCCGACCGAGATCTTATGAAATCCGAGACTCTCCCGGATATTGCCCTTCTTAACCGCATACAGAAACGGTACGGCGAACAGCCCGAGCTGACTTATGATGATCAGCGGCGGGAACGCCAGCTCCGACTTGGTCACGACCTGCCAGAGTTCGATACAGAAAGAGACCGCAAGGTACACAATTACCGTCAGCAAAAATGCCAGATTCACATGTGCCGTCTCTTTCGATTTCATGAAAAAGCTCCTCCCCTCGTTGTGCTTTATCATTGTATCACGGCTCCACCCTTTTCTCAAGTTTTTCTGAAAAATAAGGGCATCCTTGGGAAAATACGACTGCAATCGGAAAATATCGGCGCCCATATGGATTTCTCCCACGGAGTATGCTATACTACAGGCGTTACGGAACTTGAAAAGGAGCGGACAATGATAGAACTCGGAAAGAAACAGGACCTTACAATAGAACGGATCACGGAGCACGGTGCCTACCTGAAAGCGGACGACAATCCCTCGGAGCAGGTGCTTCTGCCGAAGAATCAGCTGGACGGCGAACAGCCCGGAGATACCGTCACGGTATTTGTCTACAAGGATTCCGAGGACCGTATCATCTCAACCAAGCAGATCCCCGCTCTCGAACTCGGCGGACTTGCCGTTCTGCCGGTCGTACAGGTAAACAAGATCGGCGCCTTCCTCGACTGGGGACTTGCCAAGAATCTGTTTCTTCCTTTCCACGAGCAGACGCGCGCATTAAAGGAAGGCGACGAAGTACTCGTCTCCCTCTATGTTGATAAAAGCAGCCGCCTTTGCTCGACCATGAAAGTTTACGAGTATCTGCATACGGATTCGCCATATAAAAAAGACGACCGCGTGTCCGGCGTCGTTTACGATGTCAGCCGGAATTTCGGCGCATTTGTCGCCGTTGACAATACCTATTCCGCACTCGTTCCGAAGGACGACCTTCCCTACCCGCTCCGCTCCGGCCAGCTCATCGAAGCGCGCGTGGCAAGAGTGCTTCCCGACGGAAAGCTGACGCTTTCGCTTCGTGAGAAGGCGCATCTGCAGATGGATTCCGACGCGAAGCTGATCCTCTCTTCCCTGAAGGGTGCAGGCGGGTTCCTTCCGTTCAACGATAAGAGCAGCGCCGAAGACATCAAAGCGCGTTTCTGCCTCAGCAAGGCAGCTTTCAAACGTGCCCTCGGAAATCTCTATAAGAACCGTCTCATCACGATTGAAGAAGACGGCATTCGGCTTACGGAACAGGCGTAACGAGCGCACCGACGGGACTCGCTATATTCGACCCGCGGGATTGCTTTACTGCATATATCCGCCCGCGACGGCGACGGTTACCGGCATGACCGCTTCCGCCCCTGCCCGTCTGAGAAGTGACGCGCAGGCTTCCATCGTACTGCCGGTCGTATAAATGTCATCCACAAGGATCACCCTTTGAAACGGGTGGTCCTTTTTCCATGCCGAAAGGGCTTCTTCCTCCACGGCAAATGCCTTCAATAAGTTCTGCAGTCTCGCGACGTCGTTCAGTTCCTTCTGCGGCGAGGTGTAACGCGTGCGAAGAAGAATCGATTCGTCCGTGGGGATACCGATCAGTCCGGACAGTTCCCTCGCCAGGCTCGCCGCCTGGTTATAGCCGCGCTTCCGCTCCTTCCGCTTATGCATCGGAACCGGCAGGATCACGTCCGGCCGGAAGCGGTGCAGCTGCTTCCGGTACCGCTCCGCTAAACACGCCGCGTAGAAGGCGGCATACTCCTCCCGTCCCGAGAATTTGAACCTGAGAACGGAATCCTTGAGCGCTCCTTCATACACACCGAGCGAGATTCCTCTCTCGTAACTTCTCTTACGCTTGGCGCAGTCGTAGCAGTACTCCGTATCCGCACTTTGTAACGGCCGGCCGCAGCACATGCACGCCGGCCCGTCGATGAACCTGAGCTTTTCGCGGCAGGGCGGGCAGCATACGGGTTCATTGAAAAAACGAACCCCGTCACACACAGGGCAACGGGGTGGGTATAACAGATCAAATATACTATTCATAAAACCTCAATACATCTTCGGCTGAACCTAATGGAAAATCTCCGCCGGGAACTCTCCTTTGGCGATCAGTTTATTGATCGACTCCACGAAGAGCGGCTTGTCTTCTTTATAGGTGACACCGAACCATTTGTCCGCGGTCGGAAGTACGGCTACCGATGCGCGTCCGCTCTTAACCATCTCTCCGACGATCTTCGGAAGAAGGTATTCCGACTTAAGCGGATTGGCTGCTGCCTCCGTGCGGAGGAAGTCCGCGAAACGGTTCTGAAGTTCCTCTAAAAAGTCCGGCGTGAATCCCCACAAATTCATCGATACCGGAACACTCGGATCAAACTGCTTCGGATTTCCGTCGCCGTCCTCTCCGGTTACGACCTCTCCATCCCTCTTCAAGGAGAAGCATTCTTCAACTGTAGAAAGGTGTCCTTCCTTAACTTCGCACACTCCGCGAGTAACCATTCCGTTCTCGCTTAACGTGTTTCCGAGAACGAAACCGGCCATACAGTACTGACCTTTGCTTTCCTCGGGAAGGCTTACCAGATAGTCGTGTGTCGCACGGAAAGCTTCCTTTCCGTAGAAGTCATCGGCGTTGATCACGACGAACGGACAATCTAAAACGCCGAGACAGGAAAGAACGGCCTGCCCGGTTCCCCAGGGCTTTTTGCGGCCTTCCGGAACGGTAAACCCTTCCGGAATGTTGTCCATTTCCTGAAATACATAGGCAACATCGATATACTTCTCAATACGGTTTCCGATGATCTCGCGGAAATCCTTCTCAAGATCTCTGCGGATAATGAAAACAACCTTATTGAAGCCTGCTTCCTTCGCGGCATAGATGGAATAGTCCATGATGATCTCGCCACTCGGTCCGACATGTTCAAGCTGCTTGATTCCTCCGCCGAACCGGCTTCCCATACCTGCTGCCATTACTACCAGAGCTGTGTCCATAATGACTCTCCTTTTCCTAAACTGTCTGTGTTGTATTGCACCCTCGCGCTTTCAGGTGCCCGGAATGCACCGCCGTTACCGGCTGCACTCCCATATCCGGTCACAAAGGCCGGTATAACGCTTTCTTTCGTTCGCATTGGCGATCATCTGACGGATCGCGTTCTCGCTTCCGACGATCGTCACGCAGCGTGTCGCACGCGTGACTGCCGTATACAGAAGATTTCTCGTGAGAAGCATCTGCGGCCCGCTCAGGATCGGCAGCACCACTGCCGGATACTCGCTGCCCTGCGACTTATGGATCGTCACCGCGTACGCGTGTTCCAGGTCCTCGGTCGCGGAAAACGGGTAGTAGACCGTCTTATTCTCATCGAACAGGATTTCCATTTCTTCGGCGAAGCGGTTAATCTTCGTTATAACGCCGATATCGCCGTTATAGATTCCCATGCCGTTCTCGGTCACCGTGCCGCGCGCCGTGCGGATCTCCCATTCCATCTGGTAATTGTTCTTGATCTGCATGACTTTGTCGCCTTCACGGAACACGATGCCCCGCGTCGCGTGCTCAACCTTCCGCTCGTCCTGCGGATTCAGATATGCCTGCAGGATCCGGTTCAGATTCTCCACACCGAGTTCGCCCTTCCGCATCGGCGTCAGCACCTGGATATCCATTGCCGTCGCTTCGACATATTTCGGAAGCTTGTCCCGAACGAGTTCGGATACGACCGAAAGAATCACCGACGGGTCGCTCCGCCGCATGATGAAGAAGTCTTTGCTCTTATTATCGAGACGGATGTCTTCACCGTTACGGATCTTATGCGCGTTTACGACGATGTCGCTCTCCTCCGCCTGTCGGAATATCTTCGTGAGACATACGGAGGCAAATACGCCGCTCTCGAGAATATCCCGCAGCACGTTACCCGGTCCCACGCTCGGCAGCTGGTCGCCGTCGCCGACAAGGATCAGTCTTGTTCCGACGGGGATCGCACGTAACAGCGCGTTCATCAGATGGATGTCCACCATTGAAACCTCGTCGATGATCACGACGTCGGTCTCAAGGGGATTGCTCTCATCTCTTGCGAAGATGCCGTGCCGGAAATCGTTTCCGTCCGGGCTCATTCTCGTTACCTCAAGGAGGCGGTGGATGGTTCTTGCTTCCCGCCCGGTCGCCTCGGTCATACGCTTGGCAGCGCGACCCGTAGGTGCCGCGAGAAGGATGTTCTTTCCTTTGCTTTCAAACAGCCCGATGATGGCATTGATCGTCGTTGTCTTACCGGTACCCGGTCCGCCGGTCAGGATCATGACACCGTTTCTTGACGCCTCAAGAACGGCCTGCCGCTGAATCTCATCAAGCTCGATATCGAGATTCTTCTCGATCGAACGAAGCCGGTGAAATACGAAGCCCTCGTCGATCGTTTCCTTCTGATTCAGATTGCAGAGCATGCGCGCAACCGCGATCTCCGCAAAATAAGACGGCCAGGAATACACCTGCCGTTCCTCCCCGTCGTCGGTCTGCTTTCTGACGATCTTGAGTTTTCTCTCAAGACTGAGCGTCTCTATGATATGCGAAAGCGAATCCTCCTGCACGCCTAAAAGGCCCGTGCAGTAACGGATCAGTTCGCTGTCCGGCAGATACACATGCCCCGACTGCGAGGCAAGCTGAAGCGCATAAAGAATGCCTGCCCGGATCCGGAATTCGCTCTCTCCCGAGATGCCCATCCGTTCCGCGATACCGTCGGCGGTTTTGAAACCGATGCCGCTGATATCCTCGATCAGCTGGTACGGATTATGTTCGAGTACGTCCCGCAGACTGTCGCCGTACTGCTTGTAGATCTTGACGGCCAGTTCGCCGGAAATATTATACTGCTGCAGATACATCATGGCGTTCCGCATGCCCTGCTTCTCCTGGAAGCTTGCATGAAATTCCCGCGCCATGCGGTCGCTGATGCCCCTGATTTCGGCCAGCCTTTCGGGTTCACGCTCGAAAATCCGGAACGTATCATCTCCGAACTTCGCAACGATCCGCGACGCCATGGTAACGCCGATCCCCTTAATGGCTCCGGACGCAAGATACCGCTCCATCGCGAGCCGGTCCTTCGGAACACAGATTTCGTATTTGCCTACCTGAAGCTGCTCCCCGTACAGGACATGCGTCGTCATGTCCCCTTCCACACGAACATATTCGCCTTCGGTCAGTTCCGGAAAGACGCCGACACACGTCAGCTCATCCGCCTCACCCGGACTCGACAGCTGGAAAATGGTATACCCATTCTCGCTGTTCCGGAATTTGATATGTTCTACATAGCCTTCTCTCTGTTCCATAGAATCCCGTTATTGTAACGACAGTTTCTTTCTGTTATGGCTGTTCATCATCTCAACGTAACGGCCGGTTCCGATCGCTACGCAGAGCGTCGGGTTGTCGGCAGTCATCGTGCGGATACCGGTCTTCTCTTCGATCAGGTCTTCAAGACCATAGAGAAGGGATCCGCCGCCGGTCAGAACAATGCCGCGGTCCGCGATATCGGCCGCGAGTTCCGGAGGCGTGCTCTCAAGCGTCTGATGAATCGCCTCGATAATCTGTGCCGTAGTTTCCTTGAGTGCTTCCTCGGTCTCCTCACTGGTTAAGGAAATCGTCTTCGGAAGACCGGTTACCAGGTTACGGCCGCGCACTTCCATGCTGAGCGTTTCCGGTCTCGCATAGCAGGCGCCGATCTTGATCTTAACCTCCTCGGCGGTACGTTCGCCGATCAGGAGATTGTGCTTTCTTCTCATATATCTGACGATGGCCTCGTCGAAATCGTCGCCGGCCACCTTTACGGACTGGCTCGTAACCGCTCCGCCGAGACTGGTCACGGCGATATCGGTCGTGCCGCCGCCTATGTCGACAACCATGTTGCCGCAGGGACGGGAAATGTCAATGCCTGCGCCGATGGCAGCCGCGATCGGCTCCTCGATGATCTTTACGAAACGGGCACCCGCTTCGTAGGTCGCATCCTCAACCGCCTTCTTCTCAACCTCGGTCGCACTGCTCGGTACGCAGATGCTGACAAGCGGCTTGTTGAAACGGCGCTTACCGATAGACTTCTGGATGAAGTATTTGATCATACGCTCGGTTACGGAGTAGTCGGAAATAACGCCCTGCTTCAAAGGACGCACCGCAACGATGTTGCCGGGCGTTCTGCCGAGCATCTGTCTTGCTTCCTCTCCGATTGCCTTGATCTTGCTGGTGTCGCGGTCATATGCAACAACCGAAGGCTCCTGCAGAACGACACCCTTTCCCTTTATATAAACAAGCACATTGGCTGTGCCGAGATCGATACCGATGTTGGTGGTAAAACTGAACATTTTCGGCATTCCCCTTTCTCAAATCTGCGTTTTTACGCAACCGAAATACAGCGTAGAGTTTCCCCTACGCTGATAATAATAACAGAAGCCATAAAGTTTTGCAATCTTTCTTTGTTTTCGTGGGAACCGCTTCACTCCTCTACGGAGACAATTTTCAACGTCATATCGCCGTTACGGTCAAGCTCGTAAGTCCGTTTTCCGCGCTTCGTATACGTTCTGCTGTCCGTATCTCCGGCCGTATCCGCTTTCCACATCTCGATCACAACGGTGTGAAGGTATTCATCATTCCCGAGGATCTTCCGGATCGTCCAGCGTTCCGTCTTATCCTGATTGTAGAGCTCGATCTTCGCATCCACCCCCGTATCATAGAGCCAGCGGAGAGAAATCGCCGGAAGCGAAACGGAATCGGACGCGTCGCATATGATCCCGAGATCCTCCTCTAAAGAAGAGACACCCGTAAGAACGATCGAACCCTCGAGCAGGAATCCGTATATATTCTTCCCTGCGATAAAACCGTCAACCGTATCCCTGTCAAGAAGCGCAGGCAGCATGTGCGAGATCTCGACTTTCTCCTTAAAGGAAGCCGACTCGCCTTTGTACCCCATATACCACGTCACGACAGACATATAAAAAAGACAGCTCGGATTCCATTCCTCGAACCGAACATTTTCCTCCTCCGTCCCCGGAAGAAAATTCTCAAGCAGGCTTTCATAAATCAGGGTGCGAAAATTCTCCGGTGCTTCTCCGAACAGCATCTGGTCCGTTTCAAGCAGATACATATAACTGATCACACGCCCGTCTTTTTTCATCTCGCCGCTGACTGCATTCCAGATCGACCTATTGGAATCATACGGCTCGTATACCTTGAGCGATTGTACCCTCGCCGCCGGATCATTTGCCATGATCCATTCGTCAACCTTGCGCCTGCCCTTCTTCTCGATCGCCTCGCGTTCCGTCGCGAGGGATTCCTTCGGTTCGTAACGGTAGAAGTCTGCAACCGCTTTCACGACGATCACCGCGCCGAATATTCCCGCTGCAAGGAGTATCGCGGCAATGATCACCAGGATCGTCTTCTTGACCGTCCACTTCGGTTTAACCTGAATGATCTCATTATCGGGATTCTCCCGAAAGAATACTTTATCCACAACAATAGTCCCCCTTTTCATCCGTCGGAGTATGGCATTTTCCGCCGGATGACACCGTTCCGCTTATTATAGCACAGGAAAATGCGAAAAGCAAATCGGCTGGACCCCGAGACGGGATTGCTCTCGATCAGCGCAAAGCTTCAGTAAGCTAACCCAGGATGCCCCTTAATCATAAAGCCGCCCGCACGAAAATGTGCGGGCGGTTTCGCATTTTATGCAATAAAAACGGGCGGCTTGAAACCGAACTTCAGCCGCCCGAAAGTTTTTATGCCTTGCCCGGTTGATAAATGATCACGATGAATTATCGGGACCTTAAACTTTAACCGGATACCAAATAACAAGAAGTAATAACATAATAAGCTTTAACCGTAAACAGTAACCCGGATGAGTTAAACTAAAAGGATTCAACACAGGTGCAAAGCAACGGAAAATGCCTTAGATATCGATGTCAAATTCCAGACTGTGGTTGATCGTGTCAAGCGCGAGCTGCGCCTTCGCGAGCTCGTCCGTTACGACATCGAGGTCCTTCTTGACCTGCTTGATGTCATAGTTCACGATACGGTAGTCAATGATGTTGGATTTGCCGTAATTGTTCTCACGTGCTTTCGGCAGCGTGTCGGCCATGCCGCGCAGTTTCGCCTTCTTCGCGGACAACTGCGGGATGTAAACGAGCAGCTCGTCGATGGTAATGCCGAACTCGGGAACAACCGTCGTCGTATTGAATACGTTGATCGCATGCTTTACCTTGCGGATCTTCAGGGAAAGCGCGTCCAGTTCCTTCTTGGTCGCCTTGTAATCGTATTCCGGACGAACGGACTCAACGTCCTCTCCGACGCTTGCAAGGAACGTCTTCGCATTGGCCTCAAGAATCGCGAGGCTGTCAAAATCCTGCTGGAGTTTCGAAAGCAGCTTGGCTGCCTGAGCGGAATTGTACTTCATATTTTCCCTCCTTAAATAATCTCTCTTACAGCACCATCGGCGCCACAAACTGGTATATACAGAATGCCGCGTAAACACACAGCAGAAGGATGCCCTGGAAGCGGCTCAGTTTGCCGCGGATGAGCGTCGGTACAGTCATGATTGCCATGACGCCGAGTGCCACGGGAACGTCCACGACAAGCGACGAGATCGTTCCGCCGATCTTCATGTCGGCAGGAACCGCGAACGGCCGTAACGTAATGGCCAGGCCGCTTACAAGAACGAGGTTGAAAAGGTTCGCCCCGACAATATTTCCGAGCGACAATGCGCCATGTCCTTTTGCCAAAGAGGTGATTGCGGTAACCAGCTCCGGAAGCGATGTTCCGAGTGCGACAAATGTGAGCGCCACAACGGCCTCGGGCACGCCCATGCCGGTTGCGATGATCGTTCCGTTATCGACAAGAAGATCTGCTCCGACCGCGATGCCTGCAGCACCGATAATCAGAAGAACAATGCAAAGGCCTGCGGACAGCTCTTTCTCCTTCTTCTCTTCTTCAGCCTCCGTAACAGCAGGTGCCGCTTTCCGGTCCTCCAGGTTCTCCTTTTCGAAACACATTGCGCGGACCGCCTGGCAGATCAGTACGATCATGTAAGCCACAAAGATTGCGAGGAGCACGATTCCGACCGGTCTTCTGAATCCGTGGTCCGCATATGCGGAAACGGCATAGATTGCAGCTGCAACGAAGAAGAACACAACGGGCGTTACGAAGGAACGTCTTGCTACCTTCGACGGCTTGATGGCAATCGTCAGCGCCGCGATCAAAGCGGTGTTGCAGATAATGGAGCCAACAGCATTTCCGTATGCCATCTGGCTGTGTCCCGAAACGGCGGACGTTGCCGAAACCATAACCTCGGGGAGTGTCGTTCCGATGGAAACGACCGTCGCTCCGATCAGAAGTTCCGGTACGTGAAGCTTCTTCGCGATTCCGCTGGCACCGTCCACGAACCAGTCCCCGCATTTGATGAGAAGCAGCAGGCCGACTACGAACAGCGCAACCGCCGCCACCATCTTCGGAATCCCGATATCCATCAGCATTTTCGTAAAATCAGGTAACATTTCTTTCCTCCTATGATTTCATCTTCATACTTAAATCATCCCTTTGATGAAGATTTCTATTCCGATCGCGATCAAAATAATACCGCCGAGAATCGACGCTTTGCCGCCGAGTTTGGTCCCGAGCTTACGGCCGATCAAAAGCCCGCCGATGCAGATGACCATTGTCACGGACGCAATGATCAATGCCGCGATCAATGCCTTCGGCGGATCATACTCTTCGAATACGGTAAATCCCACGGAGAGCGCGTCGATTGATGTCGCGATCCCCTGCGCGATAAGAACCGCGAAGGTCATCGCCGGCGCCTTTTCATCCTCTTCGCGATGGAAGCCTTCCCATAGCATTTTCCCGCCGACAAAGGCAAGAACGATAAGCGCGATCCACGGGATTGCCTTCTCGAACGCATGAAACGAAGTGACGATCGTATGCACCAGTATCCACCCGAGTAACGGCATCAGCGCCTGAAAGAATGCGAACACACCCGCAATCTCAAACATCCGCCCCTTCCGCATGGACGGTTCTTTCAAGCCACCCGCCAAGGACACGGAAAATGCGTCCATCGCAAGCGCTATACCGAGCAGAACCGCGGTGGTAAAGAATTCAAACCCGTAACCCAAAAGAGAAGCCTCCAAACGGCAGGGGGCAGGCAGAAACCCGCCCCCGCTTGATTACTGTAACTTACAAAATACCGGCATATAGTCGATCGGCGCGTCAACATGCACCGTCTGACCGCCCTCAAATACCTCTCCGGTTGAGGTGAGCTGCCATTTGCCTGCGGGAAGATATACATCCCGTTTCACGGCATGCAGCGTGAATACCGGTGCGCAAAGATAACGGTCACCGAACATGTACTGGTCCTGGATGTCCCAGCACTTCGCGTCCCCGGGGAATTCATAGAACATCGTCCGGATGAGCGGCGAGCCGTCGGTATGCGCTTCCTCATACAGCTTTTTGATATAATCATGCATCCCGATACGGATGTCATAATACTTCTTCATGATGCGGTAGTTATCCTCACCATAGCTCCACAGTTCATTCGGCTGGCCGGTGTGAAGATATCCGCCTCCGCGCTCGCGTTCATCGAGCGGCGGAATGTTGTAAGGGCCGCGGTCTCCGTGCATGCGGAGTACTGCCGAGTAGGTCGCGAACTGGTACCAGCGGATCAGAAGCTCACGAAAATCGGGATCGTTCACGTCATCGGTCATGAAGCCTCCGATATCGGTTGTCCACCACGGGATGCCCGCGAGACCGATGTTAAGGCCTGCCTGCACCTGCTCGTAAAATGCCTGGAAGGTACTCGGCACATCGCCGGACCACACAACGTTACCGTACTTCTGGCTGCCTGCCCAGCAGGACCGTAAAAGGTTCACAACCGTGCCGTCACCGAGCTTGCTCATCGGGTCATAGAACGTGCGGCTGTAAAGCTGCGGATACATGTTGCTGCACTGCAGCGCCGGCATATCGTAGTAACGGTAATTCTCGAAATCGTAAACGCCGTAATCGGGCTCGGAATTGTCGAGCCAGAAAGCGTCGATGCCTAAATCATAATAGTTCTTTTTGCAGATGTTCCATACATACTCGCGGGTCGCCGGATTGAACGGGTCGATCTCGACACAGTCACCCTGGTAATCGTATGTCTGGTCGCTTCCGCGCTCCGTCTTAATGAGAAGCCCCTGCTCCTGCATCGGATAGAAGTTGCCGCTGCGGCGGTCCACCGACGGCCATACGGAAACGATCACCTTAATGCCCATAGAATGAAGCTCGTCCGTCATGGCTTTCACATCAGGCCAGTATTTCGTGTCAAACGTCCAGTCGCCCTGTAACGGCCAGTGGAAGAAATCGATGACGATCTGATCGATCTTGATGCCTTCCTTCTGATAAGCTCTGGCAACCGAAAGCACTTCGGCCTGCGTGCGGTACCGAAGCTTGCACTGCCACAGTCCCATGCGGTCCTCGGGGAACATCGGCGCACGGCCGGTTACTTCGGTATACGCCTTCAGAATCTCCTTCGGTGTATCCTGCACGGTGATCCAGTAATCGAGGTCCTTCGTGGAGCGTGCCGTCCATTCGGTCATGTTCTTGCCGAACATAACGCGTCCCACGGCGGGGTTATTCCAAAGCATACCGTATCCGAGCGATGAAACAAGGAACGGTACGGAGTTCTGCGAATTTCGCTGGGCAAGTTCGATCACGTTGCCCTTTAAGTCAAGATACGGCTGCTGGTACTGTCCCATGCCGTACAGTTTCTCGCCTTCATTGGCATCAAAGCGGACGGTAAGCGCATAATTGCTTCCGCCGATCACACCCTTCCACTCGCGGTTGGTAAGCTTCAGACAACGGCTTCCGCGGGAGATTGTCCCGCCGTAAGCCCGGTAGTACTCGCGAAGGATCAGGCTGTCATCTTTATAAAGCGAGATGACGCCGGCGAAGTTCACAACCGCGCTGATGCGGCCGTTTCTGATAACGGCTACGGGGTTGCCGTCCGGAATAAAGGGATCGCCCTTCCACTCCTCCGGCTTGTATACGGTTACTTCACCTGCGGTCTTAGCGACCGGTTCCGTGAGCGCCCAATCCCGGCCGGAAAATGCCGGGAACATGGTTGCACGGATCCGAAGGGAATCCCGTCCCCACGGTTCAATGCGGAGCGTCTCGCCGCGGTGCTTCGCGATGAGTGCTCCCTTTTCGTTTTGAAAAATCATCCTCTGTGTCCTCTTTTCTTTTATTACGCGCATGGAAGCGGACCGGCTCCGCCTCCTTTATCAATCAAAAACTGAGTTGTCCGTCAGTTTCCTGATTCTTCTTCGTGACCAGGGCAAGACGTTTGAAGTACAGATCATGCGCCCGCTGGTACTCTTCGTTGAACTCTTCGTTTTGTCCCTGATGCAGGGAGGAAATGTAGGAATGTGCCTGTGTGTCCATACTTGGATTGACACGCGCCACAACCGAAACACCGACGTTCGAACACGTATCGGAAATACGTTCCAGGTTGGACATGATATCCATCAGACGCGTACCCGCATATACCGTGCAGCGGCCTTCGCGGAGTCTTGCCACGTGGTTGTCGTCGAGGGCGTTGATCATGTCGTCCATAACTTCCTCGAGCGGTTCGATATGCCGCGCTGCCTCAACGTCACGTTTTTCGAATGCGTTCTTCGTGTGCTCTAAGATCCAGTCAAGCAGTTCTCTTATCACCATCAGCTCGCACAGCGCATCGTCGCTGAATCTCATGCCCTGGTCGTTCATGCCTTTGGCCGCTTCCGCAATGTTCATCGCGTGGTCGCCGAGCCGTTCGAACTCCGTTACGACCTTGTAATACTGGTCCAGAATCCGGATATGCAGTTCCTCGTTTACATGCGGCGACAGCTGCACGAGATAATTGCTCACGGCATCCGCAAGACGGTCGATACTGTCTTCGTCCTCTTCGATTGCCTTATAATCCTCTTCTTTGTATTCCTGGAACAAGTTGAGGGCTTTGTTGATATTGGCCGCGGCGATCGTGAACATCGTCTTCAGAGCGTCGTAGCAGCTGTTCAGCGCCAGCGCCGGCGTCGAGAAGAATACCGGGTTCAACGCCGCGATCTTGTCCGCGTAGCGGTCCTCCGGCTTCGGCTCGTCCTTGATGATCCGGTAACTGATCCTTTTAGCGATACCGATCAACGGAAGGAGCAGCAGCGCGCTCACAAGGTTAAATACCGAGTTCGAATTGGCGATACCGCCGGACTTTAACGGCATGTCCCACAGCTTGTCCATATAGCCGAACGCATGGGCAACGCCGATCACGATCAAAACGAGAGCGGTCTTCGCGAGGTTATAGAAAATATTGATGAGGCCGACCCTTTTCGAGTCGGGCTTGGTTCCGATAAAACATACGATACCCGTCGTTACGCAGTCGCCGAGATAGACACCGCACAGGACAAATGCGACCGTCTTAAACGCGATCGGCGTCGACGCGGAGAATGCCTGCAGGATACCGATGGACGAGGAGGAACTCTGCAGGACAAATGCCACCAGCGCGCCTGCTCCGTACCCGAGTACCGGATGGCTTCCCATGCGGGCAAATACGCCGCTCATGTTGAAGTCCGTAACGGCAGCGGTCATCGATACGAGACCGGTGAACAGAATACCGAATCCGATGGCGATATTGCCGGCAAGATCCGATTTGTGGAACTTGCAGAACATCAGGAAGATGATGCCGACCGTCAGGGCGATCGGTGCCAGTGTGTCCGGCTTGAAAAACTGAAGGACACTTCCCGAGTCATCGGAAATGTCGAGAAGACGGATGATCTGACCGGTCACCGTGGTACCTACATTGGCGCCGACGATAATGCCGAGCGACTGGTCAAGACTGATCACGCCCGCCACAACAAGACCGGAAGTAATGACGATCGTCGCGGTGGACGACTGGATGACCGCGGTAATAAAAAGCCCGAGAAGAAACGCCTTCAGCGGATTGTTCGTAACCTTTCCCATGACGGTCTTGAACGTTCCGGAAGATCCTTCCCGGAGGCTCGACCCCATCAGACGCATGCCGTAAAGGAACATGGCAAGACCGCCTAACAGGGATATGATGCTTCTGACATATTCCATCTTATGTTCTCCGATTTCACATGTTACAGGCGCCCACCGTAACACCGCGTGTCCCGCGTGCGCACACTCCTGACATACCACTGTAATTGTAGTGATTACGAAACGTTTTGTCAATGAAAGTTAATGTAAAACTATGCCTCATCAACCGGGATATAACACCTTCCGGTCCGCTCCGTCTGGCGAAGGAAACGATCCGCCTCATCACACACTTCTTCGATGATATCCGTATCGATATCGTGACCGCAGTTCGAGTACATCACGAGCTTGCAGTGCGGCAGGCATTTGGCCGTGCGCATCATCAGTTCGGGCGTACTGATCGGGTCATCCGCGCCGCCGATGATCAGCGTAGGCGTCTTGATCGAGCGCAGTTTTTCGCACAGTGTCTCTTCGTTTTTGTACTTCATGAGGGGCCGTCCGTAGTCGATCGCCCGCTCCCGCGGATCTGCCTCGGGAAGCTGCGACAGCCATGCCGCGCGTCTTGCCCTGCGAAGCTCTCTCGCCGCGTCATCATCGATCGGCGGATTAAACGGCGGCGGCGCGTCGATAATGCCCTGCATCATCATTTGCCGGAAAGACATCGTGCCTTCCTTTAAGCTGTGCGGTCCCGGTACCACGGCGACAAATGCGGACACTCTCTCCGGATGGTTGAGCATCAGATGCCACCCAAGCCCCGCGCCGTGCGAAGCGCCCATATAGGCGAACTTCTCAATGCCGAGCGCGTCAGCGACTCGTACCACATCCTCGGCGAACACATCGTACCATTCCGCGCCGTAGTCCTCGGTAATGTAGGACGACGGAGCGAACCCCCGGAGCGTGATGCAGATCACATGGTATCCCATTTCCGCAAGTTTCTGCTGCATTCCCTTCGGTGCGAAGCCGACCTGCGCGGAAAGGATATAGCTGTCGCCGGAACCGTATTCCGCATAGTATATTTCTACATCAGTAGAAACCGTAATCTTTCCCATTTTCCTTCTCCTTTTTATAGAAAAAGAACGAGCCTTTAAAACGGCTCGTTCCTATTGTCTTAATTCTTCTTAACCATTCTCATGTGAGAGAAACGATACGAGTTGTCGCTCAGTGCACCGCTCGATGTACTCTGCGGAGCGCCGCCTTTGCCCTGTGCCTCATGGCATGCCTCAATCGAGTATGCGCCGGGTACCTTCGAATCAATGTAAGCGGCAAGCATCTTGCATCCGTCCGCGGAAAATGCGGCGTGGTTATATCCGTCGATATCGAAGGAATATCCTCTGCGGCCTTCCAGACGGTCACGGAAGATCAGAATCTCCTTGGCACCTGCCTCGGCATCCTTTACGAGGTACTGGCAAACCTTATCCTCATCGAAGATCTTCGCGGAATCTCTCTTCCACCAGCGCTCGGGAATCTTATGCGCGAGCGTTCCGACACCGACCGAAGCAAGCAGCAGAAGCACGCCGTACACGATCGTTCCGGGAAGCGCATCCGCGGGCTCTTTCGCGATACGCATCACATCGATGGTGATCCACTGTCCGAACGCCTTCGCTTTCCAGATGAACAGAACAAATGCAACAATGATTCCTGCGGTACGAACCAGCTTAAACCACTTCGGGCTGATGGACTCGCCCGCCATCATGATCCGGTACTTCCGAAACTGCACCGCCGCAGCGAAGATTGCCACAGCGAGAAGCACAATAATGGAACCGGCCAGATTATCCTTTAAAACCTGCATATTACACCCCTTCCGGTCGCGGAACATCCCATTCCGTAACCTGTAAAATACGACGCCGTATTACGCGTAGGGACAGCGTCACACACCCTTTCCGGGCATATATTCCCAAAAAAATATTGTACCTTGAAAAAGCGGAATCGTCAAGGGCACATTTGTCTGCCTCACGAGCGGGAAAACCGTACGGTTGCCGGCCGCGTCTGTCTACTCGGTAAGCTGCTTATTTGCCTGCGTGATCAGGAAATCGTGATCAAAGCAGTGCAGGTCGCCGACGATCACATAGATGTCTCGGATGTCGTATTTGTTGATCATATCGGAAATGTTTCCGCCGACTGCCTTCGCGTTGAAATACCGCGGATCGTAATAGTGTACCTGGTGATAATTCATGCATAAAAACGGCACGAAATCAAGACCGAAGGAATCCATCAGAATGAGGCAGTTCTCCGTCTCGCCGTTGTCATTCTCGATGATCGTCCACGGGCCTGCCGGTCCGCCGAGATATACGGTGAAGCGGTCTGATGACTTCGCATTCAGATCAATGAACGGAATCTCCTTGTAGGTGTCTCTTGAAACAATACGGCGCACTTCGTTGCGGACATGCGGCTCGAGGATCTCAAGCGTATCGGCGCGGCTCTCGAGATAACTGCTCGGGTTGCTGCGGTACATGGTTCCGAGGAAATGGTTCTCGGTCGTATGCGTAAAATCCCACTCGTAATCGCACGGAACCTTGCCCGCCCGCTTTGCCATCTCGCAATACACCTTGTACGCGCCGAGCGGCGTCCAGTGCATATCGGTCCGGAAGAATACGTATTCTCCGCTTATGATAGCGTCCGAAAGGATCTCCGGTGTGTCAAACGCGTACACGTTGTCACGGCTCATCGCGTTGATCAGTTCATCCGGCTCCGACGCGAGTCTGTTGTCGCCGCCGATGCCGACATACGAATTGATATAAGTGCTCTGCGGGACAACCGTGAACATCAGTTTTCCGCCCTCGGGAAGGAGGTCGGCGTATTTGTTCAGAACCGCCGTAACCGCAAGCACGCTTTTCTTAGAGGAAACGCGGATATCCGTCCGGGATGTGCCGTTCTTCATCAAACTGAACCGCAACCGGTCGGGGAATTCCGAAGCGTCCCTCTGGGGCTTCGGCTCGATTGGCGGGTCCTCAAGGTCGGCAGGATCGGGTGTAACCGTGGCAACCGGTCCCGGCTCTCCCGATGGATGAACCTCTCCGCCCGGATCCGGCGTAACCGCCGGTGTATTCGTTACGCGGGGCGTCGGCTTCTTATCAAATTCCGCGGCAAGAAGTGCCTCGATGTCTTCGTCCGAAACCTCTTCGGACAAAGCGTCGGTAGCCGTTCCGCCGTACGCCTGCAGGTACTGCTCATAGGTTGCCGTACTGAGCTGGTCCTTGATCTTGCGGCTTCCCGAAAGTGCCTTTTCACGGAACGGAAAACGGTCCAGCAGATATGCTTCAAGATCCTCGTCGATCGTGCCCTTTTTGAACGAAACGCGCATATCCGGAGCGGCATGAAGCATCCGGTTTTCGTTCTCGGAATACTCCTCTCCCTGCGGCGCAAAATAGACATAGTACGCCCCTATACCGAACAGGAGCGCGCTCCACAGAAAGACAAATACGATTGCCAGCCCTTTCTTCATAAAACCTCCGGATCCGCCTTCAGGCGGCACAAATCAGAATCGGAAATACAGGAACGGATTGAAACTCGAACCCACGATCATCGCAATGGAAATCAGCAGGAGTACCGTCGTGGCGACCGGACGGAACAGCGTGATAAACTTCTCGCTGATCCCGCCGCACTTCTCCATCGCGGGAACCATATCCGCGAAAGGAAAGCATGCCGCACAGCCGATCAGAAGCATGCCGATCCCGTTTCGGAACTCGTAGATTGCGCGGGCATCCGTCATGCCGGACGCACCGATCCCGAACAGTCTCTGCACATGTGTTACAGCATCCCTAAGGTCGGTGTGATAGAATAGAACCCAGCCGATCACGACCGCGAAAAGCGTCATCAAAACGTTAATAAACTTCGGCAGATGCTCCTTCATCTTAAGAAGGAACGATTTCTCAAGGATCAGCAGAATGCCGTAATAGAGTCCCCACAAAAGGAAGTTCCAGGACGCTCCGTGCCAGATACCCGTGAGTGCCCACACTACCATAATGTTGCGCACATGCTTGAGAAAAGATACACGGTTTCCGCCGAGCGGAATATAAACATACTCCCGGAAGAACGCGCCGAGAGAAATATGCCATTTTCTCCAGAAATCGGTCACGCTGAGCGCCGTATACGGATAGCGGAAATTCTCTTTAAAGTGGAAGCCGAACATGTGCCCGAGGCCGATCGCCATATCCGAATAACCGCTGAAATCAAAGTACAGCTGAAGGGCATAGGCAATTGCCTGCAGCCACGCTCCCCCGACCGAAAAGCTCACGCCGTTCAGGTTTTCGACGATGCTTCCGCAGGAGTTCGCGATGATGCATTTCTTTGCGAGTCCGATGACAAACCTTACCATTCCGTTGTAGACGTCCATGATGCGGATGGTACGCTCGCGAAGAGACGCCTCAATGTCCGAGTAATTGACGATTGGGCCAGCGATCAGCTGCGGGAAGAAGCTCACATAAAGGAGCAGGTGTGCGAGATTCTTCTGGGGTTTTGTTTTGCCGCGGTATACATCCACATAGTAAGTAAGCACCTGGAACGTATAAAAAGAGATTCCGATCGGAAGCTCAGGCGCGCGGAAAGGACTTGTCTTTCCGAACACCCCGCATATGTTCCGAAGAAGGAATCCCGTGTATTTAAACCATATCAAAAAAGAAAGGCTGAAGATCACGCCGATGATCAGATAAGCCTTCCGCGATGCGGACTTCTTCTGCGTGCTCATGCGGAGCGCAAGCACGTAAACAACCGTCACCATCAGGATCATGATGACGATATACATAGGCTCTCCGTAGGCATAGAAAAAAAGCGATGCCATAAGAAGCACCGCATTGCGGTGACGCCTGTTCGGCACCGGATAGTATAACATCATAACGATCGGCAGAAACAGAAACAGAAATGCCGCAGATGAGAAAACCATATGACTTCGCCCCGGAAAATGTTTTTGAAAAGTCCGATAAAGTCATTATAAAAGGGACGCCATACGGTGTCAAGCGTAATGCGTCCCTTTCTCATTCCGTGTCCGTTCTAGATATAGTAAACGTAGCCTTCCTTACGGGGAGCCGGTGCCTGCAGCGGTGCTGCCGCATAACCGAGCGCGCAGTGTCCGATGCCTTCGTAGTCACCCTCGATGCCGAGCATCTTGAGCAGCTCACGGCCGAAATCCGACTCGAATTCTTCCTTGGCACGATGGATCCAGATACTGTCCACCCCGAGGCTTGCCGCCGCGTTCATCAGGTTTCCCATAACCAGTGAACCGTCATATACATGTGTTACAACCGCCTTGTTTGCAAGAACGATCAATATCACGGGAGCGCCGTAGAACGGGTCCGTTCCTTCCGGCATTCCGGCAACCTTGCGGTTGGCGTCGCTGATCGCGTCGCGCGTAGCCTTATCCGTTACGGCGATAATAATCGGGCTCTGCCGTCCCATACCGGTAGCCGCATAGGTGCCTGCGCGGAGAATCGCATCCAGTTCCTCCTTCTTGATCATATCCGGCTTAAAATTCCGGCAGCTTCTTCTTGTTTCCAACTCCTTCAAAGTTTCATTCATCATACCTTTCCTCCTTCGCCTATGCCCGCGTTTTGCGGGTTTACGGGAAAAGTATATCGTGCTTTCCCTTTTCCGGTCAATGGAATATATCATCCAAAAGAATGTGTAAAGGCACCGCTTTTTACTGCGGTGCCTTACCGATCAATCGTATAATTTCCCTGTCCGGAGCCTCCGGATACAATTCTCTGACACGATCGCATATACGTTTGTAGGAAACTCCCGGATCCTCGGAATAAGCCGCTGTCACGCGCTCATACCCCCACATAGCCTCCGGTGTAAGAGGAATGGACACGGCCATGCCGTACTCCTCGCCTTTCTTGTTCCGCCTTCTCGTGAAATCCGAGATGACAAGATACGTCTGCATCTGAAGACCGGTCATGATACCCGGATAATTCTTCTCCGCTTCTTTTCCGAATCCGGCCATCTTCTTCAGATCCGTCGACAGAATGCGGTCTTCACGGAAGACGGTATCGCCCTTCGCGTCCTCCGACAGATAGAAATCCATGATCCGTTTCTCGCGGCGGTTGGCAAGTCCGTCCTGCCAGCGCGAGTCGAAATCGTAACCGTTCCGCCGGTAATTCACAAAACACGGAAACCAGTCAAGACTGATGAATCCTGCTTTGTTATCGAAAAACTTTCCGTACACCAGCTTGCGGCTTTGCGCGATGATCTCCCGCCACTCCCATGGGTCCTCCTGCCGGTCTCCCGTCCACCAGTAGCGCGCGGAAGTATGTTCCTCGACGGAGAACCCGCGGACTCCGTTTCCGAACAGCGGCAGAAACCCGATCTTCTCTATCCAATTGACAAGTTCCTGCCAGGTGCGGATCCGCAAAGGATCGTTCCAGGCAAGACCGTGCATTACCCATTCGCCGTTTTCAACTGACATGATTCACTCCTGTAACCTACTGAATATGTTTCTTAAAGAAATCCGTCTGCTCGCGGTTGGCTTTCTCGCCTTCCGGAAGCTTCAGATTTACCTGGAACACATGTCCGACTTCCTTTGCCTCCGGGCTTCCGAAGATGCGGCACACGGTTTCCACGCCTTTTGAAGCGATCACTTCAGCGGTCGGCTCGCATTCAATCACGAGCGGGTCGCAGTAAGATGAGAAGATATAGGTCGGCGGAAAAGCAGATGTGATATTTCCGAGCACATCGGTCCGCGGATCATTCCGAAGGCTTTCTTCACCGAAATAGTCAAGGATCATCGGCCGTAACTCTTCGCCCGGCTTACTGAGGCTGTACGAGCCGCAGGCAAGCGAAACAGCCCCGATTCGGATATTCGGGGCTTTCATGCCGAACAGATAACGGTACGAGCCGTTCGTCATGATGCAGGCGAACTGGCTCACGAGCTGTGCTCCGGCCGAGTCTCCGACGAGGAACACATTGGTCGTGTCAAGGCCGTACTCCGACGCATGTGCCGCAATCCACTCCATTACGGCCATCGTATCTTCGACGGGTGCCGGAAAATGACACTCCGGTGCCAGGCGGTAATTGAAATTCACAACGGCAAATCCGAACTCCGCCAGATGCATGCAATAGAAACGGTACAGTTCCTTGTCACCATAGAAAAAACCGCCGCCGTGAATGCTGACGATCACGGGCCACGACCGGTCCGCCGCTGCCGCTTTCACGGAACTGTCTTTCGGGATATATAAGTCTAAAAGATTCCATTGTCCGTTCGGACCGTAGGAAAGATCACGGATCTTTTCAATGCCTTCGGGTTCGGTCAGTCCGGCATCTCTCCTGCCGTCACTTTCCGTCCAGGCTTTCCGCAGTTCTATTACACGCTCGGGTATTCGGCTCATCACAATTCTCCTATTCTATATTGAGTTTAAAGGAACCTCCTTCGCATTTGCCCTCTGTTTCTATAATAATATAAATCTTTCCTTTTGCAAGGTTTCCGAGAGAAGAATCTGCCGTTTCGCCGCCGTGAATCGTAAACAGTTCCTCACGCGTTCCGTCGATGTCATAATACACCGTAGCGGTACCGCTCTTCAGACTTGCCGTGTATTTCAGTTCCCGGCCTTCCTTCCCGTCACATTTCAGTTTATGAACCATCTTGCCCTTCAGCGAACTGAATTCCACTGACATTTTCTTCGATGTATTCGATGTGATGAGAACCGTTGCCGAGTAGCTGGACGTATACTCTCCGCAACCGGTGAGGGACATGCAAAGGACAACTGCTGTCATCAATAAGAGTATTCTTTGGATTGCTTTTTTCATGGAAATCCTCCTTTGTTTACGCATATGTTATATGTAACGCCGCCGCTTTCCGTCCGGCGGGCTTTTCCTTCTTATGTCCATCGTATTCCATTATCCGTTTTCATGCAAGTGACCGCAGTCACATCTCGTTCGTCCGGGGCATGACTGCGGTCACCTATTGCATTTCTTTATAGGGGGGGAAAGAGGGATATCAAACTTCGGTTGCCATCTTTTCGATGATCTCATAATCGACCGCGCCGACATTCTTCGCGGCAATCTCGCCGTCCTTGATCACGACGAACATCGGGATACTCATCACGCCGAACTTCTCCGCAAGTTCCGGCACATCCTCGACATTTACCTTGCCGACGATCAGTTCAGGGTGCTCCTCCGCGAGGCGCTCCACACGGGGAGCCATTCTTCTGCACGGTCCGCACCAGTCTGCATACAAGTCTAAGAATACGGTCTTTCCGCCGTCAACTACTTCCTGATAATTCTGCTCATTTACATTGATAACTGCCATAATGCTTTCCTTTCCTGGCCTATGCCCTGTGTGATGATTGATCTGTTTCGTAAGTATTTCTTTTTCGTGTTTATGCGTCCGCCCCGTTTGTAACGCCGGCGATGATCTTCTTCAAGATGCGGGCAAGTTCAACGGCATCCTCCTGCGTAATGTTCACGCAGGCTCCCATTCTCGGCGGAATCGTTACCGCCTTCTCCCGCAACTCCATGCCGGCTTCGGTCACGGCTACGATCACAGAGCGCTCGTCCGTCTCGCACCGCTTTCTCTGCACGTATCCTTTGCCTTCAAGCGTCTTCAGAACCGGCGTGAGTGTCCCGGAATCAAGGTAGAGACATTCTCCGAGTTGCCGTACATTCATGGTCTCGTGCTCCCACAGCGCCATCATCGCGATGTACTGTGTGTAGGTAAGTTCAAGCTCATCGAGGAACGGCTTGTACCGTCTCACGATCTCCTTCGAACACACATATAATGGGAAGCAGAGCTGATTTTCAAGTTTGATGCAGTCATAACGCCCTGTCTCCGTACACTTCTTTCCGCTGTCTTTCATAATGACCTCAAATTTATCCGAGAAGTTCGATTAGTTTTTCGCGCATTTCCTTCATGTCTGCGGTAGGCTCGAAACGTGCTGCGATGTTTCCGTCACGGTCGATCGCGAACTTTGTGAAGTTCCATTTGATGTTACCGTTATTCTTATAATCGCTGTCCATCTTTTTAACGATCGGTCCGAGAACCAGCTTGGCAGGTCCGCGGAAACCGCCGAACTTCGTATTGGCCGTAAGCCACTGATAAAGCGAGATCGCGTTCTCTCCGTTCACGTCAACCTTTGCGAACTGCGGGAACTTGATGCCGAACCTTCCGGTGCAGAAAGCGTGGATCTCGTCATCGGTTCCCTTTGCCTGCTCCGCGAACTGGTTGCACGGAAAATCCAATATCTCAAGTCCCTTATCCTTCAGCTCGTCATAGATGCTCTGCAGTTCCGTGTACTGCGGCGTGAACCCGCAGGCGGTCGCGGTGTTTACAATGAGAAGCACCTTTCCTTTATAATCCGCAAGCGATACATCTTCGCCTTTCCGACTCTTAACCGTAAAATCATATACATTCATATTGCAATTCCTTTCCGCCGGTACAACCGGCCTCTCTCCTGTCACGCAATGCAGCGGCTCTATATTTCTATCGCCGTTGTTTCATTGTTTGCAATTTAATTGTACACAATTTAACTTGTTTTGTCAAGAGTTTTTTTCATACCGCCAGTACTCCGTCTCCCGAACACGAAAAAGGACCGGTTCTCCGGTCCTTTTCTGTCACTATATGTCTTCTTATTTCTCCCCGCACTCTTTCTCATATGCGGCAAATATGCGGCCTCTGCCTTCTTCGGAAACATCTTCCGCCGCTTTTCTCGCAAGGTTTTCAATGCTTCCTTCAGCACCCGCGCCTTCCGCAAAAGTCTGTCCGTTTACGGTTGCATATACTCTTCTGTTTCTCACCCGAAGAGCATAGAAAAGTACCGCGGACAACACTGCTGCTGCACCAAGCAGCGCAACCCAAAGGATGTACTTTCGGCCGCTTCCGTTCTCTTTCCTGTAATCAGCATAGGTAATCCGGATCACGTTCGTACCTGATGAAATCATTGCCGTCTGATTCGACAGTTCCCCGCCAAAGATTGAGGTTCCGACTGTTTCTCTGATAACCTCTTTATTATCATCCGAGAAATCCGCCGGATCTTCCATCACGATGATAATCCTGTCGCCGTACTTCTCAAACAGTTCTGCAATTACCTCGTCCTGACGTTCTTTCGAAAGCGTCTTCAGTATGCCGACACCTACGCATCCTTCCTTATCTGACATTCCCACGCTGACCAGCACCTGCTTATCGGGATAGATTACCCGGTAGTTCTCGTCGCAGATGCTTAACATATACTGCTGAAAGATTTCCTGATAAGTGTCCCACAGTTCAGCGTAAGTGTATCGGGCTTCGACAAAGCGGATCTTCCCCTTCCACGATTCGGGAATTCTCGCAAGGATTTTATTTCTGTCTGCATCCTTTGTCACACCGACGAAAACGGCTTCGGGTTCCCTTGCGGGATCGGCCCAATAGCCGCCGAATCCTTTCGTTCCGTCGGTTTTCATCACTTCCAGCGTTTCATAAGTAACATACTTATCTTCGCCTCCGACCATAACGGGATGCGACGGTTCCGCATCCTCTTCCGGCCGCGGCTCAGTCCCGCCGATCATTGAACCTCCCGGGGTCGGTGTCGGTGTTGCGGTCGCTCCGAAATCCGAGGCTATGGCTGCATGGCTTAGTACAAATCCCACAACCAGCAACATAACAAGTACTCTTTTTATTCTTCTATAGGTTTTCATAGGCTCCCTCCGTTCATCATCTTCCGCAGTTTCTTAAGTGCTTTTTGATATCTGCGATACACTGCCGAAATCGACATGTTCATGATACCCGCGATTTCTTCAAATCCGAGCTCGCCGTTCACATGAAGCGTGAAGATATCTCTTTCATCCGCATTCAGATGCTCTATGGCCGAAACGATTGCCGCAACATCCTCATGCGTTTCGCTGTCATGCCATGCGGAATCGCAATCCACCGTCACATCCTCTACGAGGTCTTCTCTGGAACGCCTCCTTAAAAGCATCAGAGCCTCATTTCGGACCATTTGCAGGATGTATGCACGCACCTTCCCTACTGCAGTATAATCGTCCGTTTTCAGCATTTTAAGAAACACGTCCTGCACGATATCCTCCGCATCCGTGCGGTTGTGAAGAATTCTGCAGGCTACCGTGTACATCGGCCGGCTCATCTCTTCATAGAGCGCGGCAAATGCGTCGCGGTTCGTTCTCATATTCTTAATCCAAATTGTGAGTTGATCGTTCTCTGTCGACATGTACTTAACCTCCTCACTGACTATGATGCGTGACGGACGGAGTTTTTTCGGGGAAAATGAAAAAGTGAGGGAAAAAGATTGAATGCATGTGCGGCGCAATAAAGAACAGCCGCTTGCAAGCAAGCGGCTGTCTTACACGCCTTACGGCGTTCAATTCAAAGATTGTCCTACTCGATGATCGTAGCAACACGACCGGAACCTACGGTACGGCCACCCTCACGGATAGCGAACGTAAGACCCTGCTCCATAGCGATAGGATGGATGAGCTCGATGGTCATCTCAACGTTATCACCAGGCATGCACATCTCGGTACCTGCAGGAAGTTCGCAAACACCGGTAACGTCCGTGGTACGGAAATAGAACTGAGGACGATAGTTGTTGAAGAAAGGAGTATGACGGCCACCCTCGTCCTTAGTAAGAACGTAAACCTGAGCCGTGAACTTCTTATGGCACTTTACAGAGCCGGGCTTTGCAAGAACCTGACCACGCTCGATCTCGGTTCTCTGAACGCCACGAAGAAGGGCACCGATGTTATCACCGGCCTGAGCCTCATCAAGAAGCTTACGGAACATCTCAATACCGGTAACAACGGTCTTCTTGGTCTCTTCCTTGATACCAACGATTTCAACTTCCTCGTTAAGGTGCAGGCATCCACGCTCTACACGGCCGGTAGCTACGGTACCACGACCGGTGATGGTGAATACGTCCTCAACAGGCATAAGGAAAGGCTTGTCGGTCTCACGCTGAGGATCCGGAATGTAAGAATCAACGGTATCCATCAGTTCCATGATCTTGTCGCCCCACTCGCTGTTCGGATCTTCAAGAGCCTTAAGAGCGGAACCCTTGATGATCGGGCAATCCTTGAAATCGTACTCTTCAAGCTGCTCGGTGATCTCCATCTCAACGAGCTCAAGAAGCTCGGGATCGTCAACCATATCGCACTTGTTCATGAATACTACGATATAAGGTACACCTACCTGACGGGAAAGAAGGATGTGCTCCTTCGTCTGAGCCATAACACCGTCGGTAGCAGCAACTACGAGGATAGCGCCGTCCATCTGAGCAGCACCGGTGATCATGTTCTTAACGTAGTCAGCATGGCCGGGGCAGTCAACGTGAGCATAGTGACGCTTCTCGGTCTGATACTCAACGTGTGCGGTGGAGATCGTTATACCACGAGCTCTCTCTTCGGGAGCCTTATCGATGTTCTCAAAGTCAACCTTCTCGTTACCGGGAACGCGCTCAGCAAGTACCTTGGTGATAGCAGCGGTAAGAGTAGTCTTGCCATGGTCAACGTGACCGATGGTGCCGATGTTACAATGCGGCTTGGTTCTGTCAAATTTAGCTTTTGCCATCTTTGAAATCCTCCTAATAGATTAATTAAATTAATGTTTTGTTTCAGAGACTAAAAGAAAAGCTCAATATGTGCCTATTATATTTCATCTCGGCAACAAATTCAAGTCGAACTTTCACTTTTTATCTTATTTTGCGGGCTTATTGTTAAG
Source organism: Lachnospiraceae bacterium (assembly GCA_017427775.1). Lineage (GTDB taxonomy): Bacteria > Bacillota > Clostridia > Lachnospirales > Lachnospiraceae > ISDg. The sequence goes on along the minus strand of JAFRSD010000009.1, from coordinate 100,451 downwards.
CACTTTCTCCTGTACGCTCTTCGGAACCTTCTGATAGGACTGGAAGAACATGGAGTAAGCACCACGGCCCTGCGTCTTACTACGAAGAGCGGTTGCATAACCGAACATCTCGGAAAGCGGAACGGAGCAACGGATCAGCTTGGTACCGTTGACATCCTCGGTTCCCTCAATCTGGCCACGACGGGAGCTTACGTCACCCATAACATCGCCCATGTAATCCTCGGGAACGGTAACCTCTACTCTCATGATAGGCTCAAGGAGTACCGGATCACCCTTACGCATAGCGTCCTTGAATGCCATGGAACCGGCAACCTTGAATGCCATTTCGTTCGAGTCTACTTCGTGGTAGGAACCGTCGTAGCAGTTAGCATGAATACCGAGTACCGGATATCCGCCGAGGATACCGGACTTCATAGCATCCTGAATACCGGCGTCAACAGCGGGGATGTATTCCTTCGGAATGGATCCGCCGACCGTCGTGTTCTCGAACTCGTAGGTCTTCTCTGCGTTGGCATCCATAGGACTGAAGATAACCTTACAGTGACCGTACTGACCGGAACCACCGGACTGCTTCTTGTATTTGCTGTCGACATCAACTTCTTTGGTAATGGTCTCTTTGTAAGCAACCTGAGGTGCGCCTACATTTGCCTCTACCTTGAACTCACGGAGCAAACGGTCAACAATGATCTCGAGGTGAAGCTCACCCATACCTGCGATCAGAGTCTGACCGGTCTCTTCGTTGGTCGATACGCGGAATGTCGGATCCTCTTCTGCGAGCTTAGCAAGAGCCTCGCCCATCTTGTCCTGGCCGGCTTTCGTCTTAGGCTCGATAGCAACCTCGATAACGGGCTCCGGGAACTCCATGGACTCAAGGATTACGGGATGGTTCTCATCGCAGATCGTATCACCGGTAGTCGTAAGCTTGAAGCCTACTGCTGCGGCGATATCACCGGAATAAACCTTATCCAGTTCCTGACGCTTGTTGGCATGCATCTGAAGGATACGGCCTACACGCTCTTTCTTATTCTTGGTAGCGTTCAGTACGTAAGAACCGGAGTTCAGCGTACCGGAATAAACGCGGAAGTAAGCAAGCTTACCTACGAACGGGTCGGTCATGATCTTGAACGCGAGAGCTGCGAAAGGCTCCTCATCGGAAGACTTTCTCGTAACCTCGTTGCCGTCCTCATCCACACCCTTGATGTCCGGGACATCGGTAGGAGCGGGAAGATATTCGATAACGGCATCAAGAAGCTTCTGAACGCCCTTGTTACGATAAGCGGAACCACACAGTACCGGAATGATCTCGGTAGAGATGGTAGCTGCACGGAGTGCCTTCTTAAGAGCCGGAACCTCGGGAATGTTACCCTCAAGGTACTGCTCAAGAAGCTCATCGTCGGTTTCGCAGATGGCTTCCACCATCTTCTCCCGGTACTCAGCAGCCTGATCGGCCATGTCTGCCGGGATGTCACGGATGTCAACGGCATCACCCTTAGCATCCGTATAGTAATATGCCTTCATCTCCATGAGGTCGATGATACCCTGGAAGGTATCTTCCTTACCGATCGGCAGCTCCAGTGCAACCGGATTCTTGCCGAGACGGGACTCGATCATGGAAATAACGTTGAAAAAGTTAGCACCCGAGATATCCATTTTGTTGACAAATGCGATTCTCGGTACGTGATATTTGTCTGCCTGACGCCATACAGTCTCGGACTGAGGCTCAACACCGCCCTTTGCGCAGAATACGCCGACAGCGCCGTCGAGAACTCGCAGGGAACGCTCAACTTCCACAGTGAAGTCTACGTGACCGGGAGTGTCGATGATGTTGATACGGTGCTCTAATTCGCCGAGCTTCGGCTTATTGTTCTCTTCAAGAGTCCAATGGCAGGTGGTTGCGGCAGATGTGATCGTGATACCACGTTCCTGTTCCTGCTCCATCCAGTCCATGGTAGCAGTTCCTTCGTGGGTATCGCCGATTTTATAGTTGATACCTGTGTAATACAGGATACGCTCGGTGAGTGTCGTCTTACCGGCATCGATGTGAGCCATGATACCGATATTACGGGTTCTTTCAAGCGGATACTCTCTTCCAGCCAAGGAATTGTCCTCCTATAATTATCTTCGTAACAAAGCGTCCGACTACCAGCGGTAGTGAGCGAATGCCTTGTTTGCCTCTGCCATCTTGTGCATATCTTCTTTTCTCTTAACCGCATTGCCGGTGTTGTTGGATGCGTCGATAATCTCGTTGGCGAGACGGTCGATCATCGTCTTCTCACTTCTCTTGCGGGAGAAAAGGGTAAGCCAGCGGAGTGCAAGAGCCTGTCTTCTCTCGGGTCTTACTTCCACCGGTACCTGATATGTAGCACCACCGATACGACGAGCCTTAACCTCCAAAACAGGCATAAGGTTGTTCATGGCAGTCTCGAAAACTTCCATAGCTTCCTTGCCGGTCTTGTCAGCAACCTGGCCGAATGCGCCGTAAACGATCTTCTGTGCAGTTCCCTTCTTACCGTCGAGCATGATGTTGTTGATCAGCTTGGTAACAACTTTGCTGTTGTACATAGGATCTGCCAGAACGTCTCTTTTCTGAATATGTCCTTTACGTGGCACGGTACTTCCCTCCTTAATAATTGCCGGAAACGATATTCCGGTTTGATTAATTCTTAGGTACTCACATTACTGTGTTCATGCTCGGAAAATTCTATGTCAGTCGCATCTGCAACCACTAAGCTCTGCGTCCGGACCTTTCGGTCAAACGAAAATGCCTTGCATTAATTAAAGTAATGAAAATTTCCTGTGTGTTACTAGAAACGGGCCGAATTACTTCTTAGCGTCTTTCGGTCTCTTTGCGCCGTACTTGGAACGAGCCTGACGTCTCTTAGCTACGCCGGCGGTATCCAGGGTACCGCGAATGATATGGTAACGGGTACCGGGAAGGTCCTTTACACGACCGCCACGGATGAGTACAACGCTATGCTCCTGAAGGTTGTGACCTTCGCCGGGGATGTAGCTTGTTACCTCAAGACCGTTACTAAGACGTACTCTCGCGATTTTACGAAGAGCGGAGTTAGGCTTCTTCGGGGTCGTTGTACGAACTGCGGTACAAACGCCTCTCTTCTGCGGAGAAGATGCATCCGTTGACTTCTTTCTGAGAGAGTTGAAGCCCTTCTGCAAAGCAGGAGCGGTAGACTTCTTCGCGAACGTCTCGCGACCTTTTCTTACCAACTGGTTAAATGTAGGCATTCTTTTACCTCCTATCAGATTTATCGGGACCGAAGTCCCTTTCTGTGGTTGCAGGATACAGAAAAAAATACTGTATTTCGCTTGCTCACGGCACGAAAAGTAACGCCAGAGCGCGCAAAATACAGTATACAAAAACATATTCCCTATTGTCAAGTGGAAAATTCGCAAAAAAGCAGGCTTCCGCGGGGCTTTTCGCTCCTTTTGCGGAAAATGTGTGCTTTTTCCTATTATATACTAGTCGGGTTCATACCCGCGAAGCAGCTTCACCTTGTTCGGATGGCGAAGTTTTCTGAGTGCCTTCGCTTCGATCTGACGGATACGCTCACGCGTTACGCCGAACTCCGCGCCGACTTCCTCGAGTGTCTGGCAGCGTCCGTCAACCAGGCCGAACCGCAGTTTCAATACGCGGCGTTCCCGGTCGGTAAGCGTATCAAGAAGCTTCTCGATCTGCTCCTGAAGCATTCGGTAAGAGGTTGCCTCTTCCGGTCCCATCATATTCTCATCCTTAATAAAGTCGCCGAGGTGGCTGTCGTCCTCCTCACCGATCGGCGTGTCAAGGGAGATCGGGTCGGCACTGACCTTCAATACCTCGCGCACCTTCTCGATCGGCATATCCATGGCATCCGCAAGTTCCTGCTCCGTTGGCTCTCTTCCGAGCTCCTGCGTCAGGTTACGGCTTACGCGGTACGTCTTATTGATGACTTCGGACATGTGCACCGGGATACGAATCGTTCTCGACTGATCCGCGATGGAACGCGTGATCGCCTGACGGATCCACCAGGTTGCATAGGTGCTGAACTTATATCCTTTTTCGTGGTCGAATTTGTCTACGGCCTTGATGAGTCCGAGGTTGCCCTCCTGGATCAGATCAAGGAAGGAAAGGCCGCGGCCCACATAGCGCTTTGCGATGCTGACAACAAGACGGAGGTTCGCTTCGGTCAGACGGCGCTTTGCGGCGGGATCGCCGTTCTCCACGCGCTGCGCAAGCTCCACTTCCTCTTCCGCGGTAAGGAGTGCGTAGGAACCGATCTCTCGCAGATACTGCTTCACGGGGTCATCCGAAAGCGCTTCCGTGATCTCGTTCAGATCGTCCTCGCTGGGAGGCGGAAGCATATCGTCATCCATCTCCATCAGTTCCATATCGTCAGGGTCAAGACCGACATCCTCTTTCGTTACGACGAGAATGCCTTTCGACTCCAGATAGTCATATACTTTATCGGTTTTATTCTCCGGGCAGACATCCTTCATGATGTCCGCGATCTGACTGCTTTCCAGTATTCCTTTGTTTTTATTTCCGAGTTTTACAAGCTCCTGCAATTTTGCCTCAAATTCCGAAACTGCCATATATCTGTCCGTCCTCTTTCTCGCGCCTGGGCGCATACAAGCAAGGATTATAGCATTTTCCGGAAAGCAAAGTCAACCCGTTTTTTCGGAAAATGCAAACATTATGAAATAAGGTTGTTTTTACATTATTTATTGTGTTATATTGTAGTATAGATTCTTATGCAGAAAAACTGCGGCAGGAAAGGTTGCCGGGCGGTCCGTGAACCGTCCCCGAGCCGAAAGCCGCAGAAGGAGGAGAACATGGCAGGAAAGCGTCAGCGCCCGCTGCCGGGACGCACAATCAGGATCGGTGTTTCACTGGCTGCGGCGGCATGTGTTTTTCTGCTGACATTTTACTCGGCCTTTTCGATCTGGGATGCCCAGTTTACCGACCGGATCTACCAGTCCGAATCGGTCGGGGTCCTTCCGGTCACGATCGTCTGCATCGACGAGGCGACACTCGATGCCTACGGGCAGCCTTCCACCTGGTCCAGACAGATGTACGCAGACCTGATCAACGCATTGAATGCCGATGAGGCGCGCCCCGCCGTGATTGCTTTCGATATGCTGTTCACCGGCTATAAGGATGCCGAAGGAGACGCCGCATTTGCGGAAGCGGCCAAGAGCTCCGGCAATGTCGTTGCCGGAAGCCGCGTTTCCTACTCCGAGCACGGAAACGGACGCGAACGGCTTTCCGACGATACGCTCCACCACATTGATTCGGTTGTTCTTCCTTATAAAGAATTAAATGACGTTGTTTCGGTCGGCCTGACCGATTGCGAAACGGACCATTACGATTTCGTGACTATGGCCGTTACCGGTCTTAGCTATAACGGCCAGTGGAACGACTGCTTTGCGGTTGCCGTTTTGAAGCAGTTCCAATCCTATGTGGAGTCGAACCCTTCCTATGCGGCAATGCATCCGGAATATGCCGGCTTCACGGTGCCCGACTATTCGAAGGACACCCGGGTCAAGAAGCGCTTCTCGTATACCTGCAAGCCCGGGGACTTTGACCGCGTTTCCTTCAAAGACCTGATTGAAGGCAACGTGTCCGGCAAGAACTACGCAAATAACATCGTGATCGTCGGAGCCTACGCGCCCGGATTACAGGACGATTTCCGCATCGCATTTGCCTCCGGCGATTCCAAAATGTACGGTGTCGAGATCCACGCCAACATCATGGAGGCGGTATACGGTAACCGGTTCCAGGTTGACGCCGATAAGACCGTGCTTGCCGTGATCTACGGCCTGGTAAGCGGTCTTCTGTGCTTTGCGCTCTTCCATCTCGGAATCGTAAAGGGCATTCTGCTCTGCGCTGGCGCCGCGGTTGTCCATGTGGTGTCTTCGATCGTGTTCTATAAGAACGGTCTGTACATTCCGCTTCTTTATATGCTCGCCGCCTGCATCCTTTTGATCATCGGAGGGATCGTTTATCATTATCTGTCCGCGCGCGCCGAGCGCCAGAAGATCAACAGGGCGTTCCGCATGTATGTGGCTCCCGAGATCGTTGACGATGTTGCCGGCTCGGGTACCTATGAGCTGCAGCTCGGCGGACGGCACAAGGATATCGCCGTTCTCTTCGTCGATATCCGCGGCTTCACGACAATGTCGGAGAACCTCGCCCCCGAGGAAGTCGTGGACATTCTGAACGAATATTTCGGCGTCATTACCGATGCCATTTTCAAGAATAAAGGAACGCTTGACAAGTTCATCGGCGACGCCGCCATGGCGGTTTTCAATTCGCCGTTTGACCTGGACGATTATGTATACCGCGCGGTCATGACCGCCTGCGATATCGCAAAAGCCTCCGAGGCGCTCGGCGAGAAACTGATGGAGCGTTTCGGCAAGAAAGTCAGCTACGGGATCGGCGTCAACTGCGGCGAAGCCATCATCGGCAACATCGGCAGCAGCTTCCGTATGGATTACACCGCCATCGGCGATACGGTCAATACGGCGTCCAGGCTTGAAAGTAACGCGAAAGCAGGCGAGATCCTGATCAGCGAGGAAGTAAAGAAACGGCTTGAGGGTCGTATCGAAACCGAAGACGTCGGCGAGATCCCGCTCAAAGGCAAATCCCGCAAAATCTTTGTTTACAGGGTGAAATTATGATACTGGAATGCATTCCCGATTCGAAACAGATCGAAAGATGGACCCGGCTCGCGGAACAATATGATCTGCGGTTTGAGTACAATGATTTCTTCCGGCCTGCCGTTATGGAAGACGATGAGAAGATCGACGAGCTGATCCGTCTTTATACCGGGCTCGGACGCGATACCGCAGGGGACACTGTGCACGGCGCGTTTTTAGACATTACCGTCTGCAGCAGCGATCCGCTCATCCGAAACGCTTCCGACTTCCGCGTGCGGCAAAGCATCGGCATTACCCGAAGACTCGGCGCAAGAGGCGTCGTATTTCACACGAATTACCTTTCGGATTTTAAGTCCCTCTCCTATCGTGACCAGTGGGTCGAAGGCAATATCCTTTACTGGGGCGGAATCTGCAGGGAGTTTTCGGACGTGAACATTTTCCTTGAGAACATGTTCGATGAATCGCCCGAGCTGCTCAGCCGTGTAGCGCAGGGTCTTAAGGATGTTCCCAACTTCGGCGTATGTCTCGACATCGCGCATGCGTTTCTTTCGGATGTACCCGTAGACGAATGGGTAACTGCGCTTGCGCCGTATGTGAAGCACATTCATATCAATGATAATGACGGAAAGGAAGATCTGCATCTTCCGGTCGGAGACGGAAATATTGACTGGTCCGTTCTCAAGGACCGTGCTCTGTTTTGTAATGACCCTTCCATATTAATCGAGGTTAACGGCGAGGACCGCCTGATCTCTTCTCTCCGCTTTCTCGATAAAGCCGGCTTCCTGCGCAGGCAATCCGGGTAACACCGGCAACGACACTGTTCCCTTCGGTGGCTTCGGTCATCGTTCAGAAATACTATTTACTTCATTAGGAGGTTTCCATGAAGAAGAAACTGCTCCTCTTCGGAGGAATCGGCACTGCGGTGGTAGTCGCCGCAATCATTCTCGTTGTTCTTTTGACAAGAGATAAAGGATATCGTTCCATTATTCTCATTGAAGTCAACGGCAAAGTCTCCGTTACAAGAGACGGGCAGACGCTCGACGGCGTTCCGCAGATGAAACTGCGTTCCGGCGACGGCATTTCCGTTCCGGCCGACGGATATGCGCGTCTGAAACTGGACGATGACAAGTACGTCTTCTTAGAGTCGAACACGGTCATTTCCCTCGAAGCCTCCGGAACTGCCGCAAAGAGCAGAACCGTCATCTATGTAGAACAAGGGAAAATGCTGACCGAGATCCAGCATAAGCTTACGAATGACTCCTCCTATGACATTGTTACACCCAATACGACGATGGCCATCCGCGGAACCATCACCATCACGGTTGTTGAGAAGGATTACGCGGATCCGACGCAGCAATACACCGAGTACACGGGAACCTCTTTTAAGAATACGGATTCCTCGAAGCTCGTTCTCTGCTGGATAACCGACAACTACGTTGTAGAAGGCCAGGCTTCCCTGACCCTGGCTCATATTTCCGGGGAAGACATCCGGTTCCTTACCAAAATCCTGCGAGCAGGAAACGGTATTCATTACGTAACGCCTGTACCGGAAACCCCGGGCACGAATTACATACGCAAATACCAGGTTAAAGACGTTCGCGTATTCTGGGCCAATAAAGACAAGCGTCCGGACACCGGCAAAGGAAAGGTTGTTGAAGTTAAGGAGGAAGTTCTGATCGGCATCGTTCCCATTGGATATACCTATGCGATCGTTATCTTCCCGAAGAATATCGATCCGAAGATTGTAAAGGGTGCCGAAGGACCGATGAATCCGGTTTACATCGAAGGCATTCTTGAATATCGTTCCAATGGAGATACTGATGATCCTGATCCTGATCCGGATCCCGATCCGTCACCCTCACCCGATCCTTCTCCGGATCCGACACCCGACCCGACTCCCGAACCGACTCCGGATCCCACACCCGAACCGACGCCGGATCCGACTCCCGAGCCTACGCCCGAACCGAATCAGCAGGGCAACAAGACCAACAACAATAATAACAAGACCAATAACAATAACAACACGAATAACAATACCAACACCGGTACACAGACCGGCGACGATAACGGTAACGGCGAACAGACCGGCGACAATACCGGCACCGAGACGCAGACCGGCGATGACAACGGCGGGGCAGTTACGCCGATTGAAAACGGCGAAAACGGCAAAACCGATCAGCCGATCATCGAAGGAGGCGGCGGTGATAACACCGGTGATGATGACGATGATGACGATGACCCCGTAACTTACACCATCACATTCCACAACACAACCGCGGATCCCACTGTCGACGTTACGACTACGGATACCTATGAGGCCGGTGTGGGCGTTCCGGAATTTGCCTACCCGAATGATACCGATACGCATTATTTCGACTGCTGGCTCGATGCGGATGGAAATCCGGTTGAAAGTATCCCCGAGGACGCAACCGGTGATATCGATCTGTACGGACTGTGGGCGCCCCGTTCCTTCAATGTAACATTCTATCGGTTCGGCGAAACATTTTCCGTGGAAGAATATACTTACGGGGAAGGCTTATCGGCAGATAACTTCCCGACCGAGGATGACATGGGATTCAACGATAATCCATATGATAAATTCCTCGGCTGGAAAGACGCGAACGGAAATTCCTATACCGAAATCGGTGCGAGTCAATACGGAGACATTAATCTCTATGCCGACATAACGCCGTGGATATACTCCATAACCTACATGGTTAACGGCGAGTCCAGGACATTTGAAACCAAAGATATGTCTTATGCCGCCGGTACAGGCAAAGACTATGATGAATTCCCGCAGCTGGATGACAATGAGTTCTACACCTTCCTCGGCTGGTCTTTCTCTGAGAACAGCGATGTAATCGATCATATTCACTCCGAATATACCGGGGACGTGATAATGTATCCTGTATGGAAGCCGAGACAGTATACGATCAACTACTATTCCCGCGGTACTTCCCTGGGTACGGAGACATATACGTTCGGAACGGATCACGAACTGAAGAGCGGACATACCTGGTATGCCCCGGGTGATTACGAGACCACGATCACCGCTTTGAACTCCAAGGATTTCGGCGACAAGATTTTCTACGCTAAGGCCGGTAATACCGTTACCATCGTATTCGGCAACGAAACCCGTGCGGTAGAATACGGCGTATCCACCGTCATTCCGGAACCGGGCACCGGTTACAAATGGGTGGGAATCAAAGGTACGAATAAGACACTCGATTATTATGAGCTGATCGAAAACAGTGGCATAACGGAACTGGTTTGTGATTCCGATATGTTCTTCGAACTGCAACCGAAATAAGCCGGATTACAGCACCGGTATATTGACAAAACAACCCGTTTGCAATATCATTACTGCCATATAACTTTTTCACAGAAAGAAGGTTTTTCCATTGAAAATCCGAACCAGATTTGCCCCCAGCCCGACCGGGCGCATGCATGTCGGAAACCTGAGGACGGCTCTTTACGAGTTTCTGACCGCAAAGCACGAGGGCGGCGACTTTATACTCCGGATTGAGGATACGGATCAGCAGCGCTACGTAGAGGGCGCCGTGGATATCATTTACCGTACTCTCGCCGAGACCGGCCTTGTTCATGACGAAGGTCCCGACAAGGACAAGGGCTTCGGTCCCTATGTTCAGAGCGAGCGCCTTAAGACCGGCATCTACATGAAATACGCGAAAGAACTCATCGAAAAAGGCGAGGCTTACTACTGCTTCTGCACGAAGGAGAGGCTTGAGAATCTTCCCGGCGTAAAGGATTCGCAGGGTAACGAGATTAGCAAATACGACAAGCACTGTCTTTCTCTCAGTAAGGAAGAGATCGAGGCCAATCTCGCCGCGGGAATGCCTTACGTGATCCGCCAGAACATTCCGACGACCGGAACCACGACTTTTACCGACGCTTTGTATGGTGAGATCACGGTGAAGAACGAGGAACTCGACGACATGATCCTCATTAAGAGCGACGGCTTCCCGACTTACAATTTCGCGAACGTTATCGATGACCATCTGATGAAGATCACGCACGTTGTAAGAGGTAACGAGTACATTTCCTCAACACCGAAATATACCCGTCTCTACCACGCTTTCGGATGGGAGGAGCCCATCTACATCCATTGTCCTCTGATCACCGATGAGAACCATCAGAAGCTTTCTAAGCGCTGCGGTCACTCTTCCTTCGAGGATCTTTTAGAGCAGGGCTTTGTTCCCGAGGCAATCGTCAACTTCATCGCTCTTCTCGGATGGAGCCCCGTCGGCAACGAGGAGATCTTCTCCCTGCAGGAGCTGATCGAGCAGTTTGATTATCATCACATCAGCAAGTCTCCCGCCGTATTCGATATGACGAAGCTTCGTTGGATGAACGGCGAGTACATCAAGAAGATGGACGACGAGCGCTACTACGGGTATGCTCTTCCGGTGATCAAAGAGGTTGTTAAGAAGGATTACGATCTTAAGAAGATTGCCGACCTCGTGAAGACACGTATCGAAGTATTTCCGGACATCACCGAAAAGATTGACTTCTTCGACGAGCTTCCCGAGTATGACGTTGAGATGTATACCCACAAAAAGATGAAGACCAACAGCGAAATTGCCCTGGCTGTTCTTAAGGATATGCTGCCCCGCTTTGAGGCGCTTTCCGACTACAGCATCGAAGGCATCGAGAAGGTCTGCATGGATTACGTTGCCGAGAAGGAAATCAAAAACGGCGTATGCCTGTGGCCTCTTCGTACGGCTGTGTCCGGCAAGCAGATGACGCCCGGCGGCGCTTATGAAATCATGAACATTTTAGGAAAAGAGGAAAGCCTTCGCCGTATCCGCAAAGGAATCGAAAAACTTTCCGCCGCACTGCAGTAAAACTGCAGCTTCCGCGCCACAATATGCCGCGCTTCCCTGCGCGGCTGCATAAGGAGTACTTTATGAACAGCAATCCCGCCCAGGCGGAGGCAATCCGCCACGGGGAGGGACCGATGCTTGTTCTTGCCGGCCCCGGTTCGGGTAAGACTTATGTCATTACCCGCCGGGTGCGGTATCTGATCGAACAACTGAATGTCCGCCCCGATAGTATTCTTGTTATCACTTTCTCAAAGGCCGCTGCGGACGAGATGCGTCAGCGGTTTCTGACTTCTCCCGGGGAATCTTATCCCGGAGTCACATTTGGCACATTCCATGCCGTATTCTTTCACATTCTGCAAATCGCATACCGGATCGATTCCTCCCACATTCTGCGCGAGGACCAGGCCAGGAATATTCTGCGTGAGATTCTGACCGATCTCCGTCCCGAACTTGCGGACGAGCCCGAAATGATTGCGGGCATACGCGAAGAAATCCAGAAATACAAAGGTTCTCTCCTGCCGGGTGCCGATCCGTCCGATCAATCTTACGAGCCGCTTTCCTGCCGGCGCGATATCTTCTATCCGGTCTTAGACCGTTATCTTTCCGTCACGCGGAATCGAAATCTTGTCGACTTCGAAGACATGCTTTCCCTCACTTACGAATTGTTTCAAAAGCATCCCGATCATCTTGCCTTTTGGCGGGAACGGTACCGCTATATCCTCGTGGATGAATTCCAAGACATCAATCCACTCCAATATGCGACAGTACGCCTTCTCGCCGGGGACGGGGGGAATCTTTTCACCGTAGGCGACGACGACCAGTCCATCTACGGGTTTCGCGGAAGCGCACCCGGGATTATGCTCCGCTTTCCGAAAGACTACCCGAATGCGAAGACCGTCACGCTGACCGTCAACTACCGCTGCAGCGAAGAGATTCTGCACGCGGCCTCGTCTCTGATCGCATTTAACCGCGAACGCTTTGCGAAGCATCTCCTTTCCGACCGGGGGCCTACGGTTCCGGTCCGCTTCGAATGCTATCCTGACACATCCGCGCAGTATAAAGCGGTCACGGAGCATATCGAAAGACTGTTTTTGGAAGGTGTGTCCCCTGCGGAGATTGCCGTCCTGTTCCGGACCAATCTCGATATGCGCGTACTGCTCCGTTCCCTTGAGAAAGGCGGCATTCCGTTTCGGTGTCACACGCTTCCGCCTTCCCTCTACACTAACCCATACGTGAGTCCGGTCATTTCTTATCTGCGGCTTGCCGCGGGAGGAAACGCGCGAAGCGACTGGCTTATGGTCATGAACCGCCCGTTCCGTTACGTTCCGCGGTCTGCTTTTCCGTCTAAAAGCGTAAACCTTTCCGAAATTTATACACTTCTTCATAAAGACGGCAAAGACTATGTCCGCGCACGGCTCATGAAGCTGGAAGCCGACTTAAAGCGGATTGGGACGATGAACCCCTATGCGGCGATTCACTATATCCGGCATATTATCGGCTACAACCGGTTTCTTTCGGATACTCTTCCCGAACCCGGAGGCGCGATGGATCTTCTCGACGAAACGATGGAATCCGCGAAAGACTTCCGAACGATCACGGAGTTTCTCGCGTATGCGGAAAGTGAGAACGAACGGATTCGCAAGAATGCGGGTAAGATTTCAGAGGAGCGGACCGATGCCGTAACGATCCAGACGTTTCACCGTTCCAAGGGTCTTGAGTACCGCCACGTGATCCTGTGCGACTGTAACGAACTCGTCACGCCGCATAAAAAAGCGCTCCTCCCCGAACAGATCGCGGAGGAACGCCGTCTTTTCTATGTTGCCATGACAAGAGCTTCCGTTTCGCTTACATTATGCTACGCTAAGAAACGCCTCAGCCATGATATGATGCCGTCAAGATTTCTCGGGGAGATCCGGCTGCCTGCCGATGCTCTCCTGCCGGGTGCGCGTGTGTACCACGAGCGCTTCGGTTCCGGGACCGTCCTCTCCGCGAAGGAGAAGGAAGTCCGCGTCCGATTTGACGGCAGTATTATCGCAAGAACGCTGTCACTTCCCTTAATCAGGGAAAATGGGACGCTGGTCGCGGAGAAGTATGCTACTCCCCGTCCGTAACGCCTTCATCAAGGTCTTCGTAATCGTTCTCGTCCATGTACTCGTAGAACGCCTCGGAAACCTCTTCGAACTCTTCATCGTCTTCGATGTTGTCGAGCTTCGGACTGGACTCGTCCTCGGTCTCGCTGAAGCGGTACAGATATACCTGTCCTTCCTCATTGTTCTGCGGAGCAAGCGCAATATAATCTCCGTCTCTTGCGGGGAAGATCGCGATCACGTCGCACTCCACTTCCTCGTCATTGTCCAAATACAAAGTCACGGTATCATGATCAAGATTCTCTTTATAATCTGCCATTATGATTCTCCTTTTATGATAGTGTATCAATGAAATCCCGCCCGACAGTCGGCCGGTCACATCGTTCAGCTTATTGTATCAATTCCGGGTGGATTTGACAACACCGGCATTAGGTTTTATTCTTCGTCCGGCTTTGATGCCGTTCGTATGCCTCAGCATACCTTACCTTTCATGTTAGCATAAAGCACCGGTAAACGCAACGATACGCGGTGATCAATCCCCGAATGCGATGACAGTTGTTGAAATAAAGCGAAAAAGAAAGTAGAATAGAAACAGTTTTGAGTATCCGCCCGGGCTTTTATGAGCCGGGACGACGATCATCAGGGAAAGGAGGACACCATGAAACAGGTTCTTTTCGACGATATGGACACGGTACCGGTTCGTTGTTCCGTCCGTGATTTCGTGGAGTTTCTCCTTCGAAGCGGCGACATCGACAGCCGCTCCGCGCGCAAGGACCCCGATACGATGCGGGAGGGTGCCGAAATGCATCGGCGTATCCAGAAGGAGCAGGGTGGGGCTTACGCCGCGGAAGTTCCCTTAAGCCACACGTGTCTTGTTACTTACGGGAGGTTCACATTCTCCCTGACCATCGAAGGACGGGCGGACGGGATACTGACGGCGTCCGCGGGCGATTACGGAGTTCCCGCACTCGAAGCTGTCACCCTGGTTACCGAGGATAAAACCGCGCTTCCGTTTCAACGGGACACAGTCGTGATCGACGAGATCAAAACGATGCTGCGCGATGTCGGGAAATTGACGGCTCCGGTTCCCGAACACCTTGCCCAGGCCAAATGCTACGCTTACTTCTATTGCATGAAAGAGGAACTTCCGGAGATTGCCGTACGCATGACCTATGTGACGCTCGGAAACGGCCGCAGAAACTATTTTCTCGGTATCTATACGAGGGAAGAACTGTCGGAATGGTATTATGCGCTCTGCCGCGAATTCGCGCGTTTTGAGGAATGGCGTCTCGAGCACCTCAACGCGCGGAACAAATCCATCCGCTTTCTTTCGTTTCCGTTTGAATACCGTCCCGGCCAGGACACGCTAGTGAAGAACGTGTACCGCACGATCCTGCGGGAACGCAAACTGTTTTTAGAGGCACCGACCGGTGTCGGAAAGACAATCTCCACCGTCTACCCCGCCGTCAAATCCATGGGTGAGGGACTGACCGAGAAGATCTTCTACCTGACCGCCAAGACGATCACGCGAACCGTCGCGGAGGAAACTTTCTCGCTTCTGACAAGCCGCGGGCTCGTGTTCCTGCCGATTACCATAACCGCCAAGGAAAAGATGTGTGTTCTGCCGAAACCCGAGTGCAATCCGGAAAGCTGTCCGCGCGCCAAAGGGCATTTCGACCGGATCAACGAGGCCTTGTATGCTATGCTTTCTACTCTTGTAGAATCTCATGTGGAAGAAACCTCACGGGATTACGACGGCGAAGTACCCCCGCAGTCGGATGCGGCCGTGATCAATGAAAGTACTTCCGGGCGAAAAGGCCTTCTCTTCTCGCGGGATATGATCTTAGAATATGCCGAGCGCTATCAGGTATGTCCTTATGAGATGAGCCTCGATCTGGCGCTTTTCGCGGATGCGGTCATCTGCGATTATAACTATGCTTTTGACCCGGAGGTGTATTTCCGCCGGTTCTTCGGCGGTGAGGTCCGCCGTAATTATACGATGCTGATCGACGAGGCACACAACCTCGTGGAGCGCGCGCGGGAGATGTATTCCGCCGAACTGGTCAAGGAAGACTTTCTTGCGGCTAAGGCGGAAATGTCCTTCTACCCTCCCGCTGCCAAAGCGCTCAACGCGTGCAACCGCGCGCTGCTTACAATCAAGCAGGAGCACGAACGGTTCTCGGTTCTCGAGACGCTTCCCGAGGCGGTATGCTCCGGACTCATGCGGTTCTGTTCCGCGATTGACGAGCTTGTTTCGGAGCGTCCTGCGAGTGTCCCCGAATTTACGACCGATCTGTATTTTACGGCACGGCATTTTCTTGCCATGTACGAGCAGGCGGACGATCATTATCAATGCTATTGCGATTATCTGGATGACAACCGGTTCCTGTTAAGGCTTCAGTGCATGGACCCCTCAAGACCGCTTGACGAACGGCTTTCCCTCTGCCGTAGTTCGGTTCTGTTCTCCGCGACACTGCTGCCGATCCGCTATTATAAGGACCAGCTTTCGGGCGGTCCTGAGGACTACGCCGTCTATGCGGAATCACCGTTTGATCCCGACAACCGGCTCGTGCTGATCGCGGACGACGTAAGCACCCGTTACAAGCGGCGCACCGCGGACGAATTCCGAAGGATTGCCGGCTATATTGCGGACTTCTGCGCCGCGAAGCCAGGCAACTATATGGCGTTCTTCCCCTCCTACCGCTATCTGACGGAGATCGCCTTGCTTTTAGAGGGGCGCGAAGACATCCGCCTTCTTGTGCAGCAAAATGCGATGTCGGAGCCGGAACGCGAAGCGTTTCTGTCCGCATTTTCCGAAGACAATGAAGGGACACTCCTCGGGTTATGTGTTCTCGGAGGCATCTTCTCGGAAGGTATCGACCTGACCGCAGACCGGCTGATCGGCGCGATCATTGTCGGTCCCGGACTTCCGATGGTCTGCAACGAGCGCGAGCTGTTCCGCATGTATTACGCGGACCGGTGTGACGCCGGATTCGAGTACGCCTACCAGTATCCCGGCATGAACAAGGTTCTCCAGGCTGCCGGGCGCGTGATCCGGACGACCGAAGACGTCGGCGCAATCCTGCTTCTCGACGACCGTTTCCTGCAGTCCTCCTACCAGAGCCTCTTCCCGCGTGAATGGGGCAACTGCCGGCGCGTCAGCCGCGATGATATGGCGGATGTGCTGCACGGTTTCTGGGACCGGAAGCGCTGACCGCCTGTTATTGGTATCCGTTTTAATCCGATGCATTCAGTAAATTAGCCGATTGTACCGCACGCTGTCCATGAGGTTTCATTGTATAATCAGAATATGATCTACGGTTATACAAGGAGCTTCGTAATGGATAACAAATCATTCGGCCTCCGCCTCTCCGAACTGCGGACCAATAAGAATGTTTCCGCGCGGGAGATGAGCCTCCAGCTCGGCCAGAGTCCGGGCTACATAAACAGTATAGAAAACGCAGCCAGCCTGCCGTCCATGTCTTCGTTCTTCGCGATCTGCGATTATCTGCAGATCACTCCGGAGGAATTCTTCTCCACCGACGACCATACACCGGACAAGACAAAGGAACTGCTGATCGCCGCGCGTCATCTGCGGCGCGAAAGCTTGGAGCATCTGATTGCGCTTGTAAAGATAATGTCATAAAAAGATCGAGCCGGACAACTGCTGTCCGGCTCGTTTTTATATTCTTATAAAGAGTTGTAACAGGAAAATCCGCAACAACGGATTTTTAATCATTTTTTAATCTTCCCTAAAATACTCCTTCATCTTGACATGGTATTCTGAAAATGTCCAAAGGGACAGAGAAAACATCCAAAAAGGAGTAACAATCATGCGTAAACTTTATAAATCCAGAAGTGACAGAAAAATCTGCGGCGTTTGCGGAGGCATCGCCGAGTACCTCGGAATCGATTCCTTTATCGTTCGTCTCGCAACCGTATTGCTCGTGGCATTTGCCGGCATGAGCATTTGGATCTACGTGATCGCGGCTCTTCTGATGTCGAGCGAACCCGCTTACTTTGACTGATCCTAAAACCTTTGTTCTTAAACAGGCATATGTAACTTGCCATCCCCGCAGCGAACTTTAATGTGACGAACCATGCCGACCACCTCGCCGTCATTATGGACGTATTGCTTCCGGTCCGTGATCACCTCGAGTTCGGTACAGTCGAAGCTTACCACATTTTTCACCTTCAGATGCGTGCCGCGCATGAGCCTCGGCAGAACGAACAGCACCTTGAGCGGCCTGATGTTGTGGGCAAATGTGACCGTGATCTTACCGTCGCACGGGTCGGCTTTCGGCGCCATCCTCAGGCCGCCGCCCTCATACTGATGGTTCATCATGCAGACAAATATGACGTCGCTGTAGGAACGCGACATTCCTCCGTCCGCGATCAGCGTCATGTTGAATCTCGGATTGGCAAATACCTGCTTCACCGCAACGAAGAAGTAGGCCAGTTTGCCGAGTCCGATGCGGTTTAAGCGTTTCTTCAGTTTGGACTCGTTTACCTCGACGCAGACCTTGGCGTCATATCCCATCCCGGAGCTGCCCGCAAAACACGTGCGGCCGCCCGGCAGCAGTTCCATCTCACCGTAATCGTAGGCTTTGTCCTCCTTTGAATGAAGCACTTTTTCAAGTGCCTGCGAAAGGTCACCGGGAAGTCCGAGCCCTCTCGCGAGGTCATTGCCCGAGCCTGCCGGCAGATACACAAACCGCAGATCCTCACGCGGTTTCAGTCCGTTGATCGCCTCATAAGCAGTTCCGTCGCCACCGGCCACCCAGATCGTCTGCGGACCCGGCTCCGCGCTCAGCTGCTCACATAACGTCTTCGTCTCGCCCGGTTCACGCACCGGGTAGATACGATACTCTTCGCCGCGCTCTTTGAGCGCTTTTTCTATGACATCGGAAGCCTTGGCTTTACGCCCTGCTCTTGCTCCCGCATTCACGATCACATGAATCATTCCGACACCCCTTTATATTGCTCCTCAGTCTTTCCGTTCCGCGGTCTTCTCCTCTTTCGCGATATACATCGGTCTGTGCTTCACCTCAAGATACATCTTCGAAAAATACTGTCCCAGGATACCGATCATCAGAAGCTGGATCCCGCCTAGAAACAGGATCACGGTGATCAGTGTCGGGAAGCCGGAAACCGGGTCTCCCCAGATCAGCGTCTTCACAACAAACCATAACGCCATCAGCATGGAACTCACGCAGCACAGTGCCCCAAGCACCGATGCAATGGCGAGCGGGATGGTGGAAAATGCGACGATCCCGTTCATCGAATATTTCACAAGCCCCCAGAACGTCCATTTGGATGAGCCGGCCGTGCGCTCCACGTTATGATACGGAATCCACAGCGTGCGGAATCCGACCCATGTAAAGATGCCCTTCGTAAAACGGTTGACCTCGGGCATCGAAAGCACGGCATTCACCATTTGCCGCGTCATCATGCGGTAATCCGTTGCGCCTTCCGGAATGTCCACGCCGGAGATTCTCCGGTTAAGGCCGTAGAACCGGCGCGAGAACCACGAACGGATGCGTTTCTCGCCCTTGCGGTCGACGCGGCGCATCGCAACACTGTCATACTCGCCCGACAACAGCGCGTTAAGCATATCCGAAAGGAATTCCGGGGGATGCTGCAGATCGGCATCCATCAATACCACATAATCTCCGACAGCATGCTGCAGTCCCGCATAGATTGCTGCTTCCTTTCCGAAGTTGCGGGAAAATGACACGTAATGCACGCTCGAATCATGCTCCGCAAAGTCACGGATCATGGAAAGCGTACCGTCGGACGAGCCGTCGTCAACGAACAGAAACTCGCACGAAACACGGCCCGAAAGCAGCCCGGCATTTCTGTGGAGTTCCTCGTAAAACGCGGTCAGAACTGCCTCTTCGTTGTAGCACGGAACGACTATGGAAAGGATCTTCTCACCCATGTGATTCCTCCGATTTCGATATTACTTTCATCTTATCGAAAAAGCAAAACAATGTCAAGAAAGGTACGCTGCCACCTCCCCGCCTCGCGCGGGATAGTGCCAGGCAGAAGTCACTGTCATAAAAGGGAAACCGCCGTGCGTCCGCTACAGCACCAGCCCCAGTACGAAGAGCGCCGCAGCGCATGCCGGGATCACGACACAGAAACCGTACTTCGTGAAGCGTCCGAAGCTGTAATGTACGCCGGTCGTCTTCAGGATAGACATCCACATAATGCCCGCCAGGGCTCCGAGCGGCGTCAGATATGCACCGAGATTCGATCCGATGATCGACGCAAAGACGGGACCGAGCTCTCCGCTCTTCGGGATCAGCGTGGAGAACAGAACACTCATCGGAATGTTGTTGATCAGGTTGGCGGCTATGACGGACGAGACACCGTAAACCGCGATCGCATTACCGGAAGTCATATGCCCCGCGATCAGTTCCGAGATGCCCGACCGGTTCAGCGCAAGCACAAGTGCGAACATCGAAAGAACAAATGGTACAAGCGGCCAGGGAAGACGCGCGATGCTTCGGCCGATCATCTTCGGCCGCCATCCGCCGAGCTTCGCGGCGATGATTGTCGTTACGACCAGGCACGAGGAAGCCCCCAGCGCAATCAGATACATCGGCAGATTCACATACGACGAAATGACCAGAAGTACCGTGCATATACCGAGATGCGCGCCGCCGAGAATGACTGCCGTGCGGTTCTTAAGCGCCGATTGTTCTACCGCTGTAGAAACATCTTCTTTCAGCATCTTTCGGAACAAGATCCGAAGGATGAACCATACGGTCACACCTGCTGCCAGCGTGGGAAGGATCATCACCTTCGCGTACGGAAGGAAGCCGATTCCGGCGCTTGTTGCCAGATAGATATTGGTCGGATTTCCGATGATGAATACCATGCTGAACGTATTGGCCGCGACAAACTCCGTCACAAGATACGGAATCGGATCGATCTTCGCCGACTTGGCAAAATAGCATATGAAGGGGGTAAATGTGAGGACGACGATGTCATTTGACGTAAACACGGTAAGGAACGAAACGGTCAGGTAAAGATATAAAAGGAGCTTCTTCTGACTGCCGCCCGCTCTTCTGAGCGTCACGCCGGCAAGGAAGCGGAACAGCCCGGCCTCGTCCAGATACACGGATAGAAATGTCATCGAAAAAAAGAGCAGGAGAATTTTGATCGGGTTCACCGAGGTATCCGCCGTAAGACCCGCGAAGTACTCGCGGACCGGCAGCTGCCCCGAAATAAGAAGCACCAGACACCCGAGAAGGGCGATCAACGGATAGGTATCATAACCTACCCCATGGTATTTGACCTGGGGCTTCCAAAGAATAAAGAATATCATGCAGAGGCATGTCAGCCCGCATATAATCCCGGTTGCAATCATATCTCTTACTCCGTGTAAAAAGGCTGTCACCGCCGGACCATCCGACGGGCAACAGCCTTTTTCATTTATCGGTCAAGGCCGGATTGGCCTGTTTTACTGTTTCTCAGTCTCCTCTGCAGCTTCAGCGATCTGCTCAACAGGAGCCGGAACTTCTTCAGCATCCTTGGCACTCTTCAGAAGAAGGTTGGTGATGATTCCGAGGATCAGTGCGCAAGCAACAGCCGTAAGGGTTACTTCCCAGAAAGTAATGGAAAGGCCGCCAACGCCGGCGATCAGGATCACGGAAACAACGAAGAGGTTCTTATTCTTATTGAGGTCAACGCTCTGGATCATCTTAAGACCGGATACTGCGATGAATCCGTACAGTGCTACACAAACACCGCCCATTACGCAGCTCGGGATTGAAGCAAGGAATGCGGAGAACGGTCCGATGAAGCTGATCAGCATCGCAAGGATCGCGGTGCAGAAGATCGTGATCGTGGAAGCGTTTCCGGAGATAGCCACACAGCCGATGGACTCGCCGTAGGTCGTATTCGGGCAGCCGCCGAAGATTGCGCCTGCGAAGGAGCCGACACCGTCGCCGAGAAGGGTACGATGAAGACCCGGATCCTCGGTGAGGTCCTTTCCGATGATGGAGGAAAGGTTCTTATGGTCCGCGAGATGCTCGGCAAATACAACGAATGCAACCGGAACATACGCTACAAGGATGGTCAGGAAATACGTATCCGTGAAGTCTCCGATTTCCTTAAACCCTTTCAGGAAGGTGAAGTCCGGAACCTGGAAGATCTTCATATTCTCGAAACCGGAGAAGTTGATGATCTGAAGTGCTTCGTTGCCGTTCGCATTTCCGATCGCGGTCAGGATCGCCGCAACCGCGTAGCCGCAAAGGATACCGATCACAAACGGGATCATCTTGAGCATCTTCTTGCCGTATACGGAGCAAAGCATTGTAACGATGAGGGTCAGAAGACCGATTGCAACACAAAGATAAGGGGAAGCGTTCTGAATATCAACGACATTGTCCACAATCGTCGGAACACCATCGATCTCTTTTACAATCTGAGGGGTATCAGCATCGATACCCTGGTGGGTTACATTACCTTTGAACAGATCGCCGATCGCGTTACCTGCAAGCGAAAGACCGATGATCGCAACGATCGGTCCGATAACGATTGCCGGCATGATCTTGTTGATCCATTTAACTCCGGCAAATTTTACAACAACCGCGATAATTACATATACAAGACCGGCGAGGAGGGCACCCATGATCATACCAAGGTAACCGAGACCGACCGTAACGCCGCCGGCAAATGCCGCTGACATGGAGCCGAGGAAAGCGAAAGAGCTTCCGAGGAATACCGGGCTCTTAAACCTCGTAAAGAGCAGATACACAAGAGTACCGACGCCGGCGCCGAACAGTGCCGCGGTAGCGCTCATGTCATGTCCGATGATCGCGGGAACTGCGATCGTAGCCGCCATGATCGCCAGCAACTGCTGGAATGCGAACACGATCAGCTGGCCGAATTTCGGCTTGTCTTCGACTTGATAGATAAGGTTCATAACTACCTCCTCAATGATGTGTTTTTCAAAGTCCGGGGGCAAGGAAAATGCCGTGCTTTGTCACATTTTACCCCTTCCTTGTGATAATAGCACGGCACATTTCATTTGTAAACACCTTTTGATGAAAAACTACAAGATATTGTGTCATTCTATCGTTGTAGTACAACAAGATGTGGTTTTGTGTCAATCGGATTGACCTTTTCCGTCTCTGTCATCGAAGTGCAGCGCCGGGAAAGACCGTTCCAGACGGTGCTTTGTGTGAGACGGTTTGAAGGATGTTTTTTCGTAGCGCTTCCGGAGATTTGCGAGGGTCTGCAGAAGCTTGTCCCGACGCTCCTCAAAACTCTTTGAAAAGTCGTCCCGGCTCTCATCGAAGTTCTTCTTAAGACGTTCGGTCTCGTAGGAAAGCCGCCCGAGGAACATCTCCCGGTTCTCGGCCATGCTGAGCTGCAGGGCTTCCCTTTTCTCTACATACGCGTCGTGTGCCTCCTGCAGGAATTCCTTTCCTTCTTCTCCCTTCTTGATGACGTCGAGCGTGCTCTCATGCAGGTTCGATCCGAGGAAGTTCGCGATATCATCCATACAGTCGGAAATGCCTTTCACGATACCGAGACGGATCTGCAGCTTCCGGATTTCGATCACCGTCACGCTCAAGTCGGCCAGGTAGATCACGACGCATATGCCGAGACCGATCACCATCGCCTTATGCGGAATGACGTGATACAGTTTTTCAATCAGCGGATGCACGGCTACCATCGCGCCCGTGCACGCAAGCCCCCAGATCAGTGAGAATCGCAGACATATATAACCCTTCACGTTGAACGGTTCCTTCGAATAGTCCCACCATTTTTCGTGGAACAGTTTCTCCAAAACCCAGCCGGTCAGAAACTCAAGCGCGGTCGCAAGCACGATGGATACCGCGAACAAGACAAATACGTTATCGCGGAACGAATAGAGAATCCCTATTGCCCCTGTAAATCCGACTCCGTAAATCGTACACACCGGCCCGTTTACGAGGCCGCGGTTCGAGAAATCACCGTACTTTGCCGTATGATAAATGACCTCGACACACCAGCCGAGGAAGGAATAAACCGTCACATAAAATAAGATTTCAAGGAAGCTCATCGTATCTCTCCCATTCCAAACCGTATCGGATTGTACCTGCGGACGAAACGTCTGTTTAACGAGTACTGTGTTCCGTCCCGCCGCGGGGCGCTGTGCCCTCGCAAATACAGTATAGCACATTTTCCCCGGATGTTAATATGTGTAAGGCTCAACAATGCCAGAGGTTTGTGTTTCGGATACTCCCGATTGATTTGGAAAACATATTCCATTTTCCGTAATACGGATTCAGCCTATAATGAAAATGTGAAAGCCGATAAAGAATCTGAAAATGGGTGCGCCGAAGCGCGCAGCCGGGAGGATGCATTATGAAAACACTCTGGAAACTGACCCGGGAAGCGGCCCGCTACAAAGGGCTGTACGTCATTGCGATCCTGTCAACGTTTTCGCTGACGGTTATCAACCTTTCCGCGCCGAAGGTGCTCTCCAAGATGACGGGCATTGTCGAAAAAGGCGTTGATGAAAATTCCCTGAAAACCATCCGTATGCTGGCCCTGATTCTGCTCGGGCTTTACCTTCTGCGGGTGCTCTTCCGCTTCCTGAGCAATTATCTTGCGCACCGCGCCGCATGGTATCTCGTAGGCGATCTGCGAAGCCGTCTTTATGACAAATTGCAGAGTCTCGACCTTTCCTTCTTCCACGACAAGCAGACCGGCGACCTGATGAGCCGCGTCGTGAATGACACACGGGATTTCGAGCTTCTGTATGCGCATATGATTCCGGATATCATCACGAATTTCGTCACATTTGCCGGCGTATTGATCATACTTCTGACCGTGAACTGGAAGCTGGCGCTGATCACCTGCTGCCCGATCCCGCTCATCCTGATCTCGGGTGTCATCTTCGCGAAGGTAGTAAGGCCTTTCTTCCGCGCGTCCCAGAAGACGATGGGCGAACTCAACGCGCAGCTGCAGGACAGCCTGTCCGGGCTTCATGAGATCCAGGCGTTCGGCCAGGAACAGTATGAAGGCGACCGCGTGCGCCGCAAGAGTTTTGAGCAGGTTACCGCGATGCTTCGGGCGCTTCGGGCGAGCGCGATCTTCCATCCGTGTGTCGAGCTTCTGTCGGCACTCGGTACGGTTCTGGTTGTGTTCTTCGGCGGGTATCTTGCCTTTAAGGGTCAGCTGAGTGTTGCGGATATCGTCGCATTTGTCCTCTACCTCGGACTCTTCTATGCGCCTGTTTCGGGGCTTGCAAACCTGCTTGAAAGTTTACAGCAGTCACTTGCCGGCGCAGAGCGTGTAACCGTCATTCTCGACACGCCTTCCGCGATCACGGATGCGGAAGGGGCGAAAGCTCTCGCCGATGTGAAGGGAGCCGTTGAATTCGACCACGTGAGCTTCGATTACGGAAACAACATTCCGGTTCTCAAGGACATTTCGTTCTCCTGCAAGCCCGGCATGATGGTCGCCCTGGTCGGCCCGACCGGCGTCGGAAAGACGACGGCGACACAGCTGATCCCGCGTTTTTACGACCCTGTTGAGGGACGCATTCTCGTCGACGGAAACGACATCCGTGAAGTAACGCTTTCGAGTCTTCGCCATAACATTTCGCCGGTACTTCAGGACACATTCCTGTTTAACGGGTCTATTGCCGAGAACATCGGTTATGCAAGGCCCACCGCTACCAGGGAAGAGATTGAAGCTGCTGCCAAAGCCGCTTATATTCACGAAGACATCCTCGCGATGCCCGATGGCTACGAGACACAGGTCGGCGAGCGCGGACTCCGTCTCTCCGGCGGACAGAAGCAGCGTGTCGCGATTGCCCGCGCAATCCTTCGCAATTCGCCGATCATCATCCTCGACGAAGCTACCGCTTCCGTTGACGTGCAGACCGAGCGGCAGATCCAGGCCGCAATCAACCGCCTGGCCGGCAAGCGCACGATCATCGCGATTGCGCACCGTCTATCGACCATTCAGAATGCCGACCTGATCCTCGTCTTCCACGAAGGCGAGATTGTCGAGCGCGGCACCCACAGCGAACTCCTTGCGCACAAGGGCTTCTACTACGACATGCAAAAGGCCCAGGAAGTCGGCGTGCTGGTGGAGAGCTAACGAGACGGACACCCCTTAAGAACATAAAAACCCCCGCTGCATAAAGGCGGTGCAACTTAGGGATTTTGTAATCCCTGAAAAAAACGGCGTAGTCATGTAGCAGAGGCTACGCCGTTTTTTCGTCTTTGCGCGGATGCGGCGGCATGAACTCGCCGATGCAGTTCCACACGATGCGCATTTTCTGTACCTTGTGTCCGTTGATGCGCTCCGGCTTGAAAATCTCAATGCGCTCCACAAATTCCCGGATGATTTCAGGCGTCAGTTCCGTGATGTCCGTGTACCTGCGTACCAAGGCAAGGAAACGGTCAACATTCACGCTGCTTTCCTGCTGGGTAGCTATCATTCCGCGAAGCTCCGTCACGCGGCATTCGAGCGTTTTCTGCTCCGCTTCGTAGTTCTCAGACATCTTGGCGAAACGCTCATCGGAAATCTTACCCTCGATGTTGTCCTCGTAGAGCCGCTGGATGATCTCGTCCAGCTTGCTGATACGCGCCTGTGATTGCTCCAGCTCACGCTTGCCGTTACGCAGGCTCCTGTCAACCTCGGCTTTGGACTTTTTGGTAATCATCTCCACAAACTCGTCCTCGTTTGCCTGCACATACCCGGTAATCTCCCGAATACCCGCAAGCAGGTACTTTTCGATGACGCTGTTGCGTATCTGGTGTGACGGGCAGATTTCCTTGCCCTTTTTGCGGTAGGTGGCGCAGACCATGTATTCGCTCTGCGGAAGGCTCCTGCCGCGCACCTGATACATCTTCGCTCCGCAGTCGGCGCAGAACACCATGCCGGACAGAGCGGGCATTTCGCCCATTGGCGTAACCCTGCGCCTGCCGTCACGGATGCGTTGCACGATGTCGAAAGTCTCCTGATCGATGATGGCCTCGTGCGTATTCTCAAAAATCTGCCATTCGGACGGGTCGTGGTGGAGCTGCTTTTTCTGCTTGTAGGACTTGCGGTAGGTTTTGAAGTTGACCGTATGACCGAGGTATTCCGGTCGTGAGAGCATATGGGAGATAGTGCTGTCGCGCCACACATAATCGTTCTCGCTGTCTCTATTGTCGGGAATGTTTATCCCGTTCGCCTTGGCGTGTGCGGTCGGATTCATGATGTGTCGCTTCGTGATCTCCTTTGCGATCTGCGAAACACCGTAGCCCTGTACGCACAGCCTGAAAATCTCTCTGACTACCTTGGCAGCTTCTTCGTCCACAATCCAATGCAGCTTGTCCTCCGGGTCTTTGACATACCCGTATGGCGGATTCGTGCAGAGCGGTTTACCCGCCTGTCCCTTTGCCTTGAAAACGGCACGTATCTTCCTGCTCGTGTCCTTGGCGTAGAACTCGTTGAAAATATTGATGAACGGCGTCATGTCGTTCTCTGCCTGATTGTCGCTGTCAACGCCGTTGTTGATGGCGATGAAGCGGATGTCGGCGTTCGGGAAAATCATCTCCGTGTACATACCGACTTTCAGATAATCACGACCGAGGCGGCTCATATCCTTAACAATGATTGTACCGACCTTGCCGTCATCCACCAGTTCCATGAGCCTGTTCCAATCCGGTCTGTCGAAGGTCGTACCGCTGTAACCATCGTCCACGAACAGGGATGTATTGCGGAAACCGTTATCGTCTGCGTACTTCTGTAGTATAGCCTTTTGGTTCTTGATGCTGTTGGAATCGCCCTGCAGCTCATCGTCTCTGGAGAGACGGCAGTAGAGGGCTGTTATCTTATCTTCCTTCACAGCGGAAGACTGTCTGCTTGTATTCATGTGTACCTCCTTCCCGACAGTCTTCAAGCGGTACTCCATATTCCCGTACTACTGTGAAGAAGTCAAGTTCTTTTGAGCCTTACGAGGCTTGCTTTTCCAAAGTTATCGGTTCGTTCATAATCAGCCGTTTTATCTTCTCGTATGCCGTTTCCTTGGCATTCTCGCTGGTGGCATACTCAATGATGTAAATCGTGCTGTCCTGCCATCCGGCGGAGATACGAATCGGCTTTACTTCCTTTGCCATGTGTCCTCCTTTCTCCCCAAGGGGATTCTGATCTCTGGCGTATCTTGAATGGATAACGGGCGCAGGGCTTCGCGCGGAAATTCGCATAAGTTTTCATAGGAATAGGCTTTCCTGCCCGGTAGGGGGCGGCCTAATCTCTACGCCTTTCGATAGCGGACAGCGGCCTGGGGCTTCGTGTGCAAAAACGCGTATTCAAACGGGTAATTAAACCCTAAACCGCTGATAACCGCTATGAAAACCGTGCAATCCGTTGTAATATGTTCTTTGAATTGTTTGATTTTTGCAGAGAAAACAGGCACGGCAGACGGCAATCCGCCGTACCTGTCCGCAGGAGCCTTACTCCGTGATATTGATTTTCATGCCCTGAAGCGCATCGCGGCGGATGAGCCTGCCGTCAAGAAACTCAAGAGCCAGATATCCGATCTGGTCGAGCGTGACGAACTTCTCCTTGAGTGTCTGGATGCTGACGGGGCTGCGGTCGATGATCCAGTAATAACTGAAATCGCCGAACACGATAGGTGTTTCCCCGGCTTCTGCATCGGGCATATCGTTGGAGATGACAACTCGCTTGCCGAGAATTGTGTCGTTCGCATGGTTCCACAGGGGATTGCCCACTTCGTCTTTCATGAGGCGCAGCGTCAGGGCGGTGGCATCGTTCATCAACCACACGGCGTTTTTACGGTACTCCTCGTTCAGAGCAAAGAACAGGCGGATCACAGCATCGTAGGTGATGCTGTTTGTATAAACACCTGCCTCTGCGCCATCGGTCGGACTGAGAATGCCCTTGGGCATATGGTCACCCGTACCCGTGATAAAACCGTAGTCCTCGGCTTTGGCGAAGTTCTTCGCAAGGCGGCCTGTCAGATAGTCCTCGATGTCAAACGTGGCATCGTGTACAAAATCATCATCCAGCTTGACGAATACTGCCAGTTTGTGCATCTCCACGGCGTAGCGGGTAAAATCGTTCATGCCGTCCTGAATAGGGATGTTGCCGTTCTCCGGCACCCATGAGGCAAGGTCATCACAGTCCTTGGCAAAGATGCGACTGCCGCTGTTATACGCCTTTACGACCGTTGCCATGTTGCGGAACAGACTCTCGCGCTTGATTGCCTTTCTCAGCTTGTCACCGGATGCCGCCGGGAGAGCGTACCCTCCCGTGGAGACATCCTTGCCGTCATTGATCTTGTCTGTTGCGTAGCGGCCTCCGCGCATGACATTCCAGAAATTTGTGTCATACTCGGTGGTGCCGATGAGATAATTTTTCTCGTTGAATGTAGCCATAATCGTAATCCTCCTTATTTCTTTCTGTCGCACACCGGGCATTCGTAAAGTCCCAGCGTATGGTAATCCCTGCATCTGCCGACCTGCTTCAACACATTCCTTCCGCAACGCGGGCACTTGACATCGTAGGCAAGAGCCATCTCGATGCTGTGTGCCTTGTTGGCGTGGAGACGGTAATATCTGCGAGTATTGCCGTCATCGTCCGGGATGTACTCCGATGTGAGATACAGATCATAGTGATCTGCGATATAGTCCTCGGTGTAGTGGACGTTGGTCTGCGGCTCCAAGGAGCGCCAGTTGTACTTGTTGATTCTGAGTGGATAATTCATGGTAAAATCCTCACTTTCTTAAATGTTGTTTTTGAGATGAAACAGTTTGTCCCGGCTGTCATAGCCGTGGGCGATGAGGCTGTTTGAATACTCACAGAGGTTATCCACAGCCTCTCCGATTGCCTCCGCGCTCCGACCGACATCACGGACGGTCTTGACGATCAGGCAGTCGTATGCGTGCTCTCCGAACCAGAGATAAAGTGTGGCTACACCTTTTCTATTGGCACGGCTGCACCCGCTGACCTCGACATTGAAGCCGTTACCGAAATCCCGGTACAGGCATTTCTCCCAGTCGATGGTTCGGATGCGGTAGTCCGCTCCGAGCGTCCGTTTCAGTTCCCGGAGCGATGGGTAATGCACCATTGTCGTTTCCCTCCTTCCTTTGATGATGTGCGGGTAGCAGTGGGTAGCAGCACGGGTAGCAGTGTTTTCTGGTGCTGCTACCTCGAAAAAGCCTTTGTTTACAAGGCTTTGAGGCTTGCGGGTAGCAGGGGTAGCAGAAGTTTTGATTTCATATCCACAAAAAACTATCTTCATACCCGTTTTTCATATTTGCTTCCAAACTTTATTTTTTCGGCTGAGAAGTTTGAGGTACTGCTACCTCTGCTACCCAGAACCGTCAAACCCTTGTGGTTACTGTGTTTTCGTGGGTAGCAGCTGTGGTTTTTACTGCTACCCGTACTGCTACCTCTGCTACCCGGATTACAGAAATTCGATGCCGTCATAGCCGTACTCCCTTGCGTATTGCTCCTTGGCTTCAAGCGTCAGCGAATATTCCTTGTAGTAGGTATTGCCTTTCTGCCGTGTGGTCATATCGGTGTATGTGCTGCCGAGATGCTCCGCAAGGTCTTCTCGGAATTCTTTGGCGGTCTTGGCAAAGCCGTTATTGTTCTCACGGCACCACGCCTGATATACGCGGTAGATGCGCCCTGTGGTGCAGTGGCGATTGATCTTGCCGTCCTGCCACGGACACATACATTCCTCAAAGAAGCTGATGACCGTACTGTTTTCCGACATATACTGTGACCTCGCCGCCGTGACGCTCTCCGGCTCGGAGAAGCGGTAGCCGTTTCGGATGACCGTCTGCAATGCCCATACCGCCTTATACACGATGCCGTCACGCTCGGCGTACATTTTGTCGAGCAGTTGCTTATCCTGCCTGTCTTTCGGGATGACGTTCGGGCAGTTCACGACCATGATGCGGTTGTATACCCACTGACCGTTATCGCCGCCGAACTTCGGCAGACGGTTCATGCAGAACCACAGCAGACCGTTATAGGTAAACTCAAACGCCTGCTGGCCTTTGAACTCGGCATAGAGACTGTCTCCGCCCGTGATCTTCTTGAATGTTTTCAGTTCATCAACGGTCAGGAAACTCATATCCGAGGAACCGGCAAGCCTTGTGCCGTAGATAGCTCCCGTGCCGAACCGGGCTTCAATCTCTTTCAGGTCGATGCCGATGAAATTGCCCTTGCCGAGCAGTCGCTCCACAAGACTCTTAAGCTGGGATTTACCGGTATCGCCATCGCCCACAAGAAACAGGGATTTTTTCAACCGCCAGCCCTTGATGTTGGAAATGCATACGCCGATGAATTCCAATAGCAGACGCTCGATAGCTTTATCACCGTTTGTGAGCGTGTGCATATATGAATCGAACACGGGCGTAGGCTCTCGCTTTCCCGTCCAGCTGCATGGAATCTGTATCGTAGAATACACATTCGGAGTATGCGGAATCAGCGTGAGCGTGTCCTCTGACACCGAGAGCAAGCCGTTCTTGAAATTGATGAGGTTCTCATTAGCATCCAGTTCATCCTGACCGACATAATTAAGGTCTGTCGTGATGTGCTGCAGGACTTCGTTTACTTTGCTCATCTTGACCATCTCCTCATCGTAATCGGCAATGTACTGCTTGATAATGCCCATCAGCATATCGTTGGAGTACAGGCGGTAGCTGCCGTCCTCATAGACATATTTCAGAAGTCCCTGCTTGCCGTTATCCCGGACAAGGATGTAATCCAGATGCTCCCGGACGTGCTTTGCCAGCAGAGGCACTACAATGTACGGCTCCCCGGTCATCTCGTTGAAGCGGATAAAATCGGGATGTTCCATCTTGGAGCGGTGGAACGTGCCGTGGCAGGCTTCGATACCTTTTTCGATGGTAGATTCCCGGTAATCGTCCCGGTTCCATTTGTCACGCATCAGTGCGGACGAGCGGAACACCGTGTCGATCATCTGCGGGTCGGCTCCCGTGCGGAATGCGATCATGGCGCACAGGGCGCAGTCGGCTTCGGATTTGGAGCCGTATTCGGAATAATCACCATCGTTATAGAGTTTGCGGAACTTTTCGCCGTTTTTCTGCTTGAGCAGGCTGGCCACGATATCGAATACCTCTTTATCGCCGCCGTCACGCTTTTCGCTATATTTCTGTTTTTCTGCCCGGCGCATATTTTTATCCAGCGTTACGAGCAGAGCGTCCGTGCATTCCTTTAACGGCACATCCCGTATCACGTTTCCGGTAAAAACGGCAAAACGGTTTGTAATGCCGCCGCAGTACAGTTCCGTATCGTTGTGCGGATTTTTCATATAGAATGCTTTGTCCAGCCGCAGCTTTCCTGTATTGTCAATAAAGGTAGGCAATCGGCTGATGTCGCATTTGCCATATATATGAACGCCGCCTCCGCTGACGGAGTATTCCGCATAGGAGTCGAACCGCTCAAGAAGCAACTGCACATACGGATCGGACAAATCCTTGTGGTCGATATCGAGGAAGAAGTAACCCTCCGGGATCTTAAATCCAACGCCGTCATAGCCATGTTCCTTGGCGGATTTTGCGGCTTCTTCGTATGTCACCCACGTATTTAAATACGGCGCATTCGTGCCTGTTGGCGTACCGTAGGCTGATATGGGCACCTTTGTCCGTTTGCCGTTACGGGTCTCAAAATTCCAGCAGAACCATATTTTCTGTTGCATCAGTTCGTCCATGTGCATCCGGCGTCACCTCCTTCCTTCGATATTTCTGCGGTGGTCATTCCTCTTTGTTAGAAGTGATGACCAGCCATTCCCGGAATGCGTCAATCGGGATAAGGATTCTCGTACCGATGCGGATGGACGGGAATCCCGGCGTTTTGACAAGTTCATATGCTTTCGGCAGGGAAATGCCCATCTGCGAGGACAGTTCCTGCACGCTCATGGTTGTCTTTTCCATAGTCTTCATTACCTCCATTTCTGTAGATTTGGGCGTAAAAATACCACCCTCGAAAAAGTCCCTCGGATTTTCACAGGTGGTCACCTTAGTGCAATGTTTGCTTTGCCCTTTGTCTTGATTTGCAGTACTGCGTTGTAGGCTGTTAAATCTTTGATGCCGTAGCCGTTTCTTTTGTCGATGGTTTCCTCTTTTTTCTGGCTTCGTCTCAGTTCGCGCTGCTTCTGTCTGTTCCGCATTCTTACCACCTCCTTGTTTCGGATAGACTTCTCCCTTGTTCCTGCGAGAAATGGACAGGCCAACGTTCGCAAGAAAGCGGTTATACAATATTGACAAGTTGCGTATCACTTGTTATAATTACTTTATCACAGTTCGAGCGAAAACACAAGCGTTTCGCAAGTGTTTGAGCAAAGTACAGTTAATCCGAAATTCGTGGAGGTGCAGAAGGTGGCGAGACAAACGGAACAGAATATAGACAGGTATTATGATGTATTCCCCACCACGCTGCGCGGGATACTCGAAAGCCATCCGAAGGACGGACACTCCACCACCTACAAGGCACTCGGTGAAGCCGTAGGCGTTCGGCAGCAGACGATCAGCCAGTACGCCAGTGGGCAGACGCAGCCGACAGCGGATGTGGTCTTGCGGATAGCAAAGTATTTTGATGTGTCTGTTGATTACCTGCTCACGGGAGTCAGTTCCTATAATAAAGAATACAGTGAGGAATTGGGCTTGTCCGAAAAAGCCGTTGAACTTCTGAAACGGGCAAAAGAAATGTATCCACAGACAGACCTTGAACGGACGCAAACGATGCCGTATCTGGACGAGCTGCTGTCCGACAAGGAGTTTTATGAATTTCTGGATGCACTCCATTATTATGTAGAAGGTCTGCAGGGTACACAGGGGATGACCGATGAAATGAGGGAACATTTCAAAGGACTGGATATCGAAGGGTATTTCGTCTGGCAGTTGCAGATGTTCGTGCAGGAATTCATACAGAAGGAAATCAAGAAGCTCGGACTCGACATAACAACAGAGTAATTTCCAAATAATAAAAAGTGTCAGCACTGCTGACACAATTCAGAAAAGAGGTCTTGTAATGAACGAACTTGACAACACGTTCGACGAAATAGCTCAAATCATAGAAGAAGCCCGCGACAACGCCTATCGCAAGGTAAACGAGGAACTAATCCTCATGTATCAGCGCGTAGGACAGTTTTTGTCTGAAAAATCCAAAGAAGCAAACTATGGGGACGGCTATATAGATTCTCTTGCCGAATATATTCAGAATCAGTTCCCTGGCATTAAGGGCTTTAACCGCCGTGGCCTTTATCGGATGAAGCAGTTTTACGAAACCTACGCCGATAACGAAAAAGTGTCAGCACTGCTGACACAATTGAGCTGGACAAACCATCTTCTTATCATGTCCGGCAGCAAGAGCGATGAGGAGCGGGAATTCTATATGCGCCTTGCCGTAAAGGAGCGATACAGTTCCCGGCAGCTTGAACGGCAGATGGACAGCGGTTACTATGAACGGTATATGCTCTCCAAGGGCAAACTGCTACCGGAACCGCTGCATTCGCAGCAAAATCCGTTCCTCGATCAGTATGTGGTGGAATTTCTCGACCTGCCGGACGCTTTCCATGAAAATGATTTCCGAAAAGCGCTGGTTAAGGGAATGCGTGATTTCATTCTCGAATTAGGCAAGGATTTCACTTTTGTCGGAGAGGAATACCCGATACAGGTCGGTGGTGAGGATTATCGGATTGACCTGTTGTTCTTCCATCGCAGCCTACACTGCCTCGTGGCTATGGAACTCAAAGTCGGAAAGTTCAAGCCAGAATATGTTTCCAAGATGGACTTTTATCTTGAAGGGCTGGACAGGCAGATCAGAAAGCCGGATGAGAATCCGAGCGTGGGTCTGCTCCTTTGCGCATCCAAAAATGACGAGGTAGTCGAATATGCCATGAGCCGGACACTCTCGCCTATGATGGTGGCACAGTACCAATTACAACTGCCGGATAAGGATATCCTGCGTAAGAAACTTCAGGAATTGTCCAGCTTGCCGGAAATCGAAGAAACCACAGGAGGTAATGATAATGCCTAACCTATCACAGATAAAGCGTCAGCGGATGTTGGATTTTCTGGAAACGCTTCGGAAAGAGCACACAGATGATGAATCCATCCGGGCGTTCACAGAAATCGAAAACCATCTGCGCGACAAGAAATACGGGCTTGTATGGGAGGAACACGAAGAAGCGGTTGATGTTAAACTTCGTACCCATATACCCGTCTTCTCGGAAGACACTGACAAGAAAATCACCACTGCCGAAGGAGAAGTCTATAACTTTATCCTTGAGGGTGACAATCTTCAAAGTCTGTATTTACTTGAAAAGACGCATCTCGGTCGCATCGATTTGATTTATATTGATCCTCCTTATAATCGTGGTCAAAATGACTTCATCTATGATGATGATTACGTAGATAAGAACGATTCATTTCGTCATAGTAAATGGCTCTCTTTTATGACAAAACGCTTGTATGTAGCGAGACAGTTGCTTAGTGAGGATGGTGTAATATTTATCTCTATTGATGATAATGAAAACGCGACCTTGAAACTTTTATGTGATGAGATATTTGGAGAGGAATGTTTTATAGCAAACATTTCGTGGCAGAAAACATATTCAACCAAAAATGATTCTAAAGGAATTCCTACTGAGGTAGAGTATTTGTTGGTGTACGGTAAATCTGCTGGATGGAATCCCAATTTATTATCTCGAACCGAAAGCATGGATTCAAAATATAAGAATCCCGATAATGACGTTGCTCTATGGAGAATTGATAATGCGTATGCAGCAGATGCTGCAACACATCAAGGAATGGTTTATGCAATTCAGCACCCATTCACAGGAAAAATGTTATATCCTGCCACCGGTCTTCACTGGCGATATAAGCAGGAAGAAATGTTAAACATCATGAATGGCTGGTGTGCGTATGAATTGCGTGATCTCAATGATGCTGAAAAAAGAGCCGCTGTGTGTGGTGTCCCAACTGATGATATCCGTAAGGAAGTATGTGCTATAGTTCTTTCTGAACCACTTGAAGTGTCAAGAAAAAAAGCCAGAGCAGTGTATGAACGAGGACAGTGGCCAAAGTATTATTTTACAAAAAATGGTATGGGAGGAATTGCAAAAAAAACTTATTTGGACTCCACAAAGGGTAGACTTCCTTCTAATCTCTGGCCACATGATGAGACTGGTCACACTGATGAAGCAAAAAAAGAATTAAAAGGACTTTTTGAGGGAGCCATTCCATTTGACACCCCAAAACCAACACGACTTATCAAGCGAATCATGGAGATTGCCTCAAAAAAGGATAGCGTAATCCTTGATTTCTTTGCTGGTTCGGGGACAACTGGGCAAGCAGTAATTGAACAGAACAGGATTGATGGCGGAAAACGGAAATTCATTCTTTGCACAGACAACCAAAACAATATATGTACAGAAGTAACCTATCCTCGAATATCGAAAGTAATACATGGGTATTCCTTTACAGGCAAGAAAGAGGATGTGCTGTTTGAAAAAAGGCTTACAGTTAGGGATCTACAAAAGGTAGACGGGATATTGTCGAAAGTCCAAACCCTTACTGACGAAAACAGCGATAAGTATGATAAAGTATCCACCCGCTTTAAGGATGGATGGTTAAAGGTTGTAGGTGAATGGGAGACAGAACAAGGTGTAGATGGAATCCCTGCTAATGTAAAATATTTCAAATGCGACTGGACGCCGCGCAAGCCGGAGGAATACCTGCTCAGTAATGCTCTGTGCCTCCATATTCGGGAGATGATAGAGCTGCAGCACGGCATCGAAGTGGATAATGTCCGCAATGTGCTGATTCTGAATAAAGCCGACTATCGCAAATACGTTATGGATGACGCGATTTATCCGCAAATTGAAAATATCTGGGTAAACCAGAACATTATCTTCAATTCTGCGGAAATGGAGCGGTTGAATGCACTCGGCTTCAAATATATACCGAGAGAATTCTTCGGTCAGGAATTAAGGGAGGCGGCGGAATAATGTTTACTGCAAAACTATTCGATTTTCAGACAAAGCACGAGGAAAGCCTGCTGGCGAAATGTGCAGACCATGAGGAACTTGTTCTCTCCGCTCCAACGGGTGCCGGAAAAACAGTCCTCGTATCAAAATTCATAGACGATTATCTTGATGAGAATCCTAACACGGTCTTTTTGTGGTTGTGTCCCGGCGCGGGCGGTCTTGAAAAGCAGTCGCAGGACAGCTTCAGAGAAGTGACCTCCGGAATCCCGGACGGCGATGTGTACGCATTTATCAATGAGAGCGATCCCCGTGGCAAGGTGTTTTTTATCAACTGGGATAAAATCAACCGTACCTCGAACGTTGTGCTGCGTGAGGGCGAGCATCGTGATTTGATGGGCAAAGTGCTGTTCTGTCATACGAACGGCATTGATATCTTCATGCTCATTGATGAGGAGCATAAATATCAGGCTACCGCTAATGAGTATATCGGAAACATCCAGCCTGTCCATGTTCTCCGCATCTCCGCTACACCCGTCAGCAAGGGTGATCATACGGAAATTATCCCGGACGATGAAGTTATCGGCGCAGGTCTGATTGCCGCCGGGATTTCCATCAACGAAGGTGTTTCCGCTGCTATAGAGGAAAACAACAGTCTTGACGATGATCTGCTCCTACTCGATCTTGCCGATAAAAAGCGTAAAGAAATACAGGCTGAATACGACCACCGAGGATTAAAAATCAGACCGCTCGTGCTGATACAGTTCCCGAACGGATATGATGAATGGATTGAACGTGTAAAACGGGCTTTAGAGGACTTGGGCTATTCTGCCAACTCTGGGCTTGTGGCATCGTGGTTCAGCGGAGAACACCCGGATAATCCGGAAGAAATCAAAAAGCTGGATGGTCAGTATGCGTTCCTTCTGTTCAAACAGGCCATTGCCACTGGCTGGGACTGTCCTCGTGCCAAAATCCTTGTAAAGCTGCGTGAAGGCGGTACGGAAAGATTTAACATCCAGACTGTTGGACGTGTCCGCCGTATGCCGGAGCGTCACCACTATGAAGAACCGCTTATTGACAACTGCTATGTTTATACGCTTGACAGCGAGTATGCCGAGGGGCTTACAAACAGCATCGGTGATTCGTTCTACACCTATCTATACAAGCGTAAATTTGACACTCCGAATATCGTGCTTCAGAAGGAATCACTGAACGGCAGCGACCGATATGCGGTCAATCCGGAGGCTGTGGTAAAGGTCATCCGGGAACAGATGCTTTCTGACTGTGACCTCGACCATAACGGCAAGCTGGATAAGCACGAAATGGAAATCAGCAAGGGGTATGTTTTCGGCACTAAACTGAAAACAGAGGCTATCGAAGGTGTAGCCAGAACCACGCATGATATCCGCTCTTTGAATCGCATTTTCGGTGGTGAGCATCAGATTAGTAATCACGATGACGGTTTTATCATCCGTGACGCAAAACGCCGTATTGCTCGCTCCATCGGCATTGACGAGAATATCTCAAACAATGCTCTCCGCGTCCTGTTCGGACCAATTGATATGCAGATGTCGCTGTTCTCGGAGGAAGAGATTGCTTTCGAGCGAGAACACAAATTGATCGATGGATTGAGCCTTCGTGAATATAACGCTTTCCTTGTAAATAACCGGGAGCGTCTAATAGAGGTGTTCAGCGGCGTCAGCGCAGACCGTATAGCAGAAATTGAAGAAACAGATATCATTTCCGCTGACTGGTGCATTCCGAGAGAACAATACTATAAGCAGCACAAGCGCATTGCAAGCACGAAAATCATGGGCAAGAATCCGTTTGTCGATTATGGCAATAATATCCTCATTCAGCCGAACCGCACATTTACGGAGATTTCCTTTGAGGATTGGTGTGAGCATTACGATCCTGTGGAATGGTGCTATAAGAACGGCGATAAGGGCGATGAGTATTTCAGCATCGTATATCGCATGGCGTTCCGACGCAGCAACTTCTATCCGGACTACATCATCAAGCTGAAAAATGGTGAAGTATGGATTATTGAAGCAAAAGGCGGCATGACCGCAGACGGCAGTTCCAACAACATTGATAAATATGCTCCCCGCAAGTTCGAGGCTCTCAAAGAGTATGCCTCCCGCCATCCTGAAATCAAATGGGGCTTCGTCAGAGCGGTCGGAACGCAGATTTATCTGTCTAATACGGAGTGGTCAGAGGATGTTACAAACAGGAATGTTTGGAAACCGATAGAGGTTTTCATATAGGGGGTATCATAAAGTGAACGATGCCGAATTTATTAATGCTGGGGATAAGAGTTGCTCGTCATTAAGCGTTGAAGTTAAAAATGAGGGCATCCTTGGAGGTCCTCATTCTGCCATATTTGATTATGAACACGATGGCAGCAAACTACACATTATTATTGAGCAGTGCTTGAAAAGAACGATAACCATCTCGGCAGACATACCTGTCAAAATGAAAACCCTATGGGACATCTATACCATAATCGAACGGTTGCTTATGCTCCTCGATGGAAGGTTCTATGTCGTAGAATCTCTAACCTTTTCTGGAGATACAACTACAGAAGTTGATTATACTTCATATGCACAGGAATGTTTGTCAAGAAGATTGTCGTACTGCAAAACCGATCCTGCTTATTGTTATTCTGACCATGCATTTCTGATGTATGATACAGTCTTGTCTCCAGAGCTAATCACAAAATGGATGCAATTGCAGGATGAATTGGATATCGTGCATCAAGTTGCTTTATATAACATAGCCGATACCGGGGTAACACATGATGTAAAATGTGCTAATTTTATTGAATGCCTTGAGCCTATGGCAGAAATCATTGGATTATATGACACCTTTTTTCCGAGCTTGAAACCCGGCGAGAAAACAACAACATTGAAAATGTGCATTGATGCTGTCATTTCAAAATACGGACAAGATATCTTTGCCGAAGAATACAGCGCAAACAAAGGTAAATTTCTTCAAACTCTTGTCAACACAAGAAATCGCATCATGCATATAAAAAGGAATCAGCCGACAGACAAATATTTATCCGGCGCAGAATCGATTCTATATTTGGTTAAACTCTGTCACCTATACAGAACGGTAATTCTTTCATTGCTCGGAATCGACTATTCACAGTATCAATCAGCAGTCGTAAAATCTGTAGGGCAATGGAACTCTTGGAACGGCGTGCTAACCAACTTTATAAATGCACTGAAATAAGAAAGCGACCATGCAGGAGCATTTCACTCTTACATGGTCGTTCTTTTCGTTGTTCCGCTTGAAGAAGGTCGGCTTAAATTTGCTTGTTCTACAAATCCCTAAGTTCAACCCTCTAACAGCGGGGGTTTTGAATTCATTGAAAAGCTTTCGGCTATTAGCAAACGCCCTGAGCAAGCATAGCGTCAACAACCTTCTCGAAGCCGGCGATGTTAGCGCCTGCTACGTAGTTGCCTGCCATACCATACTTCTTGGCAGCTGCGTCAGCGTTGTGGAAGATGTTAACCATGATGGTCTTCAGCTTAGCGTCAACTTCCTCGAAGCTCCAGGAAAGTCTCTCGGAGTTCTGGCTCATCTCGAGTGCGGAAGTAGCAACGCCGCCGGCGTTACTTGCCTTACCGGGTGCAAACAGAACGCCGTTTGCCTGGAAGTACTTCGTAGCCTCGATCGTGGTAGGCATGTTAGCGCCCTCAGCCACAGCGATTACGCCGTTAGCAACAAGGGTCTTGGCATCGTCAATGTTAAGCTCGTTCTGGGTAGCGCAAGGAAGAGCGATGTCAACCTTAACGGTCCACTGGTTCGTGCCTTCCGCTGCCTTGTCATGATATACGGCGCTCTTTCTTGCAGCGGCGTACTCGGTAAGACGTGCTCTCTTAACTTCCTTAACTTCACGAAGAAGATCAACATCAATACCTTCGGAATCATAGATCCAACCGGTGGAATCGGAGCAGGTTACAACCTTTGCGCCGAGCTGCTGTGCCTTCTGGATAGCGTAGATTGCTACGTTACCTGCACCGGAAACAGCAACGGTCTTGCCCTTGATGTCGATGCCGTTGGACTTAAGCATCTCATCGGTAAAATACAGAAGACCGTAACCGGTAGCTTCGGTTCTTGCAAGGGAACCGCCGTAGGAAAGACCCTTACCGGTCAGAACGCCCTCATACAGACCGCGGATTCTCTTGTACTGTCCGAACATGAAACCGATCTCACGAGCGCCGGTTCCGATGTCACCAGCGGGAACGTCGGTGTCAGCGCCGATATATTTGCAAAGCTCGGTCATAAAGCTCTGGCAGAATGCCATGATCTCGCGATCGCTCTTGCCCTTAGGGTCGAAGTCGGAACCGCCCTTACCACCGCCGATCGGAAGGCTGGTAAGAGAGTTCTTGAAGATCTGCTCGAAACCAAGGAACTTGATGATACCGATATTTACGGAAGGATGAAGACGAATACCGCCCTTGAACGGTCCGATAGCGGAGTTGAACTGTACACGGTAACCGGTGTTCACACGAACCTGGCCCTTGTCATCAACCCACGGAACACGGAACTTGAACTGACGCTCAGGCTCGGTAATGCGCTCCAGAATTGCCTCTCTCTTATACTTCTCTTCATTTGCCTCGATTACCGGCTTAAGAGACTCAAAAACCTCTGTAACAGCCTGGATAAACTCGGGCTCGCTCGCATTCTTCTTCTTTACGAGCTCCAATACTTCATCAACGTAAGACATGGATTTTTCCTCCTATCAGAAAATATCAATCAGGATTGTCGCGGAACATTCTCCTTAAAACAATCTGTCCGTGCGGAAAATGCACCACACGGACAGAATTATATATCATGCTTTTTTCGATTGCAATACTTTTTTGTATACAATAATACAAAATTTACAAAAACCCGCTTTTACAGGTTTTCCGCTATACCATCATGCGAAAAATGTTACGCACGTCCTCCTTATCCAGCACGGTAAAACCGTAGATTTTACCATTGCCGCTTCCGTCGCCGTAGCAGCATGTATTGGCGAG
Organism: Lachnospiraceae bacterium; assembly: GCA_017427775.1. GTDB lineage: Bacteria > Bacillota > Clostridia > Lachnospirales > Lachnospiraceae > ISDg. The sequence goes on along the minus strand of JAFRSD010000009.1, from coordinate 58,846 downwards.
ATACTCGATATCCTCTTTCTTCGCGCCGAGCTCCGCAAAGTTCTTCGGCATGCCGATCGAGCAGAGGAATTTCTGCAATGCGTTGATACCGGCAAGCGCGGTTTCCTCGAGATCCTTCTCGTTCATCGGAACACCCCATACACGCGTCGCGATCTGCGCGAAACGGGCGGGATCGTGCTTCATATTATAACGGAACACGGCGGGCATCGTAACCGCAAGACCGGCGCCGTGCGCACAGTCATACAGTGCGGACAGCTCGTGCTCGATCTGGTGGCTCGTCCAGTCCTGACTGCGGCCGACACCGCAGGAGTTGTTGTGTGCCATCATTCCGGCCCACATGATATTTGCCCGCGCATCGTAATTGTTCGAATCGGCGATAACCTTCGGAGTCTCCTCAACCATCGCCATGATCAGCGCTTCGATCATACGGTCGGTTGTCTGCACGTTCTTCGTGTTGGTCAGGTAGCGCTCGTAAAGGTGCGCGATGATATCCGTTGCACCGCACGCGGTCTGGTATGCGGGAAGCGTGCAGGTCAGTTCGGGATTCAGGATGGAGAACTTCGGGCGGTAAGCCGGACCGCTTGCACCGCGCTTGAACATGCCCTCTTCCTTCGTGATAACGGAGTCCGGGGATCCTTCGGAGCCGGCTGCCGCGATCGTCAGAACCGTTCCGACCGGAAGCGCCTTCGTAACCGGCTTTCCTTCATAGAAATCCCAGAAGTCGCCGTCATAAACTGTGCCTGCCGCGATTGCCTTCGAAGAGTCGATCGTACTGCCGCCGCCGACTGCGAGGATGAAGTCCACGCCTTCCTTGCGGCAAAGCTCAATACCTTCGTACACCAGTCCGCTTCTCGGGTTGGGCTTTACGCCTCCGAGTTCGGCAAATGCGATGCCCTCCGCCTTCAGCGAATCCTTCACGCGGTCCAAAAGTCCGGAGCGGACAACCGATCCGCCGCCGTAGTGAATGAGCACCTTAGTGCCTCCGAATTTCTTAACAAGTTCCCCTGCGCGGTTCTCCGCGCCTCTGCCGAATGCAAAATAAGTCGGTGCATAAAAACTGAAATTATCCATAATTCACGTTCCTTTCATAATATAGTTTTGCGAAACATCCCATTATCCTTCAAGATAATTCCATTGTAACGGAATCGTCCGCGATTGGACATAGAATATATTAGCGAAAATGGGAGTATATTATCCGATTTGAAAAAGCCTTTTCACATGCTACTTTTCCATATGAAAAACCGCCGGCTCAGACGAACCGGCGGTGCCATTTCTTATTCTATTCGGCTCATGCCTTGGCCTTCAGGTATTCGTCGATTCCCTTCGCGGCTGCTTTGCCCGCACCCATCGCGAGGATTACGGTCGCGGCGCCGGTTACGGCATCGCCGCCGGCAAATACGCCGTCTCTCGTCGTCATGCACGACTCCTCATTGATGATGAGTCCGCCGTGGCGGTTCACATCCATGCCCTTGGTCGTACTTACGAGAAGCGGATTCGGACTCGTTCCGAGCGCCATGATCACCATGTCAACGTCAATCACGAACTGGGAACCGGGGATCTCAACCGGTCTGCGGCGGCCGGAAGCATCGGGCTCACCGAGTTCCATCCGTACGCAGCGGATTCCGCTTACCCAGCCGGTCTCATCCACGAGAATCTCCTCGGGGTTGCACAGCAGATCGAAGATAATGCCTTCCTCTTTCGCATGGTGCACTTCCTCGGCACGTGCGGGAAGCTCGGCTTCGCTTCTTCTGTATACGATGTGTGTCTCGGCACCGAGACGAAGCGCGGTTCTCGCGGCATCCATTGCCACGTTTCCGCCGCCGATGACGGCGACACATTTAGCGCGCATGATCGGGGTATCACTGTCCTCATCGTACGCCTTCATCAGATTGCTTCTTGTCAGGTACTCATTGGCGGAAAATACGCCGTTCGCCTGCTCTCCCGGAATTCCCATGAACTTCGGAAGGCCGGCACCCGAGCCGACAAATACGGCCTCAAACCCTTCGTCATTGATAAGCTGGTCGATGGTTACCGACTTGCCGACGATGACGTTGGTCTCGATCTTCACGCCGAGTTTCTTGATATTTTCAATCTCCGGAATCACAACGTCGTCCTTCGGAAGACGGAATTCCGGGATACCGTATACGAGTACTCCGCCCGGTTTATGAAGCGCTTCGAATATCGTCACGCTGTATCCGAGCTTCGCCAGATCGCCTGCGCAGGTCAGTCCGGCAGGCCCGGAACCGATCACGGCAACCTTATGTCCATTTGGTTCTACTTCTGTAGAAGGCGCCCATCCTTCTGTTCTTGCGGTATCTCCGACGAACCGCTCAAGCTTTCCGATGGCAATCGACTCGCCTTTGATGCCGCGGATACAGCGTCCTTCGCACTGACGCTCCTGCGGACATACTCTTCCGCATACCGAAGGCAGCGAACTCGACTGACTGATCACGGCATACGCCTTGTCGAACTCACCGGTCTTAACATAGGAAATGAAGCCGGGGATATTGATGTTAACCGGACATCCTTCCACACAAAGGGGCTTCTTGCAGCCGAGACAGCGCTGTGCCTCCTCAACAGCCTCTGCGGCATTATACCCGAGACATACCTCTTTGAAGTTGGTTGCACGCTCTTTCGCGTCCTGTTCCCGTACCGGAACCTTTTTCATCGGGTCACCCATTACTTATCACCTCCGCAGTTTCCGCAACCGCCGTGGTGCGTATTGCCTTCCTTTTCCTTCAGATATGCGCGGCCTTCCGCAGTCTTGTACTGGGCGGAACGCTTCATGGCCTGGTCAAAGTCCACGAGATGTCCGTCAAACTCCGGTCCGTCCACACAGGCAAATTTAACCTCGCCACCGACCATCAGACGGCATCCGCCGCACATGCCCGTTCCGTCGACCATGATCGGGTTCATGGACACTACCGTCTTGATCCCGTATTTCTTGGTCGTCAGCGCGCAGAATTTCATCATGATCATCGGTCCGATCGCAACGCACACATCATAGTGCTTTCCTTCCGCGATCAGATCCTCGATGCATTTTGTGACCATACCGCTCCGTCCGTAGGAACCGTCGTCGGTCGTGACATACACATTGGCGGCAACAGCCTTCATCTCCTCTTCGAGAATGACGAAGCTCTTGTTCTTCGCCCCGATGATAACGTCCGACGGAACGCCCTGTTCCTTCAGCCATTTAACCTGCGGATATACAGGTGCGGTTCCGACACCGCCGGCTACGAAAAGAATGCTTTTCTTCTTCAACTCTTCCACCGGCGTCTCGCAGAACTCGGACGGCTTACCGAGCGGTCCCACGAAATCCGCCAGTTCATCTCCCACATTCAGCTCGGAAAGACGAAGGCTCGTCGCTCCGACAATCTGAAATACGATCGTGATGGTTCCCGCTTCGCGGTCATAATCGCAAATGGTGAGCGGAATCCGCTCGCCTTCCTCATCGACACGCAGAATAATGAACTGTCCCGGGAGACAGTTCTTCGCCACACGAGGTGCTTCCACAACCATCGTGAAGATGTTGGCTGCAGGCTCTTCTTTTGAAATGATACGATACATTTTCCTTCTCCTGGTGTGCTGTCATAAACCGGAGCAATCTCCGGTAAGACATAATATTTTTACGAAATCGCTGACGCGTTACAGTACGTCGATCTTGTCCGCAACAATCTCGTCTTTTACTTTTTCTGCGGCTTCCTCGGCCTCAGCTTCCGCATTCTCCGCCGCATACTGAACGGCATCAAACTCTTCGGAAGCCATCGCTTCCGAATCGGCTGCCAGCCCTTCCGCATCTTCCTTTGCTTCCGCTGCGCTTAAGTCGCCGTTCGCAAGGCTGCTGAGCTCGTCATTGTTGATCGTGTAGCCGTTCATCCAGCCGGGATTTACCTTGATCTGCGCAAAGGTATTCTCCTCGGTCTGCTTATCCTTCTTCTCGCCGACAATGGCCAGAATGAGGATCAGAATTGCGAGACCAATGCACACGGCACCGATCACGATGCTCCGAACGGAACTCATGGTCGTCTTCAGCTCGATGGCATACGGCAGGAAGAACTCATCCACATTGGTAATGCCGAGCTCCTTCGCATAACGGTTCAGATTGTTCTTGACCTCATCCTTGATCTTTGTAACTTTACCCTGATAACTGATCTTCTTGGTCAGACGGTCCGTCTTGCCGTTATAATAATCGGCTGTGCTGGCATAAACAGCCTCGTATGAATCAAACAGTTTCCTGTGAACTTTAACGCCGATAAACTTTGTACAGGTCGAATCAAGCGGAACCAGATACCAGCGGTAAGTCTCGTTGCCGTCGCTTGTCTCATAGCAATAATAATCCCAGACGATCTCGGTCTCGCCGGAAAGCATCATGCCTGCCTTAATCTGGTCAGCCTTAACGTCCTTAACCTTCGTTGCGTTCTTCAGTCCGAAATAATCCTTAATGCCGGAGAACAGCATAAAGATTCCGACCAGCGCAAAAATGCCGATACCGACCCATGCATTCTTATTCTTCATATTTCCTCCCTTATGCGTGCGCATATAAAAAAGTCACTACAGAGTTAATTATATCCGCGCGCCCCTGTTTTCGCAAGGAAAATAATACGATTCCCGCCTGTAAAGGGGAAAATGCGTTGCATTTTCCGCCCTCATTTGCTATAATTTTTCTACTGAACGCGTGAAAATGCAGAAGGAGGGTTTACATGAAGAAAATAATCGGCTATATCTGCGGCGCCGTAGCAGTTGTTCTCGGTGTGTTCGCAGTCATTCGCGTGATCAATCGCAAGCGTTTCAAGGAACAGGTTTTTGAGGAAGGCGAAGACAACGAGGATATCTTCGAAGAGGATGCCGTATCCGATAAACCCGTTTATGTGTCCGACCGTTCTGGAGACGGCAATGTTGACACGTTTATGCTTGATACGACCGGCGACGGCAAGATCGATACCGTTCTTCTTGACACCACCGGCGACGGCGAGGTCGACACAGTTCTGACTGACACGACCGGCGACGGCGACCTGGATACCATCTATACGGATTTTAACTAAAACATTTGGGACTTACGAGAACAGCCGTTTCCGGGGAAGCGGCTGTTTTTTATGATTCGGTTGGATTGTTTTGGGTATTGCGTTGTTTTCTTCCTTCCCGAAGAAAGCCTATGAGAGAGATAATGCAAAACAGGTAACCTACTAGGATTAGTGAAAGATACAACCAGAAGTATGCATCTTCAATTGTTCCTAAGCAGAAGAATGCTTCACTAAATACTACCACTGAATAAACCAATGAAGCGAATGCTCCCCGCATGAAAGCAGCTGCCGAATCAAATTGTCTTACTTCCGACGGCTCTTTCGAAATACGATGTTCTCTCTTCTGCACGCAATCATACAGCATAAAACAAAACGCTGCCAGCTGTCCCCACAAAGCCAGAAGAAGAATCTTCCGGCTTGCTTTTCGCTTCGCAACAAGATTTACATCAACCAGAACCTCATATTTTACCGAGCCGGGTTCGTTTTCCGAAAAGTTTAAGGTTGTATCATCTTTCTCAACGAGCAGTACAGAAGCTTTGTCGTCCAGCAATGACGAATAACTGTACTCGTAGTAATACCTATCCGAGAAGATGCTTTTGTACCGCTTATCAGAAGACGGCTCTTTCCATTCGTCCGACTGTCTGCAAATATACAATTCCGCATAGCCCGATGCGGAATTGCCTTTTTCATAAAGCAGCGTTGCATTTTCGGACGTGTTTACGAATTGTATTTCATGAGGATAATCATTATATCCTCCTCTTACTCTCAAACCGGTTGGAACAATCCCGTCTGCATCCCGGTATCCCCAAAGTTTCAGCACATGAAGCTCGCCGGTACTGGTTTCAAACGAAACCAGTTCATTAAATTGTTTTTCTGATAAATACCGGCTTAAATCCCAGATATATTCTTTTCTTACTGTCTCCGATTCCGCATCTCCCTCATTCTGTTCAGTCACAATGAAAGACAGAAGTGCCGAGGACCCATCTAGTTTTAATTCCTCTTCGTGTCCGTCAGTGTAATACGGCATACGACATACCGCCTTAACCCGGATACAATCCTTATAATCCTCCATCTCCTGTTCATAATCGTCGCGGCCGGAAAATTGATTCGGGCCGAGCGCTGCCTTATAGTAACTGTTCATCCCAAATATAATTGCGCCCGCTCCGTTTTCAGTTCTGCCACGCATCCGCGTTTCTTCCATGAGACGGGAAATATCCGGTCTATATCCCCAGGCTCCGTAAAGGGCCGTAAATCTTTCCTCCACCGTATAATAAACATTATCCCTTGTGCTCTTGAATAATCGAAACGACAAGTTGATTATCACCGCCAGAACGATTATTTCAATAGCCAAACACGATGAGATTGTTTTCCATATACTTTTCTTATTCTCCATCTTTCTTTCCCCCACAATCCTCTCTGTCAATCCTATAAGCAGTCAAGTCCTTTATCACCTCTCCGGCAAGGATCAGTCCTGCAACCGGCGGGACAAAGGAAATGCTTCCCGGTGTACGCTGCCCCACGTCGAGCGGCGTCTCCTTCGAATACACCACCTTCACATGCGTGATACCGCGCGTCTTCAACTCGCGGCGCATAACCTTGGCAAGCGGACACACCGACGTCTTTGAAATATCGGCGACCTCGAACATTTCAGGATGGAGTTTATTGCCGGTACCCATCGAGCAGATAATCGGCACTCCCGCCGCTTTAGAGCGCTCTACAAGGGTGATTTTGGCCGTTACCGTATCGATGGCGTCAACAACATAGTCCCAGTCGGAGAAAGGGAATTCGTCCGCATTGTCCGGCAGGAAGAACTTCTGATACAGATGAACCTTAATTTCCGGATTGATATCCGCCACACGCGCTGCCGCAACCTCCGTCTTAGGCTTGCCGACAGTGCTGTTAAGAGCTAGAATCTGACGGTTCAGGTTACTCACGCTGATGTCATCCTTATCGACCAGCGACAGTTCTCCGACGCCTGCCCGCGCCAGGGCTTCCACAACATAGCCGCCGACGCCGCCGAGACCGAACACGGCCACATGACTGTTTGCAAGCTTCTGTAACCCCTCTTGCCCGATCAGCCACTCCGTCCGGATGAATTGTTCACCGTCTGTCCGCATGCTTTCCCGCTCCATTCATAAATTGATCCGACGAGCTGCCTCTTCGGACCGAATCCATCATATCATACATCTTTCTTTACGGCAAATGAAACCGCACATTTTCCGCATAAAAAAGCGAGCCCGCTTGGGGCTCGCCTTTCAGTCATTCTAGAAATCGTCATCTCCGAGGAAGATGTCTCCGCCGTATTTCTCACTGTTACGTGCGCGAATCTCGGCAAGTTTCTGCTGGAGTCTGGTAAGACGGTCGCCGTCCTCCTTCTTCTCTTCCTTGGCTACTTCGGCCTTCTCGTCGCCCGCTTTGTCCTCTTCGCCTTCCGCGGGCTTTTCAGCCTCTTCGGAAACAGGCTCTGCGGGAGTCTCCGCTGCCGGCTCTTCCTTCGGTTCTTCAACGGGAAATTCGGGCTCGTCGTCCATCGGAGCAACCGGCTCGTCGTCCATCGGAGTAACCGGCTCGTCATTCATCGGAAGCTCGGGTTCATCGTCCATCGGGACATCCGGCTCGTCATCCATCGGAAGGTCAGGCTCAAGGTCCATCGGAAGTTCCGGTTCCTCATCCATCGGAAGCGCAGGCTCCTCGTCCATCGGGAGCTCCGGTTCGTCATCCATCGGAACCGCAGGCTCTTCATTCATCGGGACATCCACGGTCTCGGTTTTCGCCTCGGCCGGTCTTACGAGATCATCGAGCTTGATTCCCTCCGGTGTTACCGGTGTACCGAAATCGTCTACCTCATCATCCTCCATCCAGGAAGTATTCTTCTTGGCGAAAGATTTAATCTTGTATCCGGGCTTGTAGAAATCGTCCTCGTAGGATTCATTCTCGTCAGGTGTGTCAAATCCCAAACCGTTGAACGTAGGAAGGACAAATCCTTCGATAATCTCGCGTTCCGTTCTGACCGGTTCGTATCCGTAAGGATTGGTTCCGTAAGCATCGTCCTCGTCGGAAGCACCATCCGCTTCACCCGGAGTTTCGCTGTTCCACGAACCATTCTGCGGGCCAAATCCGAAGCTGTCTGTTGCAGTATCCTGCGCACCGAATCCGAAATCGGATGTCTCTTCATTTTGAGGAACTGTTCCGTAATCGTCTTCCGACCGGGAGCCGTTATCCTCATCCTGAAGTCCGAGGCCTCCGAAGAAGCTGAATGCGGGACTGCTTTCCTTTGCCGCCGAATCGTCTGCAATCCGGTCACCCATGAACCAGCTCTGGTTCGAAGCGGGTGTATCCTGGTAAACAGGTTTATAAATGTCCGAACTGATCTGACTGATCAAATCGGCGTTATCATTTGCCGGCTCAATCTCGCCGCCGAACGGATCCGGAATCTCATCGGGTTCCTCTTCCGTCTTAGGCGCTGCGGGGAAGGAGTATGTCGGAATCGTGAATGTGTCGGCAGCCTCCTCAACCGCCTCAGGGATCTCCTCAACCGCCTCCGAAATATCTTCAGCAGTTTCGGTTACTTCCGCAATTGCTTCGTCTGCGGTTTCAGTTAATTCTTCGGCATTATCTTCAACTGTCTCAGTAACTTCCGCTACAGGCTCTTCAATTGCTTCGGTGGCTTCCTCAATCTTATCTTCTGCCGATTCGGTAATTTCTTCGGTAACTTCTTCGATTGCCTCGGGAATCTCCTCGACTACCTCTTCGGCCTTCTCTTCAACCGCCTCAGGAATCTCCTCAACTACTTCAGCGGCCTTATCTTCAACCGCCTCAGGGATCTCCTCGACAGCCTCCGAAATATTTTCAGCAGTTTCGGTTGCTTCCGCGGCGGCATCGCCGATTTCTTCAATAGCCTCATCTGCGGGTTCCGTTACTTCTTCGACAGCCTCTTCAACTGTCTCTGTAACTTCCGCTGCAGGCTCTTCAATTGCTTCGGCAGTTTCCTCAATCTTATCTTCTGCCGATTCGGTAATTTCTTCGGTAACTTCTTCGATTGTCTCGGGAATCTCCTCGACTATATCTTCGGCCTTCTCTTCAACCGCCTCGGGAATCTCCTCGACAGCCTCAGCAACCGTCTCTTCCACCGTCTCAGGAATTTCTTCTACGGCTTCGGAAATCTCCTCAACCTTTTCTTCAACAACTGCGGGAATATCTTCAACCGCTTCTGTTACTTCCGCAGCGGCTTCCTCGACGGTCTCAACGGCTTCCGCTACAGGTTCTTCAATTGCTTCAGCTACAGGTTCTTCAATTGCTTCTGCAACTTCCGTCACATTTTCCGCTACGGGCTCTTCTGCTTCGGCTGCATCTGTAGCGACTGCTGCAACTACCGGTACCGCGGCAGCTGCTGCCAGGCTTTCCTTACGGAAGCTGTTTGCTATATCCTTGGAGGACAGCCCCTCTGCCATGGCCGCCTCATATGCCTTCGCCACTTCATCGGCGCCGAACTCATCACCGAATGCCTCAGCCAGATGCTTTCTTGCAGCCTCCTCGGCTTCTTTGGCAAGTCTCTCTTCGGCTTCCTTCGCAATTCTTTCCTCAGCCTCGCGGGCGATCCGCTCCTCGGCTTCTCTTGCAATTCTTTCCTCAGCTTCACGGGCGATCCGCTCTTCCTCTTCACGGGCAAGTCTCGCGGCATTCTCCCTTGCGATACGCTCTTCCGCTTCTCTGCGAAGTTCCTCTTCGGCTCTCAGGCGTTCCTCTTCAGCCTTGCGAAGCTCTTCCTCAGCTCTGCGGCGCTCTTCCTGCTCGCGGGCAATCCGCTCTGCCTCGGCACGCTGTCTCTCGGCCTCAGCATCAATCGCGCGGAGTTCTTCTTCGATCCGTCTCAGCTCTTCGTCCGTGTCATCCTCTTCCGTATACGGAGCGGGTGCCGGCTCCTCAGCCGCACGGCTTACGTCATCCGAAACCGGAAGCTCCTGCTGTGCCGCACGCATGCCGAGCGCTTTCACGCTGTTCGACAGCTCCGCGGTAGACGCGAGCAGTTTCGCATACATATCGGTCATGCGGGCATATGTCTCGGTAAGGCTCGCAATGTTCCTCTCATCTTCCTCAAGACGGTTCGCAAGTACCTCTTCCCAGTTGCTCTCTTCATGAACAACCTTTCGCTCGGTAACGATTGTCTTCATATAGTATTCTTTGTAAGTCAGATTGTTACCGAACACACAGAACAATCCGACGCCGACTGCGATCAGCATAATACCGCAGATCGTGTTGTACTGCAGGTGAATGACATCTGTCAGAAGCAGGACGCCTCCGACCATCATCAGAAAGCTGATGATCATACCGACAACGGAAAATGACCTTACGACATTTCTGTGTTCCAGCTTCTGGTCGCGGTCGTAAACGATTTCCTCTTTCAAAGACTTCTGCAGTCTTGAACCGCTTACCGGAACGGTATATACCGGCTCGGCTCCGACCGACTGGGCGGCTTCCTTTTCGGGAACCACTTCCTCGACGATCACCTTTTCCGGCTCCGGCTTTACGTTCTCCTTCACGGGCTTCTCGGGTGCTTTCTCTTCGTTTTCTTTCTTCACTTGCTCCTCCGCTCCGCTCTTAAGCTTGTAAAGATTCTTCATTGCCTCGAACGGATCACCGCCTGCCTCTGCGGCGCCTCCGTCCTTTTCCTCTTCGGTCTCGGCGACAAACTGTGTTGTCGAGCCGAACAGGATCAACAGGATTACGGACAAATACGAAACAATATATACGATATAGGATACATTCCAGTTCCAAACCGCCGCGGTGCCTTCCTCCGTGGCGCCATCCTGATAACAGAGGAGCGGCCGGAAGCTTCCGATCATGTTTCCGACACTCTCGACAACTCCCGGAATACACAGCAGAATTGTCAGCCCGAGTGATACGAAACACAATACATAGGTTATGGTTTTAAATGCCGATTGTCCGGCATCGACCGCCATCACAAAGCACCATCCGGTCAGCAGGAAGATCACCAGCGCGATCCAGTACTTACTGTCTGCAAGCGAGCGGAACAATAAGCCGAGCGCGTTCAGTCCGATGGGAATTGCCAGAAGCATCAGCGACTTTCTGACCAGTGCGAACAGACACACGAGCATCGCGATCATTCCGAGTATCTGCAGCACCCATCCGATCTTGATCAGCACCTCTCCCTTCATAGAATTGTCCATCGCCAGTTTGACAGCCCCTCCTTTGCTGACATTCCAGTCAAGGAAAAGGATAAAGGTTGCGACCATCGCACAGATGGCGGCGAGATACGGAATCAGGGATTCCTGCCGAATTTGAAGTTTGGATTTAATCATATCCATTCCTCCGTGAAAGAGCTTAATGCCCGTTCCTCGCGCGAAAAAAGGGCATAGTAATAGAAATAACTATTATATGTATCATATCACATCCTTGTTGCCAATTCCACAACAATAATTAAAGAATTGTGATATACTACATAAAAAAAGCCGCATTGTTGCGGAAAATGATAAGAAAATCTATGTTCATGCAGGCTCATACTCTGTTATACTGTGTACAATACCGAAAGGGGAGGTTATGACAGATATGAAGATTCACGTCAATCAGCTCGGGTATCGTCCCGGAGACCAAAAGATCGCCGTGATAGCTTCCGACGAGCCTTTAAATGGTTCTCTTGCGCTTGTGAACGAGTCCGATTCTACAAAAGTAGAACTAGGCATTCAAGCATTTGGAAGTGATTCCTATTCCGGAGAAACGCTGTATTGGGCCGATTTCAGCCATGTAAAAGACGAAGGCCGTTATTTTATCGAATACTACGATTGTAGCCGATCGGATTCGTTTTCGATTTCCGGCGACGTTTACCGTAAAGCATTCGAAGATTTGATCCATATGTTCTACTTCATGCGCTGCGGCTGCGCGCTTACCGAAAAGTATGCCGGTCCCTACCAGCATAAAAAATGCCACAGCGGAAGCACCCTTCGCTACAGTGATAACAAGATGCTTCCTCCGATTACCGGCGGCTGGCATGATGCCGGCGATTACGGCCGCTACACGACGCCCGGTGCCGTTGCGTTAGGCCATCTTCTCTATACCTACGAACTGTTCGCGGACAAATGCCCGACCCTTTTCATTCCCGAAAGCGGTAACGGCGTTCCCGACATTCTGAACGAATGCCGTTACGAACTTGAATGGCTTCTTAAGATGCAGGCCGAGGACGGCAGTGTCTATCACAAGATCACTACCGAACGGTTCTGCGGATTTATCATGCCCGAGGAGGATAAGGATCAGATGATCCTCTACCCGATCTCCTCGATGGCGACCGCCGATTTTGCGGCCGTGACCGCGCTTGCGGCTCGTATCTATAAAAAGTTCGACTGCTCATTTGCCGGCAAGCTGAAGGCTGCCGCACTCGCGGCACGCGACTTCTTATACGCGCACCCCGACATTATCGAATTCCGCAATCCGCCCGGAAACTGGACCGGAGGCTATTGGGACAAGGATGACCGCGACGAGCGCATGTGGATGTTCGCGGAAATATTCCGCCTGACCGGGGAAGCACGCGATCTTGCCGAACTTACCAAACTGGCCTCGGCCGATATCAATAAAACCGCCCTCGGATGGGGACAGGTCGGCGGATTTGCCGGGCTCAGCGTTCTCTTCGCTCCCGCCGAATCCTTCCCGGACGAACTGTTCACAGTATTCTCGGACGCTTATCGTAAACATGCCGACGAACTCCTCGAACTGGCGGACAAGAACGGCTACCGCCTTGCGATGCCGTTAGAGGGCTTTGTATGGGGAAGCAATATGGTTGTCATGAACTGCGCCATGTCACTGCTCGTTGCTTCGTTCCTGACCGGCAACACGGCTTATGCTTCAGCTGCCGAAGAGAATATTCATTATCTCCTCGGACGCAATCCGCTGAACCGGAGTTACATCACCGGCCACGGCGCCGGCGCGTTCCATAACCCGCACAACCGCCCGACCGCAAGCGACAACGTGGAATATCCGTATCCCGGCCTCGTATCCGGCGGCCCGAGCGCCCGTGTGTATGATGAGCCTGCAAAGGCAGCCATCCCCGAGGGAACGCCTCCGCTTCTGTGTCACCTGGACGATGTAGGCTCCTTCTCCACCAACGAAATCGCCATCTATTGGAACTCGATCACCGTACTCGTATTTGCCTGCTTCTCATAACCATGCTCATTCATTTAAGCGCGTAATCCGTTTACCCGCTTCGCGTAATAACCTAAAAAACTGCCGCTTTGATGCGGCAGTTTTTTCTTTCTATGCGAAGTTCCGTTCCCATAAAAAACAGACCGGAAGGAAATCCCTCCGGCCTGTCGTTGTTTTTCAGATTACTCTGCGTAGTCAAATCCCATCTTGATTGCTTTCGCGTTCAGTTCCTTGAGGTCCTGATGACGGGCACTTACGATCTTGTCAATGATCTTGTCGATGTTCTCGGTGGAGATGATACCGGTTTCCTTGATCATCTTACCTACAAGGATCATGTTTGCAAGGGTAGGCATTCCGTTGTCGGCAGCGAGCTTCGTAGCGGGAACGGCATAAGCCGTTACGTCGGTTCTTGCAACCGAACGGCCGATCAGCGTCGAATCATAAAAGATCTTTCCGCCCGGAACAACAGCGGATTCGTATTTGTCCAGAGAAGGAAGGTTCATGACAACGAGGATATCAGGATTCGTAACGATCGGGGAGCCGATGATCTCATCGCTGAATACAACGCTGCAGCTTGCGGTACCTCCACGCATCTCGGGACCGTAAGAAGGAAGCCAGCTGACCTGCTTGTCGGAGATCAGTCCGTCATAAGCGCAGAATTTGCCGGAGAACAGAATACCCTGTCCGCCGAAACCTGCAAAAAGCATACCGGTCTGTGCCATATTATTTGTCCTCCTTTGCCGCAGTCTTATCCTTGTAAACGCCGAGCGGATAGTAAGGAAGCATGTTCTCCTCAAGCCACTCCATAGCCTTCTCGGGAGTCTTACCCCAGTTGGTCGGGCAGGTGGAAACAACCTCGATCAGGGAGAAGCCCTTGCCCTCAACCTGATTCTGGAACGCTTTCTTGATAGCCTTCTTGGCAGCCTTAACGTTCTTTACGTTGTTAACGGCAACACGCTCGAGGTAGGTCGGTCCTTCCAGCTGCGAAAGCATCTCACAGATGCGAACCGGATAACCGACGGTGTTAACGTCACGGCCGTAAGGAGAAGTCTGGGTTACCTGTCCCGGAAGGGAGGTAGGAGCCATCTGACCGCCGGTCATACCGTAAATTGCGTTGTTAATGAAGATAATCGTGATATTCTCGTTACGCGCTGCGGAATGAACCGTCTCAGCGGTACCGATGGAAGCGAGGTCGCCGTCGCCCTGGTAAGTGAATACAATCTTACTGGGATCACTTCTCTTTACACCGGTAGCAACAGCCGGAGCACGCCCGTGTGCGGCCTGTACCATATCACACTCAAAATAGTTGTAGGTAAATACGGAGCAACCTACGCTGGCTACGCCGATGGTCTTGCCCTCAATGCCGAGCTCGTCGATTGCTTCCGCAACGAGACGATGCACGATACCATGCGTGCAGCCGGGACAATAATGAAGCGGAACGTCACACAGTGACTTCGGTTTCTGGAATACGATCTCACCCATTACTGTGCACCTCCTAACTTATTGGCTTCGACAATCTGAGCAAGAACCTGCTCGGGAGTCGGGATACATCCGCCTACGCGGTTAGCCATGAGAACCGGCTTCTTGCAGCGGGTAGCAAGCTCAACGTCCTCAACCATCTGGCCCATATTGAGCTCAACGGTAACGAACGCCTTAACCTTGTCAGCGATAGCGGCAAGAGGCTTCTTCGGGAACGGCCAAAGGGTGATCGGACGGATCATGCCGACCTTGATGCCCTGTGCACGTGCCGCCTTAATGGCGTTACGGCTTACACGGGATGCGATACCGAACGCAACGATGCAGATGTCTGCATCTTCCGTCATGTACTCTTCCCACATGGGCTCGTTCTCTTCAATCTTCTCGTATCTCTTGTAACGCTCCAGGTTCCACTGCTCGAGTTCCTCGGGAAGCAGAGACAGGGAGTTGATAATGTTATGCTTTCTCTTGCAGTCCGTTCCGGTGAGAGCCCATGACTTGTCATGATCCTCAACGGTGATACCCTCGATGGATACGGGCTCCATCATCTGGCCGAGCGTACCGTCAGCAAGAAGCATTGCGGGAACACGATACTTCTCCGCTACGTTAAATGCATGTGCGGTAAGGCTTACCATTTCCTGAACGCTTGCCGGAGCAACAACGAAAAGGTGATAGTCACCATGCCCGCCGCCACGGGTTGCCTGGAAATAGTCGGACTGGGACGGCTGAATACCGCCGAGACCCGGGCCGCCTCGCTCAACGTTTACGATCAATGCCGGAAGATCGCAGCCTGCCATATAGCTGATGCCCTCTTCCTTAAGAGAGATTCCGGGGCTACTGGAACTCGTCATAACTCTCTTACCGGTCGAAGCAACACCGATACACATATTGATCGCTGCAATTTCACTCTCCGCCTGAAGGAATGTTCCGCCGATCTTAGGCATACGCTTTGCCATGTAAGCGGCAACTTCGGTCTGGGGCGTGATCGGATAGCCGAAATAGAATCGGCAGCCTGCCATAATGGCAGCTTCGGCAATGGCTTCATTGCCCTTCATCAAAACTTTATCTGCCATGCTCTTAACCCCTTTCCACCGTAATTACGCAATCCGGGCACATCGTAGCGCAGAAAGCGCAGGCGATACACTGGGACTGGTCGGTCATTTCCGCCGGATGATGGCCCTTCGCATTGATGACCGTCTCCGACATCCGAAGAATCTTCTTCGGGCAGGCTGCTACGCAGAGGCCGCAGCCCTTACAAAGGTCCGTGTTGAACGTTACTTTGTTCATGTCTTACCTCCTGTAAATTAACTCGCATCGTCCTTTCGGAAAATGCCATGCCTTTACATGTTCAGTCATTCCACAGCCGCTTATTCTGTAACCGGAGCGGCACGACATCTGGAATTACTTTCGCCACCTCGGCCGCGATGTCTTCCTTAACGGTCGTCATCCGAAGAGGCAGCCCCGTATCCTTTGCCATTTCCATGGCGTAGGCGTGGGTTTTGATCACATCGTCCGCGGTTGTCTCCCGCCCGAGATTACTGTTGTTCACAATCCCGGTGAACGGAATCCCGCCCGCGATTTCTATCTCACGCATGACCTCCATTGTGCTTGCCGCGTCCGGAGTCAGCGGGCGATACTTGTTAATGACGAGGAGCATCTCATAATTATTCTCCTCGAGGATAGCCGGTGCATAACGTCCGAGCGCCAGCGCGCCGCGGTCGTCTCCGCCGATATCCATGATCCCGTAACGGTCTTTCTGATCGACCAGGGAATACAATGCCTGCGGGAGCGCCGGCACGTCGACATTCGAGTTCGCATAATCGGAACTGATCAGCGGGATTCCCGCCTCGTTAAGCTCCTGCTCGCTGTCCTTCGTCCGGTAATACGGATTGACGATATCGAGATCGGCGATGACCACGTTCTTGCCCTCTTTTTTGAGGTCAATCGCGATGTTCACCGCAATATTCGTTTTACCGCTGCCGTAATGCCCCGCAAAGAGCACTAAACGCTTAAAATTCATCGCTTTCACCTTAACTAAATAACTATAACCTTTATCAGAGGAAAATGCAACTACTATCTGCCTGGGTGGCGGGCATGCCGCATTAGTTTTTTTGCTTGTAGGGATGCCTGCCGGCCGTTTTCGCCACCACATGTGCGGGCGAGTTGCTTCTCCCAAACCCTCCATTCGCAAAAATGCTCCCTGTGGTCTCATTTTTGCTCATGTGCGGGCGAGTTGCTTCTCCCAAACCCTCCATTCGCAAAAATGCTCCCTGCGGTCTCATTTTTGCTCATGTGCGGGCGGTAACTGTCGTCACCGCCCTGTTTGACCACGCTTGCGGAAGGCGCGTGAAAGCATGCTTTCACGCGCTCCCGACAATCGCGGCCAAACGCGGGTTTGGCAGTATACCTTTAATTACAATTTATTTCTCTGTATCTTCCCACTGATCGTCTTCGGTAACTCATCCATGAAGACAACGATACGAGGGTACTTGTAAGGAGCCGTGTGCTTCTTGACGTATTCCTGGATTTCTTTCTTGAGTTCCTCGGAAGGCTGGGTGCCCTTCGTGAGGACGATGCTTGCTTTTACAACCTGTCCTCGGATCGGGTCGGGAGCAGCGCTGACGCCGCACTCGAGAACGTACGGGAGTTCCATGATAACGCTTTCGATCTCGAACGGTCCGATACGGTAACCGGAGGACTTGATAACGTCATCGATACGTCCCACATACCAGTAGAAGCCGTCCTCATCCTTCCAGGCAACGTCACCGGTATGATAGATTCCGTCATGCCAAGCTTCCTTCGTACGATCGGGATCGTTATAGTAGCCGCGGAACAGTCCGCAAGGCGTCTTTTCATTGGTATAGATGCAGATCTCACCGTTCTCGCCGACCGGTACGGGCTTGCCGTCCGGATCGAGGATGTCAACATGATACTGCGGCGTAGGCTTACCCATGGAGCCGAGCTTACGCTTCTCGCCGAACAGGTTCGCGATCACGAGCGTGGTCTCGGTCTGACCGAAACCTTCGTGGATGCGAAGTCCGGTCTTCTCCTTGAATACGTTGTAAACCTCGGGGTTCAGCGCCTCGCCCGCGGTCGTTGCATGAACGATCGAACTGAGGTCGTATTTGCTGATGTCTTCCTTGATCAGCATGCGGTACATCGTGGGCGGCGCACAGAACGTCGTGATGTGATACTGCGCGAACAGCGGCAGAATGTCCTCTGCATGGAATCTGTCAAAGTCATAGACAAATACGGGTGCTTCGCACAGCCACTGGCCGTACAGTTTGCCCCAGAGCGCCTTACCCCAGCCGGTATCGGAAATCGTCAGATGCAGTCCGTCCGGATCAACCTGATGCCAGTACTTCGCGGTCACATAATGGCCGAGAGCGTATTTGTACGAATGACATGCGATCTTCGGATAACCGGTCGTACCGGAAGTGAAGAACATGATGAAGCGGTCCGAACCGCAAGGGCTGTTCTGAACGCGGTCGAAATGCGAGCTGTACATCACATATTCTTCATCGAAATTGCGCCAGCCTTCTCTCGGCTCGCCGACAACGATCTTGTGGATCAAAGTCTCGCAGCGCGGTGCCGCAAGATCAACCTGGTTCGCGGTATCACCGTCGCCGGTACAGATAATAGCCTTTACACCTGCGGACTTAAAGCGGTATTCGAAATCATGTTCCTGCAGCTGATACGTTGCGGGGATCGCGATCGCACCGAGCTTATGCAGTGCGAGCATGCTGATCCAGAACTGATAATGACGCTTCAAAACAAGCATTACACGGTCGCCGGGTTCGATGCCCAGGGACTTAAAGTAGTTTGCGCACTGACCGCTCTTCTTTGAGAAATCAAGGAAGGTGAAGCGGCGCTCGTTCTTGTTACGGTCCAGGTGAACCATGGCAAGCTTCTCGGGATTCTTCTTCGCGATCGCGTCCACCACATCATATGCGAAGTTGAATTTTTCTTCGTTCACGAAGTCGATGGACTTCAGGCGGCCCTTCTCGTCCTCGACGGTGTTGATGAATTTGTCACAGACGAAGCTGCGCTTTGCGGTACGGCCTTCCACAAGGGTCTCAACAACATCGGCCTCCGCAACGTCCTCGCCGGGAAGAACGACTGCGATAAATGTGCAGTCCTGATCGTTGATCGCGATCATGCCGTGCGGCGTGGAGCTGTTATAGAAGATGCTGTCGCCTTCATGCAGGATCTCGATGTGCTCGCCGACCTGAACCTTCAGGCAGCCCTTCATAACGATATCGAACTCCTGGCCGCTGTGCTTCGTAAGATGGATCGGCTTACGCTGCTGCTCCGCGGAATACTGATAGCGAACCCAGTAGGGCTCACCGAGTCTCTTCTTAAAGTTGGAAGCAAGGCTCTTAATAAGGATGCCTTCTTCCTCGGACGTGATCTGGCCTTCGCCCTTTCTCGTCACGGTGTAGCTCGTCAGCTTTGCCGTATGTCCCTCAAGCAGTGCGGACATCTCAACGCCAAATGCGAGCGAGCACTTATGGATAAAGGTGAACGGCATATCGGTCTTGCCGGCTTCATAGGAAGCATACTCTTCCACGCTGACATCGGTCTTCTCCGCCATCTCACCTTCGGTGAAACCCGCGATCTCACGCATCTCACGGATACGGGACGCAACTTCCTGCAATTTCAAATCCATGTTGTCACTCATAAATCTTTTACTCCTTCGTTTTATTCTTGAAAGGCTGTAATCGATCGGTTGCGGTTCCGTTCCGGCATGCTGCCGCTCCGTCCGCGCCCGGACAATAAAAAATGCCCGCCCCAAACGATTGTTTGAGACGAGCCTTTCACCCGCGGTACCACTCAACTTGCGTACACTGTACGCCACTCTTCGGATTCCAACAAATCCTATGCCTTGACGCGGCAAATACGGAAGTTCCTACTTTTCTTTCGAAGTTCAGACCTTCAGCTCGGAAGGGATAGGTCGATTCGTTTCGCAATGCCGGTTCACACCGTCCACCGACTCTCTGAAAATGCATTCGCGAGACCGTCTTCGTCACAGCCTTTAACCAATATACAGTTGTAAAGTTAGGCACATTATAAATCCTTTTATTGGGAATGTCAACCGAATTTTATGCGTAAGATATTACACAAAGAAGCATGATCGGGCTGACATCCGCCTTGCAAAGAATCGCCCGAAGGCGTAACATTTTTCTTCTTTACCAATCCGTATCTCCCCGGAAGATCTCGCGGTCCATGGAAAATGCGTCGATGATGTTGCAGATTGACCGCAATTCGGTTCTCGTCTGCATCACGGCAAGTTCCGGATTCAGTTCTCCGAACACAGGAGGTTCCATATGGTTCTTTCCGGAGTTGATTGCCACATGCAGCATATTCTTGACAAATCCGACCATAAACGGAGCGTTCAGCTCGGTGCGGAGCAGTTTGAGCATCTGCATCACGCGGGGCGTCAGCAGATAGAACGCTTCCGAGTCATTCTGGCAGTTGCACTCGAACATGCTGTTGAACTCCATGTCCTCGGTCTGAATACTGTGCCGCAGGTCCGTGCTTCTCGTGAAGAGACGGCTCGTATTCTTCTGCTCATAACCGAAATCCTTGGTCGTGATCTGCAGGTCGGATTCAAAGTCCTTGTTGTACTGGAACGTCAGCCAGGAGCCGCGCAGATACACGGTCGTATGGCTGCTCTTGCCGGACTGCGTGTGATGCGCGATGTACACGTCGGAGCGGCGGAACTTCACGCCCTTATACTGACCTTCCACCATATCCTCGCTTTGGTAGCGGTTACCTGTTCTCATAATCCCGGTCGCGGCAATCTCCGCAACGTCGAAACCGTATTCCGGATAATAGCTGTACTCGTCGAAAAGCCCGCCTGCCGCCTTGGCGACAACCAGATTCTTATAGTTCTTTCGGTAGCGTTTCTGGATCTTACAGAAGAAGATCATAATGACCCCCGCGCAGGCAATCCCCCCGATCATCCACAACACCGGATTCATGTAAGTTCTTCTTGTCGCAACAATGATGAACGGCATAAACATGCCGGCAAGACCGAAGAATCCGGCAGCGACAGCCAGAAACATCATTCTCGTCTTGTCCATCCGCATTTCATCCCAACTGCTGTTCATGTTATCCTCCTTACTATACTCTCCTTAGTACAATTCCTGCTGAAGGGGCTTCGTATCCTCCATAATGACCAGATCGCGAAGCAGAAACTCCGTAAAGGAAACAACCGGCCGGCAGGCTGCCTGGGCCGCTGCGGTTTCCTTCCAGTAATTGTCTTTCCCCACATGCTCCGGCATTTCAATCTGATTCATATCGGTGCGGACCGCGACAACCATATCGGTCCCGTTCATCGCAAGGGCGAACGGCCATTTGATCTCGCTGCGGATCTTCTGCAAATGTTCGCGCGCGGTCTCGTTCATCGTGGCGCGGACAGCCGATTCATCATCGCCGAAGCAGTAAAACACGCGGTCGAAATCCGGATCTCCCGAAGCCACATACTGCACGCCGTCTTTGCGGAACAGGTTCTCCGCATCCACAGACAGCATATAGTCTCTCGTCATAACGCGAAGCCCTTCCGGGAACATATCCGAAGCATTTTTATATACGATCCAGATTCCCTGAAAATCTCCCGCGTGCACTTCCGCTCTCGTGAACGAAATCCCTTTGCAGTCTCCGCGGATCAGATCCTCGCTCTTAAACTTTGTCAGTTTGCCGTCGATCAGGTTGGCCGAAGCCACTGCCTCCTCCGTAAAGCCGACATCCTCGAAGAACTCATAATCCTGAAACATGTCCGAAGCGACACTGTCGACAACGACTTTTTTGAACAGTTTCGCGGATTCCTTTCTGTTCTTCCGGTACGAGATCAAAAGATCGATCACCAGCAGGAGCACGACCGGGATTGCTCTCACGAAAGCCCCGGCTCCCTGCGACGGCTTCACAAGGAACAGCGAAAGCAGGTATACAAGGACAAATGCAAGCGCTTCCGCAAAATAGCCGAACATATGCTTCTGCTCCAGTTCCTTTACGTCATCGAGCGTCATTCTTTCCGTTTTCAACTCATTCTCTCCCTGCGCTTACCTGAATGAATACAGTATAGCATATGTAAATCAAATTTACCATACTGTTTTTTCACATTTTCCAAATATTTTACATTATGATACAAAACAGCCCCACCGGAGCAATGTCCGGCAGAGCTGCAGACTGTCAAAATCGGATTCTGGATTATCGCTCCGGCCTCGGTCTCTTCTCCATCTTCTCAACGCGCAAACCGCGGACCGCACTGTACAATACGCGGGCAAATGCGACCACCGGCCACCCGATCAGCGTAAACGCTTCGAGCCACTCTTCCTGCATGGCATCCGACAGATAGATGTGGTTCATCTCCACGAAAAGCGTCACGATGAAGATGCCGCATATGCCTGCCACGCAAAGGATCAGGACAATTCCCTGGCTGAACGCCGAAGCCCTTCGAAGCGCGCGGAACATTCCGCTCATAAGGATGCGCCAGAAGAGGAAGAAAAGAACCAGGAAGACTACCGCCCCAAAGACATAAAGCATAATGCTGTATGTATATTCCTTACCGGTAGTATAGGTTTTTACGACCGATTTGCCGGTCTCCTGGATATCCTCATACTGGATCATGCTTCCGAGCCAAGCGGCTCCCAGAACGAGCACCCAGAAGAAAAATGCGATCACGACCATCTTTCTTCCTTTTGTATTGGCAAAGCGTTCTCCGCGTTCACGCGGCGGTCTTTTCTCGTGTTTTCTCATTGCCCTTCTCCTTCCCCTGAAATGTCGGGAGTACTTTATCCTATTGTACCAAATGCGGTTAGAACTTGGCAACCTTTAATCATGGGAATCATTTTTCGCATAATCCTGCGAATCTTTTCCCGGTTTGCTTCATCGTAACCCTCTATCCTCTTCGCTCCTCCCGAAGAGGCTTATCCCAGAACACCTCTGCGTTCTGTTCTGCGGCGATCTCCTCAATAGTTGTCCGGAAGTCTTCCAGAAGACTCTTCTCGCGTTTCTTCGAGCGACGTCCCTTTGCCTCATAAAGCGTCTTTTCGAAGTACGCGTCATAGGAAACCGCAAAGTCCTCTTCATCCCGGTGCGGGAAGAACGAAACGGCCGCCTGATAGCGGATCATCCCGCCGCAGGAATCCGCGACCAGCATGACAAGCGCACCTTTCCTCAGCACTTCATTATATGTACAGGATGCCTCGAAATACTGCTCATACACATTGACGGTTGCCATACATTTATCCTCCTTACGATGCCTTATATGCCCACCTGATAATTATAGCAATCCGAAAGAAAATAATCAACCGTCCGGAGGTCTTCCCGCTTGCAATCAGACGGATTATTTGTTACCATTTGTCTCGGAGAGGTATCTTCGGAAGCCGTGGCATTTTTACGCAGGAACTGCTTCCGGGCATACCGGTCACATTTGTAATAGAGAGGATTTTGCATGAGAAACTGGAAAGGATTTGAACACGGGATCAACTTCGGCGGATGGCTGTCGCAGTGCAGACACACCGAAGAGCATTATGAGAAGTTTATCGGCGCGGAAGACTTCCGTCAGGTTGCGGCCTGGGGACTTGACCATATCCGCGTGCCCGTGGATTATGATCTGTTTGAGGACGATAAGGGAACGCCCCGTTTCGAGCGTCTCCGCTTCTTAGATTTTGCCGTAGAGCAGTGTGCGAAGAACGGCCTTAATATGGTTCTCGACCTGCACCGCACCATCGGCTATTCCTTTGATGAAGGACATGGCGAAACCGGCTTCTTCGACAGCGAGGAACTGCAGGAGCATTTCTGCAAGACCTGGGAGATGTTATCGAGCCGTTACGGCAGCTACAGCCACCTGGCATTTGAGCTTCTGAACGAAGTCACGAAGAAAGAATACTGCGACACGTGGAACCGGGTTGCGGACACATGCATCCGACGCATCCGCGCAATCGCGCCTGCCGTTCCGATCCTGGTCGGCGGCTACTACAACAACAGCGTGGAAGCGCTGAAGGATCTTGCCCTTCCGCAGGACGACAACATCATCTACAACTTCCACTGCTACGATCCGCTTCTGTTCACGCATCAGGGTGCTACCTGGATCAGCACGATGGATCCTTCGTTCCGCTGCCCGTATAAGATGACTTACGCGGAATACACGAAGGAAAGCGTTGCGCAGCTCGGCCCCGGATTTGCGCATGCATTTGACGCATTTGACGAGACAAAGGCGATCGATGTCAGCTATTTCGAGGTTCTTTTCAAGGAGGCCGTTTCGGTAGCCGAGGAACGCAACGTGCGGCTCTACTGCGGCGAGTACGGCGTGATCGACCGCGTGGAACCGGAAGAGGCGATTCTCTGGTATGAGGATTTCCATAAAGCGCTCAAAAAGTTCGGCATCGGTTCTGCGGCCTGGAGTTACCGCCGTATGGACTTCGGCCTTTCGGATTCCCGCATGGACGGCGTCCGCGACCGGATCCTTGATCTGATCAAAGGCTGACGGACGGCGCGAAATCCCGGCTGACCGCCGTTTTCTAAACGGCAGCCCGGCTTTTCGCGATGCAGAAATTAAAGCAAAACAAAACCCCCGATTGTGAGGATCAATCGGGGGTTTTATTCTGCAGTTGATGGGACTTGAACCCACACCCAAGTACATGGACATGAACCTGAATCATGCGCGTATGCCAATTCCGCCACAACTGCAAGCAAGGGTTATAATATCATCTTTCGTTCCAAGTGTCAACTATTTTCAGTTTTGAAATGAATCTTCCGGAAAATAATCCGTTTTCTTTCCCGAACCCGCTCTACGCCTGCTCCGCGGCGATGCCGAGATACGCCGATCACGCAACGAAAATTGATGTCATGCTCCATCAGTACGTCAAGAAACCCCTGCGTATAAAGACCACGGAAGGCTCCGCCCTCTAAAACGAGGCAGCCCTCCGTGATCGTATCGCCCGCGCGTCCCTTCGGGATGTTTCCGAGCTTGTCATATATGATTTTGCCTGCGCTGAACTGCATGCGTCCGATTCCTTCCTCTTAGCGGAGGAAGCTGACCTTTCCGAGTGTGGATTTGCCGGTGATTGTAACAACCGGTGCGTCCTCCGGAAGCTGTGCCTCTTCGATGTTCTCGATCGCGTTCGGAGCGTCCATCTCAAGGGATACTCTTACGCCGTCGGGAATGATCACGGTTACCTTGCCGAGAATACAGGTCAGGTCAAGGTTCACATTCTTCGCGGGTTTCTCGCTCCAGGAGATTGTCATCTTTCCGGCAACGCAGGAAAGGAACGCGTTATCGGTTTCCGGCGCAATGATCGTGTCGTTCTTTCCGAGGCCGACCGAGGTAACGACATTGTTCTGTGTCTCCACACCCTCAAGCTTCTTAATGTTTCTGCGGAGCAGGGCGAACATGATACCCGTCACGGCTCCGAATACCGTTGCGGCCGCCGCCGCGATGCCGAGAACGACTTTCAGAATAATACTGCCTTGATTCTTCTCTTCCATTTCGAATTCCTCCTCATTCTTCTGCGGGGCATGGCATATACCCGCATTCTTATCTCTTATATTGTACCTTTTCAACGGGAAAGTGTCAATCGACACACTCGCCGAAGAAACCCGCATAATCGAACTTATAAAACGTCACATCATTCCCGAACAGATTGATCTTCTCGCCCTTCGCGAGCCCGTCGCGGATCTGCCGCGCGCCGTCACAGAGCTTTCCGACAAGCTCCGGCCCCACCGGAAAATTCCCGTGCATCGCATACACTTCATCATACTGCCCGTCATACTTTTTAAGATGCTCCATGCTCTTGATAAAGTCATTCAGATCCCGCTTCGGTCCGAACATGTATATGTTGCCGTTCTGCACGCTGTCGCCGCTTACCAGCACGCGGTTCTTCTCATCCAGGATTGCGATGCTTCCCGGCGTATGTCCCGGAACATCGATGATACGGAGCGGTCGGCCGCCGAGGTCGATCACATCCCCTTCCTTCACGGGGATAACCATTCCGGTTCCGTTCTGGTTCCGGTAAAGCGGTTCCTCCTTCGGGCTCATATAGATCTCGGCAAATGCGCCGTTCCCCGCCGTATGGTCCCGGTCGGCGTGGGTGTTGATCAGCGAAAGCGGAAGCGCCGTGAGACTTTCCGCGATTTCCTTTGCATTCTTGGTCGTCATTCCGGTATCGATCAGAAGCGCGCGTTTCCTTCCCGTGAACAGGTAGAAACGCACCATTCCGTCCTCGATTCGCCAGGTATTGTCATTGATTTTAATGATATCCGCCATCTTATTTCCTCCTTCTCATAATAAACCCTTTCATACAGTATAAACGCGGAAAAGGCGACCGTCAACCGTTCTCCTGCCGGAAACCGTCTCCCGGAGCAGAAAGATAAAATATGACATTTTCCGAAAAATCGCTGTTGACAACCACAATACTTCGTGTTACGATGTATTCCATGAAAGGAGGTATCGCATGGACATCCAATTAAAACGAGGTCTTCTCGACGTATGCGTACTGGCTGCGATCAAAGACGAAGACTCCTACGGTTATAAGATCATCAAGGATATGAGTCCTTATATTGAACTCTCCGAATCCACCTTATACACCATTTTAAAGCGGTTGGAAATGGCAGATATGCTGACGGTCCGAAGCGCGGAACACGGCGGCAGACTCCGAAAATATTACCACATAACCGATGTGGGATTGCGACGTATTGAAGAGTTTAAGGAGGAATGGAAAGAGATTATGTCGATTTATCAGTTTGTGACTAAGGAGGATCATGTTGATGAATAAAACGGAATTTCTCGTCCGGCTGCAGCAGGGCCTTACGGGGTTGCCGCAGGAGGATATCGACGAACGTCTGAATTTCTACAATGAAATGATTTCGGACCGTATGGAGGACGGGCTCGGCGAAGAAGAAGCCGTAGCGTGTGTCGGCGACGTGGATGAGATTGTCGCGCAGACGATTGCGGAGATTCCGCTGCCGAAACTCATGTGCGAGCGCGTGAAACCGAAACGACGTCTTCGCGCCTGGGAGATTGTTCTCCTTGCACTCGGCTCTCCGATCTGGCTCTCGCTTCTGATCGCGTTCTTCGCGATCGTGATCAGCATTTATGCAGTCATCTGGTCGCTCTTCGTATATGTCTGGGCAATTGAGGTAATCTTTATCGGCGTCGCGCTCGGCGGCAGCTTTATCGGTTCGATCATGATCTTAAAAGGCAATGTCTCGACCGGCATCGCGCAAATCGGATTTGCCGTTATGAGCCTCGGATTTGCGATCGCCTTTTACTATGTCTGCAAGGCCACCACGAGGTTCGTCGTCTTCCTTACGAAGAAGATTGCCGCAGGCATTAAAGCCCTGTTTATCAGAAAGGAGCGCACGGAATGAAAACCTCTACAAGAGTTTTATTAACCATATCGGCCGTTCTCGTTGTGGTCGGCATCGGTCTGGTCGTTGTCGCACTGGGAATGAAGCACTGGAACTTCTCCGCGCTAAACGGCCGGAAATTTGAAACCAATACCTACGAGTTCTCCGACGATTTCACGGTGATCTCGCTCGACACCGACACCGCGGACATCACATTTGCCCTTTCAAATGACGGGAGGTGCAAAGTGGAATGCTACGAGCCGCAGAAAGAAAAACACAGCGTTTCCGTAACGAAGGGCACGCTGAGCGTTTCCTATAAGGATAACCGCGAATGGTACGAAAAGATCGCACTGTTCAGTATGACATCCCCGAAGATCACAATCTATCTGCCGAAGGCGGAATTGGAAAAGCTGACCGTAAAGGAACATACCGGAGACATCACTATTCCGAAGGATTTCACGTTCGGAAATATCTCCGTGAAAGCAAGTACCGGTGATGTTGAATGCTCTGCATCCGTGACCGGAACACTCGACATCAACCTTTCCACCGGAGGCCTCTCCTTAAAGGATATGTCGGCGGGAGAACTGAAACTTACCACCACGACCGGTAAGATGAAGCTTACGGACGTTACGACAGGAAAAATAACAATGAAGGTAAGCACCGGCAAATCGGTTCTTAAGAACGTCAGCTGCGAACAACTCGACTCCACCGGAAGCACCGGCGATATCTCTCTTGAGAACGTGATCGTAAGGAATCTTCTCAAGATCAAAAGAAGCACCGGCGACGTAACCTTTAACGGTTCGGATGCCGGCGAGATCACGATCAGGACCGACACCGGCAATGTGAAAGGAACGCTTCTTACCGAGAAGATCTTCTACACGAAGAGCGACACCGGAAAGATTGACGTTCCGAAGACGATGTTGGGCGGCCGCTGTGATGTCGAGACCGATACCGGAGACATCAAGCTCAAGATCAAATAGCCGTTATCATCTGTTTCCATAAAAACACCCTGCAGAGCAGATTCTGCAGGGTGCTTTCCTTTTTACAGCAATTCTTCAATTTCTTTCAGTGTCGGCACGGCCGCATACAGGTATTCCCGCATTTCGTCCGGTCCGGTCTGGTCCGGCACCATGATGACTTTGCATCCTGCCCGGTACGCGGACAGCACGCCGTTCGGCGAGTCCTCCACCGCGGCACACTCGGCCGGATCAAGCCCGATCTCCTTACATGCATATTCGTATACGTCGGGCGCGGGCTTGCCCTGCTTCACTTCGGTTGCGCTGATGATGCGCGGGAAATACTCCCTTATCCCGACCTCTTTGAGATACCGCTCCGTCCGCTCGATCGGCGAGGCGGTAACGACGTATGCCGGTATGCCTCTTCTTCGAAGCGCCTGAAGAATCTCCAAGGCCCCCGCTTTCAGCTGCAGTCCGTCCTTCGCGAACTCCGCTTCCATCATCTCGGTACGCCGCGCCCGGATCGCCGGATAATCCACCGTCTCCCCGAACCATTCTTTCAGTTTCGCCGGAGCAAATGGTCTCCCCAGACTTCTCATCTGAAGCGCCTGCGCGTCACTCATCGAAAATCCGAATTCCGCCATCGCTTTCGGCCAGAATATGCGGAAATACCGCTCGGTATCAATGAGTGTTCCGTCCATATCAAAAAGTACCGCTTTTATCATGTGTTCCATTCCGTCCCCCGCATATCCGGGAGGCTCTGTTCTTTCTGTTTACAGCCTTCTATTTCACGAGACCCTTGATCACGGTTCCCTCCAACGTGTTGCTTACGCCGAAATACGAAAGGATCGTCTGCGCGATATCGGAAAAGCATTCGCGCGTTCCGAAGTTCCGGTTCGCGGCAACGGGCTTTCCGAACGCCACAAGCGGAATGTATTCGCGGGAATGATCCGTGGAAGGCGTCGCCGGATCGCAGCCGTGATCGGCGGTGATCATCAGAATATCCTCATCACGCATCTTCGCAATAATCTCCGGAAGCCGGCTGTCAAAATATGTCAAAGCCTCGGCGTAACCGGGCACATCATTACGGTGTCCGTACTGCATGTCGAAATCCACAAGGTTCGTAAAGCAAAGGCCCTCGAAATCCTTATCGAGTTCTTCGATCGTCCGGTCAATGCCCTCCGCGTTGTTCTGCGTACGCACATATTCCGTAATGCCGCTCTCGGCGAAGATATCGATGATCTTGCCGACCGAATGAACGGCATAGCCCGCTTCGCTCAGCGCATTCAGCATCGTCGGCGGCGGTACAAGCGAGAAGTCATGCCGCAGTGCGGTACGCGTATACGGCCACTCTCCCGTAAACGGTCGCGCGATGATACGGCCGACGCCCCAAGGCCCCTGACAGATCTCCCGTGCGATCTTACAATACTCATAAAGCTGCTCCGTCGGGATCAGTGCGTCATGCGCCGCG
The DNA here is from genome assembly GCA_017427775.1 of Lachnospiraceae bacterium. Classification (GTDB taxonomy): domain Bacteria; phylum Bacillota; class Clostridia; order Lachnospirales; family Lachnospiraceae; genus ISDg. Next base: position 29,417 of record JAFRSD010000009.1, on the reverse strand, counting down.
ATCTGCAGTACACTGTCCGCGGAAGTATATACGATCAGATCTCCGGTCGCGAGCTGCTCCTTCCCGTAATCGCGGATAACATCCGTTCCCGAATACGGCTTGTTGCAGAGGATTCCGCGTCCGGTCCGCCTCGAAAGTTCGTCGATCAGTTCCTTCGGAAAACCATCGGGAAATGTAGGCATCGGATATTTACTAACGACTCCGCCGATTTCCCAATGCCCGGTCGTCGTATCCTTTCCGAGCGACCGCTCTGTAAGCCGGCAGACCGAACCTTTAAACGTCTTGCGGCGCGACAGGCCGAGCCCGCCGCCGTTGATCACATCCTTCACCCCGTCAATATGAAACAGTCCGAGTTTTTCCATGTTCGGCATGGAAAAGCCCTTGTCCCCGGCCGCGCTTCGAAGCGTAAAGCTTCCCACGTCGCCGAAATCCGCAGCATCCGGCAATTCCCCAACGCCGCAGCTGTCCAATACGATCAGAAATACTCTTTTCATACCCTCTCCTTTTCCGGTCCGGAAACTCCGTCCCTAATCGATATACGTGTAAAACAGTCCGCGGTTATCGAGCTCATTCCGCATTCTGCTCAGAGAAATCGTTCTCGTTCTTCCTTCCACAGGCGAGATCGCGTATACGAGGTTCGCCGTATAAGCAGTGATGACCAGCCACTCGCCTTGGAATACCGTCGCCACAAGGTGTCCGTCCGAGGAAAATGAGAGTGCCTCCATCATCGTAATACCGGTCAGGTCAACCGCCTTGCCCGGGATGTTCTCATCAATCCACGTCAGCAGTCCCTTCGCGTTCAGGTCACACTGCGCGGCCGTCTTCACGGATCCCTTATAGCTTAAGAAAATCTGCAGGATTGCTTCCTTTTCGGTGACCGTATCGCTCACATAGTACGGCGTCACGTTACGAAGCTTGATGGTATTGGCACGGCGGCCTCGCAGCCATACGACCGTACCCTTTTCGTCAAATACGCCGCCGTAGTTCGCATTTGCCTTTGAAACGCACTCGGCAAGACTGTCGGACATCATGATCACGTGGCCGAACGCCTGTACATAATAGGTTGCGCGCGTGCGCTCTCCGAGACGTACCGGAGTACGTCCGCTTCCCTGCGTCGATGTGATCTCTGTCTCGGCCGGAACCTTCTTCAGATTGAAGGACGTCGGGAGGTTCAGATAGTACTCCCTCCGCATCGGCTCCGCGTATTTGGTGCTCAGGGTGATGCGGGCCTTTTCGGTCTTCGCGCTCTTTAAGATATTATAGGTGCCGAGGTCCTCGTATGTCGCGTGCGAGTATACGCTTCCGTCCTCCGCGATACCCGAAACGACGCCGGTCTTTTTATTGATGTTAATGGCGATACCGTTGTTCTCGATCGTCGCGTCGAGCAGGTATTCGTCCTCATTCTCGCGATGATATTCCTTGATCTCCTCGCCCTCGGTCGTCTCGATCCGGATGCGGTACATCGGCAGGTGCGGCTCTCCGTTCTCCTTGAACGTAACGTCAGCCTTATGCACGTCGCCGTAGATCAGATCCCCGTCAATCGAGCCGAGGAACAACAGAAGGTCGCCCTCCTGCGCTTCACGATAGGTCGACGTGTTGGTTTCCATATCGTAGAATACGATGCGCGTATTCTCCTCGCCGGGTCTCTCCTGATACACGAGAATGCTGCCGTACTGGTAGTAGGGCGTCTCGAGCGGATCGGCAAGGATCGTACTGTCATGAAGCAGTGTCCGGTAATGGTAAAGCGTCCCGTACAGCGTGAAATAGAACTCATCGAAATGGTTCATATAGCACACGCCGCCGAACTCTTCCTTCAGAATGTCATAAGGCACCGTCACGGGTGCGAACATCAATTCCTCGACACGCTTCTCCTCCGCATAATAACGATAGAATAGAATGCCGACACGCCCTTCGTATTCGCCTCTTATGATGTAGCCGTAGAAGACGAAATCAACGTCTCCTTTGTCGCTGACACTGAGGATCTTAAAGTTGTGTTCCTTGTTGTGATAACGCTCGCGGTCGCCGCCTTCCCGGTCAAATGAGAAGAGCGGGATCATGACATTTTCCTTCATGTCATATTCCCAAAGGTCTCCGTCGCGGACAAATACGAGGTACTTTTCATTGTCGCTGAGTTGCGCGTTCAGCGTCTGTTCTCCGGTGATACCGAGCTTCATCTGCCCCTGGTTCATATTGAAGAAAGTGGGCTCAAAGACGACCTCCATCTTCCGCTCGAACGAGTAGAGATAGTTGGTCTTGGCCGCGGTCTGGAAACGGTAGTGTTCGACGCACTCATAAACTTCGAGTCCGTCGCCTGAGTATGCCTGAATGTAGAAATCCTTCTCGGCCGCGACAAAGGAAGTCGTGTACTCCACGATCCGCGGAACGAAGTCCTCAATCTCCGTGGGCTCCATCTGGCCGTAGCCGACCGAGAGCACGTCATCACGGTGCGTGATACGGCTGAAATCCGCGCCGGTATAACTTTCCTCGGTTTCGAGGTATTTCTCGACCTCGGTACGGCGCTCATCGTTCAGGATCGTATCGTGGAACTCCTCTAAGAACGTCACTTCACGCTGCAGGTTGCCGTAGGTCGGAAGGAACAGCCTGGTGTAATAATAGATGTTTTTTCCTTCGCCGGTGGTAAGCGTGATGCGAAGCGTATATTCGGTATTGGAAGCGTAGTTGGCGGTTAAGAAGAACTGGCCGGAAAGACGCCCGTCGCTCTCCTTCTTCAAAGACATCAGGTCGATGTTGTCGAGTACCGTTCCGGTTACAACCTCCATGATCGTGCAGTTCATCTTCCGGACGTTGCTCTCCTTCTCGTCGATCAGAACGGAAAATGTCCTGGTATTTGCCGAGACAGGCGTGATGCTCGTACGCATCTTCGCCTCGGTGGGAATGAACGTGAAGCCGAGGGTACGGTTGATCTCCGTGCCCTGCGTGGAAAAGGAAATGACCGGCAGTGTCGCATCCATCGACCGTACCGTATAGAATTCATTTGTATGGACATGATTATCCATTGTGCCGTAGAAAATTGCGAACGCCACAATGAAAAATCCGAAGATGATCAATGCCCTGTATCTGACATAACGAAGTTTCATAACAGTCCCTAAAAATTCGATTTCGTTTCGTCTCCGCAGACGAACCCAAATTATTATATCATTTCAGGGGCTTCTTCGCAATTCTTTTCCGAAAACGGACTTTTCGAAAGGTTTCTGTTTTGATTTCCAAAAGGTTGTGATACAATAGAGGGAAAGAGCCGCAGGACCGCGGTTTTGTATACTGAAACGGAGGTTTATCTCATGAACGATAATTGTATTTTCTGTAAGATCGCGAACGGCATCATTCCGTCCGCAACAATATATGAGGATGCGGATTTCCGTGCGATTCTGGACATTGCTCCGGCGCACAAGGGACATACCATCATCCTTCCGAAGCAGCATGCTGCGAACCTGTTTGAAATCGACGAGGAGACCGCCGGAAAGCTCCTTCCCGTAGCGAAGAAGGTTGCAGGCGCCGTTAAGAAAGTGACCGGCTGCGACGGGATCAACATTTTGCAGAACAACGGCGAAGCCGCGGGGCAGACCGTATTCCATCTGCACGTTCACGTCGTTCCCCGTTTCGAGGGAGACGGCATCCTTCCCGTATGGCCGCAGGGCAGCTACGCGGACGGCGAGGCCGCGGAGCTGGCTGCGAAGATCAAGGCGGAGCTGTAACAGTTTAACAGTCATACTGACGGGCGGCTTTGAGCGGCGCCCGTATTTTTGTGGTATTTTCCTTCAAACAGTCCTTCAGGAGGAGAAATGAATCATCGGCTGCGGAACGAACCAAATTTTATTTTGATAAAGCGTTGCTGCAGTAAGGGGATGCGTATTTATATCACAAATAGTATAAAAGTGCCTGTTCGGGTTACCGGACAGGCACTTTTCTTTATGTGTCTATTTATTCACCAGGCTGACTAACAGCTTCACAATCGTATCGGCTGCATCCGAGGTTTCACTCTTCGCCATACGCGCACGGTACTCTTCGCGTTCCGCGTAAAGCTTGCGGACTGCCGCAAGAAGGCTTTCGGGCGTAGTCTCGCTCTCCTGAAGCACCATGCTGAAGCCCTGTTTTTCAAACGATGCCGCATTTAATATCTGGTCGCCGCGGCTTGCTTCCGCCGAAAGCGGAATCAGGAGGTTCGGCTTATGCAGTGCGAGCAATTCGCAGATCGCGTTGGCGCCTGCACGGGAAATCACGATGTCGGCTGCTGCCAGCACATCCTTCATCTCCTTGTCGCAATACTCGATCTGAACGTACCCGTCAATACCGTTATAAGCGGGGTCGCTCTTTCCTTTGCCGCATAAATGGATCACGCGGAACTCCTTCAAAAGCTCCGGCAGAACCGCTCTTACCGCTTCATTCACGCGAACCGCTCCGGTGCTTCCGCCAACCACGAGAATGACCGGCTTGTCATCCGGAAATCCGGCATATTTGAGTCCCGCTTCTCTTGTTCCGGTGAACAGTTCGCTGCGGATCGGCGTTCCGGTATGGATGCCTTTATCACCGAGTTTCGCAAGCGTCTCCGGGAAATTACAACAAATCTTACTTGCGTACCGCATACCGATCTTATTGGCGAGACCGGGCGTCATATCCGACTCGTGACTGACAACGGGGACTTTGCATTTGGCTGCGGCCTTAACAACCGGGACCGTAACGAAACCGCCCTTTGAGAAGATGATGTCGGGCTTCACCTGCTTTATGATCTGCGTTGCCTCTTTCCCGCCGTGCATAACCCGGAACGGGTCGGTAAAATTCTTCCACGAAAAATACCTGCGCAGTTTGCCGGAGGAGATTCCGTAATAGGGGATTCCCAGGTTCTCGATCAGCTGCTTCTCGATTCCGTCCTTGGAACCGATGTAACTCACCTCGAAACCTTCTTCCTTAAGCCGGTCGAGAAGCGCGATATTGGGCGTCACATGTCCGGCCGTTCCGCCGCCTGTCAGAATGATCTTCTTCATATGTCCGTACTCCTTTACGCACATGCCCTCAGGCAATTATTACAGCTCCTGCGAAAGCGCGCGCGCAAGCTGGTCCGGGCAGGAAGTGGACTTGTAGCCGCAGCGGATCCCCTGCAGTTTCTCAATCACTTCCTCGATCGGAAGTCCTTCCACCAGTTTCGAAATGCCCTGCAGATTTCCGTTGCAGCCGCCGATATAGCGGACGTTTCTTACTACCTTCTTACCGTTCTCTTCAACGATATCGTAATGAATCTCACGGGAACATGTCCCTGAAGTCGTATAAACCATTATTCTGCCTCCTTCATCAGTTCGAGCGTCAGTTTCACCATATGCTCGATTGCCTTTGCCTCAAATGTTACATAATCCTCGGTCGCGGAGTCATCCGCTTTGTCCGAGATCGCGCGGATGATCAAAAACGGTACGCCGTTCCGGTATGCCGCATGCGCAACAGCGGCGCCTTCCATCTCGGTACACATGCCGGAAAATGTGTCCGCCAGCCATTCCTTCTTCGCCTTCTCCGCGATAAACTGGTCGCCCGAGAGCACACGCCCGCGGAACACATTGATGTCCGGATTCACCCTGCGGCATGCTTCCTCGGCCATATCCGCGAGATCCTTGTCTGCGGCAAATACGGAAACGTCCTGCTGCGGGATCACGCCCGGATCATATCCGAAATATCTTGCATCCATGTCATGCTGAACGGCGTCGTTCGAGATTACGATGTCACCGATGTTGATATCGGCGCACAGCGAGCCTGCGATACCGGTGTTCAAAACGACGTCCACGCCGTACAGGTCACACAAGATCTGCGTGCAGATCGCAGCGTTAACTTTGCCGACGCCGGAACGAACGAGAACAACCTCCATGTCGTTGATTCTACCGCAGTAGAATACCATTCCTGCTACATTTTGCTTTCCGGTGATATCCATTGCGTCGCGCAATTTTTCGACTTCTGATTCCATTGCGCCGATGATTCCGATCATCATAAAGCACCTCCTTGGCTGTATCCGTTCGGGTTTTGGGACTGCCACTTCCAGGTATCCCTGCACATATCATCAAGCGTTCTCTCCGCCTTCCAGCCGAGCAGCTTGTATGCCTTATCCGCATTGGCGTAGCTTACCGCGGCATCTCCCGGACGGCGCGCCGTGATCTCATATGGGATTGGGATACCGTTCACCCGCTCAAAGGCTTTCACCATCTCAAGCACGCTGTAACCGTTTCCGGTACCGAGATTGACGATCTCCGTACCCTTGTGCTCCTCCGTGTAACGGACGGCGCACACATGACCCTTCGCGAGGTCAACCACATGGATATAGTCGCGAATGCATGTTCCGTCGGGTGTCGGATAATCGTTTCCGAATACGTTCAGATGGTCTCTGATGCCGACCGCAACCTGTGCGATGAACGGAAACAGATTGTTCGGAATTCCTTTCGGATCTTCACCGATCAGCCCGCTTGCGTGTGCGCCGATCGGGTTAAAGTAACGAAGCAGCATGACACTCAGCTCAGGATCCGCATTGGCGGCGTCCATGAGGATCTGCTCGATCATCCATTTGGTCCAGCCGTACGGATTGGTGCACGCCTTCTTCGGCGATGTCTCATAAAGCGGCAGGCTGTCCGGATCACCGTATACAGTCGCGGACGAACTGAAGATAAACCGGTGACAGCCGAATTCCTTCATGACCTTCAATAGCGCAAACGTCGTTCCGAGATTGTTCTCGTAATACATAAGCGGCTTGGCGACCGACTCGCCGACTGCCTTCATTCCGGCGAAGTGAACGACAGCGTCGATCTTCTCCGCCGCAAAGATTTTGCGAAGCGCATCCGCATCCGCAACGTCCGCCTCATAAAGCGGAACCTTCTTTCCGGTGATCTTCTCCACGCGCTTTACCGACTCCGCGCAGCTGTTATAAAAGTCATCTACGATCACAACGTCATAACCGGCGTCGAGCATCTCGACCGCCGTGTGGGAACCGATGTAGCCAGCTCCTCCCGCAAGCAATATTGCCATAATCCTTCTCCCTCACTGTTTCAGTTTTTATCAAGCTCCACATGGGACACAAGCACCCTGCACCCCTGCGTCCGCATATACTCCGCGAACTTCTCCGCAAAGCAGACCGAACGGTGTCGGCCGCCTGTGCAGCCAAATGCGACTACCAGCTCGCTCTTTCCCTCCCTCCGGTAATACGGAAGCAGGTATGTGATCATCTCCGTGATGCGCTTGAAGTATTCCTTACTCTCGTCAAATCCCATCACATATGTCTGGATGCATTCCTCGAGTCCGGTATGATGCTTCAGCTCTTCTACATAATACGGATTCGGCAGGCAGCGCACGTCAAATACGAGGTCTGCGTCCGACGGAAGTCCTTCTTTGGTAAACCCGAACGACACGGTACGGATCACCATCGTCTGTTCCTCGGGACGCTCGCCGACAAGGCTTACGATCTTCTCGCGAAGCTGCATCGGCTTCAATGCGGACGTGTCCACGATGTAATCCGCGCGGTCTCTCGTCGGCTTCATGAACTCGCGCTCTTTCGCGATCGCCTGCTCCAGCGACAGATTGTCGTCCTCCATCAGCGGATGGCGTCTGCGGGTGTATTTGTACCGGCCGATCAGCGTCTGCGTGTCCGCATCCAGAAACAGGATCTTGTATGGATAACGCTTGTGTTTCAGTTCCTCCATCGCCTGGAAGAAATCATCGAACATGCTCATTCCGCGGATGTCAACCACCGTCGCGATCTTCTTCTCGCGGTTGCTTTCCGACATTCCGTACAGGTCTGCAAAACTCACGAGAAACTTCGACGGCAGATTATCCACGCAATAGTATCCCATATCCTCAAGCGCGTTGATCGCGATGGATTTGCCTGCGCCGGAAAGCCCGGTCACAATGATCAGAGCCATGCTGTTCCTCCTCGTTACAGGCATATGCCGAAACCCCGGCGCATATGCCTTCCGCATAATAACCATATGCCACCTGCGGGAACAGGTGGCATTTCATAACTACTTGTATTTGCTTGCGAGCTGCATGCGCACAAGTGCCCTGCGCAGCGCGAGCTCGTCCCGTACCGTCTGCTCCATGGCAAGCTTACGCTCGGCACGGATCTTCGCTTCTTCGGCACGGTGAATATCAATTTCCTCCGGCCACTCGCAGGCTTCCGAAAGGATTGTGATCTCGTTCGGAAGAACCGTTACAAAGCCGTCGAGAAGCGTTGCTTCGCGAACCTTTCCGTCCTCGGTGATCCGAAGGATTCCGGGTGCCACAACCGCCGTCAGCGGAATATGGTTCGGATAGATTCCGAGCTCACCTTCGGTCGTGACAAATTCCACGAACTCCGCTTCGCCCTCAAAGAAAATCCTGGTCGGGGAATATACATTCAGTTTTATGTGTTTCTCGTCCACGATCGATTACTCCGCCTTCGTTTCGTCAGCCTTAACTTTGGCTAACACGTCTTCGATGCCGCCGCAGTTTAAGAAATAGCTTTCCGGAATGTCGTCATGCTTTCCTTCAAGGATTTCCTTGAATCCCTGGATCGTATCCGCAAGCGATACATACGTTCCCGGAAGACCGGTGAACTGCTCCGCTACGTGGAACGGCTGGGAAAGGAATCTCTGCACTTTACGCGCACGGCTTACGAGCATCTTCTCTCCTTCGGAAAGCTCGTCCATACCGAGGATCGCGATGATATCCTGCAGTTCCTTATATCTCTGAAGAATCTCCTGTACGCCACGGGCAACCTTGTAATGTTCCTCGCCTACGATTCTCGGATCAAGGATACGGGAGGTCGACTCAAGCGGGTCAACCGCCGGATAGATACCGAGTTCTACGATGGAACGGGACAATACGGTCGTTGCATCGAGGTGGGCAAATGTGGTAGCCGGAGCCGGGTCCGTCAGGTCATCGGCAGGTACATATACGGCCTGAACCGAGGTGATGGAACCGTTCTTCGTCGAAGTGATACGCTCCTGCAGAGCACCCATTTCGGTCTGCAGCGTCGGCTGGTAACCTACGGCACTCGGCATACGACCGAGAAGCGCGGATACTTCGGAACCGGCCTGCGTGAAACGGAAAATGTTATCGATGAAAAGGAGTACGTCCTTGCCGCCCTTGTCACGGAAATATTCCGCCATCGTAAGGCCGGAAAGACCGACTCTCATACGTGCCCCCGGGGGCTCGTTCATCTGACCGAAGATCATCGTCGTTTTATTGATAACGCCGGATTCGATCATCTCGTAATAGAGATCGTTACCTTCACGGGTACGCTCGCCTACGCCGGTGAATACCGAGTAGCCGCCGTGCTCCGTCGCGATGTTGGTGATCAGCTCCTGGATCAGTACGGTCTTACCTACGCCGGCACCGCCGAACAGACCGATCTTACCGCCCTTCTGGTAAGGGCACAACAGGTCAACGACCTTGATACCCGTCTCGAGGATTTCGGTTTCCGTAGACTGCTCGGAGAACGCGGGAGCCTTTCTGTGAATCGGGTAATACTCCACGCCCTCAGGTGCGGGCTTCTCGTCAATCGGCTGGCCGAGTACGTTAAAGAGACGTCCGAGCGTATTCTCGCCGACCGGAACCATGATCGGATGGCCGGTTGCTTCCGCTTCCATTCCTCTTACGAGTCCGTCGGTCGGTCCCATGGCGATACAGCGAACCGTATCGTCACCGAGATGCTGCGCAACCTCCACAACAAGTTCCTCTCCGTTCTTACGGCGGATCTTTACGGCATCATAGATTTCGGGAAGATTGCCGTCGTCGAATTTGATGTCGAGTACGGCACTGATAATCTGGGTTATCTTTCCTATACTTGTAGCCAAATCAGTTAACCTCCACTGAATTATTCGTTAAGCGCATTGGCTCCGGAGATGATCTCCGTGATCTCCTGCGTAATGGAACCCTGCCGCGCGCGGTTGAACTGAACCGTCAGGTTCTCGATCATTTCCTCCGCGTTGTTGGTGGCGTTGTCCATTGCCTGCATACGCGCACCGTTCTCGCTCGCGAGCGATTCGATGAGCGCCCCGTAGATCTCGCCGCTGACGTACTTCGGAATGATCTCGCGAAGCGTCTCGTCGGGTTCGGGTTCAAAATTCATCAGCGCATCTCCGCCTGAGGAGCTGTCCTGCGGACCGCTCGGATCCTCGGTCGGAAGAAGCCGTAACATGGTCGGAACCTGGCTTACGGAATTGCGGAAAATGGTAAAGACAACGAATATCTCATTGACTTCTCCGCACTCGAAAGCTTCCATCACATCGCGGCTGATATCCGAAGCATCGCTGTAAAGCGGGCTGTTGATCACCTCGGAATAATCCTTGCGGATCGTGTATCCTCTGCGTTCCAATACTTCGCGTCCCTTACGGCCGATCGAATAGATCAGCATGTCTTCGCGCGGGATGTCGCAGCGTGTCACCATCTTCACGATGTTCGCGTTGTATCCGCCGGCAAGTCCGCGGTTCGAAGAAATGACGATGAACGCCTTCTTTCCGCCTTCCTGCTTCCGGATATAACGGGCCTTTACTTCAGGGTCTGACTTAGCGAAGATCGACGAAATCGTCTCATACAGATGCGTAAAATACGGCTTCGACTCTTCCGCTTTGCCCTTTGCCTTCTGCAGCTTGACCGTGGAAACCAGCTTCATCGCTTTGGTGATCTGACCGGTGCTCTGGATACTGCTCTTGCGCCGTTTAATGTCTCTCATTGAGGCCATAGCGTAGTTTCTCTCCTATCTGTCAGCCATTCAAAAAGTCTGCCTTACACTGCTCGATCGCCTTGATGAGCAGCCTCTCGGTCTCGGGTGTGATTACCTTTTCCGTCCGGATGCTCTCTTCAATCTCCGCATACTTCGAATAGATCAGATTCAGAAGCGCGGACTCGAATTCAAGCACTCTGCTCACCGGAATATCCAGCAGATACTTCTTGGTTGCCGCGTAGATGATGATAACCTGCTCGGCAACGCTCATGGGCTTGTACTGCGGCTGCTTTAAGATCTCGCGGATCCGTTCGCCCTGCGCAAGCTTCTCCTTCGTGTCGGCATCGAGGTCCGAACCGAACTGGGAGAAAGCGGCAAGCTCACGATACTGTGCGAGCTCGATACGGATCGGTCCGGCAATCTTCTTCATCGCCTTGATCTGCGCCGCGCCGCCTACACGGGATACGGACAGACCGGCGTTAACAGCCGGACGGAAACCGGAGTTGAACATTTCGGTTTCGAGATAAATCTGACCGTCAGTAATGGAGATTACATTGGTCGGAATATATGCGGAAACGTCGCCCGCCTGCGTCTCGATGATCGGGAGCGCGGTCAGGGAACCGCCGCCGAGCTTATCGGAAAGCTTTGCGGCACGCTCCAGAAGACGGCTGTGCAGGTAGAATACATCACCGGGGTAAGCCTCACGCCCCGGAGGTCTCTTGAGCAGAAGGGAAAGTGTACGGTATGCCGCCGCATGCTTACTAAGATCGTCGTAAATAATCAGGACGTCCTTTCCGCTCTCCATCCACTCTTCGCCCATCGCACATCCCGCGTAGGGAGCAATATACTGTAACGGCGCAAGCTCGCTGGCAGCCGCCACAACGACGGTCGTGTAAGCCATGGCACCGTATTCATTCAAAGTCTTAACAATGCCGGCAACGGTCGAAGCCTTCTGGCCGATGGCGACATAGATGCAGTTCACGTTCTGGCCCTTCTGGTTGATGATCGTATCGATCGCGATGGCGGTCTTACCGGTCTGACGGTCGCCGATGATCAGCTCACGCTGACCGCGGCCGATCGGAACCATCGAGTCGATTGCCTTGATACCGGTCTGCAGAGGGGTATCTACGCTCTTACGGCTGATAACGCCGCTTGCGACACGTTCTACCTGACGGAAGTTCGTCGCGTTGATCGGTCCTTTGCCGTCGATCGGCTGTCCTAGCGCGTTAACAACACGTCCGAGCATGCAGTCGCCGACGGGAACCTCTACCACGCGGCCCGTCGTCTTAACGGTATCTCCTTCACGGATCGCACCGGAATCACCGAGAAGAACGGCACCTACATTGTCCTGCTCGAGGTTCATTACCATGCCGTACACTTCCCCGGGGAATTCGAGGAGCTCGCCCTGCATGGCATTTTCCAGCCCGTGAATACGGGCGATTCCGTCCGCCACCTGGATGACGGTACCGACATCCGAAACGGAGAGAACCGCGTTATATCTACGGATCTGTTCCTTGATGACGGAACTGATTTCCTGCGGTTTCAAATTCAAGTTATTGTACCTTCTTTCTGGATATTCACTGCTACTCTACGGATACGGCCTGAAGCGATTTCCTGAGTCCGTTCAGCTGGGAACGGATACTGGAATCCAGCACGCGGTCTCCGATCCGGACCGTCATGCCCCCGATCAGTCCGGGGTCCACACGGTAATCCATCTCGAATTCACGGTAATCCGTTGTTTCGATAAGCTTGCTGACAAGCCTTGTCTTCTGCTCGTCCGTTAACGGCAAAGCGGATACGACGTGGCAGATACCGATATGCCGGTATTCCTTCACTTCGGCCATAAATTCAGCGAGCGAAGAACGGATGTCGCGCTGCCGGTCATTCCGGACAAGGATGATCAGAAAACCGGTCATATTTCCGCTCACGCGTCCGCTGAAGGCTTCCTCCACAAGAGCGGTCTTCTCTTCAACGCCGATGCGCGGATGGTTCAACAGACTGCAGAACTCCGGGTTGGTCCGGAGAACCTCGTCCACAACCGCCGCTTCTTCCATGAGGCTGTCGATTTCATTCTGCTCCACGGCCAGTTCGAAAAGCGCATGGCCGTATGTTCCGGAAACTATTCCTGACGCCATGTCTCTTCTCCCATCTCACGGATCACATCGTCGACCAGTTCGGCCTGCTTGGCGGGGTCCATCTTCTCCGAGATGAAACGTCCTGCCATCTCGCCCGCGACGGCGATGATCTCCTGCTTGATCTCATCCTTAGCCCTGCTCTTTTCAAGCTCGACTTCCGTCTGCGTTCTTGCCATAATACGCGCGGATTCCTCCTGAGCGGCATTGATGATGGCATCTTCCCGGCCCTTTGCGCGTCTTCTGGCATCCGCGAGAATTCCGTCCGCTTCCGCCTCCACGTTCTTCAAACGGGCATCGTACTCTTTCTTGAAGGCAAGCGCCTCCTCCTTCTCCTTATCGGCATCCGCAATGCTCTGCGCGATCATGTCGCGACGCTTCTGCATCAGGTCGCGCGCGGGATTGAACACCAGGTAGGACAGAAGGAAGAACAGAAAGAATACGGCACAGGCAACAATGACCGCATCGAAAATGAGCTGCCAGTCGAGGGCAAATATTTTGTCTTTCATTTCCGGTTCCCCTGCTGTCTCGGTGAGAAACAGGAGCCCGGAGGACAACAAATTGCTCACAATCATTCCTCCGTTACTGCGATCCTATTCTTATTTCGTATAAGGATTCGCGAAAATCAGGATAATGGCAACAACAAGCGAATAAAGACCTGTCGTCTCCGCAACAGCCTGACCGAGGAGCATGGTAGTCATAACGGAACCTCTCGCTCCCGGATTACGTCCTACTGCAGCGCAGCCCTGACCTGCGGCATAACCCTGGCCGATACCGGGGCCCATACCTGCGATCATACCGATTCCGGCGCCGAGACATGCAAGACCTTCCACGAAAAACTTGTTGAACTCACTCATTTTAATATCCTCCTAAAAATGATATACATAATTGATTACCGGCCCGAAGGCCGTACGGCACGTCAATCCTCGAAGTTCTTGGCGATAAATACCATCGTCAGCATGCTGAATACAAATGCCTGGATGGCGCCCGAGAACAGGTCGAAGTAGATATGCAGGACACCCGGCCAGAACAGAAGCATAAACTTCGGCAGAAGGCCGTATATCAAAGCCATAATAATGGTACCGCTCAAAATATTACCGAACAGACGAAGCGACATCGATACCGGCGTCGCGAACTCGCCGATCACGTTGATCGGGGTAAGCGGCCAGGGATCGAACAGATCGGTCAGATGCTTCATCTTCTGGTAACGGAATCCGTTGATATGGATCAGGAAAAATGTGATGATCGCAAGACCGAACGTAATGCCGTAATCGGCTGTCGGGGGACGCAGTCCGAAGATTCCGACCGTATTCGATAATACGAGGAATATCATCAGCGTTCCGATATAATTGCAGAAGCCCCGGAAGTGTTTCTCTCCCATGTTGGACTTCGTAATGCCGTCAATGGCGTCCACCACAAGCTCGATCAGGTTAAGCGCCTTTCCGGGAGCTTTCGAGGGGTCCGCTTTCCGAATGACACGGTTCGCAAGAATCGCAAGGACGGTAATCACCGCAACAACGATAATGATCGCGATGTGCGTATTCGTCAGAAAGAACGTCTTTCCGAACAACTCAAACCGGGCATATCCGTTGACTCCCAGGTCAAGTTCCGTCTCCATTGTCATTCACCTCTCTTTCTGTCAGAAATCACAACGGAAGCCTCCGCTCAGGCAGGTCTTTTAAAAAGTCCCTTACACCAAAGCCTCAGTTTCCGGAACCACGGCTGAAAATACGCCGCGGGTTTTATCATGAAGGAAGCTAAGATTGCGCCCGCGCCCATAGAGATGCCTCCGAGAAACATCGTGAGCGCCAGTACGCCAAATGTCATAAAATACCTTAAAGCAACCTGTTTTCTTGTATATCTCACGGCACCTGCCGGATCCATCATCAAAGCGTTCGAAATACCTTGATACATCTTCTGTACGAGGAACAGCGCAAGCACGCAGCCGATCAGCACGCCGATCGGAAATTTCCAGTGCGGTTCCGCGAACCACGCAAGGGGTAATACCGCAATCGATAAGACTACGATGCCGAACCTGAGGTCGCGTAACGTTTCCTCGGCGTTCAGAAGCTCTTCCTTCTCGCGTTCGCTCCCGACGGGGATATAATCGACCACTTCATCGGGATCCTCTCCGTCTCTCTGCTCGGCTTCCTCCGCTTCCGTCTCCCGGTCGATGTCCTCCGGGTCACGGTAATCCTCGGGGTTATCCCGGAACATCTCCTTAAGCATGCCCCCGAGACCGGGATAACGTCTGCTCATCGCCCGCTCCCGTCCGCGGATTTCTTCTCCTCTTTCCATTTCCGGAATTCGGTTTCCGCCTCACTCAGATGCTCCGGAACAACCGGTTCCGGGACATCGTCCTTTGTGTATTTCCGAACCATAACCCAGACATTCCGGTATCCCACCGCGATGCCGAAAAACATCAGAACAATGAATACGGGAGCCTCTAAGCCGGTCCACTTGCCGATGAAATAGCCCGCAACGGCACAGAGCGCGATAGGCGTCATCATACCGATACCGATCTGCGTGATCAGTACAAGTGTGGAAACGGTTCCGTCCGGTTTTACGAACCCTTTGCGCTTTTTCATGCCTCTCCTTACAGACTAGTCTTCAATCTGGCTGATCCGCTTAATATGACGCTCCTCCTGCGAAAAAGGAGTAGCAAGGAATGTGTCAACGATCTTCAGTGCAAGCCCGGGGCCTACGACACGACCGCCCATCGCCAGGATATTGGCGTCGTTATGGAGTCTCGTTGCCTCTGCGCTGAATACGTCGTGGCAGAGTGCACAGCGGATTCCTTTGAACTTGTTGGCCGTAATGGAAATACCGATGCCGGTTCCGCAGATGAGGATGCCCTTTTCGTATTTGCCCGAGGCAACTGCCTTGGCAACCTTCTTCGCGTAAATCGGATAATCGGTCGGTACCGGCGAATCGGTTCCGAAATCGCGGAACTTGATCCCCTGTCCTTTCAGGTGTTCTTTTACTTCCTGCATCAGTGCGTAACCGCCGTGATCACAACCAAGCGCTATCATAAAAAACACTCCTTTCCGTGGCTTTGTTTATTTCTTCGCCCTGCTCTTCGGCCCGGCGTAAACAATGTGGTAACCCGCCGCTTTCATAAGGCGGTTCATGACGGCCTGTCCGACGCCGTCCGAACGGAAGCACTCTCCGAAAATGTACTCCGCTCCCATATGGTCAAACTCGCGAAGCGTATCAAACAGACACGCCGCGATGCCTTCTTCATCCTCACGCTTTCCGACGGAAAGAACGATGAATCCGGGATACCGGTCCTTCGTTTCTTCGCTCGCCAGGATGGCCGTTTTATATCCCTCCGCCTGCTTCCGGGCTGCTTCTCTGCGAACGGCTTCGACGACGTCCGAAAGGTCTCCTTCGAAGACGGTCAGCTCGCCCTTCGGCGCGTAATGACGGTATTTCATGCCGGGTGCCTTTGCGACGATATTGTCGTTCCGCTCCCGCCTAAGGACTGCGGGATCGAACTCCGCGTCCGGGAGAATGTCCCTGATATCCTCTAACGTGATATAACCCGGTCTTAAGATCAGCGGCTTCTCGCCGGTCAGATCGATAATCGTGGATTCAAGGCCGATCTGTACGGACCCTCCGTCAAGGATCATGGCAATGCGTCCGTGCAGGTCCTCCCACACATGGCTCGCCTTGGTCGTACTCGGGCGTCCCGACGCGTTCGCGCTCGGCGCCGCAATATATAAACCGCTTACCTTGATGAGCATGGCCGCGATCTCGTCGCTCGGCATGCGGATTGCGATCGTGTTAAGTCCTCCGGTCGTTTCCTTCGGAACGATATCCTGCTTCTCGAGGATCATCGTCATCGGGCCGGGCCAGAACCGTTCTGCAAGCTTCCATGCGCTTTCGGGAATGTTCTTCGCAAGAACCGGAAGTGCCGCCGTGTCGCAGATATGTACGATCAGCGGATTGTCGGAAGGCCGCCCTTTCGCCGCGTAAATCTTCGCGGACGCGCCCGGGTCCAGCGCATTGCCGCCGAGTCCGTATACAGTCTCGGTGGGAAATGCTACAAGCTCTCCGTTACGCAACAGTTCCGCCGCTTCGGCGAATTGCTCTTCCTTCAGATTGTCCCGGTCCAAAAGGACCATTCTGGTATCCATTCAGGCGCCTCCTTTTCCGCGCTCAGACAGGCTGAATGCGGTCAAAAACAGTTGAAAGCCGGAATAAAGCCCATACATAATTTATTGTAACATACTTTTGCAAAAAATAACACCCCGAAAATGAAACTTTTTCGGGGTGTAATGTGTACATTTTCCACGAATTTTTAATCGTCACCGTTCCGCCACGGGCATGGCCCGCGCAAAACCCGTTCTTACGCTTTCGTCGGGCGAAACTCAGCCGAGCTTCGTTCCGCACTTATTGCAGAATGCCATGCCTTCGTCAACCGCATTGCCGCAGTTCGGGCACGTCTTGCCGACCGGTGCTTCGGGAAGCTTCGTTCCGCACTTGTTGCAGAATGCCATGCCGGGAGCAACGGCGTTGCCGCAGTTCGGACATGCTGCGCCGCCTGCAGGTGCGCTGTTGTTTCTGCCGAACAGTCCGCCTGCCTTTGCCGCAAGTTCCGCCGCGCGTGCCGCACGAAGCGTTGCTGCCTCTGCCGCGCGTCTTTCCTTCTCGGCCTGCTTGGCCGCTTCCTCTTCCGCGATCTGCTGCTGGATCTCGGCAAGCTTTGTATTGCAGTTCTCGATCGTCGTACGGGACTCCTTGATCGAAGCATAGATAGCCATGATCTCGTCATCGAAAACAGCGCCTTCGTCAAGCTTCTTTAAAAGCGTTACGCCGAGCGTATACTGGTAACCGGAAATCTTTCCGTTCTCGTTTTTAATCTGTGCGTTAACCTGATTGATCTCCGCATTATGAGGTCCGAAAAATGCCATGTTAATCCTCCTGTCTCGTCACCCGCCGATTTCGGGAAACGGGCGCGCGCCGAAGCGGCACACGAATCAATCCCAGTCTCTTTCGGGCATGTAATAGTATTCCTTGTGGGTTCCCACATACTTATATGCCGGACGAATGATCTTACCGTTGTTGATAATCTCCTCGAGTCTGTGTGCCGACCATCCGCTGATACGCGAGATTGCGAAAATCGGGGTAAACAGCTCTTCGGGGATTCCAAGCATATCATACACAAAACCGCTGTAGAAGTCAACATTTGCGCAGATCGGCTTGAACAGGTGACGGTTCTCCGAAATGACTTCTTTTGCGATGCGCTCAACGGCCTCGTAAAGCTCCATTTCGTCGCTGCGGCCCTTTGCTTCCGCAAGCTTTCTCGCATAGTCCTTCAGGATGACCTGACGGGGATCGGACAGCGTGTAAATGGCATGTCCGATACCGTATACGAGACCGGTCCTGTCAAATGCTTCCTTATTGACCAGTTTCACGATATATTCTCGGATCTGATCCTCGTTCTTCCAGTCTTTTACATTGGCCTCAAGGTCTTCAAACATCTTTCTTGCCTTGATGTTCGCGCCGCCGTGGCGGAAACCCTTCAGGGATGCGATGGCTGCTGCCATGGCCGAATACGTATCGGTTCCGGCAGACGTAACAACATGCGTCGTAAATGTGGAGTTATTACCGCCGCCGTGCTCCGCGTGAAGCACAAGGCAGATATCGAGTACGCGTGCCTCGAGTTCGGTGAACTTTCCATCCGCGCGAAGCATCGTCAGGATATTCTCCGCGGTCGAATACTCCGGGTTGGGGTTTCTTATGATCAGGCTCTCATCCTGCTTAAAATGCAGGTAAGACCAATATGCGTAGATGGAGATCAAAGGCAGCTTCGCGATCAGGTTCATGGACTGCTTTAATACGTTCTCCGTGGAGATGTCGTCCGCCTTATCGTCGTAGGAATAAAGCGTCAGAACGGCTTTCTGAAGACCGTTCATGATGCTCGGTCCGGCCGCCTTCATGATAACGTCGCGGATAAACTTGTTGGAAAGCGTCTGGAACGACGTGATGAGCTCGACAAAGGAGCGAAGCTGCGTCTCGCTCGGCAGCTCGCCGAACAGTAAGAGATACGTCGTCTCCTCAAATGCGTAGCGGCGGTTCTGCAGGCCCTTCACCATCTCCTGAACATCATAGCCCTGATAGTAAAGCTTGCCGTCCGCGGGAACCTTCTTGCCGGCGATCATCTTGGTACCGGTAACGTCACTGATCTCGGTAAGACCGGTCAGTACGCCCGCGCCGTTAGAATCACGAAGTCCTCTCTTAACGTCATACTCCACGTAAAGGTTCTGGTCGATCACGCCCGATTTCATGCATTCATGCAGCAGAAATTCAAAGTCCTTCTCCAGATTTTCATCAAGTTCCATCATGTTGGCCATGGGAATGCCCCCTTCTATGATCTGCCCGTTCCTGCGGATGCCTTTCTTTTGCGCTTGGAACGGGATTGTATACAATTATGCAATACCGATAATGTGGATATGATACAACAGAACCAGCCTGTTGGCAAGCACTTTTTCCGAAAAACGGCTCCCGGCGGGATTTCGGCGGGATTTTTACGTATTTTCCCCGGAAAATGGCATAAAAAAAGATTGCGAACCGCTTCGGGCGATTTCGCAATCCGTTATTTACTTATAAAGGTTTCTCCACTCAAGGTCACCGTTGTTCATGCCCTTTAAGAGCATCTCGGCGGTTGCGATGTTGGTCGCCAAGGGAATGCTGTACTCATCGCAGAGCGGGATCACGTAATTGAACTGCACGTCGTAACTCAGGGTCTTGTCGGCATTCCGGAGGAAGATCACCATGTCGATCTGGTTCTGCTCGATCATCATGGCAAGTTGCTGCTCGCCGCCGAGGCTTCCCGCGAGGAACTTGTGAACACGCAGGTTCGTCGCTTCCTCAATCATGCGCCCCGTCACGCCGGTAGAATACAACTCGTGTTTCCCTAATATTCCCTTGTATGCGATACAGAGATTCTGCATGAGCGTCTTTCTCGTATCGTCCGCGATCAAACCGATAATCATACCCGTTATACCTTTTCCTCTGGCCTGTTTCCTCTGTTTCGAAATGCGTCTTACGCCCCCGCATTCCGGTGTCTCCTTCTTGCCCCAATAAGACAGTTTCACTATAGCACAATCCGTTTCCTCCGTCAACCGAGAGCACGGGATTTTCACAAAACCTTCCCCCTTCCGGACGGTTTTCCCTGATACCCGTCATTTTTTCATCAAATCGCTTAATACGCCCTCGGAAAACGCAGGTAAATTCGCTCTTTTGCCCATTGCTTTTTCCATGCGGGAAATCTAGAATCAGATGTTAGCAACATTCATTTGTACTGTATTATTCTGATATATAAAAGCGCTCAGGCACTCAGGAGGCATTCATGGACAAAGGCAATATAGTGTTTTTGGAGCTTGCGATCATTATCATGTCGGCTAAGTTTCTCGGCATGGTTGTGAGGAAGTTCCGTGTTCCGCAGGTTGTCGGCGAGATTCTCGCGGGGCTGCTGATCGGCCCTTCCGTTTTAGGGCTCGTCCGGTCGGGCGATTTTCTTTCGACCATGGCGGAGATCGGCGTTGTTCTCCTGATGTTCTCGGCAGGGCTTGAGACCGACTTAAAGGACCTTGCAAAATCCGGCATTGCCGCAACGCTGATCGCCTGCTTCGGCGTAGCCGTTCCGATGGCCGGCGGAACCGCCCTTTACATGCTGTATTACGGAATCGGCTTCCATGATCCGGGATTTTTAAACGCCGTTATGATCGGCTGCATCATGACCGCCACAAGCGTCGGCATTACGGTTGAATCCCTGAAGGAAATGGGATACCTTTCCGGGCGGATCGGAACCACGATCCTAAGCGCCGCGATCATCGACGACGTCCTCGGCATTATCGTACTCACATTTGTCCTCGGATTAAAAGACGATTCGATCACTCCCGCGCAAACGATCTGGCACACGCTTTTATTCTTCACGTGGGTGTTCCTGTTCGGTTTCGTCGTCTATAAGATCTTCAAATGGTATGACGCCAAGCATCCGCACACGAGACGTATCCCGATTGCGGGTCTGGCCCTCTGCCTGTTAATGGCATACTGCGCGGAGCGCTTCTTCGGAATTGCCGATATCACGGGCGCATTTGCCGCAGGCATCATCCTCTGCAACGTCCGCGACTCGAAATACATCGCTCGGAAGATGGACATCAATTCCTACATGCTTTTCGGACCGGTGTTCTTCGCGAGTATCGGAATCAAGACCGATATCAAACTCTCGGAGATCGTTCCGCTGCTCGGTTTCTCCGTATGCTTCGTTATCGTGGCGATGGCGGCAAAGGTGATCGGATGCGGCCTCATCTCCCGCTGTATGCGGTTCCGCCGTTCCGAAGCGCTGAAGATCGGATGCGGCATGATGACGCGTGGAGAGGTTGCCCTGATCGTTGCCCAGAAGGGTCTCGGGGTCGGGCTTCTCGATGCCAAATATTTCACATCGGTCATTCTTTTGATCCTTTGTTCTTCCATTGCGACGCCGATTATATTAAAATACCTTTATACGAAATGGCCGGAAGCACCCGCCGATGCCGGACAGCCGGAGGCGGCAGGTGAGGCAGCTGTTACCGGCGCGACCGCCGAAGCACAGACGGCAGGTTCCGGGCAGGGCTGATCATAATCGTCCGGCAAGGATACTCCGTCCGAAAGAAAGCTTTCGCACGGCGGCAACCCCGTCCGGCAGGAAACAGGGAGGCTTACCTTGAAAAAGAAAACCACTCCGCTCGTTCATCTTTTACACTTTATGACAATCGCCGCATGCTTTGCATGCGTGTTGCGTTTCACTTCCTTGTCAGGCAGTAAAGCGCAGGCTGCCGATTCCGCGGCAGCGGCACCCGTAGAGATCTATACCGTTGAGGATCTGCTCGCGGTTGCTTCGAATCCTTCCGGGAATTACATTCTGATGGCCGATCTCGACCTGAACGGCGTCGCGTGGCCGGCGATCACATTTTCCGGCACGTTCGACGGAAACGGACATATGATCCTGAATCTGAACAACGCCGGCGTTTCCACGGAAACGCGCGTTACCTACGACGGAAACCGCAAGACCTACGATACGGTATTCTGCGGCCTGTTCGCCATTCTCGAGCATGCGGAGGTGAAGAACGTACGCCTTCTCGGGATGGATATCTTCACGGATATCGAAAAGGACTGCTTCTGCGGCGGCATCGCAGGATACGCTTCGGAAAGCACAATTGAGGGGTGCGAACTGAGCGGCACGATCCGTCTTGACGTTACAGCGAAGATGTTCGGTGTCGGCGGTATCATCGGCTACGGTAACGGCGCAATCCGCGACTGTAAGGCCGACGTCACGCTGATTAACATCGATAAAGACGCCGCCCATCGCGATGAGGAGTTTCTCGGAGGCGTCTGCGCTGCCGGCTATCCCGACATGGACCGGTGCGCGATCAATCTGAAGGGCTATCTCTCCGATCACGGCTATGTCCACAGCGGCGGCCTCGTCGGAATGTACATCGTATATCCGAAGCGTTTCCAGCGCGACGGCTACATCAAGAACAATACCGTTGACGGTTTCATCACCTTTTTCGAAGACAATACCGACCGCCGTGCGTACTGTGCGAAGCAGTGCGGCGAGATCATGGACTGGGTTTTCACCGATTCCGGAAACGTCTATCATTTCACGAGAGACGAACGGAAGACCTACAAGGTCGACCTGATGCCTCACGGTGACTGCAAGGAACAGGTATACGACGACTCGGTCATTCCTGCGACCTGCACGGAGCCGGGCAAGACGCTCCACCTGTGCCGTACCTGCGGTTTCAGTTATTGCGATAATTATACGCTTCCCGTTCATACGCTTTCCGAAGAGTATGCGGTTATCAATGAATCCACTCTCACGGAACAGGGAACAGGCGCATATACCTGTACGGAATGCGGCGCAGTGATCCGTCAGGCGCTCCCGCTTCTGACGCCTACCCCCACGCCGACACCCACTCCTACCCCGACCCCCACACCGGTACCGGCTGCCGAAGAGCCTGATGTAACACGCAGCGCCGACAACGGTTCGGAGGAAAACAAGATCAACACACTCATCATTCCGGGCATTATCGTTCTTCTGATCCTCATTGCGGTAGTTCTCGGCATACGCGCGCTGATCCGCGCGAAAGCGATCCGTCAGATGAGAAGACGGTAAGCCGCGGGAGACGTCCCGGAGAGCGGCATCCGTCATATAAGAGTCAATCGCTTGCACATAAAACGCAAAAACGGCGCATCCTTTCGGGTGCGCCGTTCTTCATGCAAATCGTTATTCTATTAATACCTGTTTAACAGATCCCACACATCATTCGACTCAAGGCCGAGCTTCCAGCCGGCGTATCCGGCCAGATTGTATTCGGTGATCAGATTGAGCTTATACTCAAGGCTCGTCACGTCCTCCAGCCAGATCTGATACTTCACGGCGTTCTTATCCTTGCCCTTGGTAAACTCGTAATAATACTGCTTGAGGTCATCGTCCCAAACGCCCTTGGCGTTCGCCTTGGCGGTCTCCGCGTGCTTGGCCATGCTGTTATCCTCAAGTGTAAGCTTACCCTCCGCGTCGGTCATCCACATACGGTTGTATAACGGAATGCCGAGAACAATCTTCTCCTTCGGAACGATCGCCAGCGCATTGTTCACGGACATCTGAACCCAGGGGAACGAAGCAACCGCGCCCGCGTCGGATCCTTTATAATGCTCATCATATGCCATGAAGATCACATAGTCGAGGATCGCTGCCTGATCGGAAAGCCGGTACTGCGCCTTTCCGGCATTCGGCACGAAGTTATCTACCGAAAGCGTCAGGTTATGCTGTCTGCAGAGCAGATACAGCTCCCGGATGAACTGGATGTAATGAGGACCGGAGTCCTTTGTGATAAACTCAAAGTCAAGGTTGATACCGTCGGCTCCGACACGTACTACTTCGTTGACAATATTATTTGCGAGGTTGTTGCGGGATTCCGTCTTCGAAAGTACGTCGTAACCCTTTACGTCTGCGGCAAAGTCACTGCAGAGTGCCCATACCTGCAGTCCCTGTCGGTGAGCCTCTTCCACATAGGACGCATTCGCGAACGAAGTGATCGCGCCGTTAACATCCTTAAAGTCAAACCATGTAGGGGATACAACATTGACCCCCTTCGTATTCTGCAGCGCCGCGCGGAGCTCTGCCGCTCCCTGCTGCGCCCACATCTGATGCCATATCAGATGAACATGCTCGACGGGCGTGATCCGTTTATAAACCTGTGTGCTTTCCTGAAGCACCTTCTTGCCTTCCGAACCGATATCCATCTGCGATACGAAACCCGTCAGGCCGTCGACCGTTGCTACCGGCTGATAGCCGTTCTCCGGATTGCCGGTACGGATAACCGTCTCGCCCGCTTTCAGTTCCGTAACGATCTCCTTCTGCATCGAAGAACCGACACGGATAGCGGTATCTTTATTGGTCTGAACCGTATTGAAGGATACGCCGTTGCGGTAGAGAACCACACGCTGCGGCTCGGTGATCACACGCGTTCCCACATCCGCATACTCGGAGAACACGCTGACGGCGAGGTAAAGCCGGCCATCGAATACCTTCAGTCTCGGCGCGTCATCGCTGATCGTCTCACCGTTCTCCGTATGCTGTCTCGCGTCCGGCCAGAAATATAAGATGTCGGTCGGCGTCGTGACGATCATCTGTTCCTCGTCCGAATTATAATAGAACCGGGTATCCAGACTCTTCGCGATCGCATACGGAATATAAATCTGCCCGTTGTTCCGGATTGCCCTGGTCTCATTGACAACACCGTCGACAACGATGATATACAGATCGTCGGACAGCTTATACAACTCTTTCAGATTGGCTTTCTCGGTAGACGCCTTCGCGCCTTTATCTCCATGGTCTCCGCCCGCACCGCGGTCAATCGAGCACGCGGTAAAGCATAACAGGACGAGACCGATCAGAATCAGAAAATACTTTCTCATCTTCCCCTCCGGATAAGTTTTCAACAGCATTACTATATCACATTCCGTACGGAAAAGGAAGAACCAAACAAAGAAAGCTTTCCCTCATAGGCGGAAGTACCGCACCGCTGTATGTGTGCTGATGGTATTTCCCGTGCCGCAGCCTTCCGCCCGGAAGGATCGCCGTCGCAGGTGCACGATACGATCGCATATTACAACCATGTATGCGAAAGGTTCCGTTTCAGATAAGAGATTCCCGTCCGCAGTATATTTACCCGATTCCCGGAAACGTTTTTTCGTAACGCTTCAGCTTCAGAGACCCGCCACGCTTTCAGTATAGATTTCGCCGGAAAATGCGTCCATTGACGTTTTGCACAGGAATCGTCTTTCTTTTCTCCCATTTGCCGAAACGCACGTCTCCGTGTAATCATACGCAGGGGCACTTTTCACAAAAAGTTCATTGACTTTAGTGCACATTTACCTTATACTTCAAGTACTTTAATGGTATAATAGTAATAGGGGATAGAATCCCTGCCGTTAAGAGTTCACAGGAAAGGAGCCGGGCTTATGAAGATTGAAAAGATCAGTGATAACCAGATTCGATGCACCTTGAACCCGCAGGACCTGCGGGAACGTCACCTGAAACTCAGTGAATTTGCCTATGGCTCCGGCAAGGCAAAGGAACTGTTCAGCGACATGATGGAGAAAGCCTCGGAAGAGTTCAATTTCGAAGTGGACAACTCTCCGCTTATGATCGAAGCCATTCCGACCTCTCCCGAATCTCTGATCCTCATCATTACAAAGGTTGAGAATCCCGAGGAACTGGACGCCCGTTTCTCTACCTTCACGCCTTACAAGAAGGACGAGAACGAGGACGACGAGGAAACCTCGGACGAGACGGACATCATGCCGACCCTGCTTGATTCTTCGATGCTTGACATGCTTAAGAAGCGCCTCGCGGATACTACCCGCAAGGATGACCTTCCCGCTGCCCCGCTTCCGGAGATCAGCATTTCCGAATTGAAAGTGTTCCGCTTCCGCACGCTCGATCATCTGATCGCATTCGCGAAAGCCGTGAATGGTTTCTACACCGGCAAAGCCGTCCTTTATCGTAACGATAAGGAGCATTCCTATCTGCTCTGCGTTTATCTGGACGGAAATCCGGCGACGGAATTCAACCGCATCTGCAATATCGCGTGTGAATACGCGGAGATGCTTCCTAAGGCCAGCGTGCCTTATTACAAAGAACATTACACCTGCCTTATGACCGACGATGTGATCAAACAGCTCGCAGAATTCTGACCGGGCGGTTTGCCCGTGTCACAACAGGAGGGGAAAGGTTATGGACCAGAAACGTCCGATTCTCAGTAACAAGATCTATCTTTATCTTACTGAGTTCTTCGCAGGAATGTCCGTAATGGCAGTAGAACTTGGCGCAAGCCGTTTGCTTGCGCCTTATTTTAGTTCATCGCAGATCGTATGGACCATTATCATCGGTACCATCATGATCGCGATGGCGCTCGGAAACATCTACGGCGGAAGGAGTGCGGATAAGAATCCGAATCCCGACCGGCTGTATGCGCGGATCATCGTCGCAGCCATCTGGATCGCTCTGATCCCCGTAGTCGGAAAGTACATCATCATCGGCATCTCTGGACTGCTGATCTTCACGGTCAACAGCAACTTCCTGATCATCGCCGGCTTCGTCACCTGTATGGTGATCTTCGTATTTCCGCTGTTCCTTCTCGGAACGGTGACGCCTTCCCTCGTAAAATACACGATGGACAGCCTCTCCGACAGCGGACGAACGGTTGGTAACCTGAACGCGTTCAATACGGTCGGAAGCATCATCGGAACATTTGTCCCGACCTTCATCAGCATCCCGACGGTCGGTACCGCCATCACGTTCCTCGTATTTGCCGGAATTCTTCTTACGCTCTCGCTGATCTATTTTATCAGCTCGCATATCTCGATCAAGAAGATGAAGAAGGTCCCGGTTTCGATCCTGATCTTCATTCTCTGCTGCGTCTTCGGACACAACGACAGTTTCGCGTTCTGGGATAAGGATCTGACTTACGAGGGTGAGTCCATTTACAATTATCTTCAGGTTTATGAAGATGACACGAAAGTCGCCCTGTCGACCAACGTTCTGTTCGGCGTACAGTCCATCTACATGAAGGAAAAGCATATTGCGGAAGCCTACTTTGACTACGCGATGGCCGGTCCGCTGATGGCGGGCATCAATGAGAAGGACCGTCCGCTCGATGTTCTCATCCTCGGCATGGGAACCGGAACCTACGCGACGCAGTGCAGCCGCTATCTGAAGCCGATCAATTTCACCGGCGTTGAGATCGATCAGAAGATCACCGATCTTTCTTACGAGTATTTCCATTTTCCGAAAGACATTCCGGTTATCACCTACGACGGACGTGCCTATCTGAATGCCGTAAAGGACAAATACGACGTGATCCTCGTCGATGCCTATCAGGACATCACGATCCCGTTTCAGATGTCCTCGGTGGAGTTCTTTCGTCTTGTAAAAGACCATCTCCGTGACGACGGCGTCATGATTGTCAACTTTAACATGCTCGGCGACGGAAGCATCAACGAGTATCTCTCGGACACGATCGCATCCGTCTTTCCGGAGGTTCGCATCGTTCCGGTACCCAATTTCACGAACACCGAACTTTTCGCGATGAAGAACGATACGATGATGGATACCTTCCACCGGAACATCGCCCTTTTGGATGATCTCAATCTGCAGTACTTCATGGAACGGGTAGAAGCCAACCTTTATTCCTATCAGGGCGGCAAGCACATCATGACCGACGATAAGGCTCCGGTCGAGTTGCTCGGCATTAAAGTTATCGATTCCATGATTGCCGAAGAGGTATCCTACTATAAGGACATTTACAAGAAAGAAGGACTGAAGGGTCTGCTGAACGCGCTTCAGAATTAACGTAACATAAGAAGAAAAGAAACTCCGGTACGACGCAGGTCATACCGGAGTATTTTTATGTCCTTAACTTGTCTCCGTCCGGCGCTTAATACGCGAAACGGTATTCGCTCGGGGTTTTGCCCGTCACGTTTTTGAACTGTCTCATGAAATAGAACTCGTTCTGATACCCGCACATGGAAGCAATCTCACGAAGCGGGAATTTGGTTGCCTTCAGAAGCTTCTTCGAATAATTGATACGTGACGTGATAACGTCAAGAGAGATCTGCGTACCGAACATATTCTTATACATATGCTGCAGACCGGAACGGCTCAGGCCGAGCTTCGCCGCCATATCATCAACCGATCCGATTCCTTCCGGATGCGAGTAGATCTGGACGCGAAGGTCATTGAGAAGCGCTGCCTTGGCTCTGGAATATCCCTGGTTCTTATTCTCTGCGTCTTTCGACAGTCTCGCGATCTGCATGCAGAGAATGCGCATTACCGCAGCTTCCATCTCTATATGGAGACGGTCCGCAAGATAATGCTCATAATGAATGGTATGCAGAATTTCGTCAAGTTCTTCCGATTCGGCTAACGGTACGGGCTTGTCAAATTTAAGACCCGTCTTCTCCATCCACGGAACATCGTCGCCCTGCGTATAGAACCCGATCCAGTCGATGACCATGCTTCCGCGAAGAGGACCGAATACAACAGGAGTGTCCGGACGAAGAAGCACATAAGACGGCTTACGGATCTCAATGGTTTCCCCTTTTATTTCAAAACGTGCTCTGTTTTTAGCGAGAACAAGCAGCCAGAAGCCCATACCGTTCGAACGGTTCTCTTCGAATTCCTTTCCGAACGTATAGTCTACGCCGATGTCATATACCCACATTTCCGTTCCTTCCCCACGCAGTTACCGCGGAATGATTATTTCTCCGTGCTCTTCAAATACTCGTTAATGCGGTCAACAAGCTCGTCTGCATCGATACCGTGAACCATGCATGCCTGCTCGATGGACTCTCCCTGTGCGGAAGGACATCCGACACAATGCATACCTGCATCCATCAAAATCTCAACAATGTTGAAGTCAATGCGAATAATCTCGCCGATTTTCATGTCTTTTGTGATCATTTTATATACTCCTTCATGTTCATAATCTGGGACAATTATAGCGGTTTAGGACCTTTTCGTCAAGAATTCCGACAAATTGTTTTGCGTGAATATATGAAAGTTTTGTGACCCCGGTTCCGGAGCTCTTTTTTCTCTTGCATTCGCTTATGATTTGAAATATAATATGTCTCGACGGATGGATAACGTCAATAGTCAATACCCATGTAGTAGGAGGAAATGTAATATGGCTTATGTAATCGGTGACGCTTGCGTATCCTGCGGTTCTTGCGCAGATGCCTGCCCTGTTGGCGCTATCAGCGAGGGAGATGGCAAGTATGAGATCAATGCTGACGCTTGTCTGGAGTGTGGCTCCTGTGCAGCTCAGTGTCCGATGTCCGCAATTACCGAAGGCGAATAATAAGAGTCGGAAATCAACAGGAAGCCGTTGCAGCTGCAACGGCTTCTCAGACTGAAGACAAACGCGGTTTTGGAAAACATCCAAAACCGCGTATCTTTTTATGCCATAAGAGTTTTTTGCTGTCTTTTCAGCTTAAAAGGTCCATCCGGGCCATCCAACAGTCCCATTCTATCCAGCATCTTTGCC
>JAFRSD010000008.1 GCA_017427775.1 Lachnospiraceae bacterium | reverse complement strand
GATTCCCTGAAGATCAGCAACGGGAAATGGCACTGGTTTTCCAGAGGTATCGGCGGAGTATCAGCCCTGGATTATCTCATTAAGGTAAAGGACTACTCTCTTCCTGAGGCGGTGGAGCTTCTGGTGGGCCGGAGCGCTATGGAGACTCCGGCCTTTTCCTATGCTCCGAAAAAGCAGGAACCGAGAAAGCTCCTGATGCCCGAACTGGAAAAATATCCTTACTACGCGAAAAAGTATCTCAAAAGCCGTGGGATCCATCCGGTCATCATAGACTACTGCATTGAAAACAGCCTGCTGTTTGAGACAGCGAATTATCACAATGCGGTCTTTGTCGGATACGATCCGCAGGGCATCGCGAGATACGCTGCCATGCGCGGTACGCGATCAGCTTATAAAGGCGAAGTCACAGGCAGTGACAAGCACTTCTCATTTTCGATATCGGCAACCCCTGACGCGGAACACGTCCATTTATTCGAGGCCGCAATCGATCTTTTGAGCTATGCCACGCTGGAGCTGTATGAAGGCCGTGACTGGAAACACGACGCCCTGCTTTCTCTCGCGGGAGTCTTCCAGACCAAGCGTGAGAATGTCGTGCCTATCGCCCTGAGTCAGTATCTGAAGGATCATCCGAATATAAAAGCGCTGCACCTTCATCTGGATAACGATGAAGTCGGACGCGGCGCTGCAGCGGGGATCATGGGAGGCTTATCCGGCAAATACGAGATATTTGACGAGCCTCCTCTGCCTGGTTGCAAGGACGTTAACGACCAGCTGATGCAGCGTGTGGGAATCAAAAAGAAGGAGGAATATGAACGGTGACAGACATCAGAATCTATCAGATCGATCTCGACAGAGATCATGACGGCGTTGCCTTCGAGCCGTACGCCAGCCTTTCCCGCTGGCAGGACTCTCCCGATGTAAACGCATCTCTGTATGAGACTGTCTTCAAGGGAGAAATCGAGGCAAAGGATATCGAAGATATCTACCGCATCTTCAATACGGAAAAGCCGGAAGGATACGAAGGCAGATCCCTTTCGGTATCTGATGTGGTTGAGATCGTGAAGTCAGACGACATCAAGCCCGGCTTTTATTACTGTGACAGCATCGGCTTTAAGGCCGTCCCCTTCGATGCGGAGCTGGCTCAGGAGATGCGTGAAAAGTCCATCACTGTCGTGATGTTGGAGCCCGGAAAGGTCGCCAGAACTGCTGTGATCGGCTCCTCTCTTGAGGACCTGCAGAAGGCGGTCGGCGGATGCATCGAGGCCTTCTATCCCTTCGAGGAGGAGGTCTGCATCGTATGCAACGACGAAGGCAAGATGAATGGAATGAGTCCCTGCAGAGCGATCTACGGTGAAGACGGAAAGATGATGGACATCATTTTCGGACCGTGCTTCATCTGCGACTGCAGCGGTGAGAACTTCGGTTCCCTCAGCCAGGATCAGATCAAACGCTATACCGAGCAGTTCAAAAATCCGGAACGGTACTACAGAATCGACGGCGATATCAAAGCCGTTCCTTATGAACCTAAGGTCACTGACCTTGCGAGGTAAACCTACGGTAAAGGACGCAAGGGTTGCGGCATTTTACCAGCAAGCATCGCCTTTTGCCGTCAAAAGGCCGCTTGTTGGGGTAACCCCAAACCCTTGCACCGTCTGAAAGGAGGAAAAAGTGGCAAGACGTACGGTCAAGATCGATTTACGCCTGACCGAAAGCGAAGCGGCTGCGCTGAACAGAGATGTGAAGAAGGCGGGCGTTTCCCGCGAAGCGTATCTCAGATCTCTGATCCGCAAAATGCCGCTGAAAGAGAAACCGTCAGTGGATGTGATCGACATCCTGAAGAATCTTCAGCAGATCAATAACAACATGAACCAGATAGCCGTGAAAGCGAATGCCAAGGGCTTCGTGGACACGGCTTCTTACTGGGAAAACGTGAGATGGCTGAAGGAGACGGTGAGCAAACTAATGGAGGTTATGTACCCGTAATGGCAACCACATCTATCTGGAGGGTCAAAGGGTATATCAGCAAGGTTCTGCTCTACGCGCAGAACCCGGACAAAACTATGAACCCGGAAGTGATACCGGTCCCGGAGAACGCCGATAAAGATTCTCTGGGTGACGTTATCGCGTACGCCGGGCGTGAGGATGCTACCAACCAGAGGCAGCTCGTCTGGGGCATACACTGCTCGCCGGAGACCGCCAGAGACGATATGCTCCGTGTGAAGAAAGCCTTCGGCAAGGAGGACGGCACAATAGCCTATCACGGCTACCAGTCCTTTGCCGAAGGTGAGGTCACCCCGGAGATCGCGCATCAGATCGGTATCCGGCTGGCGCAGGAAGTCTGGGGCGACCGCTACCAGGTCCTTGTCTGTACCCATCTTGATAAAGACTCTCATATTCATAATCACTTTGTCGTGAACACGGTCTCCTTCGTGGACGGGATCAAGTATCACCGCACCAATGAAGACTATCAGTTCATGCGGGATGTCTCCGACAGACTGTGCCGTGAATACGGTCTGTCCGTTGTGAAGCATCCCGAAGGCAAAAAGAAAAACTACGGCGAATGGAGCGCCGAGAAAAACGGCAAGCCCACGTACCGGCAGAAGATCCGCGAGGATATCGATCGCGCGATAGCCGCGTCACTCACGGAAACGGAGTTTTACGATGCGCTGGAGGAGATGGGCTATGAGCTGAAGTTTACCGCCAGATCCGGCAAGGAGCTTCAGCGGCCTTCACTCCGACCCTCCGGTTCGGAACGGTTCTTCCGCTTTGACCGGCTCGGCGAGGATTATTCTCTGGACGAGATATCAAACCGAATCCTGGAGAATATCCGCAGGAAGGATCCCTTCCCTGAAGAGACGCGGAACGCAGTCCGCAGGTACCGGGCATATCATCCGCCGAAGACAAAAGCGCGCGGTATCGCAAAACTCTATTATTACTATTGCTACGAGCTTCATATTATCGTCAGGTATCCGGCATCCGTGCAGAGAGTCTCGCATTTTATGCGGGAGGACATCCGGAAGCTCGATCAACTGGATGCCCAGACGCGGTTCCTTGCCGTGAATGGTATCGAGACCTATGAGGATCTGGAGAAATACCGGGACCGCGCCGAGCAGGATATCGATTATCTGAAAAGAGACCGCGATATGCTCCGCAACGAGCTCAAGCGTGTTATTCGCAGAGGCGATGAGGCTGAGATTCTTGCGGTGAAAGGCAGAATATCGGTCATAACCGCACGGATACAGAAACTCAAGGACGGCTGCATTGTCTGCGACCTTGCAGAGCAGCGTGCCGCACAGATGCAGGCGGAACTTGACCTGCTGCAAAACAATAATCAGGAAAAGGAGGAATTGACTGATGAACTACTCAGGGGAAGCGGCGGAACAGGTCGTGAGAATGAGTCTCAACGGCGTGGAAGTCGCAGCTAAAATCAGCGGCAAGGCTGCCGAAAGGCTGGCGGTGCTGCTCTACGCGGTCCTTCGGGACCAAAAGAAAACCAGAGGAAAGATCCGTCTTACCAATATGCTGAAGAGCGGAAAAGAACTGAAGGTGTTTGCCGTAAAGGACGGCGAGCTCCAGAAGTTCTGCGAGGAGGCGAAAAAGTACGGTGTGCTCTACTGCGTGCTGAAAGACAACAAGGCCAACGACGGTCTGACGGATATCATGGTCCGTGCAGAAGATGCAAGCAAGATCAACCGTATCTTCGAGCGATTCAATCTCGCGACGGTGGATATGGCCTCTGTGAAGACCGAGATCCAGAAATCCAGGGATGCCAAAACCCAGACCGGCGAGGATATCGCTCCTCCGGAAAGAACCCTTTCCGTGGACGAAAAGCTCAATGTGTTTCTGGATACCGTTGTCGCGGAGAAAGAGAACCCGACTTCGGAAAAGGCGGAAAACGGAAACCCCACCATGGCCCGGACTGCGAAGTCCCGTCCGTCCGAGCCTTCATCCGAGAGCAGAAGAGCCCGAAG
>JAFRSD010000007.1 GCA_017427775.1 Lachnospiraceae bacterium | reverse complement strand
GTCTCGGCAGCGGCTCTGTAGCGAAGATATTGCCGAAAGCAAAAGCAAAAGCCCGGCGGTTTCCCGCCGGGCTTCGCGTTTGTCGTGGAGGATTGTTCCTTACGCGCGGCGGCGCTTCAGGAGCATGCCCAGGCCGAGCAGCGCGAGCGCCGCGGTGGCGGGCTCGGGGACTACCACGGCGACATTTCCGCCCTTCCCAAGTTCAAATGCAACGGGATTCGCCGTTGCGGACATGCTCGGCAGGGAAGCGGTTCCCGTCAAAGCGGAACCAACAGAAGAACCATCGGTGGCATATACGTAATCGTATTTTTCGCCATTGAAAAACGCGATTCCGAAATTGTCTCCAGCGGAAATTGCAACCGTGGTTCCGTCCTTAGCCGTAGCACTTCCGGTCGTTTCGAAATACTCGACAAACGGATCGGCATACGCAGATCCACCATCAACGTACACACCAAACGCCATAGACTGGACAACGGTGGCGTCCGACACCTTGTCAAGACTCAACGTCGTTTCCGTGCCGAGGTAAACAAGGACATACTTCAACGATGATGTGTCTTCCGAATATTGATCGGCCGACTTGAAATCCTCGCCGTTTTTTACGTAAAGGAGAGAATCCTCGGAGAGTCCCCATTGAAGGGTTGCCGCTTGTGTTGCACTCACGGCGAAGATTGCCGCAATTGCCACGAACCATTTTTTCATCTTTGCTTTCCTTGTTGTGTTGTTGTTTCTGATTTAGATCGTTTTGCTACGACCTTAAGATTAGTCCTGACCGGAAGAACCGGAGGACAGCGGCGAAGGAATCGTCACGTTGAACGATCCTTCCGTCGCAATGCAGTGGTAGAAGAATCCCGTATACGGATCGATCGTGTCGGTCGTTTCCTTCCGTTCTCCCGATTTCCGCCAATGGTTTCCGGCCGTGGCGTCTGCACGGAGGTAGTACGTTTTGTATCCATTTCCCGTCCAGACTTCGATTGAATCGGCGTCCGAGACAGAAGTGCCGGCCGTGGCTCCATCCACGACGAAATTCCTGAACGAAAGCGAGGTTGGGAACGGGTTGGCCATCAGGTTGTATCCGGGATAAACCGTGTAAACCGAATCGGCCGGGGAAACTTCTCCGGAGATCGTGAGTGTCACGGCGTGGTCCGCAACGTTGTGGAAGAAGGCCCCGTCGCCTTCGGGAATCTCGTCGGTCGTGGCTTTCCGTTCTCCCGATTTCCGCCAATGGTTTCCAGCCGTGGCGTCTGCACGGAGGTAGTACGTTTTGTATCCGGTTCCCGTCCAGACTTCAAGAGAGTCTGCATCTGACACGGACGTGCCAGCGGTTGCCGCTGTGGTGTCTTCGGCGAACATTTCATTGATGCCGATGACATCACCCGTACCGACTTCTCCGAACGGATTGGCAATGAGTGTGTATCCATCGGCTTTCATCGTGAGCTTGGAATAGCCCACCACGTTGCTGCTCACGACTTCGGCGGCCCGTGCCGGAGCAAAACTGCCGCGATGGCGGCGGAAGCCACCGTTGCAGAGGGGCTTTCCGAATCTGCCCATGCGCGGGAACGCGGCGCCAAGTCAGCGGCGGCGGCGGGAGCCGACGTCGCGGAGGGAATTTCGC
>JAFRSD010000006.1 GCA_017427775.1 Lachnospiraceae bacterium | reverse complement strand
CTTTCCCGCGACAAAGAAGATTTTCTGCACTGGTGGAGAGTCGCCGACGCTATCGAAGGACAGATTCTTCTTGACACTTGGCTTTCCGATGATGAAAAAGATCTGATCTCCGAAGACGGTCTGATCCGCTTTCTTGACGGACAGGCTGATGAAAAGAAAAACGAATTCACTGTCCCGCAAGCGGCTATTGACTACGTTCTCACAAGAGGCAGCGGCGTTAGTCAAGGGAAAATGCGGATATACGAACAGTTCCAAAAGCAGGAGTCTGCCGAAAAGAATGTCACCTTTCTGAAAAACGAATACGGTATCGGCGGCTATTCCGATCCGATCCCAGAAAGCGGGTATTGGGAGCAGCACGACGGAAAAGGCATCGAACTTCGCAAAGGCGATGACAAGATCCTGATTCCGTGGAACAAGGTCGCAAAGCGCATCGGCGAACTTATTGCCGCAGACAGGTATCTAAACAAAGCCGAGAAAGAGGCTTGTCCCGCTTATCTCGCTGAAAAGGAAGAAAGGGAAAGACGGTATCAGTTTGCCGGTCGCTTTAACTCTCTTGTGGAAGACTTCAACGATTATGAAACGCAAATCAATAACGACAGCGTTCTCATAGACCGTTATCAGTCCCGTGAGTTTTCAAGTCTGTTCGGTCAGGGAGAGCGTGTAAACCGTGGATACGGCAATAATCCCGACGTGTTCGTCCTCCCCGCACTCCGAGATATTCTGGAACGCATCATTACTGAGAATACGCATCTTACCGACAGGGCGCAGGAACTTCTTGACGAACTGGATGAAACAGATATAGCGAAAGCCTTTGAACTGACTGAGGACGAGAAAAATCCTCCTCCAGAACCAAAAAAGGAACTCCGTTTTTCTCTCGGAGATAAGGTGTATATCGGAAGTAAGGAGTATGAGATCCTCGGTCTTGACGATCCCGTAGTTCTGTTCGATCCGGAGTTTCCGATTCTCACGCAGGATATACCGAGAGAGGAGTTTTTTCGGAAGGCGGCAGAAAACCCGCTGAACGATAAACACCTTGTCATTGTTGAAGAACCGACTGTTCCCGATGAAACCGATCTTGAAGCGGAACGGGCAATCAATGAACACGAAGCGGAGTTCGGAGCTGACGGGACGAGAGTGTTCAGCGAAGTTCCAAACACCTCCGGCTACGATCTCGGATTCGGACATCTCGGCAATGGCATCACATTCTGGAACAGACTTGAAACCGAAAACGGAGATTTCAAGACTGTCGCTCATATTGCCACCGACAGGACGGTAACGATCTACGATGAAAAAATGCCGGAGGAAGTCAAGGTCAAGATTTACGACTTCGCAGAAAAAGAAGATCCGAACGTTTCCGCGTCCCAGCCGGGTAAGGTCTTCGAGAACCGCCCGGAGGACGAAAAGCTTCCGGTGTATGACCGCTCGACCGAGATCCT
Organism: Lachnospiraceae bacterium; assembly: GCA_017427775.1. Classification (GTDB taxonomy): domain Bacteria; phylum Bacillota; class Clostridia; order Lachnospirales; family Lachnospiraceae; genus ISDg. The sequence continues at coordinate 886 of JAFRSD010000006.1, read as the reverse complement.
CTACGCCGTGTTGCACGATCTCAAAATGGATGACGTGGGGCTTGACTTCGAGGGCGAAGACATTATAGCCTTCGACGAGGACAATCAATGGAAAGGCAAAGAGTTTTTTCGTTTCCTGATCGACGAGTGCTTTGTATTTGAAGACGGAGGAAGAGTCACCGGCATCGACGATGAACTCCTCGCGGATTTCACTGCGCTTGCCGCACACAACGGAGTTCTTGTCGTAGATAACCGGTATTACAAGCCTTGGCGTGAATACCTTCAGGCGAAGTTTGACGAACCCAACGCCATAATCCTGTACCGCATCGGGGACTTCTACGAAATCATGGGCGACGACGCAGAAAAGGTCGCGCAGTCGCTTTCACTTCATCTCGGTTCTCGCAGTTATCTGCTCGACAAGCGCATCCCGATGTGCGGCTTTCCCGCGCACAAACTCGACGCCTACGTGGATATGCTGCACGACAGAGGTCACGACGTTGTTCTATTTGAAGACGGCAAAGGAGAAAGGCTCGACAGCCCATACAAGGACAATCCCATAGATACAATGCCGGTCGCCCGTATCGACGTGCTCGACGAGAACGGCGATGTTGAGATCAGCACAGACTTCACGGACGAAAGTGCGTTTCTCCGCAACGTCTTCGAGGAAAACGAACGCGGGACAAAGATGCGCGTCGTCCTTTACCGGGACGATAACGGAAGAACGATCCCGACAAACTTTGTATCGGAAATGAAAGCTCCTTTTCCGAAAGTGGACGTTGAGGAATCTCCTTTTGTCCTCAAAAATCAGGAAATAGAGCTTGACCGTGCAAAGAGATTGATCGATGCCTACTGTCAAAAAGAGTTCGGAATGCCTGCCGGCTTTGACAGCATGAGTGAAGACGATATG
>JAFRSD010000005.1 GCA_017427775.1 Lachnospiraceae bacterium | reverse complement strand
GTACGGAATCAACTGAAGGAAGATGAGGAGTATGATCAGATGTCGTTGAAAGAGTACATAGACCCGTTCACGGGTGAGCCGGTAGTAAAAGGCACATAAAAAGGCTCTTTAGAGCCGGCCCGTGACCGCAGTGCGGTTGGCAATTCTTCAGAGCCTCTTTAGAGGCAAGCAGGGAACAGCGGCTTATAGCCGCAGAGCAAACCACCAGCTCAGCTGGTGGTACTGATTTACAACCGGCACGGCCAAGTAACTCCGGGGAAGGAGAATACAGGGAACTACGGCATTTCAAAGCAGAAAGAAGGGGCTGCGCGCTATTCGGTAGCGCGTCAGCCCCTTTGTCTTCATCCGGTCTGCACCGCAAACGGAGCAGGTTTTCTATTTAATCAAAAGATCGGAAAGCTTCTTCCCATAGAAGAAATCATGCGTCATCCGGTCGTATTCGACCCAGAGCGAAAGCGTGCGGCATTCCGCGGCGCGGGGACATTCCGGAGCGCCGTAGGCAAGACATGCAACCGTGGCAAGCGACCCCTCCATCAGTTCGATGATCTCACCGATCGAGTATTCTTCGGGTTTCCGGCACAGACGGTAGCCGCCTCCTTTGCCGCTGGCGCCGACCACAAGACCTCCGGCGACCATATCCTTCATAATAATCTCAAGATACTTCTTGGAAATAGCCTGTCTCTCCGCGATATCCCTAAGCGGAATAAACGTTCCGTTATCATGTTCCGCCAGGTCGATCATGACCCGGATCGCGTATCTTCCTTTTGTGGAAATCATGGAATTCACCCCCGTTTTGATAACGTTTTACCTATTATACCGCAGGGTCAGTAGGCAAGGCAAGAAAAAAAGTTCTAAAAATTTACAAATTACCTATTGACACAGTAGGCGAATGGTGTTAATATGGCACCAACACAGATTGAACGCCGCACCGAAACGGTCCGGCATTCGGAAAGGAGAGCAAAATGAACGCAGTATTCACAGCAAAGACTTCGTACATGTGGTGTTGTCGAATGCGTAGCTCCCGGGCACAGAAATTGGCCGGTGCGTTCGTTTGCGCTTCCGAACACACTGCAGAACGATGTTGATGCATACGTTATGATTGCCTAAGCCCGGGAGATTCTGATGAAGACCCGGGCTTCTTCTTGTCATGAGGAGGGGCCCGCGGAGCGGGAAGAGTCCTGATGACCTGCCCGGACGGGAAGCAGATAGAAAGAAAGCAAACAATAAAACAAATCATATTACAAATTCGAAAATCAAAGGAGATTATAACAATGAGCAACTATCGTTTTGAAACACTTCAGTTACATGTAGGACAGGAACAGGCAGACCCCGCTACCGATTCGAGAGCGGTCCCGATTTATCAGACAGCAGCTTACGTATTCCATAATGCAAAACATGCGGTAGACCGCTTCGGTCTCGCTGATCCGGGTAACATTTACGGGCGTCTCACCAATTCAACCCAGGGCGTTCTCGAGCAGAGAGTTGCAGCCCTTGAAGGCGGCAGCGCCGCTTTGGCGGTTTCCTCCGGTGCGGCAGCAATTTCCTATACGATTGAGGCACTTGCCGCAAACGGCGGTCATATCGTAGCGCAGAAGACAATCTACGGCGGAACCTACAACCTTTTGGAGCACACCCTTCCGCTTTACAATATTACCGCTACTTTCGTTGACACGAGAAACCTGAAGGAAGTTGAAGATGCGATTCAGCCGGATACGAGAGCAATCTTCCTTGAGACCCTCGGCAACCCGAACAGCGATCTTCCGGATGTGGATGCCATCGCAGCTATCGCACACCGTCACGGACTTCCGCTTGTTGTGGACAACACCTTCGGAACACCTTATCTGTTCCGTCCGATCGAGCACGGCGCTGACATCGTGGTTCATTCCGCAACGAAGTTCCTCGGCGGTCACGGAACGACCCTTGGCGGCATTATCGTAGAGTCCGGCAAGTTCAACTGGGCAGCCAGCGGCAAATACCCGAATATCGCAGCTCCGAATCCGAGCTACCACGGTGTATCCTTCTACGATGTCGTAGGACCCGCTGCATTCGTTACTTACATCCGCGCCATCCTGCTTCGTGACACCGGCGCCGCCATTTCCCCGTTCAACGCTTTCCTTCTTCTGCAGGGCATTGAGACGCTTTCCCTTCGTGTTGAGCGTCATGTGGAAAATACGAAGAAGATCGTTGAGTACCTTAGCCATCATCCGCAGGTTGTGAAGGTTAACCATCCTTCCGTAGCCAGCCATCCGGACCATGCGTTGTATCAGAAGTATTTCCCGAATGGCGGCGGCTCGATCTTTACATTTGACATCCGTGGCGGCCAGAAGGAAGCATGGGCTTTCATCGACGCACTGAAGATCTTCTCCCTGCTTGCAAATGTAGCAGATGTGAAGAGCCTTGTTATTCATCCCGCTTCCACGACGCACTCCCAGCTTTCCGATGAGGAACTCTTGGACGCCGGCATCACCCGCAGCACGATCCGTCTTTCCATCGGTACCGAGCATGTAGACGATTTGATCGCAGACCTTGAGAACGGCTTTGCCGCTGCAGCGAAAGCGTGAGTCTCATGAAAGAGGGTGCAAGAAGGAGCAGGTTCTCCCGCGGTGTGCGGAGTATGTGTCGGAACAGCTAAAGCATATCGTTGACGAAGCGGAGAAGCCGCGTTACAATAAAGCATAAGAATGAATTTCAGGAGGAAAATATCATGGCTAACATTTATAAAGGAGCAATCGGGCTGATCGGAAATACACCTCTCGTTGAGGTTACCAATATTGAAAAAGAACTCGGACTGAAGGCAACCGTACTTGTAAAACTCGAGTACTTTAATCCCGCCGGAAGCGTAAAGGACCGTATCGCGAAAGCGATGATCGAGGATGCTGAGGCGAAGGGACTTCTTCACGAAGGCAGCGTTATCATCGAGCCCACATCCGGCAATACCGGAATCGGTCTTGCTTCCATTGCTGCGGCAAAGGGGTACCGTATCATTCTGACGATGCCCGAGACGATGAGCGTTGAGAGAAGAAACATTCTGAAAGCATATGGCGCGGAGCTCGTTCTGACCGAAGGCGCGAAGGGCATGAAGGGCGCTATTGCGAAGGCTGATGAACTTGCAAAAGAGATTCCCGGAAGCTTTATCCCCGGCCAGTTTGTGAATCCCGCTAACCCGAAGATCCATCGTGAGACGACCGGTCCCGAGATCTGGCGCGACACCGACGGCAAAGTAGACATCTTTATCGCAGGCGTTGGCACCGGCGGAACGGTTACCGGTACAGGCGAGTATCTGAAGAGCCAGAACCCGAATGTGAAGGTTGTTGCTCTTGAGCCCGATGATTCACCGGTTCTTTCCGAAGGCCGTGCGGGTGCGCATAAGATTCAGGGTATCGGCGCAGGCTTCGTTCCGGACGTTCTGAACACCAAGGTTTATGACGAAGTATTCCGTGCAACGAATGCGGACGCATTTGCCGCATCCAAACTCCTTGCGAAGAAGGAAGGCATCTCTGTAGGTATTTCTTCCGGTGCGGCGCTTCACGGCGCAATTGAACTTGCAAAGCGTCCGGAGAATGCCGGCAAGGTTATCGTAGCGCTCCTTCCTGACAGCGGCGACCGCTACTACTCCACCCCTCTTTTCACAGAGTAATTACAACTTTTATAGATTTCCTCAAACGTTATCCATACCGAAAAAATAGTTTTTATCAAAGAACGGGCAGGAGTGATTCTCCTGCCCGTAACTGTTATCATGAATTGTTTATAAGCTTAACGCTTCTTGAATCCGCGGAAGATCAGATAGAACCCGAATCCGACTATGAATGCGCAGCCGATCAGTCCGAGGATAGCGCCGATGACGGCAAGCATGTTAGTTGAAGATTCACCATCTGTCGAGGCGCCCGGGGTGGGAGTAACCGTAACGGCACTTTCCGTGGGAGCTGCTTCCGTCGGAGCGGCGGTCGGCGTTACGGTAGGTGTCTCCGTGGGAGTCGGTGTAGGACTCGGTGTCGGAGTCGGACGGGTATCTCTTGGTTCGATCACCGGAAGAGCAGCCGGCGTAAGGCTTGTCTTGTAAGGTTTGAGGGAAGTGAACGCCGCGCGTCCGTCGGTGGCGGCATTGACCGGGAACGGTGAATCGATCAGATTTACATAACCTCCGCGGGTAGCCTCTTCCTGGCCCCGGTGAAGTGCCTCGAAGAATTCGGGGAACGTAATGCTGTTGTTAGCCTTACGGTTGATATACTGGTGGCATTCGCCGCCGGAACTTCCGCCGGCACCGTTATCCCAGAGGATGATCGGGATGCCGTAGTAGGTAGCCATCTTTGAAGTGTAGTATGCCCAGTTTACACGGGCGTCTTTGTTGTTACCGGAATTGGTGGCGCCGGTTTCACCCATGATCACGGGAATGCCGTACCGCAGGAAGGCATCATGAATGTCGCGGAATACCGCCTTGACGTTTCCGATATCCGAGGAACTGGTAAGAGAGAAGGTTTTCTTCTTATCGGTCAGGCAGAATTCGTAGGGCGTGTAGCTGTGAAGGGAAATGATCAGATTGTTGACCGTCTTTCCCTTATAAGTAGGAAGGGTGATGCTCTTCATGATGTTGGAGGAACTCTGCGCGGCGTAGCCGGTTACCATCAGGCAGCGTTCATCATTGTGACCGAGTCCGTTGCTGCGGATCGTATTGGCGAAAACCTGGTTCAGGTAATTGATTGCATAATAAGCATCGGAGTTACCGGTCCATTCGATACTTGTGCCTGCCATACGGGGCTCGTTCATTCCTTCAAAGATCAGATGCTGGTCATAATCCGCGAAATACGTGGCAATCTGTGTCCAGAGAGCCTGCAGTTCCTCGCCGACCTTTTTATAATCCTGATCGAGGGTGGGAATGTTGATCCAGGATTCATGATGAGCGTTGATAATCACGAAAAGTCCGTCATTGTAGCAGTAGTCAACAACTTCCTTGACACGTGCGAGATAGGCGGGGTCCACCGTGTAGGTTCCGTCCTTGGAGATGAAATCCATCCAGGTGATCGGAATTCGGACCGTATCAAACCCGTTATCGTAGATGGTATCGATGAGCGCCTGTGTAACAACGGGATTGCCCCACTTGGTTTCATGCGTCTTCAGATCGCCGCCGGTGGAGTCAAATGTGTTGCCGATATTGAACCCGAGTCCCATCATCGAAACAATCTCGGTCGCGCTCTTTCCGGTCAATGTTTCATAAGGATCGCGGGTGCTGTTCGGATTGGCAGCCGTCGTGAGCGGCGCGACGGCATTTTCCGCCGATACCCCTTGCAGACAGCATAGAAGGAGTGCTGCGAGAAGAAGCAGCGTAAAGATTCTCCTTGTGTTTTTCATAGAATAACCTCTTTCCGGCACAAAGCCATACGCGTTTCGGGAAAATCCCTTTTTTGATTGTATCGGAACAGCGGGGTTTCGTCAAGACCGGCGGAGAGCGGTCTTAAACAATTTGAACTTGATTCTTCACGATACCATGTTATAATGGAAAAGGATTTGCCGCGCCGGGAGGATAACGGTGACGGGCATAATCCTTGCGCGTGATGGCCGGTATGTCAGCCGGCGGATAGGATATAAAGAGGACAGAAAGGTATATTTATGAGTGCGGATGAACTGATTCAGACGAAATATTACGGGGAGAAACTGTCTGTTGCGGTCGACATTTTGATCTTTACGGTCGACGATAACCATGTGGAAGTCTTGCTGGAGAAGCGTGATGACGAACCGTTCCGCGGGTATTACGCCCTGCCCGGCGCCATCATGGATGTGAATGAATCGCTGGAGGAAACCGTGGCAAGATGTCTGCGCGAGGAAATCGGCGTATCCGATATCTATACGGAGCAGTTATACACCTGGGGCGAGCTTCGGCGTGACCCGAGACGCAGAGTTCTTTCCATTTCGTACATCGCGTTGGTGAACAAGAAGATCTGTCATCCGGTAGCCGGTGCGCGTGTTTCGGAAGTCCGCTGGCAGGAAGTTTCGACAGCCAATGTGAACGAGCTTCGCGGCAAGCTTGCTTACGATCACGGCGATATGGTCGCATATGCGCTGGAGCGTTTGAAGGGCAAAGTGGAATATACTTCCATCGCGTTCCATATGATGGGTGAGGAATTCACGCTTTCCGCATTGCAGCACGTTTATGAGATTCTTCTCGGAAAGAACCTTTACAAGGCCAATTTCCGTAAGAAGATTGCCCAGTTTGTAGAGGAAACAGGCGGAATGGTTGTGGGCGACCCGCATCGTCCGAGCAAGCTGTACCGCTGGAACGGCCGATAATAAAGAGGATTTATGAACCGAAGCGAACAACTGATAATGAAAGCATTGGATCAGCCGGATTTTATCCGGCTTGATTTGCGTGAAGAGGCCGATTCGACCAACCGGATCGCAAAGCAGATGGGGCAGGAAGGCGCATCGGAAGGGTATCTTGTCATTGCGGACCGCCAGACGGCCGGCCGCGGAAGGCTCGGACGGTCCTTTTCTTCTCCGAAAGGAACCGGCCTTTATATGTCGCTACTCCTCCGGCCGGACATGCCTGCTTCGGAAGCCGTCCGGATCACGGCGGCGGCAGCCGTTGCAACAGCGGAAGCGGTCAATGCCTTAAGCGGTGCGGCGGCCGGCATCAAATGGGTCAACGACCTCTACTTAAACGGCAGGAAGATATGCGGGATACTGACGGAAAGCGTTCTCGGAAATAACGGTGATAGGCCCGACTACGCGGTACTCGGCATCGGCGTGAATGTAGCGGAGCCGGACGGAGGCTTTGACGCATCCATTGCGGATAAGGCCGGAGCGGTCTTTAAGCGAGGGCAAATGCCCGAAGGGTTCCGCGAGCGTCTGGCGGCGGAAATCGTGAACCGGTTCCTTCCGTATTACAGGAATCTGTTCGGCGAAGAATTGTTAAAGCGATACAGGGAATGGAGCATTCTTTCCGGAAGGGAAGTGTACGTATACCGCACATTTGCCGAAAAGGAAGAAGGAAAGCTTGCGGAAGTGCTTGGGATTGAAGCGGATTTCGGTCTCCGCGTGCGTTTTACCGACGGGACGGAAGAGGTTCTTTCGACCGGTGAGGTCAGTATCAGGCAGAAGCAATAAAATAAGCGGTACATCGCGAAAACGATGTGCCGCTTTTCGTATCTAATCCGGGAAGAAGCCGGAATCCGAGATCGGCTCACCCGAACACAGTAGATGCGCCGCTTCGCCGAGTGCCCGTACGCGGAACCAGGCCGTTCCGGGGTCACGCTCTTCGGACTGAATCACGGTCACGCCGGTCGGCGTGCTGAAGAAACCGTGCCACAGAAGAGGAGCGGCAATGCCGGTCAGGTGCGCGATGACGGTCAATGTCGCGATCATATGGCAGAAGATGACGATTGTTCCGCCGTAAGGCTTTCCGTCCTTCCAGTCGGTGTGATAGATCCGGCCGTCGCGCCTGTACCCATAGGAAGCAAGAAAGGAATCAAATCCTTCGGTGATCTTCAGGTAGCCGTTCCGACACGAGTCGTTATCATAAAGAGGAGAATTGAGCCACGTGTCTTTGTGATAGAGCGTTTCATCCCTTGTCCAGTCTGCGGGATAGAAGTCCCATGCGTGCCGCACGACTCCTCTGCGCGCGTCGAGGGTCCGGCCGGTATATTCTTCGATCCACGGCAGAACCTCCGCGGTCTTTCCGAGCGGCTCTAAGCATACGCGGCATGTTTCCCTTGCCCGTCCGAGCGGCGAAACGTAGTATGCGTCGATGTGCGGATCCTCCTTACGGACCCATTCCGCAAGACATGCGGCTTCACGCTCGCCCTTTTCCGTCAGAAAGTCCTTTACGTAATCGGGATCGCCGTGACGAATCAGTATAATTCTCATGATAATACCTCGCTTTATTTCTGTAGCCATTATATGCATTCGCGCGTAGCGTGTCAATTTCCGAAACCCGCCGGAACCGCTTCGGAAAATGGCATATGTAATCTTTTTTCAAGTCCCCGAATTCGTTCTTGACATTATGCGGGAACGGGAGTACAATGGCGCTTATTATTTCACTTTTCGGAAAGGTCCGAAAGCAGCCGGCGCATTCGGAAACCTCCGGGAAGTCAGGAGGGGTGGTGAAAGTGATGGAACAAAAGAAAGACGACTCAATCCCGCGGGGAAGGGCGATCAGGAATAACCTGTTCGCACTGAAGCTTCTCTACAGGATCTGTCCGTCCCTGACCGTGCATGAGGGCATAGCCAGGTTTTTAGGCTACTTTGAATGGCTTTTTTACAGCGCATTTTTCATGCGTCACGTGATCAACGCTATGCAGGAAGAGCAGCCTTTTAGTAAAATTCTGATCTACATTATTGTCGTAGTTGTCGTCTACGGCGCGATGTCGCTTTACGAGAGCATCTTAAACGGCCGGATATATCCGGTTTCGTACGCGGTCGTGAACCGCGGGCTGTACCGCATCCTGTTCCGCAAGGCGAGGAACGTGGAACTCGGGTGTTTTGAGAACAGCAAATTCTATGACCGCTATACTTTGGCGATGGAAAATGCGGATACCCGCCTCATCAGCACTTCCCAGGCGCTTTTTAAGACGTTCTTCGGAGCAATCGCGAGCGTCTGCGCATTTGTCTTCATGTATCAGATCGATCCGATCTCGGTTTTGTTCATCCTTTTCCCGATCATCGGAAACTTCGTCTTTAACCGGATGATCAGCCGGATCGACTATAAGAGAAACAAGGACATGGCGCCGCACAACCGGCGGATCGCGTATATCAATCGCGTGATGTATATGCCGGATTATGCGAAGGAGATGCGGCTTTCGGGCGTATTTTCCTTAATGCGCAAGCAGTACCGTGACGCGATCGAGGGTGTTTCCAAGGTCACGGAAAAGTACACGAAGCGTGCGGCGGTTCTTCACTGGCTGTACGTTATGTTCACCTTTACCTTCATCTTTGAAGGACTGCTGATCTACGGTTCCTACCGTACCCTCGTAAGCCACACGATGACGCTTGCGGAGCTGTCGGTCATCACGTCGATGATGGTTTCGACAACCTGGATCCTGATCGGTTTCACGGAGGCTCTTACCGAGCTTTTTAAAAATGGATTGTTCATTGAATATCTGAGAACGTTCCTTGACTATAAGGAGCAGATTCCCGAAGACCAGACCGGTATCGATCCGGGTACGGAGATCAAGTCGCTGGTGTTCGAAAACGTATCCTTCTCTTACGGGGAGGATGAGGTTATCAAAAACCTCAGCATGGAATTTGCTGAAGGAAGGACCTACGCACTTGTCGGGCATAACGGCGCCGGCAAGACGACGCTTATAAAGCTGCTGCTCCGGTTTTATGACCCGACGGAGGGGCGGATTCTTCTGAACGGAAGGGATATCCGCGAATATGACCTTCGCAAGTACCGGAACCTTTTCGCGACGGCGTTTCAGGACCACCGGATGTTCTCGATGTCCGTAAAGGACAACGTCGTAATGGGCGAGGACATTCCGAAAGAGCTGCAGGAAGAGCGTGTGACGGAGGCACTGAAGCTTTCGGGCGCTTATGATAAGGTAATGTCGCTTCCGAAAGGGATTGATACGATCCTCACGCACGAGTTTGACGACCAGGGCGCAGTGCTTTCGGGCGGAGAATTCCAGAAGATTGTTGTGGCACGGGCGTTCGTGAAGAACTGCCCCATCAAGGTATTTGATGAGCCGAGCAGTGCTCTGGACCCGATCGCCGAGGCGGATCTGTTCGATAACATTTATGAAACCTGCCGGAACAACCTGCTCGTATTTATCTCCCACAGGCTTTCCTCGGTGCAGAATGCGGACTGCGTATATCTGCTCTCCGACGGCACCGTGAAGGAAGCCGGCAACCACAGGGAATTGATGGAGCAGAACGGAATCTATGCGGATATGTATCGGAAGCAGGCCAAGAATTATCTTGCCCTCACGGACACGGATGTGTCGAAAGGGGGTGCGATGGCATGAAGAAGGTATTAAGCAACCAGCTGTTTTTATGGAAACTCTGTTTCCGCACCTGCCCCGCCTATATGATCTACTTCCTGTATGACGGTTTCCGTTATCAGGGCGTGATCTTTTTGGAGCACGTGCTCGGCATCCGCTACGTGCTGCACTGCGCGGAGTACGGCGAGCCGTTCAGCAAGGCATTCTTCTATATCGGGCTGATCTTCCTTTTGAACCTGTTGCAGATCATTCCGGACGGCTTCTTCATCCACGGATGGACTTACCGTTCGAAGCCGAAACTCTATAAAGCCTTAAAGGAACAGATGTTTCAAAAGGCCGCGGAGCTGGATCTGAACTGCTATGACGATCCCGATTACTACAACGATTTCGTTCTGGCCGTTGCCGAATCGGAAAGCTCGATCGACCGGTTCTTAACGATGTGCAACCGGATCGTGCAGGCACTTACGATCCTGTTCACGACCGGCGTGTTTTACCTGATGACCGATGCTGTCGGCATTCTGTTCGTGCTCGCCTCATTCGTCCTTCGGTTCTTTATCTCGAAAGTGCTGAACAAGCTGAATTACAAGGTTCGCATCCGCACGAATCCGCTGATCCGCAAGCGGAATTACGTGAGCCGTGTATTTTATCTGAATGATTTCGCGAAGGAACTCCGCCTGCATCCCGCGGTCGGCGACCGTCTGGAGGAAGAGTTCGCGGAAGCCAACGAAGAGATCATTACGGAACAGAAGAAGGTCGGCGGAAAGCGCTCGGCACTGCTGTTCTCGAACGGATATCTTGCCGCGGATTTCATTATGGACGGCATTTACATTTCCTACCTGGTGTTCCGGGCAGCGGTTCTGCATGTGATCGACTACAGCAACGCGGTTGTACTGTTTAACCGTACCGGCAGCTTAAGAAGAGGTATGGCGGACCTTGCGGACATCTTCCCGATGGCGCAGGAGAACAGTCTTTACGTTGATAAGATTCGCGCATTCCTTGCTTATACGCCGAAAACCGTTAACGAAACCGGGGAAAAGGTTCCCGAGGAAGGCTCCGGAATCCGTCTTGATCACGTGAGCTTCCGTTACCGTGAAGATGCGGAGGACATCCTTAAGGACATCTCCCTTACGGTAAAACCGGGCGAGAAGATTGCCATCGTCGGTTATAACGGTGCCGGCAAGACGACGCTCATCAAACTGCTGATGCGTCTTTACGACCCGAGTGAAGGAACGATTTCCTACCATGACCGCGATATCCGGGAGTACCGCACGGAGGACTACCGGCGCCGCATCGGCGTTGTCTTCCAGGATTACCAGATGTATGCAGCTTCCTTAGCGGAAAATGTGGTGATGGAGAGTGTTTCCGCAGAGGACCTGGTCCGCAAGGGAGAACGTGTCCGTTCATCGTTAAAGCGAGCCGGATTCGGCGAGCGTCTGGAGTCGCTCCCGCACGGCATCGAAACCCAGGTTACGCGTGAGTTCGATCAGGAAGGAATCAACCTCTCGGGAGGCGAGAGCCAGAAAATCGCCATTTCCCGTGCTTTTTATAAGAATGCAGACATCCTTGTCATGGATGAGCCTTCGAGTGCTCTCGATCCGATCGCGGAATACGAGCTCAACAAGGCGATGCATTCTGCGGCAAAGGGAAAGACCGTGTTTTACATTTCCCATCGTCTTTCGACAACGAGGGATGCCGACCGTATCCTGATGCTTGAGAAAGGCCGCATCGTCGAGGAAGGAACGCACGAAAGTCTTCTGAAACGGAACGGAAAGTACGCGGCAATGTGGTGCGTACAGGCCGGACGGTACAATGCATAAAAGAATCAGAAAAGGGACCGCATAGAGGGCGGTTCCTTTTTCCTTTGAGCGGAGCCGTTTTTATCTGAAAATGTGTTGCGCAAGGGGTAAATTTGTGTTACATTTCAAATAGCGGACAACCGCCGGAAGTGAAAGTACCAATGATTGGTTCACAAAAGATTGGGAGGCTGACATGAAGATTGTATGTCCTGCATGCGGAAAGGAAACCGAAAGCGGTTTTATGTTCTGCATGATGTGCGGCGCTAAGATCGGCGAGATCGACGCAGCGCCTGCGGCAGAGGAGATGAAGGAAGAGATTACCGAAGCAGCGACGGAAGTACCGGCAGCTGCGGAGGAGGTTATTGCGGATGTTAACGAAACAGCCGCGGAGATTGTCACGGAAACCGCCGAGACCACGGAGGCAGCAGTAAGTGAAGCCGCCGAGACCACGGAGGCTGCAGTAAGTGAAACCGCGGAAATCGTTGAAAATGCGATAGAAGAAACGGCGGAGGCTGCTGCCGTTCAGAAGCCTGCAGAGCCGGCTACCCCGGTATCTCCGGTTTACGGATATGATGCAGGTGTTTACGGAAGCGCCACGGTTGCCGTATTCCCGCCGTCCGGAACGGAGGAGCAGAAGACGGTTCAGCCTGCAGCACAGCCGCAGCAGAATTATACGACCAATTATCAGCAGCCGTACAGCCAGCAGTACCAGCAGCCGTACAGCCAGCAGTATCAGCAGCCGACGTATGACGGACAGTACCAGCAGGGTTATGTGCCGCCGTATACGACGCCGTACGGGGCACCGCTCATGCAGCAGGCGGCTCCGGCAAAGGAGAAGAAGAAACTCGGTTTCGGCCGCAGAGTGCTTGCGTTCTTCCTTTGCTTTGTCCTGTTCTTATGCGGACTGGTATCCCTTCTTGTATTCGGAATCCGCAAGGCTCTTTCCGCGGAGAATCTGACCGAAGCGGTTATGGACGCGTCTGCCATCTCCAAGATTGACGTCAGCGATCTGACCGGCAATAAGTCGGATAAAGGAAAGACCGTTGCCGGATACATTCTCGAGCAGATTCCCGAAGAGCAGCGGGCACTCTATCCCGAACTGACGGAGGACAACATTAATGAACTTCTGAACGATAAGAGCGTACAGAAGATGATCTCCGGAACACTTGACGGATTCGTTGATTACCTGACCGGCGAAGAGGACGAGTTCCAGATTGATGCCGATAAAATCGTAAAGATTCTTAAGAATAACGCGGATGTAATCGAACAGTATACCGGTAAACAGCTTTTAGAGGAAGATTACGACTCGATTCGTAAAGAAATCGATACCTTCAATGAAGAAGAAATATCGAACCTTCCGGACCGTGCGGGAGAATCCTTCTCCAAGGGTATGAAATTCATCCGGTTCTTCTTCTCTGACACGCTTCTTTATATTCTCTATGGAATAACCGGATTCTTCGTATTGCTTGTATTCCTGGCATGCGGGCGGTTCGTTGACAGCAGCCTGATCCATGTTGGTGTGACCGGGAGTCTTGTTGGCGGTCTTGTGTTCGGCGGCATCACGATCGGTCGTGTGGCAATCGAAAAATTTGCCGAGAACCAGATCGGCGAACAGTACATCGATATGCTGAGAAAAGCTTTGTTCACGCATTTTGAGAAGGGCGGTCTTGTCGTTCTCTGTGCAGGCATCGGCACAATCGTCATCGGAATCATTTGGAAGATTGTCCGTTTCAGTATGTCCGAATAAGGAGTAACCCTTTTGAATAAGTGGAAGAAAACCATATTAGCCGCGGTCGCCGTCCTGTTATGGATCGGGCTGTGGGAACTTGCTGCGTACCGGCTGAATAAGCCGGTATTGCTGCCTTATCCCGCGGCGGTGTTCCGCACGCTGCTGAAAATGTTACGCGACAAAGCATTCCTCGAGGTGATCTGGGGAAGCTTCCGGCATGTGACGGCCGGATTTCTGATCGCGCTGGCAGCAGGGCTGGTGCTCGCGGTCATCAGCAGTATGAGCGAAGTGATCGAAATCCTTCTGATGCCCGGCGTCAAACTGGTCAAGACGGTTCCGGTCGTGTCGTTCATTATTCTGCTGCTCTTTTTTGTGAAGCCCGAGAAGATCGGCCTGGTCATCTCGCTTCTGATGGTATTCCCGGTTGTATACGAAAACGTCCGCAAAGGAATCGGCGGGACGGACATCCGGCTGAAAGAAGCCGCGCAGGTGTTCCGTATTCCGTTTTTCAAGCGTCTTTGCCACATGATCATTCCGGCAATGATCCCGTACACGACGGCGGCCTGTTCGGCAGGTCTCAGCCTTTGCTGGAAAGCGGGAATCGCCGCGGAATTGATCGCGCAGTCCCCGAAATCCATCGGGCACGAGTTATATTATTCGAAGCTGTATGTTGATGCGGAAGGTGTCTTCGCCTGGACGATCATCATTATCGCGGTCAGCGTTCTGTTCGAGAAGGTATTCCTTGTCCTTTTCCGTCTGCTGACGGTTTCTTTCAGTAATCCGACGCTTTGGAAACACCACGGACGGCTGCTACGGTTCGTTCTCTGGGGCAGCACGGCCGAAAAGAAAGCGGAAGCCGAGAAAGCCTCGGACGGAAAGAATGCAACCGAAGATGAGACCGCGAAGCCTGCCGCCGAAGCTGCGGAGGCGGGGACTGGCGTACTTTCGGCGCAAGCGGAAGACCTTCCTAAAACTGTCCGGGTGGCAGGCGAACCGGTCTGCGAGCTCAGCCATGTGGACAAATACTATGACGGCCGCACCGTTCTTTCGGATATCAGCATGAAACTGATGCCGGGAACCGTGACTATCCTTTTGGGGCCTTCCGGAATCGGAAAGACGACGCTGTTACGGATCCTTCTGGGCCTGACGGAACCGGATCAGGGCTCCGTTACGAAGGCAGACGGTACGGTTATTGCGGCAGTATTTCAGGAGAACCGGCTGTTTGAGCAGCTGTCCGCTTCGAAGAATGTCCGGATCGTGCCGAATGCTCCGGACCGCGCGGATGCAGAGGAGCTTCTTCGCCGCGCAGGGATCACGGAAGCCGAAGGAAAGCCGGTGTCCGCATTTTCCGGCGGAATGAAGAGAAGGGTTGCGTGGTGCCGCGCGCTGGCGGTTCCGTCGCGCATGCTCCTTTTAGATGAACCGTTTACGGGGCTGGATGAAGCCAAGAAAGACGCGATGATCCGTCTTCTGAAGGAACGGAAGAGTGATAACGCAATTGTAATTGTGACGCATAATCCGTCAGAAATAGAGGAAATTTCGAAGCGTTTTGCGAGCGTCGAGATTGTCCGGCTGGGATAAATCACCCGGAAAAGGAGCGCAATTCTGACAATTCCGCCGAAAATGTGCCAAAACAGAAAGAAAATACGCAAATTGTCAGAATATTTTGGCAAAATCGATAAAATTAGAAATAATTTGATAAGAAATGGCAAAATTGTATTGACAAATAGAATGCCCGGTGGTAAAGTATAGACAACAAAAGAAGAGAACACAATCCGAAAGAACTAACGGATCGGCCGAGAGAAGGCCAATAAAAAAAGAAAGGGTGAGACCGATGTACTAAGCAGTGACCGATCATAATGACGGACAGCGACTGGTTAACAAAACTGAAAACACCGATAAAGGATGGTAAACTCCAATGGGACACCGGACATAATCTGAAGAAAACGAAGTGTAAAATGAAAGCAAAGTTAATTCAGTCATTCATATAGATTGGAAATAAAACAGGAAGGTACACTCCAATGGGAACGTAAATTGGTCTATATAACACACGATATCATGAAAGGCAGGTACAGTCCAAAGGACAATTAAGTTGAACTACCGCAAAACGATATTATGAAAGGTAGGTATACTCCAAAGGAATAGTTAATTGACCCACCTAAAACGATATTATGAAAGGCAGGTATACTCCAAAGGATACCTAAATTGATCCACCTTAAAACGATATTATGAAAGGCAGGTACACTCCAACAAAAACATAAGTTGATCTACCCATAATCATAATGTTAAGAAATGGATGGTACAGACCAATGTACTAAGTTGAGTGAACTACATATAAAAAATTCTATAAATGATTAAGAGCTGCTGCATAAGAAATGCCGCAGCTCTGTTTATGTTCCGGGGCATTTCCCTTTCGCGGAAAATGTGATATGATGGGACCGGACCCTGAAAGGGCGCACATGGGAGGAAGAATATGCCGTTACTGTTTGTTAAGGGAGATATTACGAAAATAAAGGCGGATGCGATCGTCAACGCCGCGAACAACAGCCTTCTCGGGGGCGGCGGAGTGGACGGCGCGATCCACAGGGCTGCCGGGCCGGAACTCCTTGCCGAGTGCCGGACGCTTCACGGATGTGAAACCGGCGAGGCGAAGATCACCGGCGGATACCGTCTGCCTTGTAAATACGTGATCCATACGGTAGGTCCGGTCTATCGGGGCGGAAACCACGGGGAGCCGGAGCTCCTTCGAAGCTGCTATGTAAAGAGTTTGGAACTTGCCGCAGAGAATCAATGCGAGAGCGTCGCATTTCCCGCGATCTCGACCGGCGTTTACGGATATCCGAAGGAGGAAGCGGCGGAGATTGCGGCTTCCGCAGCCCGGGAGTTCCTGGAAACGCATGAAATGACAGTTCTGTTCGTCTATTATAACGGCGCGGAAACAAGCGGCCGCAGGGAACTGTCCGAGTATATCCGCAAGCATTGGTATGAGCCCTCGAAGTACAATATGTACACCGTAAGGGAAGAAACGGCGGAACCGGAAGCCGTTGCGGAAGAGGCGGAGGACGCAAAACCGCCGGTGCAGGATTCCCTGTCCGCGGAAAAGCGCAGGGAGAAGGAAGCCCGGAAGGGCGTTACGGGGCTTTTCAAAAAGCGGAAGCTGACATTCGAGTCGGAAGCGGCCGGCAGTGACGCCGCGGTATGCAACCGGGTTTCGGAACGCCGCGACGCGTATGCCGGGGCAGCCGCATCCTGTCAGGCGATGCAGGCCGCAGCGTCAAAGCCGATGGGAGCACACCCGGATTTCCGAGGAATGCTTGATGAAAGCTTTTCCCAGATGCTTCTTCGAAAGATCGACGAGAGCGGTATGACCGATTCGGAATGTTATCACCGGGCCAACATTGACCGGAAGCTGTTCTCGAAGATCCGGAGTGACGCGCTGTACCGCCCGAGCAAGCCGACGGCGATTGCATTTGCCGTAGCATTGCAGCTCCCGCCTGCCGAAGCGGAGGAGATGCTTAAGAAGGCGGGGTACGCATTTTCGCAGAGTTCGCTTTTCGACGTGATCATCCGTTTCTTTATCGAACGGCAGGAATACGACATCCTGAAGATCAACGAGGAACTGTTCCGTTACGACCAGCCGCTCCTCGGCGCATAAAACCGTATATCCGAATGATTCATCCGAAATGCCGTCAAATGTCGCTTGCCAAGCGACCATATGGCGGCATTTTTCTATTATGATGCAGGTGTAAAGAAAAAGTCCGGTGCAACACCGGGCGGGAGAAATCAGGAGGAAACGAATATGAAGAACAATAAGAAGAACGAAAGAACGAACAACGGAATCACCGAGATGGTATTTATCCTGGACCGCAGCGGCTCCATGGCAGGTCTTGTAAGCGACACGATCGGAGGCTTCAACGGAATGATCGAAAAGCAGAAGCAGGAGGAAGGCAAGGCTTTCGTGACTACGGTTCTGTTCGACTCGCATGCAACTACATTGCATGACCGCATTGACCTGAATGAAGTTCCGGTCATGACGGAACGCGAATATGCGGTCGGAGGCTGCACGGCGCTTCTTGACGCGCTCGGCGGAACGATCAACCATATCCGTGACATTCACCGCTACATCCGCCCGGAGGATGTGCCGGAGCATGTAATCTTCGTGGTAACGACCGACGGTCTGGAGAACGCCAGCACGCAGTTCAAGGCCGATGCCGTTAAGAAGATGGTTAAGGAACAACAGAAGAACGGCTGGGAGTTTCTGTTCCTCGGCGCGAACATCGACGCGGTGAAGACCGGAGAAAGCTTCGGATTTGCCAGACAGAACTCCGTAAACTACTGTGCGGACAGTATCGGAACGCATACGCTCTTTGAAAGCGTGGCAGGAGCCGTACAGTCCATGCGCAGCAAGGGTAAGGTTTGCGAGGACTGGGCAGCTGCCGTGAACGAGGATTACGAGAACAGAAAATAACCCCGCGCCATCTTGCAAGAGAGCTTCTTCGTTGTTATAATCTAGACAAATACGACCCCGCCGGGAAGTCTTCCCGGCGCGTGTCTTTCGGAGGGGCAATATGCATATTACACTGACCGGAAATCTCGGAAGCGGAAAATCAACCGTCAGCAAAATCCTGGAAGCCAAATACGGACTGGAGATCTTCTCGACCGGCAAGGTGATCCGTTCCATTGCCGATGATCTCGGAATCTCGGTTCTGGAGATGAACGAACTGATGACAAAGGATCCGCAGTATGACCATATGATCGATGATAAGACTGCCGCAATCAGCCGTGAGAATCCAGATAAGGCCATTCTTTTCGACTCCCGCCTGGCATGGCATTTTGTGGCAAAGTCGTTCAAAGTATTCCTTTCGGTTGACCTCGGCGAGGCAGCGAGACGCGTATACGCGGACGCAAGCCGCGGAGAGGTTGAGACCTATAAGGATGAGGCTGACGCAAGGGCACAGCTCTCTGCGCGTGCCACGAACGAGGACAAGCGTTACGAGGAACTGTACGGAATCCATTATTTTGATTTCAATAACTATAATCTGATCCTGGATTCGAGTTTCCTTCCGCCGGACCGGATTGCGGATGCATTGATCGGAGAAGCCCGTGCCTGTGACGTGTGGGACGGTTATGATAAGACCGGACGCATTCTTGTTTCGCCGAAGAGACTCGGCGCGAAGAATGCCGCAGAGGTTACCTATGAGCATGGCTACGTATACCCGGTTTCCATTAAGGTTTCCGTTGACGGGGACCGTTTTACGGTAACGGAGGGCGCACAGTATGTGGAGAAGGCCGCAGAGGAAGGATACGCGTATCTTTCCGCGGTTTTGGCATAAGAGGGGTGAAAGGATGAACGAACCGAATCGAAACCGCAGAAACGACCTGCTCGCCGAACAGATCATCAAAGGACTTGCCGGTAGAAACATGACCGGATACTATGTTCAGACGAAGGAAGAGGCATTAGAGAAGGCGCTTTCGCTGATCCCGAAGGGAAGCAAGATTACGAACGGCGGATCCATGTCCATCGCGGAGATCGGCCTCATCAAGGCCGTAAGCGGGCCGGAGTATGAATACTGTAACCGCGAGAAGGCATCTGACAAACGAGCCGCAGAGATGTTCGCTTATGACGCGGATGTATTTCTCGGAAGCACGAATGCCATTACGGAGGACGGTATCCTCGTAAACATCGACGGCAACTCCAACCGTGTATCCGCGTACGCATACGGTCCGAAGAAGCTGATCCTCGTAGTCGGCATGAATAAGGTTGCAAAGGATGTGGATGCCGCGATCAAGCGTGCCCGCAACGAAGCTGCAACAATCAATGCGCAGAGGTTCGGACTGGACACGCCGTGTAACAAGGTCGGGCGCTGCATGGACTGCAAGTCCATCGATACGATCTGCTGTCAGTTTCTGATCACCCGTTTTGAGCGGCATAAGGACCGCGTTCATGTAATTCTGGTAAACGAAAACCTCGGATTCTAAAAGGACGGAGCGTGTTCCGAAAGAAGGGAAGCCGCAGATTCCCATGCGGCGGGACGTTCTCTCGGAAGAAGCTTCAGATTCCTGAGAAAGAAGGTAAGTTAAGACATAAGAAACCGGAGACAGTACGGAAAGATTTCCGAACCCGTCTCCGGTATTTGTTGTTTGGATGGAATTCCGAAACACTCTTCGGAGTTTCCGTTATTATGAAAACCGCGCCGAAATAACGGCCGTCTCCGGGATTAGTAAGCCTTGCCCCAGTAAACGAGCGCCTTTGCTTTCTTACCGCAGCATACGCAGGTGTCGGACAGCGTTTCCTGCTTGAAAGGCATGCAACGGGAAGTAACGCCGGCCTGCTCCTTGATGGAATCTTCGCAGGCACGGTCGCCGCACCACATGGCTTTGATAAAGCCGGGCTTGTTATCGGCGATGTCCTTCATCTCCTCCATCGTGCGTGCTTCATAGGTATGTGCGTCGCGGTGCGCGCGTGCACGCTCCAGCATGTCGGTCTGGATGGTATCAAGCAGTTCGGTAAGTTTCGTTTCAATCTCATCGAGGGAAACAACAAGCTTCTCTCTGGTGTCGCGGCGTACAAGAACGGCCTGGCCTGCGGCAAGATCCTTCGGGCCGATTTCGATACGTACCGGGATACCGCGCATCTCCTGCTCGGCGAACTTGAATCCGGGAGACTTTTCGGAATCGTCCACTTTGATGCGGGACGAAGCCTTCAGACGGTCGCGAAGCGCATATGCTGCGTCGAGAACGCCCTCCTTCTTCTGCTGGATCGGAATGATAACGGCCTGTACGGGAGCCACGCGGGGCGGAAGTACGAGACCGGAGTTATCGCCGTGAACCATGATAATGGCACCGATCAGACGGGTTGTCATACCCCAGCTGGTCTGATGAGGATATACAAGCTTGTTCTCCTTGTCGGTATACTGGATGCCGAATGCTCTTGCGAAGCCGTCGCCGAAGTTATGGCTCGTTCCGGACTGGAGAGCCTTACCGTCGTGCATCAGAGCTTCGATCGTGTAGGTCGCCTCAGCACCGGCGAATTTCTCCTTCTCGGTCTTTCGGCCTCTTACCATCGGGATGGCAAGGAAATCTTCACAGAAATCCGCATATACGTTGAGCATCTGCTCGGTTCTTGCCTGAGCCTCTTCAGCGGTAGCATGAATCGTATGTCCTTCCTGCCACAGGAATTCCATGGAACGAAGGAACGGTCTGGTCGTCTTCTCCCAGCGCACTACGGAGCACCACTGGTTATATACTTTCGGAAGGTCGCGGTAGGAGTGAACGATGTGCGAATAGAAATCGCAGAAGAGCGTTTCGGAGGTAGGACGTACGCACATCCGCTCCTGCAGCTTCTCGCCGCCGCCTTCGGTTACCCATGCAACTTCGGGGGCAAATCCTTCCACGTGATCTTTCTCTTTCTTCAGAAGGCTTTCGGGAATGAACATCGGAAGATAGCAGTTCTCTACGCCGGTTTCCTTGAAACGGCGGTCGAGCTCCCGCTGGATATTCTCCCAGATCGCATAGCCTGCCGGACGGATTACCATACATCCTTTAATTCCGGTATAATCTACCAATTCCGCTTTCTTGACGATATCGGTATACCATTGCGCGAAATCGTCTTCCATATTGGTAATGGACTCAACAAAATTCTCTGTCATTTTCCTGCCTCCTGCATTGTCGGTCGGTTATCGGAAGCCGCTTATTTACGCGGATTCCTTCATAAGGAGAATCCTACTGTTTTTCTTGGGAAAAGTCAAGGAAAATAGAACAGAAAAGGGGAATTTGTTCTTGTAAAGTATGGGCGAGTCCTGTAAAATAAATATAATAAAGTTTCATGTTCGATCCAGTAAAGCGAAGGGGGAGACGGCAGCAGCCGGAGAAAGATGATTACAAAAGACTTAAATATGGATGAACTGGACCGTCAGCTTGAGCAATTCCGAATGGAAGACGGCGAGCTCGAGCAGGAAGAGGACATCGCGGAGCAGGTGGGATCGGGCAGAGGCGTCAGAGTCTGGAATCCGTTTGAAGAGAAGAAGGAAGAGGACAAGAGTATCGATGACGATCCGGATTTTCAGGTTCAGATGACCAAGCTCGAGGCAGTCCGTGATTCGCTCAACCGAAAGGCGGATTCGGCACGGAAAGACTATGAGGCGGTTGACAAGGTGCGGGAACGCGAAGGCAAGACGATCCTGTCCGAATGGGCCACAACCCTCGGACTTCTCTGTTTGATCTTTGTAATCCTCGGATTGACGAAGGCACCGCAGATCATTGTCCCGTGGTTCGGTTTATTACTGCTTGCGATCGGATTTTCCGTTAAGCAGATTCTCGCGATGCTCCGCAGAACGGCCAATCATAATATTATGTGCTGTAAGGATCCGGTATCGTCGTTTGTGGAAAGAACGAAGGCGAATACGTATTACAAGCAGCAGCAGTATGCGTACGCCAAGATCAATGAGATCAAAGGCCGTACGGAGGAGCTGGACCGTTGGGAGAAGCAGCTCCGTAAGAAAGGCAAACTGACGGACGAGGAGCTGGAGACCGTCGCGAACCTTATCCATATTAATGAGCATCCTTCCATTTATGTGAATTCGAAATTCAGCCTTGGGGAATGGATGGATTATATTTTTAAGAAATAAGCGGGGAAGCAGACTTACCATTACGATTCGGAAAGGGATTGGGGTATGGATAACTCGGCATATCTTGACGAACTGGACCGTGAACTTGCGGAATACAACCGTGAGAAAACCGAAGCTAAACTGAAACCGGCCGAGAGGGACGGCGGTTTCGAGACTGCCCGTTACGGCTTTCAGATGGAAGCTCTGGAGCAGGGAGTGACAAGGCTGTCCACATTTGCGGAAGCCTTTGAAAAGGACATTGTGGCAATCGATGAAAGAAGGAACCGCGATCTTTTGGGGGTGATCGGAAACATTGCGGCATTTGTGATCTGCGGCGCGTTGTCGATCGTATTTGCCTTCCTCGCCCTGAAGATGGGAATCGGAGGCGTGATCAGTTTCTTCTTCTGCTGCGTTATCTTTTTGATCGGCGCCGTGTATTTCGGTCTTCGTACTGCAAACGGCTTGACGGCGTTTCTGATCAAGGAACGCACGAGCCCGCACGACGTTCTGGTGGAGCAGAATTATATCCGCAGCTACAAGGGCGAGAGAGAGTATTATTTCGACTGTATCGGCGATCTTCATGCCAGGATCGGAGAACTCCGCCGGTTAATCGATAAAGTGAAAAAGAACGGTTTCATTACGGAGAAGGAGCTGGAACGCGGAAGGCATCTCGGCGAGTACCGTGAGCCGCCCTGCATCTATAAGGTGGAGCAGTTCTCGCTGCGTGACTGGCTCGTGTTCCGCGCGGCAACCCGTAAGGTGAAATAAACATCCAGGATATCGAAATGCCGGGGACCATGCCCCGGCATTTTTTGTGACCAATCCGCACGCAAAGGCATTTAAGAGTTATCAAAGTGTGGATAAGGAGGCTTTTTATGAAAGGGAAAGACAAATGCCGGATGCTGAAGCAGATCCGTAAACAGATTGCGGATGCAAATGATATCCCGTATGTTGTGGAGGAATGTCCGCATAAGGGCGAATGTCTCGGAACCTGTCCGAAATGCGAAGCAGAGCTCAGAAAACTGGAAGAGGAGCTGTCGCTTCGAAGAAGAATCGGAAAAGGGGTTGCCGTTGTCGGTCTTGCAACCGGTATGATGGCAGCGACGACAGCCTGTACGCCTGCGGATATCATTGATGCCGTAGATGCGCTGATGAATCCGATCAGTCATAACAGACCGTTAGACGGCGTATTGCCGCTCGAAGGAGAAGCCCTGCCGGTATATCCGGAGCTCACCGGAGACGTATCGTATGATCCCGATTACAGCTATGAGACGGAAGAGGAGCCGGATGCGTCCGGTGAAGAGGATGAAGTAAAGGACGAAGCGGAAGCGAACGCAGATGGAGAATAAACTGCCCCTGATCAATATAGCGCGGCTGCGTATGGAAACGGATGGTGACGGTGTAACCACGCTCGTTGCCTCGGCGGGGTGCCCGCTGTCCTGCAAATACTGCATCAACCGCCCGATTCTGGAGCGGAAGGACAATGTCCGGATGGTTTCGCCGGAAGAACTGCTCGGAATGGTACGGATTGACGATTTGTATTTTCAGGCAACCGGCGGCGGGATCGTATTCGGCGGCGGAGAGTCGCTTCTTCACGCGGCATTTATCCGCGATTTCGCGAAGATCATGCCGAAAGAATGGAAGCTGACCGTCGAGACCTCCCTGAATGTCCCGGAGGACAACCTGCGTCTCATCATGCCGTTTGCGGATTACTATATTGTCGACATCAAGGAGACCGATCCCGAAATATACCGCGCATATACCGGCGTGGAAGGGGAACAGGCATACCGGAATCTGCGGCTGCTGGCGGAATGCGGTCTTACGGAAAAGGTAAAGGTGCGTGTTCCGCTGATCCCCGGATACAATACGCCCGAGGATTGCCGAAGAAGCGCGGAACGTCTGCAGGAGATCGCGAGATTTGACAAAATCGATATATTCTCCTATATTATTCGTGAGAGGACCGATTTATGAGTATCAGAATCGCATTTTTCGATATCGACGGAACACTGAGCGCGCCGTACTATCCGGTGAACGGGGTATTACAGGCGGGTATGACAGACGAGCAGTGGCTGGATTTTTGTCAAAACTACCGGGAGGATGCTTACCGGTTCTGCAAACCGGTGCTGCCGGTAATCCGTTATGCGCAGAGCCTTTCGGAGCAGGGAACGGAGTTGTATGTCATTTCGACATCCCAGTCCGAGGCGGAGGATATTTCCAAACACCGTTTTATTAAGCGGTGCTGCCCGGGACTGTTTAGGGAAGTCCTGACGGTGCGCACCGACGGGGAGAAGACCGCCAGGATTCTTGAGATTGCTGCGGCCAATGATATAAAGCCGTCGGAATGCGAACTGGTTGAAGATACCTATTCGCTGGTATTGGATGCGATTGGAAAAGGAATCAAAGGAACCCATGTGGCGCAGATCGTGTGCGATCTGTAATGCTTGTCATGGTTATTATCTGCCGCGCCCTCCGGCGCGGCTTTTTGATTATAGAAGGATTCAGTATGAAGAAAAAGGCAAGAATTCTATTGGCAGCGCTGATCACGACCGTGTTTCTTACGGCTTGCGGGGCGAAGGAGATCAGGCCGGCCGGAAGGAGAGAGTTCGCCGGGATAGCGGCTGTGACGCCGACCCCGACGCCTCAGGTTGTGCCGACTGCGGAGCCGGTGGAGACCCCGTCTCCGACCCCTACGGATATTCCCACGTCAACGCCTACTCCGTCGCCGACCCCCGAGCCTACGCCGGACCCGCTGCTTTTCCGTGACGTTGCGGACATCTATCCCGAAGAATATAAAGAAAACCTGTACCGGATCCGGCAGGCTGCGCTCGGGCCGGAGTATGCCCTGCGGTACAGTGATTACCGGGACGAATATGTCCTTCTGGTTTATATGTCCTCCGATGGTTCCGGTTTCGGAAACGGTGAGACCGGAGAATACTGCGTATTTCACCTCCGCGCGCCGGAACACAGGGTGTACGGTGCCACCGATCCCGAGGGTCCCCGCTACGAACTCGGACCGGACGGGTATCTGTTTGCGATTTTCGAGACGAAGATTGTCCGGGAGAACCCGTTTGAACATACGGAGGAATCCTGGCAGATTCAGGAGGAAGACGTCTATCTCGGTGTGACCGATGACGGAAAAGCCTGGATCCATACGGCGGACGGCTATGTGGTCGGCTATGCGTTCGGTACGGACCGGACAAGAGACGAGCGGTTCCGGGCAGGAACTCCTGCGGAGTTTTCGGATCATCTGCTCGGCGAGGAGAACTTTACGATCTATTTGCGGCTCGGTTACCGGTGCGGAGAGCAGGCGCTTTACACGATCAACCGTGCGAATGGCAGGGTAAGCGTTGATACCGGGCTGACGCTCGGCGGAGAACTCTGCGACGATGTGGTGGATTATGAGACCGACAAGGAGTTCCGGTATTCGAAACCCGGCGAGACCGACGTTGTCCGCAGCTTTAAAAAGGAGAATGAGAAAGAATTCCTCTCCTTATGCGCAGGAGACCGGATCCTGAGCCGGTACTATGAAGAGCGGAGCAACGGCACCTATGAGGAACATTTCCGCGTGCTTTCCTCAACGAACGGCGGAGAGGCGGGAAGGCTTGATTCCTCCATATTCCGATCGGATTACCGGATGTTTGATACGGTCGGATTCGGCAGTGACGGACGGCTTCTGATCGCTGCGTACCGTGACGATTTCAGCACGGAAATATTCCTTCTTGATACGTCGGAGGAGGACCCGAAGGATAATCCTTCGTACCAGACGATTATCCTCGGGGAGAAATACCCGCTTGCTGAGGAAATTGCGAAACGGATCGAGGAGACCTACCCGGGCGTATCCGTGTATTATGAGCAGGTTGCGCTTGATACCTGCAGGATGTCTTCGTATTCGATGCGCGAGAAAGGTGATGAGGCGGCAATCTGCGCGTTTCTCACGCTGCTGGAAGAATATATGGCGAACTATCCCGCGGGCTTCTTCCCGGAATTGTTCGGAGAGAAGAAGATCGGGATGAACATTTATCTGTGCGGTTCCTTCAAGGCAGAGGTTTCGACCGCGATCTCGGTTCCCGCAGGCGTAACCAACACTTCGGACGCGATGCTTGAGATTGCATTTGACATCGATTATTCGTCGGTTTTCGAACAGAACTTCGCGCATGAACTGATGCATGCCATGGAATTCCGCATCGGGGAATACGAAGAAAAGAACGGCGTGGATTTCCGCAAGTACTGGCTCGAAGTGCTGAACACGCCGGACTATCCGATCGCCGACAGTTATTTCGACAAGAACGGAAAGATGCTTTCGGACTATTCGGGAACGGTTCTGTATGACACGGAAAATGCGTGGTTTATTGATGCCTATGCGAAATCCAGCGCGCTCGAAGATCGCGCGAGAACCTTTGAGTATATGTATATACAGTCCGCCTATTATTTTGAAGGGGAGCATTTAAGAAATAAAGCGGAGTTCCTCTGCGCCGTCATTCGGGAAGTATTCCCGAGTGTCGCCGCGTGCGAAAATCCGCTTCCGTGGGAGAATTTATTCGGTATTGTACCGATCGATGATTATCTTACGGCTTGTAAGGCTGACCGTTGACCGTGATCAGAGCATCCCGGCCGATGTCGGTTTGCGCCGCGGAAAGCGGCGGGTTATCCGTGATAATATCAATGAGACCGCCTTTCAGGTTGAGCGTTCCGAGCGCCATGAGGGCGGTCTTTTTGGATTTTACGGTCAGGTTGCCGGCGCTGATCGAGATCGAGGAAGGCGCGTAGATGCCTTCGTCGTCGGCGTTAATATAGAAGTTGCCGCCGGTTATGTTAACGTAGCCGAGGCTCGGCTTTTCGGAGTTGGTTGCCTTGATGCCGTCGCCTTCGCATTTGATGTTCAGATTGCCTTCCGAAATAACGACGTAGTCACGTCCTTTTATGCCGTGATGCTCGGCGGTGATCGTAAGATTGCCGCCATTCATGGTAAAGGTATCGCTTGTGCTGATGCCGTTATAGCTTTCGGCGTTGACGGTAAGCTTCCCTTTGCCGTCGATCAGAAGCGGGGCGCGGGAATAGATGGCGGCGCTGGGAACATCGGCCGTATCCGCCGTGCTCTCGTCTTCGGGAGGGGTATAAAGGTGACGGTCCGTGATCGTATTCTGCGAGCCTGCATTCAGCGTAATGCAGACGAGCGTAGCGTTCTTGATCCATACGGGGGATGAGCTGTCGCAGGTCAGGTTAACACCGTTAAGATTCAGGTAAACGGCTTTGCCGCCTTCCACATCGACGATCAGCTGCGCTTTCGCGGTTCCGGAAATCTGATAGGTTCCGGAACGTGTGATCGTAACCGTATTGCCGGATATTTTCACGGTCTTCGCGCCGGAGCCCTTTACGGAAGCGCCCGATCCGGAAAATGTGATCTCGGTATCTTCGGAACGGTGTCCGCAGGCACACAAAGCAAGAGCCGCAAGCAGCATAACGATTATTAAAACGAATCTGCGATTCATCTGGGGCACCTCCCGATATAGTATCTACTGCAATTCTATCCTTCTATTGCCCATTAGTCAAATAAAAACACAAAAATGACAGAATTCTCATGGGAACAGGCAGAAGCGGCCGATGAGAAAAAGATTGCACAATCACTTCTGTTTTGTTATGATAAACACGGGTTCTGCGTATTACGCAAAGGAGGAACAGGGATGGTTCCGCATGAGGGCAGGAAAAGAAGATGGGGAGACCGTTACGACGGTTTTTTGGTACGCAATCTGGATCCGATGACGCGGATGGAGCCTTATTTCATGCCGCATCGTTACGATGCATGGGTACTGTTTGAGGACAAGATCGATATCACGGAGCTGGAGACTTTTATCCGTGATAAACGGAAGGGAGACATTCCGGAACTGACGCTTTATCACGTCGTATTTGCCGCGCTTGTAAGAACGTTTACGGAAGTTCCCGAACTGAACCGTTTCGTAGTAAACAGCAAGGTGTATTCCCGTAACGAGATCAAGGGATCAATGGTCGTTATGAAGGGCATGCGCCGGGACAGCGAGCGGAGCATGATCATGCCGCGGTTTCAGTTGGAGGATACACTGACGGACGTTGTGCGCAGGATCGAGGAGGAAACCAACCAGATCGATACGACAGTCAGCAGCGTGGCCGAGGACGAGAATAAGACGAAGTTTGATAAGGCGGAACTGCTGATGGGCTCGCTTCCCGCATGGATGCTGAAGCTCGCCATGTGGTTTCTCCGTAAGACCGACAAGCACGGCATCATGCCGAAGAGCCTGCATAAGGTCAGCCCGTTCCATTCGAGCTTTTTCATTACGAATATGGGATCGATCGGAATGGATGCGGTGTTCCACCACATTTATGAATTCGGCACGGTTTCCATTTTCGGCGCGATCGGCCGTAAGGAAACCTATTTCGAAATGGATGAAAAGGGCGAGAAGAAGCGCGGCGTCCGCATCAAGCTGCAGTTTGTCGTGGACGAGCGTGCTACGGACGGCTATTTGTATGCGGTTGCATTCCGCCGTATCCGGTACTATCTGACGCACCCGGAGGAACTGATGAATCCGCCTGAGAAGATCGAATTCGATCGGATTGACCGGGTCAAGAAAGGATAAACAATGGATCTCAATAATAAAATGGTACTGATCACCGGAGCCAGTTCCGGGATCGGAACGGAATTTGCGAAAGCATTTTCCGCAAAAGGATGTAAACTGATTCTTGTCGCAAGACGTTCGGACCGTCTTCATGCGCTGGCAGCAGAGCTCGGAACGCCGTGCGAAGTGCTTCCCGCGGATCTTTCGAAAGAGGACGAGGTAAACCGCATCGCGGAGATCGCGAAGGACCAGAAGGTTGACGTGCTGATCAACTGCGCGGGCTTCGGTCTGCTTGGGGCGGAAACGGAGCTCCCGCTTTCCGACGAGCTTAACATGATCGACCTCAATATCCGCGCGGTGCATATCCTGACGAAGAAGTTCCTGCCGAGACTGGTGGAGGTCGGAAGCGGCGCGATCCTGAATGTGGCGTCAAGCGCTGGCCTGCTTCCCGCCGGACCGTACCTGAATACCTATTATGCGACCAAGGCTTATGTCGCAAGCTTTACGCAGGGCCTTGCCGCGGAGCTGAAGGATCAGGGCAGCGGGGTTTATGTCGGCGCGCTCTGCCCCGGACCGGTTTACACCGAGTTCACCGAGGTGGCGGGCGGTTCGCAGTGGGATAAAGGAATCACCGCCGCGGAATGCGTTGATTACGCGATGAAGAAGATGGAAAAGGGCAAATGCCTGATCGTTCCGAAGGGTTCGGTCCGTGCCGGTCTTTTCTTCAGCCGTTTCCTTCCGAAGAAACTTGTGATCCGTTTCCTCGGAAAGTTCCAGAAAAAGAAGGTCGAAAGAAGCTGATGAGGGCGCTTTCCGGCAGTCGCAAAGAGAGCGGAAAGAAAGGATTTTCCGTCATTTTCCGCACAAAAATGCAGGTGTTCCGCAGGAAACGATGAAAAATATGTGATTTTTCTATATCTTGTGGTTGGAAAATGCCTGAAATCGCTATTTTTACTTGACAAGGTCTTTGTTTCCGTTTATAACAATATTAGCGGAAGTGCTTATTTAAAGCACATTTCGTAGGGGTTCTACACCAGACAATACTGTTAGGAGGACATGAGTTATGAATAAGTCAGAATTGGTTGCTGCTATCGCTGCTAAGGCAGGCGTTACGAAGGACGCAGCAAAGAAGATGGTTGATGCTTTCCAGGACGTTGTTGTTGCAGAGCTTGCAGCAGGCGGAAATGTAACACTTGTTGGTTTCGGTACCTTTGAGGTTTCCGCTAGACCCGCCAGAACCGGTCGTAACCCGCTTAACGGCAAGACCATTAAGATTGCAGCTTCCAAGCAGCCTAAGTTCAAGGCAGGCAAGGGCCTTAAGGCAGCTGTCAATAAGTAATCCAAGGATTGCAATAAGGCTGTTCGGCTTGTGCCGGACAGCCGTTTTTCATTTTACGGTCTTCATACGGACATCCGTAGCCGTGAGGGAGGAATTATGCGTTTAGATAAGTATTTGAAGGTTTCCCGTCTGATCAAGCGCCGCACCGTGGCCAACGAGGCATGCGACGCGGGACGTGTCAGCATCAACGGAAAGCCGGCGAAGGCTTCTGCGGAAGTGAAAGTGGGAGATATTATCGAGATCGGTTTCGGAAACCGCCAGGTAAAGGTGGAGATTACCGAGATCGTCGAGACGACCAGGAAAGACGAAGCGAAAGACATGTTTCGCTATGTATAGTGTGACAGGAAGCCGCGCGGCGGCTTCAAAGGAGAGGATTCTGTGAGCAAAGGACGACTGATAGCGGTCGGCAGTCTTCGGATACGCCTGGCCATCTTCGCGGTGCTTTTCATCGCCGTGGTGATCCTGGGCACGGCTCTGCATTACGCCTATAAAAAAGCGGATGAGAACCTGGAGAAGAAGAAAGCCGAGAAAGTTCGGCTGGAACGGCTGATTGAAGAAGAGAAGAACCGGACCGTGGAAATCGCGGATTACCGTGCATATATAGAAACAAAGAGTTATATTGAAGAAATTGCCAGAGAGGTTCTCGGGCTTGTTTATAAAGACGAGATTATTTTCAAGCCGGTAACGAATGTTGCGCCGCGCGGGGACGAGCTGTCATCGCAGGGAACAAAGGACGGCCGGTAAGGGACGGATACGACATGAAGCAAGAAGTGGAAAGGTTCCTGCGGGAACAGGATATGCTTTCCGGCGGGATCGTCGCCGGTTTCTCCGGAGGAGCGGACTCGGTATGTCTGCTTCTTGTTTTGTCGGAATTATCCGCTCAGTACGGCTTTCCGCTGTATGCGGTTCATGTCAATCACGGCATCCGCGGGGCAGAGGCCGATGCGGACGAGGCATTTGCCGAAGCGTTCTGTAAAAGGATAGGCGTAAGGTGTCACATCTTCCGGGAAGATGTGCCGAAGGAAGCGGAACGGACCGGAACCGGTGCGGAAGAGGCCGGCCGGGCCATCCGGTACCGGCGGTTTTACGAGGTTGCCGTGAAGACCGGCGCGGGGGCGGTCGCCGTGGCGCATCATATGGACGATAATGCGGAGACGGTCTTATTCCGTCTGGCACGCGGCACGGGAATCCGCGGACTGGCGGGAATCCCGGCTGTCAGTTATCCGTTTGCGTGTGCGGATATCGCACTGATCCGGCCCCTTCTTTCTTTCCGCAGGGATCGGATCCTTGCAGAACTGAAGAAGCGCGGAGAGACGTACCGCACTGACGAGACCAACGCGGATGACGCGTATGCGAGAAACCGGATCCGGAACCGGGTTATGCCGGAGCTTACAAAGATTAATGCGGGAGCTGCGGAACACATCGCGGCACTGGCCGAACAGGCAGCGGCGCTTGCCGAGCTGCTGACGACCGAGGCAGACCGGGTATATCAGAGGGCGTTCCGTGACAGCATGCTTCTTACAGAGGAAATGGAAGGCGCTCCGTCAATCGTCCGGACGGAGGTTCTGCTTCGGTTTATGAAAGAACTGACGGGAGTCGGGAAGGATTTTACGGAACAGCATGCGGAAGCTGCCGAAAGGCTTCTGTTCGGGCCTGTTTCGAAGGAACTGAACCTGCCTGCGGGACTGGTCCTTGAGAAAACGTATGAGGGCATCCGCCGAAAGGCCGTTGGAGATGGAACGGACAGCGAGACCGAGCTTGTTCCGGGAGAGTATCCTCTCGGTGACGGAAGGTTGCTTTCGGTGACGGTGCGGGAACATATTCCCGGGGAGCCCGTCGAAAAAAATAAGTGGATAAAATGGTTTGATTATGATATGATTAATTGCGCTCTTATACTGCGCACGAGGCGGAAAGGAGATTTCTTCTTCGTGAACAGAGAGGGCGGAACGAAGCTCTTGAAAGAGTACTATGTGGAAACGAAGATCCCGCGTGAGGAAAGGGACAGCCTGCCGATTGTCGCGTGCGGGCAGGAAGTGATGTGGATCCCCGGATTTCGCGGAACCGAACGCTGTTATGTTACGGACCGGACCGAGAAGGTTCTTATCCTGGAAGTAAAATGACCGTTGCGGATGGCGGAAAGGATGTCTTTATGGAAACCGTAAGTGTATTAATACCTGAGGAAAAGGTGATCGCGCGTATCCGCGAGCTCGCGGATCAGATTACGAAGGATTATGCGGGGAGAGAGCTGAAACTGATTTGCATTTTAAAGGGAAGCGTGTTTTTCACGACGGAACTTGCCAAGCGGATCGATCTGCCCGTAAAGCTTGACTTTATGTCGGTTTCCAGCTACGGAGACGATATGGAATCCAGCGGACGCGTACGTATCGTGAAGGATCTGGATGAAAGTATTCGTGAGCAGGACGTTCTCGTAATCGAGGATATCATCGACTCCGGACATACGCTTTCGTTCCTTCTCGAGATGTTAAAGAGCCGCCAGCCGGCTTCGCTTGCGCTCTGCACGCTTCTTGATAAGCCTGACCGGCGCGTGGTGCAGGTGCCTGTCGATTATGTCGGTTTTCAGATTCCTGACGAGTTTGTGGTCGGATACGGACTGGATTATGCGCAGCGTTACCGTGCGCTTCCGTATATCGGCGTGCTCCATTTTGATGACTGAATAAGAAAGAGCTGTGAAGGCAGCATGAGGTAGTTATTTTGAAGAAAAGAAGAGGGGGCGGGGCAATCTTTTATCTGATCCTGCTCGGTATATTAATCTTTTCGTTAGTTTATTCCTCGATCATGTCGAGGAAGAATATGGAATTCACGCATGATTCGTTCGTGGAAAGTTTGGAGACGAACCGCGTCTCACAGATCACCATCGTACAGAATGAGGAGGTTCCTTCCGGAACCGTCTATCTTACCATGGTTGACGGAACGGAGAAACGCTTTTTCACCACAGACGTGAACCGGATCATCAAGGAGGCGGAGGACAGCGGCATCCCTTACGGCGTTACGGACATTAACAAGCCGCACTGGTTCTGGACCAATGTCTTTCCGTATCTGATCCTCGGTCTGATCGTAGTCTTGTTCTACCTGTCCCTGACGCATGCGCTCGGCGGCGGAAATTCCCAGCTGATGAATTTCGGAAAGAGCCGTGCCGAGGTGACCATGCCCGGTCAGATGGGCATCAATTTCAGCAAAGTTGCCGGACTTCATGAGGAAAAGGAGGAGATGCGCGAGGTCGTTGATTTCCTTGCGAATCCGAAGAAGTATCTGAAGGTCGGCGCGAGAATCCCGAAGGGCATTCTGATGGAAGGCCCTCCCGGAACCGGTAAGACGCTCCTTGCGAAGGCGGTTGCCGGAGAAGCGGGCGTTCCGTTCTTCTCCATTTCGGGTTCCGATTTCGTGGAAATGTTCGTCGGTGTCGGCGCGTCCCGCGTGCGTGACCTGTTCGACCAGGCGAAGAAGAACTGTCCCTGTATCGTATTTGTCGATGAGATCGACGCGGTCGCGAGAAAACGAGGCTCCGGTCTCGGCGGCGGCCATGATGAGCGTGAGCAGACGCTGAACCAGCTCCTGGTGGAGATGGACGGCTTCACGATAAATGAAGGAATCATCGTCCTTGCGGCAACGAACCGCGTGGACATTCTCGATCCGGCGATCCTGAGACCGGGCCGTTTCGACCGAAAGGTCGTGATCGGACGTCCGGATGTCAGGGGACGTTTGGAAATCCTGAAGGTTCATGCAGCCAACAAGCCGCTGTCCGAGGATGTCAATCTCGAGCATCTCGCCCAGATCACTGCCGGCTTTACCGGTGCGGATCTTGAGAACCTGATGAACGAGGCTGCCATCAGCGCGGCAAAGGATGACCGTGCGTTCCTGAACGAGGAAGATGTGAAGAAGTCCCTGATCCGTGTCGGCGTCGGCACCGAGAAGAGAAGCCGTGTCGTATCCGATAAGGAACGCCGCATTACTGCATTCCATGAAGCCGGACACGCGATTCTCTTCCATGTTTTGCCGGATGTGGGGCCGGTGTATAATGTTTCCATCATTCCGACGGGTAACGGCGCGGCCGGATATACGATGCCGCTTCCGGAGCGGGATGAAATGTTCCTGACAAAGGGTAAGATGCTTCAGCAGATCATCGTCGATCTCGGCGGACGCGTTGCGGAAAGCCTTGTATTTGACGATATCACGACCGGTGCGAGCATGGACATCAAGGCGGCGACCTCTACGGCACGCGCCATGATCACCAAGTACGGATTCTCCGATGCGCTCGGTACGGTCAATTATGATATGGACGATGAGGAAGTTTTCATCGGACGTGATCTGGCTCATCCGAGAAGCTACAGCGAGAATGTAGCAAATACGATCGATGCGGAAGTACGCCGTATCATCGATGACTGCTACAAAGAAGCGGAGCGGCTCATTAAAGAGAATCTTTCGGTACTGAATTCCTGCGCGAATCTTCTTCTTGAGAAAGAAAGAATTACAAAGGAAGAGTTCGAGGCTCTTTTCGGAATCGTACCGGAGCAGCCGGTTATTTCGGATATTCAGCTGGATTAGCCTTCTCTTTTCGGGGTATCACAAAAAAATCACATTATCTGTATTGCATTTTCCGCTGTATAGATGTATAATGTAAATGTGGTTTAACAAGTTTGCTTTCACATTGCAAGAAAGGATGGATGGAAAACTATGAAGAAAAAGTTTATTGCATTATTCATGATTCTGGTTCTCGGTCTCACCTGCTTCACAGCTTGCGGAGATAAGGATGAAGACAAGAAATCGGACAAGAAGAAATCAGCAAAATCATACGAAACCGTTTATGATATTGCCGATGAGATTCAGAAGTTTAAGAAGGGCACCGTTGTAATGACGCTCGATGCCGATGCCGGAGAGTCCGGTATTGTTAAGGGAACCGTGAATGCGGTTTGCGACGGCAAGGGCAATTACAAGATCGGCATTGCCGCGGATTTCAACACAAAGGATCTGAAGATCAACGTTTCCGCTGATGATGTTATTATCATCAAGGATAAGATGGCTTACATCAATCTCGGCGAAATCCTTAAGGTGGCCGATGCGGCTGCGGGACAGAGCATTTCCGACATGTTCGCGAACATGAAACTCGGATATTTCGCTATTCCGCTTCCGGATGACTTCGATACCGAAGACGCCATGAACGTGATCACCACATTTACCTCCGGTTCCACCGATTTCCTGAAGAAGGCTCTGAAGGATGCTGAGGTTACCGGCGAGAAGGGGGACTTCACGATTAAGTTCACGAACGCACAGGCTTACAAGACCTTTATCGGCGCTACTGCTGATTATGTTGATGAGAAGACTCCCGAACTGACGAAGTCCTTCAGCGCGGAGAATCTTTCCAAGATCGATCTGAACGCTTATGTTAAGAAGCTTCTTGATTACTACGGAGAGGACATCAATATTCTTGCAGGTGCTTTCGGACTTGAGCAGGCGCAGGTTGACGCGCTTCTGCAGCAGGTTAAGGCTCTTGACCTCAACAGCAAGGCGAAGGATGCTCTCAACGATGAGTTTGATGTAAACGAGCTTGCAAGCTCCGTAAAGAAGGCTACCGATGAGATTCGTAAAAAGAGCGAGTCCATTACGGATGAGCAGATCAAGGATTCTTCCCTTGAGCTTACCGTAAAGGCTACCGACACCGGCTTCAAGATTAAAGGAAATGCGCTTGTTAAGGTTGACGGTCGGGAAGTAAGAGGCGATTACAGCATTCGTCTTTCCGACGATGTTTCCTCGATCTCCGCTCCGAGCGATATCACGAGACTCCGCGATTTCAAGGATATCCTTCAGAACCTCGGCGGAATGCTCGGCGGGATGATGAATTAGTCAACTGTCGGGTTATTGGGAAACTATATATGCAAGTTGCACAAAAAGATGCATGCGTTTTTGTAAACTTTGTGCACACTAAAGCGGGGGTCAGTGATATTATAATGGCTGTAAACCCCAATACATTATATAGTTTTTGCTACACCCCATAAGTAACAAAAATACCTTCTCCGAGAAACGCCGCTGCCCCCAACAGCGGCGTTTTTCATTGTATTCGAATCCTGCCACGGGGAAAGGATAAATCCCATGAAGGAAGACGTAAAGAATCTGATTGACCGCCTGATCGCGGAGCACTCCCTTCCGTATGAAGGATATGTGCAATTGATAAAAGAGCGTGACGAACAAGCCGCGGCATATCTTGCCGATGCGGCGGTGAACATCCGAAAGAAGATTTACGGAAACAAGGTATATGTGCGCGGCCTGATCGAGATCGGAAACATTTGTAAAAACGATTGCCTTTATTGCGGCATCCGCAGAAGCAACCATAACTGCGAACGGTACCGGCTGACAAGCGACGAGA
Organism: Lachnospiraceae bacterium; assembly: GCA_017427775.1. Classification (GTDB taxonomy): domain Bacteria; phylum Bacillota; class Clostridia; order Lachnospirales; family Lachnospiraceae; genus ISDg. Next base: position 162,920 of record JAFRSD010000005.1, on the reverse strand, counting down.
TCGTTTCCTGTGCGGAGGAGGGATACCGCCTTGGCTTCCGTACATTTGTCCTGCAGGGCGGGGAGCTTCCGGCCGATACCGATGATATTCTGTGTGCTCTGGTACGCAGGCTGAAAGAGGCGCATCCGGACTGCGCAGTAACGCTTTCTTTGGGAGAGCGGAGCCGCGAGAGTTATCAAAAACTTCGTGAAGCAGGCGCCGACCGGTATCTGTTAAGACATGAGACGGCCGATCAGGAGCATTATAAATTGCTTCACCCCGTGGAGATGAGCTTCGATAACCGCATGCGATGCCTCAGGGATCTGAAAGAGCTCGGGTATCAGACCGGTTGCGGATTTATGGTAGGATCCCCTTACCAGACGCCTGAGCACCTTGCGAAAGACCTTACGTTTATCGAAACGTTCAGGCCGGAAATGTGCGGGATCGGACCGTTTATTCCGCATCATGAAACACCGTTTTCGGAGGAACCTGCAGGAAGCGTGGAACTGACGTGCTATCTGTTAAGTGTGATCCGTCTGATCCTCCCGAACGTACTGCTCCCCGCGACCACCGCGCTCGGAACCATGCACCCGAGGGGACGTGAGCTCGGAATCCTTTCGGGGGCCAATGTCCTAATGCCGAACTTAAGTCCGGTAGGCGTTCGAAAGCAGTATGAACTATACGATAATAAAATCTGCACCGGCGAAGAATCCGCCCAGTGCATCCGCTGCCTTGAAAACCGCATCAATGCGATCGGGTACGAGCTTTCAATGGAGCGCGGAGACTTCCGAAAGGAAGTCTGAGCCGAACCGGAGCATGCCGGCTCCGGCCACAAATCGTAACAAAACCGTCCGCCGCATGGATTGACAGTTATGTTATAATGATTACATATCTGACGGGAAAGTATTATCTGACCCGCAAGAAAGGACAATTGAATATGGCAAAGTATGATCCAAAATCTCTTCGTGCGGAAGAGTTCATCAACGATGAAGAAATCCGCGCAACTCTTCAGTATGCGGAGGAGCATAAGCATGACCTTCCGCTGATCGAATCCATTCTGGAGAAGGCACGTCCCAAAAAGAACGGACAGGGATGCACCTGTGCGGGGCTCACGCACCGCGAAGCATCGGTCCTTCTGGCATGTGATCTTCCGGAAGTCAACGAGCGCATCTGTGAGATTGCAGAGGAAATCAAACTCGCATTTTACGGAAACCGTATCGTTATCTTTGCGCCGCTGTATCTTTCCAATTATTGCGTAAACAGCTGCGTGTACTGCCCTTACCACATTAAGAACAAACACATACCGCGTAAGAAACTGACTCAGGACGAAGTTCGTGCTGAGGTAATTGCGTTGCAGGATCTCGGACATAAGCGGCTTGCGATCGAATCCGGCGAGGATCCGCTCAACAACCCGATCGAGTACATTCTTGACTGCATCAAGACGATTTACAGCGTTCATCACAAAAACGGCGACATCCGCCGCGTGAACGTCAATATCGCGGCCACGACGGTCGAAAATTACCGTAAGCTGAAGGAAGCCGGCATCGGCACCTACATCCTGTTCCAGGAAACTTACCACAAGGAAAGCTACGAGCGGCTGCATCCCGCCGGACCGAAGCACAACTATGCCTACCATACCGAAGCAATGGACCGCGCGATGGAAGGCGGCATTGACGACGTAGGACTCGGCGTATTGTTCGGTCTCGAGCTTTATAAATACGAATTTGCCGGCCTGATCATGCATGCGGAGCATCTGGAAGCCGTGCACGGCGTTGGACCGCACACGATCAGCGTACCGCGCGTCAAGAGGGCGGACGATATCGATCCTGACGTATTCGACAACGGCATCGACGACGACACATTTGCCAAGATCACGGCCTGCATCCGCCTGGCGGTTCCGTACACCGGCATGATCATTTCAACGAGGGAAAATGAGCAGGTGCGTTCCAAATTGCTGCGACTCGGCGTTTCGCAGGTGAGCGGCGGGTCCAGAACGTCGGTCGGCGGATATGCCGGTTACACACCCGAAGAGCGCCCGCATGATACGGAGCAGTTTGATGTTTCCGACCAGCGTTCGCTCGATGAAGTGGTCCGCTGGCTGATGGAAAGCGGGCACATTCCGTCGTTCTGTACCGCATGCTACCGCGAAGGACGTACCGGAGACCGTTTTATGAGTCTTTGCAAGAAGGGGCAGATCCTCAATTGCTGCCATCCGAATGCGTTGATGACGCTCACGGAGTATCTGGTTGACTACGCTTCGCCGAAGACTGCAGAAGTCGGATTTAAGATGATCGAAGAAGAACTGAAGAAGATTCCGAACGAGAAGGTCCGCGCGATTGCAACGCAGAACATCGAGGATATCAAAAACTCGAACCGAAGAGATTTCCGGTTCTAAAAGGCGGGACCGGGGAATTAACCGGGTTCCGAGACACGAATAGAATTACGGGAGCGGAGAGCCACAGACTCTCCGCTTTCCGGATACGGAGGAACACTATGAGCTTACAGGAAACCGTATCGGCGGAACGGATCCATATCGCATGGTTCGGAAAGCGTAACGCAGGCAAATCGTCGCTTGTGAACGCGGTTACGGGACAGGATATCAGTATTGTTTCAGATGTGCCGGGCACGACGACCGACCCGGTGCGAAAAGCCATGGAGCTGCTGCCGCTCGGACCGGTTCTGATGATCGACACGCCGGGAATCGATGACGAGGGTACGCTCGGTGAGCTGCGTGTAGCGCGAACGAACCGGATTCTTGCGGAAGCAGACATCGCCGTTCTTACTGTCGACGGCACCGCAGGCCTTTCGGAACAAGACAGGGAACTGCTTTCGATCTTTCAAAAGCGGAACGTGCCGACAGCGCTCACGTTTACGAAAGCGGATCTGCTTGAAAAGGAGAATCGTTCGGCACTCCTTAAGGCGGCTGACGGCATACGGGCGCCTAAGCCCGCCGTTCTCTTTACGAGCTCCGCAACCGGCGAGGGAATTCACGAATTGAAGGAACTGCTCGGTTCCTTTGCGCCGCGCCTTTCAGAGAGGAGACGGATCGTAACCGACCTGATCCCGCAGGGGAGCACGGTCGTTCTTGTCGTTCCGATCGATGAATCCGCCCCGAAAGGCCGTCTGATCCTGCCACAGCAAATGGTACTCAGGGAACTGCTCGACGACCATTGCCGGGCATTGGTCTGCCAGCCCGAAGAACTTGCTGACACGATCGGATCATTACGCAATCCGCCGTCTCTTGTCATTACGGATTCGCAGGCGTTTGGCAAGGTAAATGCGGTTCTTCCCGCGGATATTACGCTTACTTCGTTCTCCATCCTTTTCGCCCGCTATAAGGGCAATCTCGGAACGCTGATTGAAGGCGCGGAGGCGATTGACCGGCTGAAGAAGGGTGACCGCGTACTGGTCGCGGAAGGCTGCACGCACCACAGGCAGTGCGGCGATATCGGAACGGTTAAGATTCCGGGGTGGCTTAAGAAGCATACCGGTCTGGATACTGTAATTGAAACGGTTTCGGGAACAGACTGGCCGGACGACCTGAGCCGCTTTGCACTGGTTATCCATTGCGGAGGGTGTATGCTGCCCGAACGGGAGATGAAGCGCCGCATCGAAGCGGCAACTGAAGCCGGGATACCGGTCGTCAATTACGGTGTGGCAATCGCGCATATGCACGGTATTCTGCAAAGAAGTCTTTCCGTCTTTTCCGTTTGACAATCCTTTCGATAACAGATAAAATGCTTCGTAGGGCCATTTGCCCGAAACGGATAGTAAGGAAGGACCGGTTCTTAAAGAACCGGGCAGAGATCTATGAGTATTACGGAACATCCCTGGCAGGAAGCGTTCTTCAGCGACGGAACCGAATTGTTCCGGAGCCCTTCCGAACCGGACTGCAACAGTCTGGTAAAGATAAGACTCCGGATGCCGAACACGGAGGGCTTTCGCGCTTACGTCGTGACGGACGGACGCCGGATTCCGATGAAACGGACGATTACACATATTCTTTTTACGCTCCATGAAGCGGAGATTCTCGTCGGAACGGAGCGGGTAGCCTATCATTTTCTCGTGGAGACGCCGTACGGACTGTACCGTTATGACCGTGACGGCCTTTCCGAGGCCGGTGCGGACGGAGAGGGTTCCGCGAAAGAGGAAGCCGAAGCCGGCACGAAGAACGCTTTTGATAGTGCGGAGTTCCGCTTCACCCCCGGTTTTCATACCCCGGACTGGGCAAAGGGCGCGGTCATGTATCAGATTTTCGTGGACCGCTTTGCCGGTTTCGATATCGAGAATTCCGTGACTGACCGCGAGTACTATTATATTGACGATTACGTGGGACGCGTCAGCGACTGGAACCGTTATCCCGAGGCAAGCGACGTCGGCCTTTTCTACGGCGGCGATCTGAAGGGAATCCTGAAGAAACTCGATTATCTTCAGGAGCTCGGCGTGGAGGTATTGTACCTGAACCCGATCTTCGTTTCGCCTTCGAACCATAAATATGATATTCAGGATTATGATCATGTGGATCCGCATTACGGTGTGATCGTAAATGACGATTCCAGGGTGCTTCCCGAGGGAGACACCGATAACCGTCACGCGTACCGCTACATCGCGCGTGTGACCGACCCGGAGAACCTGAAGGCAAGTAACGCCTTCTTCGCGGATTTCGTGAAGGAAATCCATAAGCGCGGGATGAAGATCATCCTGGACGGTGTGTTTAACCATTGCGGATCGTTCAACAAATGGCTCGACCGTGAAGGAATCTATAAAGACGCGCCCGGTTTTGCGCCGGGAGCCTATCAGTCCGCGGACAGCCCGTACCGGGATTATTTCTCGTTCCGCGAGGACGCTTGGCCGGAAAATGGAACCTATGAAGGCTGGTGGGGACACGCGACGCTTCCGAAACTCAATTACGAGAAGTCACCCGAGTTGTGCGACGAGATCCTGCGGATCGCGCGCAAATGGGTATCGGAGCCGTACGGAATCGACGGATGGCGTCTCGATGTCGGGGCGGATCTCGGGCACAGCCCGGAGTTTAACCACCGGTTCTGGAAGGAATTCCGCCGGCATGTGAAAGCCGCCAACCGCGACGCGATCATCCTCGCCGAGCACTACGGAGATCCGGAAGCATGGCTTCGCGGAGACGAATGGGACACCGTCATGAACTACGATGCGTTCATGGAGCCGGTAACCTGGTTTTTAACCGGAATGGAAAAGCACAGCGACGCCTATTCCGAGGAATTGCTGAACAATGATATCGCATTTGTCGAAACCATGAACCGGAATATGCGCAAGTTCGAGAGCGGCTCGCTTTATACGGCCATGAACGAACTGTCAAACCATGACCATTCGCGCTTCCTGACGAGAACCAACCGTACGGTCGGAAGGACCGCCGTATCGGGTCCCGAAGCGGCAGGGGAAGGCGTAAGCCGTCCCGTCATGCGCGAGGCGGTTCTGATGCAGATGACGTGGCCGGGAGCACCGACCGTTTACTATGGCGACGAGGCAGGACAGGTCGGCTGGACCGATCCGGATAACCGCCGCACATACCCGTGGGGACATGAAGACGGGGAAATGTTAGGCTTCCATAAGGAGATGATCCGGATCCATAAGATCTATCCGGCACTTCGAAACGGATCGCTGATGATGCTTAAGACGGAGCCGGGCGTGCTCTGCTACAGCAGGTTTGACGCGGAGTCCGCATTTGTCATCGTGATAAACAATAATCCCGAGGACCGTGAAGTCGAGATTCCGGTATGGAAATGCGGGTTCTCGGACGATCATAAACTGGTCCGCATCATGAAAACCGACAGGGCGGGATACTGGCCCGACGCGGTCATCATTTTCCCGAAGGACGGGATGTTCACCGTGCGCCTCTCCGCGGAAAGCGGCGTGATATTTAAGAACCTGAAAAACGATGAGGTCGATCTGCAGTAAAGCCCGTATAGGGAGAATGTGTTGCATTCACGGCCGGAATCGATTACAATAGAAATGGTGCCTGTTGCTTCGGCCGGGAACCGGAGGGCCGGCATAGGATATTTTCGGAAACGGAGGTTTCTCATGAATTTCTTTAACAAAAAGAATCAGGTAATGATCGTACGCGTGATCGGCATTCTGCTTGCCGTAGCCATGATCGTTGCTCTTTTTGCTTCTATGGTAGCAAGATAGGATAAACAATGATTGAAGTCGAACATATTGCAAAGCGATACGGAAAGAAAGAAGTCCTGAAGGATATCTGTTTCACGGCAAAGCAGGGCGAATGCGTGGCAATCGCCGGTGCGAACGGCTGCGGAAAGTCGACGTTACTGTCGATCCTGGCGGGAACATTGCGCCCTGACGGCGGTGATTTCCGGGCATTCGGGCATAATATGTTCCGCGAATCGAAGGAACGGGAGCGGATCATCGGCTATGTGCCGCAGGAGAACCCGCTGATTCCCGAGCTGACCGCGCGGGATAATCTGCGTCTCTGGTACTGCGACAGCCCGTATGATATGGATACCGAGCTCGAGAAGGGCGTTCTTGCGATGCTCGGAATCGGCGATTTTATCAACGTCAAGGTGTCCAATATGTCCGGCGGTATGAAGAAAAGACTCAGTATCGGCTGCTCCGTGGCGATGGATCCGCCGGTATTGATCATGGACGAGCCGAGTGCGGCGCTGGACCTTTTATGTAAGGCAAGCATCCGTAACTATATGGCGGAATACAAGAAACGGAACGGTATCATTTTGATCACGACGCACGACGAGCAGGAGCTTGATCTGTGCGACCGTATCCTGATCATGAGACAGGGAGTGCTCGTGGAAGAGGATCCGTCCCTTCGCGGAGACGCTCTGCTTCAGAAGATCATGTAAAGGAGCGAACATGCAGGAATTTGTCCCGCGGCCGCCCTTTGATGAGAACGGACGGGCCGTATACGAAGGACAATTAAAGAAGAAACATACAACCCCGCTTTATTGGATCATTCCGGCGGGGCTTCTTGTCATTGTAGCCGTGATCGTTCTGATCATCGCCTTCCGCCCGAAGGAACCCGAACCGTTCTGCCGTGCGGCGCTGAAGGATGCCGTTACGGACAGCTTCGGAGGCGGAGATCCGATGATGAAGGCACTGAAACTGGATACGCTTTGGAAAATGTTCGAGAGCCGCAACTTTTCCGTCAGCACCTTTGTAAACATCCAGTCGCTTGAGGCACCGGCAGGAACCGGCGTATACGAGCTCATCGGGAAGCTCGGATGGGAGCCGGAGGATGTACCGAGAGGAATCGGTCTTTCCGTCGGCGTGGAATCGAAGAAGGACGAGGGATTTCAGGCGCGGATCGGAATCGCGCTCTCTACCCTTCAGATCACGATACTCAGACTGTTCGGAAACAGTGAGAGAATGACCGTGACGGCACCGCGTCTTCTGGACGGAGGCGTCGGCTTCTCTTACCGCGAACTTCTGGACGGCTGGTATGACAACGCCGGCTGGAATCTTTTGGATGAAGAGAGCCGCGGGGAGACAAAGGAGTCAATCCGCAAATTCATAGAAAAATACCGGATCGCAGGCCTTGTGTCGCTCTTCGTTGACGGTAATTCGCCGTTAAAGTATTTCGGCGAGGGATACGACGCCGCCATCGACACGCTTCTTTCGAAGATTCATTTTGAGGAGGCGAAGAACGCGTCGGGCCGCCGTGTACAGGAGAAATTCCATGTGGGCGGCGAATACCTGTTATGCTATGGGTATATCGGTACATTTGACGCCGAAGAGATATGCAAGCGAATCCGTGCAATAACCGGATTGAAGAAGGAAGACTTCGATGTCGTTCCGGGTTCGGAGACCATTGAGGCGAAATTATATATAACAAGACGCGGAGAACTGATCTCCGCGGAGTTTACCACCGATCTGTCCGTTCTCGGACGGGTTGTGCCGCTTACGTTACAATACGAGGCGAGCGGGACGGATGATCCGCAGGATCATTTTACGCTGACGCTCAATACCATCGTGGGCGAGAAGGCGGTAGCGGTTGCCGTTACGAAGAATTCGGCGAAGAATGCTTACGGTCTACGTTCCCAGTGGGACGGCGGACTCACGATCGGCGAGAATTCCTACGGGATTACGATCCAGAGCAACTATACGCCGGACGACGAGATCCTTACGATCAATGCGAAAACATTTATGGACGGTTCCATGGTAGGCGGTCTGGAGGCTGAGGCAAAGGTTACGCCGGACGACGAATATGAGATGAATTTCCGGAAACTGAAGATTTGGGATACCTACACCGGAACAACCTTTAATCTGACATGGAAGTTTATGGTTGCGCCGAAGCAGGATTCTTTCTCGGCTTCGAAACCCGCCAAAGTCCGGGATCTGATCCGGATGAACGGAGAAGAATGGAACGCTCTTTACGAAGAGATCAAGGAGAGCGTGGAACAATACCTGAATTATCTGTCGGATCTGTTATGACAGGTTTCCGAATGGGAGAGAAACGATGAAACTGACCGGGACGCTGATCCGCATGGAAGAAAAGCGAACGCTCAAGATTCTGCCGCAGTACATACTCGGGGTAGTGCTTCTGACTGCCCTGATCGGCGCGGTAGTGGCTTTCTGCGCCCTGGCGACCGACCGGAACGTAGCCGAGCAGGATATGGATGTCGCGCTTGTCATGAATGACAACGACTTCCTGCGCACGTTCGGCATGGATGTGCTTGAATCCTCCACGAGTGTCAGCGCTCTGTGCACATTTATCGAAACCGACGAAGAAGATGCCATGAAGGGCCTTGAAAGCGGCAAGTATTCCGGTGTCGTTCTGTTTCCGGATCATTTCGTCGGGAATTCCTTAAGCGGTAAAGAAGACCTTCAGGCGCAGATGTACCTGCCGAAGATTGACGGGTTCAGTAACCGTCTGATCGCAGGCATCGCGCAGATCGCCGGCGGACTGCTCGGACGTACCGAGGCAGGCATCTACACGGCGATAGCGGCGGCTTCCGTTGCGGAGGACGCTACGGAATATGATATCGGTCGTGTGGAATATGATGTGCAGAACCTGTACTTTGATTATTTTATGGCCCGTGAGGATTTCTATTCCAAGGATTCCGCATCCGGAACCGGAAACCAGACGGTGGTCCAGTATTATGTCTGTGCGGCGATCGTGCTTCTTCTGCTGCTCGGCGGAATCAGCTGCGGACCGCTGTTAAAGGGCGATCCGATCGCATTTGAAAAGCAGCTTGCCCTGCACCGCATCGGAACGGCCAAGCTTCTTCTGATCCGTTATCTTGCCGTGCTGAGCCTGTTCGCCATATTGTATGTGTTTATGTTCTGCGGCTTCCTTACATGGTTCGCGGTGCATCCGGAGAGTTTCCGGAATCTTCTTGATCTGTCCGGATATGAGGAGCTCGGATACTGGTTCCTTGCGGGACTTCCGGTGCTTCTGCCGGCGGCGGCCATCGTTGTATTTGTCTACTCGTTCGCGGCCAACCAGATCGGCGGAATCCTTCTGCTGTTTATTCTTGTCATGGTGATGGGCTATGCGTCCGGACTGCTGGCTCCGGCTGCATTCCTGCCCGCCAAGATCCGTGTGCTCGGAGCGTATCTGCCGACCGCGCGCATGCTGAACGTCATGAAAAACGGAATGACGCATGCGGTGGACTTTAAGCTTCTCGGCGTGGTTCTTTTAGAAGCTGCGGCCATTGTTGCGGCAGCGGTTTACATCTCCTGTAAGAAGAGGAGGTGGGCAGAATGAAGCGGATGGGTATGTGGCTTCTTTTGATGACCAAACGATTGATGAAGAAGCCGTCCTTTGTCATTATTCTTGTTCTTCTTCCGGTCATTCTGATCATGTACCGGTTTATTATCCGCCAGGACAGCGGGACGCTTCGCGCGTGCCTCTATGTTCCGGAAGGAAGCGATTCCTTTACGTGGGCGGTTGCGGAAGGGCTTGTGAAGGATGATTCGACGGCGGTGTTTTATCTTGCGCCAACCGAGGAGGACCTCTACAGCGACGTTATCGCGGGAAGAGCCGAAGCCGGATATGTATTCCCGAAAGACCTGAACCAGCGGCTTCTCAAACAGAACTGGAGCGGCGCGATTAAGATGGTCGTTTCCGATACGAGCCAGTTCGCGGCTTTTGTTAATGAGATCGTGACCGTCGAGCTGTTCGAACAGATGTCCGAAGATCTTTTAGCGGATTATCTGGTGAACCGGAGCGGAATCGAGTTTAACGAGACGGAGCTGCGCGCATTTATCCGTGAGAACCTGAGCAAGCAGGACGAGCGCGGAGATGTCATAGAGCTTCACTACAGGGATTTTTATACAAATGAGGAGATCGAAGCGAAAGAGGTTCTCGAGGAGAATTACCTTACAAAGCCTATTCGCGGAACGGTTGCTCTTTTCGTCATGCTGGCAGGTTTTGCGGGACTTGTCTTCTGGTTCCAGGACAACGCCGAAGGACGTTTCAAAGTCATGAGCTATGAAAAGCGGCCGGTGATCAATTACGGATCACTGCTGCTTCCGACGCTCCTTGCGGGCACCGTCGGGCTCGTCTGCATTCTGATCGCCGGGCTCAGCATCAATGTCTTTGCGGAGATCGGACTGATGCTTCTGTACTGCATATTCGTCACGGGCGTGTGTGAAATGATACGAATGATCGTTCCGTCGGTCAACGCGATCTGCGCGGTCATCCCGATCTTCGCCATTGCCAGCTATCTCTGCTGTCCGATCATCCTGGACTTGAAGAAGACCGTTCCGGTTGTTGTATACTTACGAAAGATACTGCCGCCTGACTATTATCTGCAGGCATATAACGGGACGCCTGCATGGGCGCTCGCGGCATCGGCCGGGGTTGTGACGCTTGTTGCGGCCGCGATGGAACTGCTCGGTGCAAGGAGAGCATAGAAAACGGAAAAGGACATAATAAAATCCCTCCGGATGTCTTTCGGCATACGGAGGGATTCTTTTCGGAATGAAAATGCTTATCGTTTCGAAATATAGTTCAGCATACGGCTGATATCGTCTCCCGACATTCCGGCGATGCAGAAAAGCATAACGCCGTTCTTATTGATCCTGCAGGCATAAAAATTGATGAACATCGTGACATTTTCATCTCCGACCTGCATCGGAAGGCAGCGGTACTCCCGGCCGGCGATCGTCTCGTCCCTGACATCATCCGCTATCAGGCCGTACCCGTAGGCAGTGCCGGACAGACCGGATATTACGGTATTACGGATGGTGTCCAGTCCCTGATCAACGGAAGTGTCGCCTTTCATGGTGCAGATACCGAAGATTTCGGTTCCGGCGGGGTTTGTAAAATAACGGGATGTCTGTGAATCCGTATTCTTCTCGTGATCGATCTTGTAATCGGAGGGAAGAGATACTTTAATATCTGCCCATCGGTTGGTATAGGTATTGCCGTCGTAGGCCCCTTCGCTGTACTTGGAATTCTTTAACAGCATCGCAATGAATACGGCCGCTGCAGCAAGTCCGGCGATGATCAGGACAACGACGAAAACGTTGGTCTCGCCCCGGTTTCTTCGTTCGTTCATTTCGTTCTCCTCTCGTTCCCCACTGAAATAAAACCTGCCAGATAACTATATTTTGCAGGGAAAAGAAAGCTTTGTCAAGCAAAAGAAAACACCCCGGACACTGGCCGGGGTGTTATAACGCAAAAGGATCAATATCTCTTGAACCGGTAAAGGAGACTGTCAACACCGGAAGGAGAAGAGGAAGCTACGGCGATGAAGATAACGCCGTTTCCGTGCACCTTACGAGCATAGAGATTAACATAAATATAGGTGCCTGATGCACCCATGGAAATCTGGACGCACTTGAACTTCTCGCCTGCGATCATGGAAGTAGTAGGGTCCTTAATGTCCATCTTGATGCCGAGAGAACTGGAATAGGCGTTGGCGCCGAGGAGAATCTGTTTCAGCTCATCCAGGCCGCCGTCAACATCGGTATCCTGATCGGTGGTACCGATCATAACGATTTCCGAACCCTTGGTGAAAGCGTAGTATTTCTCGCCATCCTGGGTTTGGGTCTTGGAAGAAAATCCCTCAGGTGCCGTGAACTGGATCCGGGCCCACTTATTCGTGTAGGTTCCGTTCTCCAATTTACCCGGATCGTATTTCCTGCCGCGGAAGAAAAAGAACAATCCGACGCCGAGTCCGATAAGTGCGAGGACAACGATCACTGCAACAACGGCAGAACCTCTGTTTTTCTTTTTTTCCATGAATTAAATCCCCCTTTTCGGTTTATGGTTTCATTATCGGGGCTAACGCGTTTCTTGTCAAGGTTTTTTCAAAAATCTGGAACTTGATAGTTGCGCGGAAAATGTGATATAATAAAGCGAATATGGGGTTTTGTTTCCTTTTACGGAAACAGCCGGCAACGGACGGAGGTCAGAATGGGGAAAGGCAGCATCGGCACAGCGGAGTTTGAGCGGCTTGTTGCACGGACCGGAAACGCGAAATTTCTGGCAAGACCGTATACCGGCCGAAAGGACGGGATGCCGGTTTCGGAATGCGTCAGAATGGCATATGAGAACGACCGGAACATCGCAGCGGCATCCGGAACGATGACCGGAGACGACCCGTATATCGTGGCATTTGCCGTATACCGGGCGGGTAATGCGCTTGCGGCGCGTGGAAGGAAGGCGGAAACCTTTTCGCTTCTTCTAAGCATTCCGAAGGATATGCCCGAGGAGGCGGTTCGGCCGTTCATGCGAAAAGCTTACGAGGCGGCCGATTTCGCGGATGTTTCGATCCTGAGAACTGATGCCATGCAGGTTACGGCGCATGTTACCGCGTTCGGCGATGCGACGGAAACAGCCCCGGAGTTTACGGACGGAGAGTACCGCATCATTCTGTGCGGACAGGCCGGAGCAGAGGAAACCGTACTTTTATACGGACAGTACCGGGAGCGTCTGTCAGCAAAATATCCGGAACACTTTCTTTCGGAGATTCCGGCGCTTGCGGAGGGACTTGATGCCGGAAGGCTTTGTGAAACCGGATGGAAGAACGGCATGGTTTATGCATATTCCTGCGGCGACGGCGGCGTGTATGCGGGACTGTTCGGCATGTGTGAACGTATCCGGACGGGACTTTCGGTTTCTCTGCCGGAGATACCGGTTTCGCAAAAGACGATAGAGGTATGCGAGGAACTGAATATCGACCCGTACCAGATCGGTTCGGGCGGATGCATCCTGATGATCACACGGGATTCGGAAAGACTTCTTTCCGCGCTGTATGCGGAAGGTGCCGAGGCGTGCGACATCGGACGCCTTCGGGAAGGATATAAAAAAGAACTTCATAACGGCGACGAGGTGCGCTGTCTGGAGCCATATCGAGGATAAAAGCGGAGGATTAGTTATGGAATTAGCAATGCGTATTTTGGAGAGTCTGGACCAGAACGCGAGACTTACGGCGAAGGAGCTTGCCGTGATGCTCGGCGAAGACGAGGCGAAGGTGGCGGCGGAGATACGGCGCCTTGAAGAGGAGCTCGTCATCTGCGGATATCCGACGCTGATCGACTGGGACAAGACCGATAAGCACCAGGTTACGGCAATGATTGAGGTGAAGGTAACCCCGCAGCGCGGCAAAGGCTTTGACGAGATTGCCGAGAGGATTTACCAGTTTGACGAAGTGGAGGCGGTTTATCTGATGAGCGGCGGCTTTGACCTGACGGTGATGCTTCGCGGCTCCAGTCTGAAGAGCGTCGCGGAATTCGTTTCCGGGAAGCTTGCGCCGATGGAATCCGTGCTTTCCACCGCAACCCATTTTGTGCTGAAGAAATATAAGGAGCACGGGATTCCGCTTGTAACAAGACAGGAAGACGAAAGGATGTTGATTACCCCGTGAGAAACCCGTTAAACCCTGCCGTAGTGGGCATCAAGCCCTCCGGCATCCGTAAATTTTTCGATATTGTTCATGAGATGAAGGATGCCATCTCCCTCGGTGTCGGCGAGCCTGATTTTGCGACACCGTATCACATCCGTGAGGAAGGCATCTATTCCCTCGAGAAAGCGAAAACGCACTATACCGGCAATGCGGGACTTCCCGAGCTCCGCGTTGAGATTGCCAACTTCTTAAACCGCCATTACGGACTTTCGTATGATTCGAAGAGCGAGATTCTGGTCACGGTCGGCGGAAGCGAAGCAATTGACCTTGCGATCCGCGCCATGGTATGCCCCGGCGAGGAGGTGATCATTCCGCAGCCGTGCTATGTTTCCTATGAACCGTGTGTCATTCTGACGCAGGGCGTTCCGGTGGTGATCGAGCTTCAGGAGAAAGATGAATTCCGCCTGACTGCGGAGGAACTCCGCGCGGCGGTTACCGATAAGACGAAGCTTCTCGTGCTTCCGTTCCCGAACAATCCGACTGGGGCCATCATGACCGAGGAGGACCTTCGGGAGATTGCCGAAATCTGCGTGGAGAAGGACATTGTCGTTCTTTCCGACGAGATCTACAGCGAGCTGACCTATGAGCAGAAGCACGTTTCGATTGCTTCGCTTCCCGGGATGCGCGAGCGGACGATTGTCATCAACGGCTTCTCAAAGGGGCATGCGATGACCGGCTGGAGACTCGGTTACGCCTGCGGACCTGCGGAGATTATTAAACAGATGACCAAGATTCATCAGTTCGCGATCATGTGCGCGCCGACGATGAGCCAGTACGCCGCGATCGAGGCAATGAAGAACGGCGATGAGGACGTAGCGATGATGCGTGACTCCTATGATAAGCGCCGCCGTTTCGTGGTACATGAATTACGTGAGATGGGACTTCCCTGTTTTGAACCTTACGGCGCTTTCTACGTATTTCCGTGCATCAGCGAATTCGGCATGACGAGCGAGGAATTCGCAACCAGATTGCTTTCGGAGCAGAAGGTTGCGATTGTTCCCGGAACCGCGTTCGGCGACTGCGGCGAAGGCTTCCTGCGGATTTCCTACGCATATTCGCTTGAGAACCTGAAGCGCGCGCTTGACCGTCTCAGAGCATTCATTACGAAGCTTCGCGAGGACAAGGCAGCGCAGTAAATGCTGTGGGCAATATGTGCCTGATGGGAGTTTATCGTGATCAACATCGTATTGCTTGAGCCGGAGATTCCGGCCAATACCGGTAATATCGGCAGAACGTGTGTCGCTACGGGGACCAGGCTCCACCTGATCGAGCCTTTGGGATTTTCCCTCGACGAAAAGCACTTAAGAAGAGCGGGCATGGACTATTGGAAGGATCTTTCCGTGAGCGTGTACCGGGATTATGCGGATTTTCTTTCGAAGAATCCGGGCGCCAAGGTGTATTATGCGACCACCAAAGCGCACAAGCTCTATACGGAAGCCGAATTTGAGCCGGATTGCTACATCATGTTCGGAAAGGAGAGCGCCGGTATTCCGGAGGAACTCCTGACGCAGCATGAAGAGGAATGCATCCGCATTCCGATGGTGGGAGAAACGAGGTCTTTGAACCTCAGTAACGCGGCGGCTATCGTGCTTTACGAAGCACTCCGCCAGAATGATTTTGAAGGAATGAAGCGGAACGGAAGCCTTCACCGGCTGAAGTGGGCTTCGGACAAATAAGGATAAGGATTATGAATGAAAGAGCACTCGGTACCCTTGAGTTCGACAAGATCCGCGAGATGCTTGTGCACCATGCGGGGTCGGAACTCGGCCGCAGACGCTGCGGCGAACTGGTACCTGTAGACACGAAAGAAGAGGCGGAAGAACTTCAGCGGGAGACCGCGGACGCCCTGAGCCGTATCTATTCGAAGGGCTCCCTTTCGTTCAGCGGCATCCCGGATATCGGGGATTCCCTGCTCCGTCTGGACCGGGGAGGTTGCCTGCAGATTCCCGAGTTTTTACGGATCGGGTCTTTGCTGACGGCGGTTGCCAGAGCGAAGGATTACGGCTGTTACGGCGTCAGGGGAGAGGACATTCCCGAGGATTCCCTGACGGAACGGTTCGAACTGCTTGAGGAAATGAAATCGGAAGCGCGGGAGATCAACCGCTGCATTTTATCCGAAGAAGAGATCGCCGATGATGCGAGCCCCGGACTGAAAAGCGTCCGCAGAAAGATCAAGGCGACCAATGACAAGATCCATGAAAGGCTCGGCTCCATTCTGACGTCTGCCTCGCAGGCCGGAATGATCCGGGACGCGCTCATTACGATGCGGGACGGTCGGTACTGCCTCCCGTATAAGAGCGAATACAAAAACCAGGTGCAGGGCATGGTGCATGACCAGTCCGCATCCGGCTCAACGGCATTTATCGAGCCGCTTGAGATCGTGAAACTGAATAATGAACTGCGGGAACTCGAGATTGAAGAGGCTAAGGAAATTGAAAAGGTTCTCGCGGCACTGAGTGAGATGCTCGCGCCCCATACGGAGGCACTCCGTTATGACCGGAATGCCGTGACGGAACTGGATTTCATCTTCGCGAGAGCCGGTCTTGCAAGAGACATGAAGGCGACAAGACCTGATTTCTCGGACGACAGGACCGTGAAGATCATTCAGGGACGGCATCCTTTGATCGATCCGAAGAAGGTCGTTCCGATCGATATCTCGTTCGGACAGACCTATTCGATGGTCGTGATCACCGGCCCGAATACCGGCGGTAAGACCGTGTCTTTGAAGACGGTCGGACTGTTCACGTTAATGGGACAGGCAGGACTTCATGTACCCGCGAAATCGGGAACGGTGCTCGGCATCTTCCCGGACGTTTACGCAGACATCGGGGACGAGCAGAGCATTGAACAGTCTCTGTCCACATTTTCCTCGCACATGACCAATACGGTGCGGATCTTAGAATCCGTGCAGGGCGATTCGCTCGTATTGTTTGATGAGCTCGGAGCGGGCACGGACCCGACCGAAGGAGCCGCACTAGCGATGGCGATTTTAAGTTACCTGCACCGGCGCGGTATCCGCACGATGGCGACAACGCATTATGCCGAACTGAAGGTATACGCGATGACGACCGAAGGCGTGATCAACGCAAGCTGCGAGTTCGATGTGGAATCGCTTAGGCCGACATACCGTCTGCTTCTCGGAATTCCCGGGAAAAGCAACGCATTTGCCATCTCCAAACGGCTGGGACTTTCGGAGCATATCATAAAAGAAGCCGATTCGTTCATCGGAATCCGTGACAAGAGTTTTGAGGATATGATCGCGGAACTTGACCGGACCAGAAAGACGCTTGAGGAAGAACTCCGGCAGGCACGCGCGGACCGCAGGGAAGCGGCTGCGGCGCGGAGCGAATGGGAGAAGAAGAACAAAGCGATCGAAGAACGCCGTGACAAGCTGATCGCGGACGCGAAGGTAAAGGCCTCCGATATTCTGCAGGAAGCAAAGGATTTTGCCGACGAAACGATCCGGCGGATCAACAAGCTCGGCACGCAGGGCTCGAATATCGCGGAGCTTGAGTCGGAACGCAGAAAGGCAAGGGAGAAACTTGAGGAGAACGCCCCGAAGGAAGTGCGTAAAGCGCAGAAGAAGGGCGGCCACAGCGCCTCGGAGTTTCATATCGGCGATTCCGTGCTGGTGATCAGCATGAATGCGAAGGGCACGATTCATACCCTTCCGAACGCCAAAGGAGACTGCTTCGTGACGATGGGCATCATGACGACCAAGGTCAACATCAGCGACCTGGCGCTTCTTGACGAGCCGCAGGAGGAAACGAAGAAGAAAACCTATACGCCTTCGGGCGTGGGAGCGAAGGCAATGACGATCAGTCCGGAGCTGAACCTTGTCGGGAAGCGTGTGGACGAAGCCGTTGCGGAGCTCGATAAATATCTCGATGACGCGTTTCTCGCGCATCTGGCGAAGGTTACCGTCATTCACGGGCGGGGAACCGGGGCGGTCCGCCAGGCGGTGCATGACCACTGCCGCAGGACGAAATATGTAAAATCTTACACGATCTCCCCGGATTACGGGTCAACGGAGGTCGTGTTTAAGGAGTAACGGGGTTATGCTTCCCGGATGCAGCATCCGGGAAGAAGCCGGTATCATTTGACGGCACAAGCTGACAGGAGGAGAAAAATGGCAGAAAAGGCAAAGATTCTGATCGTCGACGACGACAACAACATCGCGGAGCTGATCGCTCTCTATCTGACAAAGGAATGCTATGACACACGGATCGTCGGAGACGGAGAGGAAGCGGTAAAACAGTTCGCGGAGTATGAGCCGAACCTTGTACTTCTGGATCTGATGCTTCCCGGTATCGACGGTTACGAAGTATGCCGTCAGATCCGTAAGACTTCCGATACGCCGATCATCATGCTGAGCGCCAAAGGAGAAATCTTTGACAAGGTTCTGGGACTGGAGCTCGGTGCTGACGATTACATGATGAAGCCGTTTGACTCGAAGGAACTTGTTGCCCGTGTGAAGGCGGTTTTACGCCGCATGCGTCAGGATAACCCGCCGACCGAGAACCTTCATGAAGCCCATCCGGTTTCTACCGACCAGCAGGGCGAGTATGTAGCGTATACCGACCTGGTCATCAACCAGACGAATTACGCGGTTACTTATATGGGACACAAACTGGAGATGCCGCCGAAGGAATTCGAATTGCTGTTTTATCTGGCTTCGCATCCCAACCAGGTGTTCACCAGAGAGCAGCTGCTTGACCGCATCTGGGGTTATGAGTATGTCGGCGATACGCGTACGGTTGACGTTCATATCAAGCGTCTTCGTGAGAAACTTCACGACCACGAGGAGTGGCGTCTCGGCACCGTTTGGGGTATCGGATATAAGTTTGAACTGAGAAACGAGCTGTAACATTTTCCTGAATAAGGGAGTTTTTCATGAAGCACAAGGTATGGTATAAATACGCCATCGTTTATCTGATCGTTTCGGCAACAATCCTGCTGGTGATCAATGTGATCATCCGGCCGCAGAACCGGAAGTTCAATATGCAGGAACACCGTACGAGACTCTACGAAGAGTGTAAGATCATAGCGAACGAGTACATAGGCGAGTATACAATCGAAGGATTTACCCTGGAGGCGTTCATGCTTCAGATGCGTGCGGTAAAGGAAATGCTGAACGCCGATGTATGGATTGCCGGTGCGGACGGCATGCTGATCGCGTCCACATCAGGGGACATTGCCCAGGGATCCGTCAATCTGGATAAAGCGGTGCCCGGCCTGCTCGATTCCATCTACATGGATGACGTAAACGTGGACGGCCTCTCCGGAGGCAGCATTCTGTGCGCGGTGGAGCCGGTCAAGCAGGATTACCGCATCAAAGGGTACATTGTTCTCGCAGAGCCGATGGCGAGAGTCACGGAAGAGTCGGACAGCTTTATGCTTCGTCTGAACCTCGTCTCCGGCGTAGCGCTTCTGCTCCTGCTGCTTGTGTTCTTCTTTTTCTCGGTATACCATACCAGAAACCTTACGAGTATCAATAAAACCATCATCGCCTATACGGACGGTGATTTCAGCGCCGAAGCCAATGTGCGCGGCCGCGATGAATACCGTGACATTGCCAGATCCGCCCATATGCTGGCGGAGCAGCACGCCAACCTCGTGGATTACCAGAAGAACTTCGTGGCCAATATCAGCCACGACTTCCGTTCTCCGCTGACTTCCATCAAGGGTTACGCGGCGGCCATGAAGGACGGAACGATCCCTTATGAGATTCAGGGCAAATACCTCAACATTATTTTGTTTGAAACGGACCGTCTGTCGAACCTGACGAACGACCTTCTCGATCTGAGTAACTTCGAGAACAAGGGTGTCCGCCTGATCTACGAGAAATTCGACATTGTAAAGATGCTGAAGCAGTCTTCCTCCACGTTCGAGGGCAAGTGTTCCCAGAAGAACATGAAGATCCGTCTCGTATTTCCCGAAAATGAGCTGTTCGCCTATGCCGATAAAGGCAAGATCCAGCAGGTTGTCCACAACCTGATCGATAACGCCATCAAGTTCAGTAAGCCCGACAGCGTCGTAACGGTTGTGGCGGCCGAGAAACGGGACAAGGTGCTGGTTTCCGTTAAGGATACCGGTATCGGTATTCCGAAGGATGCGATCGGAAAGATTTGGGAGCGGTTCTATAAAACCGACCTTTCCCGAGGCAAGGACAAGAGAGGAACCGGCCTCGGTCTTTCCATTACCAAACAGATCATTGCGGCGCATAATGAAAATATTAAGGTTATCAGTACCGAAGGTGTGGGTACGGAATTTGTCTTCAGTCTGCAGAAAGCGGATAGTTAGGAGGAATTATGAGTCAAAAAGACCAGTCTGATAACGCTATGGGAAAGAATAAGAAAGCGGAAACCGAAGAGAATTACGGCTTCATCAAAGAGGAACGTGTTCCCCAGCGTAAACTTCTGAAGCGCATGAAGATACTCCGGATGTTCCTGCTCGTCATCGGATGCGGTGTGCTGTTCGGCGTCATTGCCCGGTGTTCTTACGGCTTTTCCGACTATATCATCCGTCACTTCTTTACGGAAAAGGAGCGCGAACCCGTTGTTCTCCGGCCGACCCCGACCATGGCTGTCACGCCGGGCAACGAGACTCGTCCGGTGATCGATGAGAAGGCGCTTGAGAGCTATGAAAGCATCATTAACGGCGTCAAGGTCGCCGCTACGGCAATGGATCCTTCCCTGACGACGGTCAGTTACACCAAGAGTGTTGTGGATCCTGTTTTCGAGGATGTTACAGAGAGCGTTGTAAAGACGAGCGGTGTTGTCGTTGCCGACAACGGCGCGGAATTCCTGATCTATACGTCGTACTCCGCGATGAAGGCGGTGGAGTATGACAAGATTTATGTGACATTTGCCGGCGGAAGGAAGGAACGGGCTTATGTATACTCGTCCGCAGCCGATGCCGATGCACTGGTGCTTTCCGTTTCGTACAAGGATTTCCGAAACTACGAAAAGGAATCCGTAAAGAAGGTAACCTTCGGCCATTCCTCCGCAATGGAGCCCGGGTCCGCTGTCATAGCCGTGGGATTTCCGAACGGCCGGGAATCGTCCGTGGATATGGGGATGATCACAAGCCGCATGCAGAAGGTTTATGTGCTGGATAATTCCCTTGAGATCCTTGAGACCAATATGTACGGCGGCCGTGGAGAGAGCGGCATCCTGATCAATACAAAGGGCGAAATGGTCGGCGTGATCTCCACCATGTTCGGCGTGAGCGGAAACAGCATAGAAGCAATCGGCATTGATTCGCTGATGCCGACCCTGCAGTTTCTTGTAAACCAGAATTCATACCCGAAATTCGGCGCACGTTTCCGCGATATCGAGGATGACGTGCTGAAGCAGATTTCCATCCAGAACGGCGTTATCATTGACGAAGTGAAGGACGGAACGGTTGCTTCCTCGCAGCAGTTCCGGCAGGGAGACATCATTACGGAGATCGGCGGAACGCCGGTTACTTCCGTGGCGGAGTTCTTCCTTCTGTACACCTCTCTTAAGAAGGGTGAGGAAGTAGAGATCGTGTATTACCGGAACGGAAAGAAATACGATAAAAAAGTTAAGGTTGTATAACGGAAGGGAATCGTAACATGCGGTATATCAACGAGTTAAGAGACGGCGAGATGCTGAATGAGGTGTATCTCTGCAAGCAGTGCCAGACGCTGAAGACCAAGACCGGAAAGAATTATATGGCGCTGACGCTGCAGGATCAGACGGGTACGCTCGAGGCGAAGATCTGGGATCTCGGCCCCGGCATCGGCAATGTCGATATAATGGATTATGTGAAGGTGGAGGGACAGCTGACAACGTTCCAGAATAATCTTCAGCTGAATGTGCGCCGTATCCGGAAAGCCGACGAAGGCGAATACGATCCGGCGGATTACATGCCGGTTTCCGGCCGCGACCGCAAGGAAATGTTCGCGGAGCTGAAGAAGATGACGGAAAGCGTAAAAGAGCCGCATCTGAAGAGTCTTCTGCAGATCGTATTTGACGATAAGGAGATCAGTTCGAAGTTCGCGTCGCATTCCGCGGCAAAGGCAATCCACCATGCATTTATCGGCGGTCTTTTGGAGCATACGCTCGGCGTAACGAAGCTTTGCGCGCAGATCGCGGAGGACTATCCGCTCTTAAACCGCGATCTTCTCGTGACGGCGGCTATCTTCCATGATATCGGAAAGCTGTTTGAGATTTCCTCCTTCCCGGAGAATGACTACACCGACGAGGGCAATCTGCTCGGACATATCTTCCTCGGAGCGGAATACATCGGAAAGAAGATCGGGGAGGTTCCTCATTTTCCGCAGAAGCTGGCAGCAGAACTGCGGCACTGCATATTAGCACATCACGGCGAGCTGGAATTCGGTTCGCCCAAGAAACCGGCCATTGCCGAAGCGCTTGCACTCAGTATGGCAGATAATCTGGACGCCAAGATGGAAACGTTAAAGGAACTGTTTGCGGGAAATGAAAACGCAGCGGGCAACTGGCTCGGATATCAGAAACTGTTCGAAAGCAACATCCGCGCGACTTCGAAATAAAGCGGATCCGGCAACAGGGACAGTCATGCCGCAGGGAGAAGCCTGCGGCATTTTTGGAGATTAACGGACAACACGGACGGAGAGACCATGTTTCAGAAGAATCAACTGCTCACGCTGACAATAGAAGACATATCCGATACCGGCGAAGGCATCGGCCATGCTGACGGAATCACCGTTTTCGTGAAAAATGCCGTGCCCGGAGATACGTGTGAGGTTCGGATACTGAAGGCGAAGAAGACGTATGCGTTCGGAAAGACGGAGCGTCTGATCAGACCTTCCGCGGGACGCACGGAGCCCTTGTGCCCGGTGGCGGCACGGTGCGGCGGATGTCAGCTCTCTTTTATGAACTATCAGGAACAGCTTCGTCTGAAACAGAAGAAGGTGCAGGATTGCATAACCCGGATCGGCGGCTTTACGGATGTGACCGTGGAGCCGATCATCGGCATGGATGACCCGCATGCATACCGGAACAAAGGACAGTTCCCGGCAGGCAGAGCCGCCGACGGGACGCCGGTTCTCGGGTTTTACGCGGGCAGGACACACCGTATCATTCCGACGGAAGCTTGCGGCATGCTCTGGCCGGGGCATGAACGGATCTTGCAGGCAGTGCGGGAATACCTTGCCGCAAGCGGCGCGGAGCCGTATGATGAGGAAACCGGCAGGGGTCTGATCCGGCATGTATTGATGCGAAAAGGATTTGCTACCGGCGAAACCGTTGTGTGTCTTGTTGTAAACGGTACGAAGATTCCGGTTCCGGAGATGCTCTGGGAGAAGCTGAATAAGATTCCCGGCGTCGTCGGACTTTGCCTTAACGTAAACCGCGAGAAGACCAATGTGATCCTCGGGGACCGTCTGATCCCGCTTTTCGGCAAGGCATCCGTTACGGACCGGATCGGAGACATCTCATTTGAGATCTCCCCGATGGCATTTTACCAGGTAAACCCCGTACAGACGAAGGTGCTTTACGAGAAAGCGCTTGCATTTGCCGGATTGACAGGAAAGGAAACGGTTTGGGATCTGTACTGCGGAATCGGTACGATCTCCCTGTTCCTCGCAAAGCACGCGAAGCATGTTTACGGTGTCGAGATCATTCCCGAGGCGATAGAAAATGCGAAGGCTAATGCCGCGGCGAACGGTATCGGAAACGCGTCATTCTATGTCGGCGCAGCAGAGGATGTATTTCCGGAACTGACCGGGAAGAATCCCGACATCGGCGCGGACGTGATCGTAGTCGACCCGCCGCGGAAGGGCTGCGACGAAGTGCTTCTTTCCACCATGCTGAAGATGGCTCCTTCGCGTATCGTATACGTTTCCTGCGACCCCGCTACGCTTGCGCGTGATCTGAAGATCCTGTGCGCCGGCGGATACCGGATCGAGCGCGTGCAGCCCGTGGACCAGTTCCCGGGAAGCGTTCATGTCGAAACAGTATGTCTTTTGAGCAATATCCATTGAGTTAGAAAGGATTTCCATTATGCTGGAAGCAAACGGACTGACAAAAAGCTACGGCCAATTCAAAGCGATTGATGATCTGTCGCTGACGTTACAACCCGGCGAAGGCGTTGCGCTCCTCGGAAAGAACGGAAGCGGAAAGAGCACCCTTTTAAAAATGCTTGCAGGGATACTGAAGCCGGATGCCGGAGAGGTAAAGGTTGACGGGCTTTCCGGTAAGGCGGCCAGGGAGAAGATCGCCTATGTGCCGCAGGATATCGTCCTCTTCGAAGAACTGACCGTGACGGAGAACCTGTATGCGTGGTCTTCCCTGAAGGGACAGGAGAAGATTGACCGCGCGGAGTATCTGATCCGCGCGCTCAGGATGGAAGATTTCCGTAAAAAGCGGATCGACCGGCTCTCCGGCGGACAGCGAAGACGCGTCAATCTTGCCGTTGCGCTGATGGGAACCTATCAATATCTGATGTTGGACGAACCCCTTGCGGGGATTGACGAACAGGGCGGGGAATGTATCGCCGGCCTGCTGAAGGATGAGAAAGAGAAGGGAACGGCGATGATCATCACCGAGCATAATCCGACGATCCTGCTTCCTCTGATGGACCGTTCTTTGAGACTTGACGGAGGCCAGTTTGCTTAAATGAAGCTTTTTTCATTCATCTTGTATGATATAAAAAGACTCTTCGGTCATGGTAAGACGGCAATCCTGGCCGTCCTTGCACCGATACCCGTCGTGCTGATGTTCGGACTCTTCCTTGCACCGGTTTTAGCGGACGGCGACGGCGCATTCATCACCGGCGCGCTCTGTAATGACGATGAGAGCGTGCTTCTTAAGATGATGATGAACATGGTCGTTGACTATGAGGTGGACAAAGGAAACGCCGTGATCTATCCCGCGGCAGATGCCGAGGCAGGAAAGCGTATGGTGGAAGAGGGCAAAGCGTCTGTTTTTCTGTATATTCCCGCGGACACTTACCAAAAAGCAATAAGCGGCGAGCGTGCTGCCATGAAGTTTTATTATGCCCCTCCGCATGCTTTTGACGCCCTTACGTTTCAAAGCGGCATTAAGAGCAGCATCTCGGTATTCGGGCAGAGCATCCGTGTGATCAGCGCGGCAGGTGAAGCGGCGGAAGCGCGCGGCCTGTCGGGCGATAAACTCGGCGAAGTGCGGGACAAAGCGGTAACCGAACTGATCAGCGTTTATCTTCACCGCGGCGAGATCATCGGGAAAAACGGTGTATTCCTTCTGGGAGGAGATTATCATCTCCGTTATGCGCTGGCGATCCTTTTTGCTGCTTGCGCGTTCTTCGCGTCTTTCCCGGTCATGTATCTGACGAGCATTGATAAGGCCGGCGTTCTGTCAAAACGAAGCGTTCCGGCGCAGAAGACGGTTTATTTCTTCATCGCGAGGATCGTTTCGGGAACAGTTCTCATTCTGTGCACATTTGCCGTTATGTATCCGATGGCGCGGGCACTCCGGCAGGTGGAAATGAAGAACGTGCTTTCCGTCCTTCCGGGTATGATCCTTACGGCACTTACGTATTCCGCGCTTGCGGTACTGATCGGCTCGCTGTTCCGGCACGGGCAGTCGTCGCTTTGGGCGGGTTTATATTTCGGCGCGGCATGCTTTGCCGGCGTGACGTTCCTTTCGGATAAGGCGGGACTTCCCGCGTTCGTATCCTTCCTGATGAGGATATCTCCGGTCAGGGCGAGCGTCAGTATCTTTTCAAATGCCATGTTCAATCTGATGGCGGAACGGTACGCGCAGGATATGCTGATCCTGGCGGTTTCGTTCGTGCTGTTTACGGCGGCAGGGTTCTTTGCTTATCGGAAGCGGGGTGCAGGGTTCTTTGCTTATCGGAAGCGGGGTGCGGCATATGAATAATCTCGCGATCATGAAAGGAAGAACAAGAGCGCTGCTGACGGATTTCCGATCCCTTGCCATTATCATCATCGCGGTGATCGTGTGCATATACATCTCCCTGTACGGGGAAGGGGAAACGGCGAAGCAGATCCGGATCAAGGTGGTAAATGAGGACGCCGGCACGCTCGGGGCCCATCTTGTGGAGCTTTTGAACGAAGAGAATTACGAGTTTTCGGTTGTATCGAGAGAAAACGCCGTTCGCGAAGTTGCCGTGAACAAGGCACAGGGAATGATCGAGATCGCGCCTGATTTTACGGAGAAGATCCGAAAAGGCGACTATCAGTCCTTGGTGAAGGTTACCGTAATGGCGGATTCTTATGACATGACGTTTTTCACCGAGATTGTGATCAACGATATCGTCAAAGTCTTTACGGAAGTGCTGATCGAAGGAAAATTGGAAGATGCCGGCGTGATGGATGAAGCATACCGTGAAAAATTCCGCTCCCTGGCGACCGGAATCTGGAACGGAGAATCCCTTCTCGATATCGAGACCTTTGCGATGGAAGAGGATGCGGAAGCCGAAGAGGTGAACTTTTACGGAATCCGGTGGTATGCGGTCCTCACGATGTTTTACCTGATCATAAGCGGCACGTGGATGTGCGATTATGCTTCCACGGGGCTTCTGAAAAGAGTGGTCGGCTCCGGCGGAAGGATTTCTTCCCTGTTCGTTGTACAGATGCTTCCGGAACTTACCGTGACTGTCCTCGGATTTGTCCCCGTGCTTATCGTTTCGAAACATCCCGATCCCGGAAAGGTGTTACTGTCCTTTGTGCTTTACGCCTGCAGCACGGCGGCGCTCGCGCTGGTAACCTGTTCCCTGTCGGGCAAATTTGCCAACCTGATCCTGTCGGCTACGGTGATCACAATGGCGGCTTCGCTCTTCTCGGGGCTGATCTGCGATATTCCGGACTGGGCCGCGATCTGGGACAAAGTATCCGGATTCCTTCCGGGACACTGGTATTTCAATACGGTTTGCGGAAAGCCGTTCCTTTTGGGAGCGTTGATCGTTCTCGTATTCTGGTTCGCAGCCGGAATATTTACGTCATGGAGTCTGGGAATCAAGAGAGGAAATGAATGAAAGACCTGTTCCCTTTTATGAAAACCGAAGAAGATGACGGCAGAGACCGGACCATATATCTGCTAAGTCTGGCGGCGATTCTGATCCTCGTGCTGACGGACAAGATATGCGCCCGTTTCCTGCCCGGATATGCGATTCCCGGCAGTGAGAATCTGCTTATCAAGATTTATATGTCGATCATCACGGTTATAGCCGCGGTATTGGTTGCATGTAAAAAGATTACATTTTCCTTCTCTTGTTTTAAGGTTTCGAAGGAATGCAATTTCAAAAGAAGGCTTGCGGAAACCGTGATCGTGCTTGTTCTGTACGCGGCGGTTCTCGCGGGATACCGGCTTTACAAAAATACGGTGGACCCCGTCACGGCGGCAAAGCCGTTTTTCGGATTGTATCTTGACCAGAGGTTCCGCTGGTTTTATCCGGTCAGCGCGCTGTGGCAGGAACTGCTGATCAAGCCGCTTTGGCAGGACAATGTCAGCCGGGCGATGAACAGCAAATGGAAGACGCTGATCTTCATCGGACTGTTCTTCTGCATCCTTCATATGCATTTTCCGATCTATTACATGGCCGCGGCCGGCGTGCTCTGTTTTGTGACGGGAATCCTTTATGAAAGAGACCGCAATATCTGGTGTGTCTGGCTGCTTCATTTTGTTATGGGCTTTCTGCCGAGGGCGTTCGGCCTTTGATAAGAATACTGTGCTTTTGTAGGTGTGGCGATGAAGAAGATAATGGATAAGATCAAAGAAAGAAAACCGAAGCTGGTGTTTCTCCTGATCACGGAAGCGGTGCTTCTCGGCATCATTCTCTGGTATCTTATTGCAAAGAACCGGCCGGATCATGCTTTCAAGTTCTTCATAACGATGTTTCTGGTCATGATCCCGATGGCTCTCGAACTGCTTCTTTCCGTGACGAGCCGGCTCCCGCTTTTCTGTTTCGCGACAGTTTATGCCTGCGGTCATACGATGGGAAGCTGCTTCGGCTTATATCTGAGCTGTCCGTGGTGGGATAAGATGCTGCACTTTGTCCAGGGCGGACTGTTTACGATCCTTGTATATTATCTTTTGCAGAGGCTTTACCGGAGCGTCGGGGCGAAAAGGCTTCTCAATCTCGCGATGGCGGTCGCATTTTCCGTTCTGATCGCGGTGCTTTGGGAAGTTGTCGAGTTCACGGCCGATAAGAGCCTCGGATTCGATATGCAGAAGGACACCTATGTTACCGAAATTCATTCGTACCTTCTCGGAGACAATTCCGGAGATGTCGTGACGATTGAAAATATAAATGCCGTTTCCGTTGACGGGCAGGAGCTCCCGGGCTATGTGGATGTCGGGCTGAACGACACCATGCACGATCTGATCATAACGCTCGTGGGTTCGTTCCTGGTCTTCGTATACGGTTTGATCGACCGGGATAAGCACCCGCTCCTGCAGCTTTAGCGGGGCGGCAAATCCCAAGTAATGCTTTAGAGTCAGAGGTTATTTTTTCATGCAAGTTTTAAGAACCATTCGGAATTATTGTTTCTACTGCGGGATTGAGAGAGACGAATACAACGCCATCAAGAAGGATGCGTACATCTCGAATTTCAGAGTCTGGCGCATGCTCCACATCTTCATGGTCGGTGCATTCGGCTTTTTGTATGTCTGCTCGCTGTTTAAGGAAATCATGAGTTCGAACAGTGTGTTTTATATGTCGGCGTTTGTGTATTCCGTTTTCGCCGCCATCCTCTTCTTCCTTTTGAGGAAGGATTCGATCGTGGCGCAGCTGATCATATATCTGTCCATTTCGCTGCTGTTCCTGTTCGCCTGCTTCATTACCGCGAACAAACCGGAGAGCACTGCTACCGCATTTGTCTGCTTCCTGCTGGTTGCACCGATGTTTATGATCGACAAGCCGTTCTTTATGGCGATCGAGCTGGTCGCCGCTTCGAGCGTATTCCTTATCTGGATGCATAATGTTAAGCCGCAGACGGTCTGGGAATACGATTTGATCAATGTCGTTATTTTCACGATCATCGGAATCTTTCTCAGCATCATCGCGAACTCGGTACGTATCAGGGAGTTTGTGCTGACAAGAAAACTCAACATTCAAAAGGATACGGACGAACTGACGGGTCTTAAGAATAAAGGCGCGCTCACGAGAGACGTCAGCAGGATTCTTACAGACAATCCCGACGGGAAAGGCATTCTTTTCGTTATGGATGTCGACAAGTTCAAATCGGTCAATGACACATACGGACATGATGCCGGCGATGAGGTGATCTGCCAGCTCGGCAGATTTCTCGGCCGAAGAGCGAAGGCTAATGAGATCGCTGCCCGGTTCGGCGGCGATGAGTTCGTCGTATTTGTCAAAGATACGGACAGCCGTGAGACGGCACGCGCGATTGCTGAGGAGATCGCTGCCGGAGCAACGGAGCATTTCGAACTGCCGGACAAGAGCCGGAAGGTTTACGTAAGTATCGGTGTCGCAATATATTCCGGCGAGGGCGGAGGGTATCCCGCGCTCTTTAAGAAGGCCGATACGGCGTTGTACCGTGCGAAGACCGAAACGGATAAGAAATATTGCTTCTTTGACGAATAGTGTCTGCGCGTATGAAAGAGGACAGATGGCTACATTACTGATCACAATCATCTATGCGGCTTTCATCGGGCTCGGAATCCCGGATTCCCTGTTCGGTACTTCCTGGCCGTCAATCTATAACGAATTCGGTCTGCCGTTCGCACTCGGCGGCTTGGTTTCCATGATCTGCTCCTGCGGAACGATGGTTTCCAGTCTGATGAGTGCGAGGCTCATAAAAAGACTCGGGACGAATAAGCTTACGGCGGCCTGCACGCTGTTAACGGGTATCTCCCTGCTCGGCTTCAGCTTTTCCGCCAATTTTCTTTTTATATGTCTTCTTTCCGTGCCGCTCGGACTCGGCGCGGGATCCATCGATACGGTATTAAACAACTATGTCGCGCTCCATTACAGCGCATCGCAGATGAGTTTCCTGCATTGCTTTTACGGAGTAGGCGTTACGGTCAGTCCGTTTATCATGACACTTGTATTCCGTAGCGGAATGGGATGGAGAAGCGGCTACCGGATCGCGGCGGGGATTCAGCTCGGACTCGCGGCGCTGCTGATCATAACGCTTCCGGTCTGGAAGAAGGTTCACGGAAACGAGAACAAAGCGGAAGAGGAATTCGAAGCGCTCTCTTTGAAGGAGGCGGCCGCGATCAAAGGCGTTAAGATCATGTGGCTGCTCTTCATCTGCTCGGTTATGATCGAGGTTTCGGCCGGTAGCTGGTGCAGTACGTTCTTAGTTGAGCACAGGCATCTGAGCAATGAACTGGCTGCGGCATCGGTAACCTTTTACTATCTCGGCATGACGTTGGGACGGTTTCTTTCGGGTGTCTTCGCCCGAAGGCTCCACAGCTGGCAGATTATCAAAGCAGGGCTTATCATACTGGGCGCGGCGCTGGGGCTTCTGATACTCGTTCCGAACAATGTCGTCACAATCGCAGCGCTTATGATGATCGGTCTCGGAAACGGCCCGATGTTCCCGAATTTCAATTACCTGACGCCCGAGAACTTCGGAGAGAACCGTTCTCCGGCGATTATCGGAACACAGATGGCAGTCTCCAGTTTCGCCATCATTGTAGGACCGATTCTGTGCGGTCTTGTCGGCCAGGCACTCGGAATGGGTTCATTCCCGTTCTTTCTTGCCGTCTGTTATGTTCTCATGCTGGCTGTCTTTGCATATGCCGCAAGATTGTGGAAGATGCCACGCCTCATCGGAGGCAGGCGGCGGGAATAAAGGGGGAGTATGATGCATTTTGTCGATGCGAAAGGGATTCTCACCGGCAGCGGCGCGGCATTTCGACTGTAGTCTGGATGACCCCGATCCAGCCGTTTATTAACGATACTGCGGAAAATGTGAGCGCTATCCTCAAGGAATGCGTCTATGTCGGTGTCAAGGGAATGGAGGAATAGAAATGGACGAAAATAAGACGGAGATTCAGGGACAGCTTTTGCGTGTCAGTTACAACACATCTTCTCACGGAATGATGGCCGGATCGAGTTCATACGGCGGTGATGCGCTTGAATGGAATAAGGACGGAAGCATTATTCTTACAAGTACTTATACCGGAGGCGGAAAGAGCACGCACGCAGAGTACCGCGTGCCCGCAGAGCTTGCCGAAAAGGTACGGGAATATGTGAACGGGACAGGGCTTGCGCAGCTTTCGAAAGAGGATATTCCTCTTCCGGTTGTGTATGACTGCTTTACCAGCGCTAACATCAACATGGAATACGGCGATTTGAACGGGGAAGCTTGGAAACGCGAGAAGTTTCATCTGAATTGCGGACCGGCGGGTATGACATTCCGGGAGATTGAGAATACGCTTTACGGTCTTTTGAAAGAGTGTCGCGAGAACGGAGAATGCATTGTCAATGAAGTGAAGGAGCAGCAGAACGGATTCCCGGGAATGATGATGGGATTGGGACCCGCAACGATCAGCCAGATGATGATGGCATCCCCTTGGGACTGCCCCGTATGCGGGACGAAAGGAAACAGCGGAGCATTCTGCATGGGATGCGCTTTGCCGCGTCCTGCCGGAGCAGACGGAGCACCGTCCCCGGCGCCGGAGCCCGAGAAGAAGGAACTTCCGAAGCCGGAGCCGGGCTGCTGGACCTGTAAGTTTTGCGGTTTTAACAAAAACGAAGGCAAATTCTGTTGTGAATGCGGCGCACAGAAAGAATAAAAATATTCCGCTTACCGGAAACAGACAGAGGATATACGAATGATACTAAACGAAGAACACTATCAACTGAACGGCCGTGATATCGTGCTGAAAAGCGCGACGGCCGAAGACGGCGCTATGCTTGTCAGTTACTTAAAGACCGTGTGCGGCGAGACGCGGTTCCTTCTCTGCTATCCGGACGAAGTGTCATATACGGATGAGCAGGAAGAGGACTTTATTAAGACGCATAACGAAGCGGAGGACGCCATGCTGATGCTCGCATTTGTCGACGGACAATACGCCGGCAACTGTTCTTTTACGAGCGTCGGACCGAGCCGTCGGGCAAAGCACAGGGCGGATGTCGGGATCGCGCTGTTTTTGAAGTATACCGGATTCGGACTCGGAAGGCTGATGCTTACGCGCCTGATCGATGTGATCAAAAAGTGCGGCTTTGAGCAGGCGGAGCTGACCGTGGTCGGCGGCAACGAAAGGGCTTATCATCTGTATGAAAGCCTCGGATTTAAGGAGTGCGGGCGGATTCCGAACGCTAACCGTTATGACGACGGGACTTATGCGGACGATATCCACATGGTACTGAAGCTGAAGGCGGAATGATACGATTGACATCGGAGAGGAACATGGAACACTTGGAAGTGCTCCGGGCGGAGCAGGAATGGCAGCGCGCAGGGGCGTATTCGGTACGGATCCAGGGAATGAACCGGCAGCATGGGATATCCCTCCGGGAGGAATTTGACGAACATGACTGTGACGGGACGCGGTATATCGTGATCCTGGATGCGGGGTATCCGGTCGGAACATGCCGCTTCTACGAGAAGGATGCAAACTGCGTCATTCTCGGAAGGGTGGTCGTGCTTCCGGAATACCGCGGAAAGAAGATCGGGGCGATGATGCTTAAGGAAGCCGAGGCGTGGATGCGCGAATGCGGATACGAAGCGGTCGAAGTGGATAGCAGGGTAGTCGCCACCGGATTTTACGGAAAGCTCGGATACGAGATGATCGACGGAACCGTGATTCAGAGCGGTCCGTTTGAATGTATCAAAATGCGCAAGATGTTACGGTAAATGTGATTGCTTAGACCCTGCCAGACAGGGAACGGGATGAAGGGGAGAAAGAATGAACACGGTGAATAATTCCGAGGAAGTGAAAAAACAATACGCGGATTCGGGGAACCTCAGTACCCGAATCTCGATTCATGACCGATACTCCGTAAACAAACAGGGATTCGGGAACTGGATATTTTCAAATTACCGGATCGAACCGGGCATGAAAGTACTCGAACTCGGCTGCGGTACAGGAGACATGTGGAAGGGACAAGGGGATATGGCCGGAAGGTGTGAAACGCTTGTACTGTCCGATTTCTCGGAGGGAATGGTTGCGACGGCAAAGGAGAATCTCGGTGCGTTCCCGAATGCAAAGTATCAGGTGATCGACATTCAGAACATTCCGTATGGGGACGGCACATTTGACGCCGTGATCGCCAACATGATGCTGTACCATGTGCCGGATCTGAAGAAAGGGCTTTCGGAAGTACGCAGAGTGTTAAAGAAAGACGGCGTGTTCTACTGCGCAACATACGGGGAACACGGGATTGTCGAATATCTCGCAACGCTTCTCGGGCGGTACGGCGTCGAGGATAAGATCAATAAGGTGTTCACGCTTCAAAACGGAGAGGAGATTCTCGGAGAGTTCTTCCGTACGGTGGAAAAGCGGGAGTATATCGATTCCCTGGCGGTGACCGACGTGGATGACATGGTGGAATATATCTATTCCCTGTCTGGCATGACCACCCTTGCGGAGGTGCCGAAAGCGGAAATCCGAGACATTTTGCTAAAGCATATGCAAAACGGCGTTCTGAGCGTTCCGAAAGAGTACGGAATGTTTCTTGCGTCGGGAGAGAAAGAATGAAGGAAACAATCGAAAAACTGATAAAACAGTGCAGGCTCGGAAACCTGACCGGGGACATTACTCCGGTGTCGGGCGGGTTGATGCACCGCATGTATAAAGTGCAGACGGAACAGGGCGTATACGCCATGAAGCACCTGAATCCGTCAATCATGAAGCGCCCGCAGGCGCGGGACAACTATAAAACGGCAGAGACGCTTGAAGCGGTACTGGAGACCGCCGGGATTCCGATCGTTCCGGCTATGACGCTTCTCGGACGGAAGATGCAGGAACTTGACGGAAACTTCTTCTACATCTACCGTTGGCAGCAGGGCAGCATTACGGACTGGAACAACATTACAAAAGAGCAGTGCCGGAAGGCGGGCGAAATACTCGGAAGGATTCACGCCATCGACGCAAAGCCCGCGGAGCCTGAAGAGCCGGAACTATTTGAGGCGGATTTCAGGGAGCATGTGCGGCTTTCAAAGGAGAAGAAGAGTCCGATCGCGGAGATCCTTTCGGAGAACTTTGCGCTGCTTATGAACGCGCAGAACAAGCTGAATGAGGCGCGCAGAAGCCTGCCCGCTTTGCAAAGTATCTGCGATGATGATATGGATCCGAAAAATGTGATGTGGTACGAAGGAAATCCTTATGTGATCGATCTTGAGTGTCTTTCCTATGGAAAC
Organism: Lachnospiraceae bacterium; assembly: GCA_017427775.1. Classification (GTDB taxonomy): domain Bacteria; phylum Bacillota; class Clostridia; order Lachnospirales; family Lachnospiraceae; genus ISDg. Next base: position 128,789 of record JAFRSD010000005.1, on the reverse strand, counting down.
CCGGTAGCGTCGTGCCTCGACCTGTCACTGCAATGGGCGGGCATTGTGAACGGGATGTACAAGGGAGAGTGCCTGGTCGCTTTCCATGAGGGATACCGGAGTGCATATGATAACGGGTTCCGGGACTATGATAAGCTGTTCGGGATCTCGTATACCTGGCTTGAATGGCTCGAATATAATGTACGCCGCGCACTCGGGCTCGAAGGAAACGGCGAGGAAGCACTCGGTGAAAGCGAAGTCCGTAACACGATTGCGCGGATTCAATATCTGAGTGATCTTGAAGAAGAAATCCGCGGGACTTTCCGGAGTCTCGCCTGACGGGAGGAGGCGGCTTATGGAACGGAAAATGGTACTGGCATTTGCCCCGTTAACGGAAGCACAACGGGAGCAGATTTCGGCAAAGGCAGCGAAGAAGGGCTTCCGTGCGGTGTTCTGTAAGGATGCCGGCGAAGCGCTTGCGGAGGCAAAGGACGCGGAGATCGTCATGAGCCTTGATAAGCGGCTTGCGAAGGCAGGGCCGTACCTCAGGTGGTTCTGTACGCCGTCTGCCGGCGTGGACCATGTGCTTTCGGAACTGGAGGGGACCGATATCCTTCTTTCCAATTCGTCCGGTGCGTACGGCGTGACGATCGCGGAGCATATCGTGATGACGGCGCTTGAAGTGATGCGGAACCGGCCGGAATACATCCGTTTGAAAGAAGAGCGGGTATGGAAACAGAACCTGCCGGTACGCTCGCTTTACGAGGCAACGGTCACATTCTTAGGAACCGGCGATATCGGACAGGAGGCAGCAAGGAGAATCCGCGCATTTGGCCCGAAATGCCTGATCGGCGTGAACCGTCACGGATCAAACCCGGGGCAGCTCTTTGACCGGATCGTACCGCTTTCGGGACTTGAGCGCGTGCTTAAGAAAACAGACCTTCTGATCATGAGCCTTCCTTCGACAAAGGAAACGAGAGGGATCCTGAGCGCCGAGCGGTTGAACATGCTTCCGGAAGGGGCATTCATCGTAAATGTGGGGCGCGGAGACGCCATTGACCAGAAAGCGCTCGAGGAACTGCTTCGAAACGGAACTCTCGGCGGTGCGGCGCTTGACGTATTCGAAAAGGAACCGCTGCCGCAGGACAGCACGCTTTGGGATTGCCCGCGGCTGATCCTTACCACCCATGTGGCGGGTAACTGGACGCTGCCGCTTACGGTGGAGAAGATCGTCGCGATGTTCCTCGAGGATTTCGAACGCTATTGTAAAGGTCTTCCGCTAAAGAGGCTGGTGGACCGCAAGGCCGGGTATAAGCAGACCGAAGCAATTGTCCGGGTACGTGAGATGGAGGAAGTCTTCGACCGCGCTCTTGCGCTTTTGAAGAGGGAGAAGAAAACTGCCCGCGCAGAAAAGGAACTCGCGGCAGCAGTTAACAGCTTAAAGGCGTACTACGAAAGTCCGCAGTGGCGCGAGGATTTCGAGGCCGATGAAGCCGGACGGTTCCCGAAAGACCTGAAGCGCGGCGTGCTTTCCGAAGACGGAATCTATAATCTGCTGGATGATTATACTACCATGTAGGAGACGGAAAATGTTACGTTTAAGACCATATAAACCTTGTGACGCGGAAACGATCACATCGTGGATCAAGGATGAGAAGACGTTCTTCCTCTGGGGCGGCGAGCGGTTCGGCGCCTATCCGGTTTCCGGGGAAGCGATGAACGCGAAATATCTCGGACTAAACGGCGACTGTACGGAGCCGGACAATTTCTATCCGATGACGGCCTGTGACGGGGAAGAGGTTGTCGGGCACTTTATCATGCGGTATCTGCAGGGCAATCCGAAGATTCTACGGTTCGGCTGGGTGATCGTGGACGTGGAGAAACGCGGCCGGGGATACGGCAAGGAGATGCTTCGTCTTGCCCTCGATTACGCTTTTCGCGTATTGAAGGCTGAAACCGTTACCATCGGCGTATTCGAGAACAATTCCTCCGCGTATCATTGCTACACCTCCGTCGGATTCCGGCACTCGTCCTTACTCCCGGATGCGGTAAAGCAGATCGGTTCGGAGCAGTGGAAGCTCGTGGAACTCGAAATGACGGAAAAGGAGTATCTCTCGGGCAGGAAGATCCGGATCGATTATTCCGTCCGGAAGACGATCATTACCGTCCAGCATACGCAGTCGGTACACCATACGAACGGCCACGCAGGCGCATGGGGCGACTGGGATCTTACAGAGCTCGGACATCAGCAGGCAGAAGCCATCGGCCATTATCTTTTGAAAGAGGGCTGCGCGGACGGATACACGATGTACGTTTCCGACCTGAACCGCGCTTACCAGACCGCCGAAGATATCAATAAGGTCCTCGGGCTGACACCGATTGTTACCGACGTGATCAGGGAAGTGAACGCGGGCGCCGGAAACGGGCAGCCGAACGAATGGTTTCAGGCAAATATGGCGAAGCCCCACGACATCTATGACATCGATTACCGGTCATTTCCCGATGCGGAGTCCGACCGCGACCTGTGGAACCGCCTGAATCCATTCTGTCAGGAGATCTTGAACAATGACCGGGACCGCATTCTGATCGTTTCGCACGGGACAGCCTTGAGCTTCCTTCAGGCGATGCTTATGGGAAGGACCTTATATGAACAGCAGCATTACCGCTTTAAAGGAAATGCAGGTTCCATATCGAGATTTGACGTTCTGAATGACGGCAGAGTTATCGCAAAGTACATCAACCGGCAGTAGACCATCGAAGAGTTGTAATTCCCCAAACGCCGCCAGATTGTCGTACCCTTGTAAATGAATCAACCGGAGACCGAACCATCGGCCTCCGGTTTTTTATGGTCAAAGGCGGTCGGATAACCGCCAACGTTTTCATAGATGCCTTCTGTGACATCGTGGAAAAGCATGTTGTCCTCGCCGTATAAGTTTGTACCTTTTTGAACAAGTCGTTCAGTTTGTACATCGGTATAATCGGTTTAGCATTGGCAGTATTCGATAAATAAGCGGTTTATGGGTTCATGATGATAACTGTGATAGAGAGATGGCAAAGAAGAAGTGTACAGACCCTTCTTGATAGCATAAAGTCACTGTTCAAGCCACACTTGGATATGCTACAATGTACAGAGAAGTTATGGAAAGGTTCTAGAACGAAAATGGAGTATCGATAAGACGTTAGATTATGTGGTTGTAGATTGCAATAACAAGTTGAAATGCACTGGTTGATGAATCATAAATGTCTAGGATGATCATCATGGAGGAGTGATTTCATTCTCCCCAGAAGTAAAATGAGAATGTTTTATGGAAACAAGTTGGTAACAACTATATGATATAAATATCTTGGAATCAGTATAAGATGATAAAGAACAGGCGTCACGTGAGTATGTTTATATTTTTGAGAGAAAAAAATAAAATGGCGACTTACTCAGGACATCGAAATATTGATTCAAGCTATATGGACTATATCGAGAGTGAGACTTTTTTGGAATTAGGGTGGTAGTTTATGGCAAAAATTTTAATTGTAGAGGATGAAAAACCTATTAGTGATTTGATAAAATATAACCTAGAGCTTGTAGGACACGATTGTATTCAGGTATTTGACGGGGAAACTGGATTAGGCGAGGCGATAAAGCAACAATATGATTTAGTTGTGCTTGATGTGATGCTCCCGGGTCTTTCGGGGTTCGAGATTATGGAATCAATAGAGGATACACCGGTGATTTTTGTTACAGCAAAAGCTTCACAGAAAGATATAGTGAAAGGTCTGCGATTGGGCGCGGATGACTACATCACAAAACCTTTTGATATTGTGGAGTTTATTGAACGAGTGAAAGCTGTGCTTCGAAGGACAAAAACCGATATGCAACCGTTTGAATTCGATGATGTGCGTATAGAATTTGGTTCGCGACGTGTGTTCAAAGCGGGGGTGGAAGTGAGTCTGAAACCAAAAGAATTTGACCTATTAGAGGTATTAGTGAGCAATCGCAATATAGCATTATCCCGAGAAAAACTGCTTCGGTTAGCATGGGGATATGATTATTCCGGAGATTCACGTACAGTCGATGTTCACATTCAAAGAATTCGACAGAAGTTAGACGCATCCAAACGAATATGCACAGTTTATAAAATGGGGTATAGGTTTGAATTATGAAAATGCGGTTTTGGCAGAAATCATATTTTTTAACTCTTGCTGTGTTTTTGATTTGCTTTAATGGGGGTATTCTGTCGCTTACAGTATATACGCATCAGAAGAACTTGAAGGCAACGGAGACTGCTGTTGAAGCAGAGCAGTATTACGCAGCGATGTCCTTTGAAAGAGATTATGATACATTAACGAAATCGAATGCAAATGCGAGCCCTACATTGTTGATGCAGGCCTTTGGCACACATTACCGAGAAAAAGGATTATTCTTAGCATTTTACAAGAATGGTGCAGAAGTCTTTTCGAATATGCCTTTTTCTTCTCGCAGTGAGAGTAATAAACTTCTTCACACATATGTTGATGGAATTAGGTATATTATAATAATGACAGAGATTTGCGATGGAGAATATGAATTTGTTATTGCAAAAAATGTGGAATCACTTGACACAGAAATGCGTTCGTTGATGATTACTTATGTGATTATCGGAAGCTGTATTTCTATATTTCTGGCAGTAATCTTGTTTTTTTTGTTTAGGAAGTTGTCAAAGCCGCTTGTGACGCTTCAAAAAACGACGGAACAGATTGAGGCTGGTGATTATTCGGCACGAGTAAATGAAGAAGGTAATGACGAGTTTTCTCTTTTGGCAAAAAGTTTTAATATGATGTTTACAAAGATCAATGAACAAATTAAAGAATTGGAAAAAGAGGCAGCGCATAGAAAAATAGAGGCAGAGCGCAAACAGATGCTTGTAGACAATATGGCACACGAGTTGAGAACACCATTAACGAGCATTCTTGGTTATGCTGAATATATTGAGAAAGCACATACATCGGAGGAACGACGCATGGCGGCAGCCAGATACATTGTATCCGAGGGTGAGCGTTTGCAGAAGATTTCAGAGATTCTTCTTGACGGAGCTTTTATACGTGAAAACAAAGTAGAAATGGAAGATGTCCGGATTGATACTTTGCTTTCGCAAGTTAAGAAAAGGTTGGAAATAAAAGCAAATGAAGAAGGAGTTGATATTGAAAACAACGCCATGCCGATGATTGTTCAAGGCAATAATACGCTTTTGTCGATATTGTTCGACAATCTTGTCGAGAACGCAATCAAAGCTTGTGCTAAAGGAGGGGAGATTCAATTGTCCTGCAGTGATTCAAGAGTGATTGTTGAAGATAACGGAAAGGGAATGACCGAAGAACAGTTGACTCATATCGCTGAACCGTTCTACCGAACGGATAAATCTAGGTCCAGAGCGGAAGGTGGAAATGGGTTGGGACTTGCTCTGTGTAAAAGGATAGCTAATGCACATGGGGCGGAGTTGCTTTTTGAGTCAAAAATAGGGAAGGGAACAAGGGTAATTATGACTTTTACCGGTCAGAGATAATTCGTTAATATGTTCTTAATATATGTGCGGTATGATTATGATGTCGAATAAAGGAAATGGTATTCGTCAGGAGGAATCGTAATGAGAGAGTATTATATGTTTTGGGGGAAAGTATTTGGTCTCATCTTAGTCTCTGCTATTATTCTTGTACTTGGTATGCGCATTGTGGCGAATGATGACGGCTATACAAAGCAGTATAGTACCAGTGAGTATAGTAGAGGAAAGGTGTTGGCAATGAATAATGATGATACGCCGACAGCGCAGTCGGAACTGCAAAAGAAGTTCCAGGATATGTATGAGATAAGCGATGATGGTAAAAAAATAACAGTGGTATCAAAATCATTTTTGGAAGATTATTGGCGTAGTAATTATGAAAAGGAGGAAATACGATCCCTAAACCAAGATGAAGTATACTTTGTTATTCAGGATTCTATTAGGATATACAATGAATTTGAAGAAGTGGAATTGACAGAATATGTCTGTGATTCGTCTAATAAAGAAATCAAGAAACGATTTCCTCTTTTGCAGAAGAAAGTGATAAAAACCGGATCGATTGAGAGTGACGATGGCAATGGTGACCTCTATGTGAAGAATGTTTTGATGATTATACTGTATCGATTGACGGCTTTGTCATCCCCCAAGGCTTTTTTTACAAGCACAGAGGCATGTCAATTGTCGGGGTTGAATTCCAAGGATTACTCTGAGGATGTTTTTTATATTCTGGGGTATTCTCAAAAAACTGACCGTGATTATATCCTTACTGTAGTTCGAGGTACCCATAGTTTTATTGATATAAATAGGTTTTCCAGTTTACTTGTTTTCCCCGCATATGATGAGGGAAAAATACTATTATCCAGTCAAAGCATAGACGATAGCAGCACGATTGAAGTATATCCTGTGGAGGAGATGCGAAGAAAGTTGAAGTAAGAAAGGTATCTGACTAACGTAAGGCGGCTTCCTCGAAAAAAAGTGCTTGACTTTTCCTTGCTATGGTGTTACACTCACTCATGTTGTAACAGCAACGAAGCAGAGTATCCGCTCTCACCTCCAGCGATTCAGCGAAGAGGTTGTGCAATTTCATATTTTCCCGAAAGGGAGAGTGTATTGTGCAGAGCGGGTCATGGTATCCGCTTTTTTCTTTTGCTCCGGCAAGGAAGAAGCGTAATCAATTCCCTTTTAGGAGGTGTTGAACTATAAGCGATTACATGATTAACGAGCAGATCAGAGACAAGGAGATTCGTCTGATCGGCGAGCATGGGGAACAGCTTGGCATTATGCCGAGTAAGGATGCTTTCAAAATCGCGCAGGAAGCGAATCTTGACCTGGTTAAGATTGCGCCCAATGCGGAACCGCCTGTATGCCGTATCATTGACTACAGCAAGTTTCGGTATGAACAGAGACGGAAAGAGAAAGAGAACAAGAAGAAACAGAGAACTACCGAAACGAAAGAGATTCAGCTTACCCCCGGTATTGCCGACAATGACCTGAACACGAAAGCAGGTCAGGCTCGTAAGTTCATTGCGAAAGGGAATAAGGTTAAAGTCGAGCTTCGTTTCCGAGGAAGAGAGATGGCACATCAGCAGGGCGGCATGGAGACCATTATGGAATTCTGCCAGAAGCTTGAGGACGTGGCGTCTATCGATAAGCCGCCGAAGATGGAAGGCCGTAATCTGGTCGTAATTCTGGCGGAGAAGAAATAAGATTTTTTAAACAAGGAGGACATTTTATTATGCCTAAGATGAAGACGAGCAGTTCCGCAGCTAAGCGGTTTACGAAGACCGGAACCGGTAAGCTTAAGAGAATGAAAGCCGGCAAGCAGCACATTCTTACCAAAAAGTCTACCAAGATGAAGAGAAACCTGAGACATGCAACCACGGTTGACCATGCGATGGAAAGAAATATGAAGAAAATCTTACCCTATCTGTAAGAGTGTCGAAGGAGGACGAATACTATGGCAAGAATTAAAGGCGGCTTAAACGCTAAGAAGAAGCATAACAGAGTTTTGAAACTGGCAAAGGGTTACCGTGGAGCACGTTCCAAGCAGTACCGTATTGCTAAGCAGTCCGTAATGCGCGCACTGACTTCCGCATTTGCAGGACGTAAGCAGAGAAAGAGAGAGATGCGTGTTCTCTGGATCGCTCGTATCAACGCGGCATGCAGAATGAACGGACTTTCCTACAGCAAGTTCATGTACGGCTTGAAGCTTGCTGAGGTTTCCATCAACCGCAAGATGCTTTCCGACCTTGCGATCAACGATGCACAGGGCTTCGCAAAGCTCTGCGATACCGCAAAGGCAAAGCTTGCATAAATTGAATTTGAATGACGAAAGGCAGTTTTTTGATGCAAATCGGAAACTGCCTTTTTTTCGTGACAAATCCGAAGCGCTGTGTTACAATATCTTTGTATGTTTAACAAAGGGTGAAATGGGATTTGTCACCGCATTTTTGAGGAAAGGAGAGCTCTCATGAAAGAGAAAATCGGAAAGATTTCACGCGGCATTATTGAGTACGAACTTCCGCGTATCATTCTGTCCAAAGAGAAGCTTGTCCTTTCGGCGGAGATGTGGCGCAGACAGACGGGCAGGATCGGAATTACCAACAGTACCGGTGTTACGATGAAGGGTATCGTGTGCTCCGATAACCGCGTCCTGGAGATCACCACACCGCAGTTTGTCGGCGTAAACAACACCGTGGAGTACGTTGTCCGCGGAGAGTATATCCTGAGCTGCGAAGAGATCAACGGAGAGATCACGTTTATCACCGATTGCGGAGAGATTTCGCTTCCGTACAAGATCACGGTCAGCGAGCCCTCCCTCGTATCCTCCGAAGGATCCATTTCCGATATGAACCAGTTCGTGTCTCTTGCCCGTTATCATTGGGATGAGGCACTCCGCTTATATAATGATCCCGCGTTCCTTCCGTTCCTGCAGTATCATGAACCAAAGAGCGTATTCCTTCTTGAACTTCTCCGTAAGAGCCACGCGAGCGACCGCGCGATGGAAGAATTCCTTGTCGCTACCGGAAAGAAGATGGGTGTTGTTTTACAGGCTGACCGTGACCGGATGGATTACACGATCACCGGCGTGCCCGTATCCGGACGCATTGAACTTACGAAGAGCACCTGGGGATATGTCAACGCAAGAATTACCTCCTCTGCGGAGTTTCTTGTTGTGGACCGCGAACAGATCAAAACCGAAAGTTTCCGGGATAACCGGTGCGATATCACATTTTCCATAATCGCCGAGAAACTCGGGTACGGCAGCAGTACCGCGACGATCGCGATCGAGGCGCAGAACCAGCAGATCCACATCACGGTTTCCTGCGATAAGATGATTCCCGATCCGGAACCGATGATCCGGCGTCATGAACGGAAGGAAGCATTCAGCAGACTGTGCGAGAACTTCCTCGCGTTCCGTATGAATCATATTTCCGTGGGCCGTTATGTTGCCGAGGCCGAGAACCTCGTTGCGCAGTTAGAGGCATCCGGCGCGCAGCCGGAGATCATGCTCCGTCTGTACCGCGTTCATCTGGACCGTCTTGCCGGCCGTGAAAGCGCAGCCAATTCGAGACTTCGCGCCATTACCGACGCGGAGTGGAAGGGCAACGGAACCTATGTTAAGGCGTTGTACCTGTACCTGAGCACGGAATTGCCGTCTGCCAACAAGGGCGACCTGATGGAGCAGTTATATATTCTCTGCAGCGAGGAGGACGCGCGTTTCGTCCCGGGACTTCTGCTTCTCGAGTTGGATTCGCGCTACGCGAAGAACCGCCGTTTAAAGCTCGACGAACTGCGCGGCATGTATGATGACGGAAACCGCTCGCCGTTCCTTTTCGTGAGCGCGGCGGCGCTTGTGAATGAGGAGCCGTCACTGCTTCATGAGCCGGGTATGTTTGAAGTGCAGACGATCGCATTTGCCGTAAGACACCGCTACCTCGAGAGAGAGGCTGCGCTGCAGTTCTCGTATCTTGCGGAACGGCTTAAGGAATACCGTGATCTCTATTATCTCGTATTGACCGGGATTTATAAGCAGTTCCAGCTGAAGGAAGCGCTTTCCGCACTTTGCCAGATGCTGATTCGGGCGAAGAAGAAAGACCCGATGTACGCCGTATGGTATCAGAAGGGCGTGGAAGAGCAGCTTCGCATTCCGGAACTGTATGAATACTACATGTACACGAAGAGCAGCGATCTTGAGGAAGTGCTTGAGCCGGCTGTTCTGACATATTTCGCTTATAACAGCAAGCTTCATGACAAGCGTCTTTCCTATCTTTACGCGAATATCGTAATGCATAAGGAAAGCAACCGTGACGCTTACGACATTTACAAGAATAAGATTTCCGAATATGCGCTTGCGGCGATGCGGGAACGGAAGAACGACCCGTTCTTGACGATCCTGTACAACGAGTGCATGAACGACGAGCAGCTTCGGAAGGAATTTCTGAACGGACTCGAGGGTATCGCGTTCCGTCACGAGATCCGTTGCTCGGCGCCCGGCATCCGTTACGTATGCGTTGCGCATCGCGAGTTTGACGAAGAGGTTATCGTTCCGTTCGTCGGTGGTGTGGCGCAGGTGGATATCTATACCGAACACGCGGTGATCGTGCTGATGGACGAAAAGCACAACCGTTATCTGCACGGCATTCCGTACGAAGACCGCAAGCTGATGAATGCAGAAGACTGCTTCCAGGAAGCGTTCCAGATGAACCCCGGAAGCGACCGCATCCTGCTTGCCCTTGCAGAAAAGGCTTTGAAGGAGAAGAAGACCGACGCATACTCGGTAGAACTCCGTAAGAAGGCCTCCCGGATTCCGGGACTCCGCTCCGTTTTCTCGGATGAGCTGAACCGGGCACTTATTCTGAACTTCAGCGAGAGTCTTGAGGACTCGAGACTGGAAGCGATGTTTGAGGCGCTGAACTGGTCATTTGTCCCCGATAAGCAGCGAAGCCGGATGATTGGCATGCTGATCCAGCGCAACGCCCACAAGAAGGCGCTTGAGCTGATGCAGACATACGGATACCGTACCATAGATATTAAGTACCTTGAGCGGTTCTGCGCGGAGATTCCGCAGGAGCTGCTGGCGGACAATATCGTCTTCCTGACCGACCTGATGTATTACGTATTCCGTCAGGGACGCCGCAGTCCGCGTCTGTTTGCGGTTCTTCTTGAGAATTATCAGGGACGCACCGTAGATCTCTATACGCTTTGGCAGGAGGCTACCGACCGCCAGATCGATACCGAGAAGATGGATGAGCGTCTGCTTGCGCAGATCCTCTTCACGGAGGCTTATCTGCCTTACGGTGACGCCGTATTCCGCAAATACTATAACCCGATGGGCAACCGTCAGCTGTGCAAGGCATACATGACGTATGTGGCCTATAAGTATCTTCTCTTTGATACGCCGATTTCCGAGGAAACGGTCAATATCATGAAGAAGGATACGAACCTTGACGAATATGACATTTGTATTCTTGCTTTGCTGAAGCTCTGTGCCGAGGCGGAGGATCTTTCCACCGAGGACCGCGATTTCGCGGAGTACTGGCTGACCAGAATGGAAAGCCGCGGCAAAGTCCTTCCGGAATTCTTACGGCTCTGCAAGTATTTCGCTCTGCCGGAGAGCCTCGAGGACAAACGTCTGATCGAATACCGCACCAACCCGAAGCACCGCGTGACGCTTCATTATTCGTACCGCGTGGCAGGGAAACGCCAGCAGAGGGACGTTCCGATGCGTGACATCTGCTATGGTATCTTCGTGAAGGAACTGGTTCTGTTCTACGGCGAGACGATCGAGTACATTATCACGGACGAGTCCGATGAGGAAAATGTGATATCCGAGAAGACGACCTTAGTCGGAACGCTTGACAAGAACAATGAATCCACAAGCCGTTTCGCCCAGATCAACCGCATTATTGCTTCCGAGAAGGAAGGAGACCGCGACAAGGCGTTAGCGCTGCTTGACCGTTACATCAAAGATGAATTTGCAATTTCCCAGCTGTTCCGTGAGATCACGGAATAGTTTTCGGGAGTCTGAAGGCTTTCGCGGAGGCGGCAGCCGGAGGACGGTAATACACAGTACTTGGGATTGGAGGAAGGTATCATGCCGGATACAAAACCGATTGTCATAGGATTTGACTTATCCCCGGAGACAACGCAGATCGCGGTGAGCAGGGATGGTGAAGAACCGGAGTCCGTCAGTGTTTCTTCAGCGGGCGGGCAGTACCTGATCCCGACGGCGCTGTGCGTACGGAACGACAGCGGCGACTGGCTTTTCGGTGAAGAGGCCGTACGCTGCAAGAACCGTAACGCCGGGTTCTTCATTGACAATCTGATCCAGAAGGCGGAAGCGGACGAAAGCGTATACATCCACGATACGGAATATACGCCGCAGAACCTGTTTGAAAGGTTCTTCCGCAAGATCATGACGGTGCTTCGGCAGAAGTACCAGAACGATCCGATCGATAAGGTTGTCATTTCCATGCGCGACCCGAGCGATAAGATGATTCAGCTTGTCGAGGCGGCGATGGAAACAACGGGCATACGGCATGAAAGCATCCGCGTGCGGAGCCATCTGCAGAGTTTTATGTTCTATGCCGTCCGCCAGAAGAAAGAGCTCTGGGTCAACGATGTCGGTCTGTTCGATTTTAACGAGAACGGCCTGTTCTATACGCAGCTTTCGACAGCCAAGAAGGTTGCCCCCATCACGGTGACGGCACAGATCAAGGATCTCAGCAATCTTCTTGACGAAAATATGCTTGAAACGATGCCCGACAACCAGCTGGCATACTGCTTCCGTACCATTACGGACAAGGTATTATACCGCCAGATTCTGTCGACGGTATATGTCACGGGTAAGGGATTTGAAAGCAACTGGTCCGATGATGTTTTGAAGGCTCTCTGTTCCGGGCGACGCGTGTTCAAGGGAATGAACCTGTACGCCAAAGGAGCCGCTTATTTCGGCCTGTATGAGAATGACGAAGAGATGAGGGACTTCCTGTTCCTCACCGAAGATATGATCCGTTCGACCATCGCGATCCGGATGTTTAAGGACAATCAGATCGCGGATTATCCGATGGTCCGCGCCGGCACGCGCTGGAGCGAGGTCAACGCAAAGACCGTAGGTATTCTTGATGATACCGAGGAGGTTTATTTCTCCATCTACCACACCGTAAAGAAGGATTCCAAGCATGTTGTGGTTAGTTTGAAGAACCTGCACGGACGCGAGAATAAGACGACGCGTGTTTCCATCGGAATACGGTGTCTGGACCGGGAGACGGCGGTAATTACCGTGAAGGATCTCGGATTCGGACAGTTCTACCCGAACACATACCGGGTATGGGAGAAGATTGTTGAAATCTGACGCGCAGGCGTCGCATTTGCCGGCATAAGCCGGAAAGGGTGAATCCGCGGAATGACGCGGAACAGCGCGCAGATTTATGGGAAAGGAGGCACAGACTATGGGAAGACTGATCTTCTGTATCGGAAACAAAGCAAAAGAACCGTATTTCTTCCAGTCCACCGGGACCAAGGTCTATACGATGGAAGAGCTGTGCTATTACCTCTACCACAACATTGAAACGCTGGAGGAGGATCTGTCGGAGCGGCAGCTTGTGCCTTGGATCCGGAACGAGCTCGGCATGAGCGAGCGCGCGGATTTCCTGCAGCAGCTGATGGACCGGAATGCGGGCATCAAGGATCTTGTGGTTTCCATTTTCTGTAGTACCGACTACTACACGGAAGAGGAGATCAATAAACTGATCGCGGAGATCGACAGTTACTTCGACATGCTGCCGATTGAGCGTAAGAAGAGGCATGCCGATGCGTTCCTCCGTTACGGCAAGACACGTGAGGCAATGCTTGAATACCGGAATCTTCTGGACGACCGCGATTTCATCTATGTACCCGATGAGGACCAGGCAAAGGCATACCACAATATGGCGGTGCTGCTTGCCAAGAACGGTATGTTCAAGAATGCCGCGAAGTATTTCCTGATCGCGTACCAGAAGGGTGCCATGAAGGAAAGCCTGTGTCAGTACCTGTATGCTTTGAAGATCGGCGGAATGGAACAGGAATTCAACGCCGCGCTGATGAAATATTCGGATGAGACCGAGGTCATGCGGATCCTCGAGAACCAGTTCTATTTCTTAGAGGAGAACCGTGAGTACTCGCCCGAGTATATCAACGTACTCCGCCTGATGGAACTGAAGGACCGCGAAGAGACCGCAGACGACGAAGACGGCGGCTTCTGGTGGCTGTTCGAAGAGACCGTCAGCCGGCTCAAGAAGAATTACAGAGACGCGTAGCGCGCATGGAACCGAACGAGAGAATACAATGTCGAGGTGGCATCCCGTAAAGGGCGGCCACCTCATGAGTTTGTTATAAGGATTATTGAGGGTAGTGTTTTGAGTAAGTTAATAGGTGACAGAAAATTCTATAAGAAAGTTTTAACCGTGGCGGTGCCGATCATGATCCAGAACGGCATCTCCAATTTTGTAAGTCTGTTAGATAATATCATGATCGGAAGCGTCGGAACGGAGTCAATGTCCGGCGTTTCCATCGTAAACCAGCTGATGTTCGTACTGTATCTTGCACTGTTCGGTGCGCTGGCGGGGCCGGGAATCTATGCCGCGCAGTTCTACGGCAAAGGAGACCACGAGGGTGTCCGCTATTCCTTCCGGTACAAAATGATGATCAGCATGTTCCTGGTTGCGGTCGGCATAGCCGTACTGTATTTCGGCAACCACTCGCTGATGAGCCTTTATCTGCATGACAGCGCGGATTCCGTACAGTCTCCGGAACTGGTGCTGCAATACGGCAAGGAATATCTGTTCATCATGCTGGTCGGACTCATTCCGTTCGGTATTGAAGAGGTATACGCAAGCACGCTTCGTGAATGCGGCGAAACACGGGTCCCGATGGTTGCCGGTCTTGCGGCAGTCGTAGTCAATCTCGGACTGAACTATGTGCTTATATTCGGAAAGCTCGGTGCACCTAGGCTCGGTGTGGCCGGTGCGGCATATGCAACGGTGATCAGCCGTTTCGTGCAGGCTGCCGTTGTCATTATCTGGACGCATACGCATACTGCGCGGATGAAATTCGCTTCCGGACTGTATCGAATCCCCCGTTTCACAAAGCGTCTCTTTCGAAAGAAACAGGACGACAGCGATGCCGTTATGTGCGAGCCTCCTTTGATTCCCGGCAAGCTCGCGGGGCAGATCACCGCAAAGGGCATGCCGCTCATGTTTAATGAGATTCTCTGGTCATGCGGTATGGCGGTTCTCAACCAGTGCTACTCGAGGCGCGGACTTGATGCTGTGGCCGGGCTCAATATCTCGAGTACGATCACAAACCTTTTCAACGTCGTATTTATCGCGATGGGAAGCGCCGTGGCGATCATGGTCGGGCAGCTTCTCGGAGCAGGCAAGACGGAGGAGGCAAAGGATACCGACACGAAGCTGATCGCATTTTCCGTTGCTTCGAGCGCGCTTCTCGGAGGAATTCTGTTCCTGCTTGCGCCGCTGTTCCCGATGCTTTACAACACGACGGATAATGTGCGCACGCTGGCGTCAGGTTTTATTCAGATCGGGGCCGTCTGCATGCCGATCTTTGCGTTTATGCACGCGACGTATTTTACGCTTCGTACGGGAGGAAAGACATTCGTTACATTCCTGTTCGACAGCGTGTTCCTGTGGTGTATCAGCGTGCCGTTCGCGCTTGTCCTGTGTTCCTATACGGATCTTCCGGTGATTGAACTTTATCTGTTCGTACAACTGGTTGACCTTTTAAAGTGCCTGATCGGGTTTATTCTCGTAAAGAAAGGCGTCTGGGTGCAGAACTTGGTGCGGGAGGTTTAGAAAATGAGACTCCCGGGGCGGCAGCCTACGGAAACAAATACTTGACAAATCCCATACCGATGGGGTAAAGTATGTCCATAATTGATTTACACAAAGGCTGAGATGAAGAGGAGTATGTTTCAACCGACCGCCAGAGAGACCGGTTCAAGGCTGAAAGACCGGTTCGGAAACGGAGGAACGGAAGTAGCTTCGGAGCTGAGATTTCGAACCCCAGTGAAGTAGAGGTCTCCGGGTAATCCCGTTAACGATGAGCTGCTTATATGAGCGGCGTAAAGAGGCAGCATCTGCTGCGAAATAAGGTGGTACCACGACAGCCCCTCGTCCTTATACGACGAGGGGCATTTCTGTGCGCGCTAAGCGAGAGAACCTGCCCGGCGGATGCCGGTGTGCGGATACGATACGCCTCACGGAAACGAAGTTTCCGGTGAGCGTAACGCATCCGTACAGGAGCAGACGAAGTCTGCGGCAGGTTCCGAGCGCACGTACACCGAGCGAACGCAGTTCGCGAGGGGCTCAAAGGGCGCGCACCCACAGAGAAAGGAGTTTAACATGAAAGAGCTTGCAAAAACCTATGATCCCAAAGGGATTGAAGACAGACTGTATCAGTTCTGGCAGGACAAGAAGTATTTCCATGCCGAAGTTCGTCCGGACAAGAAGCCTTACACGATCGTGATCCCGCCGCCGAACATTACCGGCCAGCTGCATATGGGTCATGCCCTTGACAACACGCTGCAGGATATTCTGATCCGCTTTAAGCGCATGCAGGGCTATGAGACGCTGTGGCTTCCCGGAACCGACCACGCGTCGATCGCGACCGAGGCGAAGATCGTTGCTGCAATGGCACAGGAAGGCATAAAAAAAGAGGATATCGGCCGTGAGAAATTCCTCGAGAGAGCCTGGGAGTGGAAGCGCCAGTACGGCGGCCGTATCGTTTCGCAGCTTAAGAAGATGGGTTCATCCTGTGACTGGGACCGTGAGCGTTTCACGATGGACGAGGGCTGCAACAAGGCAGTTAAGGAAGTATTTGTTAACCTTTACAATAAGGGACTGATCTACCGCGGCAACCGCATCGGTAACTGGTGCCCGCACTGCCTTACGGCGATTTCCGACGCCGAGGTTAACTATGAGGATCAGGCAGGCCATTTCTGGCATTTGCGTTATCCTTATACGGACGGCAGCGGTTATATCGAGATGGCAACGACCCGTCCCGAGACGATGCTCGGCGATACCGCCGTTGCGGTAAATCCGAACGATGAGCGTTATAAGGACTGCGTAGGCAAGATGATCACGCTTCCGCTCGTAGGACGTCAGATTCCGGTTATCGCCGACGATTACGTTGACATGGAATTCGGTACCGGCGTAGTTAAGATCACGCCCGCACACGATCCGAACGACTATGAGGTAGGATTACGTCATAATCTCGACGTAGTGAACGTTTTGACGCCCGACGCTAAGATCGTTGACGATTATCCGAAATACGCCGGAATGGACCGTTACGAAGCGCGTGAGGCCATTGTTAAGGACCTTCAGGCCTGCGGCGCCCTTACAAAGATTGAAGACTACAGCCACAACGTAGGAACGTGTTCCCGCTGTAACACCACGATCGAGCCCCGCGTTTCGATGCAGTGGTATGTAAAGATGGAACCTCTTGCAGGTCCCGCGATCGAAGCGGTAAAGCAGGGCAGGACGAAGTTCGTTCCCGAACACTTTGACAAGACTTATTACCACTGGCTTGAGGGCATCCGCGACTGGTGTATCAGCCGTCAGCTCTGGTGGGGCCACCGGATTCCCGCTTTCTACTGTGACGACTGCGGTGAGATGGTAGTTACGAAGGAAGACAGCGCGATCTGCCCGAAATGTGGAAAGCCGATGCGTCAGGATCCCGATACGCTTGATACCTGGTTCAGCTCCGCACTGTGGCCGTTCTCAACGCTCGGCTGGCCCGAGAAGACGAAGGAACTCGAGTACTTCTATCCGACGAGCACGCTTGTAACCGGCTATGACATCATCTTCTTCTGGGTAATCCGTATGATGTTCTCCGGTCTCGAGCATATGGGCGAGGTTCCGTTCAGGACGGTTCTGATCCACGGCCTCGTAAGAGACTCGCAGGGCCGTAAGATGAGCAAGTCGCTCGGCAACGGTATCGATCCGCTCGAAGTGATCGACAAATACGGTGCCGACGCACTCCGTTTCACGCTTGTAACCGGCAACGCGCCCGGCAATGACATGCGTTTCTATTGGGAACGTGTGGAGGCAAGCCGTAACTTTGCGAATAAAGTATGGAACGCCAGCCGTTTCATCATGATGAATATGGAGCAGATGGGTGAGGACGGCAAGGTGACGAGCGTTGATCCCGCTTCTCTGACCGATGCCGACCGCTGGATCCTTTCGAAGGCCAACGGCCTTACGAAGGAAGTTACCGAGAACATGGAGAACTTCGATCTCGGTATTGCGGTTGGAAAGATCTATGATTTCATCTGGGAAGAGTTCTGCGACTGGTATATCGAGATGGTGAAACCCCGTCTGTACGGCGAGGACACGGAGTCGAAGAAGGCTGCGATCTGGACGCTCCGCACCGTTCTGACCGAATCTTTGAAACTTCTGCACCCGTACATGCCGTTCGTTACCGAGGAGATTTACCGTACTCTGAAGGATGCCGAAGGCGTTCTGACCGACGATACGTCCATTATGATCTCCGCTTGGCCGCAGTTTGACGCCGCGCTTGACTTCCCGAAGGAAGAGGAAGCGGTTGAGCTCATTAAGGCGGCTGTAACCGCAATGCGTGCACGCAGAAGCGAAATGAACGTTCCGCCGTCCCGCAAGGCTAAGGTATTCGTTGTATCCGATTCGGAGCATATCCGCAGCATTTTCGAGGGCAGCAGAAACTTCTTCGCGGCTCTTGCAAGCGCAAGCGAGGTAACGGTTCAGAGTGATAAGACGGGCATTGAGCCCGATGCGGTTTCCGTAGTGATCGCCGGCGCGACCATCTATATGCCGCTTTCGGATCTTGTAGACATCGCTAAGGAGATTGAGCGCCTGCAGAAGGAAAAGGAGCGTCTGACCGGCGAGCTCGCCCGTGTAAACGGCATGCTCAGCAACGAGCGCTTCGTATCCAAAGCCCCCGAGGCGAAGATTGCCGAGGAACGCGCGAAGCTTGAGAAATACACCGCGATGATGAAGCAGGTTGAGGAACAGCTTGCACATCTCGGGAAACAGTAAACCGGCCCTGTGCCTTGAAGCATAGGTAATGCTTGATTTTTAGTGGCAGAATTGGTATCATATATGCGGTATACCCTTTTTGGGAGAACCGCGTATGACACCGGTTCTGCCATTTGTCTGTAAGACGGCTTGCAGGGAGGCTGAAACAATGATTAATTTTGATGAAGAAATTGCAAAATACGGTCCGAGTCTGGAAATCAGCCAGGCGGAAGAGGCGGTTCTGAGCCGCGAGATTATTGATGTGGCCGATATTATTGAGAAGATTTTGCAGGATAAGAAAGACGCATAAGGGGAGAACGGTATGATTTGTCCGAAATGCGGCGCGAATATGACGCTTAAGAAAGGCGTCTGCGCCAAATGCGGTTATGATATTGAAGTCAACCAGAAGACCCGTAAATACTCCTGCTATTACTACAACCAGGGGCTTTCCAAGGCTCAGGTCCGCGACCTTTCCGGTGCGGTGGATATGCTGAACCGTGCGCTCAAAGTCAGCAAGAAGAACGTTGATGCGAGAAACCTTCTCGGTCTGATCTACTTTGAGATGGGAGAGGTAGCACTTGCGATCCGTGAATGGATCATCAGCAAGAGCTTCCTGGAGGAGAACAATCCGGCGACCCGTTATCTGCAGATGCTGCAGAATAACACGACCAAGGTTGAGAATTACAGTATTGCGATCCGCAAATACAATGCAGCGGTGGAACTTGCGAAACAGGGCGGAGACGACCTGGCGCTGATCCAGCTGAAGAAGGCCGTACAGCTGAACCCGAAATATGTCCGGGCATGGCAGCTGCTGGCACTTCTTTATATGCGCAACGGCGATAACGACCGCGCGAGAAGGTGCCTGAAGAGGACCCTTTCCATTGATATAGCTAACACGACGTCCATCGGTTATCTGAAGGAGATCCGTAAGATCAAGCGTATGGGCCGTCAGATCCAGATTTCCGTAACTGACAATGCAGAAGTCACGCCCGACAGCGAAGAAATGAAGGGCGAGGCCAATGTTTCCGTTATGCCGAGTTTCCGGTATGCGGAGGATAAGCCCGATTACCGGTCATTCATATGCCTTTGCGTCGGTCTTTTCGCCGGCATTCTGTTCGTATTTTTCCTTGTCATCCCGAGTGTAAAGACCGGCATGCAGGAAGAGTTCAAGCAGAAGCAGATCTCCCTGGCAGAGCAGCAGTCGAGCTATCTGGCGGAGATTGACGCGCTTGAAAAGAATAATGAATCCCTGCAGTCCAGACTCGAGATGCAGGAACTCGAACTCGAAGCGAAAGAGGACGAGCTGGAGAGTGCTGCGGGCAGAGCAGGCGGCGCAAACGTATTCAATATGGTGGATTACTATCTGAAGATGCGTAATTCCGGTGATTCCTCGCGTATGAATCTCTATATTCTTCAGACCAGACTTCGTAAGATCTCGCAGCAGGAGATGTCTAATGCGAGCGTTAAGTCCATCGTAGCCATGGTGGAGAAGAGTTATCCGGATGTCTATAACGTTACCATGACGAGCGCGGAGCTTCATGCGGAGGGCGTAACGCTCTTCTCAAGCGAGCGTTTCGGTGATGCGTTGGAGTTCTTCGTGTGTGCTTATGAGAAGTCTCCGGACAACGAGAAGAATCTGTTTTATATGGCAAGAAGCTATCAGCTGACAGGCGATAACGCCAATGCGAAGAAATACTTCAATGAGTATAAAGAGAGGTTCCCGGACGGCGTATATTATTACACCGTGGAGGACCAGCTGAGAAAACTTCAGTAGTGGGGAAAGTATGAGAAAGAAGCATTGCTCCTATAAGACAATTGCAGCAAGAATCGGCATCGTAATCGGAATTACGGTGCTTTTTCTCGTCATCGCTTTATTCTCGGTTCTGTTGATCGTCAATTACGGACCGAGCCAGCGTGCGCATAAACTGTTCGTTAAATCGGTGCGCGAGACGAGTGCGATCGGATTCCTGGCGAACTGGTTTACAACCGATCAGGAGCTGGAGCAGATCCTTAAGGAGAATACGATCGAAGACATCGAGGAGATCACCGATCCGAACCTGATCCATATTCCGACGCAGGCCCCGGAAGGACCTACAACGCCGCCCGAGCCGGTTAAGATCATCGAGTATCTCGAAAACGGCGAAGAACACGTCGTGACCAAGGCCAGCGACGGGCATGTGTATGACCATCTGGTCTCCGATGAAGACGGAATCATTATCTGTGAGGTATTCGGATCCACATACCGCGGCCATATGATGATCGTGCTGGATCCGTCCCGCGTATTTGTCGGTGTCTGCAAGAATATCGGAAATCCCAATGCGGGCGGCCAGAAGGTTTCGCAGATCATGGAGCGGTACGGTGCCATAGCGGCAACCAATGCCGGAGGCTTTGATGACCCGAACGGCCAGGGCTCCGGAACGATCCCGCTCGGATTTGTCTATTCTGAGGGAAAGCGCGTGTATAGCGGCGGTGCCGATCTTCTGATCGGATTTGATAAGAATAATGTTTTGGTAGTCGGGGAAATGTCGACGGCCAAGGCCGACCAGCTCGGTATCCGAGACGCGGTTACTTTCCGTCCGGCTTTGATCGTAAACGGGCAGCCGGCGAAGATTTCCGGTACCGGCGGCGGACTGAACCCGCGTACGGCGATCGGGCAGAGAGCGGACGGCGCGGTTCTGCTTCTGTGCGTTGACGGACGGCAGGCCAATTCGCTTGGCGCGACCTATGCCGACCTGATTGAGATTTTCCTTGATTTTGAAGCGGTGAACGCTGCCAATCTGGACGGCGGCAGTTCCGCATTGATGATGTATAAGGGCAAGGACGTTTCGAGCCGTTCCAACCTGATCAGTGACCGATATCTTCCGACAACGATTCTGGTGAGGTAGGCTATGAGACGAAGAAGAAAAACCATAAGCCGGTTCTGGATCGGCGTACTGATCTATGTCGGCGTGCTTCTGCTTGCCATGCTCGTAGTGGACGACCTCCTCTGGACCAAACTCGAACGGTATGAGATAACCGAGGAGAAGAAGGAACGCGAACAGCGCGCCAAGATCGCAAAGGCCGCGGAGGAACGGAGACAGCAGACGCCTACGCCTACGCCGAGCCCTACACCGACACCCGAGCCGATCATTCTGGAGACGGTGAAACTGGTGAAGCCGGTCGATATGAAGTGCTACATCGACGGCGTGGAATATACGGACGGGAACTGGGAGGCGGAAGAGGACAAGGAGACATTTGCCGGTCTTCTGGCCGTTACGGCGCAGTATTCCGAGTATGAAGGCGTTCTGGACGGTCTGATTCCGCAGCGCGAGAGCACGGTCGTAACAATTGAAAAGGGCAAGGGAATTGCTTTCCTTGACCGTGACGGAACGTTCCTGACCGCTAAGGAATCAACAACGGAGATCGAGGCGGAAGGACAGATGAGAAGGATCCGCCAGCTGACCTGTCCGTATTACAATAATCTTTCCGCATATGAAGAGATGACGGAGAAGGGATTTGACTTCCTTACGAAGTTCTGCCTGTTCGTTTCACGGGATAAGCAGGCATCGGAGATGAAGTCGTATTTTCCGAAGAACTCGAAATATTATACAGTGATCGCATCGCTTGATAACTCCTGGTTCAACGGGCACAATAAGCCGCCGACTTATACGAATAAGACGGTCCGGGACTATATCGGTTACGGTGACTCCATCATTTATATGGATCTGACGATGCATCAGAGCTTCGTGGCTTCCTGGACGGGACAGCAGTTTGATTCCGAAGTCGGCCATCCGCTCTGGTTTGTAAAGATCGACGGTGAATGGAAGGTCGCTTCGATCATTTTCAGCAGTCAGGAAACGACCGGTGAAAACTGATAACGCAAATGAGAAACGCCCGACGCAGGGAGATTCTGCAGGAGGGCGTTTCATTTGTCTTATAAACCTATTGACACAGTAGGTAAAAGGGTATATAATCACGATGAATGACGCGAAGGGAGAATAATCGTGATTTACGCAGATAACGCAGCAACAACCAAGATGAGCAACGAGGCTGTCAGAGTGATGGTTTCGGTGATGGAGGAAACCTACGGGAATCCTTCCAGTTTATACAGTATCGGACAGCGTGCGAAAGAAGTGCTGGAGCAGGCCCGCGCCGATGTGGCGTCCGTGATCGGCGCCGAGGCAAAGGAGATTACTTTCACTTCCGGCGGAAGCGAGGCGGACAACCAGGCAATCCGTTCGGCGGCATTGCTCGGGGCGGCAAAGGGAAAGAAGCATATTATTTCGTCCGCATTCGAACATCATGCGGTACTTCATACGTTGAATAAACTTGCCGGGGAAGGCTTTGAGGTTACGCTCCTGCCGGTGCATGAGAACGGCATTGTCGTTCCGAAAGAAGTGGAAGAGGCAATCCGGGAGGACACCTGCCTTGTCACGATCATGTTCGCGAATAACGAGATCGGAACGATTCAGCCGATTCGCGAAATCGGAAGCATCTGCCGCAGCAAGGGCGTTCTGTTCCACACGGACGCCGTACAGGCGGTGGGACATCTCCCGATCAATGTCACGGAGGATAATATCGACCTTCTTTCCGCTTCCGGACACAAGTTCCACGGCCCGAAAGGCGTCGGCTTCCTGTATGCCCGGAAAGGCGTCCGTTTGAGCAGTCTGATCGAAGGCGGTGCCCAGGAACGCAGCAAGCGTGCCGGTACGGAAAATGTGCCGGGTATCGCCGCGATGGCAGCAGCGCTGAAGGAAAGCGCAGCGTCCATGGAGAAGGCTTCAGCGGTAACGAAGGCAAGAAGAGACCGTCTGATCGCAGGTCTTTCCGAGATCCCGCACGCAGCACTGAACGGTGATCCCGACAGAAGACTTCCCGGAAACGTAAGCTTCTGCTTTGAGGGAATCGAAGGTGAATCTCTTCTGCTGTTGCTCGATGACAAAGGAATCATGGCATCTTCCGGAAGCGCCTGCACCTCGGGCTCGCTGGATCCGAGCCATGTGCTCTTAGCTATCGGAAGAGTGCACGATGTGGCACACGGCTCGCTTCGCCTGACAATCAATGAAGAGACAAGCGACGCGGACATTGAGAGCATAATTACCGCAGTAAAAGAAGTGGTTTCCTATCTGCGCGGATTTTCGCCGGTATGGCGCGATCTGACCGAAGGAAAAGCAAAGCACATTTTATAGAATGAGATCGGAGGAATCAAGATGGCTTTATACAGTGAAAAGGTAATGGATCATTTTCGTAACCCGAGAAATGTCGGCGTGATCGGGGACGCGAACGGGATTGGTGAGGTCGGAAACGCCAAATGCGGCGACATCATGAAGATGTATCTGAAGATAGAAAATGATATTGTGGAAGACGTAAAGTTTGAAACGTTCGGTTGCGGCAGCGCGATCGCGTCGAGTTCCATGGCGACCGAGATGATCAAAGGAAAGCCGCTTTCCGAAGCAATGCAGCTTACGAATAAGGCAGTGGCAGAGGCGCTTGACGGTTTGCCGGATTACAAGATGCACTGTTCCGTGCTTGCCGAGGAGGCAATCCGGAACGCTATCGACGACTACTACAAGAAGAAAGAGCAGAATGAGAATGCCTGAGACTTTGTAAGACCGGCCGTGAACAGCCGTGGCACCGGTAAAGGCCGACAGGAAGAATCGTCTGAATGAAAACATACGAAAGCCCGGAGAACTCCGAAACGGAGGCCTCCGGGCTTTTTGCATGTTTGGAAGCAAGGGGGCTCGAACCCCTGACCTTTCGCGTGTGAGGCGAACGCTCATCCCGGCTGAGCTATGCTTCCGATACATTAGTATTCTAATACTCCGGGAATGATTTTACAACAGAAAATAATCAGTCACCCGCATCAAAATGCTCCAGAAGAGATCCTTTGGCAAGCGGTTTCGTATCGCCGTGCATAACACATGACATCGTGATGAACGCCATGATCATAAAGAATACCGAATACGGGAACAGTGTCCGGTAGGAGACATACTGTAAGAGTGCGCCGGAGGCGATCGGCGTGATGACCTGCGCCGCCATGGAGAAGGTGTAGTAGTACCCTGTGAAACGGCCGATGTCGCCCGCTTCGCACATATCCACAACCATCGGAAGCGAGTTTACGTTGATCGCGGCCCAGCCGATGCCGATCAGCAGGAAGAACAGGATCGCGGTAATGTGGTAGGACGTATAGAAGAACAGAGCCGCATAGCTGACAGCCATTGTTACTACGCCGGCAAGGATGACTTTCTTGCGGCCGAGCTTTCCGGAGATGATACCGATCGGGAGATAGCTGATAACAGCTGCTACAGACGCGATCAGAAGGCAATCCGCGTAATCGCTGCCGATACTCCACATCTCGGTTGCATAACGCGAGAAAGCGGTCGTAACGGCGTTATAGGCGATATACCAGAACGCAACGGAGAAGAGCAGGAACAGGAGGCTTCGTTGTACCGGGGCGGGAAGCCGTCCGGACGATTTGCCTTTGTCGGTCTTCTCTTCGACGGGATCCATGGAAATGCCGGCTTCGGCGCATTCCTCACGGACAGCCTTCGCAAGCTTGTTCTCGTTGATGAATGCGGCAAGGATGATAATACTTAAAAGCATAAGTGCCGAAATCGAAACGAACAGCAGGAGATAACTCGGATTCTCCTCCGCGTTTCCGCCGAACACCTTGATCATTACGAGCGCGTAGATAAAACCGACGGCACCCATGAGATTGATGACTGCGTTACCTTTGCTGCGAAGCGGCGGCGGTGTAAGGTCGGGCATGAGAGCAACCGCGGGAGAGCGGTAGAAGCTCATCGAAAGCAGCAGGAGGAATAAAACGATCATGAAGACGGGCAGATTGCCCGGCTTGTTTACAACGTGAAGCAGAAGCAGCAGCCCGGCGGAAAGGATCGTGCCTACATAGATGAACGGTGCACGCTTTCCGATGCGCGTGCGGCAACGGTCTGACCATACGCCGAATACGGGAAGAAGGAATAACGCGAGCACGTTGTCAATCGCCATAACGGCACCGACGGGGGTATCCTTAAGTCCGAATGTGTATTTCAGGATTAAGGGAGTGATACTGTCATACATCTGCCAGAAAGCAGAGATGGAAAGAAATGCAAAACCGATCAGAATAGTCCGTTTGGTACGCAGTTTCATAAGAACCTCCGGGTGATATTTCTCGAATATATCAAGTATAACCGAAATCAGTCGAAAGGGGATGAGTTTTTCTTATTACCGGGAAGGAAAAAAGTTCCGTATAAGGGAAGCAGCCACCAAAGAATTCCTTAACAGAAACTCTTTGATGGCTACTCCCCGCGCGTAATATAAAGAGGATAGAAAACCTGCAAATTCATGACCGGAACCGGTGTAAAACCGCTCCGGAACGGAGGCTGTACCTCCGATGTATCGCCTATTTGCACAAAGCATAGCACATAGGCGAGTAAAATGCAAATAAAATGTTGTATTTTATCAAAAAAATGTCATTTGTCGTTCAAACACGGTTTCAGAATGTGAAAGAACGTTGATTTTTGACACTACATCTGCTTCTTTACGATGGTATATTCGTTGCCGTACTGGAAGTAAGGACACTCAAAATGGTGTCCGGCGAGGAAATGAGCCATCTCATCTTCGTCAAGATCCTTCGTGCAGACGTAGCAGTCATAATCCTCGTCATACTCGTAATTGATGCAGTATTCACAGTTGGAAGGTATGTTCGTCATAGGCTGAACCGAAACGGCTCCTTTCATCAGTTCCCGGGAGTGTCATCCGGCGGAGGAGCAACGTAATGGGTGTGAACGGAACACGGCACGTCATTCTCCTTCGGAAGGATGTTCTTCGTATCTTTGGTTCCGCCGTGCTCAAGCGCCTGCTCGGACTCCTCTTTGATCAGGTATATCTTCTCGGTGGTGTTCGGACAGAACTCGGTCGCCCTGCAACCGGATTCGTTACAGATCACAACCGCTTCGTGACAGGTACAGGATTCCTTCGGAACCGTGCCCACCGCGAATTTCTCGGTAGTGATACAGCTGCCGCCCTCGGCTTTGTCGCAGAGACCCTTTACGGCGAGCTTGCCGCATTTCGTACATACGTCCGCGCTGGTGATATTGGCGGCCCTTTCAAAACCGGCGCTCTTGCAGCCCTTCAGTTTATGGATATCCTGCATGACGTTCTTCCAAAGGGTACGGAAATAGTATTTTCCGGTACCGTTCTGCGGAAGGTTGTCATCGAAACCGCTCCAGATTGCCGCACAGTAGTAAGGCGTGAAGCCTACGAACCACAGGTCGACATAGTCATGCGCGGTTCCGGTCTTACCGGCAACCGTAATGCCGAGGTTCTTATCAAAACGGCAGGCGGTGGCGGTACCCTTGGTCGTTGTATCGACCATGGCATCCGTAAGCAGCCATGCGGTCGTCTTCTTCATAACTTCCGTATAATGGATATCGTTATTCAGCAGTACATTGCCGTCATGATCAAGAATCACGGTGTAGTAACGGGGCTCAATATAGACGCCTTTGTTAGCAATCGCCGCATAAGCGGCAGTCATCTCGAGAACGGAACAACCGACTGAAAGACCGCCGAGCGCGATCGCGTAGTTGTAGTCGGAAACACCGTCGCTCGGGTCGGTATCGATGTTCTTGATACCGAGACGCTGCAGGTATTCAACGGAAGTACGCACGCCGACTTTCTCAATACAGCGCACGGCTACGATGTTCAGGGAATCGTAAACACCGATTCGGATCGACTGCAGACCGCGGTAATTCTCGTTGCCGCTTCCCTGGTCGTACCAGTTGATTACGGCCTTTCCGCTTCCCGGATAGGTATAGTAGGAATCGTCAAATGTGGTGGCAAGCGTCATTCCCGCCGCATCAATGCCGGGCATGAAGGATGCCAGAACTTTAAAGGTGGAGCCTGCCTGACGGAATGTTCCGCTGGCACGGTTCAAAACACGGTTGCCGACCTTCTCGCCGCGGCCGCCGTACTGGGCGATAACTTCGCCGGTATCGGGCTTCATGATAACCATTGCGCACTGCGGTCCGAGAGAGATGGCACGGTTCTCCTGAACGGACGCGATCTCTTCGTCGGGATGGGCCGAACGGAAATCCTTCTTCTTGGCTTCGACAAATTCGTCCAGCTTCAGTTCCAGATAATCCCTGTCGGTTGTATAAATACCGAGAACGGCTTTCGTGGTACTGCTTGTATGGTAGTTCAGTTTGTTAGAATCTTTATGTGCGTTGTTATACTCTACAAAATCCTTCAGATGATAATGCTGCGCAATGCCGGACTTTCCGACGATGGAAAGCGCGTACTGCGTGGAGAGCTGATAGTAGGAGCCGGCTTTTCCGACAGCAGGGAAATTCGACTCGTCCGTGAAGTAGCCGTCCATAATGGACTGTGCGGCGCGGTCCTGCGTCGTATAGATCTGCAGTCCGCCGCTGTAAAGAAGGGTGTTGGCTTCTACGGCGGAATAGCCGGCGGCACGGAGGTCTTTCAAAACCTGCGTGATCAGTTCGTCGACGAAATAGGAGTTGTATTCCGTACCCGAATCGATCTTGATCTGGTTCTGCATCTGGATACGGATGTATACGTCTTCGGAATCGTCAAGCGCTTCCTGATATTGCTCGGGCGTGCAGAAATTGTTGTCATAAAGGTTCTTCAGACAATCCAGACGACGCCTTGCGTTCTTGTCCTGGTCCTTTAAAGGATTGGCAAGCGTCGGGGACCATGCGATTGGAGCGAGAACAGCTGCCTCGGAAATGGTCAGCTCGGCGGCGGATTTACCGAAATAAACCTGAGCAGCCTTTTCAATACCGTATGCGCCGTTACCGAGGTTAATTGTGTTCAGATAATACTCGAGGATCGTATCCTTGTCGAGCCGGTATTCAAGCTGTACCGCAAGATACTGCTCCTGAACTTTACGGAGAATCTTGTCGATCGGGGACTTTTCCTTACCGCCCTGGAACACCTGGTTCTTTAAGAGCTGCTGGGTAATGGTGCTGGCACCGTAATCAAGGCTGCGCTCTTTCAGAACGGAATAGGCGGCACGGAATATGCCTCGCACGTCAATACCGTTATGTTCGTAGAAACGCTCATCCTCCATGGCAACGAAACAGTTGCGGACAGCCAGCGGAAGTGTCTCGATATCGACACGGACACGGTTCGCTCCGGCGGAGGAAAGCTCACGGTCCATCTTCTCGCCATCCGCGTAGAAGAGGAATGTGGAGTATTTCTCAAATTCCTTATTGGTCTCGAAGATCGTATCAACGTCAGGTGACTGGGAGATGATTCCGAGGACCGCTCCGTATGCGGAATACGATCCGATGATCACGCACATGGCGACAAATACGACGAAAAGACGCAGGAAGAAGACAAATGCGAGCGACCGGATCTTGGACGGGAACGAACGCGCCTCTTTCTGCAGCTTGCCGAGATTATGACGACTGAAATCCATCATGTTATGCATTTCCTCACTTTGATCAAGTGTTATCGGGCGAAAGCCCCCCGGCTGTGCCCGATGTGCCTGTTATTGCATTCTGAAATTATAACACAAAGGGACGGATTTGGCAAATCCGTCCCGAAGTTTAAGTGTGAATTCTTTCCGAAAAAACTGTTAATTCAGATTGTAAGACTGCCGCTGCTCCCTCAAATACATGAGGAAGAGGAACAGACCCATTACCAGGAAACCGCCGATCGCACCGCCGATATGCGCGGAAACGTCAATGCCCTGCTGGCTGTCGGAATCAACGAAGAACGCCGTTCCGAGGTTGGAGATACAGGATAAGATAACGAGGTAATCCATGTAAGGATGCGGATCAGCCTTCCAATAGCCGTCCATGACTCTTCCGATCGTCAGACGGAACGCGCACGCGCCGGCAAGCGCCATGATCGCGCCGGATGCACCTGCACAGATGATGGACTTCGAATAAACTCGCGTCAGATATCCGTATAAACTGCTGTCATGGAACATGGAAGGAGCACTCGGATCATAGATGGCATAATGATAAAGAAGCGATACAAAGCTTCCGATCAGACCGCCGCCGAGATAAACGGAAATGAACATCTTGCGGCTTATACGACGCTCGATAAAGTATCCGATGATCAGCAGCGCGGACATATTGGATACCAGGTGCGTCGTGTTTAAATGGACGAACATACAGGTGAAAGCACGCCAGATCTGCCCTTCGGAAATCGTTTTATCCCAGCTGGAACCGAAAGCGTCGCTGAGTGTTCTGATCCCCGAATCACCGTTCATGGAATACGGGATCACAAAGACGAGAACATTGATCGCAAAAAAGATAAGCGTAAAATAACAGGTGATGAAACTGTCGGCACAATCCGAGAGGAAGCCGGTATCCTGATAGGAATGAAGCGTCTGGTACCGGATGATATCCTTTCCCTCGGGATCCTTCATAATGGTTCGGGTGTTGGCTTCCGCTTCGCCTGCGATTGATTTATGAAGTTCTTCGCGCATGCCGCAGTAGTCCTCCGGCTGACCGGTGCGGACGATAATACGGCCGTTCGGCGTGATGATCCAGAACCGGGTTCCGTCGGCTAAAAGCGCATACTTCGCGAATTCGGAAGTAACGAAAAATGCCATGACCGGAATGTCGTCCGGTCCGGAAACGGGAATCTCCTGTGCGATGCCATCCATCAGTTCGTGATAGCGTTCCTTGGTCAGATCATGAGCCTTGTCCCCGTCGATCAGGAGAATTCCGTGCTTGGACTTGCCTTCCGTCAGAATGTAGACCGGAAATTCCGCCGAAAGTTCGTCATTCCTGCGCCAGTGGCAGTACTCGAGAAATTGTATTACCTGTTCCAGCATGTTTCTACCCCTTTACCCCGAATATTACGTACTCAGAAAATTATATCACATTATAAATCTTAAAGCAATTCACATATGCCGTTTGAGAGGGAATAGGAAACGGGATCCTTTACCGTGCACTGCGCCTTGCCCGCCGTAGCGTCGCTCAGGTCGGACAGGAAACGGTCCGTATCCTCGGGCGGAAGCAGAACGGTTACCGAAACCGTATCCGTATATTCGGTCGACAGAACCGGATACGATCCGGCGCCGGCCAGAAAGAGGAGCTTTCCGATTCCGTTATAGTCGGTAATAATGTCGATCGGAATGCCGGTCCGCTTCTCTGCGACCGTACAATTCTTAAGGCCTTCCAAAACAGCGTCGCGGTAGGCACGCGCCAGTCCGCCGGTCCCGAGAAGGATACCGCCGAAATAGCGGGTAACAACGACGCAGACGTTACGGACACCCGAGGACAGGAGGGCGTCAAGCATCGGCCGGCCGGCGGTGTGCGGCGGTTCGCCGTCATCATTGGCCCGCGTCAGCTCCGCATCGTCTCCGAGGACAAATGCCGAGCAGTTATGCCGCGCGTCCCAGTAGCGTTTCTTGGTTCGCTCAATGAACTCGCGGGCTTCCTCTTCGGTTGTGACAGGCACCAGCGTCGCGATAAAGCGGGATTTCTTCTCGACGATCTCGCCCTGGCCGCCTTCTTTCAGATACCGTACGGGTTCGCTCAATTCGCACATTCCTTTCCGGCAAATGCCATGGTTGTCATCTGCCCGATATAGTGGTATAATAACTCTGTGTGGGTTTCTGCCGAAATCAGTGTCCGCGGAAGCAGTTAGCCGCTTCATCGTAGGAATAACCGGAGTCGGCCAGCTTGGATGTGAGCCAGGCCGGATCGATATCCTCGGAAAGGCAGAGATCTTCGAGACTGTCGTAATAATCCCGTAAGCGTGTATTGATAACGGACACCAGAATGTCCGGGTCTTCCGGAAGGTACATATCAATGCTCCTGAAAGGGTTTGGGCGGGATTCCGCCGAGAAAACTATAGCACATTTTCCCGAAAAAGACAATGCGCGCAGCGAGGAACGGGTCGGATGGATTTATTTGATTTCATGCAGGAGAACGCGGCAGCCAAGCAGGCTCCGTTAGCATCCCGGATGCGGCCGGCCACCCTGGACGAAGTGGTGGGACAATCGCATATCATCGGTAAGGATAAGCTCCTGTACCGCGCCATTGCCGCAGACCAGCTGCGTTCCGTCATTTTCTACGGACCGCCCGGAACCGGAAAGACGACGCTCGCGAAGGTGATAGCCAATACGACCAAGGGCGCGTTCCGCCAGATCAACGCAACCTCCGCAGGCAAGAAAGACATGGAGGATGCGGTTGCCGACGCGAAACGGCTGTTAGCCACGGACG
The DNA here is from genome assembly GCA_017427775.1 of Lachnospiraceae bacterium. Classification (GTDB taxonomy): domain Bacteria; phylum Bacillota; class Clostridia; order Lachnospirales; family Lachnospiraceae; genus ISDg. Next base: position 97,046 of record JAFRSD010000005.1, on the reverse strand, counting down.
GACGGCGCACGGTACTGTTCATTGACGAGATCCACCGCTTCAATAAGGGGCAGCAGGATTATCTGCTTCCTTATGTGGAGGACGGCACGGTGATCCTGGTCGGCGCAACGACCGAGAACCCGTATTTTGAGGTAAACGGCGCTTTGATCTCTCGTTCGATCATCTTTGAACTGCAGCCGCTTACGAAAGACGATATCATCGCTCTTCTGAAACGTGCCATGACGGACACTGAGAAGGGAATGGGACTTTATAACGCCGAGATAACCGATGAGGCGCTCGATTTCATCGCCGACGTCGCGAACGGAGATGCGCGTAAGGCGTTAAACGCATTGGAACTCGGCGTCTTGACGACGACACCCGATGCGGACGGCGTGACACGGATCACGATCGAAGTTGCGCAGGAATGTATCCAGAAGCGTGCCATCCGGTATGATAAGACCGGTGATAATCATTATGATACGATCTCGGCGTTCATCAAGAGCATGAGAGGCTCTGATCCGGATGCCGCGATCTATTATCTCGCCCGTATGCTTTATGCCGGCGAGGAAGTCACATTTGTCGCGAGAAGAATTATGATCTGCGCGGCCGAGGATGTTGGAAACGCCGACCCGCAAGCCTTACAGGTAGCTGTTGCGGCAGCGCTCGCGGCGGAGCGGATCGGAATGCCCGAGTCACAGATCATTCTTTCCCAGGCGGCAGCCTATGTGGCGTGTGCGCCGAAGAGTAACGCCGCGGTAGAGGCGATCGGCAAAGCGATGGATGCGGTGAAGAATGAGAGAACGCCCGCGGTTCCGCCGCATCTGCAGGATGCCCATTACGGCGGTGCCGGAAAGCTCGGAAGAGGGATCGGGTACGAATACGCGCACCTCTATCCGAATCATTTCAGCAGGCAGCAGTATCTGCCGGATGAATATGTCGGAACAACGTTTTACGAGCCCGGCGATCTCGGGTACGAGAAGAAGATCAAGGAATGGCTCGCATTTTTAAGAAGCGGGGAGGAGAACCATGCTGAGAACTAAATTTACACAGGTTGTTGCAATCCTGACGATCGTGCTGGTGCTGGCGTCCATCGTTCTGTCATTTGTCGGAGCGTTTATGGGCGGCGAGACCGGCAAGAGCCTTCTGATGACGGGTGTATTCTCGTTCGTCGGATTCCCGGTATTCGGATGGATTTTAATAGCAGTATATAACCGCGTTCATAAGGATGAGTACGAGGTCGACGATATGCTTGCCGGCGCGAAGAATCCCGGGGAAGCGGATCAAACAGAGGATAAGGAGTAATCAAACATGAGCACATTATTGGAAACCTGGTACGAAGAGGCCTATCAGACCAAACGGAATCCGAAACAGGATCAGTTCTTCTGGGCGGCTTATTTTGCATCGGAGAAGGATGTTTACGAGCAGCTGCTCGCAAACCCCGAGGTTGAGGTAAAGGGAACGGTTAAGGAACTGGCGGAGCGTTACAATATGACGCTTAAGAAGTTCGCGGGATTCCTGGATGGGATCAATGACAGCCTGAAGACGCCCAACCCGATCGAGGAAATGACCGAGGATACCGAGGTCAGCCTTGCATTTGACCCCGAGAAGCTTTACTACAATATGTGCGAGGCGAAGGCCGACTGGCTTTACAACCTTCCGCAGTGGGATGCGATCATTCCCGAAGACCGCAGAAAGGAACTCTTCCTGCAGCAGAGAAAGTCGCATACCGTTGTGAACACGCAGGCGAAGATCGGCCGTAACGATCCGTGCCCGTGCGGAAGCGGCAAGAAGTACAAGAACTGCTGTCTTAAGAAGGACCAGAGCGCAAAGTAAGGATTTACGAAGTTTTTAAGGAGCAGGTATGGCATCAAGATACGGAAACAAGGCCAATGTGCGGTATCGTTCCGGAACGAAACGCGCGATCCGCCGCAAGCAGCTGTTTTTCACGCTGGTTGCGCTTGTTCTGTGCACGACGATCGGATTCGGCATCTACCATAAGTCCGTCGGTACCAAGGTGACGGAATATGCGGCCCGCGAGAACACACCGACGCCGTCCGATTCGCCGGTGCAGATCATCTCGAGCTCGGATATCGGACCGTACGGTCTTTATCTGGACAAATACAAAGAAGGTCTTTCCGAAGACGACATGTGGATGGAAGAGTTCGAGGATAACCGGGAGCGGCAGCAGGTGAAGGGTATTTATGTAACGCCTGAGGTGCTGAACGGAAAGATGGACTTTCTTTTGGACCTGCTTGATACGACCGAGCTGAACGCAGTTGTCATCGATATCAAAAACGATGACGGATTCATCGTCGTGAAGAATGACTCCGTGCTTTTGAACGGCATGACGAACCAGAGACTTCTGATCAATAACTTCGAAGACAAGATGAAGAAGTTCAAGGAGCATGGCGTTTATCTGATCGCGCGTGTCGTATGTTTCCGTGATATCCGAAGCGTCCGAAGCAATGAAAGCTACGGCGTCCATATGAAGGACGGCTCTCTGATGAAGGACAGCAACACCTTCACCTGGATGAATCCTTTCAATAAAGAAGTATGGGAATACCTGACCGAGGTCGGAAGAGTTTGCGCTAAGCTCGGATTTGACGAGGTCAATTTCGACTACTGCCGTTTCTCGACCGATGCAAAGGTTAAGGATGCGGATTTCGGTCAGGAACTGACGACCGAGAATAAAGAAGAGGCTATTACCGGATTTGTCAAATATGCCTGTGAGAACCTGAAACCGCTCGGCGTATTTGTCTCGGTTGACGTATTCGGCGTTGTAATGAGCAGTACCGTGGATGCCGCGGCAGTAGGTCAGAACTATGCGGATATGTCGAGTTATCTCGATTACATCTGTCCGATGGTATATCCCTCGCACTACGGCAGAGGGTATTACAATATTCCGATTCCTGATGCGGATCCTTATAAGCTGATCTATAACGCTATGGTCGATTCGAAGAGGGTTCTGGCGGTAAATGTGGCGAAAGGGCGTTGCGCTCAGGTACGTCCCTGGCTGCAGGCATTTACGGCAACTTGGGTATCCGGGCATATCACTTACGGCGGCGTGGAAGTAAGGGCGCAGATCGATGCCACTTATGAAGCCGGTTACGAAGCCGGATGGCAGCTTTGGAACGCTTCCGGCAAGTACAGTAAAGACGGTTTGGAAGAACAATAAACGGATGTATGCTGAAGGGAGAGTATATCATGAAGAAAATATCATTGATCCTGATTCTTGTATTGCTTGTTTCCCTGCTTGCAGCCTGCGAAGGCGGAGACGATGTTAAGAAGGGGAAGACGAGAAACGGCGGAAAGAATACGCCGACCGTAGAGCCGACGGAACAGCCGACCGAAGAGCCGACTGGAACTCCGACCGAAACACCGACCCCGCAGCTCACAGCCGAGCCGACCCTGACGCCGTTCCCGTTGCCGGAACAGATTCCGACATCCATTGATATTTCCTACGCAGGCGTCAGCGGTCCCGAGAACAGGGCCCTGCTTGCCTTTGCAAAGTTTTTAGACGAGAAATATGCTTCTTACGCCGGGAATCAGGTTGACCTTCGTTTCGGCCTTTTCTTCCTGAATGGCGATCAGATTCCCGAGTTATGGTGGGCAGAAGGCGGAAGCCACGCGGAAGGTGTCAACATTGCCCTTTATGCTCCGTTAGATAAGGTGGTTGACCTTGGAACGTATGGTGAGTTCGCAACCTGCTATTATTATGAACGTCTGAATCTCCTTGTTTCGAATTATGCCGGAATGGGCGCGGAGGTCGTTTCCGTAGACCGGTTGGACTGGGATAAGATGATCCACACATTTACCTTCCAGAGGAATCAGTATGATACCCCGGACGGAACGGTTGTGAATTGTATGATTGATGATCAGCCTTGCCTGGAAGCGGATTATGAGAGCAGAGTTTCCGCATGGATGAACAGCGAATCTCCGAATTTCAAGAAGATTGACTATGGCGAAGGTCTTACCATGATCGGCGCCGATGGATATCCGGTTGAAACAAGCTATACCGCGTTGTTTGACAGTTATGTGGCAATGTTCGCCGGAATGCCGTTCGAGTATGGAATCCCGGATGATATCAGGGAAGTGATCGTCGGCAAATGGAAACTCGAAAGCGGTGAGGTCGAAGGCTGGGAATGGCAGGCCGAGGACGGTGTGAACGAGTCATACTGGATCGTTGAACCGAACGGCGAAGCTGAGCTTACGAAGGTGGCGCCGAACCAATCCGTGGAAATGTACCGGATGGATTTCCACCCGTATTATCCGATCATGAAGACGGATTATCCGTGGTGCTTCTGCGCTGAGGATAAGGAACATCACGGTGCATATTATTTCCTGACTATGATGGCGGACGGCAGACTGATGCAGTACTTCTACTATCCGGATGAATATATCGCCAGCGTTTCGTATTTCAAGAAGATCAATTAACAAAGTCAAAAAGATACCCGCCGGTTACGGATGTGACCGGCGGGTCAGACTGAAGACAAAGTCTGAGAGCTTCGCACCATCATGATGCGAAGCTCTTTTTATTCATTGGAATTATTTAGCCAAGCGTTACAACTACGTCGTGAACGCCTGCACCGAGTACCGGAACAACGTTGCCGGCTACGGCTTTGCCGTCAACCGTAAGGGACTTAACGCCCTTGCATACGTGGTTCGGGTTTTTGACGGTGATGTTGTAGGTCGCACCGCGGAACTGTCTCGTTGCGGTGAAACCGTCCCACTCAGCCGGGATGGAAGGATCAACCTTCAAACCGTCGAAGTCAGGCATGATGCCGAGAATGTACTGGGAGATGGCAACCATATTCCAGGCAGCGGTACCGGTCAGCCAGGAGTTCTTGCCCTGACCGAAGTTCTTGCCGGGACGTCCGATATCGGAACCGGCATCCTTGCCGCCGATCATCTGACCGTAAACGTAAGGCTCGGTCTTGTGGATATCACTGGTATCTTCGGTAAATGCGGGAGCAATCTCGGAATAGTACTTGAATGCGAGGTCGCCCTGTCCCGCGTAAGCAGCCGCACAGATGATCCATGCGTTGTTATGGGTGAAGATTCCGGCATTTTCCTTGTAGCCGCCCGGATAGGTGGAAATCTCACCGTACTGGATGTAATACTTGGAATATGCGGGATTGTTCAGTACAAGACCGAACTTCGTATTGAGTCTCTCGTCGATCGCTGCAAGCGTCTTAAGGTCAGTACCCTGTTCCTTGCCGACGTCGGACATGATTGCGAAGCCCTGCGGCTCGATGAAGATCTGGCCTTCCTCGCACTCCTTAGAACCCATCTTCTCGCCGTTAGCGTCGTATGCGCGAAGGAACCAGTCGCCGTCCCATGCGGAATCCATAATGGCCTTCTTCATTGCATCGATAGCGTCCTGAGCTGCCTTTGCCTCATCATCCTTGCCGAGGTGCTTCAGAATGGCAACATAGTTCGGGCCGGTGTAGGTGAAGAGCGTCGCAACCATAACGGATTCGGCAACCTTGGAGTAACCGCCCTCTGCTTTGAACTTCGGGTTCGTATAGGTTTGGAAGCTTTCGCCGGGCGTATCGGAATAGCAGGAAAGGTTGATGCAGTCGTTCCAGTCGGCACGCATCGCGAGCGGAAGCTTGTGCGGTCCGAGGTTGTTGACGATGTGGTAGAAGGAAACCTTCAAATGCTCGAGCATCGTCTGCGCCTTGCTCATATCGTTGTCGTAAGGAACCATCTCGTCAAGGATCGACCAGTCGCCGGTTTCCTTAATGTAAGCGGAAACGGAAAGGATCAGCCAAAGCGGATCGTCGGAGAAGTCACCGCCGATGTCGGCGTTGCCCTTCTTGGTAAGCGGCTGATACTGATGGTAGCATCCGCCGTCCGGGAACTGTGTGGAAGCAATGTCGATGATACGCTCCTTTGCACGGTCCGGAATCTGGTGTACGAAACCGAGAATATCCTGGTTGGAATCACGGAAGCCCATGCCGCGGCCGATTCCCGACTCAAAGTAGGAAGCGGAACGGGACAGGTTAAACGTAACCATACACTGATACTGGTTCCAGATGTTAACCATGCGGTCGACCTTATCGTCGGGAGTGGTAACATTCAGAATGCCGAGAAGCTTGTCCCATGCGGCGCGGAGTTCCGCCATGCCTGCGGCAACCTTTTCGGGGGTGTTGTACTTATCCATCATGGCGAGGGCTTTCACCTTGTTGATGGTCTTGCCGTCAGCCTCAAACTTCTGATCGGCGGGCATCTCAACATAGCCGAGGATGAAGACGAGAGTCTTCGTCTCGCCGGGAGCGAGGGTGATCTTCTTGTAATGGGAAGCGATCGGTGCCCATCCGTCGGCAAATGAGTTGGTTGCCTCTCCGGCAAGCACGGCCTGGGGATCGCCGAAACCGTTGTAAAGTCCGATGAAGGAATCACGGTCGGTGTCGTAGCCGTCGATGTCGGTGTTAACCGTGTAAAAAGCAAAGTGGTCGCGACGGTCGCGGTATTCGGTCTTATGGTAGATCGTGGAGCCGACTACCTCAACACGGCCGGTGGAGAAGTTACGCTGGAAGTTGTTGCTGTCGTCCTGCGCGTCCCACAGACACCACTCGGCAAATGAGAAGAGACTGAAGGTCTTGGCAGCAGCGCTCTCGTTGGTCAGAACAAGCTGCTGAACCTCTCCGTCGTAATTCTGCGGTACGAAGAAAGTGGCCTCTGCCTTGAGACCGTTCTTCTTACCGGTGATGATCGTGTAACCCATACCATGACGGCACTCATAGCTGTCAAGCTCGGTCTTCACCGGAGACCAGCCGGGGTTCCATACGGTATCGCCGTCTTTAATGTAGAAATAGCGCCCGCCCATATCGATCGGTACGTTATTGTAGCGATAACGGGTAATGCGGCGCAAACGGGCATCCTTATAGAAAGAATAACCGCCCGCGGTGTTGGAGATCAGAGAAAAGAATCCCTGCGTTCCGAGGTAGTTGATCCACGGATAAGGCGTTCTGGGGGATGTGATGACGTATTCGCGCTTTGCGTCATCGAAATAGCCGAATTTCATAAATGCCTCCTATCGAAATAGCCTGTAAAACAGGCGGACATGATGGATTAATTATATATGAAACGAAAATGATTTACAATGGCGTATTTTGGTAGAATGACCGAAAATGCAATGTATTCAGAACGATTTTCGTAATTTTTGTTCGTTGACAAAGCCTGATTTGGGGAGTAAGATTGAGATGTAGAGTAAATTTGACTTGGATTATTGCATTTTGTTTTCCGAAACAAAAAGTAAAAATATTACAGTAAAATAATGACAAACTCAATTATCTGTGATATTATTAAGTCAGAACAGATGAAATACAGGCTGTTTCACAATTACATAGCTGGTTCATTACTTCTCTGAAGTAATTTCTCCCCCCACACAAACTGCGATTCAGAAATGGATCGCAGTTCTTCTTTCCGGAAATAATACGGCGCAATGCAAAACATAAAGGAGGTGCATTATGAAATACCCTAAGAACCTGTCAAAACTCGGAGCGATCGGATTGGCCGCGCCGAGCTTCGGATGCAACATCGAACCTTATAAGAGCCGTCTCGACAATGCGGTACGGCGTTTAAAGGAGTGGGGACACCCCGTTATGCTCGGTCCGAACTGTTATCTCGGCGAGGGTATCGGCATCTCCAACAAACCCGAACTGTGCGGCAGGGAGCTGACCGATGTGTACTGCAGCCGCGATAACGACGTCGTCCTTTCCTGCGGCGGCGGAGAGCTCATGAACGAAACGATTGACTGCGTGGATTGGGATCGTATCCGGCAGGCACCTCCGAAGTGGTTCGCCGGGTATTCCGACAATACGAACTTTACGTTTTTGCTGACGACACTTCTCGATACGGCCTCGCTGTATGCGCCGAACGCCCCGTCATTCGGCATGGAGCCGTTACATCCTGCCCTGAACGATCTGTATGGAGTACTTCGCGGAGAAATCCGTGAGGTTTCCAACTATGACGGATATGAGCGGATCGACGAAGGACTCGACAGTCCCGAAAACCCGCTTGCGCCGATCAATGTGCAGCATCCGTTTGCACCGGTTTTTTATGACGGTTCCGGGAAAGTAACCGGTTCCGTTTCGATGTCCGGCAGACTGATCGGCGGCTGCTTAGATGTCCTTTCGAATCTGCGCGGGACCAAATACGACCGCGTTCCGGATTTTTGCGAGAAATACAAAGAGGACGGGTTTATCTGGTTTTTGGAGAGCTGCGAGCTCGGACCGATGGCAGTCCGCAGAACACTATGGTCAATGAAGCAGTCAGGGTGGTTCCGCTATGTGAAAGGATTCCTGATCGGACGCCCGATGTTCGACGATAAGGTCGAGTTCGGACAGAGCCAGGCTGACGCGGTGATCGGAGCAGTTCGGGAATTCGGAGTGCCGGTGGCGTTCGGACTGGATTTCGGGCATTTGCCTCCGGCTATGCCGATCGTTTGCGGAGCTTGCTGTGACGTGCGCGGCGAAGGAAACAGTTTCGTGATTAAATACCGGTTCGAGTAAGAAGCACAGAGCGCGAAATTCGGAGATCTCGGTTTCGCGCGGGAGAGGCCAATGCCGACAGAGAAGACATATACAATTGAGAAACCGGCCGGATGCACTTTGTGTCCGAGGCGGTGCGGAGCGGACCGTGAGACACGGACCGGCGTATGCGGCTGCGGCGCGGAATTGAAGGTTGCCCGCGCGGCGCTTCATATGTGGGAGGAACCGTGCATCAGCGGAACACGCGGCTCCGGAACCGTATTCTTCTCGGGATGCCCTCTGCACTGTATGTTCTGTCAGAACCGGGCCATTTCGGACGGAAAGGCCGGCAAAGTGATCACGACGGAAAGACTGGCCGCAATATTTCCGGAGCTGCAGGAAAAGGGTGCGGCCAATATCAATCTCGTGACACCGGGGCATTACGCACCGCAGGTCACAGAGGCGGTTACGGCCGCGAAGAAGGCGGGGCTTACGCTTCCGGTCATCTGCAATACGGGCGGATACGAAAGCTTTGAAACGGTAAAACTGCTCGCCCGGGTTACGGATGTATGGCTTCCGGACTTGAAATACGCGGATCGTGAAACGGCGCGGAAGTTCTCGCATGCGCCGGATTATCCTGAAACCGCGAAAAGGGCGCTTGATCTTATGGTTGAGCAGGCGGGAGAACTGTCTTTCTCGGATGACGGATATGTGAAAAAAGGCGTGATCGTCCGCCATCTGGTGCTGCCCGGACATGTTGAGGAATCGAAAGAGATCATTCAATATCTGTATGAGCGTTACAAGGACCGGATCTGGGTCAGTATCATGAACCAGTACACGCCGCCCGCGGAGAAGCTTCCATACCCGGAACTGAACCGGAAACTGACCTCGTATGAATATAAAAAGGTGGTCGATTTCGCGCTTTCGCTCGGGATGGAGAATGCCTATATCCAGGAGGGCGGAACGGCAAAGGAGAGCTTTATTCCGGCATTTGACTGCGAGGGCGTCTGAACTGCCGGCGAAATATCGGATTGTGGATAAAAGTGTTCACAGAAAAAGCGGAAAACGGTCTTTCATTTTCCGCTTTTTCATGTTAAAATACTAATACGCCTGCGCAGACGGGCGAATAACCGGATTTTGTATTCCTACGGAGGAGTAAATTACAATGAGTGTCGAAAGAAGACTTGCCGCGAAAGAGCGTGCCAGAAAAGCAAGAAGAAGAGCTACGACGAAGAAGGCGGCAACTATCCTTTTTATTCCTGTGCTTGTGCTGGTTATCGTGGCAACCATACTGATTGTCAAACAGATTAAGAAACTGGATTACAGCAAGTATCTGTCTGAGGACGGTAAGATTGAAGGCCGTGCCGCAGCGGATTACTTCCTTGATTACCCGGATCTGAATACGTTTCAGGTTGATATTACGGCAGTAACGGACGATGACGTAAAGAAAGAGATCATCAGCCGGATTAAGAGCGCTGAAGGTGAATCCACGACGGAGGATACAACGGACACGAAGACCGACGACGAGTATTATGCGATGTTCACGGATGAGTGGGTGGAAGAGCATGTTGCGAGCACGCTCGGAGAAGATTATGACCATACGACTGCCGGATATGAGAAATATATTCGCGGCCTTCTTGAGTCCTATAACAAGCTTGTTGCCCAGTATAATATGCCGAGCAAGCTTTCTGAGAAGGTGCAGGTGAAAGAGTACCCGGCCAAGTTCATGAAGAACCTTAAGAAGCTTATGCGGCATGACTACGCGGATTCCCGCAGCCAGTACGAAAGTGATGAGGCGTTTGAAGAGGCTATCACTGAAGAGGCGGAAGAGTTTACGAGAAAACTTCTGATCTGGCTAAAGGCTTATGATGATCTCGGACTGACGGCAACGGAAAGCGATTATATTACCTGGTACGCGAAGAACAACAGCAAGGAAGACGCTACGGACGAGGAGAAGCAGACGCTTTGGGACGATGCCTGCAAAGCAAACGGCAAGGCATGGTTGATTGTACAGTACCGTGCGGAGACCGCACAGAACGCAGTCTCCGAGAAATTGTTCGGAGCAGAAACAGCGGAGGAATAAGTCAGATGCCTGCTTGCTATACACATAAAAAAGTAGGTGCCCTCGTGTATCACCTTCTTTCCGGAGATACGCGGAAACTGGTAAGGAAACATCTGCCGTTCTTTCTGATCGGGCTGCACGGGCCGGATATTCTGTTTTATCAGCCGGCAGTGAAGAAGGCGGAAGCGGCCGATTTCGGACACAGCCTTCATCATGAAGCATTCTCCCATTTTTATGAGAATGCGAGAAACGTGATCCGCAGTTCCGAGGATGACCGTCAGCTTGTATATCTGTACGGTTATCTGTGCCATCTCTTTTCGGATAATATGATTCATGAGGTGCTTCCGGATCTTTATAAAGAGGCCGGCGTTTCACACGGCAAGATGGAAGCGGAGCTGGACCGTTATCTGATGACCGAGGACGGTTATGATCCGGTGACCTATCCGGTTGCGGCGCATATTTCCTGCACCCGCGAGGCGGCTTCCGTGATCGCGCCTTTCTATCTCGGCGTCAGCGAAGAGCAGGTGCTTGCCTGTCTTGTAGCGATGAAGGCGGCGTTCACATTTTCCCGCAGCAGCAGTAAGCTTTACCGGAAAGCGGCGGGCGAGGTGATGGCATTTGCCGGCTTCGGCGAGAAGATCCCGAGCATGATCATGACGGGCGAGGCCAGCGAGGCATGTTTCGAACAGATGCCGCAGCTTCGGTATCTTGTACAGCTGTCCGCGCACCGGTCTGCAGAGGCAATAGAGGGACTTGGAAAATATCTGTTTTTCGACGATATTTTGCCTGATTTTATTGCATTACGAATGGATGGGAAAAATGAGCCTTGACGAAAGGCTGTTTCCGATTTACACTGAAATTGGGAAAGTGCACTCTGCATTTTCCGGAATGACGGAGCAGCAAAACCGGATTTATTGTAAGTGTTTGCTTTGGTAATCAGAATAGAAAGTGTCAGGGGTTTCGGCACGGATGTGAGGAGATGGTAGAATGATTATTACGGTAACAATGAATCCCGCGGTGGATAAGACGGCCGAACTGGATGAGTTCGTACTCGGCGGCGTCAATAAATTGAAGAATATTACGGTTGACGCAGGAGGAAAGGGAATTAATGTTTCCAAGACTCTTCGCGTACTGAATAAGCCCAATATGGCATGCGGTTTTATCGGCGGAACCAACGGCGATATGATTCGTGTTGCCATGCAGAAGATGATGATCATGTCCGACTTCGTATCGGTTGCCGGCGGCGAGACCCGCTGTAATCTGAAAGTGAAGTCCATCTTCGGCATGACCGAGTTTGATGAGCCCGGTCCGAAGGTTACGCAGGAGGAACTGCAGCTTCTTCTTGATAAACTTAAGAGACATGCAAAGCCCGGAACGATGTTCGTACTGAGCGGCAGTCTGCCGGAAGGTGTTCCGGTTGACATTTATAAGACCATTACGGAGATGTTGCATGAGTGCGGCTGTAAGGTATTCCTCGATGCGAGCGGCGAGGCTCTTCGCCTTGGCCTGGAAGCACAGCCGGAATACATTAAGCCCAATCTGAACGAGCTCAGAGGCCTGTTCGATTATCATGACGAGTTTGAGAGCAATGAGGCGATGGTAGCCTGGACAAAGCAGAGAGCGGTTGAGCTCCTGTCGAAAGGTCCGCGTATGGTTTCCGTATCTCTCGGCGCGAACGGCGGCGTATTTACCGACGGTATTGAAACGATTTACGCGCCCGCGAAGAAGGTTGACGTGCTTTCGCCTGTCGGCGCAGGTGACGCCATGACAGCGGCAATTGCATACTGTCTTGATTCGAACATGCACTTCCATGATGTGATCCGTTATGCGATCGCGGTATCTTCCGGCGCATGTACGACGGTCGGAACGAAGCCTCCGAGCAAGGAAGTTATTATCAGCCTGTTGAGACAGTAACGCAGAAAGCGGTAGAAACAAGTGAACAGAGACAAGAAGAATCACAATAGATTATTGATCGTCTCTGTAATCGTATTCAGTCTTGTATTTTTTGGACTTCTTACCTATGCGATATGGGATAATATCGTTAGTGAGAAGTCCATTATCCGTTTAGGAGACTATTCTTCCCTGACTTACAATACGAGTGACAGAGACAAAGCAGGAACCGAGGTAACGGATCTCGTGGTAAGCCGTACCCGCTTCGGAGGCCTGATTAAAAAAGAAGCCGAGAAGATGTATGAGGCTACCATGAAGGTGTATCAGGAGGAAGCCGAGTATAATAAGATCTCGCTTGCCCAATACATTGATACTTTCTTCGGAACAACCGAGGAGAAACTCCGGAAGGACGTAAAGGCTTCGGCGCTTCAGGTCGCGAAGGAAGAGGCAGTCCTCGATGCAATCGCGGAACGGGAGAATATCACCGTAACGGCATATCAGTTTGAGAAGCTGTTAGCAGATTATATGGATTCCGTAGGCTACACGGATCGTGAACAGTTCCTGACGACTTATGATGAGAATCAGTTGCGGGAGCAGATGCGGAGAGAACTGACGGTTGACTGGCTGTTAGAACATGCGAGCGGGCCACAGCTTGAAAGCGGAACGGGGGAGGAAGAATGAATTTCGAGGCGTTTCAGAAGGATATTGAACAGAACAGGTGGAAAATATTCGGTGCGGAGGTATACGAGAACGGTGTGCTGAAGCACCGTTTCGGCGATACCAAGAAGACACGGTATCCGATTTATTCCTGTACAAAAACAATGCTTTCCCTCGGCGTGGGAATCGCGTGGGACCGCGGCCTGATCGACCTTGATGCGCCGATCGCGTCGTATTTGCCGGCCCGCTATGTTGCCGAACTTGCGCCTGAACAGGCGGAAGTCTTTCGGACACTTAGCGTAGAGCGGTTCATGTGTATGTCGGTGATCGGATTTCCTTTCCGTGTTGCCGAAGAGGAGAAAGAGAGCTATCTTCGTTATTCGCTTTCCTGTAAGATTAAAAATCCGGGAGAGCGTTCTTTTGATTACAGCAATATTCCCGCATATCTTGTCGGCGTGGCACTCTCGCAGGCCATCGGTGGCGACGTGTGGGCATTTTTAGAGGAGAATCTGCTGAACCCGCTTCACATTTACGGAGCGCCTTATACACGCTGCCCGGAGGGGTGGTTTTACGGGGCGTCCGGTATGCAGCTTACGGTTCACGAACTGAGCCGTATCGGTCTCATGCTTATGAATGACGGCGTGTATGACGGTAAGCGGATCATTTCGTCCGAGTATATCGCGCTTATGACTTCGGTACATCAGACGAACCGGGAAGGCGGCTACGGTCTTTTTACACAGCTGTACCGCGACGGCTTCCGTATCACCGGCAAATGCAACCAGCGCTGTTTCGTACTGAAGAACCGCGGTCTTGTGATCACATACCTTTCGGACATGCCGGAAGGAGGCAACGAGGTTACGGAAAGCGTGGAGTGGAACCTTCTCGGATTGAGTACGCCTATCCCGGACACGCCCTGCCCGTTTGCAAAGAAATGCGGCGGCTGCGACTATCAGGGAATCCCTTATGAAGAACAGCTCAAGAAGAAGCAGAGACGCGTTTCGAAGCTGCTCGATAAGTATAAAAAGCCGCTTCCGATCCTCGGCGCGGCCGATCCGATGCATTACCGGAATAAAGTTCACGGAATATTCGGCCGGGATAAGAAGAGGGGAATCTATACCGGAATTTATGAGGAAGGAACCCATAAGGTTGTACCGGTAACGGACTGCCGGATTGAGAACACGGTCGGAACGGAAATTCTTAAGACTCTGGCGCGACTCGCACAATCTTTTAAGTATACGGTTTACGATGAGGATTATGGAAACGGACTCTTAAGACATGCACTGATCCGTATCGGAAAGAAGACAGGAGAAGTAATGGTCGTACTGGTGCTTTCCGACCCCATCCTACCTTCGAAGAACAATTTTGTAAAGGAACTGTGCCGCATTCATCCGGAGATTACCACGGTCGTCCTCAATATCAATGATAAGCACACGAGTATGGTGCTCGGAGAACGTAATATCGTCCTTTACGGAAAAGGATACATAGAAGATATCCTATGCGGTCTGCGTTTCCGGATCTCGCCGTCGTCCTTCTATCAGGTCAATCCGCGGCAGACGGAAGTATTATACAGTACCGCTATGGAATTTGCCGCATTGACAGGGAAGGAAAAGGTGATCGATGCCTATTGCGGTATCGGAACGATCGGCTTGTGTGCGGCAGGAAAAGCAGCGCAGGTAACCGGAATCGAGTTGAATCCGGATGCGGTAAAGGATGCCGTCAGCAATGCGAAAAGAAATGATGTGCGTAACATCCGTTTCCTGTGCGGAGACGCCGGCGAATATATGGTGAAGCTTGCGGAAAGCGGTGAGCAAGCGGATGTTGTGTTCATGGATCCGCCGAGAAGCGGAAGCACGCCGGAATTCATCAAAGCAGTGAATACGCTTGCTCCGAAACGCGTGGTGTACATATCCTGCGATCCCGACACGTTGGCCAGAGATCTCGGTCTGTTTAAGGCAAAGGGCTGGGCAGCGGAACGCATTCAGGCGGTCGATATGTTCCCGTGGACTGAGCACGTCGAAACCTGTTGTCTCCTTGAGCGCGTCAGAAACTCATAGTATTATATTCAGATCGGCATAAATGTGGATGACTATAACAGAATTATAGGCGAGGAATAATAACAGAATATAATCCACGCATTGCGAATTGCTTGAAATGTGGTATGGTTGGTATCGATATGATTCACGATTTGCATTGCCCGTATACAATGAAACCGGAGAGATAGAAAGATATAATGTGTTTCATACATCGTTGATTGTAAGACATTCCGAAGATAAAAAATTATACTTGTATGATATTTTAGACATAAAAAAAGAAACGAGCAACCCGATTGAGCCGTAAGGCTGTACACGACAAAAAAACCATTTCTTTTACAAGGATAATACTATGGTAAAGGAAAAAGGTCAATACGAATAATGGAATTTTTAGCAGGATAATTATTTGATTAAGGATACAAAGAAAAGGAAATAGATTATGGACTACAGTACCAAAATATCCGAAAGGATGTGGAATCAGCCTGATAAGGGTGAACTTGAAGCAGAGCGTGAAAACACGTTCAAAAGATTCGATCATGAAGACCTATGAAACGGGGCTCTTCGGGGATGTTGAAGAAAGTAAGAAAGCCTATGACAGAGGAGAGGCACCCTGGAGTATCTCATATCATTTTACGCCGGATGAATTGAAAGGAATTCTTGAAAGAAACGGCGTAAAGAATGTAGAGCTGGCCGGTCCCGGCGCTTTTGCCAGAACGATTCCAAATGAGATACTGGTTAAGATCGTAAATGACCCCGAGCAAAGAAAGCAATTTCTTGAGTTCTGTCACATGTATGACAGTAATCCCTATGTTTGCGGAATGGGTAAAGACAATCTGTTTGCAAAAGGGGAAATCAGCGATGATAATCGAAACGAAAAGACTGGTTTTAAGGCCGTTTGAGGAAACGGATTATGATGACTATGTGCATGCGGTGTGGAAGGAATAATGGCAAATCTCATAACCTGTATCAGAATCATTTGCAGTATAGTTTTGCTGTTCTGCCCCGTGTTTTCGCCGGCATTCTATGCCTTGTATATCACTGCGGGGCTCAGCGATATGGCAGACGGCCCGATTGCGCGGAAAATGGGACGTGTCAGCGAGTTCGGATCAAAGTTCGACACAGTGGCTGATTTCGTATTGGTCGCTGTGTGTCTTTATAAACTGATTCCGGTCCTTCATATACCGACTCCGCTTATCATCTGGATCATTGTGATTGCCGTGATCAAGGCAATCAATCTGGTTTCCGGGTATGTAATGCGAAAAGATATTGTTGTGCTACATACGGTAATGAATAAGGTGACGGGCGTAATGCTTTTTGTGCTTCCGCTGACGTTAACATTTATCGATTTGAAAATCAGCGGAATGATAGTCAGTATGGTGGCGACATTCGCGGCGATACAGGAAGGGCACCTGATCAGGACAGGGAATAACAATTCAACCGTTCATTGACTTGCATACTCCCGGAGATTATTTTTTTAGCCGATGAAAATAACTGAGCAATCGTTGCAGGGTTGCGTCATTTGCATTCCGCACATCGTTAATAAGCTCAAATAAGAGCGGTTCATCTTTTTTGGAAATTCTTATTATATCAGGAGAAAAATCATCCGATTCACCCAAAAGAAAGGCGACTGATGTTCCCAGTTTCTCCGCGATTGTCGTAACGACTTGCGGAGAGGGACAGCGGTCGCCTGCTTCGTATCTGACATAGGATGCTGATGTCAGCCCGATTCGCCTTGCAGCTTCTGCTTTCGAAAGATGGAGCTGCTCTCGCGCGGAAAGCAGTCTTTCGGGAATAAGTGTTTGGGAAGAAGAATTCATAGAGCACCTCCTTGACGATTACCAATGGTAACGATATAATGTTACCATTGGTAATAATATACCAGTAATTACTTATCATGTCAAGGAGGGATATGTCAATGAAGAATAGAATAATAACTGTACAGGACATTCCAATAACTGTATCACTGTCAGATGAGGAAGATTTTATTTGCATAACTGATATGGCCGCAGCAAAATCAGATAATTCAAGAGCAGCTGACGTTATACGAAATTGGCTGCGAAATCGATCCACATTGGAATTCTTATCTACATGGGAGGAAATGTATAATCTGAGGTTTAAAGTGTTCGAATCTGAACACTTTAAAAAAGATGTGGGATTAGTAACATTTACGCCAAGTGTTTCTGAATGGGTTGAAAAAACGGATGCAATAGGATTGTTTGTTAAAATAGGCAGATACGGGGGAACCTTTGCTCATAAAGATATCGCCTTTGAGTTTGCATCAGCAATTAATCCGGTCTTTAAACTATATCTGATTAGAGAATTCCAACGTCTGAAAACCCAGGAGAATGATTTAAAGAAAATTGAGAGGGATGCAAATCCGGGACTTGCAAAGAATAGTAATGTTCGGGATTATGCATCTATTAATGAACTCACTGTTCTTTCAAATCTCGAAAGCCATAATGCACAGATGATTCGTGAAGGAAAGGGGAAAGCAGAACGCTACGAGGTATTAAAGGAAATAGCAGAATATCAGATTAGAATTCTAAGCGAAGCAGAGAATATAAGCAAGCAAATAAAGGCTGGCGAACAAGATGGTTACCAAGCAACTTCCCGAGGAGGATTGTAAATGAAAGTATTTGTTATACCTGATATTCATCTCAAACCATGGATATTTGACAGGGCAGAGGATATTCTTTCCCAAGGGGAATACGACCGAGTCGTGTGTCTGGGAGATTTAGTGGACGATTGGAACCAGGAGATGAACATTGGTCTTTATAGAGAAACTTTTGAAAGAGCCGTTCGTTTTACAGAGAAGCATACGGATATGCTGTTTTGTTATGGAAATCATGATATCAGTTATGTCTGGGAGGCTCACGAGTCGGGATACTCTGAAGAGGCCAGGAGTGTGGTTTTAGGCGGAATATCTATGCTTAAGGAGTCTCTTCCTGAGGACGCAATCGGATTCATCCATAGAATAGACAATGTACTGTTCAGCCATGCTGGTTTATTGGAAGTATTTGTATCTTGTTTTTTCCCAAATCATCAAGGTGGACTGGATGATTTGCTTAGGCAGATTAATTCTTCCGGGATGAATGAGATGTGGTGCGATGATTCTCCTATATGGGCGAGACCGCAGGATGGACGGGCAATGTTGTATCCAAAAGGAATGATGCAAGTAGTCGGGCACACTCCGGTGAGAAAGACGGATTATTGGAACGGATTGCTGACGATTGATAATTTCTCCACCTACAGAGACGGAATGCCTATCGGTGATCAAAGATTTATATGGATAGATACCGTTTCAAAGGAATGGGGATTTGCAGATGAGCGATTCTGTTGAAACTCGTTAAGATTTTTTGTTTTACTTTGTGTTTATAAAGATGGTGATAAATGGTATAATAGTATTACTCAGCTACTGGAGGAATCCGATATGAAAAGACACCCATGTGTGCAACGTGGAAGGAAAAAAGGATAAATATCTTTTCAGAAGGGAAGATTATGAAGACTGTAGAAATACTGGGCGCAAACCGGTTTGAGACCTATACGAAGACGCGGGAAGGCTGTCGGGCTGTCATTGTGCAGGACGGGAAGATCCTTCTCACGCATGAATTAAACTCCGGCTGGTGGCTTATGCCGGGAGGCGGAATGGAAGAAGGAGAGACTCCGGAGGACTGCGTGGTCCGGGAAGTCGAAGAAGAAACGGGGTACATTGTCCGTCCGGTAAGACGGTTCCTGTTCATGTGTGAGTATTACGAAGAATACCGCTATTCGGGCTTTTTCTTCATCTGCGAAGTGACCGGAAGAGGGCAGATGAAACTGACCGATGCAGAAAAGCGTCGCGGAGTACAACCGGAGTGGATCCCGCTGCAGGATGCGATTGAGCTGTTCGCAAAACATGAGTCCTATGCCGATGTAAGCGAAGAGAAAAGAGGCTCCTATCAGCGCGAGTACATGGCACTTAAGGAGTATATGAATCTTGCTCCCGACAGTCCCGAGCGGCAGATCTATGAACGCTTTCCGGGGGTGAGCTGCGCCTACAGGGACGCCGCCGGAAGAGAGGTTTTGAAATATGACGGATTGGCCGATGCGGAGCATACCATACCTGTGGACGGGGATACCGCCTTTCCGGCCTGTTCGATTTCGAAGTTTATCACCGCTATAACCGTGATGAAACTGGAGGAGAAGGGACTGATCCGTATCGACGAACCGGTCAACAACTATCTTTCGCCGTGGAAGCTGCTTGCGGCGGACGGAACGGAGAGCGATGCGACGATACGATCGCTCCTCAGTCACACCGCAGGGATCGTCGACGGGGAGGATTCATTTTACGGACTGAGACGCAATGATCCCGAGGTCGGTCTGTTGGATGTTCTCGAAGGCAGAACCGCATATAACAACCGGCGGGCAACGGCGGAAGTACAGCCCGGAACGGAGTTCGAATACAGTGACGCAGGTTACTGCGTGCTGCAATTGTTGATTCAGGAGATTACGGGCCGCAGCTTCGAAGAAGTTGTCGCGGAAAATGTTTTTGAGCCGCTTCGTTTGCAGAAGACTTTCTTCGGTTCACTCCGGAATCTTGAGCTTCGGGAACAGAGCCAAACCATGGCATCAGGATACGACAGTGAAGGCACACTGATCCCCGGAAAATACCCTCAGATCCCGGACCTTGCGGCTTCGGGCTTGTGGAGCACGCCGGGGGAATTGATGGCGATCGCCGAAGCATTTATCGAGGCGGTAAACGGCAGAAGCTCAATCCTAAGCAGTGCTTCAGCACGGGAGATGATCAAGCCTGCGGAGAATTTTTCGTGGGTGGGCCTTGGTATATTCCGGCGCGGCGATGACACGCTTGTGTCGCAGGGCTGGGGAGAGAACGGACAGTGCATGTTGAAGATCAATGTCGCGACCGGGGAGGTTTCCGTCGTGATGACGAACAAGGATCCCGGAGTGGATCAGGCAGATTCCGGCGTGGAAGAGCTTACCTCTTTGTGATTGGCAACCCGACACAACAGAACACAAAATGACGGGACTTCTTTGACAGTTTCGTATAGAATTAAATTGGCAGCAGAAAGAGTAAGGAGAATCGGATGGATTATCAAACAGAAAAACTGATCCTTCATTTCGTCACAGAGGACGATCTGGCAGAGGTTGCCGGGAAATGGCCCGCCGATCATCATCCGCTCTCGGATGCGGAGGCGCGGGAAGCCATCGCCTATATGCGCGGGAACTACGAAAGAAATACGAAAGGCTGCATCTATCACCTTTGCCTTGCAGTGTGCGGGAAGGAGCATCCCGAAACGATTATGGGCTGGTGCGGGCTGGACGGTACGAGGAACCACTCGGAGCCGGAAATCTTCATCCTCATGGAGGAAGAATACCGGAACAAGGGATACGGAACGGAGTGCGTAAAGGAACTGCTGCGGATTGCGGCGGAGGACTTTGCGCTTTCCGGCGTTCACGGCGGCTGTGACAAAGAAAACATCGCTTCCGCCCGTGCCATGGAAAAGGGCGGCATGGTTCAGTACGGCACGGAAGATAACGGTGATCCGCTGTTTCGATTTACGGCAAAGGAATAATCGATATGTCAGAAATTAATAAGAACTTTATGAAAAGATGCTACGAGCTTGCCATCAGCGCCGGTAAAAAGGGGCATGATACCTTCGGTGCTGTCCTGGTGCATGACGGGAAGATCTTAGAGGAAGCCGAAAATACGGCAGACTTTGCCCACAAAATCTTTGGACATGCAGAGTTCAATCTAGTCCATAAATGTGCCAACAAGTACACGGATGATATTCTGGAGAACGCGGTCGTATATACCAGCTGTGCTCCCTGCGAACGGTGCCTTACGGCCATTGCGTCCCTTGGCGTGCATCAGATTGTATGCGGCGTGTCCTACAAAGAGTTCTGCAAACTTCTTCCCTTTGATTATCAGGCGGTGGACCGCGAAGGGCTTCTCAAGCAGTTGGGTATCCAAATGACGCTTACGGAGTCCGTACTTGAGGACGAAGGAATGCACGTGTTTGAATGGTGGGGCGGCGAATACCGCCCGCTTGAAGAACTCATTGCGGAAATGGATGAAGTGAAGAAGCAGAAATAGGAGGAAGATGCCATGCGCAAGAAACTCATCCTCATCAGCGGGTCTCCCTGCGTTGGAAAAACGGCCGTGGGAGAGAAGCTTTTTGAGAGTTATGACAACAGTGCGTATCTGGACGGCGACTGGTGCTGGTGCGTGCATCCATTTTCCGTCACGGACAGCCGACTCCGTAACGGGGATAAGAGCATGTCCTTCACGCTTTCCAACTATCTGGATTCGGACTTTGAATATGTATTTTTCACCTCGGTCGTGCTGACGGACCCGCAGATCCGGGAAGGAATCCTTAAGGGGATTACGGCCAGGGATTACGAAACCATCGCTTTCACACTCACCTGCTCGGAGGAGACGCTTAAGAAGCGCCACGACAAGCGGGGCGATAAAGGCGAAACGAATTACTACTGGCTTCACCTTCCGCCCTGCCCGGGTGATATTGTGGTCGACACGGACAACAAGAGCGTCCGGGAGATTGTCCGGGAAATGAAGAAGCAAATTGAAAAATGAGAGAAAGAATTATGTACCCTACAAGAGAAAAAGCAGAAGAGATACTGAAAGAAGCGGAAGATTGTAATCCCGGACCGTGGGGAAACCATAGCAGAACAGCGGCACACTGTGCCGAGAAAATTGCCATGTATTCCGGACTTAATCCGGATAAAGCATATGTGCTTGGGCTTTTGCATGACATAGGAAGAAAATTCGGGAAAAGACATCTGGGACACGTTTCCGATGGTTATTCCTATATGATGTCGTTAGGGTATGACGATTGCGCTCGGATTTGCCTCACACATTCTTTTAACGAGATGAAAATTGATGGTTATGTTGGAAATTTTGATACTACGGACGAAGAAACTGCCCTGATCAAAACCAAGCTAAAAGAAGTCAAATGCGATGATTACGATAAGCTGATCCAACTCTGCGACGCCATATCCGGTGCTGAAGGGGTTATGGATATAATCGACAGGATGAGCGACGTGAAAGCCCGTTACGGCGATTATGAGCAGAGTAAATGGGATACCAACCTTGCCTTAAAGGAATACTACGAGAATAAGATGGGCAAGGATCTTTATGAAGTAGTTGAAAAAGATACGTTCAGGCCGTCCTGTATGACACAAAAGACGCAAAGAGAATACGAAATCTTTGACGGAAAATGAGAGGTATGTGATTGAATAGAATTCTTGAACAAGTAAAAGCTGTATATCCCCTGAAGGACTGCACCTTCACAGAGGTTTCCGGCCACGAAGGCGGACGGAATACGATTGTGATTGTCAGCCGCGGCGGGGAGAAACAGTATGTCCTTCGGATTTCCGCGCTTGGGGATCGAAGTGAGACCGATTATCTCGCGGAGACAGAGTTTGTCCGCTTTTTGGCGGAGCATGGTGCACCTGTAGCGGACGTGATTCCGTCCGTTCATGGCAGGCTTGTAGAGTGCTTGGAGGCGGAAGGCGAAACTGTCTATGTCAGCCTGTTTGCCTACGCCAAAGGAATGCTCCTTGCGGATAACGATTACCGTTACCGGGAGGGTGCGCCTTTAAGTGAATACTTTTATTACACAGGCAAGGCTCTTGGTGCAATCCACAGACTATCAAAGGCATATACGCCTGTTCATCCACGTCAGGACTACTTTGACAAATACAACACGGAGTACATTAGCAGTCTGATCCCGGACGAATACGGCGGACTGAAAGCGGCCATTGCGGGTCGTCTTGAGGCATTTCGCACGCTTCCGAAAGACAATGACTGCTATGGATTGGTTCATTTTGATTACAGCGACGGCAACTATCATATTGACATGGCTACGGGCGCGATTACTGTGTTCGACTTTGACAACTGCATGAACTGCTGGTATATGTTTGACCTGGCCAATCTGTGGACACACAACGAAGGCTGGACAAGGCAGGAACCAGACCCGAACAAGCGCCTTGCGCTGATGCAACAGTGCTTCGACTGTCAATTGCAAGGCTACAGAAGTGAAACGGATATCCCGGAAGAGATGCTTGAAAAGCTGCCGCTTTTCATCGACATGGTGCTGATTGAAAATATCGTGGATGAATTCGAATGCGCTGCTCGCGAAGGCGAAGAACTTGATTACGAAGATATCGAAGACGCAGCGGAATGCCTGATCAACGACATCCCATTTGCCGGGATCGGACAGGAATGACCGAACAGAATGCTACCGGTCCGCATTTGCGTTGATATCTGCCGATGGTAAGAGGAGAAGGAGAGTATTTATGGATAAGAGTTGGGCAGACAAGAATAAAGAAATACAGGCGTTGCTGGCAAAAGAAGCGACATTCAAAGAGGCAATAAAGAAACTCCTGGAATTCAGGGGAGAATTGTTTCAGCAAATCACCTGGATTGTCGAAGCCTATCCGGATGAGGCCTTTTATCAGATGCCTTTTGCTGGTGCAAAGGGATATCACAGCAAAACGCTTGCTTATTCCATATGGCACATATACAGGATAGAAGATATCGTAGCTCACGAAATGATCGCCGGGGACGAGCAGATACTGTTTCGGGAAGGATTCCTTGAGAAGACCGCCTCTCCTATCATCACGACCGGAAATGAACTGAAAGGCGAGGAGATTGCTGCATTTTCCGAGAAGCTAAATGTCAAGGAACTGTATCTCTACGCAAAGGCTGTTAAGGAATCAACAGATCAGATTCTGTCCCATTTGCAATACAAGGACCTAAAGAAAAAGTTTACGGACGAGACAAAGCAGAAACTGGTTGAAAGCAAATGCGTCAGCGAAGATGAAAATGCATACTGGCTGATTGATTACTGGTGCGGGAAGGATGTCAAAGGATTGATGCAGATGCCATTTTCCCGCCACTGGATCATGCATATCGAAGCGATGTTGCGAATCAAGGATCGGCTTTGCAAGTTGGCGAGAAAAGGCACGGACCCTGTTGCAATCTGCGGACTGTCCTGCAGCCATTGCTTTTTAGGCGCATGGTGCGGAGGCTGCAGAACCGCTTACAATACCTGCTCTTGTGCAATATACTCCGCAGGGAGA
Source organism: Lachnospiraceae bacterium (assembly GCA_017427775.1). Taxonomy (GTDB): domain Bacteria; phylum Bacillota; class Clostridia; order Lachnospirales; family Lachnospiraceae; genus ISDg. Next base: position 72,849 of record JAFRSD010000005.1, on the reverse strand, counting down.
ATTTGCCCCAACGTAAAGTGTTGCAAGGAAAAGAACATAGACGCCTGCTACGAATGCGGCGAACTCGAAACCTGTGAAAAGGGGTTCTTTGTGCCGTCCAATGACGGAGCAAACGCTGCAAAGGCACAGAGCCTTTATATCCGAAAGTACGGAAAGAAGGAATTTCTGAAAATCCAGACGAGATTACACGAGAAATTTGAGTTTCAGAAGGTTCAGGAAATCTTGGGACAAGACTACAAAGAAGCCCTGCGGATATTGGAGGAGAACCGATGAAAAAATGGTATGATGAAGAATATGAATTTACGGTAGAGGTTGTCGGATTCCTGCGCGGGGATCATACGGAGCACTATTGCAGAAACGGTGAGGAAATCGGCGACACATACACATGTACATACGGTTGTCCCGTGAATCGGGACGGGTACGGAATCTGTTCGAAAACTATGATAATGCTTTATCCGCTGATGGAAGCCGTGCGGAGCGGCGGAGATCTTACTAACCTGGGCGGTGACGACAGGTACACTAAGACCATTGTCTGCCCGGACGGGTGTGTCATGTTCCGCCTGAGCGCGAAGCCTCTCGGCAATGAGAATTTTCACAAAGGCGGATTCTGGAAGGAGCCTGACGAATGCTGACACTTTCGATAGAGCAGGCAAGACAATTCATTCTGGCGAAGCAGGGACTTATAGGGACATATCGCTTTACCGGAAAGGACGGGGCGTATCGTTATATTCGTCAGGCAGGATGTATACAGTATGATCCCGTGGATGTCTGCGGAAAGAACGCGGAACTGACCCTGCAATCCAGAGTGAAGGGATTCCGGAAATGCATGCTTGAGGAGCTTCTTTATGCAGATCGGAAGCTGGTGGATTATGCGGATAAGGAGCTTTCCATATGGCCGGTGGAAGACTGGCCGTATTTCTCTTTTTACAGGGACAGAAGTCTTGCACTGGGGGCTTCTTTCGACGGGATTGAGGAACTGAAAGAAAAAGCAAAGTCGTACATTCGGGAGAACGGTCCGGTGTGCAGCGACGAACTCCCGATAGAAGGAGAGATATTCTGGCATTCTTCCATGCATTGGAGCGGAAACTGGAATAAGAAATCCCAGGCGGCAAGATCTGTTCTGGAGCAGTTATATACGGATGGGGAACTGGTTATCCATCACAAAAAGGGAAGCAGAAAATATTACGATCTTGCCAAGAGGCATATCCCGAAATCCATATTGGATGCCGAGAATCCCTGCAAGAATGAGGAGGAGTTTATCTCCTGGCGCGTGCTTCGAAGAATCGGCGCAGTGGGGCTTCTTTGGGATAAAAGCAGCACCGCATATCTCGGCATTGACCTCAAAGCGGAGAAAAGAAAAAACGTTCTTGAAGAATTAACCGTCTCAGGAAGAATCATTCCTGTTATCGTGGAAGGGTTGAAACCCCTGTTCTATTGCCTTTCATCGGATGAGAATCTGTTAAGGTCGGTTCTTGACGGAAGCGCCGATCTGAAGCCGCGTATGGTATTTCTCGCACCGTTAGATCCGCTTATGTGGGATAAAGCATTGATACGGTCGCTGTGGGATTTTACGTATTCATGGGAGATTTATACTCCCAAAGATAAGCGAAAGTACGGTTACTATACGCTTCCGATCCTTTACGGGGACAGGTTCGTCGGGCGGATTGAGGCCATACCGGACAGAAAGAACGGAATTCTGAATGTGAGTGGTATCTGGTGGGAGGCGGGCGTACGTCAGACCAAGAAGCTGGAGGATGCTCTCGACCGGAAACTGAAGAGATTCGCGGAGTTTAATGACTGCAGGGAAGTTATACGGAGATGACGGAAATAAAATGATCTACGAATTAACAGACACATCTAAAGTCACCCGTCTTTTTGAAGGCTGGGAGGAAACGCTAATTTATTCCTGCCTGCAGAAAGTCATGGGAAAGATTTATGTTACCAATCCGGAATCGCCCAAATCTGCGATGGCTTATGTGGGATGCTTTGCATTTTACGCAGGAGAACCGGATCCGGAACTTGTCAGAAACAAGCCGGACGGGTTTGTGATCATGACGCCACAGAATAAGGCGTGGGAAGCCTGCATTGAAACGTGCTTTCCGGAGGCGAAGAAAGTCACCAGGTACGCCATCAAAAAGGACACCCGGTTTGATAAAGAAGCTTTACGAAACATGGTCAGCAGACTACCGGACGGATATAAGCTAAAGGCGATTGATGAGAGCATCTATGATATGTGTCTTTCAAATCCGGTAACGGCGGATTTCGTTTCCTCCTTCGAAAGTAAGGAGCAGTATCTTAGAATCGGCAGAGGCATGGTCATTCTGAAATCGGGAAGGATCGTAGCCGGAGCGTCCTCCTATACGAGGTACCGGGAAGGCATCGAGATCGAGGTTGATACGGTAGAAGAAGAGCGCAGAAAAGGGCTTGCGACAATCGTGTGCGCTGCATTGATCCTTCGATGTTTGGAGGAAGGTTTGTATCCGAGCTGGGATGCCCAGAACAGGAATTCCGTTCGTCTCGCGGAGAAACTCGGATATGAACTTGATCATGAATATACGGCATATGAGGTGTCGGGGGAAGAAAGGACACACTGAACCGGACTGAAAAACTGCGGAAATGACGGGCATTCCACACCCCGACCAAGTGAGCACGGAATGTCGGGCGTTATATCCGAAAGAACGTTATATTGATATTGCAGAGAGCAAAGAAGAAAGGAGCAACCGGGATGAAAGGCTGGATTGAAGGCGTTCAGGAATCAATTGATTTCATTGAGGCCAATCTGACAGAGAATCTGGACATAGAGGTTATTGCCGGCAAAGCGGCCTTGTCGCCGTTTTATTACCAGCGCATCTTCGGTGCACTGTGCGGTATGACTGTCGGCGAATATATCCGTGCGCGCAGAATGACGCTGGCAGCCCAGGAACTGAACCGAAAGGACATAAAGGTAATTGACGTCGCCGTCCGTTACGGCTACGATTCGCCGGACAGTTTTGCGAAGGCCTTTCAGAAGTTTCACGGGATCACACCGTCCCAGGCCAGGGAAACGGGAGCGCTGCTTCGCTCATTTGCCCCGATGCATATCAAGATAACAATGGAGGGTGGATCAATGATGGATTACCAAATCGTAGAAAAAGATCAGTTTACAATCGTCGGCGTGAAGAGACGCTTTAATTCCGACACAAGTTATCAGGAGGTTCCGAAGTTCTGGGATGAGTGGCTGGCACAGGGTGACAAACGCCCGATCATGGGGACCTTCGGTTTGTGCCTTGACATGGACGGAAAGGATTTCGATTACTGGATTGCGGATTTGTATTTTCCGTGGGAAGAGGTTCCGGAGGGGTGCGAGACCCGCGTGATTCCGGCAAGCCTTTGGGCACAGTTTCCGTGCACGTTAAAGACGCTTCAAGACACCAATACGAAGATCTGGTCCGAGTGGCTTCCGGCGCTTAAGGGCTATGAACTCGTGGATGAATATGACATCGAAGTTTATCTCGCTCCGGAACCCGGTTCGAGCGAGGTGAGAACCTTTATCTGGGTGCCGCTTAAGAAAACGGAATAAATAAACGATAAACAGTAGCGTGAACCCCCGGTTATCTGGTATAATCAGATGACCGGGGTTTTTGTAAACTGCCGGCCACGAAGCGGTATTGGTTTGCGACTGAGTAGAATACCGTTATAAAAGTTCTTTCTATATGCTTTGGCTGTTCGGTCTGTTACAGTATGGTTGTAAGGCGCCGATACAGATTACAAAAGTTTGAAAGGATGATTGCCATGAACAGAGATATTTTTATCAGAAACCTGGCCGGGGATAAGATTGAGATGAGCCCCAAGGGCAGAAACGCCGACGAACTGTCGGTGGAAGAGTTCGAAAAATGCTATGAGAATTTCTTCGATATGATCTTCGAAATAGCGGCTACAGACATTTCCGGTCTGAGCGGTTACGGTGAATTCGACGAGAACAACAAGGCTCCGTTCGGAACTGTAAAAGAATTTATCCGCGAGACCTTTAACGAGGAGCAGGAAGGGTACTGGCACAACTGGACCCAGATGTTCGGAACGACATTCCTTAAAAAGGACTATTTCGAGGAAATTTACGCAAAGGCCATGTATTATGCGGATTACTGCGAAGGACAGAGATACCTGGCCAACAACAATACATTCTTCTGCAACATGATCGTAGATGCTTCCGGAAAGACCTACTGTGCTGACTGGGGCCGCGCGGGAATCATGGATTTCCTAATGGACTTTGCGATTCTTGATCTGAACAAGCCGTATCTTCTTGTTCCGGAGAAATTGTATGAATACGCGAAGAGGAAGAATATCGAGATTAAGAACTTCCGTGAGCGTTTCTTATGCATGGCGTATTTCAAGGGGATTCACACATTGATGTGGCATGCTTCAATCGATGACCTGGAATCCTGTGAATCCATCACGAGATCGATCAACGAACTGGAAGCACGAATGAACAAACTGGCGGATTAAAGAATGAAGTATGAAAATGCAAAAGATATTCTCCCCGCAAGTCTTCTTTCGGAAGTGCAGAAGTACGCGGAAGGAAAGGCAATCTACATCCCGAAACGCAGCGGGGCAAAGGGATGGGGAGAAGCTTCCGGTTACCGCAGCAGGATCAAAAAACGGAACGCATTGATCTGCAGCCGGTATTCCGCCGGGGCGTCCGTTTTCGAACTTGCTGAGGAGTTCTTTCTTTCGCCTGAATCCATTAAAAAGATTGTGTACGGTAAGAGGATGAAACTTCCGGAATACTCTCCGTCGGTACATTCGGCGGAGCAGTATTCCGATGCCGGTTTCGGAGAGGAATGGGTCAGGATCTATCTTGCCTCGGCGGGTGCGGATTGTCCGGACGAAAACGCCTTCTTTCTGTCCGAACTGGTGAAGATTCCGCTACGGCTGATTGAAGACGTTGGAGACGATTGTCCGGAGCCGGATTCCGTCGGGTCCCCGGATGTCCCGCTGATCATCGTTTTTGAGAATCATAAGTTCAGAATGGTATGCGTCGCGGAGCACCTGCGATTTCTTCGGCGAGAGAAGAAAAATGCCCACTTCGCATTTGTCTTTGTCAGAAACGAAGAGTATGCATACTATCTCAACAATTTCGGAAAGCAGTTTCAAAGATAACGAAAGCGGACCGGATGAGTAACATGCTCAAAGATTCTTTTGAACGGAAAATGGGAACGAACCGGTACACTTCAGTGGATAAGGATTGTTTTTGCACGTGAGGTATTACATATGTGTTTCCGGAAGAAGAATTCCAAGAGAGTTTCGAATTATGAGAAGAATCTGCGCGAGAAGATTGCATATGATCCCGAAACGCAGTATGCCGTGATCCGCAGCTCCATCTGCACCGGCGAGAAGGTCGCAGGGTTTAAGAACCGGAAGAACGGGCAGTTCACGGAGGTAATGGTTGTCCGTACATCCGAGGATGAGGCACGTTTCAAGAAGATTTTTGAACTGGATGAGGTTAAAACGGAGTACTGATTTTTTCGGGGAGGGAGAAAAGAATGTTTTCGGATATTGCAATCAGCAAAGACTGGGAGAATGTGGAACCGGTCGAAAAGGGATGGTCGAGCGACCGAAAATACAAGGTCAGAATGGCAGACGGCAGGACACAGCTTCTTCGCATTTCGGATATTGCGCAATATGATGCCAAGCTGCGGGAGTATCGGGTGATTGAAAAATACGCAAGACTTGGCTTTCCGATGTCGATGCCGGTCGCATTTGGCGTCTGCAATGACGGAAAGAGCGTCTACATGCTTCTTTCCTGGGTATATGGATGCGATCTTGAGGAAATGCTTCCGAAGCTTTCCGAAGAGGAACAGTACCGGCTCGGAAGAAAAGCGGGGGAGATCCTTCGAAAGATTCATTCCGTTCCGTTAGAGCCGGAAGATGTGCCGAAACAGACGAAGAAAGAGAAGAAACTGACGCAGCTGTCCCGATATGAGAACTCCGATCTTCGGATTCCCGGGGATGAGACTGCGTTACAGTATGTGAAAGACAATATCGATCAGATCTGGCAGCAGCCGGCGGTATACATGCACGGTGATTTTCAACCGGGCAATCTGATTTATATGGCGGACGGTTCCATCGGCGTGATCGATTTCAACCGGTGGGAGATCGGCGACCCGTACGAGGAATTTTATAAACTTGAGAGTTTCGGAACGGAAATCAGCATTCCGTACTGCATCGGACAGATAGACGCCTATTTCGACGACGATGTTCCCGAGGGTTTCTGGAAGGCCAATGCGGTATATGTCGCCCAGGCATCCCTCTTCTCCATCAAATGGGCAGAGCCGTTCGGGCAGAAGGATATTGACGGAATGGTTCGAAGAGCGGAGGCCGCGTTTGAAGATTTCGACGGATTCCGGCGGATCGTTCCGAAGTGGTATAAAGCCGGAAATCGTACAGATGAATAGAAGCATCATTGACCGGAAGCGCCGCACCGGCATACGAATTTACAGACAGCAATACACATTTGGGAGGACATGACATGTTATCTTTCGGATCCTTTGTCATCACACCTTTTAACGGGGTATTCTTCGTGACATTTGCCGCATTCATTGCGCTGCTTGTTGTGGTAAGCCTTCTGCTGAAGGGCAAGCCGGAGAAGACGAAGAAAACGGTGCTGATCACGACCTGTATCGTGACGCTTGTCGGATTTGTCGTATATAAGTATTTTCTGTCTATCGACAGCGAGTTCGACGTCCTGACGGCCGATACCGGCGGTTTTAACTGGTGGGGCGAATTCCCGCTTCAGCTCTGCAATATCAACATGATCCTGATCCCGATCGCGGTCCTTAAGAAGAACCGTCCCATGATGTGCTTCTGCTTCTTTTTGGGACCTCTCGGCGCGATGATGGCACTGTTTATGCCGGGGACGGGATTTGACGGCTATTCGCTTCTGCTGCCGCGTATGATCGGGTATTACGGGACGCATTTTATGGTCATCATCGAGGGCTGGGCGATCGTCACGTTCGGACTGTTTCGCCCGAAGCTTAAGGACCTTCCGAAGGCGGCTGTAACGGCACTTTTGATCGCATTTGCCGTATTCTGCATCAATATGCTCCTTCGTGTCACCGGAGTTTATAAGGACGCGAACTATTTCTTCTCCGTGGAGACTGAGGGCAATCCGCTTTTGGACCTGTTCCATAAGATCCTGCCGTTCCCGTTCCTGTATCTGATTCCGTGCATCCTGATCCTGGTGCCGTATATGCTTCTGATCACCGTTCCGCTTGAATGGTTTGAGCGGCGCAAACTTCAGAAGGAGGATGCCGCGGAACCCGCAGAAAGAAACGATTCCCCTGCGACCGGTAACGATTGACATATTTCAGGTTGACAGAACCGCGGAATCGGAGTATTCTTAACACAATATTTTCGAGGAGTTCTTTTTATGAAGCGTTTTGTGATTGAAAACCGTCACGCTCATGAATATGCCATTCATATTTATATGTATGGTTTATTCGGCGTACGCGTTATTTGATCACAGAGAAGAATCATCGGAAAGAAACAAGAATCCCGTGTAATCTGACCGCCTGTCTTTTCTGGACAGGCGGTATTTTTATTTCGGGGGAAAAGGAGAAAGGGAATGCGATACTTTAGAGTACACACGGCTGACATTGCTTATTTGACCAAGCAGCCGAGAGGAATCTTCACGGCAATCTGGAAGCTGGTTGAAGAGAAAACCACGAACGAAGAGGAAACAAAGGAATACTGGGAGAACCGGAAGTATTTCGAGGAGGTTCTGCCGGTGCCGCCCTTCTATGAAGCCGGCAATACGCAGGGCGCGGTTACCTGGTTCAAGGATACGCCGGAGGGGAACCGAATCTGGGAGAAGATGACTTTCTACCGGAAAATGGCAGAAAAATACGGCCTGAAGCTGTATATCTCGGAACGTACGGAACTTCCGGGGGAAGTGATTTACGAGGATGCTTTTCAGGTGGCGGTGATCAATCCGGCCGAGGACGGCCGGACAACAACGAAAGAATGCGGAGGATGATATTATGGATCTGGTAATGTTAATCGGGAGCGGCGCCGTCGGCAAGATGACGGTCGGCCAGGAGCTTCGAAAGATCACGGATTTCCGGCTGTTTCACAATCATATGCTGTTTGAGCCGGTGTTAGAGGTCTTCGGGTATCGGGACGGAGCGCTTGTGGAACGGCTTCGGGACGACGTATTTGACGCTTTTTTAAAGACGAATTACAAAGGGATGATCTTCACGTTCATGTGGGCATTTGACCTGCCGTCCGACTGGGATTATGCGGCTAAGATCGCGAAGCGCTTTGAGGAAAACGGCGGAACCGTATACTATGTGGAACTGGTTGCGGATCAGGCTGTCCGCCTAAAACGGAACCATACCGAGAACCGGCTTTTAAACAAGGCGTCCAAGCGTGACCTGAACATCTCCGACGACCGTATGATCCGTGAGGAGACCAAGTACCGTCTTGTGAGCCGGGAAGGGGAGATCCCGTTTGCAAATTATATGAAGATAGACAATACGAATCTGGAGCCCGACGTTGTGGCAAAGATGATCAAAGAACATTTTCATCTGCCGGACGCAACGGGTATCGAACTGTTCAACAGGGTGAAACTGGAGCCGGTAAGAGAGGACGAGCTTACGTTGGTCCATCAGATGCAGGTTGAGAGTTTTATGCCGCTTTACGAGATTTATCATGACGAGGGTTCGCCGGCAATCGAGCCGTTTGAGCGGATACAGAGACGCGCGGCCGCACCGAACCGGCAATACTTCTTCATCGTGAAAGATGGAGCCCGGGTCGGCGTGATCAATCTCGGACACAATGATCCGAATGAGAAGAAGGTGTCTTTCATCAGCCCGATCTTCATCCTTCCGAAATACCAGAATCAGGGACTCGGGTATGTGGCAATAGAGAAGGCTTTTGAGATGTTCCCGGAAGTGACGACCTGGAAACTGGATACGATCCTGCAGGAGCCGAGAAACTGTCACCTGTACGAAAAATGCGGATTTGTCCGCGTCGGAGAAGAGAAGATCATAAACGATAAGATGACCCTGATCGATTACGAATTAAAGAAAGAAGGATGACATAAAAAGAGTCCCCGGATTGCTCCGGGGACTTCCTTATACCGTGAAATGATCAGCGCTCGAACTCGTAAGGGATGATCGTATCGATCGTGCCGTCCTCATGGATGTTGAGCTTCGTGTACTTTACGCAGCGCTCGTGCGTTACGCCGCCCGAAAGCTCACAGTCATGATAGAAGAGGTACCAGTCATTACCGATCTGAACGATGGAGTGATGTGTGGTCCAGCCGAGTACCGGCTCCATGATGCGGCCCTTATAGGTGAACGGGCCGTCCGGCTTCTCACCTTCCGCATAGCAGAGATAGTGTGTCGTACCGGTGGAGTAAGAAAGATAGTATTTGCCGTTAAACTTATGCATCCAGGGACCTTCGAAATAGCGGCGGTCCTCATCGCCTGCCTTCAAAGGCTCTCCGTTCTCGTCAAGGATCTGAAGGTGCTTCGGCTCGGTGATAAATGCATCCATCTCGTCGTTGAACTCGGCGAACATCGGTCCCAAAGCGGGCTCATCGCCTTCCGGACGATGTGCTTTCTCGTCAAAGGAACCGGACTGCCACATCTCAAGCTGACCGCCCCAGAGACCGCCGTAATAGCAGTAGGTACGTCCGTCATCGTCGATCAGAACAGCAGGGTCGATGCTGTAGCTACCTTTGATGTAATTGTCCTGCGGCTTGAACGGGCCGACCGGGGAATCGGAAACGGCTACGCCGATATGGAACTGACCGTTATAGTCCTTGGCCGGAAATACCAGATAGTACTTACCGTTCTTCTTAACACAGTCCGGAGCCCACATCTGGTTTTTCACCCACGGGATATCGTCTTCGGAAAGCGCAAGACCGTTGTCAACACATTCGGAATCCAGGCTGTCCATGGACAGAACATGATAATCTTTCATGATGTACTGGTCGCCGTTGTCATCGTCGGGACAGTCATGGGCAAAGTCATGGGACGGATAGATGTAAATCTTGCCATCAAAAACATGTGCGGAAGGATCCGCGGTATAAATCTCCTTAACAAGAGGAGTTCTCTCGTTCGGACGTGATAACTTAATCTTCTTCATAAAGGTATTTCCTCCACAGAGTAAGTTGGGAGATGCACAAAAATTGCTTTTTAAGCATCCTGGTGCACCACCTTAAGAATAGATTAATGTAGTTTAGGCCGGAAGACAATCTATTTATTGCGCTATTCCTTTCAAATATTGCTATTATGTTGGGAAAATGTTGTCAAAACATAGTTTCGGTGTCATAATAAAATCCGAATGAAACCGGGACGGAGGAGACCATGGAACACATATTGATCGTAGAAGATGACAATAAGATTTCCGTATTGCTGAAGGAGGCGCTGGAGCGCGAGGGATTTGCGTGCGGGCAGGCATTTTCCGGAACGGAATGCATGCTCAGACTGTCGCTCGAGCAGTATCAACTGATCCTTCTTGACCTTACGCTGCCCGGTCAGAGCGGCGAGGATGTGCTCCAGGCGTTGCGTGGTAAAGGAATCACGACACCCGTTATTGTTGTCAGTGCCCGTGACGATCTTGATTCCAAGGTGGATGTTCTGAGTATAGGCGCGGACGATTACGTTACGAAACCGTTTGAGATCAAAGAAGTCGTTGCCCGGATCCGCGTGCAGCTTCGGAAAGCAGGCGATTCCCGGAACGCATCGCATCTTACGTACCGGTCTTTGGTACTGGACCGAGAGCATCATATGGTCACCATCGACGGGACGGAGACGCCGGCGCTTACGAGGCAGGAATACCGCATCCTCGAACTGCTTGCTCAGAATCCGAAGAGGGTGTTTTCGAAAGACGCAATATTTGAGTATGCATGGCAGGAGCCGTACATGGGAGAGACGAAGACGCTCGATGTGCATATCAGCAATCTCCGGAAGAAACTGAAACGGGTAAGCGAAGAAGAATATATCGAAACCATCTGGGGAATCGGTTACCGGATAAAATAGGAGTCTGACAATATGAAGAATAGTAAAAATCGAATAAAAACCGCAATCGGGATGGTCGTAACAGCTGCCCTTCTCTTCGGAATGACGGCATGCGGCCGGAAGAACGGCGGAACGGGCGAAGCGACGCCCACCGAAACCGTAACTCTGACGGTTTCCCCGACCGCGGCGCCGACACCCGGACCGACTGCGGAACCGACGCCGGAGATCGAGAAGAACGGAGATGTTGTAATCCTGTTCACAAGTGATGTGCATTGCGGAGTCGATCAGGGATTCGGCTATGCGGGACTTGCGCAGATCCGAGATTACCTCGTTTCACAGGGCAACGAAGTCATTCTTGTCGATGACGGAGACAATATTCAGGGAGAGCCGCTCGGAACGATGACGCGCGGCGAGACGCCGATCGATCTGATGAACCGGATGGGGTACAGCATCGCCATCCCCGGAAACCATGAGTTTGATTACGGAATGAAGCAGTTTCTTTCGCTTGCGGAACGCGCGGAGTTTACATACATCAGCTGCAACTTTACCTATCAGGGCGAGAATGTTTTTCAGCCCTATGTGATCAGGGAAATGGCAGGGAAGAAGGTCGCATTTGTCGGCGTAACGACGCCGAAGACGCTGACGAGTTCCAGCCCGTCCTATTTTATGGATGAAACCGGCCGCTTTGTTTACGGGTTCTGTCAGGATGCGACCGGCGAAGGCGTTTACAACGCCGTCCAGAAGGCTGTGGACGATGCGCGCGGCGAGGGCGCGGACTGTGTTGTCGTAATGGGACACCTCGGCAATGAGGAGGAGTGCTCGCCCTGGACGTATGCGGAAGTAATCGCTAATACGAGCGGAATCGATGTATTCCTGGACGGACACAGCCATGATAAGGATCAGGTGAAGGTAAAGGATAAGGAGGGCCGCACCGTGATCCGCGCGGCATGCGGAACGAAACTGGAAGGAATCGGCTGGTGCAGGATCAAAGCCGACGGAACGATCACGGCAGGTCTTTATTCATGGAACAATTCCGTTGCGGCACCCGAGTTGCTCGGAATCGATAATGAAATGCGAAAAGCCGTTTCGGAGGCGAGTGACGTACTCAATAAAAAGCTTACGGAGACTGTAGCAACTTCATCCGTGGAACTTACGATCAACGATCCTGTCGAGGTCGACGTGAACGGAAAGCCCATCCGTATGGTGCGCCGTGCGGAGACGAATCTCGGCGACCTTTGCGCGGATGCATACCGCGAGCAGTCGGGGGCCGACATTGCCATCGTGAACGGCGGCGGAATCCGCGTTAGCATTCCGGCAGGCGATGTTACTTTACAGCATATTCTGAGCGTGCACCCGTTCGGAAATACGCTTTGCGTGATCGAGGTGTCCGGGCAGACGCTTCTTGACGCGCTCGAATGGGGCGCTCGTTCGGTACCCGGTGAGTGCGGCGGATTTCCGCAGGTGTCGGGAATTACTTATGAAATTCATTCCTATATCGATACGCCCTGCAGCATGGATGAAAATGAGGTGTTCACGGGGATCAAGGGCGAGCGCCGCGTAAAGAACGTTCTCGTTAACGGACAGCCGGTTGATCCCGGAAAGAACTATACGCTTGCGGGACACAGTTATATGCTTTTGGAACTCGGAGACGGTTTTTCGATGTTCTTGGGAGCTGAACTTCTGCAGGACCGCGTGAAGATTGACAACCAGGTTCTGATCGACTACATCACGCAGTCCCTGGGAGGAAAGATCGGCGAGGCTTATGCCGATCCTTTCGGTGACGGACGCATCAAGATTGTTGAAAAACAGTGATTTGCAATCTTTACCTTTTCTTTACTTTTTGTTAGCGATGTCTTGAAACCTGCCGGTTATGATAAGGCCATAAACCACAAGAGAGGCGGTACACAACATGAGTGAATACATCCTGCAGACACATGAACTGCGGAAGGTTTTCGGCAAGCAGGCAGCGGTGGACGGCATCGACCTGAAGGTTGAGCGCGGAGCCATCTACGGCCTGATCGGAAAGAACGGCGCGGGCAAGACGACAACATTGAAGATGATTGGAGGCCTTTCAGCTCCGACAAGCGGAAGCTTCTCCCTGTTCGGGAAGAGCGGAGCAGAGCTCGCGGAGGTAAGAGGGCGCGTGAGCTGCCTGATTGAAGATCCCGGCTTGTTCGGAAATCTTACCGCATATGACAACCTGAAAGCCAAATGCCTTTGCTACGGTATTAAAGGCGATGATTACATTAAGAAAATGCTCGAACTTGTCGGACTCGGAGAAGTCGGCAAGAAGAAGGCAAAGCATTTCTCACTCGGTATGAGACAGCGTCTCGGCATTGCTCTCGCAATGGTGGGAGAACCGGATCTTCTTGTGCTGGATGAGCCGATCAACGGGCTGGATCCGGAAGGCATCGTGGAAATCCGCGACATGCTCACGAGAATCAGCAAGGAAAAAGGAATCACCATTCTGATTTCCAGTCACATTCTGGAAGAACTTTCCAAAGTGGCGACCCACTACGGAATCATGAGTAAGGGTCGCCTGGTGGAGCAGCTTACAGCCGAAGAGCTGGCAGACCGCTGCAGCCTCCGCATTGAAGCGGTTGTGGACCGTCCGGAGCAGGCATGCACGGTATTGGATGGTTTGGGAATCAGCAATTACAAGGTCGTTGACAAGGAAACGATTTATATCTCGGAACGCCTGGAGGACGTGGCGTACATCAACCGCGAGCTGAATAAGGCGGGTCTTCTGATCAGCAAGATCGCGGTCAATAACGAGAGCCTTGAGTCGTACTTCTTAAATACGACGGCAGATTGAAAGGAATGGTGAGAGTTATGTTAAATATGATTCGTATGGAACTGTACCGTATGGTACGTATGAAGAGCTTCTGGGTAATCCTGTTCATTGTTGCGGTCATTAATGTAATCACGGTTTCCCTCGATGACGCAATGATGAGCGATCCTGAATTGAGGCAGGCGATTGAAGCTGCGGAGTCCCAAAAGGACAATGCGGCAGCGAACATCGGCATGAGCATTTCCATGAAGCAGAACGAGGACGGAAGCTACAGCTTTCTGGAGACTATCACCTCCGCGGCGAAAGGAATGCTGGTCGCGTTGTTCATTGGCATCTTCACCGTTATCTTCGCCACGGCTGATTTCAACACCGGCTACATAAAAAACTACGGCGGCGCGGTGAAACATCGCTGGCATATGGTATGTGCCAAAGCAACGGCCGTAATCGTCTACACCGCACTGTTCTTCGCGATGTTCATTCTGAGCACATCCCTGGGCGTTTACATCGGCGGACATAAGATTGTTATGGATCCGGCCGGCAAGATTGTCGAAGTGCTGTGCATCCAGGGGCTGTTGCATGTTGTATTCGGCTGGATCATCATGAGCATCTGCCTGATCATTAGAAGCAACCTGATCAGCATGATCATCACCTGCTGCATCTCTTTGCATGTCTTCGCGGCACTCTACGAGCTCGCGGACAAAGGCCTTAAGAAACTGGGATGGAAGGATGCTTCGATTCTTAAGTATACGGTCAGCGGACGCATCATGCAGTATGGAATAGACAGCAGAGAAATACTTGGTTCTACTGTTGTAGTAGCGGTGATATTTGCTGTGGTGTTCTGCTTGGGCAGCAGCCTCTGGCTAACGAAAAAAGACCTTGTATAAAGGAGTAAAAAGAGCGATATGATCGGAATAATCATTGCGCTCGCAATCCTTCTGATTGCGGAAACAATCTGGTTATTTGTTCTGTGGCGGCAGCATCTGCGGATCTGTCGCCAGCTTCGCTTTGTCCGCGAGGAGGACTCGAGCCTTCTGGTGGCGGTCAATTTCGAAGGACTCGGCGAACTGAAACTGGCGGGCGAGATCAACCGCACGTTAGAGGATATCCGTGAGCGGAAGCATCTCCTTTCGGAAAAGGAGAAACTGATCGCGGACGTGTACGCCAACCTTTCGCATGACATCCGTACGCCGCTTACATCACTCGACGGTTATGTACAGCTTCTTTGCGATGCGAAGTCGGCCGAGGACCAGGCACGTTATACGGCAGTGATCCGCGAGCGTATTGACACTTTGAAAGAACTGTTAGAGGATCTCTTCACCTTTACGAAACTGAAAAACGGCAAATACGAACCCGAACTCTCCGTGTTCTCTCTTCGGAGCGTTGTTGCGGAAACGGTGCTTTCTTATTACGATACCTGGCAGCAGACCGGCGTGGAGCCCGAGATCGAGCTGACGGAAGAAGTGCTTCCGGTCAACGCCAACGAGCTAGCGGTGAAGAGAATCCTGCAGAATATAACGAAGAACGCGATGCTGCACGGATATCAGAAGATTTTCATAAAGCTTCGGAAGCAGGATGAGAAGACGGCGGAAATCACGGTCGCAAATCCGGTGGAGCATCCGGAGGACATTCAGATCGAGCGCGTGTTTGAGCAGTTTTATACGGTTGACCGTTTCCACAGGCAGGTGTCCAGCGGCCTCGGACTGGCGATTGCGAAGGAATTCACGGAGCGGTTCGGCGGAACGATCGAAGCGAATCTTACCGACAGTATATTTTCCATCACGGTGCGGCTTCCGCTTGCGGAATAAGAACGAAATAAGGTTAGAACCGGCAGAGCAGTCTGCCGGTTTTTCTATGTGCCGAAGGCTTCGGTCTTCGGCTGAAACGCCGCTATGAGACCGATGACCGGGAATGTTCCGAAAAATGAGAACCGCCTGTAAGAGAATTGATTAACGGACAATGTAAGAAAACGATAACTCTTGACATAGTATTGAAAACCATGTATAATCGAAACGAGAACGATAAACCTAATAGGAGGCTGTTCATATGTTTCGCATTATCGTTGATTCCGGGGCCAATCTCCCGGCACAGCTTGCAGCAAAATATCAAATAGAGGTGTTATCCTTTGTCAATTATATAGACGGTGTGATGCAGATCTGCTATGAGCCCGGTCTTTCACCCAATCAGGAGCGTATCCGCGGAAAGGATTTTTATGACCGCATCCGTGGCGGCATGACCGTGAAGACGGGCCTCATCAGTACGGGAGAATTCATGGAGGCGTTTGAGCGCGCCCTGGATGCGGGAGAGGACGTTCTGTATATCGGAATCAGCTCCGGCATCAGCGGAACATTCAATTCGGCATGCATCGCAGCGCGGGATGTATTGGAAGACCGTGAAGACGATCGTGTGATCCGCACCGTTGATACGAAGAATGCATCTCTGGCCGCAGGTATCCTTGCCGTTTATGCAGCCGAGATGAGAGAAAAGAACATCAGCGTGAATGAAACGGCCGATGCGATCGAAGACCTGGCAGCGGGAATGAACGGAATCTTTACCGTCGGCGATCTGAAGTATCTTTGCAAAACCGGACGTATTTCAAAAACATCCGCACTGATCGGAAACACGCTGAGCATCAAGCCGATCCTGCGCGGCGACAGCGAAGGACATATCGTTGCGTTCAAAAAGTGCCACGGCCGGAAGGCGGCGATCAATGACCTGATCGATCTGGTATGCAACAACGTCATCGATCCCGAGAACCAGATTCTCGGCATCGCTCACGCAGACGCTTATGATGAGTCGCTTTACATCATGGACCGCATTACCGAGCGCGTTAAGGTGCGCGGTTTTATCAACACGACCTATGACATGTGTACGGGAAGCCACGTCGGTCCCGATACGATCGCACTGTTCTTCATCGGAAAGGACCGTGAACTGAACAGCGCCCCGGAGGGAATCGCAAGAAGCATCCAGAACCGCATCCGGGGACGTCTTGACCGGATCCTCACGCCCGAGCGCGTTGCCGCGAAGGGCCGCCTTCAGTGATAAAACCGTGATAATCACACCTCCTGAGGCGGAAAATGGATGTTTTTCTGTCATAATCCGTCCGCAACTCCCCGGGGAAATAACTGCTTGCCACCCCATACCGATTCTTTTATAATAGACTTGTGAGGCATGAATCCGGCATTGCGGCCGGAAACGTAAGGAAAGAACTTGGGTTATACGGCGGGTAAGTGTCCCGCTTCAGTTGACAGGAGGTTGTAAATGAAGAAAGTTACGATTATCATCGCGGCACTGGTTGTCTGCATTGTGGGAGGCGCATTTGCCGGAGCCAAATGGGCAGGTCGCAACAAGAAGACGCTGCTCGAGAAGGTTTCCGAGGCGGTAACCGAGAAGTCGACGATTGACGTTAAGACGATCGAAGAGGTCCTGCAGCCGGCCGGCGATTTGATCACACAGCGCTATTACTATACGGATGTGGACACTTTCGAGAACTACAAGGAACTGCTCGGAGCAAAGCTTCCGCTGACGACCGACAAGGTAGTATTTACCTATAAGGGCGTGATCAGTGCGGGTATCGTTCTCTCTAAGGTCGATTTTGAAGTCGACAATGAAGCAAAGAAGATTACCGTGACGTTGCCGACGGTGTTCATCGTTTCGCATGAGATCGACGAGGACAGTTTCACGGCGTATGAGATTAAGAACTCCATCTTTACCGAAACAAAGATTCAGGAATATTCTTCGCTGATGGGCAGCCTGAAACATAAGAAGGAAGGTCAGCTTCTTAAGGACGAAGAATTTCTCGACCGCGCGGTTAAGGAAGCCAAGAATGTTATCACGAGCTTCTTAAAAGCAGCATCCGTTACTTCGGATTACACAATCGAGTATAAGTAAGATTACATGAATGCCTCCGGTTCGCACCGGAGGTGTTTCTTTTCGGGGATTTGAGGGGAATACGACAATGTATAAGATACGGACGAACAGGGAGGAAAATACCATTCTGATCCCTGCAACGTTAGACAGCCATTTTCCGTTGATCAAATATATGTTCTGGAGCAAGGGTTACCGCGTGGTGCCGCTTCGGGATAAGGATGAATTCGCGGTGCGCGAAGAGGGACTGAAATACGCAAATCACGATATCTGCTATCCGTTTATTCTGATGACCGGGCAGGTCGTGAAGGCGCTTCGGAGCGGACGCTATGATCCGAAGAAGACGTTCATCCTGATGCCCACCGCCGGGGACGCGTGCCGCGGCGCCTGTTACATCGGGCTGATGGAACGCTCGTTACGGAGGGCCCACTTCGAAGACACAAAAGTGATGACGATCAATGTGCGCCACGTATGTGATGAGATCAGTCTGAAGATTTCCCTCGGGATGGCAATCCGGGGACTGGCCGGAATGTTCTACGGGGACATGCTGATGCTTCTTGCGAACCAGACGCGCCCGTATGAAGTAAACCATGGGGAGACGGACCGGCTGCTTCGTAAATGGATTCGCCGCGTCGCGTCGGATATCCGCCTTGCGAAGCATCTGACGTTACACGCGATGAAGAAGAATTTCGAGCGGATGGCGCAGGATTTCAAAAAGATCGAACGGACCGCGGAAAAGCGGAAGGTAGTCGGAATTGTTGCGGAGTTTTACGAGAAATACTGCGCGCTCGGTAACTGGGACATCGTGCGATTCTTAGAGGACAACGGCTGCGAAGCGCATGTTAACGGTCTTTCCTGGTATATGCTTTATTACGTGGACTCGCATAAACCGGCCAAAATGAATCCGGAGCGTCTTGCCTTCGAGGCGGCGAAGAAGCTGATGATCCATATGCAGGACAGCATGATCGAAACAATGCGGCGGAACGGTTTCCACTGTCTCAGCCGCTATGAGACGATGGATGTCAACTCACGCAAGCTTGTGACGCATAATCTGACGGTCGGAGACGGCTGGCTTCTCGGCGCGGAGGCCGTGGATTACTGCCGTCACGGAATCAATCGTATCTTATGTATCGCTCCGTTCGGATGCATGGCAAATGTGTGCGCCGGCCGCGGCGTCTACCCGCGTATCAGAAGGGCGTATCCGAAAGCCTCGCTCGTTGTCGTTGAGCCCGATTCGAGCGGCTCCAAGCTGAATTACTACAACCGTGTGCGGATGCTGATCGATCATATATGACGGGGGCTCCCGCGGGAGCGGGGGAGTAAGTTCCGCTTGACATTTTCCTTTTTTTCGGTAAGATAAACCTGTAGGTAATGAAGGGTCGGACGATCCTTTTTACGATACCCGGGGCATTAGCGCAGTTGGGAGCGCACAACACTGGCAGTGTTGGGGTCAGGGGTTCAAGTCCCCTATGCTCCATTGTGGCAGGATCCGAGCCGTTTTCCGACGGTTCGGATTTTTGCATTTTACGGCGGAGACGGTTTCGAAAAACAGAGATGAGAGTCTTTACATTTGCCGTAAAATGATTTACTATATACATCAAATGGGCTTTCCCCAAAATCACCTAAAAAGGAGTAGGAATATGAATCTTTCACCTCTGCAAAAAGCGAGATACGAGTATCAGCCGAAGCTTCCCGGGATGCTCAGAAACGGCATCGCAGACATCTGCGTTAAGGAAGGTAAGGCAACTAAGAGCGTAGCGGATCAGGACAAGATTAAGGCTCTGTTCCCGAACACCTACGGCAAGAAGGAAATCACGTTCGTTAAGGGCGCGAATACATCACAGGCTAAGAAGCAGGTTGTCGGCGTTATCCTTTCCGGCGGACAGGCACCCGGCGGACACAACGTTGTATGCGGTCTTTACGATGCCCTTAAGGCAACCGACAAGAACAATGTTCTCCTTGGTTTCAAGGGCGGCCCGAGCGGACTTCTTGACGACGATTATGTAAAGTTCACCGACAAGATTATTGACGCGTACCGCAACACCGGCGGTTTCGATATCATCGGTTCCGGCCGTACCAAGCTCGAGACCGAGGAGCAGTTTGCAATCGTTGAGAAGGTTGCGAAGAAGCACGGACTTACCGCCATCGTTATCATCGGCGGTGACGATTCCAACACGAACGCAGCCGTACTTGCCGAGTACATGGCAGCGAAGAAGACCGGTGTACAGGTTATCGGATGCCCGAAGACCATCGACGGTGACCTTAAGAACGAGGACATTGAGGCTTCCTTCGGTTTCGATACCGCTACGAAGACCTACAGCGAATTGATCGGTAACATCGAGCGTGACGCGAACTCCGCGAAGAAGTACTGGCACTTCATCAAGGTTATGGGACGTTCCGCTTCCCATGTTGCCCTTGAGTGCGCGCTTGAGACCCAGCCCAACATTTGCCTGATCGGTGAGGAAGTTGCCGCTAAGAAGATGTCTCTTGCACAGATCACCAAGTACATTGCCGATGCAGTTGAGACCCGTGGTAACAACGGCGAGAACTTCGGCGTTGCGATCATCCCCGAGGGTATCGTTGAGTTCGTTCCCGAGTTCTCCAAGCTGATTGCCGAGATCAACGAGCTCCTTGCAGGCGAGAAGACCGAGAAGTTCAACGCGCTTCCGGATTGGAATTCCAAGTATGAATATATCAAGGCCGGCCTCACCAAGGCTTCCTTCAAGGTATTTGACATTCTTCCGCAGGGCATTCAGCAGCAGTTGTTCCTTGAGAGAGATCCTCACGGTAACGTACAGGTTTCCCTGATTGAGTCCGAGAAGCTCTTCTCCGAGATGGTTAAGACGGAGCTTGCAAAGAGAAAGAAAGCCGGCACCTATAAGGGCAAGTTCGGTACGCAGCATCACTTCTTCGGTTACGAAGGCCGTTGCGCTTTCCCGTCGAACTTCGATGCTGACTACTGCTACTCCCTCGGCTACAACGCTTTCATGCTGATCCAGTACGGATACACCGGTTACCTTTCGAAGGTTAGCAACCTTTCGAAGCCTGCTGAAGAGTGGAAAGCAGGCGGCATGCCGATCACGAAGATGATGAATATCGAGCGTCGTAACGGTAAGGACAAGCCCGTTATCCGTAAGGCTCTTGTAGAGCTTGACGGCAAGCCGTTCAAGTACTTTGAGAAGCACCGTGAGGAGTGGGCCGTTAAGACCTGCTTCACCTATCCGGGTGCCATCCAGTACTACGGACCGGCTGAGGTTTGCGACCTGACCACGAGAACCCTTGCTCTTGAAAAGAGCAGATAAGATCTGAAATCCGCTCCCCGGAGTAATCCGGGGAGTTTTTTTATGCTCGGACTCTTTCTGAAGAGTATAAAAAAGTGTAAAAACCGTATATTATAATTCATTTTCCGATACAGACAAATGTGATATGCTTCTGGCAAGTACAACAGGTGTCAATCTCAATGGAAGGCCGCGAGGCGGAGAAGGAATAAGAAAATGGGAGTATTCAAATTCGGTTTTAAACATTGGAAGAAGCATCTTCCGCTCGACATTCTGACAAAGCTGATGAGCTTTGCGGCACTGACGGCAGATCTGATGCTGCCGCTTCTTACGGCGATGTTCATCAACCACATCATCAAGGACAAGCCGGCGGAGAAAGGGGTATTTTCCTTCCTCCTGTCCGGCAAATACGGCGAGATCCATTCGATGCAGCTGTTCTTTACGTTGTCGGCAGTGTTCCTCGGTCTGATCCTTTTTAAGGACATCATCGTTTACGCCAAGAACTACATCCTGCAGAAGCTCGGTCTCGCGCTTGAGACGGATCTTCGCGAAGTGACATTCCACAAGCTCATGGAACTCGATTCGGAAACCATTGCCGAATATAATACCGGTGAGCTTCTGACGACGATCAATTCCGATACGATCATGTTTAAGGAACTGTTCTGCAGAATGATCCCGAACATCTGCGACAGTATCTTCGTTCTGATCGTGGCGGTTGTCATGCTTGCGGGGATCAACCGGTCACTCCTTGTGATCCCGCTGATCCTGTCCCCGTTCTTCGCGGTATCACTGCTTCGTTTCCGAAAGCTGGCGCGCGCGAATTTCCGCGCGATCCGCGGATGCAACAGCAACATGGCACTGACCGTTCAGGAGAATATCGAGGCGGTCCGTCTCGTGCGTTCGTTTACTAACGAGGACGTTGAGAAGAAGAAATTCGACACTTCCAACTACACGCTTCGCGATGCGCACATCAAGCAGATCCGACTGTCATCCTCCTTTGAGGCAATCTTCGGTCTGATCCGCCAGACAGCATACATCGGAAGTATTGCCGTGAGCGCCGTTCTTGTCATGAAAGGCCAGCTCCTCATCGGTTATCTTGTGGCAAGCGGTGATTACGTGTTCCGCATCATGAACCATATCACGCAGATCAACAACAGCATGTTCCAGATGCAGCAGCAGCTCGTATCCGGAAGGAAAATGATGGATTTCATGAATACGGAAAGCAAGATCGTGAGCGGACCCATCAGCGTAAATGAGACGCCGAAGGAAGGCATCATGTATGCGCCGGAAGAGGCCGTCACCGATACAGGCGTTCTTAGTGAGGCACATATCGAGATCGTGAACGGCAGCCTTGCGATCGGCGGTCAGACGATCCTTAAAAACATTAATCTGGATATTACGCCCGGAAAGAAAATCGGTATCGTCGGCGGTACGGGATCCGGTAAGAGCGTGCTTCTTGAGTCGCTGATCCGCGTTCACGATATGACCGAAGGAAAGATTCTTTTAAACGGCACGGATATCCGCGAATACGAACTGAATTCCTTAAGAAGACAGTTCTCCTATGTGTTCCAGGATGTCTTTCTGTTCTCCAATACGATCACATCGAATATCGCTTATTCGGAGCCCGAGGTGGGACGCCAGCAGGTTGTGAAGGCTGCGGAACACGCGCAGGCGCATGGGTTCATCTCAAGCTTTACGGAAGGCTATGAAACGATCATCGGTGAGCGCGGGCTCGGAATATCCGGTGGTCAGAAGCAGCGTGTTTCCATCGCGAGAGCGCTTCTTCGGAATGCCCCGATCCTCGTTCTCGACGATTCCACATCGGCGCTTGACGTCGGAACGGAGAAAAGGCTTCTTGCGGATATCAAACAGTTCTATCCTGACAAGACGCTTCTGATCTCCGCACACCGACTGTCTTCGGTTGTGGACTGTGATGAGATCATCTATCTTCGCGACGGTGAGATCATCGAGCGCGGTTCGTTTGAGGAACTGATGAAACTCGGCGGCACATTTGCAAAAATCTATAATATTCAGATTACGCAGGAGGGCAGTGTGAACTTTGACGCCCTTGCCGATAAACTGGCGGAAGGGAGGGCATAAGCATGGCTAAGAAGAATACTTACTTCCAGGATGAAGTCATCCGTAAGAAATTCGATATCCGTCAGTTCGGAAGAGTGCTCCGCTATATGAAGCCCTACCGCGGCTCGTTCATTCTTGTCGGCATTCTGATGCTTGTTTCCGCGGGTCTTGCGATGATCACTCCTCTGCTTTTAAGGGAGATCATTGATAACGTGGTCGTGACGGAGGAGTATCGGACGCTTGCCTTTGTGATCGCGTCGATGGCTACGATCGCGATTCTTGAGATCGGCGTGAACTTCTTCCATCAGAGGATCATGGGAATCGTCGGACACCGGATCATCTGTGATGTCCGGAAAGACGTTTTCTATAAACTGCAGGAACTGCCCTTTGATTACTTTGATTCGAAGCCGAACGGAAAGATTGTCGTTCGTGTTACCGAGTATGTGGACGGTCTCGCAAACTTCTTTTCAAACTATGTGCTGAACCTGCTTTCCTATGCGGTAAAGCTGATCATCGTAACGTTCTTCATGCTCGGCCTCAGTCCGCAGCTGACCGGCATCGTATTTGCCGTGATCATTCCGATGATGGCCTGCATCTTTACGCTCCGTTACGTGATCCGTAAGGAATTCGCGAAGCTAAGAGCCAAGAACTCGAACCGGTCCGCGTTCCTTGTGGAAACGATCATGGGCGAGAAGATCGTCAAGAGTTATAACCGCACGGAAAGCAGCGAGCAGATCTACAGTAAGATCCATGACGGATGCGTGAAGCAGTGGCTTCGCATATTCCGCCGTAACGAGTTGAATACGCCGATCGTCGAGACGTTCTGGAACCTCGGAACCGTATGCCTTTACGGCATGGCTCTTTACCTGATCCTCAAAGGCTCGGCGTATGTGGATGCGGGACTTGTCGTAGCATTTACGAGCTATATGTCGCAGTTCAGCGGCCCGCTTACAATGATCGCGATCCTGATCCAGCAGCTGGCGCAGGTCAGCTCGAACCTTGAGCAGGTATTCGATACGATAGATTACCCGGTGGAAATCCACGACGAGAAGGACTGCGTGAAGCTTTCCGGGGTGGAAGGCAAAGTGGACTTCGATGATGTCACGTTTGCCTACGACGAGGGTGGCAATATCCTTGAGCATTTTGACCTGCACGTAAAACCCGGCGAGACGATCGCGCTTGTAGGACCGACGGGAGCCGGAAAAACGACCGTTATCAATATGCTCACGCGTTTCTACGATGTGGCCGAAGGCCGTGTACGGATCGACGGTCATGACGTCCGCGAAGTGACGCTCGATTCGCTCCGAAAAGAGGTCGGCGTTTTGATGCAGGAGCCGTTCATCTTTAAGGGAACCATCATGGAAAATATTCGTTACGGACGCCCGGACGCTACCGACGAGGAATGTATCAAAGCGGCCGAGAGCATTTACGCGAACAGTTTTATCGAGCGTTTTTCGGATGGCTATAACCATAAACTTGAGGAACGCGGCGCAGGTCTGTCCGCAGGTGAGAAGCAGCTGCTTTCCTTTGCGCGCATCATTTTGAAGAACCCGTCCGTCGTGATCCTCGACGAAGCGACCAGCTCCATCGACACCGAGACGGAAGCGCTCATTCAGAAGGCACTCAAGAAGCTCCTTGCCGGCAAAACTTCCTTTATGGTTGCGCACCGGCTTTCGACGATCCGCAGCGCGGACCGTATTCTTTATATTTCCAACAAGGGCATTGCCGAGCAGGGCAGCCATGAGGAACTGATGGCCATGAAGGGCCTGTACTACGCACTGAATCAGTAAGCCTGCTATCCGTTTTCGTGCCTCTTCCCGGCAAAGTCCAAAGACCGTTCCCATTGACTCACCGAATGTCTGATGATATACTGAAGAGAGTCAATTGACGGAGGTTTATTATGGATTCTTTATATATTGTTATGCCGGCCTATAACGAGGAAGCGAATATTGAAGGCGTTGTGCGCCAGTGGTATCCGATTCTCGAAGGGAAAGGAGAAGCGTCCCGGCTTGTGATCGCGGACAGCGGAAGCAGTGACCGTACGCATGAGGTACTTACCAATTTGCAGAAGGAGTTTCCGCAGCTTGAGATCCTGCCGGACACAAACCGTTATCACGGTCCGAAGGTAATCGCGCTTTATGACCTTGCGATCAAGCGCGGCATTGATTACGTATTCCAGACCGACTCGGACGGACAGACGAATCCTGCCGAATTCGACGCATTCTGGCAGCTCCGTACGGAGTATGACGGAATCTTCGGAAACCGGACCGTAAGAGGCGACGGCAAGAGCCGAGCATTTGTCGAAAAAGTCGTATGCTTCCTGCTTCGGTTTTATTTCGGCGTAAAGGTTCCGGATGCAAATGCGCCGTTCCGGCTCATGAAATGCGATGTCGTAAAGAAGTATCTCTATAAGATGCAGGAGGATTACAATCTTCCGAACATCATGATGACGACCTACTATGCTTACTACGGTGAGAAGCAGGCGTTCCGCGCGATCTCGTTCAAACCGAGACAGGCAGGCAAGAACAGCATCAATATCCGTAAGATTTTCGGTATCGGCTGGAAGGCGCTCGGCGATTTCAGACGGTTTAAGAAGGATATGAAAAAAGACAAGAAGGCGATGAAGGGAGCAGGCAAATGATTGAGACTGCGGTAAGTTTCCGGGAACCGATCTATAAAGACGGCGAGTATGATTATGAGGCTGCGTACGGTTTTACGCCGTTCCTTTACACCTATCTGCATGATGACGATGAACTGCGTCCCGGTCTGATCATTGTACCGGGCGGCGGGTACTGCATGGTTGTCAATACGGAGGGTGAGGCAGTCGGAGAAGTATTCTATAAGCTCGGCATGAATGTTGTCGTTCTGACCTATACGACCGACATCACGATGTCGGTACCGCTTCGGGATCAGCCGATGAAGGATTTAAGCCGTGCCATCCGTCTGGTACGTGCCAATACGGAGCGTTTCCGCATGGATCCCGATCGTATCACGATCATCGGATCCTCGGCGGGAGGACATGTTTGTGCTTCGGTAGCAACGCACTTTGCGGATATTGCGGATTCGGATCCGGAACTGAATCAAGTGAACAACCGGCCCGACAGCGTGATCCTTTCCTACCCGGTTATTACGACCGGTGAGTTTACCCATATTTATTCTGTCTGGGCTTTGATCGGACAGAATGCAAGTGAAGAAGAGATGGCGTATTATTCTCTTGAGAAGCAGGTGACAAAGGACACACCGCCGTGCTTTATCTGGCAGACGGTAACCGACAATCTGGTTCCCATAGAGAACAGCATGATGTTCGCGGAAGCATGCCGAAAGGCCGGCGTACCGTATGCGTACTATGCGTTTCCGAGCGGCTGGCACGGTCTTTCCGTGTTCAGTGACCGCTTTAAGACCGGCAATTTCGGCGAACCGTATACGATGGAGCAGGTTAACCTTGCCGTACAGGCGGTGCGGGAGCATAAAGGCATCCGTGTATCCGCGAAACGCCGTACGGAACTGATGGTACAGTTCTTCGGAAATCCCGAAGGCGAGGAAAGACCGAAGGAGGAAGGAGAACGTCCTCCGATGCCGCCGATGCCCGATTTTTCGGATGTGGAGCTCTGGCCGAAACTTGCGGAAACATGGCTGAAACGGCTGAAACTCCTTTGATATTATTGTAAAATGCAGTCCGAAACCGCAAAAATGATAAGGAAAGTGTTGTATTATCTTATATTTTTGGTTTTTGGTTCTTGCCTATTTGAAAATGCAATGCTAAAATAATTTGAGCAGGTTGTTGATTAACCGTTCTATGTAAATTCAGCGGAGGTGTAGTGTCATGACTCAGGAAGCAATCGGTAAGTTTATTGCAAAATGCAGAGAAGAACAGAAACTGTCTGTAGCCATGCTGGGCGGCCGTCTCGGAGTTTCCGACAAGAAGATCACTTCTTGGGAAGAGGGCAGCTCTATGCCGGGCTCTGATATGTATGAGCCTCTCTGCCGTGTGCTGGATATTCAGGTATCTGAATTGCTCAGCGGCAAGAGATTAAAGGACAGTGATAAGATTGAGCGCGGTGAGAAGGCTGCCGGCGCGGTTCTTGCAATCAAGCCGCAGTTCAAGGTTTTCAGCATTCTTTCCATCGCTTTGATTATTATCGGTATCGTTATTGCCATCATGGTATGGACATTTAACGTTCAGTTCGCCGAGAAGATTATTCCGTTCCTTGCCGGACTTGCGGTAAGCGGTGTCGGAATCGCACTCTTTGTTCTGTTCAAGAGAGCAGTGACCAGACTGGAGAAGGAATAAACGAATTGAAATGATGATGCTCCCTTCCCGGGATGGGGAGGGAGTATTTTTTATTCCGTGTGCCGAATGGTATCGGAAACGCCTCGGTCAACCAAAGGGGGATGTCATGAAAAACGGAAAAGCGCAATGCTGTGAACATGTGGAAGTGCATGAGGATTTGCTGAAGCTCGTTCGCGAGACGATGCCGGTGGAGGATGACCTGTATGATCTCGCGGAACTGTTTAAGATATTCGGGGATTCTACAAGAATCCGGATCCTGTTCGTTCTGTTTGAAGCAGAGGTCTGTGTCTGCGACATTGCGGAAGCGCTCGGCATGAGCCAGTCCGCGATCAGCCACCAGCTGGCGATCTTGAAGAAAAGCAAGCTGATCAAAAACCGCCGCAAGGGTAAGAGTATATTCTATTCCCTTGCCGATGAACATGTACGGACCATCATCAGCCAGGGAATGGAGCATATCACGGAGGATCACAAGTAATTCCGAAATATGCGGAATGGATTTAGGAAGTTGTGGAGGGAAGATTGAGCAGAAATACGGAGACGCAACCCAAGAGAAAGCTGATCGCGATCGATCTTGACGGGACACTGCTAACCAATGATAAGAGGATTTCGTCCGGGAACATGGAGGCGCTTCGAAAAGCGATGGATGCGGGCGTATTTGTCTGCATTGCGACCGGGCGCGCCTGGCCGGGGGCAAAGGCGTTCGCTTCCGAGATCAAACCGAACTGCCCGGTTATCACGAGTAACGGCGCGCTGATTGTCAACCCTGAGACGGAGGAGATTCTTTTTGAAAGATGCCTTTCGAAAAAGGATGCGGAGACCGTCTTTGCGCTCGGAGAGAAGCTCGGCTTTACCCAGATCGTGTGGTGCGGAAACCGGCTTTACGCGAGCCGGATCAATGAACTGTCGGACGATTACAGCCGCCGGTTCGGAAAGATTCCCGCAGTGAAGATCGGTTCGCTGGCGGATCTTGACGGAAGAGATATTCTGAAGGTATTATGGTACATTCCGGGAGGAAAAGCTGCGGCAAATCTGCGGAACGTTCCTTCTGAAAGGCTTGAGAACGTAACAATCGTTACTTCGGATCCGGATTTTCTCGAATTCTTTTCAAGTTCGGTTTCGAAGGCCGAGGCTGTCAGGCTGATCGCGGCAAGGTGCGGCGTTTCGCCCTGCGAGGCTGCCGCCGTCGGGGATGCCTGCAACGACATTCCGATGCTTCAGGCGACCGGATTCGGTATCGCGATGGAAAATGCAACGGACGAAGTGAAAAAAGCCGCCGCAGCGGTCACCGGGGACAATGAGAGTGACGGTGTCGCAAGGGCTATAGAAGAATATGTTTTATAACCGGGCCGGCCGGATTATAATATGCGCGTGTAAGACAGGAGGATTCGTATGGAGTGGAAGAACAAACTGAAAGGGAAAGGCTTTTGGATCGCGATTGCCGCTATGGCCGTTGTGATCATCGGTCTCACGATTGCTTTGATCGTCGTGATCGGCAAAGCCGGACGCCTGAAGAAGGAACAGAACAAGAACGGTGCGAATGGGAATCCGTCAGGCAAACCGGTTGTAACGGGAGAGGCAAACCCGACTGATCATCCGACAGACGAGCCGACACCGACCGATGGGCCGGACCCGACGGGCGACCCGATACCGACTGAGGAGCCGACGCCGACGGATGAGCCCGAACCGACGGAGGAGCCTGGTCCGACTGAAGAACCCACGCCGACACCGAAGGTGACGGACGGTTATCAGATCGAGTATTCCGCAGGCAACAGCTGGGTAGATAAGGACGTCAATATGTACGGCCTTGATATTGCGATCCGTAATTATACCAAGACCGCCGTTAAGGGGTGGAAACTGGTGCTTACGATCGAGGGACTGGACCGCGTAAACGGATGGAACGGAACCTGGACGGTAAAAGGCAACACGCTGACGATCACCGATGCCGGATACAACTCGGATATTCCCGCCGGCGGAGCTATCGCGATCGGTTGCAATCTCGGCACGAAGAGTAACCTGAAGATCACCGGTGCCACGCTGAACGGCAAGGCATGCGTCGTGACGGCAGGCAAGGTCGATCAGAACGCCATCAATAACGGCAATAATCAGAACAACCAGAATAACCAGAACGGCCAGAACGGCGGAACGGTAGATGTCAAGAAACTTTTGACACGTCCCGAGAAAGCGGTTCAGGGTGATGACTGGCTTTATACGGACGGTCGCAGGATTTACGATAAGAACGGCAAGCAGGTATGGCTGACCGGACTGAACTGGTTCGGATACAATACGGGCACGAACACATTTGACGGCTTGTGGAACAGCCAGCTGGAGCCGACGGTAAAGGCAATCGCGGATCACGGCTTCAATCTGATCCGGGTACCGATCTCCGCCGAACTGATCCTTCAGTGGAAGCGCGGGGAGTATCCGAAGGCAAACTACAACAACGCTTACAATACGGTGCTGAACAGTATGAACAGCCTGGAGATCTGGGACTACTTCCTTGTGCTTGCCGAAACGAACGGCATCAAGGTTATCCCCGATATCCATAGCGCGGAAACCAATGCTTCCGGCCACAACGTGAACCTCTGGTATACATCCAAGATTTCGGTTATGGATTATTATGCGGCGCTCGAGTGGATGGCCGACCGCTATAAGAACAACGACACGATCATCGGATTTGACTTAAAGAACGAGCCACATGGAAAGCCTTATGAGGGCAGCGGGGCAGCAATTTGGAACGACTCGAAGAGCGAGAACAACTGGAAATTCGTCGCGGAAACGGCGGCAGCGAAGATTCTTGCGAAGAATCCGAACGTACTGATCCTGGTTGAGGGAACGGAAATCTTTCCGATGGATCTGTCGACCAATTCGGATTACCATTCAACCAACGAAAAGGACTACTACTTCAACTGGTGGGGCGGCAACCTTCGCGGCGTAAAGAAGTATCCTGTGAATTTGGGCAAATACCAGAACAAACTCGTGTATTCGCCGCACGATTACGGGCCGACCGTTTATAAACAGCCGTGGTTCGAGGGTACGTTTACCTATGACAGCCTGATGAAGGACTGCTGGAAGGATAACTGGTTCTACATTTACGAGGAGAACATCGCACCGCTTCTGATCGGTGAGTGGGGCGGCTTTATGACAGAGCCGAACCTGACCTGGATGACCTATATGCGTCAGCTGATCGCCAAATACCATCTGAACCATACCTTTTGGTGTCTGAACGCCAACTCCGGTGATACCGGCGGGTTGCTTTTAGATGACTTTAAGACCTGGGACACCGAGAAATACAATTTCGTGAAGCAGGTACTCTGGCAGCAGAACGGCAAATTTGTCGGACTTGACCACGCCATCCCGCTCGGTGAGAACGGTATCAGCCTCAGTAAGGCAACCGGCGGAAACTGGTAATACAAATACAATCAAAAAGGTTCCCGTGCGTCGGCGCGGGAACCTTTCTTCGTATCAGAGCGTTTTACAGTCTTATTTGTTTTCTTTCTGATCCTTATCCTTCTTGGTCGCTTTGATGATCACGATAACAATAACGACGATCACGATGATGATCAGAAGCCAGATGAAGATGCAAAGTCCGAGAGGCTGCGGGCAGAAATGGCAGATGGGACATTTGTCATCTTTCTTATTCTCGGTCGTCGAATTGGGCTCCTCTGCGTCGGCCCCAGCCGTCGGTGTCGGCAGCAAATCGTTGCCAATCTCGGTTGTCTCAAAGGTCAGCACCTTCGAGTATTCCGAGAACACATCCTCATCCACACCCTCCTGGTCGCAGCGGTAACGGCATCGCAGCTCAATCGGCGTGTTCTTGTCGATGGACGGATGTTCGTCGCTCAGAAGAGAAAGCAGGGCGCATTCCATTTCGCCGGGCTTAATGTCACGGTCGGTGTTGCTCATGTTAACCCATTCCGTGTCGCCCTTTACGCGGGCTTCCGTTTCAATGTAGATGTAGCCGCCGTGGGCGGAAGCGTCAACTCCCATTTTCGCGAGAGCGTCCGGAACCGTGAGCGTGAAAGCAACCACCGGATTGCCGTTGAATTCCTTATCCGTCATATGCAGATCGGTAATCTCCGGAGCCGCGATATCGCCGGGCTTGATCACGGTGTAGGAGGCGGCATCCTTGCCGCAGCTTGCCGTCTCGGACCAAGGGGAGAAGTAATACTGTTCCCCTTCAACGCCGGTCTTGCGAGCGACGAAAACAAAGCGCGCACGCACATATACCGTGTGCTTTGTAAAGTCAATATACAGGGCTTCGTTCTCGTAATCGTAGGTAAACTGATCCGGGCGAAGCTGGTCCTTTACACCGATCAAACCGGTCTCGGGATTGCCGTTTAAGCGGTCGTCGTTCGGGACGCCGCGAAGGATCCAGACATCGTTGACGGTTTCGGTGATATTGCCGATACCGCAGTCAACATAATCCCACTCGCTGTAATGGAGCTTTCCCTCGCTGTCCTTGCCGAGACCGTGATAGGAGTCACCGTCCCAGTACTTGTTATAATGCCAGCCGGACACGGGATCGTTCACATCATCGAGAGCCCAGTCTATCTGCAGAGTGAACCAGGCATCATCGAGACCATACGGGGCAAGAAACGCTTCCTTGTCCTCAGCATCGTCAAATGCCTTCTGGAAATCGGACATCACTGTCGGAACGCTGTAGGAGAAGGAGCAGGATGTGGGAGAGTCGTTGGTTTCCATCCATCTTACGGAGACATGCTCCGGAGCCGGGGGTGCGAACGGATTGACCTTGTCAGCAGCCGCAGCCGGTGAAACCAAAGAAAGAAGCAGAATCAAAGACAATAGAACAGTCAGACTTTTTTGCATTTTTCTCATAATGTTGTCATCCTTTCCTGATGATAAGATTATTTTAGCAAAAGGAAAATTCAACTGCAAGTGAAAAAGCAGGAAAACGCGAAGAATAAGAAAAAAGGCATAACCCCGAAGAATATGCCTTTTTTTCTGTCATTTCGTGTCTGTTTTCAATGGAGCATAGGGGGATCGAACCCCTGGCCTCCAGATTGCGAACCTGGCGCTCTCCCAGCTGAGCTAATACCCCGAATCGCCGTTCCGGCTAGGCGGAACAAAGGATTACGGTGTCATTATAGCCCATTTTACGCAAAAGTCAATCGGGAAGTTTTTGATTGACAAGGCTTTCCCTATGAAATATACTATTCTGTAGGGTAATATTTATCTAACCCGAGAAATCAGGAGGAAGAGTATTATGGGTAAATTTGTTATTAAGACGGTTGCCAGCGGCATTAAGTTCGATCTGAAGGCCGGCAATGGTGAAGTTATTGCAACAAGTGAAGTTTATTCCAGCGAGAAGTCCTGTAAGAACGGTATCGAGAGCGTTCGTAAGAATGCCGTTGCCGCTAACATCGAGGACCAGACCGTAGAAGGCTTCGAAAAGGCTAAGCATCCGAAGTTTGAGGTTTACAACGACAAGAAGGGTGAGTTCCGTTTCCGCCTGAAAGCTACGAATGGCGAGATCATCGCTACGAGCGAAGGTTATAAGACGAAGGCAAGCTGCATGAACGGTATCGCAAGCGTTCAGAAGAATGCTCCCGAGGCACCTGTTACGGAGGCTTAATCCGAATTTCTTTCGCGGGACTGTCCCGGTTATAAGAGAGTAACAATTCGAAATCCCCGTGCCGTCTCTATTCCCGGCACGGGGTTTGTGTGATAAAGAAGAAATGTGCGTTTTTCGCACGATTAACGGCCGGATAGCGGCCATGTGACGGAGAGATTGTATGACTTCAGAGAATTTTGAGCGTCTCCATGCGGATGCGACGGGCAGAAAAGGAAAAGGTGCGGATTACGGCGCCATGGCCCGCGTCGAAGCGGAGATTAAGAAAGTAATCGTCGGTAAGGACGATGTTATTCGTAATGTTTTGACCGCCATCATTGCAGGCGGCCACATCCTTCTTGAGGATGTCCCCGGCGTAGGAAAGACGACGCTTGCCGTTGCATGTTCCAAAGCCATGAACTTAGACTATAAGAGAACGCAGTTTACACCGGATATCATGCCGTCCGACGTAGTCGGATTCTGTATGTACGATAAGGACGAGAAGCAGAAGGTTTATGTTCCGGGAAGCATTCTCTGTAACTTATATCTTGCCGATGAGATCAACCGTACTTCGTCGAAGACGCAGTCGGCACTTCTTGAGGCAATGGAGGAAGGAAATATCACGGTTGAGGGCGAGACAAGAGCGCTTCCCAATCCGTTCATTGTAATCGCTACGCAGAACCCGGTCGGTGCCGCCGGCACGCAGATGCTTCCGGATTCCCAGCTGGACCGTTTCATGGTCCGTCTCAGCATGGGCTATCCGCAGGCGGAATCCGAGATTGCCATGATGAAGGCAAGAAGCACCGCGGATCCGCTCGAAAGCGTTGCAAGCGTACTGTCGAAGGAAGGCCTTCTCGCTTGCAGAGAAGCGGCAGAATGCGTATTTGTCCATGATTCCATCTATCGTTATATCACAGAGCTTGTAAACCGCACGAGAAATCATTCGATGATCGCCCTCGGTGTCAGCCCGCGCGGATCGCTGGCGCTTGTTGCCATGGCAAAGGCGAAGGCATTCCTTTCGGGCCGGAACTATGTTCTGCCGGAGGATGTCGCGGACGTATTTGTCTGCACGGTTGCACACCGTCTCATTCTGACGGCGACCGCAAGAGCGCAGAAGGCGGAGATTGCATTTATCGCTATGGATATTCTTCGGAATGTTCCTTCGCCGCGCATTTCCGCAGCCGGAAAATAGGCGCGCCGGAGATTCTGTCCGCGGCCGGTTCCGGCCGTGCGACTTGTTGTGTAGGGGGATATAATGCACAAGAACCGACTCTTGTATTGCTTCTATCTGATCGGAATCTTCTATGTTTCCATGATCTACAATAATTACGGATTATATGTCATCCTGTTCATGAGCTTCCTTCTGCCGGTTGCCGCGCTGGTCTATTGCCTGGTGCTTAGCGGAAAAGTTTATATCGAATGGGGCAATCCCGAATTCACGGACGACAATCCCGATGCCGCGAAGCTTTGCTTCCTGATCCGGAATACGGGATTTCTGACGACGGGAGATGTCATCGTACATTATTCCGTGACCGATGTCCAGAAGAATCAATCCAAACAGAAGAAAGTAAAAACGGCTGTTACGGCCCGGGGGACTACGAAAGAATATCTGCAGGCAGAGTTCAATCACCCCGGCAACGTATCGTGCAGTCTGAAGAAAGTCCGGGTGTGTGATCCGCTGGGGCTTTTTTGCTGTGCGGGACGGGTATCCGCGGCGGAAGTATCGTTCAGCATCATGCTGATGCTTTCGGAAATCGCGGAGACGCCTTTCCGCCACAATCCGTATGCATACATTGAAGAGGAAGAGTATTCTACCGTAAAGCCGGGTGATGACCCGTCCGAACTGTTCGGCACGCGTGAATACCGGCCGGGCGACCGCAGGAACCGTATTCACTGGTCTTTGACAGCCAAGCAGGACGAACTGATCGTGAAGGAACTCGGCCTGCCGGTGGAGTGTGCTTCGCTCGTGCTCCTTGATATGGTTCGCACGGAAGATGACGAGGAGATCACGACGCTTTTCGAAGCCGCATTCTCATTGAGCGAGCATCTTGCACGTGACGGACATCGCCACCGCTTCGCGTGGTACGATACGGTACGGCGCGTTCTCAGCAGACAGACGATCGAGACAGCGGAGGATGTATACGCTATCGTTCCGCAGGTGTTCAGCTGTCAGCTTACGAAGGAAGAGGAGAGCGTGGTTCCGCTTTATTTCGCGGAGAACCCGCGGGAGCGTTACCGTAATATCTTCTATATCACGAACGCAAAGGACGAGACCGGTCTTCAGTCATTACGGAACCTTCGCGGCGATGCTTTCGTGGATTGCTTCGTCATTGCTAAGGACGGCACCTGTAAAGATGAAGGCGAATGGAGAGAATTCCCCATTCGGCCGTCGTATTTTCCGGAGGACATCTCCGGGATGGGAGGTGCACTGTGAAAAAAGGTCAGAATACCTTCCCGCGGCTGTCCCTCCGCGCATTTAACGTATTCCTTTGTAATACGGTTGCCATCGGATTTTTGATCAACATGTTCGGCATTAACCTGTCGGTGGGACTCCTGTCGGTAATCGCGATTGCATCGGTAATCTCGGTTGCCGTGTGCGCGGCGAGAAAATACCGTACATGGCTGATCTGCGGGTATTTTGTCGCGACCTTCGGAATCGGATTTGCGCTTTCGGGCAGTGTTGCCGACGGCGTCGAAGAAATCGTCAACCGGTTCTCAAAGATGATCGCGTCCGCATACAATCTGGATATCGCCTCGGAGTCGGAAAAGGACGGAACGGCGGCGTTATTGATCCTCGTGAGCCTTGCGGCAATGCTTGCCTGCATGCTGCTGGCAATCGCCTATACGGCCAACAAGAATTATTACGGATGGATCTCCGTCGCGGTATCTGCCGTTATTCTGGCACTCGTGCTGAATATCTTTCCTTCGCCGGCGCTTGTGATCGCATTTTTCGTCATGATGGTCTATCTGAAGATCACGGTGTCCTGGGAAAAGGCCGGGTCACAGGCGGTCGTCGGGCACTCAGTGCTGATGATCCTGGTGCTTGTGATCGCGACGCTTGTCTGCGTGGAAGTCTGGAATAAGGACCGGCACGAAGAAAGTTGGGAGAGCGGAAAGATCCGGAACAAGGTACGTGAATGGAATGCCAATGCGGGCACCCGTATCGGAAATTTTGTGAATAACAAGATCAATAAGGGCGGAGACGATTTGGCAGGCATGTCCGGCGGCATGATCGGAAAAGCGGGCATCCGCTCGCTGAATAAGACCGACCTTATCGTGTATCTTCCGGCCAATGCCCCGCAGACATATATCAAAGGCTATACCGGGGAGCAATACCAGTTCGGCGGGTGGCGGAAGGATTCCATGGACTATTATGAGTTCTACCGCAAAGAAAGCGAGTACTGGAAGAGTATGGAAGACGGGTTTGAAGATACCATGTCCTATGTTCTGCTGAATCAGGCGTTCCAGAATCGGGAGGCGTTCCCGCCTGGGGATGCTTTAATGCCGCTTTATAAGAGCGATATCACAATCGTGATCGCGGGAGCGTCCAGCGCGTATCAGTATCATACCTACAGCGAAGTGAACGGTATGATGATTTATAATACCCAGGGAATTCCCGGAAGCGTCGCGGTTGACGGAAGCATCCTGGAAAACACCTCATCGCTGATCGAAACGGATTCCGGAGAGTGGTATCATAAGGCGGCGCAGGAATATCTGTGGAATTATGCCATGATGCAGTTTACGGAAGTGCCGGCGATGTTCGAAGAGGCGCTGCGACCCGTTATCGAAGAGTACTATAATGATTATCTGCCGAACCATCCTGCAGTTACCTACCAGGATACGCTGCAGGGCAAAGTGGATTTCGTCAAGCAGTACCTCAGGGAGAATTATCTGTATACAACGCATCCGCCGAAGAACACGGAGGATAAGGATCCGGTAATGTTCTTTATTGAAGACAGTCATGCCGGATACTGTCAGCATTTTGCCTCGACGGCGATCATGATCCTTCGCCTGCTCAGCGTTCCCGCCCGTTACGCGGAAGGATATGTCATCCATGGATCCGATATCGTGAAAGCCGCCAAGTCGGACAACACCGCTGACGGATACGGAGAAGTGCTGGAAGTCTGGGGAACGCCCGAATCCTCGCAGTCTACAGAAAGCGTTATGGTAAAGGTTCCGGACGGAAACGCGCATGCATGGGCGGAGATCTGGATTAACGATTACGGCTGGTTCCCGATTGAGGCGACCGTGGGATTTGAAACTTCAGTCCGCGAGTGGGAGATCAACCGGCCGACACCGACCGGCCAGGCCGGTGTGACGCCTTCGGGAACGGTTACGCCGAAACCTACCGGCTCCGCAACGCCGACACCCGTTCCGGGAACGAAGAACGGCGGTGCCGGGAAGACTGTTTCGAAGACGAAGATCTGGCCGTTAGTTCTTGCTTGTGCCGTGATCCTTCTCATGTTTGGCATTCCCGCGACGAGGTCCTCTTTGATCCGCTCGGGACGAAAACGCAAACTTCTTGCCCGCAATACGAAGAAGGCAACCATCGCGGCGTATGAGGATATCGTGAAACTTGCGGAAAGATTCGGGATCACGCGCGGCGCGAATGAGGCGGACCGTGAATTCCACGCGCGGCTCAGAAAGGAGCTTCCGAAGGTTCCGGAAGCGGATCCGTTCCGTGTGATCACGGATATCGCGGAGCGAGCTGCATATGCGGAAGGGAAGATTTCCGAAGACGAACGAAAGACAATGATCACCTATTACCGGGGACTCCGTAAGATTTATTTGGACGGACTGAATCCGGTGAAACGCGTCTTCTGTAAGATGTTCGGAGGCGTGTGATTTTCCGATAAAGGATTATAAGACCGTGTATCGGGACTGTTTCGGAGACAAATGCCGGAGCAGTCCCGGGCGCGGTAAAGATACCTGGAGGGACGGGGGCCGGAAGCTCCCGGAAAGATTCAAAAAAACAGTTGACGGCGTGCGGGACCTTGTGTTATAGTTAGTAGGCTATGGAAGAGGTCTTTTTTTTATGCCTAAAAATAATACGGAGGTGGTAAGTTGTGCGAGTAAAGATTACATTAGCATGTACAGAATGCAAGCAGCGTAATTACAACACTACAAAAGAAAAGAAAAACCATCCTGACCGGATGGAGACCAAGAAGTACTGCAGATTCTGCAAACAGCACACGATGCACAAGGAAACCAAGTAAAGACCGGAAAGGAAGAGAGTTATGAGTGATAATGAAAAGGCACCCAAGAAGAGCTTCTTCAAGGGATTGAAAGCCGAGTACAGAAAGATTATCTGGCCCAGCCGTCAGACTGTCGCAAAAGAATCCGGCGCGGTTCTCGTTATTACGATTGTTCTCGGTGCAATCATTGTCGGTGTCGACATTCTGATTAACTTCGGTCTTAGCAAGATCCTTGGTTTAAGCGTGTAGGAATGGGTGACGATATGGCAGAAGCGCAGTGGTACGTTGTTCATACCTATTCAGGGTATGAGAACAAAGTTAAAGTAGACCTTGAAAAAACGATTGAAAACCGTAAGCTTCAGGACGTGATCATGGAAGTTTCCGTTCCGCTCATTGATTCCATTGAGGTGAAGAACGGTGTCCGTAAGGTTGTCCAGAAGAAGATGCTTCCGGGTTATGTACTTGTTCGTATGATCATGAATGATGATACCTGGTACGTAGTACGTAACACCCGCGGTGTGACCGGCTTTGTCGGTCCGGGATCGAAACCGGTTCCGCTCACCGAGCAGGAAGTTTATAACATGGGTATCAATCGCGAGCATGAACAGCTCGATTTTGTTGAGGGTGAGACCGTAACCGTACTGAACGGTGCGTGGATCAACACCCAGGGCGTTATCAAGGCGATCAACCCCGCGAAACAGACACTCACCATTTCGGTTGAGATGTTCGGCCGCGAGACTCCGGTTGAAATCGCATTTGAAGACGTCAAAGTAGAACGTTTCTAAGCCTGTCCGTATAGGCAGCGGATAGGAACTGCCGGCTCCGGCCGGTAAGTGGGAGGAAATCTTCCGATAACACCACATTTTTAGGAGGTATGCTAATTATGGCAAAGAAAGTAACAGGTTACATCAAATTACAGATTCCGGCTGCGAAGGCAACCCCGGCTCCTCCGGTAGGTCCCGCTCTTGGTCAGCACGGTGTAAACATTGTACAGTTCACGAAGGAATTCAACGCCAGAACCGCAGGACAGGAAGGTATGATCATTCCTGTTGTTATCACGGTTTATCAGGATAAGAGCTTCAGCTTCATCACGAAGACTCCTCCGGCTCCCGTTCTTTTGAAGAAAGCTTGCAAGATTGACAAAGCATCCGGCAAGCCCAACAAGGAGAAGGTTGCCACCATTAAGAAGTCCGAAGTAGCTAAGATTGCTGAGCTTAAGATGCCTGATCTGAACGCTGCAAACCTTGAGACTGCAACCAGCATGATTGCAGGAACTGCACGCAGCATGGGTATCACCGTAGTAGATGACTGAGATTAAAGTGGGAGGGATAAGCTCCCGACAATACCACTAGGAGGTTTGAATTATGAAACATGGTAAGAAATATACGGAAGCTGCGAAGCTGATCGACAGAAGCGTTCAGTACGATTCCGCCGAGGCAATTTCGTTAGTTAAAAAGTCCGCAACCGCTAAATTTGACGAGACCATTGAAGCACATATTCGTCTTGGCGTAGACGGCCGTCACGCAGACCAGCAGGTCCGCGGTGCCGTTGTGCTCCCTCATGGAACCGGTAAGACCGTTCGCGTACTCGTTTTCGCGAAGGGACCCAAGGTTGATGAGGCTCTTGCAGCAGGCGCTGACTATGCCGGCGGTGATGAGCTCGTTCCCAGAATCCAGAAGGATGGCTGGTTCGAGTTCGACGTTGTTGTTGCAACACCTGATATGATGGGCGTTGTTGGTAAGCTCGGACGTGTACTTGGCCCGAAAGGACTTATGCCGAACCCGAAGGCAGGTACCGTTACGATGGATGTAACCAAGGCTGTACATGATATCAAAGCAGGTAAGATTGAGTATCGTCTTGATAAGACGAACATCATTCACTGCCCTGTCGGTAAGGCTTCCTTCACCGAAGAGCAGCTCGCAGAGAACTTCGATACTCTGATTGGTGCAATTGTAAAGGCTAAGCCCGCTGCAGCAAAGGGTCAGTATCTCAGAAGTATTACGCTTACTTCTACGATGGGCCCGGGCGTTAAGCTCAATACAGCGAAGTTCATGTAATACAATTGCAAAAACCTTAACCATAGCAACTGAAAGGACCGCGACTTATGCCGCGGTCCTTTTTTTCGTAAAAAACTCCCGGGCGTTCCGCCCCGGGAGAAGAAATACTTTTTGATTGGCTCTGCCGGTCAGATGCGGATCCGGTCAGGGAAACTGCGGTCGATCTTGCCGAGCAGCTTCTTATTGGTAACCGAAACAAGCGGACCGGGATAGGAGCGCACATAGCACAGGAAGATCAGTCCGACAAATGCGGCACGATCGTCCTCCGCGAGAACCTGTCCGTCACGGAAAAGGCTCTTATCGGAAAGGTCATTCTCCACCGATGCAATCTGAAGGGCTCCGTAGAATACCGGAAGTGCTTTACAGTCAGACGGCGCAATCGGATACAGGGTATAGGAGAGACTCTGGTAACGCATCTCGTAGATGTCATACTTGTTGAACAAAGAACCGCTGTGAATCTGGTAGCAAAGACCGGAATAGTTCCCGTCGGTATCAAGCTGGGAAGCAGAAATCATCTCAGTCGTTGCACGGCTGGCGTTCTCGGTGACGCGAATCACCTTTCCTCCGAAAGTAATCTCCCAACCGGTCGGCGATGGTAACTTAACCATTTTAATCCCGCCTACGACACGACCGTTACGCTTGATGGCACATTCCCCTACTGCAGGTTCATCTTTCAGTTTTACGATATCCAGGATCATACTGCAATCCTCCGAAAGAAGCGATAGCGCACCGACCTTCTAAACGATACCGAAGCGGTGCGAAACAATAAAGTTCAACAAGATTTGAAAAATCTTTTGTATATTGAATTATACACAATAAAACGAAAAAAGGTAGTGTTTTTGCAAAAAATGTGGAAAAACATTTCCCACGCACCGAAGTTCGGAGAAAAGAAACGGAAAATGTAAAAAATCTTTGCATTTCCCTACAACTGTCGGGATGGCCCTTCTGACCGGAACCGGCTTCGGGTTATTCCTTCCTGCGTCGTTTAAAGATTATTATCCCTGCTATGGTGAGCAAGCAGATCAGAAGACCGATCGCTATCCAAAACAGCGGGTTTACGAACAATTTGTTTTGTGATTCCGAATCCGCATCCGAGGTTCCCGCGGGGGCATTCGCGGCATCTCCTTTCGCCACGGAATCCGTAGTGTCAGTTGCCGGAACTTCCGTATTGTCACCTGTTGTCAGAATGGTACCGGGGTCAGCGGAAGCGGAGTCGCTGTCCGTCTTGGGTTCCGTGGAACCGGGAGTGTCGCCCGTTACAGACGAATCGTCCCGCTCACCGATGTGAACCGGTTCATTATCCGTGTCCTGACCGGTCTGCGTTTCGGAAGTCTTCGGAGCGGAATCGGTCTTGTCCTGCGTGGAAGACTGCGTGTTTTTATCGGTTCCGGTCGAAGGTTCGGTCTTGCTCTGTACGGATTGGCCGGAATTCTGCGATGACTGCTGATTCTGGTTGGTATTCGTCTGAGAAGACTGTTGATTCTGATTGGTATTTGTCTGTGAGGATTGCTGGTTCTGATTACCGCTCTGCGAGGATTGCTGGTTCTGGTTGTTCACAGCCTGCGCGTCGGTCTTGGGATGGGGCGTCACGCCTTTATTGACCTCAAGAAGGCGTTTGATCATCGTATCAAGATCGGATTGGGTCGCTTTGCCGTGAGGGTCGATCATAAGTTTATCCTTTGAGGCACCGGCTTCGCCCTTCCAGGGCATGATGTCATAGGTGGCACACCAGCAGATGGCCTCCCACGCATAATAGTCGACATCGTAGTAATCCTTGAAATCGTCGCTCCGTCCGAAGTCGATGGAGCGCTTATAGCCCATATATTCCGTGTAGCGCATCAGCATGAGCGCGAGATCCTGACGTGTAATGTACTGGCCAACACCGAAACTAGCGGAGGAAATATCCGGAGTGCCGACGCAGATGGCGAATTTTTCGCCCCACAGAAGAGCGGCCTCGTAGGAAGATCCTTTCTTTACATCTTTGAAGCGGGAGGTGCCGCTTACTGCCGGCTTGCCGGCCATCTCATAAAGACGCTGTGCGACCTTCTCACGCGTAACATAAGAAGCCGTCTGCGTATTCTGCGAAGTGTCCGTATTGGTCTGTGAAGAATTGTTGCCGGTCTGCCGGGTGTCCGTCTGTATCTCGGAAGGCTTGTCGTTATTCTCCTTCGGTGTTTCGGTCGCGGCTTCCGTGATCAGATTAACCCCGTCGTCGAAACAGATGAAATAGATATTGTCGCCGCCGGTCGAAGTGTCGCCGCCGTAATTGAGCGTCCAGGAATGTCCCTTGCAGACAGCGGATTCGTATTTCTTCTTGCCTTCCTTATAGGTTTTCACAAGAAGGGGATTCTTACTGATATCGAGCGTCTTGAAACTGTTGGTAAACGCCTGCAGAAAATACAGCTTCGAATTGTTCGCCAGATTCAGCGAGCTGATGTTATTGCATGCGCAGTCCAGATAAACGAGTTTCGGATTCTTGGACACATCGAGCGTTTTGATGCTGTTATAACTGCAGATCAGTTTCTGCAGCTCCGGATTATTGCTGACGTTGATGTTCGTGGCACCGTTATAGGCACAGTTATAATACTGCAGCCCCTTGTTATTGTTGATGTTAATGCTTCCGAGACCGGGATTGTTCCAGATGTCGAGCCGCTTCAGCTTCGTATTTGCCGATACATCTAACGATTTTAACTGGTTACTGAATGCGTCCAGATGGGAAAGATTCTTATTGTTGGAGAGATTCAGACTTGTCAGCTTGCAGCTGCCGCAGGTCAGATGCTCCAGTAACGGATTGGAGG
Source organism: Lachnospiraceae bacterium (assembly GCA_017427775.1). Lineage (GTDB taxonomy): Bacteria > Bacillota > Clostridia > Lachnospirales > Lachnospiraceae > ISDg. The sequence goes on along the minus strand of JAFRSD010000005.1, from coordinate 29,924 downwards.
ATACATCCAGAACCGTCAGCGGATTCGTATTGCATTCGATAAATGCCATCTTCGAGTTGTTGGATACGTTCAGGCTTGTCAGCTTGCAGTCAAAGCAGTAAACCCACTCCAGCTCGGGATTGGCGGAGAAATCCAGAGAAGTGAAAAGGTTTCCGGAACACCATACGCCGTGAAGGTCTTTATTGTGCGTGAGGTCCATGGTCGAGATCTGGTTATTCTTACACCAGAGACCTTGAAGAGCCGTAAAGTACTCAACGCCCTTAATGGACTTAATGCCTTTGCCTTCGCAGTAAATGTTGATGGTTTTGCGGATTTCCTCGGCGCTCAGATATGTATCGCCGTCGCGGTCATAATCTTTCGACAGAATAACCGCCCGGAATTTGGCATCGGGGAAAGTCGTTTCGTTGATCGGAATCGGCTGAAAATCGGACGCCGAAGCCGTGTTCGGAAAGCCCTCCGGAGACACAATGCCGCAGCCGAGGAGCATCAGAAGAGCCAGAATACCGGCAAGAAGCTTAGAAAGAATACTATGTGTTTTTCTCATCATATCACCCTCATCCCGTTTCGCGGACCGAAGCCGCAAACATATATTTCGCGCTTAAAGACGGGTTTCCGAAACCCGTTAACTTTATCATACTACAAGAAAAATGGAAAATCAAATCAACTGCGGGAGAGGGAAATAAAAAACTGCCGGCAAATGCACCTGCCGGCAGTAAAAGGATTCTTTTTTGATTGGAAACCGATGCCTGAATTACTTCAGCGTAACCTTAGCGCCCTCAGCCTCAACCTTCTTCTTGATGTCCTCAGCCTCTTCCTTGGAAACAGCTTCCTTGATGTTCTTAGGAGCGCCGTCTACAAGATCCTTAGCTTCCTTGAGGCCAAGACCGGTGATCTCACGAACAACCTTGATAACCTTAACCTTGTTCTCACCAACTTCGGTAAGCTCTACGTTGAACTCGGTCTTCTCTTCCTCAGCAGCAGCGGCAGCGCCTGCACCTGCAGCAGCAACAACAACGCCAGCAGCAGCGCTAACGCCGAACTCTTCCTCACAAGCCTTAACAAGATCGTTAAGCTCAAGAACAGTGAGGGACTTGATAGCATCAATAAATTCCTGATTAGTCATGTTATAATTCCTCCAAATTTTTAATTGATTATGCCGTTATACGGCCTGACTGTATGACAGCGTCATACGAACTGTGCAGATAGATTAAGCAACCTCGCCTTTCTTCTCTGCAATCTGATTGAGAACGCGAGCAAGATTCGCGATCGGGGACTGCAAGCTGCCAAGAAGTCTGGAAATAAGAACTTCCTTGGAAGGGATGTTTGCAACAACCTTGCAGCCATCTGCATCATAATAGGTTCCGTCTACAACGCCGCCCTTGAACTCGAGCTTGTCCGAGATCTTCATTCCGTCGGAAAGAAGTCTTGCGGGAGCGGTTGCATCCTCTAATCCGAATGCAACGGCGGTAGGTCCATCGAGATGCTTAGCAAGTGCTTCGTAAACCGTGCCGGCAAATGCCTTCTTGAGGTAGGTGTTCTTGTATACCTTGTATACAACGCCGCCTTCTCTCAGGGACTTACGAAGCTTGGTGTCCTGTTCAACCGTCAATCCGCGATAGTCAACAAGAACGACTGCCTTTGCGTCGGCAACATACTTGCTGATCTCGTCGATGATAGGTTTCTTCAGCTCAACCTTAGCCATGTGAATTACCTCCTGTATAGTTTCGACTGTCGCGACATTCAGAGGTATAAAAAAATGCTCCTCTTCCGAAGCGGAAAAGCAGCACAAATACTCATCATTAAATGCTGACATATCCTCGGTTGGCGGATTTCCATGAATCGCTTACGCCTTGCGGCACCTACTGTCTTCGGCAGTCAACGATGTTTATAACACATTTTCTGCGTGATGTCAACCGAAAATATCCATTATTTCTTAATAATATGCGATTCTTGCGGAAAACGTGAGATTCCACGGATTTTCCGGATGACAGGACGGCATTTTCGCGGTATAATGAACGTTGACCTAAAAGACGCGAGAGCGGTCCTTCGGTCCAGAAAAAATGGGAGGGAAAGACTATGATCATTACCACTACGGAAAGTATTGACGGAATGAAGCTGGAGATTCTCGGAATCGCAAAGGGAAGCACCGTTCATTCGAAGCACATCGGAAAGGATTTCATGGCCGGTCTGAAGACGATCGTCGGCGGTGAGATCAGCGGATACACGGAGATGATGGACGATGCGAGAAGAGTAGCTACCGAGCGCATGATTCAGGATGCGGGCCGCCTCGGTGCGGACGCGATCGTCGGCGTTCGTTACGCAACAAGCGCCATCATGCAGGGAGCAGCCGAGGTTATGGCTTACGGTACCGCGGTAAAATGTCACAGGGAACAGTAAAAGGGGTTCCGAAACATTGACGTGACGGATAATCTGTCAGCAGAGCAGAGATTCCTTCGGCTTCGCCGGAGGGTCTCTGTTTTTTATTGTACGGGTATTCGGAATGTGCTAAAGTATACTTAATACTATGCGCCGAAGCGACATGTTAACACGCCGGAAAGGAGGTCTGTATGTTTACGTGGAGTTTTCAATACATATCGAGAGCGCGTCTTGAGACGACGCTTTCCCGGATGACGCGTGAACCGGATGAAGGGGATATCCTGATCCGGATCCATACGGCCATCCATCTCGGCGAAGAGGCTGTGGAGCTTGCCCGTTTCATCAAATCCATCATCCCCGAGGCGAAGATCATCGGAACGAGTACTTCGGCGGTCATCAACGCCGGCAAGCTTTCACTTGACCAATGCATCATTTCGGTAACCCAGACGCAGGGCGCGAGCATCCGTACGATGATGCTTCCGACAAGCGATGAAAAGACCGGCGAACCGCTGTCCGCGGACAATGTATGCATGATCGCAAAGCCTGCGCTGATGCAGTCTGAGATGAAGATGATGTTCGCGTTTCTTGCGGGAAAGTTTTATAATTTCGAGCAGATGGTTGACCATGTGAACCAATGTGCTCCCGGCGTCCGAATGGTCGGCGGCATTGTGAACCGTTCCGATATCGGAAGTCAGAAGGAAAGCGGCGGATTTGTCTTTGATGAGACCGGATATATGGAACAGGGGCTCCTCCTCTGCACGCTTGCGGGCAAAGAGGTCTCCTGCATTTCGGATTATGCGACCGGCGCGCAGGCAATCGGAGACTCGTATGAGATTTCCGACGCGTTCGGAAACTGCATCCTGAAACTCGGGGAAGTAGACGCTGCAAAGGAATACCGTACCGGTATCGGCGAAGCATTGAAGAAACGCCCGGAGATTTTCGAACTGTTCCCGCTTGTATATGCCGACCGGGATGATATCCCCGTGCCGATGCGGTACGTGGAAGGCTGCAGTCTTGCGGAACTGTTCCCGCCGGATGACCCTGCGTATGCCGAAGCCTATAAGGCCCGCCCGGACATTGATCCGGATGCGAAGCGGGAGCGTCTGCTTACCAATCATAATGTAACAATCGGCCGGAGTCTGCGACGTGCCTTTATCTACGACCGCAAGATCATAGCCGATAACCACGCGATGTTCCGCCGCATTGAGAATTTCGAAAAGGCGGAAACCATCATCGCTTATCTTGCCGCCGCGCGTTCCCGCATCTATTCGAACTGCGCCAAATGGGAACTTTCCGCTTATGAGAATTCCAATATGAGCGGATGCGTCATGGACGGCGAAATCGCCTGGGCCGGCGAAAAGAATGTACTGGCGGACGGTGCTTTCACGGTAGCAGCCGTCGGAGAGAATCCGATGACGCAGGAGTGTAATCCGTACGCATTTTCGCATACCGATTCGCTGGCCGCAGACAACCAGGCACTGCTTCGTCACCTGATGGAGATCGAGACGCGGATCGAGCGGAGGCCTTCGCTTGCAAACGCAGCCGCGGGATTACGCGGTTTCGTACGCGACTGTGAATTGAAACTGCTGTATTCCGAGCAGGAGGACATCCCGAATGAGGCTGCCCTCAGCATGGACATGAAGCTTCGCGGATATGACCGGGTCTGCTATATTCAGGTTCCGGACACATCCGGGATGAAGGTCGTATTTGACGCAGATAAGATTTCACTGACGCAGCGCAGTTTCGTCGGCAAATGCTACGATTTCGCCCGCAAGCATGATTATAAGATGTATCTGCTCAACGACTGGATGGCGGCGATCGCCGTGCCGTCCTACACCTGTTCCCTTCCCGCTATGCGAAGGCATATGGAGCAGCTTCAGAAGGAACTGTTTGCGGCTTCCGAGGATCTGATCGCCATCGTCCCGATCTTCTGCATCATCAACGGCGCGACGGTGGAGAATCTGATGAACGTGTATAATTCGGCGCGTATCGAAATGATGAACCGGAATATGCAGTTCTATGTCTGTGATGCGAGAAGCTTTCAGTCTGACGAGGAGAGCATCCGCGAGCGTTATCATATGGTGAACGTTATCAATTACGCGATCGCGCATGACACGATCATCCCGTATTATCAGGGAATTCACGATAATGCCACGGGAACCATACACCACTATGAGTCGCTGATGCGTCTCGCCGATGAGAACGGCACGATCTATACGCCGTACCGGTTCCTTGATGTGGCGCGTTCCTACGGACTGCTGTATGATTCGATATCGTTCATCATGGTGCGTAAGGTATTTGAGAAATTCCGTAACTGCGAAGATGTCAGCGTCAGCATTAATCTGGCAATGCGTGACATCAAGAACCGCGAGATGACGGATTTCATATATGACTCTCTCTCTTCCGCGAACCATCCGGAGAGCTTTATCTTTGAGATTCTGGAGAATGAAGATGTTGACGCATATGATGCCGTGGAGGTATTCGTGGACCGCATCCATCAGCTCGGAGGACTGGTATCCATCGACGATTTCGGAAGCGGGTATTCGAACCTGCAGCATATCGTAAGCATTCATTCCGATTTTATTAAGATTGACGGCTCCATCGTGAAGGAGTGCTGCGAGAATCCCGCGGCACAGAATCTGATCACGCTGATCATGGGCTGGAAGCAGCTCAGCAAACAGAAGCTTCAGGTTGTGGCGGAGTTTGTAGAGAATCAGGCGATTCAGGACATGCTGATCAAGTACGGCGTGGATTATTCGCAGGGCTATCTGTTTTCAAAGCCGGCGCAGGATATAGCTGTGTGAGATTGACCGAAAGAACGGGCAGGAGGCAATTATGGAACGATTTACGGACGAACGGAAGACGATCGGACTCATTATCGAAGACCTTGCCATTGACTATGCGAAGGAAATCATCCGGAGCGTGCAGCTTGCCGCAGCCGGATACCCGAACGTGCGTCTTTTGGTGCTTCCGGGACTTCATGAGCAGCTGGAGAAGGGAAAGAGCAGCAAGTATTTCGATACCCGCGTACATAATTTGATCTACGGACTCGAGGAGGTTGTCCGGATTGACGGACTGCTTCTTACGCTTCCGAATATCAGCGGTGTAAGCGGCAACAGTTTTTTCAACGGGGAGTTTTCCAATTATGCCCGTGTTCCGAGGGTATTCATCTCGACAGCCGTAACGGACGGCGTCATGGTACGGTACGATAATGAGAAGGGAATCCGGGAAGCGGTTGATTATCTTGTTAACGTGAAGGGTCTGCGCAAGTTTATCATGCTTGGCGGCCGTGACGATAATGCGGATGCACAGGACCGGAAGGAAATCTACCGGACCTGCCTTGCAGAGAAGCATATCGAGTTTACGGACGATATGTACGAGAAGACGGATATGTCCATTGATGCCATGCCTGCCGCAATCCGGCTGATGGATAGGAATCCCGATGCGGAAGCAATCTTCTGCGTCAATGACCAGGTTGCCGTTCCGCTGTACCGCGTGCTGAAGGAGCGCGGACTGAAGCCCGGGCGGGACATCCAGGTGTTCGGATTTGACAATACAAAATTCTCGGGAACCATGCTTCCTCCGCTCGCCTCCATCGGTGCCGATGGGATAACGCTCGGCGAAAAGGCGGTTGAACTGTTACTCCGTATGATGAAAGGAGAGACTGTTCAGTCCGAGGTTCTCCCGACAAGGCTTTACGGCAGGGAATCACTCGAATACGCGATGTATGAATACACGGTGATGGAAATGCTCAGGATCGACGAGGCATTTGTCTACCGTATGTTCGACGACTGCTTCTACCGGTATCAGTCTGAGGTTCATGACCGGGAGGAAGTGGATCTTCGCAGACTGTTCTATGAATTTATCAAGAGAATGCTGCATGCCATGGTCACAAGTTCCATGTCGACCGAGGAATTTACCGAGATCCGGCGTTTGATCGACATCTTCTTCTCCAACGGCGCGATGCGTTATACGGATCCGGCGCATATGGTACGGTGTATCGAGCGTCTGCAGAACGGCATGAACAAATCCCAGAAATCTCCGCTTGCCAATATGATGACGAACCGGTGTTTCTCCTACATGAAGGACCGCGCGATCGTTTCCATGGCGGCCGATGCCAACCGGTTCGATGCCAACCTCAAGGTGGAACGGGAACGTATCCGTGATTTCTTCGTGTGCGGAACCCAGTTTGAAGGCGGGAATATCGTTACCGAAGAGACAATCGTCCGGAACCTGGATAAGCTGAGTTTCACCAACGCGGCCCTGTATCTGTTTGAAAAGCCGGTGCAGGTTCCGAAGGAGGGAGGCGTTTCGTTCCCGGAAACCGCCCGCCTGATGTGTGTGGTAAAGGGAGGTGAGCTGAGAGTACTGTCTCCCGAACGGAGACTTTGCAGACTCGATGCGATGCTTGACCGGACCGAGCTTCCGAAGTGCGGCGCGTACATCGCTTCGCTCGTATTTTACGGCAGCAGGATATACGGCGTTCTGATTACCGAGGTCACCGGAACGGTGGCGGACAGAGGCGAATTTGTCGCGAAACAGCTTGCACAGATTTTATACATTAACGAGAATAATCACGAAACGGAAACATAAAACGGAGGAATAACAATGGCTAAGCAGAACTGGAAACCCGGCAACATGCTCTATCCCGTGCCGGTCGTAATGGTAAGCAGCAAGAAGAAAGGAGAGAACGAGCGCCCGAACATCGTAACGGTAGCGTGGGCGGGAACAATCTGCTCCGATCCGGTCATGCTTTCCATCTCGGTCCGCCCGGAGCGGTATTCCCATGAGATCATCGAAGAGAGCGGCGAATTTGTCGTGAATCTTGTAACCGAGGAACTGACCGAAGCCTGTGACTGGTGCGGCGTGCGTTCCGGTAAGAAATTCGACAAATTCCGCGAGAAGAATCTGACACCGTACGTTTCGGATTTCATGGAGACGCCGGCGATTGCGGAAAGCCCCGTGAACTTGTACTGCAAAGTAAAGAAGACGGAGCGTCTCGGCGCGCATGACATGTATATTGCGGAAGTGGTCGGCGTGACGGTGGATGACCGCTATATGGACGCGGACGGCAGGTTTGACCTGGAAAAGGCAGGTCTTATTGCCTATTCGCACGGCGTGTATCACGCCCTCGGCGCAAAACTCGGTTCGTTCGGCTATTCGGTTAAGAAACAGGACTAAAGTGTCCGGAATAAGATTTCTGAAAGGATTCGGTTTCGAATCCTTTTCTTTTTCGGGAAAATCTGTTATAACGTATAATAGAAAAGTGTTGTTTAACCGAAAATGAGATTGCAATACGGCGGGCAATGCCGCCGGCGAAATAAACGCGGAGGAAACGGCTATGGCTATGAATCAGAACAGAGAGAAAGAAATCAGTGAGATCGTCCGGAATATATACAAGGATATGGAAGGCGGCAAGACGATCGACGGTCTGACCGTCGCGAATTCTCCGGATAAGGATGAGGTCCGGGAACTGGTTAACGCATTGTTCAGGATCGTGTTCCCCGGCTATTTCCGTGACCGTTCCGTGTCAACTTACAGTCCGGAATACACGCTTGCGGTTACCATTGAAGACTGCTTCTGCAGACTGCATAAGCAGGTAACGCTTGCGCTTACGCTTTTTGTGAAGAAGGGCACCATGGACGACGAGAGCCGCGAAGAGGAAGGCTACCGCCTGTGCAAACGGTTCTTTGAGCGGATTCCCGCTGTCAGAGAGCTGATCGAAAGCGACCTGATCGCTGCATTTGACGGCGATCCTGCTGCGGCATGCATGGAAGAGATCATTCTCGCGTATCCCGGTCTCATGGCGATCACCGTATACCGGATCGCGCATGAGCTTCATAAGCTGCATGTTCCGGTACTTCCGAGACTTATGACCGAGTATGCGCATTCGGAGACCGGAATCGATATTCATCCCGGCGCGGAGATCGGGCGGCATTTCTTTATTGACCACGGTACCGGTATCGTAGTCGGCGAGACTTCGATCATCGGGAACAACGTGAAGATTTATCAGGGTGTTACGATCGGAGCTCTTTCCACGAGAGGCGGCCAGAAACTCTCCGGCAAGAAGCGTCATCCTACGATCTGCGATAATGTAACGATCTACGCCAATGCGTCGATCCTCGGCGGCGAGACCGTGATCGGTGAGAATACCGTCATCGGCGGCAACACGTTCATTACGCGGTCCATCGATGCCAACACGAGAGTCAGCATGAAGAACCTCGAGATGGAATACCGGACAGCCGGTGAACGTCATGCCGAGGAGATCAGCCAGGGCAACGAGTGGTACTATATCATCTGAAGTTGCAGACAGGTGCGGCGCGAACAGCGCACTGACGATGAGGAAAGGATAGGAAATGGACAAATACCAGGTAACCGGAATGAGCTGTGCTGCATGCCAGGCAAGAGTCGAGAAGGCTGTTGCCGGCGTCCCGGGAGTAACGGATGTTTCGGTAAGCCTTTTAACAAATTCCATGGGAGTGTCAGGAACGGCTTCGAGCGCCGATATCATTCAGGCGGTCACGGAAGCCGGATACGGTGCCAGCCTGATGGAGGAAAGCCCGGACGGCGGCGCTGCCGCTGATCCGGGAGACGTGTTAGCAGACCGCGAGACGCCGCGATTAAAACGGCGTCTTATTCTGTCAGCGGCATTTCTGGCCATCCTCATGTATATCACGATGGGACATAATATGCTGGGGCTTCCGCTTCCGGCAGGACTTGCGGGGAACCATATTGCATTAACCGTTGTCCAGATGGTTCTCGCTCTGATCGTGATGGTCATCAACAGGAAGTTTTTTACGAGCGGGTTCCGCGCGGTTTTGCACGGGGCACCCAATATGGATACGCTTGTCGCACTCGGCTCGGCGGTTTCCTTTTCCTGGAGCGTATATGTCTTTATCATGATGTGCGTGAAGCATACTTCCGGTACGCCGGACAGCGGACTCATGCATATGTATCATAATCAGCTGTATTTTGAATCGGCAGCTATGATCCCGGCACTGATCACTGTCGGAAAGATGCTCGAAGCCATGTCAAAGGGCAGAACGACCAACGCGCTTAAGAGCCTGATGCGGCTTGCACCGAAGACGGCCGTGCTTCTTCGAAACGGTGAAGAGACAGAGGTTCCGGTTGCAGAGGTTATGGCCGGCGACGTATTCGTCGTAAGACCCGGTGACAGCATTCCCGCTGACGGAATCGTGATATCCGGAATGAGCGCGGTCAATGAGGCGGCGCTTACGGGAGAATCCGTCCCCGTGGATAAGAAGGAGGGCGACCAGGTCAGTGCGGCGACGATCAATACCTCCGGGTATATGCGCTGCAGGGCAGTACGAGTCGGGAAAGATACGACGCTGTCGCAGATCATCCGCATGGTGAGCGACGCGGCGGCGACCAAGGCACCGATCGCGAGGATCGCGGACAAAGTATCCGGCATCTTCGTTCCCGCGGTAATCCTGATCGCGCTGATCGTAACGGGCGGATGGCTGCTTGCCGGAAAGACGGCCGCTTTCGCGCTTGCGAGGGGCATCTCCGTGCTTGTTATCTCGTGTCCGTGCGCGCTCGGGCTGGCGACGCCCGTGGCAATCATGGTAGGAAACGGCGTCGGCGCGAAGAACGGCATTCTTTTTAAGACAAGCGAAGCACTTGAAGTTGCGGGAAAGACGCGTATCGTCGCGCTTGATAAAACAGGAACGATCACGACGGGCGAACCGCGGGTGACCGATGTATACCCGGCCGAAGGAATGACGGAGAAGGAACTCTTTGAGAGAGCATGCTCCCTGGAAGCGAAGAGCGAGCATCCGCTTGCGAAGGCGGTTGTCAGCGAAGGAGCAGAGCGGGGCATTACGGTATCGGAGGTCAGCGGTTTTACGGCACTTCCCGGAAACGGACTCACCGGCGTTTGGAACGGACACACGGTTCACGGCGGAAACGCTGCCTATATAGGGACGGTCGCCGTCATATCCGAAGCATTGGCCGAAAGGGCACGCGAACTGTCGGAACAGGGCAAAACGCCGCTTTATTTCGCGGAAGACGGCAGGCTGGCCGGCATCATAGCCGTGGCGGATACGATCCGTGAAGACTCCGCGGACGCTATCGGGCAACTGAAGAAACTGGGACTCCGCATTGTTATGTTGACAGGCGACAATGAACGCACGGCCGGCGCGATCGGCAAGGCGGCGGGCGTCGATGAAGTGATCGCGGGCGTGCTGCCGGACGGCAAGGAAGCCGTAATCCGGGAACTTTCCGAAAAAGGGCGGACGATCATGGTCGGTGACGGCATCAATGATGCGCCGGCACTTACAAGGGCCGATATCGGCATCGCCGTCGGCGCGGGAACCGATGTTGCGGTTGATTCCGCGGACGTTGTTTTGATGAATGATTCCCTGACGGATGTCGTGAATGCGGTGCGCCTTTCGAGAGCCACGCTTCGAAATATTCATGAGAACCTGTTCTGGGCATTCTTTTATAATATGATCTGCATCCCGCTGGCAGCAGGACTGTTTCGGTGGGAGATGAACCCGATGATCGGCGCGGCGGCCATGAGCCTCTCAAGCTTTACGGTTTGCATGAACGCGCTGCGGCTGAACCGGTTCCGTATCACCGCGCGGAAGGCGGGTTCAAAGAATAGTTCGGCGGACAACGACCGGACGAAGGAGACGGTGAGAACCGGCGCGGAAGCGGCCGGCGGGAAGGAATTCACGGAAACATCCGGCACGAACGCCGGCGCAAAGGAAGAAAGGAGTAATAAGATGACAGTTACGGTTAAGATTGACGGCATGATGTGCGGCCATTGTGAGGCTAATGTTAAGAAGACGCTTGAGGCGCTTCCGTTCGTGGAGTTTGCGGAAGTGAGTCATGAGAAGGGCACGGCCGTTCTTACGCTTTGCGGCGCATTTGACGAGCAGACGGTTAAAAAGGCCGTTGAAGATAAGGACTACGCTTATTGCGGCGTACTGGAAGCGTAATAAAGTTTTTGATCAAACGGAGCAGGATGTTCGTGAAAGTGATGGATTGGCTGAAAATAAAGGATCAAAGGCGGTTTGCAGGCGCCGTTCCGATGGGGACGGCGCTTCCTTTATGGATAAAATAGTAAAAATTTATCGTAATTCGATAAATAATTGTTGACTTTCGTTCTTTTCAGTGGTATTCTCGGCTTAAACAGGAACGATTGTAATACACAGGAAGCCGTTTGGGCACCGATGATTCGGGAGGTAAGGAATGAAACAGAAAGAACTTTCAGTTCTGCTTAAAAGCGTAGCAATCGGCGTGGGGCTGTGCGGAATCGTGGTGTACGCTTTGCTGATTCCTTTTGCGGCAAAGTATATGGTGGAGAATGAACTGATGGATGCGAAACACTCCCTGCCTTGGATGATCACCATATGGATTTCCGCCGTGCCGTGTTTCTTCGTGCTGGCGAAGGGATGGGGGATCGCGTCCGATATCGGGGCGAACCGGTCATTTTCCCGCGATAACGCGGACCGGCTTAAGGCAATCTGCTATCTGGCTCTGATCGACACGGTGTATTTCTTCGTGATCAATACGGCGGAGATCTGTCTTCGGGTCACCCGGCCGCTTGTGATGGCCGCGGCAGTTGTGATCTGCTGCTTCGGAACCGCATTTGCCATATGTGCGGCGGCGCTTTCGCACCTTGTAACGAAGGCCGCGGAGATTCAGGAAGAGAATGAGCTTACGGTATAGGCGGACGGGAGAAGAGGAATGAAGCAGACGGATGAATTGGAAAAGATGACGGACGAGGAGATGCCTCTTAGCGGGCACCTGGTGTTCAACATCGACGTGATGCTCGCCAGACGGAAGATGAGCGTCACCGAGCTTGCGAACCGCGTCGGCATCACGCTCGCGAACATGTCCATTCTGAAGAGCGGAAAGGCAAAGGCAATAAAGGTATCTACAATCGAGAAACTGTGTGAGATTTTGGACTGTCAGCCCGGGGATCTGTTTGAATACCGGAAGAACTGAATCGGCAGCTGTGTGGGAAAGAAACGGAGAGTAATGAAATGGAAAATGATAAAGCGATGCCAGATCTGAACGAAGAATATGAGATCATCCGGATTAAGGAAAATGACAGTACGCCTGCAGGGGGATTCGTATGGAGGGGCGTGTCCGCAATGCCGGAACCGACGGAGGATCCGTCGCTGAAACGATCCCGGTTCTTTATGAAACTCTTTCTGAGTATCGGCTATGCGGTCGTGTTTACGTTCTGTCTCTATAATGCGCCAAATGGGATCACGTATCCGTTCTACGCGGCGGCAACGCTTGCCGTGTTCTTCGCCGTGCTGAAACTGCTGGGAGAGAAGCCTAAGAAATCGGCCGTTTATTATGCTGTCGGAATCATGGCGCTTGCCGTACACGTGGCGACGACGGGAAGCCTGTATCTGATCGTGATCGACAAGGTATTGATGTACGGGCTCCTGTTTATGTTGTTTTTAAGCAGTCTCTATGATGATTCGAAGTGGGATGTGACCCGTTACTGTAAGGCAATCTTTGAGATGGCTGTCTCGGCGATTTCCTTTATTCCGAATATCGTGACGGAGGCGATTTCCATCCACAGGGAACGGCGTGCCGGAAGCGATGGCGCGGCGGAACGGCAGGAGGATCCGATGCGGTACATCTTCCTCGGGCTTGTCCTCTGTATTCCGCTTCTGATTGTCATCGTGCCGCTTCTTGCGTCGTCCGATGCCGTCTTTTATCATGCGCTTTCGGATATGACGGAGCTTCGGTTCGATTCGGGAATCGTCGTGATCCTCGGCATGCTTTTCGGAATGTTCGCGGTTTCCTTTGCCCTGATGACCCGCTTCTCGAAGAAGATCGGCTGGCTCTGCACCGAGCCGAAGGATGAACGGAACCGCAACCCGCTTGTGTCGATCACGATCATGACCGTGATTCTGATCGTGTATCTTTTCTATTGCGCGATCCAGGTATACTATCTGTTCCTGGGCGCGGGAAAGCTTCCGGATGGATATACGTATGCAAGATATGTTCACGAAGGATTTTATGAACTCGTATTTGTCTGCCTGATCAATCTTGCGTTGGTGCTCGTGTGCAGAAAATACTCCCGTGACCATGCGGTACTGCGGGGAATGCTTACCGGAATCTGCGGCTGCACCTATGTGATGCTCGGTTCAAGCCTTTACCGGATGATCCTCTATATCGGCGCGTACGGGTTTACGTTCCTGCGGGCGTTTGTGCTGTGGGCGCTTGCGGTGATCGCGCTTGTTGTGGCAGCGGCCGTCGCGCTTGTATACCGCGCTTCATTCCCGTTTGTTCGGAGCGCGGCGGCGATTGTGGCGGCGACATGGCTCGTATTTGCCTTCAGTTATCCGGACCGGTGGATCGCGGCATATAACATGGACCGAGGATACGGCAGCGAGTATACGCACGACATGCTTTCGACCGATGCGATCCCCGTGATCATTGAACGGTGGAACCGGGATCCCGTGCTGTGGAGCACCCGCACGGATATGGAAGGGCATGAGATCACATACCGGCTGAACCTTAAGAAGAAGGATTTCCGGAATTTCAACGTGTCGGAATATAAGGCGAAGAAGGCGTTAGATTCCATCCGGTAAGTTTCGGATGACATCGGCTTCGCGCTGTGCTACAATGATGTCGGGAGAAATCAGACAGGAGGATTAACCGATGGCATCGTGCATTGCGTTTCAAATGAAGAACATTGAAGATGCCCATGAGCATTGGAGCAACGGCTGGGAGACGGTCGAAGAGTACGGCAGCAGCGCGCACGGGCACAAACTGCACATCTGGGACGATGGCGGGCGGAAGCTGTGCCGTTGCCAGGGCTGCGGCGGATATCTTTTGTACCAGCGTTCGGAATACCATTCCGATACGGACGACTCGTCGGATTCGTTCTATTCGCACTATTTTCCGGTGGAGACTCCCGCGGAAGCGGAGGAACTTAACTTCCGCTATGACGGATTCCAGATTGAAGCGGAATTCCGGCGGCGCTTCCTGTGTGCGACCAACGGCCGTTACCGCTGGGCGGGAACGATTGAGGAGAGTAATGAGCCGGAGTGGTAGCGCTTCGGTTTGAAAGGCGGAAACGCCTGGTCTGACAAGTTCTTTGTCAACAAAAATCGGATAAAATAAGACAGGCGGAAAATGCTATGGTTCATTGCGTTTTCCGCCTTTTCATGCTACAATTTTTTAAGATAATTAAAGTGAGAAAAATGGTTTTTCTGAGCTGTCAGAGAAGCGCCCTGAAAGGTCATTTCGGGGATTTCGGATGTGTAACGGGTAAGGAGGATGGAGCATGAGACTTGGGATTTCATCGCCTCTTCGGCATACCTCGGCGGAGGAATGGGCGAAGAGGCAGACGGAGCTCGGCTGCCGCGCAGTCGTATTTCCCGTTCAGAGCGATGCGCCGCGGGAGAAGATTGCGGAGTATAAGAAGGCTGCCGATCAGTACGGACTTTTGATCGCGGAGGTCGGGATCTGGCGTAACGCGCTTGCTAAGGACCCGGAAGAGCGTAAGAGAAACCGCGATTACAGTGTAGCGCAGCTGCGGCTTGCCGAAGAACTCGGCGCCCGGTGCGCGGTCAATGTGGCGGGCGCGTTCGGACCCCGCTGGGACGGGCACTACCGTGAGAACTTTACAGAAGATGCAAGACGCGAGACGGTTCGGATGGTGCAGGACATCATCGACCGCGCGGAAGTGAAGAATACTTACTTTACGCTTGAGCCGATGCCCTGGATGGTTCCGACCGGCCCTGAGGATTATCTCCGCCTGATTGAAGAGGTAAACCGCGACCGCTTTGCCGTACATATGGACATCATCAACATGGTGCAGAGCGCGGACCGCTATTTCTTCGCGGACGAGTTCGTTGACAGGTGCGCTTCGCTTCTCGGAAACCGGATCCGCAGCTGTCACATTAAGGACATTCACCTGAAGGAAGAGTACACCTTCCAACTCGAAGAGTGCGCGCCCGGCAAGGGCGAATTCCCGCTCCGCCGTTATGTCGAAGCGATGAACGCGATCGACCCCGATATGTCGGTCATCTTAGAGCATCTGCATACGGATGAGGAATATATCACCTATTTCAACGTGTTAAAGGAGGTTCTCCATGGAATATCATAGACTGTCGGATGCCAACGTGATCACGGCGCAGTATATGGACAGGATTCTGATCAAGGAACGCCTGATCGATTCCGTTGTTGCCGATACGCGGACGGAATTCCTCGGCTATACGTTTTCGATGCCCGTGATGACGCCTGCGTTTTCCCACCTCGGACCGATGGGCGGCCGGGAACTGACCGGGCTTGAGGAATACTCGATCGCGGCACGGGAGATGAACATCCTCAATTTTGTCGGCATGATGGAAAATGACATGTTCGCCCGCATTGCGGCGACCGGCGCGATGACCGTCCGGATCGTGAAGCCGTACGCGGATAACGGCAAAGTCCGCGACCAGATGGCATTTGCCGAAGAAGCAGGCGCGGCCGGAATCGGAATGGATATTGACCATATCTTCGGAAACCAGGGGTTGGATGTCGTGATCGGCGAGCAGATGGCGGTCCAGACGACTTCGATGATCCGTTCTTATGTTGAGTCGACCAGACTCCCGTTTTACGTAAAAGGCGTGCTGAGTGCCGAAGACGCCGTCAAATGTGCCGACCTCGGCGTGAAAGCAATCCTCGTAAGCCATCACCACGGACGGCTTCCCTACGCGGTACCGCCGATGATGATCCTTCCGGAGATTAAGAAGGCGCTCAAAGGTTACGACGTGAAGATCATCGTGGACTGCGGGATTGCAAGCGGCGCGGACGTTTATAAGGCAATCGCGCTTGGCGCGGATGCCGCGGCGGTCGGCCGTTCGATGCTGCCGCCCCTTGAAAAAGGCGGTGTTTCCGGCATGAAGGAATTCCTTCAGGGCGTCGGAAACGAGCTCCGGTTTATTATGAGCTGTACCGGATTTGCCCGTGTTTCGGACATCAATGACAGCTGTATTGTTGTAAAGGATTGATAGGAAGGTTTTTGCTATGATTCTAGCGTATTACCAGATTTTACTGCTGATTTCCGTTGTGCTGACGCTCGTGTATCTGATGAGCTGGCATAAGCACTTTGACGTCCATGTCACGCTGATCTTCACATTTGTCCCAATCGCGATACTCGGAAACCTGCTGACGGCGCGTGCCAAAACCATAGAAGAGGCGACGCTTGCCAACAAGATCACGTATCTCGGCGCGACGTTTCTGATGCTGATCATCACGCTGACGATACTGAACCTATGTGACATCAAGGTGCCGCGCGCGGTGCGGATGGTATTTGTCTCATTAAGCATGATCGTCTACCTGAGTGCGCTGACGGTCGGCTACGGAAACATCAAAATCTTTTATAAATCTTACGGGTTCGTGGTCGAGGACGGAGTCGGAAGGCTGATTGACAAGGACTACGGCGTGATGCACACCGTATTTGCCGCCATGATCTTAGGCTATTTCGCGATCAGCTTCGCAGCGATGGTATACAGCTTCTTCAAAAAGAAGAACGTGCCGAACAAGATCATTCTTCTGATGTTTATCCCGGAGATGATCGCGGTGTTCGCATTTTACGGCGGCAGGAGCCTGATCACGGACAAGATCGAGCTGATCTCGGTCGCATACGTGTTCGCGCAGATCATGTATCTGATCATCATCAACCAGGTCTGTCTTTACGATATCACGGATTCGGGAATCGATTCCCTTGTTCAGACCGGCGACAAAGGCTTTCTTTCCTTTGACTTTAAAAGACATTATCTCGGCTGTAACGTGACCGCGCTCGGCGTATTTCCCGAACTTGCCGGAGCCATTGTGGACCGCGTTATTCCGGAGGATAATACGCTTGCCCCGTATATTGACGAGTGGCTTGATAAGTTTGTTAAAGACGAGAAGAGTAATCAGTTTACCTATAAGCACGGCGACAACAGTTACCTCGTTTCCGTTACCTATCTGTTCAGCGGAAAGCGGAAGCGCGGCTACCAGTTCTTCATCAGCGACGATACGAAACGCCAGCAGTACATTGAACTTCTGGACGGATTCAACGCGAAGCTTCGGGAGCAGGTAGATGAGAAGACCAGGCACATCGTGGAGATGCACGACAATCTGATCCTCGGCATGGCGACCATGGTTGAAAGCCGCGACAATTCGACCGGAGGCCATATCCGTCGAACGAGCGAAGGCGTCCGGATCCTGACGGACGAGATCCGTAAGGATAACGTGTTCAAACTTGATGACGAATATATCAAGAACCTGATCAAGGCGGCGCCGATGCACGACCTCGGCAAGATCGCGGTTGACGATAAGATTCTCCGTAAGCCCGGCAAGTTTGAGCCCGAAGAGTTTGAACAGATGAAGAAGCATGCGAAGGAGGGAGCCCGTATCGTGCATACGATCCTTCGCGGAACCGATGACGATGCGTTCCATCTCGTCGCGGAAAATATGGCGCATTACCACCATGAGCGCTGGGACGGTTCGGGTTATCCCGACGGAATCGCCGGCGAGCAGATTCCGCTTGAGGCACGGATCATGGCAATTGCCGATGTGTATGACGCCCTTGTTTCAAAGCGTGTATATAAGGACAGCATGTCCTTTGAAAAGGCCGACAGTATTATCATGAGCGGAATGGGAACGCAGTTCGATCCGTCTTTAGAGCGATATTATGTTGCCGCAAGACCGCGGCTTGAGGAATACTATCTTGCGCAGGAGGATAGAGTATGAGTGAAGTGAGTTGGGGAATTCTCGGAACCGCCAACATTGCCCGGTGGGCGACGATTCCCGGAATGAAGAAGGCAAAGGGATGCAGGCTTTACGCGATTGCGGGCCGAAGTCTGGCGAAGGCGGAGGCATTTGCCTCGGAATATGGAATTGAAAAGGCATACGGAAGCTATGACGAGCTGCTTGCCGATGAGGCGGTACAGGCAGTGTATATTCCGCTTCCGAACGATCTGCACCTGCCGTGGGTGAAGAAGGCTTTGGAAGCCGGAAAGCATGTTCTTTGCGAGAAACCGCTCGCGATGAACGCGGCGGAGGCAAAGGAGATGTTCGAGACCGCAAAGAAAAACGGCGTTCTTCTGATGGAGGCGTATGCGTACCTGCACAGCCCGTTCATGGAGAGCTTAAAGCAGGATATCGCAGGCGGCGTGATCGGCGATGTGGATTATATCGATACCGCATTTGTCACCCAGGGCTATAAGGAGGACTTCCGGCTTCATAAGGAGCATGGCGGCGGAGCACTGTATGACCTCGGATGCTATTGCACGACGATGATCCTCAGCCTGATCGATTCCGATGTGGCGGACGTGAAGGCGGTTGCGGAGTTTACCGATCTCGGCGTTGATATGCTGACCGGAGTGATCATGAAGTTCGAAAACGGCGCGCGGGCATCCTTCAATGTCGGAATGAACCTCGGAAACAATACCAATTCCCGTTATGACCGGCTGTATATCCACGGGACGAAAGGGTCCATCCGGTCGGGCGTAGAGTATAACCAGGAAGGGAACCTGAGTTATACGATTTACAACGCGGACGGGGTGACGGAACGGATCGTATTTGCCCCGCAGAATTACGCGCTTGAGGTGTCGCAGTTGAACCGATGCATCCTTTACGGAGAGACGCCGCATATTACGTCCTCATTTTCCGTAAAGAATGCGGAACTGATTGACCGGATTCTTGCCGAAATCGGGTATTGAACACCCGCAAAACTATTGACAGACATATTCAAAAAAGATTAAAATATATTAACCGATTCGATTGCATATGGGGTTACGGTCGAGCGGCGGCGATCGGTTCTCTTCGGAGACCCGGTTGACAACAGCAGAGGAGGATTTGTCATGAAGTGTAGCAAATGTGGGTCTGATTTTCCGAATGATGTGAATTTTTGCCCGTACTGCGGTGAGCAGATATGGAAATGTAATACAGAGCGCGGAGCCGGAGACGGCGATACGGAGAAGCTGACGAGCAGCCTTGTGAAATTGCTCGGAACGGCTCTCGGGGTAAGTGTTTTACTGAACCTCAAGTTCCTTCTCGGGAAGGACCGGAATTGGTCCGGTGAGGAAACGAAGGGCTTTGAGGACATTCTGAAAGCCATCCGTTCCTTCGGAACCGATCAGAATGCCGCTGAGCGCAAAGCCGCCGAAGAGGAAGCAGAGGAGGTCATCGACCGCGCTGTCCGTGAGGCAGAAGAGGTTTGCAAGGAAGTCGGAAATTCCGTTGAGGAGGCTGTTAAATCCTTCACAAGCGGCCTTGAGGAGCCCATTGCCGACCTGAAGAAGTCTGTCGAGGAGACTGCCGCGGAGATTGAGCGCAGTTTCAACGAGATCATGGCGGAAGCGGAGAAGGCGTTAAGCGAAGAGGCTTCCGATGAGAGTGCCGAAGAAACCGAGGAGGCTTCCGCAGACGAGCCGGAGGAAGAGTCCTCGGATCTCGATAAGGGCGTTGCGATCGAGATTGAAGAGGAGCCCGAAGAGGGAATTACCGTGATCTCGTTCTTGGAGGAGCCTGAGACGAAGTCCGAATCCGATGAGGAAGAAGATTCCGAAGAGGATGAAGATGACGATGATCTTGATGATGAAGAGTCTGACGAAGATGAGGAGGACATTGACGACGATTTAGACGACGAGTCTGAGGAGGATGACGATGATCTCGACGATGAAGACGATGACGATGAGTCCGACGAAGAAGATGACCTCGAGGATGACGAATCCGAAGAAGATGAGTCTGAGGAAGAAGATATAGAAGACGAGTCAGATGAAGATGACGACGATATCGAAGAGGAAGAAGATGTCGATGATGAATCTGACGAAGACGAGGATGACGACGAGTCTGAAGATGAGGACGACGAGGAAGAGATAGAAAAGGCTGCGGAAGCTGACGAAGCGAAGGAAGAGACGAAGCGTGCCACTCCGTTCGCGTTCCTGTTCAATCCTTTCAGAAAAGCGGAGAAGGAACCCGAGAAGGAAGCTGAGCCTGAAGAACCTGTGAAATCCGATGAGTCCGTCGAGATTAAGATCGATTTCGGCGATGAACCGGAGGCAGCCGAAGCGGATTCTCTTTCGGTAGCATTTGGTGAGACGGAACCTGAGAAACCCGCCTTTGATTCTGTCGAGATTGAGAAGGAAGACTTCGCGGAAGCAGCAGAACCTGAGATTCCGATTGAAGGATTTGACGAAGAGGACACCGGCGCACCGGTATCCATAGAGATTGACGAACCGGAATTACCGGAAGACGAGGAAGAGCCCTCGTTACCTGAGGAAGAAGAGTCCGAGGAACCCGAGTTACCTGAAGAACCTGAACTTCCCGAGGAGCCCGAAGAGCCTATATTACCTGAGGAACCCGTTGAGCCCGGGGAAACCTCTCATCTGATCGATATCGATTTCGGTGACGAAGAGCCTGCGCTTCCCGAGGATAGTGAAGAAGCGGCAGATTTTGCGGATAACGAAGAGCCGGAGGAGGCTGAAGAACCCGAATTAACCGAAGATATGGAGGAACCCGAGCAGCCTGAGGAACCCGAAGAACCGGAAGATTTGGCGGAATCCGAAGACGCTCCCGCCAATAACGTGGACGAGCTTCTCTCCAATTGGAGTTTTGCTCCGGAGGCGAAGGCCGCAGAACCGGCTGAAGACGATATGTTCCGCGGTGAGGGAAACGCGGACAAGTTCGGATCCTTTGTGGAAGCGCCGCTTGACGAGTATGTGATGACGGTTCCCGAAGAGGCCGATTCTGAAGAAGCCGAAACCGCAGAGGAAGCACCGGCGGAGGAGACGGCTGACGGAGGTCTGTCCTTAGAGGATATTCTTTCCGAGGGAGCACCGCAGCAGACGCCTGATGCGGAAGACTTCCTGTTTAACAGCCTGTTCGATGACAGAACGGATGATTATCCGCATAGAAAGCAGTCTCCGCTTTACGCGGATGCGCCGACAGCGGCAGATTACGAATCCGTAAAGATGGATGCCGAGGAACCGATCTCGTTAGATACGATCGAGGAGGAAGTTTCGGAAGAGCCTGCCGAGGATGATCTCAAGATTAACATTCACTCGGAAGACTACGACGTGGATGAGGATGAGGAAGAGTTTTTCGGTCATGATGAGCCGAGCGGAACCAATGAGGAAACCTTCGACATCGACGAGCATCTGATGAATCTCAGAAAGGAAGCAGAGAATCCCGCGCCGCAGGACAATGCAGCAGCGGCTGCTTACAGTCTGGCGGACCTGATCGTTTCGGGTTACGAGGACGAACCGGACGAGGAAGACACGCCGATTGATTTCTGACCGGAAGCCTGAAAAACCGATAAGATAAAAAGTACGGCTGTTGCGCCGAAAGGTGCAGCAGCCGTTTCTTGTACCTGTCATGTAAAAAAATCGTAAAATGTGAGAAAAATAGGGCAAAAACACGTGTGCATTTGGTGAAAATCCAAGATTGACAATCAGAAAGAGTTGTGATACTATGAAAAATGCACTATTGTGGTGTTATATGCCTAATCATGTCAATTATACCACATGAAAAGCGTAAAAGCAACTGCTTTTCAGACCCTCATTCCGGCCTCAAAAAGGGGCGGATGCGGTGGAATTGATTCTTTATGTATATAACGCGCGGTAGGAAATCTATTCAAGGGGTGAAAACGTCAATGGATAAAAACAGAATTTGTCCGGTTAAAGTCGGTAAGGGCATTCGAATGAGTTATTCGAGACAGAAGGAAATCCTTGAGATGCCGAACCTGATTGAGGTCCAGAAAGATTCCTATAACTGGTTTCTGAAGAAAGGACTGCACGAGGTATTTGAGGATATTTCTCCGATCGATGACTACAGCGGACACCTTAGCCTGGAATTTGTGGACTATCAGCTTTGCGAAGACGAGGTGAAGTACACGATTGACGAGTGCAAGGAAAGAGATGCTACGTATGCCGCACCGATGAAAGTGAAGGTACGCCTTCATAATACCGAGACGGACGAGATCAACGAGCACACGATCTTCATGGGAGATTTCCCGCTCATGACGGAGACCGGCACATTTGTCATCAACGGTGCCGAGCGTGTAATCGTTAGCCAGCTGGTTCGTTCTCCTGGTATCTATTATGCAATCACGAGAGATAAGCTCGGAAAGACTTTATATGCTTGTACCGTTATCCCGAACCGCGGTGCATGGCTTGAATATGAAACCGATTCCAACGACGTTTTTTATGTTCGTGTAGATAGAAACCGTAAGGTTCCGATCTCCGTTCTCGTTCGTGCGCTCGGCGTAGGCACCAACGAAGAGATCCGTGAACTGTTCGGCGAAGAGAAGAAGATGGAAGCCAGCTTCCAGAAGGATACGACCGACGACTATAAGAGCGGTCTTCTGGAACTGTATAAGAAACTGCGTCCCGGTGAACCCCCGTCACTTGAGAACGCGGAGACTTTGATCCATGGAATGTTATTTGACCCGAGAAGATACGATCTTGCGCGCGTCGGCCGTTATAAGTTCAACAAGAAGCTGATGCTCAAGAACCGTATTGCCGGACACAAGTTTGCCGAGGATGTTATCGATACGACGACCGGTGAGGTGATTGCCGAGGCCGGTACGGTTGCTACCGAAGCTTTGGCAGAGCAGATCCAGAACCTTGCCATTCCTTTTGTATGGCTGCAGGGCGAGGAGCACAACGTTAAGATTCTTTCCAACATGATGGTTGACCTTGCGTGCTATGCGCCTGAGGCAAAGGAGAAGCTCGGTATCACGGAGCTTGTATACTATCCGGTACTGAAGAAGATTCTCGATGAGAACTCCGATGCGGAAGCAATCTGCGAGGAGATCCACAAGAACATTCTCGACCTGATTCCGAAGCACATTACCCGTGAGGATATCTTTGCTTCGATCAACTATAACATGCATCTTGAGCACGGCATCGGCAACGAGGACGATATCGACCATCTCGGAAACCGTCGTATCCGTGCCGTAGGCGAACTGCTTCAGAACCAGTACCGTATCGGTATGTCCAGAATGGAGCGTGTCGTACGTGAGCGTATGACCACCCAGGATCCCGACACGATCACGCCGCAGTCGCTCATCAATATCAAGCCCGTAACCGCAGCGGTTAAGGAATTCTTCGGAAGTTCCCAGCTGTCCCAGTTCATGGACCAGCACAACCCGCTCGGCGAACTGACTCATAAGAGACGTCTTTCCGCACTCGGCCCCGGCGGTCTTTCCCGTGACCGTGCGGGTTTCGAAGTTCGAGACGTTCATTATACGCACTACGGCCGTATGTGCCCGATTGAGACCCCCGAAGGTCCTAACATCGGTTTGATCAACTCTCTTGCTTCTTATGCAAGAATCAACGAGTACGGCTTCGTTGAGGCTCCTTACCGCAAGGTTAACCATGACGATCCCGAGAATCCGGTAGTAACCGACGATGTCGTATATCTTACCGCAGACGAGGAAGACCGTTATATTGTTGCTCAGGCTAACGAACCCCTCGACGCAGAAGGACATTTCGTAAACAACAATGTTTCCGGACGTTACCGTACGGAGACTTCCCTGTTCGAAAAGCGCAAGATCGATCTGATGGACGTATCGCCTAAGATGGTATTTTCCGTTGCAACGGCGATGATCCCGTTCCTGCAGAACGATGACGCGAACCGTGCCCTCATGGGTTCCAACATGCAGCGTCAGGCTGTACCGCTTCTCTTCACCGATTCACCTGTTGTAGGTACCGGTATGGAGGAGAAGGTTGCGGTAGACTCCGGCGTGTGCGTACTTGCCAAGCAGGCAGGCGTGGTTGAGCGTTCCGAGGCGAACCGGATTGTGATCCGTACCGAGGACGGAACCCGCGATGAGTACAGACTCCAGAAGTTTGCGAGAAGCAACCAGGGTACCAGCATTAACCAGAGACCTATCGTTAAGAAGGGCGAGACGGTTAAGGCAGGCCAGGTTATCGCAGACGGTCCTTCCACTTCCGGCGGTGAGCTTGCTCTCGGTAAGAACCCGCTGATCGGTTTCATGACCTGGGAAGGATACAACTACGAGGATGCCGTACTGCTCAGTGAGAGACTGGTACGGGATGATGTATATACCTCCATTCATATCGAAGAATATGAGGCAGAGGCTCGTGACACAAAGCTCGGACCCGAGGAGATCACCCGTGATGTTCCCGGTGTCGGCGAGGATGCGCTGAAGGATCTCGATGAGAGAGGTATCATCCGCATCGGTGCAGAGGTTCGTGCCGGTGATATTCTTGCCGGTAAGGTAACGCCTAAGGGCGAGACCGAGCTGACGGCCGAGGAGCGTTTGCTCCATGCCATCTTCGGTGAGAAGGCACGCGAAGTTCGTGATACGTCTCTTCGTGTTCCGCACGGTGAGTTCGGTATCATTGTTGACGCGAAAGTATTTACCCGTGAGAACGGCGATGAGCTTCCTCCGGGAGTAAATGAGAGCGTTCGCGTTTATATCGCGCAGAAGCGTAAGATCCAGGTTGGTGATAAGATGGCCGGCCGTCACGGTAATAAGGGTGTTGTTTCCCGCGTGCTTCCGGTTGAGGATATGCCGTTCCTTCCGAACGGTCGTCCGCTTGACATCGTATTGAACCCGCTCGGCGTACCTTCCCGAATGAACATCGGTCAGGTATTGGAGATTCACCTGAGTCTTGCTTCCGCAGTACTCGGATTCAAGGTTTCCACCCCTGTATTTGACGGTGCGAACGAAGTTGACATTATGGAGACGCTGGAACTTGCCAACGACTATGTCAACATGGATCTTGAGGAATTCAAGGCGAAATATAAGAATATTCTTCTTCCTGAGGTTATGGAATATCTCCTTACCCATCAGGAGAACAGAGAAGAGTGGAAGGGTGTTCCGATCAAGCCCGACGGAAAGGTTCAGCTCCGTGACGGTCGTTCCGGTGAGCCTTTCGACGGCGAAGTAACCGTCGGCTTCATGCATTATTTGAAGCTGCATCACCTGGTTGACGATAAGATCCATGCCCGTTCCACCGGTCCTTACTCCCTCGTTACGCAGCAGCCTCTCGGCGGTAAAGCCCAGTTCGGCGGACAGCGTTTCGGTGAGATGGAAGTTTGGGCGCTGGAAGCTTACGGCGCTGCTCACATCCTGCAGGAGATCCTGACCGTTAAGTCCGATGATGTAACCGGTCGTGTGAAGACCTACGAAGCGATCATCAAGGGCGATAATATTTCCGAATGCGGTATCCCTGAGTCCTTCAAGGTATTGCTGAAGGAACTCCAGTCTCTTGCGCTGGATGTTACGGTTCTCGATGAGGATGGCAATGAGGTTGTTATGGCAGAGGACATCGATACCGGTGACCGCAGCCTCAGAAGCCTGATTGAAGGCGACAATGTTCCTAGGAACACGGATGATTTTGCAGACGGATATCTGGAGGTTACTCCGGACGCGTCTACCGGAACGTTCAGTTACGGCAGCGGCGATGATCTGTCGGAAAGCGAAGATTTCTAACAACATCCGTGAACGAATATTAGGAAGGAGCAAATCAACAGCATGATGCCAAATGATTTCGATAACGAAGAAGTAAAAGAGATTACATATGACGCCATTAAGATCGGCCTTGCCTCTCCCGAGAAGATCAAAGAGTGGGCGCGTGCAGGCCGTAAGGGCGATGTAACCGATTATGAAGTAAAGAAACCCGAAACCATCAACTACAGAACGCTGAAGCCCGAGCGCGACGGATTGTTCTGTGAGAAGATTTTCGGACCTACCAAGGACTGGGAGTGTCATTGCGGCAAATACAAAAAGATCCGTTATAAGGGATTTGTCTGTGACCGTTGCGGCGTAGAAGTTACGAAGGCCAGCGTTCGTAGAGAGCGTATGGGTTATATCGAGCTTGCCGCTCCCGTTTCCCATATCTGGTACTTCAAGGGAATCCCGAGCCGTATGGGACTTCTCCTTGACCTTTCTCCGAGAGTACTCGAGAAAGTATTGTATTTTGCAAGCTATATCGTTCTTGATGCCGGTAATACCACGCTGAACGTTAAGGATGTTCTTACCGATCAGGAATACCGCAATGCGGTAGACGAGTGGGGCGAGGACGCTTTCCGTGTAGGCATGGGTGCTGAGGCAGTCATGGAACTTTTGAAGGCGATCGATCTCGACAAGGAGTCCGAGGCGCTGAAGAACGAGCTTCTTGAGAGCAACGGCCAGAAGCGCGCAAGAATCGTTAAGCGTCTTGAGGTTGTGGAAGCATTCCGCGAGTCCGGAAACCGTCCGGAGTGGATGATCCTCACCTGCATCCCGGTTATCCCGCCGGATCTTCGTCCTATGGTACAGCTCGACGGCGGCCGTTTCGCAACGTCCGACCTGAATGACCTGTATCGCCGTATCATCAACCGTAACAACCGTCTGAAGAGACTCCTTGAACTCGGCGCGGCCGACATCATCGTCCGCAACGAGAAGAGAATGCTTCAGGAAGCGGTTGACGCGCTGAATGATAACGGACGCCGCGGCAGACCGGTTACCGGCCCCGGCAACCGTGCTCTGAAGTCCCTTTCCGATATGTTAAAGGGTAAGCAGGGTCGTTTCCGTCAGAACCTTCTCGGTAAGCGTGTCGACTACTCCGGCCGTTCCGTTATCGTAGTAGGTCCCGAACTTAAGATTTATCAGTGCGGTCTCCCGAAGGAGATGGCAATTGAGCTCTTCAAGCCCTTCGTTATGAAGGAGCTTGCCGCAAGAGGAATTGCCCAGAATATCAAGTCCGCCAAGAAGATGGTTGAGCGTCTTCAGGATGAGGTATGGGATGTTCTCGAGGACGTTATCCGCGAGCATCCGGTTATGCTGAACCGTGCACCAACACTGCACCGTCTCGGTATTCAGGCATTTGAGCCGATCCTTGTCGAAGGTAAGGCAATCAAGCTTCATCCGCTCGTATGTACCGCATTTAACGCGGACTTCGACGGTGACCAGATGGCTGTACATTTGCCTCTTTCCGTTGAGGCGCAGGCAGAGTGCCGTTTCCTCCTGCTTTCCCCGAACAACCTTCTGAAGCCTTCAGACGGTGGTCCGGTAGCCGTTCCTTCCCAGGATATGGTTCTCGGTATTTACTATCTGACGATGGAGAAGCCGGGTGACAAGGGCGAGGGCAAGTTCTTCAAGAGTGAGAACGAAGCTATTCTCGCATATGAGAACCGTGACATCACGCTGCAGGCTAAGATCAAGGTTCGCCGCAGCACGGTAGACGAGGAAGGACGTGTCGTATATCGTACGATCGAGTCCACGCTCGGCCGGTTCATTTTCAACGAAATCATCAGCCAGGATCTCGGATATGTTGACAGAAGCAATCCGGAGAACCTTCTGAAGCTCGAGGTAGACTTCCTCGTTAAGAAGAAGGAACTGAAGCAGATTCTGGAACGCTGCATCAATACGCACGGCGCGACCAAGACCGCGGAGACGCTGGATGCCATCAAGGCTCTCGGTTACAAGTATTCCACCAGAGCTGCCATGACCGTATCCATCGCAGATATGACCGTACCTGCCGAGAAGAAGGAGATCATCGCGAAGGCCGAGGAAACGGTTGACCAGATCGCCGACTACTATCGTTCCGGTTTTATGACCGACGACGAGCGTTACCGTGCAGTTATCGAGACCTGGAAGGAAGCAGATGCGGAACTTACCAAGAAGCTCCTTTCCGGCCTTGACCGTTACAACAACATTAAGATGATGGCCGATTCCGGTGCCCGTGGTTCCGATAAGCAGATCAAACAGCTTGCCGGTATGCGTGGTCTCATGGCCGATACCTCCGGTAAGACCATCGAACTCCCGATTAAAGCTAACTTCCGTGAAGGTCTTGACGTACTGCAGTACTTCATTTCCGCACACGGTGCGCGTAAAGGTCTTTCCGATACCGCACTTCGTACGGCTGACTCCGGTTATCTGACCCGTCGTCTTGTAGACGTTTCCCAGGATCTGATCGTTCGTGAGACAGACTGTGCGGAAGGCAGAGCGGAGATCCCCGGAATGGAGATCAGCGCCTTCATGAACGGCAAGGAAGAGATCGAGAGCCTGAAGGACCGTATCACAGGCCGCACCGCAGCCGAGGATTACTATGATGACAACGGCGATCTGATCGTTAAGAAGAATCATATGATCACTCCCAAGCGTGCAGCTCGCATTATGGCTACGAAGGCATTTACCTACTGGGATGAGGACAAGCAGGAGATGCGTCCGAGACCCGATGCCAAGATTAAGATCCGTACCGTTCTTACCTGTAAGTCCCACTTCGGCGTATGCTCCAAGTGCTACGGCGCGAACATGGCTACCGGTGAGGCAGTTCAGGTCGGCGAGGCAATCGGTATCATCGCTGCACAGTCCATCGGTGAGCCCGGTACACAGCTTACCATGAGAACATTCCATACCGGTGGTGTTGCCGGTGATGATATCACACAAGGTCTTCCTCGTGTAGAAGAGCTTTTCGAGGCTCGTAAGCCGAAGGGTCTTGCCATCATCTCCGAGTTCGCAGGCCGCGCTACCATCAGCGATACCAAGAAGAAGCGTGAAGTTACCGTTACCAACCAGGAGACCGGTGAGGCAAGAACATACCTGATCCCTTACGGTTCGGTACTGAAGGTTACCGAAGGTCAGATGATCGAAGCCGGTGACGCTCTTACCCAGGGTTCCGTTAACCCGCATGATCTTTTGAAGATCAAGGGCGTACGCGACGTACAGGATTACATGACCAAGGAAGTTCAGCGTGTATATCGTCTGCAGGGTGTAGAAATCAACGACAAGCATATCGAAGTAATCGTTCGTCAGATGCTGAAGAAGGTTCGTGTTGAGGAGAAGGGTGATTCCGAATTCCTGCCCGGCACGAGTGTTGACGCACTTGATTTTGAAGAGGTTAATGAGAAGCTTGTTGCGGAAGGCAAGAAGCCCGCGGAAGGCAAGCAGGTTATGCTCGGTATCACCAAGGCATCCCTTGCTACCAACTCCTTCCTGTCGGCTGCATCCTTCCAGGAGACGACCAAGGTTCTTACCGACGCCGCTATCCGCGGACGTATCGATCCGTTGATCGGTCTGAAGGAAAATGTTATCCTCGGTAAACTGATTCCTGCCGGAACCGGTATGAAGAAGTACCGCAACATCCGTCTTGATACGGATAATGAGATCTTAGACAACATCGAAGGCTTTGAGGATGAGTTCCGCAACGGTCTGAATGAAGAGACCGAAGTGATTGCGGACGACACCGCAGATCGCGTTGATGACGCAGACTTCGCGGATGACTTCACCGAAGTATTTGATGAGTCCGATTTCTACGAGTCTGAATTTGCGGATGAGGAGTTCGAATTCGATGACGAGTTCGAGGACTCCGATGAAGAGAAGGACGAATAAAATACGTCTGAGTTCAGTATTTTCCGGGATTCCGCCGCAGTGCGGAGTCCCTCAGGCGGGGGCAGTAACCCTGCTCCCGCTTTTCTTGTATGACGATACAAAAAAACCACCTGCTATGCAGGTGTGTTCCCAGTGAGCTTTAGCTTCAAGAAAAAAACCTCCTGAGGTATAATGGTGCTGGTTCGCCAACCGCACTATTATAACCGAAGGAGGTTTACCCAAAATG